>NZ_NGLC01000002.1:106299-172040 GCF_002140755.1 Enterococcus sp. 5B3_DIV0040
GTATCTGCTTGACTAGCATCGACAATCAGATCTTGGAAATCTACTGAATTCCCATCCTTGTCTAATGCGCTATCGAAATTATCTTTCGCTTCCCAGTTATCTCCCACGTAGATCGTAGAATCATGAACATTAACGGCTGTCATTTTCTCTTTGACCGTGATAGTCGCTGTACTCGTTTCACCATCATACGTATACGTGACTTTAAAGCTGCCTGCTTTACTCGTATCTGCTTTACTGGCATCGACCGTCAGATCTGAAAGTGCAACATCGTTGCCATCTTTATCTAACGCACTGTCGAAGTTATCTTCTGCTTCCCAATTATCTCCCACATAAATCGTAGAATCATGGACGTTGACGGCTGTCATTTTTTCTTTAACTGTGACAATCGCTGTACTCGTTACACCATCATACGTATAGGTAACTTTAAAGCTGCCTGCTTTACTCGTGTCGGCTTTACTAGCATCGACCGTTAAAGCTGAAAAATCAACATCGTTGCCATCTTTGTCTAACGCACTATCGAAATTATCTTCTGCTTCCCAGTTATCCCCCACGTAGATCGTGGAATCGTGGACATTGACGGCTGTCATTTTTTCTTTGACTGTAACAATCGCTGTACTCGTTACACCATCATACGTGTACTTGACTTCAAAGGTCCCTGCTTTACTTGTGTCGGCTTTACTAGCATCGACCGTCAGATCTGAAAGTGCAACGTCGTTACCATCTTTATCTAACGCACTATCGAAATTATCTTCTGCTTGCCATGAATCACCCACATAAATCGTGGAATCATGGACGTTGACGGCTGTCATTTTTTCTTTGACCGTAATGATCGCTGTACTCGTTACACCATCGTACGTATAGGTGACTTCAAAAGTACCTGCTTTATTTGTTTCTGCTTTACTAGCATCGACCGTCAGTTCTTGGAAATCTATCGGATTACCATCTTTATCCAACGCACTATCGAAGTTATCCTCTGCTTCCCAGCTATCCCCCACGTAGATCGTTGAATCATGGACGTTCACCGCAGTTTGTTTTTCTTTGACCGTAACAATCGCTGTACTGGTTACACCATCGTACGTATACGTGACGTCAAAACTGCCGGCTTTACTCGTATCTGCTTTACTGGCATCGACCGTTAGGGCTGAAAAATCAACATCGTTGCCATCTTTGTCTAATGCACTCTCAAAATTATCCTCTGCTTCCCATGGATCACCCACATAGATTGTTGAGTCAGAGACATTTATGGCGGTCAGCCGAGGCTTAACAACTATTGTTGCATCCTTGGTTAGATTATTGAGAGTATAACGAACCGTATAAGTACCCGCTGTCTGTGTGTCTACTGTACCAGAGACAATCCCGCCGTTTGCCAAAAATTCCTCATAAGTTAGCTGTTTCCCTTCTTTTGATGAAGCCTCGATAAAGTTATCGATCGGTGACCATGTGTCCTGTGTATGAATAGTACTATCTTTAATCAAAATATCGGTATAATCAATTTGCACTTTCTGATAAACATAGGTAACAGTAAATTCACCACGTTGAAATACTCCAATAGCATTAGAAGGCAACTTACTTGTGTCTAGCTCATATCCTGGAATTTGTGGAATATAGTCGCTAGTTGAAACGTTATAGGGCTGATTTCTACTATCATCAATTCGACGTGAAGGGTAGATTTCATGACCTGATTCATCTACATACTGAATAGTTAAGTGGCTGTTTGTAAAACGGATATTGTATGCAGCTGTAAATAGGTCATTCCCGTTAGCATCTTTGTAAGGAATAACCACAGTAAACCCAAAATATTCATAATCATCAGGGCTCCAACCTTGAGTGAAATTACTCCATGACATTTGTAAAGTGTTCACTCCTATTACTGGATTGCTATGTGATGAACCTGTCATGAAATATTGCTGATCCGATTTGTACTCGTAAAAATTTCCGTCATCTCCACCTAACAGAAGACGAAAATATAGTTCATCCTGTATATATTTTTCAGGAATGGGTAAATCGATTACCAAAGATTTAAACTTAAGAGGATCATATTCGACTGTTAAATCATAAGTGAACGTTTCTGAAGCTTCCATTGGAGCCATAAGCATCTTTGAGTCTTTTTTATGTATTTGATTCTGGTCAGCATTATCTTTCATACTTTCACTCGTATTGGATTCAGATGACTGGCTTTCAGATAGTTCTTTACTGTTATCCGATTGCTCCTCATTCATAGCAGCATCATCTTCTAGACTGCTTGACGTTTCATTCTCCAAAAGGTTTTCATTAGCTTCACTTTCAGAAAATACATCTTTGTTATCAGGCGACGGTTCCTGATTTTCACTTTTTTCAAAGCTGTTCAAAGGTTCCGATAAAAGATTGGCAGCTTCTTGTTCCTGAGCGGGTGCTATTCCGAGCGTATCTGTCAATGCTTGTACTGGATTCATTACAATTGACCCAAACAATAATCCAACTAAAAAAAGGTGCATATGTTTATTTTTCATTTTTTCTCCTCATTTCGATTTAACAAACGGCATCTTAGCATTAAACTACGGCATTTTAATTTATTAAAAAAAAGCACCTAACAACGGTTATTACATAAAATTATTTGCTAAATGCTATGATTTATAATGTCTATATCACAAGTGCGTAACCTACAATTCAAGGGAGGCTTACTATCTATTATTTCTTCATCTTAACCATCTCATCCTTATAATTATATAATCCAAAACTATAAACGTACTTTTTCTATTATCCTTTTTTTTTGTGCATAGGAATTTCTATTTTTTTCATGGAACTAAAATATTAGAACTGCAGACTTTGGATGCTTCTCACTAGAGAACTGACATTTTGGTATAACAGTGTACGAGAATTGTGTTTTAGAAGAAGATATATTCCATATTTTTTCATAAGCTATTGACTGTGTGGTTACCCGACACGATATACTTATCCTCAGGAGGCTACTTATGAAATTACTTACAACAAGTGAACTAGCATCATTGTTTTCTATTTCGAAACACACCATTCGACACTATATTGATATCGAATTGCTCACACCAAAGGAACGGAATGAAAACGGGTATTTTTTCTTTGATGAAGAAAATGTCTACAAACTCTATCAGATTCTCGTTTTTAAAAATATTGGTTACTCGCTTCGTTCCATCAAAACCATTTTGACCCAATCAAACATGGCACCTTTTTTTACTGAAGCCGAACAAACGATCCAAAAAAAGATCGATGAATTGCTGGCTATAAAAAATACCGTACACGCCGTTATCGAAGCCCAAAATTCCTACAAGTTAAACGAAATAAGTTTCTTCGAGAGGTCCGATCGTTATTTTCATTCTTTTCCAGAATCAGTTGTGGAAAATGGCGAGGTGGATTTGATAAAAGCCAATAATATGAATCTATCCTCTCTCGATCAAATTTTTTATGTTCATCGTGAAAATGAAGATATCCCTTGTCTTGAAAGTAAAAAGGAAGAAGGGGAATTTGCTTTTACTAAAGGGACTTATGCAAGTATGAGTTTTATCGTGGAGACGGAAGATTGTATCAAACAAAATATCGACCTTTTTTTAACGGACAAACTGCTGTCTGTCAGAGATATTTCTCAAAATCAACTCTTATTTTTTGAAAACGTCTATTGCTCATTAGCCTATAACAACACCACTATTTTTACTGTAGAAATGAAATTGTGAAAGAAGGAATCTATTATGTATTTAGTAACAACCGAGACCATTGCAGACCAAAAAATCAGTGAAGTAAAAGGAGCTATTTTTAATGAACAAGTGATTTCCGTGAACATCGTAATGGATGCCATAAGTGGGATAAAAGGGATATTTGGTGGAAAATCTACTACCTATTCTGATGAATATTCTAAAGGAAGAAAGTTAGCTCTCGTGGAATTGAAAGAACAAGCGCATCGCTTATCGGCAAACGCCATAGTCAATACGCGTATCAGCTACAATCAATTTGTAAATTCAGATATTATGTTAATTGTGGTGACAGCCAGCGGAACAGCCGTTGTTGTTGAAGACTAGAGAATTCTGTATGTTTCTATAAAAAGCGGTTCAAAATAAAGAAAGCACGGTGCGGATCACCGTGATCTGATTTATTTTCATTGCGCTTAAAAGATCATTTATTTCATTAAAAAAGCGACCGCATAAAAACGGTCACTTCTGAGGTCAAATGAAAAATTCTACTAAGCCTTTTGTTTTTTCCGATTTAAACGATGCTCATTTACTACAAAACCAACTATCCCTAGCAATATAGCTACAACAGAAACGATTAAATCATAGACAGTCAAGTCATGAAATCTAAGAACCGGCGCTACCAAAGTAACGAGGCTAAACAAAAACACCCGTTCACTTTTATGAAGATTTGGTTCATAAGTCATACTTGTCCAAGTGACACCAATAACGTTGTGACGAAGCAAAGACCCCCATAAAATGACCAGTACGAGGAAAGTGAGAATGATCATAAGTATCGCCGTTATGCCATAGTACTTCACTTGTCGTATAAGTGAGGACACTATAGCCAAAAGTAAATAAAGACCCACCAATCCTAACCGCCGCTTCTTTTTGATAGTATTCATAGTCACACCCCCTCTAGACAAGATTTAAATAAATAACCAGAAAAATGACGAAACAAGTGACGGTCAGTTCGATTATATTTTCTGTACGTCTCGTACGGTTCTTTAAAAAAATACCCGGAGCAGTCGAAGAAAATTGGGAGCGATATTTTTGGGGGATAAAAAATCCTACTAATATTCCTACTAGGACCAAGTAGAAGGGCCAGTTCGGTGAGATCCCGCGATTAAGAAAAGCCATGGCGAATGCAATCACGTAAATCACTACCTGAATAACCGTAATACTGTAAACCTTTTTTAAATCTTTCGACATCGTTGTGCCCTCCAGTAGAAGAAAAAAATCTTGATTGTAATAGAAGTGCTACGGCGTAACCGAGTTTTATAAAACTAACTGACCAGATTACAACATCCTTTTCAACCGCATAAGCTGTCAATGAAGCGAATCTGCCTCGCATTTGAAAGGCTGTTGTTGGCTGATCACCTATCCGCTATCTCTCGGTTAACTCATCCCTGAATTTCAGGAATAGCTCTTTCGCTTGTCCTGTGCTCATGTTTGTCAGATCTTTGATTTTCTTGACCATGCCAATATCATTTTCGTTTTTTGAAAGCATTTGTCGTGCCATTTCTTCTTTGATTTCTGCTTCTTCTTCCTTCGTTAAATTTCTGACTTCTTTCTTTTTACCAAATAGTCCCATCCTGCTCTCTCCTTCTTGTAAAATTTATGCGCTTTTCACACCAGCCAGACTGAGTACTCTTTTTTATCTAAAATGCTGTTTTTCTGTCCATGACTTGATTCCTATAATCTAATCTACCATTTCCGTCGAAATCGAGGAAATGGTTCGTTCTCTTTTTTATTTTTAGGGAAGATATAAAAATAAAACACGGAGCCAATGATAATCGCTGGCGGCACAGAGATACTCAATAGTTTTAAAGCGGTGGTTAACAATACACCAAATTTTTCTTGAATAGAAAGATTCATAATCGTGCTGAAGTCTTGATTGAACGAAGTTATGATCATCGTGGCAAAAAAGATCAAGCAAAAACTAATCACCCCATACTTGATACTTACTTTTAAATCATCATTGTCTTTCTTAGTTTCTTCCAAAAGTAATGTTTCTAATGAGATATCCAATTCTTCGGCTATTTTGATCATATTTTTTTTGCTAGGGTACGTAGCACCTAACTCCCATTTTGAGATCGTCTTGTCACTTACTTCTAATAATTCTGCGAGCATACTTTGCGTTAGCTTGTTTTTTTCTCTATATTCTTTCAGCTTCATTGCTAATATCGTTTCTTTCATTCCAACCACTCCTCATCCATTTCTACCCTTCATTTTGACATAAAACCTATCATTTAACAGGAATTCTTGAAAAAGAGAGTAGAATAGAGGGGATTTTATGGCTATTTCTGGCGATTTGCCTGAAACATACTACCGAATCCTTCCTTACAACAATAGTTGCTGTGCATTCTGATATCTTCTAAATACTATCAAGCCAGAAATTATAAGCATCTGTAAATAATTAAAGGAGCAGCAAAAATTTCCGAGTTTTTGCCCTCCCTCATTTCTCAAGAAAATTTGTTAATAGAAGATTTTCTATCTATCATTCTTATTAGAAGAAACCAAAGTATTTTTTCACTTCAATATACACTAAAGGAAAAATGGATAATCCGATTACCCATAGCCAGTCAACTGCACGAAGAGAGACAAAGCCAAAAATGGTTTGCGTGAATGGAATCGTTACTAACAAGATAATGATCAATGCACCTATGAAGGTTGTCATTACTAACAACGGATTGCTCAAAAAACGCAGCTTCAGGATAGATTCTTTACTTCTACAATTAAACATGTGCACAATAGTTGATAATCCCAATACAATAAATGTCATTGTCTGCGAAACCTCTATCGATTCTAGACGTCCAATTAGAATCGCGCCTAATGTGACGACTGTAAAAACAATTGAGATTTCTACAATTTTTACCAATAATCCTTGCGCAAAAATGCTTGTGTATTTAGTGATAGGGGCTTCCTTCATTGCTTTTTTGTCGACTGGTTCAATGCTAAGACTCATTCCTGGGATTCCATCTGCAACTACTTTTATGATTAACAATTGAACCGCTGTAACAGGTGCTCCCCACCCAACGAGCAAGGAAATTAAAACGATCGTCAGTGCAGAAATATTGCAACCAAGCATCGCATATAATGATTTTCTGATATTGCTGTATACCCGTCGTCCTTCTTCAACCGCCTGCACAATCGTCGCAAAATTATCGTCTACTAAAACCATATCAGAGGCTTCCTTTGCTACTTCTGTGCCACCTCCCATTGCGATCCCTACATCAGCTGCTTTTAATGCAGGTGCATCATTGACACCATCGCCAGTCATAGCGACAATCTCATCGTTTTTTTGGAATGCTTTTACGATTCGAATTTTATCTTCTGGGGAAGTACGAGCAAAGACTCGATAGTCATCAATCACACGAGCTAATTTTTCATCGCTCATTTCATGTAAATCCGCTCCGGTCATTGCTTTTTTCCCATCGGTGAGAATTCCTACATCCTCTGCGATTTTCTTTGCTGTCAGTAAGTGATCCCCTGTGATCATTACGGTTTGAATCCCTGCTTGTTTTGCAATAGAAACAGCCGTATAGCTTTCGGGTCGAGCCGGGTCGATAATCCCGACAAATCCTGCAAACTCTAGCTGACTTTCAAGAATTTCTTCAGTAAGACGTGTAGGTTTTTCATCGTATCTTTTATAAGCAACGCCCAAAACACGGTATGCTTGATTGGCCAACTCATCATGCTTGTTCACGTAGGTGGGGTTGTTCGCATCAATGAGATCCAAGCGATCAAAAGCCCCTTTTGTGACAGAAACATACTGGTTGTTTACTTTATATAAGACAGTCATTCTTTTTCGTTTTGAATCAAAGGGAACTTCATGAATCTGTTCAAAGGTTGAAGCGATTTTACCTAGTTCCTCTTTAGTGAAGATCGATGCCAGTTTTTTTCTGATCGCCAACTCTGTTGGATTACTAGTTACTGTTGTATTTTCTTCCATCGAACTAGCAAGATAGAAGAGAAATAAGAGATTTTTTTCCTTCTCTTCTGTTATTTCTAAGCAAGAAGTCAGTTTATCCTTCATCGTGGCAACTTCTTTCACGGTCATCTTATTTTCCGTAATCGTTCCAGTTTTATCTGAGCAGATGATTGAAACACCTCCAACGGTTTCCACTGTTGAAGGAGTCCTAACGATGGTTTTCTTCAGTGCCGTATTCCTCATCCCAACTGCTAGAGAGATTGTTACTACGACTGGCAAAACCTCTGGAATAGCAGCAACAGCCATGGATATTGCGGTCATGATACTGGTCTCTAAAGACAATCCTTTGCTGATTCCTATAGCAATCGCTAGAAAGCCAGAGAGAATAGCGATTAGTCCTAGAACTTTCCCAAGTTTTTGCATTTTTATTTGTAGAGGTGCTACGGTTGTTTCTTCCTTGCTTAATAAGCTCGATATTTTACCAATTTCCGTATTCATTCCTGTCTTTTCAACTCGAACGTTTGCTTTTCCTGTGACGACCAATGAGCCAGAAAAAACCAAGTCTTTTCTGTCCCCTAAAGAATCTTCACTAGAAGAAATATAGGTGGGATCTTTTTCACTTGGTTCACTTTCACCAGTTAGAAACGATTCATCAACAAAGAAATTACTACTCGTTAAAAGCGTAGCATCTGCTGGAATACGGTCCCCTAACGCCAACTGAACAATATCACCAGGAACAATGTTCAAACTTTCAATCTCTTTTAACACCCCATCTCTGAATACTTTACTTACGGGAACACTCATCTTATTTAATTCACTCATTGATTTTTCCGCATTTTTTTGCTGTCGAATCGACAAATATAGATTAAGAATGACAATTGAAAAGATGACTATCGGTTCCGTAAAATCATCCGGATGGTTTTGAAAAGCAACATAACAAGATAAGAGCGTTGCAACGATTAAAATCAAGATGGTAATATCCTTCATCGACTCTTTCAAATAGTCATAAAAGTGCTTCTCATCTTTGCTTTCTATAGAATTAAATCCATATTTTTCTAGCTTCATTTCTGCTTCTTTACTGGAAAGTCCCGACTGGTTAGGGCCCTTTCCGTATTCTTTCAATTGTTCTTTTAACATCTGCCTATACCTCCTAAAACAAAAAAGAAGTCAGACAAACTAACCATAAAAGCCTAAGGTTAGTTTTTCTGACTTCAATAAGATTTATTCCGGCGAACAAATCTAATGTCATTATTTAAATTCCACCTAATTATTGCACATCCGAGTATTTGGGTCAAGATTTTCACGATGACCGAGCAATCAAAATGAGAGAATCGTATGCAAAATCGAGAAAAAGTAGGTGCACAGCCTGATCCAAGAGACAAGAAGCTCGCCTCTACAAAATGATTTCAGGACTTTCTTTACTTAGCACATAATCATCACCTGTTACGTTAAAATATTCTTGAATCAACAGACTTAACTCTTTGATTGCTTCATTTGCACGAGCCCGTTGCGTTTCATTGATCGACTCGATGAATAAAACAGCACGGGTGGTCTCTTCTGTTAGCATCGTACGTTGGGCTTCCCGCCAATTCAAGCATCGACAAATTGCACCTTTCTCATCATAGTAAATGACTTCATTTTCTAAAGCTGGGGAATCAGTATCTGCACCTAAGGGAAAGAAAGATTCGCCACCTTTTGCAACGCCTAAATGAAGGTCGCCAACGATTGTATCGAGGTCTTCTCCGCCTAAAGGGACACCATATTTCAAGGAAATACTATTATAGATATCTACTAAGGGATTGATGGGATAAAATTCTCTCTCTTGATTCACCCGTTTCAACAGTGCTTCGATGGAAGAGCGTACCCCTTTTTTCGTTTTAAATTGCTGAAAAGCACTTCGCCATTCTTGGATCACCTGGTTTTCACTGAAGGTGTCGGTCGTTAAGTAGCGCTTTGCTTGCTCTTTACTACTTTTTAGCAAGTTAGTAAAAAACGTCTCTTGTGCGGCATCGGCAACATTGTTTATATTTTTTACAACAAGGCAGTTGATTTGGGCTTCTGGAAATAGCGCCCAAAATTCTTGATCGATCATTATTTTCTTCACTTTCTCTACACTCCTACTTAGTTTATTTGAACAAATTCATGTCCTTTATTTTTCAGGATATCTGTTTTTTCAGCAGCCATCATCGCTATATCCTTTTTAACAAAATATCATCTACCTGTGCTTCTTTTCCCATGTAGAATGAATGTTGCCCTACTTTGTGAAAGCCCATGTGCTCGTAAAAAGAACGTGCGTTGAAGTTCTTTTCCCACACACCTAACCATATGTATGATTTGTTCCATTTTTTTCCTATAGATTCAGCTAACTGGATGAGGTATTTTCCATATCCGCTTCTTTGGAATTTCGATCGAATGTAAATCCGCTCAACTTCCATAGCGTTCTCTTTCATGCTTTCTGTTTGAGCATTGCCCACGTTTAGCTTTAAATAGCCAATGGTTTCTTCCGATTTTTCTATCAAATAAAAATGGCTTTCATCCTCAGTGATCTCTTCCCTTAACTTTTCTGTTGTATAGCTTGAATTGATGTAGTCCATCAAATTTTCTTCTTTATTTTGATCTTTAAATGTATCCGTAAACGTTTCAATACTTACCTGTTTCAGAATATCAATGTCACGTTCTGTGCATTCAACCAAGTGTAAGCTTTCCATCTGCCTTCTCCCTTCAATAGTCTCTTTTGATCCCATTCTTGACGTTGACCCAATCAACTTCTACCGAAGATTTTATTTTTGCCAGCATTTCCGCAAGATTTTTTCTTTCTAAAGCAGATAACTGTTGAATCGCTACTTTATTTGAATAGTTATTTTCTCTTATGATTAATTGAACTGCCTGTTTTCCTTTGGAAGTTGTGTATAAGTGTTTGATTTTTTTATTTTCTTTATCTGACTCTTTTAGGATAAAACCATTTTCCTCTAACTTTTTTACCGCCCGTGACAAAGTTGTGCGATCAACTTTGATCCGTTCGGCTAATCGTTCAGGAATAATTCCTTCATTTTCAAATATACGAACTAAGTAAATGTATTGCCCTTTACTGAGTTGAAGCTCTTTAAATTCAATATTAGCAATTGATTCCAACATTCTACTGATCGAACCTATCTCACGAAGTATATCCTCCACGAACTATCCCCTCCCTATCTAGCACTATAATAGCCCATTATTGTTGCATATGCAACAATAATGGGCTTGATTTACTTTTTTACTCACTCTTAGAAAATGGGTGCATGGCATAAGCTTGTTGTTTCTGTTCTCAAAAAAAGCAGGAGAATACCGAGAAAAACTTCTCTGTACTCTCCTTTTACAATCATTCCAAGTAGAAATACTATCCGAATTTCTCCTAATTTCAAAACCAAATTCATAAAGACTGATTGCTTAGACCAACAGAGAAAGAAAGGAAGGTTTCCTAGCCTGCGAAATTCGTCTTAACCCCCTATGCCAAATCACTCCCATTTGACGCAATCACCTTTTTATACCAATCAAAGGATTTCTTTTTCTTCCGATCGTAGGTGCCATTTCCTTCATCATCAGCATCAACATAGATAAAGCCATAGCGTTTACTCATTTGCGAAGTCGAGGCACTGACGATATCAATGCAGCCCCATGAGGTATAACCCATCAGTTCAACGCCTTCTTTTAGAGCTAAATTGATTTGTTCAAAGTGGGCTTTGAAATAATCAATGCGATATTGATCATTGATTTCTCCCTTTTCATCGATTTCATCTGCTGCGCCCACGCCGTTTTCTACAATAAACAAAGGGATCCGATAGCGATCATAGAGAGAAAGCAATGAGATTCGGAGTCCGACTGGGTCAATTTGCCAGCCCCATTCTGTCATCGGTAAGTAGGGATTTTTCACCCCTGTCGCAATGTTGCCACTGACTTTTTCTCGCTGTTCGGCATCTTTTGAAACTACTAGGGACATGTAATAACTGAAGGAAAGAAAATCTACTGTGTATTCCTTGATTGTTGCCAAATCCCAGTTTTCCATCGCCACTTCAATGCCTTTTTCCTGCCATTCTCGCAAAAGCCATTTCGGATATTCTCCCCAGACTTGTACATCAGAATACAGATGATTTTCTCGGTTGGCTTTTTCTGCTAAAGCGATATTCTCGGGATGACAATCTTCTGGATAGGTCATGAGCTTGGTAACCATCGCCCCGATTTTTGCTTGTGGGTTTGATAAACGCCCATACTTAGTTGCCAACGAACTTGCCACAAATTGATGATGCAAGGCTTGGTAGATGGCGGCTTCTGCGGCTTGTTTTGTTTCATAACGCTCTTCGACTACGCCCACGGTCGTAAACGGATGACGAAAAACACTATCGATCTCATTGAATGTCAACCAATAGGTCACTAGATCTTTGTATTCGGCAAAAACGACCTTGCAAAATTTGACAAAGAAATCAACGACTTCTCGAGAGACCCACCCTTGATAATCGGTGACTAGATGCAGCGGCATTTCATAGTGAGAAAGCGTCACTAATGGTTCAATACCATTCTCTTTCAGCTCAGTTAAAAGGTCTCGATAGTATGCTAATCCTACTTGATTTGGTTTTGCTTCGTCGCCCCGAGGAAAAATCCGCGTCCATGCGATCGACACTCGCAGTACCTTAAAGCCCATTTCTTTAAACAGTGCGATATCTTCTTTATATCGGTGATAAAAATCAATGCCCCGACGTTTTGCATAATTACCGGTTCCTTTTTCGGCAATCGCTTCAGCAATGGCTTGTTCATCGACATGCCACTGCTTCTTATAGTCTTCTACAGAAACGTCAGGCTTGTATAGTGCTACATCTGCAACTGACATGCCTTTGCCGTCAACATCCCATGCCCCTTCTGCTTGATTGGCTGCGATCGCACCGCCCCATAGAAATCCTTCTGGAAAATAACTTTTTGTCATGAAACTCCTCCTTCGTTCTATTCCCTTGTATTCTTAAACAGACTCATCTTGAGAATCCTCTTACTATTCAGCTAACTCACTTTGGCGATTGCTCAAGAAAATAAATGGTAAATAAATGAACACCCCGACTACAATAATCAGCAATTGTAAAATGACTCCATTGATTCCCCATCCAAGAAAGGCACCGACAATGATCGGTAAGCCGAAAGGTACATCCACAATGTTCGAGCCAATTAGTCCAAACTGATTGGCAGCTAATAACATCGCCGCCGGGAGTCCACTTCCTAGAACAAAGGGAATCGCAAAAATCGGGTTCAATACTAGCGGCAAACCGAACACAACGGGTTCACTGATACCAAATAAAGAAGGAACTAAGCCAATTTTGGCGACGGCTCGCAGGTCATCTTTTTTCGAAAACATCAGTAATCCGATATTGAGAGAAAGAATCAATCCCGCACCGCCGGCTACTAAGAATGTTACCCAAGAGCCCATCGTGATGACTTGATCTGGCGTTTGTCCTGATTCAAAGGCAGCAATATTGGCGGCTAGTGCTGCAATCAAAATTGGGTTTCGAATCGGAGAAATAACGAGTCCGCCATGGATTCCGACTAACCAAAAAACTTGGGAAATAATCACTAAACCAATAATCCCAGCTGGATGCTGCAAAATCCCTTCCAACGGGGCTTGCAAGAAGCGGTACAATGCTTCGTTGATATAGAGACCTGACGCCAATTCAAACAATCTTCCAGCAATAGCGATGACAAACAGCGTGATGAAAATTGGTATCAGCACACTAAAAGACTTACTGATGGCGCTAGGAACACTCGGTGGCATTTTGATTTGCAGACGCTCGATCTTATTCAGCTTGCAAAAGAATTCTACGGTAACCATCGTCAAAATCATACCAATGAACAGTCCGCCAGCATTCAAAGTATCTACTGGCAGACCTGCAGCCATTCCTGCCACTCCATCAACGACCGTTTCAAGCCCTTGGGGTACGACTGAAACATAGGCACTCAAGGAGACCACCGCACACATGATACCGTTCTCATTGTTTCGCTCACCTAAAATCCACCCCAAAATGACGATCACGGCTAATGTCATGGTATTCATCGTCGCAAAGTTGATGGCGGTAAAGGCTGGTTCCATAACGGCTAAAAAGCTTAGGGCAGAAAACTGTGCCAGCCCTGTGGTTTCGCTCGTTAACAATGAATTACCCAATGTTGCAAAAGAGCCTACGATAATGAAGGGCATCAAAACTGTAAAGGTATTTTTTACGACACCTAAATATTTGTTATCATCTACTTTTTCTGCAATGATACTGACCCCGTCAGCGAATTTGTCGAAAGCACTCATCCTTGTCCTCCGTTTACCAACTCTTCCGCATGCTTCAAGACAGCTGCTCCATTGCCCCGACCGTAGTCGACTGCTTTGATGACTGCTACTGGCACTGTATCATTGACGATCTTTTTCACTTTACGCATCGTATGTTGTACTTGTGGTCCTAAAAGCAAGACATCGAAGTTACCTAATTCTCGTTCAATCAAACTTTGATCAATCGCCCAAATTTTGTAGTCTTTTCCTTGTTCTTTTGCGGCTTCCTCCATTTTGGCAACTAAAATACTAGTGGACATTCCCGCTGCACAAGCTAACATAATTCTCATGATGAAACTCCTCCTTGCAATTCAGAAATTTTTTGGTATAAGTAAAGCCATTCTGCTGCTTGTTCTGTGGCAGTCATTGCCATTGCTAAATGATCTTGAGCATGTATCAATATAATAGATAATTCCGTTTTTTCTCCTCTAGCTTCCGCTTGCACCAAATCGGTTTGACATTGATGGGCTTGCTGAAGCTCATTTTTGGCTTCTTCTAATAAACGTTGTGCTTCTTCAAAGGTTCCTTCGCGTGCTGCCTCAATCGCCATCATGGCAGCTGATTTTGCATTTCCCGCGTGTAGAATCAGGGTAAAACTCACTTCGTAGTTATCCATATTCTCTCCTTTAGCTGTTTTGACTTTTTTGTGAGAAGATTGTTCACACTTACGAATAGAAATCAAAAATTTCCTTTTTTATCTAGAATAAAAGGCTGACCCATGAACGCTTATTTTGACCATTATTGGCAATGGTATTTCTTTTTCTCCATTCAACGTCGTTCTTCGCCTAAAGAATCAACTATGACTGCCTATTTTTCTGCCAACTTCTGGTCGTTGTCCTCGTATTAGCTAGATACTTAGACTTAGGGAGCGGAAATGGTACTGCGCAGGTACCATTTTGTGGAACCGATAGTTTTTAGGAATACGCTCCCTTGCGCTCGCCTAGTACTGTTCATCATCTACTCTGTCTCACTCCGTGAGTCAATCGTAGTGATTCACAGCAAAAAGGCATTGGACGGATTTGTCCAATGCCTGTGAGATAGCTAAATAAGCGTTAGGCTTCTTGTGTTTTTATCGAAAAAAATGCATACTCCTACTAGAAATGAAGGCGTTTTTTCGGTACAATAAACACGTTGATGCCTACGGGTATCAACTATGGCAACTTGATTGGTCATCCGTGTAAAGATTGTGACTGATCAGGGCTTCGTATTGGTGCTACCAACACCGATACGAAGTGCCTATTTTTTTGATTTCTATTCGCCTTCTAGTTTATAGAAAGCGGTTTACTTTTGCAAGGGGAACTAAATTATAAATGAATGAATACGCATGAATATCATAATTTTGTATATTAAATCAATAAAATAATCGATAAGATTTATACTTTTTCTTCTTTTGTCATTTTTATGATATAGACGTGCCTCAGGGAGATGAAACTAAGACTCAAGTTGTCTTCTTCAATTTTTGAAAAAACATATTTGAATAGTTTATGTTATGTAAACTAAAAAAAGGAATTACAATCATTTAGCACACATTAGATATGCATGTCTAAACTGTCGTAAAGTCCCTTTTTTAGTTGTGAATTTAGTTAGAAACTAAACTCGATATTGTTACTGACACTATTTTTATGATAGAGTCTGAAATACTTCCCCAAGTAGTCATTCTAGAATCTCTTCAAACATTCATGCACGTTACCTAACACATTATGCTATAAAATGCATTTATGCAAGTGATTCATATAGAAAACAATACGAATTTATCGTGACTTAGGTATTAAAAATCTATAGATTCAGTTCAAATCCTTAGCAATTCTTTATAATTTATGACTGTTTTTTCTGAGGTATCAGTCACTGCTGCAGTCGATATTGGGGATGTTCTTCATTTCCTCTTTTTTTAACACATACGTTCTCACCTCTATCGATTTTGAGAAGGTCTTAGACTACCTTTTGTCAACTTAATTCATTGGTTATAAATAATTTAATGTTTAACAGGTCGTTCTAATAAAACGTTTTATTTTAATTGTATACATCATTTTTATTATTGAAAAACGTATTAATTTTGCTTCAAACACTATTTTCATGACACTTAGTATTTACCTAAAGAAGCAATATCCGTTTTTATCTCACTGTGTAAATTGATTCATCCTCATGATATTGAAATCTCTTTCGTTAATTTAAATTTAGCGTTATACTATAAAAAAAGGAGATTAAACTATGACGAAAATATGTTTTATGCTAACTTCCAATTCTGGTATAGGAACGACTACAATATTTGCTACCCACGCTAAACGTAATATAGATGATTTATTAGCTTATTTTTCTAATTATTATAATGTAACAGCAAATTACCCAGAAGATAAAGATACTGTCGATATACTTGTTATCCCAGATTCCTTTGGCGCATTCATTAATGAACGTAATCTACCTGTTATTAAGGTACCTACAATTTTATTTTTAGAGAGAAACTTTGAGAAAATCAAGGTTTATATTGATAATTATTTTTTGGAAATTTCAAAAAACAAAATTCAGATAGACAAAATATAATTCATTATTTAACAGTAACTCTATTTCATGTCTCAGCATTTTCCATTGTTCACTCAGTTTCTTCATGCGCATGAAAGGTATTTCAAGTACCTGATGGATTAAGAATACCGAGAAAATGGATGGTTAAATTTCGGAACAATGGTGGTACTTAGACCTTTTTTAAGAAAGAAAAGCGATCTTTTTTGCCCTCCACGACTTAGGAGGGCAAAAAATAAGACGTGCAAGGCACGTCTGTAGCGTCAATGTTTGATATCTTACCGAAATCTTGCTATAATTACTATGTAAAGAGGAGTTGCGTCAACAACTCCCCTACAGCACCGTTTAAAACGGTGGCCAGTTTTAATTAATTGTTAAAAAATAATCGTCGCCTGGCCAAAGAGGACGGTTATTTTTTTGCACTCTTTTTTCGTTTCTTCTTGCTTTTACGCTTAGAAGAACGAGTGTTTATAATCGTATCTGCTAGTTTCACACATGCTTCGATTAAACCAATAAAGGCTAATAAAACAGGCGCTATTGCTAACAAAATGCCGATTATATCTACACCTTGCAAAAGACTGCTCCTTTCTTCAGATTTCGATAGTACATTCATAATGCACCACCTCACTTTCAAAAAAAGCGCCACCGTCACAAACTTTACTGTCCTACTATTATACCAAAAATCCACGCTAAAAACCGATATTTATCAAGGTTTTTAGCGTTTTTCATGCGATAAAAAGGGCTAAAATAAATGAAGATTTTTCTCGTTTCATCGTTTAAAGGAACCATTCACTCGTTTTATCTACTTTGAAAGATTTTTCTTACCTCAAGAACACATGCCGACACCATTTTTCTCTGACCTTACCGCCAGAAATCCCCATTCCTCACCCTTCCTCCTCCCAAGACAGCTCATCCAAGATCCTAATCAACTTTTGGACCTCTTGATTCAACAACGCACTCTTTAGATAGGCATATTGAATATAAAAAATTTCCTTATCTTCAGGGACTAGCGGTATTTTCATTAAGCCTTCCATTTCTTGAAACACGGGAAATTCCGTCATCAAGGTAATGCCGATATTGGAACTGACCAGCTGACCAATCGTCTGGACGTCTGAAAAATAAAAGGGGACTTCTGGCTTCTTCTTTGATTTCTCACTTAAATTCTGAAAGGCGCGCATATGGGTATAGCCTTTCTCCAGTAAGATAAAGGGATATTCGGCAGCTTCTTCAAACGAGATTTCCTTTTTTCCTGCCAATGGGTTTTCTTTTGACACAAAGATAAAAAACTCTTGCTGATGCAGCAACTTCACCTGTAGATTCGGGTGGACGAGGGGATTGACGCTGCCCAGCAAGCTAAAATCGATTTTTCCTGATAATAGTTTTGAAAGCAATTCATTGGATCCCCCAGATACTAAGTGAAACTTCGAAATAAAGCGGATGATCTCTTTTTCATCTAAGAGTTTCGAAAAGACTTTGGAACGAATGATTGGCGGCAAACCGATGTGGGTCCGATTGTTTTTAGCATGGTCGATGGCTCGGTCCAAGGTCACAAATTCATCTAAGATATACTGTGCATGAGCCTTCAAAATTTCCCCCTCCGTGGTCAATGAAATGGAGCGATGAGAGGCTTCTCGAGCGATCAAATCACAGCCATAATGCTCTTCCAAGCGTTTGACAGCGTAGCTGACGGTTGGTTGACTGACCGCAAATTTATGCGCCACTTGCGTAAAAGAAAGCATATCTGCCAAAGCGTTAAAGTATTCTAAATCTCGTATATTCATCGTCTGATTCCTCCCTTAACCGGTTTAAACTAGCAGCGGTTTTGTTATAAATAATTTTTATTATACCACCGATAGTTGACTATAATTCTGTCCGAGGATTAAAGTAGCTAATGGAAATGAACGAGTACTCAAAATATATCCATTGGAGGAACATAATGAAAGCACATGACATTTTAAATAACCCATTTTTAAACAAAGGAACCGCGTTTACGCAAGAAGAACGAAAAGAACTAGGGTTGATCGGTTTATTGCCCCCTCACGTACAAACGATCGAAGAACAAGCAGAACAAGCCTATTTACAATATGTCACCAAAGAATCCGACATTGAAAAACGTCACTTTTTAATGGAGATCTTTAATACCAATCGGACATTGTTCTACTATTTGTTCAACCAACATATCGTTGAATTCAATCCGATCGTCTATGATCCAACGATTGCTGACACCATTGAAAATTACAGCCGCCTATTTGTGGATCCTCAATATGCAGCGTACTTAGATATCAATCATCCAGAGAATATCGAAGAAACGTTGAAAAATGCCGCTGGCGATCGGGACATTCGCTTGATCGTAGCCACTGACGCTGAAGGGATTCTTGGGATTGGTGACTGGGGTGTCCAAGGTGTCGATATTTCTGTCGGTAAATTGATGATTTATACAGCTGCTGCTGGGATCGACCCTGCTTCTGTTTTACCAATCGTGATCGATGCCGGTACCAACCGTAAAGAATTGTTAGAGGATCATTTGTATCTAGGCAATCGTCAAGAACGTGTCTACGGTGATGCCTACTACCAATTCATCGATCAATTTGTTCAAACGGCAGAATCATTGTTCCCTAAACTTTACTTGCATTGGGAAGACTTTGGCCGTTCAAATGCTGCAACGATTTTGGACAAATACAAACAAACAATTCCAACTTTTAACGATGACATCCAAGGAACGGGAATCGTTGTGCTGGGCGGTATCTTCGGTGCACTGGATATTACAGGTGAAAAATTAACGGATCAAGTCTACTTATGTTATGGCGGTGGTTCCGCTGGTGCCGGGATTGCCAGCCGTGTCCATGCGGAAATGGTCAGCGAAGGTCTTTCAGAAGAAGAAGCCTACAATCATTTCTTTATGGTTGACAAACAAGGGCTTTTGTTCGATGATATGTCCGATTTGACTCCTGCACAAAAACCATTTGCCAAAAAACGAGCTGACTTTGCCAATGCTGGCGATATGACGCAATTGATCAATGTCATTAAAGTCGCAAAACCAACGATTTTGGTCGGTACTTCAACCAATGCGGGTGCCTTTACCAAAGAAGTTGTGGAAGCGATGTGTGAAAACACTGCTCGTCCAGTGATTTTCCCTATCTCGAATCCAACCAAAAAATTAGAAGCAACGGCTGAACAAGTAATCGAATGGTCTGATGGAAAAGCCTTTGTAGCAACCGGTGTCCCTTCAGGAACGATCCAATACAAAGGGGTCGACTACCAAATCGGTCAAGCAAACAACGCCTTGATCTATCCTGGTCTAGGATTAGGTATGTTGGCTTCAGAAGCCTCTCTCTTGACCGACGAAATGATTGGTGCCGCTGCTCACTCATTAAGTGGTTTGGTTGATTTGAGCCAACCTGGTGCACCAGTTCTTCCACCATTTGAATACGTTGCGGACGTTTCTATCAAAGTGGCTGAAGCAGTTGCCAACAAAGCCAAAGAACAAGGGTTAGCCCAAGCGCAAGAAACCGATATGGCAAAAGCTGTCCAAAATCTTAAATGGTATCCAACATACTAGGAAGGTCTGAAAAATGAATAAATTAAAAACGATGACGATTTCGGGAATTAGTCTTCCCTTGTATCTCTTTTTCATGGTTGTCATATTCAGTGCGATTGCCTTAGACAAATTACCATTAAATATGGTTGGGATCACCATTTTACTGGTTGCCTTAGGACACCTGCTGTATTTCATTGGGGAAAAACTCCCGATCATGAATTCTTATCTTGGCGGCGGGTCAGTTTTTACCCTGCTTGGTGCCACCCTTTTAGCCTCCTTCCATCTCGTACCCACGAAAGTCATTGACGCGGTCAGTGACTTCATGGGGGGCGGTTTTGGCTTTCTTGATTTCTATATTGCCGCTTTGATTTGCGGCTCGATTTTAGGTATGAACCGTAATTTGTTGGTGAAAGCTTCTACGAAATTCATTCCCGTTGCTTTGATCACTATGGTAGTAGGCTTTTTCTCCGTCGGCCTTGTCGGTATGCTGCTAGGCAATGGCTTTGCTGATTCGGTGATGTATGTCTCTCTACCAATGATGTCTGGCGGGATGGGAGCGGGAATCACCCCACTTTCACAAATTTATGCCGATGGCTTGGCAAACGGCAATCAAGCTGCCATCTTTTCTCAATTAGCGCCAGCAGTTACTTTCGGGAATATTCTTGCCATTATTGGTGCTTTATTTATCGCCAAAGCTTTTGCTAAAACCAAATACAATGGCCATGGCACCTTGATCAATGCCACGAAAGAAGAATTAGAAAAACCAAAAATTACGCTTGATGCCCAACAAATCGGGGTCGGGATGCTCTTTTCCTTCTCACTGTTGGTCGTTGGTGCGATTTTAAGTGACTTTTTCCCTAAAATTCACGAGTATGCCTTTATGATCGTGATTGTCTTTATTCTGAAAGCCTTGAACATTGTCCCTAAGAAACTCGAAGATTCTGTGGTGATGTTCAACAATGTTGTGATGACGAATTTGACCCATGCGGTCTTAGCGGGGATTGGTTTGGCATTGATTGATCTGTCAACATTGGCATCTGCCTTTACTTGGCAATTTGTCGTGCTTTGCCTAACCAGTGTCGTATCTATGGGGGCTGCCAGCTGGTTCTTCGGGATGGTATTGGGGATGTACCCCGTTGAAACCGCAATTGGCGCCGGTATGATCAACAACTCCATGGGGGGAACAGGCAATATCGCTGTATTGTCTGCCTCTGATAGAATGGAAATGATTGCTTTTGCCCAAATGGCCAACCGTTTATGTGGTGCGATCGTGCTGATTTTAGGTGGGATCTTGATCCGTTTCTTCTATTCTTGATCTAAAACAAAAAAACAGGTGCTGCTGCGCATGACGCATAGCAGCACTTTTTTGCATTCCTCAAACGAATTCGTCCAATTGGTTGCACGAATCAAACAAAGGTTCAATCATTTCCTCCTCATAAAAGAGTCAAAAAGAGCAGTGCCACCGCACTGCTCTTGCGTTACTGATTCATTCAAGGGTTACAGCTTCTGAAACAAGGTTGGTGCTTGATCAGGAGACCATGTTGTGTCCCCGTAATTTGAGTGGGTGTTGATCACGACATAGTTGCTGCCTTTATGGCTCACGATTTCACCGCTTGTATACACTTCTGGTGCAGAGAAAGTTCCTAGTTTCCACACACGGTATTCTGACTCCCCGCCTCCAGGTGTTTCCGTTTCTTCTTTGGCATTGGTTTTCACGCTCAGCTGGTTACTAAAGGCGGATTGTTCGCCCGTTTTACTGATTGCTTTGATTTGGTAATTGTAGGTTGTATCCGCTGCTAGATTCGTGTCTTCATAGGTTGTTCCTTTGGCTGTAGCGATTTTGACGCCATTGCGGTAAACGTCATATCCAGCGATCCCATTTGTATGAGTCGATGCTTGCCACATTAAGGACACGCTGCTGTCTGTCACGCTCATTTGGTGTAGGTTGCCTGGTGTCGAAGGGGTTTCGACTTGATTGTCTGCTGAGGTAGTCACTTTCACTGCAGCACTTTTTTCTGAAACTAACGCCGTAAAGCCGACTGCTTCTACTTGATAGTTATAGGTTGTGTTGGCTTTTAATTGCGTGTCGGTAAAGGTTGGCTCAGTAGTCGTTGCCACTAAGGCACCATCACGATACACGTTGTATTCTTTCGCATCGGTTTGACCGTTCCATGCTAAAGCCACCGTGCTGCTAGTCACTCGTTCTGAGCGGACATTTGCTGGTGCTGCTGGTTTTTCAGGAATGACCGTTGAACCAGAAACGTTAACGTCGATCACGTTATAAAAGGCATTTGGCGTATCGGCAACATCCCAGACCGCTAAAATGACATGGTAACCAAGACGATTTTCTGGAATGGTAATGGTATGGCTTGGACTATTGCTGGCAGCCGAACCATCGTGATTTACAGTGGCGATCAATTCCAAGCTATCTCTTGAAAGTGGCGCGTTTTGATCCCATCCTGGTTTCGTGATATAGTAATGCCATTTTGTGGTCTTATGCGGCGCTGTATAATGCCAGTTGACCCGCAATGGTCCTTGATTGATGTCTTGTTTGGTCCAACGACTGGTTCCTTGTTCATCAAGAACAAAGTCCCCGATTTGTCCGAGTCCACCATCTGCTGAAGCGATACGACCATCTACTGGTCCTGCTTCTGGAAAGCCTTTTTTGGTTTCCAATGATTGTGGGTTTGAAATGACATTGCCATATTTTTCAAACGCAGCGCTCCACCCTAACGTATTGCGATCCAAAGACCCTTGATAGCCCCGACTGACAGGTGATTCCACATAACCATGAGCAAATACTTGTTTTCCCGTGAAGAACAAGGTCCCTCCAAGTAAGATTGCCACCCCGACCGACCATTTTACCAATGCGTTTTTCATACTCTGCCTCCTAAAATTTTTTATCATCGAATAAACCAATCTTATCCGTTTATTCCTTGATTCCGATTCATTGAAAAGCAAACCCTACTGACAAAAACATTTTGTTTATATGTGAATTATAAATTATCAAATCATTATAAGATTATAATGACTAGTTTCCCGTCCTTTCAGTGAGAAATACAAAAAAACTTGAAACGATTCTCCTCCTAATCGCTTAAGAGGATTCGTTCCAAGTTTCTTTCTTTATATACGGTCTTTTTTAGGAAAAAACAGCCGCTTATTTCCCGTTTTCTTTCACATAGTCAGAGGATTGCGCGCCTGCTTGGCGACCAAAGACCATAATGTCGGCTACAGCATTGCCGCCGATTCGATTTTGTCCGTGGATACCGCCGGTCACTTCACCTGCTGCATACAAGCCAGTGATTGGTGTGCCATCTTCTTTCAATACTTGGGTCTTCGTATTGATTTTGACGCCGCCCATTGTGTGGTGGATCCCAGGTGCGATTTGAATCGCATAGAATGGCCCTTCCGTCAGATCATAGTCCATCGCCGTTTCACGACCGAAATCTTTGTCGGCTTTGTCTGCCACTGCTTGGTTCCATGTATCTAAGGTTTTCTTCAAGGTTGCTGGATCGACATCGATTTTTTCAGCTAAGGCTTCGATGGTGTCGGCTTCTACAACTACGCCTTGTTCTTTGTAGTAATCGACTTGTTTGGCTCTGCCTGCTAACGCATTGTCAAAAATCAAATAGGCATAGCTTTCTGGCAGATCCGTGATAGCAGCTGAAACATTGTCGCGGGTTTCTAATTCATTGTAGAAACGTTCCCCTTGTTGGTTCACCAAGATGGCGCCTTCTCCACGAACGGTTTCACTGATCAACATGCCTGTATCTTGAACCACGGTTGGATGGACTTGGATTTGATCCATATCAACCGTTGCGCCGCCTAATTCTTCGATCATCTTGATGCCATCGCCTGTACTTCCTTCAGAAGTCGTGCTGACATAGCCTTTCAGATCTGGACGGTATTTTTCGATCAGTTCTTTGTTGGAGCCAAAACCACCCGTAGTAACAACCACCGCATCACCAGCGATTTCTTTTTCTTCGCCATTGATTTTCACGTTGACGCCAGTGACTTTGCCGTCTGTTTCATTGATTTTTGTCACATCAGCATTTACAAACAAAGGAATTTCTTGCTCATGAATGTTTCTCAACAAACCATCCACCAAGTACGTACCGACTGCTGAACCGTCGTGAGGACGATGGATCCGTTTTACACTGGCACCACCGCTATAGCTGATATTGTCTAAAGTGATCCCCATTGAATCCAACCAATCAATCGCTGAAGCAGAGTTATCTACTAAATAATGCAGCAATTCTTGATCGTTGGTTCCTTTACCGCCTTTTAGGGTATCTTCAAAAAATAGTTCATTGGAATCTTCAATGCCTTGGGCTTCTTGGAACTTGGTTTCTGATGCGTTCATTCCGCCAGAAGATTTCAAGGTATTTCCGCCTGCGATCGGCATTTTTTCTAAAATGACTGGATTCATTCCAGCATCTTTAGCCGACAAGGCTGCTGCCATCCCTGCACCGCCAGCACCAACGATGACGATATCATATTGATCTTTTAACTCTGCTGGATCGGTATACTCTTGTTGGGAAGCACCTGAAGTGACTTCACTTTCTGAAGAAGAGCTTGCCGCACTGCTGCTGGCTTTTGTTCCGCCATCGGCACCACATGCACTAAGCAACAATAATGAGGCTGCCCCAATCACCCATTTTGACCATCCACTTTTTTTCATTTGTTTCCCTCCGTTTTTCTTGCTCTTTTCTCCTCACTGATCCCCGTCATATACGATAAGAAAAGCAGCATTTTTCTTGCGAACTCCGCCCAACTTGTTACTTTATTAACAATGATAAACATCTTGCGATCGGACTATTTTTCTATTCGATAGCGATAAAAACATTGTTTAAGCAACATTCCAACAGCGTTCTATTTTATTTAACCATTGTAACAAAAAAAGAAACTAAGTGTCTCGTAATAATTTGTGTATATTTTAACTATCCATTCTCATCTTATTCTAATTTTTTCGAAAAAAGATAATATATTTTTCTCGCTACTTTCTGCTATTGAAAGCTATCACAAAAGACACGCTCATAGAAGGACCGTTAAGCTTGTGGTCAAAAAGATATGGCCGCGATTGTTCTTTCTCTGTTCTTTTACCTTTGTTCTGCGTCTTCTTTTGTATAATAAAAGAAAAAGCAGAAATGGAGTGGCGAATGGAAAAATTGACCCGAATGTTCGAGCGAGTGATCAGTATTTGCATTGATAGCATGTTGGCGATCTTAGTCGTTGTCGTCTTGATTTTTATGGGAAAAGCGATTTTTATGATCAGCACGACGCTCTTTCCCTTAAGTGAAGCGCCCCACCTGTCCTTTTTGATTGAAGAAATTGCCACGTTATTCATTTTATTAGAAATCATTTTGATGTTGCTGCGGTATATGAAGGACGGACACCATATTCCCGTCCGTTACTTGATTCTGATCAGCATTACTGCGATTTTGCGCGAGTTATTGTTGACGCAAGGTATGGCGAACGATGCCCTATTTTTTGCTTTAGCGATCTTTGTTTTGGTACTCGTCTTGCTAGTCCTGCAAAAAATCAATGCCTTCCAACATACCCAAGAAAAAGACCACTGAAACCACCCCATTGGATCAGTTGGTTTCAGCGGCTTTTTCGGGATCAGTTAGAGGGATACCAATATAGAAGGTGGTTCCTTTAGGCGTACTTGTAACATCAATCAGCCAATCGTTTTTTTCCACGATCGAAGAGACAGTGAAGAGTCCTAGACCAGTACCGCCAGTGGCACTCTTGGTCGTGAAAAAGCGGGTAAAGATTTTTTCTTGGATCGCTTCTGGTATGCCTGGACCGTTGTCGGCGATTTCGATCAAAGCAAACTCCTGTTGCGCGGAGAAAGCTTGCTTACGAAACAGAAAGGTGGCGCTTTCTGTCGAAGTGCGGCTCAATCGAATGCTGCAGTCGGCATTTGCTTGGTATACATTCATCAACAAGTTGTAAATAATGACTTGCAGATCGATCTTCTCGTAGACAGCATATCCTACTTCTTGGATATCATACGTAAGGGAAAAGGCTTTTGGCAACAGTGCGCGCATAGTAGCGATGGCCTCTGTCAAGGTGGCGGCGATCGACTGCACAGTTTTATCGGCACTTTCGAGTTTTGAAAAACGCAGCACATTGCTAGATAACTCTTTGCCTTTTTCTGCTGCTTTGCAGACTTCTTGCAAGTCCTCCATCAAGACTTCATCGTGTTGGTTTTCCTCAATCAGCAATTGCAGATGACCAATCATGGGCGTCAAAAAGTTGTTTAGGTCATGAACGATCGAGGTCGTTAATAAGCCAATGGTTTCCAGTTTTGATTCTTGCAAAATGTTTTTTTCGATTTCGTGCTTTTCTTTTAACAGCCGTTGTCGTTCTTTCAATGCTTGGTTTTCGACATAGGCTTGATTGCGTTTCATGTAGTTTTTGATCAGGACCGTCAATAAAATCATAATGACAAACAACAAACCTAGTAGGCCGATCAAAATCAAGTTGTCTTGTAAAAAGAGACCGCTTTGCTCCAAAAAATCAGCATTGCTGGCGACGATCAGGCGACTGTCGCCGATGGTGATCCATTGATAAGCAGCCAATTTCAGCACTTTTTGCAGTGTTTCTTCGTTCCACCAATAAGAATAATAGACGGAGGTGCCCTCTTCATTGTCGCTTTGTTCTTGCTCCAAGCGCTCAAGATCGGTGAAATCCAGCTCTGGAAATTCTTTTTTGCGGCTTTCAACGATGGAAAAACCAATTTGTTCGTCCGATGGGTGCATAACGATCCGCATCTCGGCGTTTTTGACCATCGTATAGCCGGAGACATTGCGATCGGTGGTAAATTCATGTTGATACATGCGCTGTAGATTCAAAGGCATCACAAGAATCGCTTCTTTGTCGTCAAGGGTTAAGGACTGATACACATTTAGATAGGCCTGCTTGCCATCAAAATAGACTTGCCCATTTTGTACCTGCCGTCCTGCCAATACCTTGTCTAAGGATGGGTCTTTGAATAACAATTCTTGCACCGGCGGGTCTTCTGGTTTATTGACCGCCGTTGCAGTATTTTGAGCGATGACCTGACCTTGTTGGTCGATCAAAAACAATCCGACCATGGCATTGTTCGCAGAATTGATCACTGGTAACGTTAAGGGGCGCTGCAAATCAGCTAAGGCGGCGCCTTCGAGGCGGTCATCGGCATAATTGGTAAGAGCCATGTGGTACGATTCGATACTGCGGCTGATCAGCTTGATCGCCGCTTGATTGACCGTTTCCAACTGCCGCAACCCGACGGTTTCAGCTTGTCTTTGTGCGCTTTTATAACTTGTAAAGGTAAAAATAAGCCCAATCAGTGTAATGAATAAGGTAGCGACCACACTTAAATACAGCCAAAACTTTGATGGCGGTTTCATTGTAAACCCCTTTCATATTTACTATAATACTATTGATACAGGAGGCGGATATTTTGCGAGATGAAAAAATTTTAATCGTTGATGATGACCCTGCCATTCGGCGGCTGATTTGGAAATCTTTACAGTCGACGGGTATTTTGATCTACCAGACCGATTCCGTTGAAAAAACGATTGCGATCAACTCTCGTGTCAGCTTTGATCTTTTTTTACTGGATATCAGTTTAGAGCATGAAAATGACGGCTATCATTTGGCACAACTGATTCGGGAAGAAAACCCCACGGTGCCGATCGTTTTTTTGAGCGGAAAAAGTGACGAAAAAGACATGATCAACGGCTATGAGATTGGCGCCGATCACTACATTACGAAGCCTTTTTCACCGGCACTCTTAAAAGCACAAATCGTTTCGATTCTTGATCGCCGCAACGTGCTGCGAGAAAAAGGGATCGCCAAACCGGAAGGCGATCTGTGCAGCGGCATGTTTCGTTTTGACCAAAAACGCTATCAGTTTTTCAAAAATGATCAGCCCATCAAGTTGTCTTCAAAAGAAATCATGCTAATGCGCTTTTTCATGGAAAATCCAGATCAAGTGTTCTCGAAAGAACAGATTTACAGCAATGTCTGGCAAGATGGCCAATTCGATGCCAATACCGTGATGGTTTTTATCAATCATCTGCGAAACAAAATTGAAGATGAGCCGAAGCACGCCCGCTTTTTAAAAACCGTTTGGGGGATCGGCTATACCTTTTTACCAGAAGGAGACGCCTTCTAGCTGCAAGAAATAAAGCGCCAATGCTAAAAGATCCGCCGATCCGCCGGGACTCAAATGGCGCGCGATCAATACTTGATCATAGATCGTTAATTCACGAAGCAAGTCTGTATCTGACAGATTGGCTTGGTGAATTTTTTGCATCTCCTGCTGCACGGTCTTCATCGCATCGTAACCTCCTCGATGGACGAGGTTGCTGTCTTCGGTTTCACTCATTAGATAGACTAACCCGCGCAACAAGGAAACGGAGGTTTTTTGCGGTTGCTGCCGCAAGTACTCCAGCAGTTTTTTGACCGTTGGATACCCAGCTGCAGCTTCTCCACGAATCCCCATCGTGCCGTAGGTCAAATAATTTTTTTCTCCATAAGACAATTGGTCTTTGTGGGTGATTTGCTGCAGGTCTTGCTTGACCAAATGCTGGCAGATATCAGCGGCAAGCTGCAGGATCTGATTGGTATCTTCAGCCGTCAGCTCCGCCTTGCCATTTTGTTGATAATAGACTCCTGTCGCCCCCAACAAAACTGCAAAGGAAAAATTTGCCCCTTTGTGGGTATTGATGCCTTTGGTTGCCCGAAGCATCGCTTCTTCTGCTTCTTGACCGATCCCTCGTAACTGGTCAAACAGCTGGATCAGCGAGCCTGTATGGGCAAAGCCCGCTTGGCTATAGCGCTGAAAAAAAGGCGCCAAACAAGTGATACTGTTGATAAAGGTAAACACATTCATGTCCTGATGCGCACCAGAGGAGCAAGGATCTACTAAACCAGGCTTGGGTGCTAACGCTACCTCATAATGCAGCGCATTGACTGCATAGCTGCTGGCGGTAAAAAGACGGGAATCAGTCAATTTTTCTTCGCTCCATTTCAGCAAGAATAAATTGCAGGGAGTGATCCAAATGTTCATGAGTCAACAACGTGATCTGTTCCGTGTCATTGGTTCTCATGCCGCGATAAATCAGCCAATGTTCCGCCAATGCCGCATCCCTTCTTCTAGAAGAGCGAATCGCAATGTCACGAAAATACACGAGGTACGCTTGCAGATCTAGCACGATACTTTTTAACCGCAGCATTTGACTTTTTTCGTAAATAAACGCATTGAAGTCCGAAAAGTTTTTCAAGACCCCATCCACATCATCCTCACGATTCAGCTGTTCGCCATGTTCTAACAAGCAGCGCATCTCCTGGAAATCTTCCTCAGTCATCAAGTCCATCGCTTTGATGGTCGCTAACGTATCCAATGATTTGCGGATATCGTAAATCTCATAAGCATCTTTGATACTGATCCCTTTTACGACGATGCCGATTTTTGGCACATGCTCCACCAGTTTTTCAGCCACGAGCTGAGTCATGGCGTAACGAATCGGGGTTCGGCTGATATTTAGCGTATCGGAAAATTCTTTCTCATTGATGCGAGAGCCTGCGGGAATATCTCCTAAAATGATGGTTTTTTTGAATGCTTCATAGATCAGATCTTTTAATGGTTTATTTTTGGTCAGATCCAGATTTTTATTTACTGCATCAATAATTGGATTCATGATTTACTCCTATCATACTAAAAACAAATGAGATTTTTGGGAAAAAATAAGCTTATCGATAAACAAGGAAAACTACCGAGCAAAATGGCAGCCTGCTCGATAGTTTCTGTATGAAATTACTGTGGAATATAAAACGGCATGTGACCTAATAGCACGATCGTAACGACGAAGATCACGAAAATCCCCAGTGCGTATTTCGCAGCTTCTTTTTGCCATTGTCCCATATCTAAGCCCGTCAAGCGCAACAGCAAGTAGATAAAGGCAACCAATGGACTTAGCAAGTGGAACGCTTGGCCCATTAAAGAGGCTAAGGCCATCTGCATATTGGTGAAGCCATACGAACGACCTGCTTCTGCTAAGACTGGCAGGACCCCAAAGTAAAACCCGTCATTGGAAATAAAGAAGGTCCCAGGTGCAGAAATCAGGGCGATGACTAAGCCCCAGAAACCAGCCAATTGTTTAGGGATGATTTGCGTGAAGCTATTCGCCAAAGCCGTTGCCATCCCTGAGCCTTGGAACAAGCCCATGAAGACGCCTGCTGCAAAAACTAAAATTACGACTTGCACAGCGTCGCCGCCGTTGGCACCGATCCGTGACGACTGGTCTTTCAAGATTGGGTAGTTGACCATCAATGCGATACACGTACCTACTAGGAATAACAAGATTGGTGGTAAAGCGATACTAGAGATAAAGGAACTTGCTACTAACCAGCCAATCAAGACGATCGTTAAGATACCGTTGAAGACAAAGTTTTTCGGACGGCGGATCGCTAATGTATCAGGATCAGTCACAGTTGTCATTTCTAAAATCTCATCATTCGTCAGCTCGGTAACTCCTAAACGTTTCCGTTCTTGGATCCCCATTCTGCGAGCTACAAAGAAAACCACATAGAGCAGAGACAAAATCATTCCTGGCAGCAGATAAGAAAGAATATCCGCATCGACTTCCAGCACGGCCATTGCCCGAGCAGTCGGTCCGCCCCATGGCAACAAGTTCATGATGGTGTTTTGCAAAATGATCAAGACACCAAGGTTCATCATTTTCATATTCAACTTCTTATAAATGGGAATAAACGCAGAACAACAGATCAAGGTCGTGGTCGTTCCATCACCGTTCAAAGAGACTGCAGCGGCAACGACTGCCGTTGCCATCAAGACTTTCATCGGATCGCCTTTAGCAAAATAAATCATTTTTTTCGTGATTGGATCAAACAATCCCGCATCCAACATAATGGAAAAGTACAAAATCGCAAACAGCAACATGATCCCTGTGTTGGCTGTGGTGGAGATTCCCTCAAGGACAAAATCACCGATATTGCCTTTTTCTGAAACACCAGCAACCATCGCAACGAGGGTAAATAGTAATGGGATAATTACTAAGGATGTAAAGGGTGACATTTTTTTCTTCATGATGACGAACATGAAGACAATAATCATAGCATAGGATAAAATCGTTAAGAACATTTTCTTCTTCCTTTCATGCATCGAAATGTGTAAGCGTTATCAAAAAACATTTTAAAAAATTACAGGCCCGTAATTTGTTAGCGACAAGCGTCACTAGTTTGTGAATATTTTTCTTTTCTTAAAGGAAATAATGTTATTGAATGCTTTACACGTCTAAGAATAAACAATCAAGAAATAGAAAAAAAGACCCGTTTAAAAAAAGAACAGCAAAAAAACAATTTCTCTTTTCAAATCTTATTTTTCGTTTAAAAAGTTCTTAATAGAATATTAACGCAAGAAAAACCTTGATAAATCAACGTTTACCAAGGTTTTTCGCTCTTTTTTCAAAAAAGGAACACTGAAAAAACAATTTTTAGCCGAAATAAATCTCGCTGATTGAACGGGAATTTCTATAATGAAAGGGAACGAATCATTGAGAAAGGAGAAACCCATGAATCTTATTAAAAGATTGTTCAAAAAAACGCATGATGAACCTGATGCGCCTGTCAGCTCCCCTTTGAAGCCCGAGGAAATGATAACGGATCCACCCGCGTCTGATTGGCAAGAAGTGTTGAGCTATCAGCCAGCGCCTGCAGAAGATTATCCATTAGTCAGTCTGATAGCCGCCGCACTAGGGGCTGAATGTTACCCTGAAAGTCAGTTTATCATTCGAAGAATTGAGAAACGCAATCCTGAATTTAAGCGAGTCGCCCTGATTGCTGCCAGTATTGCCGCAGGAGAGCTGCCTGATTCTCAGTTCACAATCAAAAAAATAGCCAAAAAAAATGAAAACAAGTGAGGGAAAAACATGTTACGTAAATTTAAAATAGCGATCGATGGGCAAGAATACCTTGTCGAAATGGAAGAAATCGGTGCGCCGCAACCTACCGCTCCTGCTCCAGCAGTGCCAACACCGGCTCCCACAGCGGTACCTGCTCAACCAGAGGCAGTCAGCACACCAGAACCAGAAGTAGCACCACAGCCAGCGCCAGCTACGCTTCCTGCTGATGGCGAGCCGATTCATTCTCCGATGCCGGGAACGATTTTACGTCTCTTGGTCAATGTAGGTGATACTGTACAAGAAAACCAGTCGTTGATGATTTTAGAAGCCATGAAGATGGAAAATGAGATCGTGGCACCAAAAGCAGGAACCGTGGTTGCCATTGCAGTCAATGCGGGCGACATGGTCAACCCAGGAGAACTGCTGATTACGATCGGCTAATTTATTGAAAAGGAAGTGACGTAGTGGAAACGTTAATTGAAGGTGTAGTCGGGTTAGGATCGGAGCCGGGACGGATCGTTATGATGTTCATCGGTGGTCTATTGATGTATTTGGGAATCAAGAAAGAATATGAACCGACCTTATTAGTACCCATGGGATTGGGCACGTTGTTAGTGAACTTCCCGAACTCAGGTGTGTTAAGTGCTGGCGGAGAAGCTGGCCCGTTCCAAGTATTGTTTGATATGGGGATCTCAACTGAATTGTTCCCCTTGCTTTTGTTTATCGGGATTGGCGCGATGATCGATTTTGGTCCCTTGCTGCAAAATCCATTTCTTTTGTTGTTTGGCGCTGCTGCGCAATTCGGGATCTTCTTTACGATCATCGTTGCCGTGTTGCTTGGTTTTGATTTAAACGACGCAGCTTCCATCGGGATCATCGGCGCTGCTGACGGTCCGACTTCGATTTTTGTCGCAAATACGCTGAACTCGAAATATATGGGTGCGATCATGGTAGCAGCTTACTCTTACATGGCGCTAGTACCGATCATTCAACCGGTTGCCATCAAAGCAGTGACGACCAAGCATGAACGAAAAATTCGTATGTCGTATCGTGCCGGCGAAGTTTCGCAAACGGCCAAAATTTTGTTCCCGATCGTGATCTCGATCGTAGCAGGGTTAATTGCACCTGTTTCATTGCCACTGGTTGGATTTTTGATGTTTGGAAATCTCTTACGGGAATGTGGTGTCTTGGATCGTTTGTCCATCACTGCTCAAAACGAACTAGTGAATATCATTAGTATCCTCCTAGGTTTATCAATTTCTGTGAAAATGCAATATGAAGAATTCTTACAAGTCGATACATTGATGGTTATTGGTTTAGGGCTGGTTGCCTTCATTATGGACTCGGTCGGCGGCGTGTTGTTTGCGAAAGTGCTGAACTTGTTCCGTAAAGAAAAAATCAATCCAATGATCGGTGCCGCTGGTATCTCTGCGTTTCCAATGTCTAGTCGGGTCATCCAAAAAATGGCGACAGATGAAGATCCGCAAAACTTTATTTTGATGCATGCAGCCGGTGCCAACGTTTCAGGACAGATTGCTTCGGTCATCGCCGGTGGCTTACTGCTGGCACTGATTGCTTAGGTCACTAGAAAGGAGAGGAAAACTATGAGTCAAGATTTACTGACTTCATTTGAATTGTTGTTATTCGGTTGGGGCGGCGTCTTTGTCGTGATCCTGATCATCTACTTCGCATCCTTGCTTTTGTCGAAGCTCTTCCCAGTAAAAAAATAAAGAAGGCATTGTATGTATACCCTAAAAAGAATCTGGCTGCAAAAAGATCCAGAAGTCTTTTTGCAATGGCAAAAATTGATCACCCGTGCTGGCTTAGCCGTCGGTGAAGAAGTAGCCTATACCGTCGGCATTTTTGACCAGCAAACCTTGATTGCTACTGCTTCTTGCTATGCCAATATCATCAAGTATGTGGTGGTCTGTGAAAAAAGACGCTCCGAACAGCTGTTGACGCAATTGATTTCACACCTTAGCGATCATATCAAAGACGAAGGCTTCACCAAGTCCTTCGTCTATACAGCACCGAAAAACCGCCTGTTTTTTGAATCCCTCGGGTTTCGTGAAGTGCTGGCAGCACAAGACATCTTGTTCATGGAACAAGGCGTTCCTTCTTTTGAAAGCTATGCCCAACAGCTGCAACGGCAGCGAATTGGACAAAACAACGGCGCGATCGTCATGAACGCTAATCCTTTTACTAAAGGACATTTGTACTTAGTCGAAACGGCTGCGAGTCAAAAAGAACAGGTTTATGTGTTCGTTTTATCAGAAGACCGCTCGCAATTTTCTGCCAGCGAACGGCTGCAGATGGTGACGGATGGTGTGGCTCATCTGCCAAATGTAACGGTGCTGCCGACCAACAACTATCTCGTCTCTTCGGCGGTCTTTCCCAGTTATTTCTTGAAAGAGCAAGCACCTGAGGCGATCGCCAAAAAACAAGCCGCCTTTGATGCAACCCTCTTCAAAGAAAAAATTGCCCCGCTGTTGGCGATCACTACGCGTTTTGTAGGCTCAGAGCCTTACTCGCCCGTGACCCAACTCTACAACGAGGCCATGGCTGCCGTTTTTTCTCCCGAGCTTGAACTGATCGTGATCGACCGTCTGAAGATCAACCAATCAACCGTTTCGGCTACAAACGTTCGGAAAGCGATTGCAGAAAAAGATTTACTTTCTTTGCAGCAATTTTTACCAGAAACAACGTTCTCATTTTTAATGCAGCATAACTATATTTAGAGGTGATAATAAGTGGAAATCAAAAAAAGTGCGGTTGCTGGCTCTGTTGAATCCAGTGATATCTTGATCGCGATCGAGCCTACCACAACCCAAACCATCGAGCTGACCCTCGATAGCAGTGTCGAAAAACAATTCGGCAAACAAATTCGCGCCGTCATCCTTGAGACGCTGAACCATCTAGGCGTGACACAGGCCAAAATCACCGCCACCGATAAAGGCGCCTTGGACTGTACCATCAAAGCCCGAACTCTGACCGCCGTTCATCGGGCCGCCGAACAAGAACAGTATGCTTGGAAGGAGATCGACACATGGAACGTTTAAGAAGAACGATGATGTTTGTACCAGGAGCCAATGCTGCCATGCTACGGGATGCACCATTGTATGGCGCCGATTCCGTTATGTTTGATTTAGAAGATGCGGTCTCCTTGAATGAAAAAGACTCCGCTCGGACACTGGTGCATTTTGCCTTAAAAACCTTTGACTATTCTGCCATCGAAACCGTCGTACGCATCAACGGCCTCGACACGGTGGGTGCCCTTGATATCGAAGCGATGGTCCTAGCGGGGGTCAACGTCATTCGCCTACCGAAAACCGAAACCGCCCAAGATATCATTGACGTTGCCGCTGTGATCACACAAGTAGAAGAAGAAAACGATCTGCCTGTAGGAACCACCAAAATGATGGCTGCCATCGAGTCTGCCGAAGGCGTTTTAAATGCCCGAGACATCGCTACAGCTTCCGATCGTTTGATCGGGATCGCTTTAGGGGCAGAAGATTATGTCACCAATATGAAGACTCGTCGCTACCCAGATGGGCAAGAATTGTTGTTTGCCCGCAGTATGATCTTGCATGCAGCTAGAGCTGCAGGGATCGCCGCCATCGATACCGTCTTTTCTGATATCAATGACACCGATGGCTTTATCGCTGAAACGACTCGCATCAAGCAGCTTGGTTTTGACGGAAAATCAGTGATCAATCCACGGCAGATTCCCCTAGTCAATGGGATCTATGCGCCTTCAAAAGCCGAGATCCAACAGGCCAAAGAAGTGATCTGGGCCATTCGCGAAGCCGAAAGCAAAGGTTCTGGTGTGATCTCCTTGAATGGCAAAATGGTCGATAAACCAATCGTTGAGCGAGCGGAACGCGTGATCGCCCTTGCCAAAGCAGCGAAATTGATTACCGAGGAGGAAGTGTAATTATGGTGTTAAACAAAGCAGGAAAAGACATCCCTGAATGCTATGCCAACCAATACGGGGTCTTTGAAAATGAAACGGCCAATATCCATGCCTACAAAGAAGCGAGTCGCAAGATCGAGCCAGTCCTGCCAGGCAAAAGCAAGGTCTTAGGCAGCATACGTGAAGCCATTGAAAAAACAGGGCTAACGGACGGCATGACGATCTCCTTCCACCATCATTTTCGCGAAGGGGACTTTATCATGAATCTCGTTTTGGACGAGATCGCAAAAATGGGCATCAAGAATCTTGCGATTGCCCCTAGTTCCATCGCGAATGTCCATGAACCATTGATCGGACATATCAAATCTGGGGTCGTGACCAATATCACCTCCAGCGGTCTGCGGGACAAAGTCGGTGCCGCAATCTCCGAAGGCATTATGGATGCCCCAGTCATTATCCGTTCTCATGGCGGTCGGGCTCGTGCGATTGCCGCCGGCGATATCCACATCGATGTCGCTTTCTTAGGAGCGCCTAGCTCAGATGCGTATGGCAACGCTAATGGCACCGTCGGAAAAGCAACCTGCGGCTCATTGGGCTATGCGATGGTCGATGCAAAATACGCCGACCAAGTCGTGATCATCACCGACACCCTGGTGCCGTTTCCAAATACCCCAATCAGCATTCCCCAAACGGATGTCGATTATGTTGTGGAAGTCGACGCCATCGGTGATCCTGCAGGGATCGCAAAAGGTGCGACCCGCTTTACCAAAAATCCAAAAGAATTGCTGATTGCTGAGTATGCAGCCAAGGTCATCACCAGCTCGCCTTACTACCAACATGGCTTCTCCTTCCAAACTGGAACGGGCGGTGCCGCATTAGCCGTTTCTCGTTTTTTACGCGAAGCAATGATCCAAGATGAGATCAAAGCCAGCTTTGCCCTTGGCGGCATCACCAATGCCATGGTGGAACTGTTAGAAGAAGGATTAGTAGAAAAACTGATCGATGTCCAAGACTTCGATCACCCTTCTGCACAATCGTTAGGAAAAAACGCCAATCATTATGAGATCGATGCCAATATGTATGCCTCACCGTTAAGCAAAGGGGCGTTTATCAATCAATTAGATACCGCCATTCTTTCCGCACTGGAAGTTGATACGAATTTCAACATCAATGTCATCACCGGTTCTGACGGTGTGATCCGCGGTGCTTCTGGCGGCCACTCAGATACCAGTATGGCGTGCAAAATGAGCTTAGTGATCGCTCCTCTCGTGCGGGGACGGATCCCAACGATCGTCGATACCGTCAACACGATCGTCACGCCAGGCGCCAGCATTGATGTCGTCGTCACGGAAATCGGGATCGCCATCAATCCTGCTCGCAAAGACCTGATCAGCCATTTTGAAGCATTGGATATTCCCCAATACACCATTGAAGAATTAAAAGAAAAAGCCTACAGCATTGTCGGTCAACCCGAACCAATCAAGTACGGGGAAAAAACCGTCGCTTTGATCGAATACCGCGATGGCACGATCATTGATGTGGTCAAAAATGTCTGATGCCCTATTTTCAGGAACCCCTGTGACGCTAACCGACATGCTGCAGGCGCGAGAAAATAGAAGCTCCCTTCAACGGGAGCTTCTCGCTGCGGATGAAAAAGCGGCATTACTTGTTGCCACCATGAATATTCCTGGTCCCGTGAAAAATTCTGCCTCATTGACCGCAGTTTTTGAAGAACTCATTACGGAAATCGAAGAGGTCGTCAAGGAACTAATTCCACTGGCAAACCTCTACCGCAGTTTGGAGACCGGACCAGAATATTATCTCGTACTGCCCACAGATCCTTATGAACTAAAACGAATGATGGTTCAGATTGAGACCAATCATCCTTACGGCCGGTTGGTGGATCTTGATGTCTTAACCAAAACCCAAGACCAGCTTTTACCTATCAGCCGCACCGAAATTGGACTGCCTGCAAGAAGCTGCTACGTCTGTGAACAAGAAGCCAAAGTTTGTGGCCGTTCTAGAACTCATAGCGTAGCAGACATGCAGCAGCAGATCCGTAAAATCATTCAGGAAAGAGTGAAAGAATGAAAAAAATCCAATTTACCGAAACCGTCTTGCGGGACGGCCAACAAAGTCTGATCGCCACGCGAATGCCTACCAGCGATATGCTGCCGATTCTAAAAACCATGGACCAAGCAGGCTATCATGCCCTGGAAATGTGGGGCGGCGCGACCTTCGATGCTTGTCTGCGTTTTTTAAATGAAGACCCATGGGAAAGATTGCGGGCGATCCGCAAAGAAGTGAAAAAGACCAAACTGCAAATGCTCTTACGGGGACAAAATCTCTTAGGCTACAAAAACTATGCCGATGACGTCGTCACCGACTTTGTGACCAAATCGGTCGAAAACGGCATCGACATTCTTCGTTTGTTTGATGCTTTAAATGATGTCCGCAATTTAGAAACCGCCATCCGCGCCACAAAAGCAGCCGGTGGACACTGTCAAACGGCAATCTCTTATACTACTAGCCAGATCCATACCGTGGATTACTTCGTTGACCTTGCCAACAAAATGGCAGACCTCGGCGCAGATTCTATCTGTATCAAAGATATGGCAGGCGTTTTGACGCCGCAAACCGGCTACGAGTTGGTCAGCCGAATCAAAGACGCGGTCGATCTGCCGCTGGAAGTCCATACCCATGCCACCAGCGGCATTGCTGAGATGACTTACTTAAAAGTTGCGGAAGCCGGTGCAGACATCATTGATACCGCCATTTCCTCTTTTGCTGGCGGCACCAGTCAGCCAGCAACCGAATCTGTGGCAATCGCCTTAGAAGATTGCGGCTTTGCTACGGGACTTGATTTGCAGAAAGTCGCTGAGATCGCGGAACACTTCAATCCCGTTCGTGATCGTTTCCGCGAAGAAGGACTACTGAACCCGAAAGTCAAAGACATCGAACCCAAAACCTTGATCTATCAAGTACCTGGCGGCATGTTGTCGAACCTACTCAGCCAATTGACGGAACAAGGATTGCAAGACAAGTATGAAGAAGTTCTAGCAGAGGTACCAAAAGTCAGAGCGGACTTGGGCTATCCACCGCTAGTGACCCCATTGTCGCAAATGGTCGGCACTCAAGCCTTGATGAATGTGATTTCAGGAGAACGCTACAAACTTGTCCCAAGTGAGATCAAAGATTACGTCAAAGGATTTTATGGACAATCGCCAGCACCCATCAGCGAAGAAATCAAAGAAACAATTATCGGAGATGCTGAAGTGATCACTGTCAGACCAGCTGATCTACTGGCACCACAACTGCCAGCCTTTCGGGAAGAAATCGCTGAGTATGCCAAAAGCGAAGAAGACGTGCTGATGTACGCCCTCTTCCCTCAGCAAGCCCAAGACTTTTTAGGCCGACGAGAAGATCCCTTTTATGATGTCCCCGTACAGACAGTGTCTGTGAGGATTGCGGTGGATTAACAATGAAGCCAGAAATAGAGAAAACAACTTAAAGTGCCCCTCACAAATTCGCTTGCTTTAGCAAATTTGTGAGGGGTATTACCATCTATAGGTTGTTTCTTCGTTTTTACTAATCTGCAGTGCAAAAATACGTACGCCACAGCCACTCCACCAATAAGCTTGCATTAATCGCTTCTCGCTCACGTATTTTGGGTAGCTGAGAAGCCAGGATTGTGCTTCTTCTCCATCCATTCTATAATCAGCTAAAAGAAGCGTTTTAAAGGAGGGTCTAGCCATGCAACGATACATCGCTTTATTAAGAGGCATCAATGTCGGTGGGAATAACAAAATTTCTATGAAAGAATTGAAAGCCGGTTTTGAAGAACTGGGGTTTAGCAATGTGGTCACTTATTTGAATAGCGGCAATGTGATTTTTTCTAGCGAAGATGATGATCCACAAGCCCTTGCCGAAATGATTAAAGCAATGATCAAACGGTACTTTTCCTTTGATATCGCTATTTATATCATTCGCCAAAGAGACCTGCAGGAACGCTTGACCCATATACCTGACTGGTCAGGAACGGAAGATAAAACCATCTATGACAACCTGATCTTTTTGATGCCTTCACTGACCTACGAGGTGTTATCTGAAAAACTCGGGGCTCCAAATGCCGACCTTGAACAGGTTTTCCCTTACAAAGACGTCGTCTTCTGGTCCTACATCCGCAAAGACTATCAAAAAACCAATTGGTGGAAAAAAACAGCCAGCACCAGCGTCGGCAAACAGATTACGATTCGGACTATCAATACGGTGCGGAAGATTGCGGAGATGTGAGGAATAGCAAGCCTTCTAATAATTATAAAAACCGTCAGGTAGACTCTCCTGACGGTTTTCTTATAACATTCTAATGTCTAATTAGTTCTCGTTACTACTATTCGTGATGCGCTTTAATTGACGTTAAGTTTCTACGCAATCATCCCGACTAGAAGCAATAAACTACCGAGAAGAATAATAGATTTTCACATCGTTTATTTCTATACTGAATATCTATGATAAAACAAAAATCAAGCATTAAGAAGCAATTTGAGTCAACTAGACAATAGTATAGAACGAAAGAAAAAATTCTTATTTGCAACATTCGATTACGCAAAAGATACATATGAACATCTATTATTAGCTATCCTTTTTTCTAGCTCTCATTATAGTTAACCTTTTTTATCTATCCTAACTGTTTTAAAAACTATTACACACGTTCTTTGACATGCTGTTATTGTTCCAACTTCTTTATTGCTAAAGCTAAGCAGCCGATCAATCCTGCATCGTCAGCAAGCATTGGAGTTAGTAGGTATTCTTCGAGAGTAGGGGTATCCACATAGGAACCCATTTTTTCTTTAAACGCTTGGCGAATCAACTCGAGTAGTTGCGGCTGTTTCATTACACCCCCGCCTAAAATTATTACTTCCGGTGCATATAGTAACGTTGTGTTATACACACACTGAGCAAGATAATCTGCCTCAATCGCCCAATAAGGATGATCAAATGAAATGGTTTGGGCTTTTCTTCCAAAGCGCTTTTCAATCGCGGGTCCTGAGGCTAACCCTTCCAAACAATCATGATGAAAAGGACAGATTCCTTCAAATTGATCTTCATTATGACGTTGTAGGAGCATATGTCCCATTTCAGGATGACTGAAACCTGCGACTATTTTCCCACCCACTACAGCTCCACCACCAACACCAGTACCAACGGTGTAATACAGAACACTATTTTTACCTTTTCCATAACCTGCCATATATTCTCCATAACAAGCAGCATTTACATCGGTAGTCCAATAGATGGGAACCGACAAGGCGTTTTCCAAAGCTCCTACAAAATGATAATTTTGCCAAGCTAACTTCGGTGTGTTGGTGATATATCCGTAAGTTCTTGATTCGATTTGAATATCAATAGGACCAAATGCTCCTACACCAATTGATGCGATATTTCCTTTGTACTTATCAAAGAAATCAAACACTTGCTTCATCGTTTCTTCTGGTGTTGTGGTAGGAAAACTTTTCCGTTCTATCACTTGTAATTGTTCATTACCAATCCCACAGACAAACTTTGTTCCACCAGCTTCTATCCCGCCATATAACATTTTATCTACACCTTTCATTCACTCATTTTCAAAAAAAGAAACGTATTTGCACTAAGCAAAATCGTTTCTCACTAAAGGTTTCGTTGTGCCACCTTCGCCAAATTCAATCGGCAATACGGTACGTTTTTCTACTGTCTCTCCATTAATGACAGCAATTAATTTTGCCACTGCCACTTCCGCCATTTGCTTTGTAGGTTGGGCAATCGTTGAGACTAAATAAGGATCTCCTTCTGTCATCTTTTGACCATCAAATCCAATAACTTGGACATCCTCTGGTACGTTTTTCCCTATTTTTTCAAGCATACCAATGACAGCTAATGCCATCGGATCGTTGATCGTAAAAATCCCATCGATATCGGGATTCTCTAACAAAAAATTTGTTACACGTTCTGAGAGATGGTCTAAAGGTTCTAACATATCTAACGCTTTATAGGAAATCCCCAGTTGACGGCACTCGATCTCAAAATATTTTCGACGACTCTTCGTTTCATTCGGTGTTTCTTGGTACCCACCGATATATGCTACATTCTGACATCCTCGGCGATAAAGTTCATTTGCAGCCAAACGTCCACCGGCCGCATTGTCAGCGGTCACATAAATCACCTCTTCAGTGAAATAACGGTCAATACTAACAAAAGGCAGATTACTCGAAATGTATTCATCGATATCTGAATAAGTAATTCCAATGATGCCGTCTACTTTATTTTGGCTGACCATCTGGATATATTCTTGTTCTTTTTCACTATTACCACTGGAGTTACACAAATAAAGCTTGTAGTTTTGTCTTTCTAATGCTGTTTCTACATGGTAGGCAAATTCGCCAAAAAATGGATGCCATACAGTGGGTAGAATCAAAGCAACCGTATTCGTATGCTTCATCTTTAACCCCCGGGCATAAAAATCTGGTTGATAGTTTAACTCTGTCATTGCTGCTTCAACTTTTTCTCTAGTAGAAGCTTTAACAGAACCGTTATTCAATACCCGGGAAACAGTTCCTACTCCGACACCTGCTAATTTTGCGACATCTTTCATTGTTGCTTTCATAGTTGATCCCTCACATTTCTGCACAAGTTTAGTATAATGAATTTTGTCATAAATTACTAATTTTTTCAAAATACTAATAGCAAAGTCATGGGAAATCTAGCTATCTGTTCTTTTCTAAAAATATTATCCTTCAAAACCTATTAAATAATTGATACACCGCCTAAGCAATCAAACATTTATTTCACACTCGCTGTTTCAAAAGCTTGAATACGACTTTCTCCAATCGAATGAAACAAGATATCTCGAGCTTTTTCCAGCTCATAGAAAGTAGCCGTCATAACTTCTAAACCATTAATAAAGACTTCAACTGATGAGGTATCTCTAAAAATCTCAAGAACGAGCTGATTATCAATCAAAGGTACTTCAACTTTTCGGACATTCAGAGATTCTTCTTCCGCCCCTGTAAGCTCTCTTCCTAGTTTCTGACGATCCAATTCAAAAACCTGTTTAGCAGTGTCATAAGTTAGTTTGAGACAATCCGTCTTAGACCGCAGTAATTCAATTGTAAAAACTTCTGCTTTCTCCAAATCTGCGACTAGATGTAAATATGAAGAATCCGACAGTGCGTTTCGAAATACGACTGATGTGTCAGTCACTGCGATATTTTCACTGCCTTGTTGATAAACTAAATGACTATATACAGTTGAGATGGGTTTTTGTACCAATCGATTTTTTTTCACTCTTAACTCTCGGGGCAAACTCATAGAGCCTGCCCAAAGATGGCCTAACTCATGTGTAGGCAATGTACGATCCCACATCTGCATCCAAGCAATCATCACCCGTCCACCATTAGGATCTGTTGTTGTTTGTGGTGCATAAAAATCCATTCCAAAATCCATTTCATGGAAATTATCAACTATCATCTGACCTGTTTCCCAGTCTACCTCACCAATACAAGCCATGGTAGAACTGATATTATGATATTCCAGTCCGTTCTTCTTGATTTGTATCGGTGACATGATTAAGACATCTCGTCCGTCTAAATGGAATAAATCAGGACATTCCCACATTATTCCTTGCTCTGAAGTCCCTTCTAGCAACACAGAGTAAAAGTGCCAAGTATACAAATCTGACGATTGAAACATCACTATTCTACCAGTAGACTGTGTAGATTTAGTAGCTACTACCATATAGTAAGCATCGTTGTGAACAATTACTTTAGGATCACGAAATTCTTGTATCAGCCCATTCTCACCTAGCTGTTTTTCTGCTACCACAGGATTACCACTGTATTTGCTAAAATGAATACCATCTTCAGAGACCGCCAAACATTGATGCTGATGGCTAATACCATCAATTTCTTGACAGCCTGTATAAAATAAATATAGTTTTCCGTCTCTTTCAATTGCACTTCCTGAGAAACACCCGCCGCTGTCATAAGGTTGATCTGGGGCTAACGCTACTGGTAGATCTTCCCAATGGACCAAATCACTACTGCGCGCATGCCCCCAATGCATGGGCCCCCATCGACTATCGTAAGGATAGTATTGATAGAAGAGATGGTAATGCCCTTTGTAATATATAAATCCATTGGGGTCATTTATCCACCCGATGGGTGCGGAAAAATGATAGTTTTGTCGATACTGAGGGTTAACTTTTCCTCGCATCATTTCAATAAATCGATTTGCTTTATCCAAAATCGCCGTTTCTTCTACTAACACTTATTGTGCTCCCTTCAAAAAATTATCATAGCCAGTTTGTTTTATTTGAATCCATTCTTCCAAACCTACACGTTCCAATTCAGCAAGGTATTCTTCCCATTCTTCATCGATTTTACCGCCGGTGATCCACTCTGCTCTTTTGCGATAGATGTAATCCCACATATCTGTTTCAATTTTTGCTAATCGATCTGTTTCTTCTTTTTCTAAAAAGACACGTGGATAGATATTGTCTTCTGTAATATATGGCAAATACGTGTCATGCATCAAATCTAAACGCCACTTCGCATCATCTGGCATTGTCGTGACTGTGCCGTAATAAGAATCAAGAACTGCTAATGGTCCTCCAGCTTCGGTTTTTTGTCTTAGTTCCCCCGGTGCTGTCCCCTCTAAAGGCAAATGTTTTAACATACCATCCTTTAATTCAAAAATATTCGCCTGTGCTTCATCACCGTAGGTTCCCCAGTTATTTTGGACAGACTGTAACGGTTCATACATTTTATCTATCCACCTAGCTGTAAGTTCCAAGTTTTTATTCGCACTAGTAATTACGAAACGATCTCTTGAGAAACCCATGCCATTCGTACGAGTAACGTGTTTCGTTCCATCTGGTCCCGCTAAGACTGGCAAGACGTCATAACTATCATCTGCACCCGTGATATTTGCTTTATCCCAAGTAAAATACACGCCATACTTATGTTCTTTCCCTTTGGCAACATACGTATTCCAATCTTGTTCGAAAGCCTCTTTATCAATAAGACCTTTATTATTCATTTCATTGAAATATTTGATGGCTTCTTTATACCCTTCTTTGTTAGCAGTAAATTGTACCTGGCCATCGTTATCAACGACTAAGTGGTCATCATTATCACCTAGACCGAATGCCCCCATTAAAAATTTTAAGTCTTCGTTTCCTCCATTGTTAATAAAGCTAAAAGGAATTTCATCTGCTTCACCATTACCATTTGGATCTTGCGTCTTGAAAGCCTCCAACACAGTCATCAACTGATCAGTGGTTTGCGGCATTTCAAGACCCAAATTATCCAACCACTCCTTGTTGATCCAAGCCATCCCATTTACTGTATGAATCGACTCTTTTCCTTCGCCTAATTCTTCAATCCAAGGCATAGAGTAAATGTGACCATCAGGTGCAGTAGACATTTGTCGGTATTCGGGGTTTTCATCAAAAATTTTCTTCAGATTTGGCATATAATCTTCGATCAAATCTTCAATCGGTACAATAACGCCACTTTCCGCCCAGTTTAATAAATCATAGTCACCTGCAGCGGCGTTGAAGATGGCATCTGGTAAATCCCCACTAGCGATATCCAAATTTCTTTTTTCGGCAAAATCACTACTGTAGTTTGTCCAATCAATATGGAGATTGGTCTCTTCTTCTAACCGTTGGAAAATCAATTTGTCATTAGGATCATTGGGAGCCAAAGGGGCACTTTGAGACATCATTTTTAAAGATACTTTTTCTTTCAATGGAAAAGAGACATTTTCTAGTTCATAATCAGGGCTTGATGTACTCTTTTCTTTTGAGCCTCCACAAGCCCCCAAAATTAGTACGGAAGTAAAAACGATTGGCAGCATCCATTTTGCTTTCATCTTAAAATCTCCTTTATAATTTTTATTCATACAAATAGTGAACAATACTTATCCTTTAACAGAACCAACTAAAACACCTTTATCAAAATATTTTTGGAAGAAAGGATACATTATGATTAATGGCAGACTAGAAATGACGATCGTTGCGTATTTGATCAACTCAGCAATTTGTTTCATTTCTGCCATGGCTGTATTGGCTCCCACCATGTCTTGTGAGGGTTGGTTTTGGATCAAAATATTTCTTAATACGAGTTGCAACGGCTGTAAGTCGGGATCTTTGATATAGATCATGGCATCAAAATATGAGTTCCATTGCCCAACAAAGGCATATAAAAACAATACGAACATAATTGGTTTAGCTAATGGAAGCATGACTTTGAACAGTATTTGCAAGTCATTGGCGCCATCGATAGTAGCAGCTTCAGAAAGTTCTTTTGGCAAAGCACTAAAATAGGTACGCGCTAAGATAATATTCCACACATTTATAGCACCTGGTATGATAATCGCCCATACACTATCTAACATGCCCAAGTTCTTTACCAATAAATAGGTAGGTATCAAGCCGCCACCAACGAACATTGTAATGACAAAAAAAGTCATAATAATCTTTTTCCCAGCCAAGTTAGGTCGAGATAAAGGATACGCAGTGATCATCGTAATAAATACAGTCAATAAGCTGAAGCTAAAAGAGTAAAACAACGAATTTACAAAACCGCGTAAAATGGAATCATCTGCAAATACCCGTTGATATCCTTGTATTGTCCAATCTTTCGGATTGAAGCTTATACCTTTATTGATCAAAGTAGCTGGGTCCATAAAAGAAGCTACCAGTACATAAATCAGCGGAACAATGGTGATGACGACTAAAAAAGTTACAATCACTCGATTCAACCATAAGATTTGACGGTCGATTTTTGATAAAGCACTATTCATAATTTTCTCCTTTCATTACAAGCCTTGACCATCGTTTAGCCGCTTGGTTATATTGTTGACAATCAGTAATAAAACGACATTAATAATCATATTGAACAGACCAACAGCAGCAGAGTAGGCATAATCACCTGATTGCAAGCCGACTTTGTATACATAAGTGGAAATGATTTCTGAGGCAGGGATGTTCATTGAAGTTTGCATCAAGTAGGCTTTTTCATATCCTACATTCATAATACCGCCGGCGGCCAAGATGAAGCTGATCACCATTACAGGCCTCAATGCCGGCAAATCGATATGCCAAATCTTTTGTAAAATATTTGCCCCATCGATATTTGCTGCCTCATATAAATCGGTACTGACTCCCGCCAGCGTCGCGGTGTAAAGAATGGATGACCAGCCGATTCCTTGCCAAATTCCCGATAAAATATAAATCGTTCTGAAATAAGCTGGATTAGACATGAACATAATTGGTTGCCCCGTAACCTTTTCTACTAACCCATTAATAGGTCCATTTGCGGATAGGAACAAAAACAGCATCCCCACGATAATAACTACTGAGATAAAATTCGGCGCATATAGAATCAACTGGATTTTCTGTTTTATTTTTTTATTGATAATTTGATTCAAGCTCAGTGCTAAAATAATTGGTGGAAAAAAACCTAACAATAAACCATAAATGCTAATTTTTAATGTGTTGCTCAGCAAAAGCGTAAAATTTGGTGAACTGATAAATTCCCTAAAGTGATCTAGTCCTACCCAAGGACTTTCCAAAATTCCTAGCATAGGATTATAGTCTTTAAATGCAATCACAGCACCGTACATTGGCACATACTTAAAGATAAACGTCATGATGATACCTGGTAAGAGCAACAAGTACATCCACTTATCACGCCGCAACTGTTTCTTTAATTTTTTCCACTTCGAGATATTTTTTTTATCCCGTTGTACCGTCCTTATCTCACCACCTGGTCCCAATGTCTTTTCCAATTCAATCTCCTCCCAATACATTTTAGAAACGTTTCCATTTTTGTTTAAAAAAATAAAAATTTAACGAAGATGCTTTTTTGGAAACGTTCCCACTATTTTCGTTTATAGATTACCATAGCCATTTTTTTAAGTCAATATTTTTTTGTAATTATTCTTTCACTCACACTAAGCTTCCTTCAATTCATTTATGGTTTACGAAAATTGTTAAAAATTAAGGATCTCGATTATTTCATTAATCCTATTTTTTCTCTACTTTTCTAGCATTCTTCTTTTATGAGTTTACTTATCACAACTTGCATTCCCTAATCTATTTTCTAACAATCATTCACTGTTTAACCGTTCCAATCGGAAGATTATCTAGTTAATTATTTAAAAATAGCTCGGATTCACATTTATTTTTTGCTTTTTAACTAACTAAAAGCGAAAAGATAAGAGTTAAATTTGTAAATGTATATAAGGTTAAGAGCTGTTAGATGAGCTTTTTAGGGGAATCTCGGAAAACTAAAGATATTCAAAAAAATTGTGAGTTTACTCCAAATCAATACAAAGCTTTTCTTTCAAGTAATCAAGTTTTCTATAGAGACGCTTGCGCTTTCCTCCTATAGCAGTCCCATACTTAGTCAATCTCAACATTCAGCTACGAAATGCTTTTGCATATGAATGATCTGTGATCAGCTACTGATCAAATCTACAATAATCATTGTATTCTCGATGTAAGAGCGTTTAGATCACTACGCAAAAAGCTAGTCAGGGACTGTTCCTAACTAGCTGTGATTACTTTTTCATCTTCCTGTACGTGCCTTTACCTAAGCTAACCGTTAAAGCTAGTTTTATCTTATAGAACTTAGTAAAAAAGAGTTTCTCTTGACTACTATCTCTCTTACTTTTAACTAACTTTAAGCTTCCCTGCAATCAGCCCCACTAGAAGCAATAAACTGCCGGAAAGAACAAACACCCACCGTACATCAAAAACATCTGCTACCTGTCCCATCAACAAGGTGAATAAAGCAAAAACACCGGAATTTAAGATGCCTGAGGCAGCGTAGATGGCAACCAATCGATCGGCTGCTACTTTTTGTTGGATTAATGAGGCTTGTGGAATATTTTTGATCTGGGAAAAGAGCCCGATTAAAACGGATAGTCCTAGAATCAAAAAGCGGTCGCTTGATAGGGCAACGGCAACGGTGATCAGTCCGCCCAAGACAGCGCCCATTACAATCGCTGTTCGTTTGTTTTTATCAAACCGCTCGGAAAATCGCATCACCAGCGCACTTCCTAGCAACGCACCAACAAAATAAGTGGCGTTGATATAGCCCCACCAAGCATCAGGTGCCTGCATCACTTCTCGGACGAATACTAACACAATCGCGGACACCCAGGCTGTATTGGCGATACTTTCCAGCATGTCCATACCAACGATCACCCGAACCAGAGGATCTTTCATAATCCAGCGCCAGCCAATAAACAACTGGTGTCCTAATGGCTGCTTTTCGTTTTTTTCTCGAGTCGTTCTAGGCAAAAACGCTAATACTATCGAGGAACTTAGAAACAGAAAGCTGTCTAATAAAACCAACTGATGAACAGAAAATACTAGCAGCAAGGAGGTTCCGATCGCCCAGCTGCCGATGTTGACTGTTTGAAGCATCGAATTGAATATTCCATTGGCTTTGACGAGGCGATGCTTTTCCACATATTTCGGGATCAAGGCACGACTAATTGGTTCTGAACAGCCGTCCAAAAACGAAATCAATGCGACAAGGCAATATAAAACCAATAGATTCATCGTTTCAGCTTTCAGATAGAGATACGCGGTCATAAAAAAGAGTAAGGCTGTTTTGCACATCTGGCTGACCTTCAGCACTTGTTCTAAGCGAAAATAACTCGTGATGACCGGTGAGAGAAAGCCGGAAATGACACCACCTCCTGTTACTAGCACTGGGACAAGCGCCGCTGCCAAAGCAGAGTCCGTCCAGCTAAAAATAGAACTGATAATTGCCACAATATAAATGGTATCCCCGACATTCGCCACTGTTTGGCCAATGATCAATTGAGTAAATCCCTGATTCTTCTTCATTTGTTTTCCACCTTTACTTAGAAATAACGATTGCTCGTTTTTCTAGTTATTGATCGCCATTTGCTAAGTAAAGGATTTTATTTTGTATGATTCATTTGTGGGCCTCCTCTATCTGGTGTTGCCTAGCTGTCTAATAGTTCTACTATACCAGATTGACGGGTAAAATTATCTTATGTACACTATAATCACATTGCTCAAGGAGGTGCCTATGAATAATTTAGGAACCACGTATCGTAAAATCAGAAAAAGCCGTGGCATCACGCAAGCGCAAGTTTGTAAAGACCTGCTTTCAAGAACCACCTTATCTAAATTTGAGAATGAAAAATTAACGCCCTCCGTTACCCTTTTTATCGCACTTTTAGCGCGAATCGATTGCGGTTTTGAGGAATTTTTTTACATCGCCCAAGGATACCGTTTAAATGAAAAACAACAAATCTTGCATCAATTTTTCTCTTTGTTTTCCAACCAGGATCTAAAAGCATTGCTTGCTTTGAAAGAACAATGTTTACTTTTCCAAAGAACATCCGTCAGTAAAACCATTGACTTATTGTTGTATGTAATCGACTCTCTCACAGCGCTCTCAACGAATGCAGAAAAAGAAATTCCTTGCCTGCCCAAAGTTCTTTTGACGGTTCCCTGGGATGCACTTCAAGCTTATTCCGACTGGACCCTTGATGATATTAAGCTGATCAATTGTCTTTTATACCTCTTTCCAGTTGAAATCGCCCACGCCATCGCCCGCCAATTGATCCAACAACTAAAAAAATACGAAGCACTAGAAAACACTATGTCTTTACAGTGTGCGATTCATTTGAATGTCGCCTTGCTTTATCTGCAAGAGCAGCAACACCAAGAGGCGAAAGAAGCCGCGGATCAAGCCCTGCTATTGGCAAAAAAGAGCAAGCGCTATGATTACTACTCGTTAGCCACTGCTCGAAAAAGTTTTGCGATCGGAGATACGGATTTGTTTGAGCAAGCAAGACAGATGGCATCGTTATTTGAAGATAAATGGACTTGTGAGTTGATTGAGAAGGAGGGACGACAGTTTTTGGGTTGATAGCAGGTTTATTGGAGGATTGCATTGTTTATAATGAGGGAATTGGTGATGAAAGTTTGTTTTGAGCTGAGAAAGTGACTAGCCCCTCCATCTTTTTTGGAGGGTGATGTTGTGATGATTCAGTCGATCGTTAATTGAATGCTGTTGATGCTCCATTATTTTAGATTTAGATAAGATCACACGGTTGTTACTAGCGGTCAACAAGTAGCTTTAAATTCCATTATTTTAGATTTGAACTAGGATCTCCCATAAGTTGTTTTGGTATGTCTTCGATTTACATTCCACTCTTTTAGATTTGAACCGCTTTTCTATAAATATCAAAAGCTTGATCTCTTTTATTTACATTCCACTATTTTAGATTTGAACCCCGCATCTACTACACATTGAAATAATAGGCTTTATAGTCCTCTTTCTGTCGATGTCAAAAATTAGGAGTGATTCATCCCCTTAGATAACATTATATATCAAAAGAAGCTTATATTCTAAGTACTTTTCGTCATCTGTCGTAACTAGGGGAAATTTGAGTTATTCGACATCGACAGACGAATCATTTAAAGCATTCTGTCATCAATTTTGGACTAACAATACCACCACACTTGTTTTCGGATCTTTTCCGATTTGTATTAAAAGAAAGATTCGGTCCAAATTTTCTCAGGTCTTCTGTCGAACGGACTTTTTGTGTTGGATCATTTTCTACGCAAAAACAAAAAAGAAGCGAACTAAAAAATCATTTTACAATTTTTTGGTTCGCTTCTTTTAATAGATTCTCGAAATGAATGATGAAAAAGCCGCCACTACATCTTTTTTAATTTGTATCTATGCTTTAATGTAGCCCTACTTCCAGCACCATAACAATAGACTAAAGCCGAACTTTTTCTATTTGTACTCTGGCAAATAACCTGCATGGGCTTCAATTAATTCATCCACTAGGCAAGTAATTGCTTCTAGCGAGAGTTCTGAAGAGAGATGCGGATCTAGGTAAGCTGCTTGATAGATTTTCGACCGGTTCAATGTCAATGCAGCTTCGACTGTTAATTCTTGTACGTTGATGTTTGTTCGATTTAACGCTGCTAACTGGGTAGGCAGTTGACCTACATAGGTTGGTTGAATGCCGTTCTTGTCCACTAAACAGGGGACTTCAACACAGCAGTCTTCAGGAAGATTGGTTATGAGGCCTTTATTCAAAACATTCCCTGCTATAACAGAAGGAGTACCAGTTACAATTGAATCCATAATGTATGACGCATATTCATTACTGCGAGTATGGGTTAATTCCCCATTCATAACAATACTTTCCCTCATCTGATTCCAGTCACTAATTTGATTTTCACAGCGGCGCAAATACTCATCTAGCGGAATATCGAAACTATCGATTAATTCTGGGTACAAATTTTTAATAAAGTAAGGATGATATTCTGCATTGTGTTCACTGGATTCTGTGATGTAATAGCCAAAACGTTTCATCAGTTCAAAACGCACCGAATCTTGATGAGGATGTGGTTTGGCTGCTGCTAGTTCTCTGATTTTTGGATAAAAATCTTTCCCGTCTTTTGTCAATTCCAGTAAAAAAGCCATATGGTTGATCCCGGCGATCTTCCACTGAAATTCATCAGCATTATATTGTTCTGAAATCCCAAGTTGCTTAAACAACTCTGACACACAAACTTGCACACTATGACAGAGTCCAACAGTTTTAATTTTCGTTCCTTTCAAAATCCCCATCGTCAACATCGCCATTGGATTGGTGTAATTTAATAACCAAGCTTGAGGGCAGACTTCCTCCATTTCTCTTGCAAACTCTAGCATCACTGGCAATGTCCGTAGGGTGCGGAAAATCCCACCGATCCCCATGGTATCACCAATGGTTTGTCTTAGACCGTATTTTTTGGGAATCTCAAAATCAATCACTGTAGATGGCTGGTAGCCGCCTACTTGGATTGCATTGATGACAAAATCTGCGTCGGTTAAAGCTTCTTTGCGATTCTGATAGGTTCGGATTTTTGCCCGATCATGATTGGCATTTTTATTGATCGTTCTCAACATTAGCTCCGATTCTCTAAGCCGCTGTTCATTGATATCGTATAATGCAATATCAGCCTCAGATAAACTTGGGGTCAGCATCGCATCCCCCAACACATTTTTTGCAAATATCGTACTTCCTGCACCAATAAATGTAATTTTAACCATGTACTTGCTCCTCTCAATCTCTTCCATATTTTCTCGAAAAATCAATCTTCTATTTTCCTATTGGCAACATTTACTCCATCGATTGTTTGTCTATTTTTATCTGTAGCAAGACATAATTTTTCAACACTAGATACATTGATACACTTCCAGAAAAGAACAACAGAAACATCGGAAAAAGAAACCCTATACACGCTATGAGAATAAGCAAAGCCAAGACCTTAGCTGTTTGAACTGGAAATGCCAGTGCAAAGCATCCTGCTGAAAAAAAGGTCTGATACATCGATCTTCCCCAATAAACACTGATAGGAAACACATAGACAAGCATGGATAAAGTACCAATAATCGCTAATAGTATGGGAATGCGTAAACCGATAAACAGCGGCTCTTCGGAGGTTAAAACTATGTGAAAATTGATCCCTAAGCTGCCGAGAATCAACCAACAGATGCATCCTAATTTATTACTACGAAAAAATACTTTTTTATAGCAAATAAAGAAGTCCTGCGCTGTCCATTCGGTTTCACCATCAACGATGAAGCTCTTTAACAGAATGAAGCTAGTCATCGTAGCTGGAAAAAATCCAAAGAGACCAACCCCTAAAAGGGTAAACCCTAACCAGAGAATGTTGAGGTACGCAAATTTCATTACCCACTCTAGATACTGTGCCAGTTGATTGATTTTCACTTATTAATCATCCTTTTTTATCTATCCCTTGATCCCTGTCAATGTGATTCCTTCGATAATATAGCGTTGGGCAAACAAATAGACCAGAATAATTGGAATTACCGAAATCGTGGCACCTGCCATCATGTAAGACCAATTTGTCACATAGAGTCCTTTAAAGTTATTTAGCAACAAAGGAACCGTGAATTTTTCAGGCGTTGAAAGATAAATCAATGCATCCATGAAGTTATTGTACGTGCCCATAAAGATAAAGATCGTCATGGCTGCAAGCGCCGGTTTGATCAATGGTAATATGACACTCCAATAAATACGCGGGATGCTCGCACCATCCATCACTGCCGCCTCTTCTAATTCTTTGGGGATTCCTCGAATAAATTGTCTCAATAAAAAAACTGCAAAGGCGTTAAATAAAGCACCAGGAATGATCAACGGCAAATGCGTGTTTAACCAGCCGAGCTTGTCCATAATCAAATACAATGGAATCATGGTGACTTGCTTAGGAATCATCATTGTCGCTAAAAATAGCAGAAACAGAGCCTCGGAACCTTTGAATTTCAATTTTGCAAAAGCATAAGCAGCCATCGATCCAGTGAAAAGCTGACTAACAACGACGATGATCGTAATGTAGAAGCTGTTCCAATAGGCGCGACCAAAAGGCATCGCTTGCAATGAATCGAGGTAATTTTGCCAGACAATCGGATTCGGGAACCAAACAGGTGGTATTGCAAAAATCTGTGTCATATTTTTTAAGGAACTGCCGATCGTCCAGAGAAAAGGAAAGACCATCAAAAAAGAACCGATTGCTAGTAATCCGTGTAAGCACAATTTGCCTACGCTAATTTTCTTATTCTTCATAATGAACCCACCTTTTTTGCGCATAAAATTGAATCAATGTAAGAACCAAAATCGCTACAAACAGGATAACCGCGCCTGCTGCACTTGACCCAAAGCGAAAATCAATAAAGGCCTGCTGATAAATGTGATAAACAAGTGTATAACTGGCTTTCCCCGGACCACCTCGAGTAAGAACAAACGCTTGGTCAAACACTTGAAACGAACTAATGATCGCCATAATGGATAGAAAGAATGTCGTTGGTGAAAGCATCGGTAAGGTGATTTTAAAAAATTGCTGCAACTTACTGGCACCATCCATTTCCGCGGCTTCATAATAGGATTTGGAGATATTTTGAATACCTGCTAAAAAAATTACCATGTTGTACCCTAGTTGCCACCAGATGCTTAACATAGCGATAGATAGCATCACGATCCGAGTGTCCGTCAGCCAATTAGGTCCTTGGATACCGATCATCCCCAATACCTGATTCAATATCCCAATATCACCATTTAAAATCCACATCCACATGACGGACACAGAGACTGAGCTTGTCACAACCGGCATGAAAAAGAACAATCGATACACATTTTTTCCAGTACGTTTATTCAAAACGACCGCTAATACCAGCGCCAAACTCAGACCGATCGGAACAGTGAATAAGGTATAGAGCAATGTATTGTATGTTGCTGTCCAAAAATCAGGATTGGCAAATTGATTGATATAATTCTGAATCCCTACAAACGTCCGAGCACCAAATCCATCCCATGACATGAAGCTCAAGCCAATTGCTATTGCCACTGGAATCAGAGAAAAAATGATGAGCCCTACTAATTGTGGCGTTAGAAATAACCAGGCCCATTTTGTTGTGCTTTTCCTCATCCTACCACCTCCTCATCTAATAAGTATTGCTACGGTTGATTGGCTTCGATCAATTCATTGGCTGTTTTTTCCAAGCGTACTACAGCTTCATCAAGCTCTAACTGCCCTAAGAAGAGTAGATCCAGAATACTTTCTAATTGATCACTTAGTCCTGGAACCAATGCCTGTTTGTCTTCTACTTTACCGATATCTCTTGCATCGATTAAATAGTTGGCATGCTCAGGTATCGTGGCATTTTCAATGATGTCATCTGCTGCCGTCACAGAAGGAACAGCATTCCCCTCATCTTCTAACCGATCCCGTTGTCCTTGCTCCGAAGTATAGTAGGATAGAAAGCGCAACGCTTCTTCTTTATTTTTTGAATGATCACCTACTGCTAAATACGCGGTTGCAATAAAGCTAGGCTCGATTTGTTCACCTGTATTAGTAGGATATGGAATGTAATCAAACTCTAATGCCTCATTTTCGCTGAACATTGGTGTAAACCACCGCCCCGCTGACACAAAGGCTGTTTGGTTGGACATAAACATGGCATCCCCACCTTGCCCCTCTGGCAAAGCCCCGGCATAGGTGAAATTCCCGTCAATTACATTTTTCGTCAAATAAGCAAAGGTTTCTATTCCTCGTTCATTTTCAGGTAAAATAAACGAACCATCGTCCCCATACATTTCTCCACCATTTGACCACAACCAACTGAAGTAGTGATGTGCACCATTTTCTAGGACATGACCATATTTTCCATTAGCAGTGACCGTCTCATTTATCTTTTGGAAATTATCCCAAGTCCAATTTCCAGATTCATATAATTTTTGCGGTTCGTTAGGATCAAGTCCTGCTTCTTCTAGCACTTTTTTGTTGTAATACAACAACATTGGATTGGAATCGACAGAAACACCGTAGATTTGCTCCCCTCTTCGAGCAGGTCCCCAGATTCCTGAGGCAAAGTCATCAACTTTGACATAGCTATCCTCTGATTCCAAGAAATCTGTTAATTCAATCAATCGTCCAGTCGCAATCAGTTGCGCCATTTGTACCTCCCCTACATAAAATAAGTCAGGAGCTTGACTTCCTTGCAACTGCGTGAGTAATTGCTGCGCATACGTATCCCCAGGAGCAGGAATAAGTTCGATGGATACGTTTTCATTTTGTTTCATATAGGCATCAATCGCTCGCTGATATACTTCTTGTTCTGCGGGATTTCCCCAGGCTGTCATGGTTAGCGAAACTTTTCCTTCATTGCTGCCAGACTCACTATGATTTGATTCATTGGAACAAGCCGATAGAAACAGGATACTAACAAAACAAACTATCCCTAGCAAACACAATCTTTTTCTCACATAAATTCCTCCTTATAATTGTTTGGTTGAAAATCAACTAAAGCCTAAGCCTTTCTCGCAAACTTTGTCTGGAAATCAAGTGGTAACGTTTATAAAATTCCTCCTTTCTCTTTCACTTACTATGATCGATCAAAGTTTTATCATTGGTGCTGTTAGGAAAGTCTTAGGTGTGTGATGAAACTCTTCTCCAGTTCGTGACTATGAGCATATTCTATTGAACTTTACCTTAATCATGAAGTTCCTTGGTAAGTTTAAAAATTAGTGTTGTATATGGACTTGCATTATCTGATTGATTTGACAACTCATGATAAAAAAGTAACTGGCAACAGCTGATTCCCATGGAAATAGATTGAACGAATGTATTTCCCAGCACATAGTCTCATTTCCATTTTTCAACCTATAACAGTTTTAATTAAAACCGTATCTATTTTGTATACAACTCATCTTATCACAACAAAATAGATATTTAAACAGTAAAATCTATTTTATATACAAAACATACCTATTTTGTATTCTGTGATACGCTTTTATAAAACAGGTATGAGAGGTGCAGAACTTATGTCCCAACAAGAGAACTTATACGAACCCTCAAGAATAGGGGAAAATGTGGTTAATCTCAGAGAAAGTAAAAATTATTCTCAAGCGCATCTAGCAAAGCTAATGAACCTTAATAAAAATGTTCTCGGCAGAATTGAACGAGGCGAGCGACCGTTAAGAGATACCGAGATTTTAAAACTAGCAGAAATATTTCATGTGTCTACAGATTTAATTCTTGATAATCAAACCGAAGCTATCCCTGATTTACAAAAGAATTTCTTAGACTATCGAAATAGCAGTCAAAAAGATATTTCTAAACAAATGGTAAAGTTTCTTGATTTTCTAAAAAAAGAACCTAACTTAACCTTCTCAGGAAAGGTGCTTTCTAGTGAAGAGCGAAAGAACATCACTACGGCGTTTGAAGTGACAAGTCGTTTGATTAGTGAACAGTTATCTCGAAAATAGAATAGTGGTATGGTTGCGTATTTCTAGTTGAAAAGCTGCGAGAGAAGCAAGATATCAATACATAAAAAAGAAGTACTCAAAATAAATCATTTTTGAGTACTTCTTTTTATATGTTTAGATTTCTATTACTCTTTGCTAGTTTTACTGGATTTATAAGCGAATAAATTCGCAACGCATCCGGCAATTGACGTTTCGAAAAATGTGAAGCTTTACGAGCTTTCTTAATACCTGGTTCAAACAACGGTTGTTTGAATGAACATCAAAAAGCTTTAAAAACAGTGCTTTTCGGAACTTTCAAAGTCTAATATTTCAACTAGTTTGAATCCCTTTCATGTGAATAGTGTAAACTTTAACATAAAAATATAATTCTGAGCTAGAAATTACCAAAAATTCACACCGTCATTCGACTTTGTTATATAAATATCTCTTGTTAAAAATTTATCATTTTTAATCATATTTTAAATCTATATCCATACCTAAAAGTTTAGTTTCACTAGATTCATCCGTTAACTCAAGAATAGTATTATCAGCTATCAACTGTGAGACAACTTCATATTCTTCTTCTTTAATAACCTCTTTTAAACTTGTAATCATATCTTGATTAAGTGATACTATATATTGAAACTCACTATTATCTGAATAACCAATTTCATTTTCCAATACTTCTAATAAAGCTAGTCTTTGACGAGGGTCCATATTAGCTAATAATCTACTATCATGAAAAATCATTCTTATTTCTGTATTACGTAGTAATAATAGAGTTAAATCAAAACAGAAAATCGTAACCTCATTAATACCATCAGACGAATCTCCTACAATCTTGGCTTCAATATTAAATCTTTTTTGATTATCACCATTGTTTAGCTTTATCTCTATACCACTTGGCTTGTCATTATAAAATTGTTTAGCCAATCCTCTGAAAGTCCCTCTAATATTATCAATAAGGTTTTGATTATCATGAATATATTTTAAAGTATCTGTATTCTCTTTTTCAAAAATTTCTTTAGTTTTGGAAAGCTCCAATTCAATTTCTGATAACATTTCACGATATTCTGACAATTTTTGATACTGTCTTTCTAGTTCTCCCTTACGTTGGATAACAGCGTTATACTCATCTAATGCACCATGAGTATCTAAAGTTTTCAATATTTCATCATACTGATGACCTTTTGACGTTATCTCTTTAGTTAAAATTTCTATCTTTTCAGAGGTTTCCTTTTGTTGTTGTAACAATCTATTTTTACGAACAGATATAAGTTGATCATGAAACGTAGTCACTTCTTCCAATCGCTTTAGCACATTACTTGGAAATAAAACATTAGCTTCTTCATACATCTTACTAACTTCATTTAAAGTTAAATTAGGTGATAACTTAAGTCCTTTTTTTATTGAATTTAATCTCTTTTGAAGTAAAACTCTTTTATTCTCTAGTTCTCTTCTCTTAGTTTGAAGCTGCGTAGCTTCTTCTTCTAAATCATTGTAATTTTCAGCAATTCTATATTCTTTAATCGTTTGTTCATATTCAGCAATTTTGTCTTTGATCTCTAATATTTGCAAATCAGTATCATCATTGTTTTGAAAATATTGTTTGACTATGGAGTCCTGCTCCAAAGTCGCTTGCGTCTTTCTCAGAGCTTCTTCTTTTTTTCTATTATCTTTTTTAGCTTCTATCAATCCTACATCTAATCCTAATAAATAACTGTTATTTATTAAAGAGCTATATTCCGATTCGTTTTTTACATAACTTTTGTATGAAGTGTACGATGCTCTATTTCTTCTAATAAATCTTGAAATTAATGTTCTAAAAGTAATTTCACTAATAGCTGTCTCCGATGAAAAATCAAAAATTAGTTCCATGACTTTCAATTTAAATTTATTCAATCCATATATTTCACCATCTAAATAAATATCATTTTGATTTTTACAGCTCCTAATAACAGTATGCTGACTACCCTTAGCTTCAAATTGTAAAATAAACTCCCATTCATTCAGATTCTCTTCAAAAGAAGTAATCTTATTACTCCCTAAGCAAAAATGAATTAATTCGATAATTAAGGACTTGCCAACCCCATTGTAAGTGGATTTTTTATCAAAAACTTCGTTATCAAATTTTTTCCCAACTATATAGTTAATACCTTTTTTAAATTTAATATCATGAAATGAATACTTATTAGCAGACAACCATACTAAGTGCATAAATTCAGCTTACCTCCTTCCTTTAAATCTAATGCTCCCATTAAAAATAAAAAATCTATACTTAAAATAAACTTATCAAATGTTAAATCTACAATTAAATTTTTTGTTTTATTTTTTTTTTCAAGCTTTACCCAAAGTTCATCGACAGTTAAGTGAGTATCTGAGCTTCTAAATGATGAAAGAATTAGACCACCTAACCCATATAATGTTTCAGATAAATAAATATGTTTCTCTGGTAAAATCAATCCTTTCACCCCCCTATATTTTTTATGTAAAATTCATTTAGGTTCCTCAAATATATCGCAAGTCTCAAAAAAGTATGCAAATAGCGACTCTACAGCTACCATGTTTCCAAAAGTTTTATCTTCTGAAGGAAGGCATTCCTCTAACATATACATATACCTTAAATCAGGATAATTATCACTATCATCTAAAATTATTTTTTTGGACTCAGAATATAATTCTGAAAATCTTTTTTGGAGCTCAGATCGAATAAGATTTCCTTGGTTCATAAAGAAAATTTCTATGTCTCCATAATTTTCGCTATATCTTCTTATTCTATCAGCGACTGCTGAACTAATTATTTTACCATCGTTATTGCCAAAGTTAAATAGTATTTTGTCATTGAAATCTGGAACAGCTAACTTATCTTTTCCACTACTGACAGGAAGCTTCAAAATGAAATCTATCACTTCTGTTAAAGCTGCATAATCAAGATCAATTCCGTCAATGCTTTCTGGTAAATAGCCAATTATTGAAAACACTGTATCTAAATCCAATTCTAAAATCAAATTCTCAAGATCTCTTGGCCCCATTAAATTTGTTTTGATATCATTATCTTGACCTATTTCTTTTAGAATATCTTTCAATCCTTGAAGCTCTTTGTGTATCTTTGCGCCTACACCTTTATATTTATCATTTACTACAAAATAAAATTCTTTGACACCATCCCACTGTTTAATTAAACCTGTAAAATCAGTTTCTATTTTTTTTCTAGCATCAGATATACTCTTTTCTATATTCTCTGGTCCATAAACCTGAAAATAAATGCCTTCTTCTCCGATATAACCATCATTTTTCATGTCTCCATGAGAACCTTGCGGCTTTACAGAATGAAAATTTGGATACGTTTTGCTCATTATCTTTACAAATAAATCTTCAAAGGCTTGGGCATCAGATGAGTAAATTAAGTTCTGAAACCGTAATCTACAAATATATTTTGTTTGTCTATCCATAAATATTCACCATTCACTTTATATTATCTGATTTGATTTTATCATAGAATATGCCTTTAGATAGCATTATTTTAAACCTAATAATCAAAAAAGCTCACGAAAATCGTAAGCTAGTTTTTCAGACTATAATTCCACTATACTCCTCTATTTTACCCTTGAATACATTTTTGCTGTATTAACAGATGTAGATGCTATCGCAGACATTCGTGCAGATGAAGCAATATCTTATTGTAGATATTTTATTTCTTCTTGAATTGATAATTGATCTTCATAAAATTGCTGTTGTTCTAGAAGGTTGTATACCTCTTTTAGAGTCTTGCCACTGCCTTCATCAATTAGTCTCCAAAGACGATAAACATCAGAATAGTTATAAAATTTTTCTGGAAAACCATTTTTCCATTGATATACTCTGAATTATTTACCTCTTGATTAAAAATTTGATTCGCTTTTTGTAACTCTATCGTGGCTATTCTTACCCAATAATTCTTTTTTTTCATATAATAAAATCACAATAATTATTAATCTACTGTTCAAAAAAAGATGATCCCGTTAAAATCATGGATATATTTAAAACAAATATGAAATGGAAAATGACAAAAGACTTGCTTCTAGCACCGGCCAAAGCAATGGAAAAAAGTCTATGAAATCAAAGAAGTAGTAATAATAAACTATTCTTCAATTCTATTATTTTAAAATACAATAAATGGATCAAGAGGTAATTCATATGAAAGTAATCCTACCAGCTGAACAAATAAAGGAAATTCAACTGTTGCTAACTGAACTTATAAAACAAGAGCTAAACAACCAATTACACAATGGCGGATTATAAGGGCCTTACTTAAATAAAGAACAAGCTTGTGATTAAAATTAGCAAAACTGCTATATTCGATAGACACGAAATCCATAAATGGATTAAAGGATTAGAGAAGCATGCCTGGTTATTTTATAATTAGTATATGATAACATTCTAGCTCAGAAGCAAAGGAGAGCTTTATCATGACAATAACTAAAACAAAAATGAAATATACAGACTTAGAGTGTATCTTTCCGAAGAAGCCTGAGCTTCTTTTGGGGTTGTTTCAAAGACTTTAGAAAAACGTTTTAAAATAAGTGGAGATGAAAAAAATTCGAGCTTGAGACACGTAATAAAATAGACAAAATCTTAAATGGTGGTTATCTATCTGTTCATGAGGTGGATACAGATATTCTTTTCTCTGACTTTTACAAAAATGTTTGGTGGGAAGCTTATAAAGCTGGTCAAACTACTTCGACTGATAAGCCTCCTTCTGATGTAACTATTGAAAATAAGGAAATGAAAAAACCGTCTTCTCAGTCCCAAATGAATTGATTACTCTGCTTCACTCTTAGAAATTGCAACAGCCAAAAGAACTAGCACATGTTAATATCATTCAAACGAACAAACAATATGTATTTACCTATATTGATACCAAAAAAAATGTTAAAAGTCGTTTACATGCTGACTATTTAAACAGTATAATGAAGGCTGTTAGAAATAGACATCCAGAGCTGAAACATGCGACTCCACACAAATTGAGACACACTGTAGCGACACTAGCACGTCAATCAGGTGTGTCACTTGAAAAGATGTCAGAAGCTCTGACACATAGCGTTACAAGCACTACTAAAACCTATGTAAACGTCTCTAATGTCGTTCCAATAACTGTTGGCGAAATCGCCTATCGAAATAAAAAAAACGATTTGTGTGGAAATGGAGTGAATTATAGGGTCAACTTTTCTCGTAATCAACAAAAAAACGCCAGATGGTGGTAACCAAAAGGCGTTTGTAATGTTGATATAAAGCGAATATTAACGTTTTGAAAACTGTTAAGCTTTACGAGCTTTCTTAAGACCTGGTTCGATTATTGGAATTTGAATGAGTTTCAAAACCCTTTAGCATCAATGGATACAGCGTGATTCATATTTGAAAATTTCAGTGGGTTTCAAGAAATTTGAAATCAATGGTGTCAACTTTTTAAACAAAAATATGCGAGCCGAAACAGATACTATAAATATTTTCTAAATATCAGAAATTATATTCCATAAAATAATTTATTTTCTCTTCAAATTGATTGCTACCAGAGCCATGTTTGAAACCAAAACTTTCTAAAAGCGAATTGTACATTAAGCTCTGAAACTGAATTATGGTTTGTTTTTGTGCAACTGGTAAATTTAAGAATAATTCGTTTAACTCAGAAATACTGTGACTCTCTAAAAATCCCATCCACATCCTTAGAATTCCTACAGTTAAATCTGATAATTGAACAAATATTGAATTGTCTGATTTAACAAATTCGTATGAAACTTTTTTTCCAAACACTTCAATTGTGTTTTTATCCAAAATTTTTTGTATTTCTAATTCCTCATCGAACACATGAATAGAATTATAAAAAATAAGGATTGAATTTCTATAGATATCTGCGTAATTTTCAATCAAAACCCTGTCAGTATTACCTTCTAAAAATATCAGAATATCCTTTCTATGACTTTTCATACTTTGCCTCAAATATTCAATATCAAAATTATTTCCATCGGGGTTTATTCTCTCAAACCAATTCAATATTTCATCAATAAATTGGTTATGATCTTTTATATTAGGATAGTCAAAGTAAATCATCAAATGAATAAACCAATCTTTATCTTTAGTAATACAGTCATATAAAGTACTTTTTAGCCCTCTATTAAACTCGAAACCTCCAAAAGAAGATTCTTCAAGTGAATCTACAATATCAACTATACTATAATAAAAATTATCTCTATAGGAATAATGAATCCAGCATTTATTATCATACAGCCACTCAATAAAATCTCTAACACGTTTTTTAGAAATCAATTCCAAAAATACTTTAGCTTTCTGCTGAATATGCTTAAATTTTATTTCCATGGAATTCTGCTGAACTTTCAACTTTTCTACGAGATTCTTTAAACTATCCTCACTTGGATACTTTCCTTTCTCAAATGCAAGTCCTCCTAATATGAAATATGCTTTCTCATTAAAATTAAAACCATCATCTGTTAAACGAAAAACACGTGAGTTATTAGTCTCATCATAGTAAAGTTCATATTCTTTGTCCATTTTTGGAACGTTATGAAGTTCTGAAATAGTCTTAACAACTTTTGTATAGTCCATTAAATACTTTACTTCTTTCTATAGTCTAGTTTGAGCAGCTTTTTCTATAAAATCTTTTAAATAGTTGTTTATTTTTAAATCAAACTAGCAGAATTTATGATAGTCATCTCTGCTATTTTTTTTATTAATGGAACTTCTTTTTTCAATATCACCTCATGATTATAAGGATGATATGTCAAATCTTTTTTTCCACTTTTACTATGAACTAAAGAATTTCTAGTAAAGTATATTCGTTTTGCAATAGGTCCAAATCCGTTCTCATTTTCAAAAGTTACTACAGGACCATCAGAAAATGTTACTTTACTGCATGAATAGTAATTAACATCGTCCACACTTAATTTATTCTTTAAATCTGAAATATCTATAAATTCTTTTAATACATATTTCAAAGATTCTAATTCATTTCCCTGACCATCTTCACCAAATTGACGTAGCCTGTTCTGTGCGAATTTAGCAAGTTTAAGTAATTCTTCATCACTCTTGTAGGAAAAATCAGGATGTGTTATTTTCTCTCTCATGTCTTTTACAAGATATCGAAAATAAGTTTCATCATAAAAATACTCTAGAACATGGTAAAAAGAAATATATTGAATATATGGATCTATTGATGACATAGCTTTTTTATAATAATTAATAATATCCCCATTGTATGTTTTCAGTGGGGCAACTTCTAATTGTTGTATTGTCCTATCAATTTTTGTCCTAGAATAAAAGAGAACTAAGTCAAATTCTACACAGTCATTCAATGCTTTATCTGTTGAATACATCGTATTGAAGATATAACCATTTTTTAAATTAACAAAAGACTCAAAAGATTTATTTTTATCAGAAGCAATTTTGAGCGAAACAAATCTCCCTCTTAAAGATTTAAAAAGAAAATCAATTATTGATAAATTTTCAAATTCTTCACTATTTCTTTCGCTATAAGAAGAATGTATGCTCATATATCTTAAACTATTGAAAAAACGAGAATCCATTTTTTTTTTGCTTTTTTTTAAAAAGATTTTCTCAATAGTTCTTTTTATCAGATATACTAGTAATTCGGGAGAAATGGTAGATATCTCGTATAAAATCCCATTTTGGTCATCATTCAATTTTAGACATTCATCATCTTGATCATTTCTGAAATTGAATAATAAAGAATTACGTGAATCATTCTCTAGGATCACTTCCATATATTTACTATTATACATAGTCGCCTGATCAAAAGAAAAATTTTCTAATTTATCATATATTTCTCTCATATTTTTTTCAGAGAACCAATTCTTAGCATCAGAAAATCTTGGTATTGTAAAATATGTCTCATTTCCTTTTTCCACTATATCAAATCTAAAGAACTCACAAAAATAATCTCTAAATTCTATATAATTCATCAGTTTCCCTCCTTAAATTTCCTCAGAAAAAAATATCTTGGTAATTCCTTTAAATGAATTTTTCCATTTTATAATTACACAAACC
>NZ_NGLC01000002.1:172140-182432 GCF_002140755.1 Enterococcus sp. 5B3_DIV0040
AGAAGAATGTATGCTCATATATCTTAAACTATTGAAAAAACGAGAATCCATTTTTTTTTTGCTTTTTTTTAAAAAGATTTTCTCAATAGTTCTTTTTATCAGATATACTAGTAATTCGGGAGAAATGGTAGATATCTCGTATAAAATCCCATTTTGGTCATCATTCAATTTTAGACATTCATCATCCTGTCTCTTATACACATCTGATGTGTATAAGAGACAGAACCTATATATTGTTTTTTACAATATGTTCAACATGAAATATTTATTATCAATAAATAACTTTAAATCAACACTCTAAAGTTTCACTATACTTAAATTTTTGACTTAGTTAATTCGATCAATATCTTTCTGAAATAACAGCCTTTTAAAATTAGAAAAAACTATCTTTTCAAAACCTGGGATTACCTTCTCAAAATCATCATAAATTTCTTTTAAGTCTCGGGGATAAACAATCTTTTTATCCTTTCTTGCAAATGGTCCATCCGTTTCAAACAATAGTTGTGATTTAGGAATGCTTTGAATGATTTCCAACCCATTCTTTGAAGAAAGCATTTTATGATTTACAGAAAAAAAATAACCCGATTCAGCAATATCTTTCAACGTTTTTTTTCCACCAGTATACCAATGAAAAATTGCATTTCTCACATTATTTTTTTTGAGTATCTCAAGAACTTCCACTTCTGCTTTTCTAGAATGAATTGAATAAATATTACCTTTGTTGTACTTAGGATTAGTTATTTGTTGAAATATTTCAACTTGCTCTTTTTTTAATCGTTGATTTGATCCAGAAAAATCAAGTCCTACTTCTCCAATATATCTAGTATACTTCAATCCTTTTTCAAACTCATTCCTACTAAAAATATACTCTCCTACCATATCTGGATGAAACCCTAATGCCATTCGTACATACTTATAGTTCTCATATTCATATCGAGTTTTCAAAAATATTTCCGGCAAGTAAGTGACAAAAATAGCGTATATCTTCAATTCTTCATACTCTTTAGCTAACTCTAATGGTTTTGAATAAAAATCAATGTGAACATGCAAATCAATATATCCCATATTTTTCAATAAACCTTTCGTATTCAGAGACAAATTTATCAAACATTATTTTTTGTTTTTGTAAGTAACTTTCATCCTCATGAAATTTCGGTTTATTGTTAGATATTTCACCAAAGATTGTATCATTTTTAATAGCTTCGACATATGCTTCAAAATATCCCACATTGTTATTGTAATCTTTCAAATAATTCTTTGGCGCAGAAGTGATATTTTCATACCCAACAAAATATTCAGTATCAAAAGTCTCATTATCATGCGAAGCTAAAGATATTTTTCTAAGTATACATGGAATACAAGTACCACATTGCCCTTTATGTTTGTAATGTCTTCCAGCTCTGCTTTTACCACATGTAAAAGTATTTTTTATTTGTGATTTAAATTCAAAATTCATATTTGCAATAACTTCTCCTTTAGTTTTATACTCAAACTTGTTTAAAATTCGAATATCATAGCCAAGAGCAGTAAGAAGTTCATTGTAAAGAAATATTGTTTTAGGATGAGTGGTTTTTGTAGTAAATCTTCCAAATTCTGGATTCAAAGATAGGATGCCATTCTCATACATTCTAATCTCTCTTGTAGAGTTAGATATTGCTTTCGATATCGCTAATGAAAGATACAATAAAGATCGTGTAGACTGAAAGTGAAATGTTTTTGCTTTTTGATATTTATTCCTAATATCAATCTCACTTCCGTGGACAGAAAAAATCTTATTATAAAAAGATTGTAATAATACTTGGTGTGTTTGCTCTTCTGACTTATTGACGTATCCCACGTAATCACTTAGAATATTACTTGAAAAATTATGATATGCTCCTGCTAGAGAATCTAGTCCTCCTGAAAAAAGAGTTATACACTTTTTTTGAGAACTAGGAATTTCTAATGGTAAAATATTAAATATTTTTGTGTTTTTTTCAAACATCACATTAAACAGATCTCCAGATACCCAATTAAGAAGTTCAATCAATTGATCCTTTGAACTTTCCCATCTTTCAATATTATATACTTTTGCTGAAACAGCTATTTTTCTAGGGGCTTTATTATTTGAATCTCCACCTGTAGAAATATCTCCATCAAAAGCTGCAAGCATTACGTTAACTATGTCACAGGCATTACATCGTTCATGTTCACTCATATAATAGTAATCTGTAGCTTCATCAATAAAATCTTGAAAGTAAGAATTTGTTTCCATTAGAATCCACCAAAATTTTTAAGTTTATCAGCAATCTGTTCATTTACTGTAGCCAACGTTATTTTACCATCAATCAAGTTCGAAATATTTTCTCTCACATCATCTTCAAATAACTTATCAGCAAGAGGTTCAATGAATTCCTTTCTAATTTGCGGGATAGTTAATCCTTCATCTAAACCTTCTAATGCTCCTTGCATTGTATTTTCTAATGACAGGAACACAATTCGGTATAACAATTTCTCTATAAAATACCTTTCATCTTTTTCTTCATTAATAGTTTCTGCTAAAGCTATTCGCAATGATTTTAGTAATATTTCAGACATTTCCACATTCAGATTATCTTCAACAAGCTCCATTACCTCGTTTATCCATTGTTCTCTTTTTAACAAATTATGTGCTATTTCTTCACACTCATCTTCTTCCAATGCATAAAGTTTTGAAAGCTTTCCACCTACAACACCTACAATACTCTGATAAGTTTCTTCAGAAACTTCTTTGCCAATAAAATTACTTTTTATCGTACTAGTTATTTGTGGCAAACTCGATTTGGCCTCGTCAATAGACTTTCCTGCGAGAATTTTTCTAATAGATTTATCAACTCTAGCTTTGTTTGTTCCCATGAAATCACTCCGTTCTTATTTAGTATAGAAAATAGCTTTCCTTTTAACCAATTATACAAGGTTATGGCATTTCTTATAACCTAAAAATCAAGTTTTGTTAAAAATAATACTTCAATCATTTATATATATATTTATATATAGTATTGTCTTATTCCATTTTCTACTTATCCTAGCGAAATAACTCTATAAGTATATATTACGAATATATGAATTTAACGTGAATATGCGTTTTGGTATAGTAAACTTGTTTGGATCAGTATTACAGTTCTTGATGCATTTTTACCCCATCTTTACTTTATATGTAACACCATTCAGCGTGAATTTTCATATAATTGAGGTCTGACTCATTTATATTTTCCCAGACTTCTTGGAGTATTGATTTACTGCGTATGCAAACTATAATTTCCTCATATATTTTGGTCATTCACTAAACTGTCTACAATTATCTCTTAACCATATAGTCTTCAGGTTGAGATCATTATGCTTTTTGTCAGTTCAAAAAAGCATTTACCAAACTAAATTGCGAAGCGTCTGAAAATGTTGCTATATTGGCATTTTGAAAGCTGCGAAACTTTACGAGCTTTCTTAAGAACTTGTTAACCAAGTCAGCATTTTTGAAATTATCTTACTTTCACGGTACATGTTTAAAGCCATCCAAATAATTCAAAAAGTTTGATTTGTCCATCGTTTGGATGAGCGCTACTAATATTATTCCTCTTATTCAACATATGAACTAATTTTTGATGAACAATATCAGTTTTTATCTCAATCTTTAAACAATTATCTAATAAAACTCTATCTTTAATATCAATTAAGTCATTTATATCAACATAATCTTCTCTTAAATTATCTCCTACTGCTGAATCACAAAAAAATTTTCATACAACACACTATTATTTTTGTTATATAAATTAATAGCAACCTCATTCCATAAGTCATCTAACGCTGAGACAAATCTTCCAATTAAATTTCGAAAGTTATATTGCATTTTTTGAATTTTGAGATTTATGCTTTGGATTATTGTTTAAAAGCTGCCTGATATTTGATTCTTTTACGACTTTGTAGTTAGTATATTTTCTGATGGAAGTCCCAAAGGTATTAAATAGTTTTCGAAATCACTGTTATCCATAATTTCCATTTCTTCAAAATTAAACGAACTCACCTCATTTGTTTAACTTCCTTCTATTTTTTATACTATATGTTACCACAAAACAAAAAAAAGACATTCCCAAATAAATGGAAAATGTCTTGAAATGTTGATATATAGAATATATTAACGTTTTGAAAATTGAGAAGCTTTACGAGCTTTCTTAAGACCTGGTTTTTTACGTTCAACCATACGTGCGTCACGAGTAAGTAAGCCAGCACGTTTAAGAGCTAAACGGAAATCAGGATCAACTTGTAACAATGCACGTGCGATACCGTGACGGATTGCACCTGATTGTCCAGCGTATCCACCACCATTTACGTTTACAAAAACATCGTATGAACCTTTAGTTTCTGTAACACCGAATGGTTGGTTGATTACTTCACGCAAGTCTGCGTGTGGGATGTATTCTTCAACATCTTTTTTGTTAACAGTAATTTTACCAGTACCTGGTACTAAACGTACGCGGGCTACTGCATTTTTACGACGGCCAGTGCCGATATATTGAGCTTGTGCCAATGAAATTCCCTCCTATTAGATTAAGTTTGTAATGTCCAATACTTCTGGTTGTTGTGCAGCATGTGGGTGTTCAGCGCCAGCATAAACATGAAGTTTCATTCCTTGTTTACGGCCTAAAGTGTTTTTAGGAAGCATGCCTTTTACAGAAGTTTCGATCAAACGACGAGAATTTTTAGCACGTAATTCTCCAGCAGAGACTGATTTCAATCCTCCTGGGAAGTTTGAGTGACGGTAATAAATTTTATCGCTTGCTTTGTTACCTGTTAATTTGATTTTTTCTGCATTAATGACGATTACGAAATCGCCTGTATCCACATGAGGTGTGAATGTTGGTTTATTTTTACCACGTAAGACAGATGCTACTACTGCTGAAAGACGACCCATAGGAACATCTGTTGCATCTACTACGTACCATTTACGTTCTACTTCGCCTGTTTTGGCCATATATGTTGTACGCACAATTTTTTCCTCCAATTCAATTTCACGAATGTTTGACATACACTTGAGTTTCCGGGGCTCTTGTGGGGCAAACAATACCATATAACATAATACCTTCTATAAAGCCTAATGTCAACGTAATTCCGCCTCTTTTTGAAAATTTTCTCCATTCGTTTTCTGCCATTTTCTCTGAAAAATGAAACTTGTTGTTGCAGACTTCTAAAACTGAATACCAAAATGAATATTATGTATAAACTTTCATTAACGAAGTGAGCATCCACTTCTTTTCCTCAATCACCAATAATAGTATAAAAACCTGATAATCACCACTTTTATGTATAAATATTTAATTTTACCCTTGATTTATTATTTTTATTCTGATAAGATAGCTTCAATCACTTGAAAACACGCGGAAAAGGAGTTAATAAGTATGAAAGAAAAAGTAATATTGGCCTATTCTGGAGGATTAGATACCTCCGTTTCAATTAAATGGTTAACGGACCAAGGATATGATGTAGTGGCTTGCTGCCTAGATATCGGTGAAGGTCGCGATACCCAATCCATTAAAGACAAAGCTTTGGCAGTTGGCGCGATTGAATCTTATGCCATCGATGCCCGCGAAGAATTCGCCCAAGATTTTGCTTTGATCGCTTTACAAGGCAATACTTTTTATGAAAATTCTTATCCTCTTGTTTCCGCTTTGTCTCGTCCATTGATCGCCAAGAAATTGGTGGAGTTGGCATTAGCGACTGGCGCAACGACCGTCGCCCACGGCTGTACCGGTAAAGGCAACGACCAAGTTCGGTTTGAAGTAGCGATCGCCGCTTTAGCGCCTCACTTGAAAGTCATCGCACCGGTTCGGGAATGGAAATGGTCTCGGGAAGAAGAGATTGCCTATGCGGCTGAAAAAGGGGTGCCGATTCCCGCTGACTTGGATAATCCATATTCCATCGACCAAAACTTATGGGGACGTGCCTGTGAGTGTGGCGTCTTAGAAGATCCTTGGGCAACGCCGCCAAAAGGGGCCTACGCCATCACGCAAGAATTAGAAGATACTCCTGACGTACCAACGATCGTTGAGATCACTTTTGATCAAGGGGTACCGACCGCCATTGATGGCGAAACGATGAATCTAGCAGAATTGATCATGAAACTAAACCGGATGGCTGGCGAGCATGGCGTTGGTCGGATCGACCATATCGAAAATCGTCTGGTGGGGATCAAATCACGGGAAGTTTATGAATGTCCGGGAGCGATCGCTTTGATGACGGCTCATAAAGAATTGGAAGATTTGGTCTTCGTGCGGGAATTGGCGCATTTCAAGCCAATCATTGAGCAGCAATTAGCCCAAGTCATCTATGACGGCCTATGGTTCAATCCATTGACGGAAGCATTGATTACCTTCCTGAAAAGCACGCAAGTCTACGTCAACGGAATCGTGCGTTTGAAATTGTTCAAAGGCAACGTCATTTGTGAAGGACGGAAATCTGAAAACAGCTTGTACGATGAAAACTTAGCAACGTACACGTCTGCAGATACCTTTGATCAGCATGCGGCTATCGGCTTCATCAAATTATGGGGACTGCCAAGCAAAGTGCACGCTGAGATCCAAGCACAACAGCAACTAACAGAAACATTGATTTAAGTATGCACGGCTGAAGCTGCCGCTTCAGCCGTAATCTTTTTTTGAGGTGAGAATATGGCAAAATTATGGGGCGGACGTTTCGATGGAAAAAATGAAGCATGGATCGATGCTTTTGGGGCTTCCATCACGTTTGATCAAAAGTTAGCAAAGCAAGACATTCTTGGCAGTTTGGCACATGTCAAAATGCTGGTCCATACGGGCATCATCAGTCAACCCGATGGCGAAGCGATCATTGGCGGCTTGACCACGATTCAGCAGCAATTAGCCGCTGGCGAATTGACCTTCACGATTGAAAATGAGGACATCCATTTAAACATCGAGACATTCTTGCATGAATTGATTGGACCAGTGGCAGGCAAATTGCATACTGCCCGTAGTCGTAATGACCAAGTGGCGACCGATATGCATTTGTATTTGAAAGAAGTCGTGCAAGACGTGATCACTTTGATCGCTGAATTGCGAGAAGCGCTGGTTTTACAAGCCGAAGCCAACATCTACACCATCATGCCCGGTTATACCCATCTGCAGCATGCTCAGCCGATTTCATTTGCCCATCACCTCTTAGCCTATTACAGCATGCTGACGCGTGACCAAGAGCGTTTCAGTGAGAGTTTGAGCCGCATCGATGTGATGCCTTTAGGCAGTGCCGCTTTGGCAGGAACTACCTTCCCTATCGATCGTGCCTTCACCGCTCAAGAGTTAGGGTTCAGCAATATTTACAGCAACAGCCTAGATGCGGTCAGCGATCGCGATTTTATCTTGGAATTTTTAAGCAACGCCTCTTTATTGATGATGCATCTGTCTCGTTTTTGTGAAGAGCTGATTCTTTGGTGCAGCCACGAGTACCAATTCGTGGAACTGACCGATACCTTCTCCACTGGCAGTTCCATCATGCCTCAAAAGAAAAACCCTGACATGGCGGAGCTGATCCGTGGAAAAACAGGACGTGTCTATGGGAACCTCTTTGGTCTTTTGACGGTCATGAAGGGCTTGCCGCTGGCGTACAACAAAGATTTCCAAGAAGACAAAGAAGGCATGTTTGACAGTGCCGAAACCATCACGAAAAGCTTGCAGATCATGACGGGCATGATCGCAACGATGAAGGTCAATCAAGCACGGATGCAAGAATCCACTGAAAAGGATTTTTCCAACGCAACAGAATTAGCGGATTACTTAGCTGGCAAAGGCGTGCCTTTCAGACAAGCCCATGAGATCGTCGGCAAACTTGTCAGCGAGTGTTTGAGCAAAGGCATCTATCTGCAAGATGTTTCCTTGGAAGAATACCAAGCGATCCATCCTGCCATCGACAGCGATATTTTTGAAAAGCTTGACTCCTATACCGCCGTCAAAAATCGTCATTCGTATGGCGGCACCGGTTTTGATCAAGTGGCACAGCAAATTGAAGCCGCCAAAACGTTATTAACAAGCAAGTAAAAAAACCAGCGAAGAAAATTCTTCGCTGGTTTTTTGTTGATTAATGACGTACGCGAGATTTCGCTGGATCGATCAATGGCGCTTCGCCTAAGTGCGCTTGGATCATCCAAATACGTTTTTCGATGGCTGTTTTGAAGCCGATGAAGATATCTTGGGTTGGATCGTCGCCTTCTTCACCAGATACTTCGATCCCTTTTTGGTATAAGTCCGCTAAATAACGGTAGCCTTCCACCAATGTAGCTAAGCGTTCTGGAATCGTGCGGTCCCAGTTACCCACTTCATCAGGGATTTGAGTGTGTTCTGCCATTTCACGCAAAGTTGAATATGGTGAACCGTCTAATGTAATCAAGCGTTCAGAAACTTCATCCAATTGCTCATTTAGATCATCCATGAATTCGTCCATCATTGGATGCAATGTCAAAAAGCCAGGTCCACGCATGTACCAGTGTGTTTGGTGAACGACCATAGCCATTTGGCTTAAATCAGCAACAAGTTGGTTTAATACTTCTTTTGTTTGTTCAAATTTCATAACGATTCCTCCTCTAAATTATCTATTTTAAGGATAATACGAAACAATTAAAAAGTACAACAAAATCATCTATTTGAGAAAATTTCTCACTCTCTTACGTATTTCTTTATGAGGGGGTACGAAAAATGACGATTTTCGTGTTTTTTTTAGGCGCTTTACTCGGCTTCTTTTGGCTTTTGCTCTTACATACTCTGTTTTGGAATCTGCCAAAAAGTGATTCTCGTTCTCACTACCAGAAAGTGAACAAAGTTTCGGATAACCATTGGTTTCTTCTCCTTCCTACAAGATGGCTTTCACCCCCGCTTTATTGGGTCTTCGCTTGCATATGCTATGGCGGACTTTGCGGGCTTGCCTTTCATGATTCAGAAAGCTTCCTGGCTTTTGTCTGGCTGACCAGTGCCTTTTTACTCAGCTTGACCGACTTGATAGACTATAGCGTCTACCCGCAACTGCTGTACCCCGCCCACCTACTGCTAGCGCTGGCACAGTTTAGAAGCGGCGCTTCTTTTCAATGGCTGTCTTTAGGCTTGCTGGTTCCACTGGTCTTTTTTGTCTGGCAGGAAAAAATGGGCGGCGGCGATCTCTTAGTGCTGGCAGGCTGGGGCACTTGGCTAGCGCCAAAGACCCTTTTGGCCCTCTTACTGGTAGCCAGCAGTCTCGGTCTCCTCGCTTTTTTTAGCTATCAAGGCATCTGGAAGAAACGATTGGCGCAGTTGCCCTTCGTCCCCTGCTTGAGTCTGGGTTTGCTGATTGTTCGCTTTCTAGCGTTTCATACTTTTGACGGTTTTTTTCTTTGAAGTGAAGAAAAACGGGACAGGAAAAAGCGGGACAAGTTGGCCTCATCCCGCTTTCTCTTTCTGCTCTGTTGCTTCCCCTGCCTATGATAACGGCGTCCGTTTTTTGCGATCAAGGTAGATGCCTACTGCGATCACTACTAACAACAGTCCAAGGACGACCCAACCAGCGGTCGTAGTGTCATTGGTTTTCGGTAAGTTGTCAGTTCCCGGCTTCGGTGTTTTGCCTTCTTTGACATGATTGTTGAATACCATCTCTGCCGTTTGCTCCGCTTCAGCTACTAATTTTCCTGCTTGTTCTTTGACGGTGACCGTTACTTGATAGGTGGTTTCATCATAGATGATCGTGGCGTCATTGCCAGCTTTTTCACGAATCGTGTAACGATGTTCCCCAGCATCGTCATACGTCAATGCATCAAAGGTAATCGTTCCGTTTGCGTCATTGTGTTGGGTTTGCAGAACCTTTCCAGCTTCATCCACTAATTCAAATGCGAATTCGTTGGCTTGCAAGTTTCTACCCGTCAAGACTTTCTTCGCACTTAGTACGACACTGCCTGCTTGTGGTTGGTAGCTGTTTTCGAAGACTTGATCGCCTTCGTATTCCGCAACTGCCGTGAGCTGTCCAGCTTCATCCGTCACGGTCACAACTACCGCAAGCTCTTTTGTATCGTAAGTGATGGTACCGTCAGTTCCTGTTTTCTCACGAATGGTGTAGTGATACTCACCTGCTTTGTCATATGCAAGAGCATCGAAGTAGATCTTGCCAGTGGCGTCGTTGGCTTTTGTTTGAAGAACAGTTCCGTCTTCATTGACTAGTTCAAAATCGAATTCATTTGCTTGTAGCGTACGACCAGTTAAGACTTTCTCGGCACTTAGTACGACACTGCCTGCTTGTGGTTGATAGCTGTTTTC
>NZ_NGLC01000002.1:186128-264360 GCF_002140755.1 Enterococcus sp. 5B3_DIV0040
TCATTGGCTTTTGTTTGAAGAACGTTCCCTTCTTCATCCACTAGTTCAAAGTCGAATTCATTTGCTTGTAAGGTGCGGCCGGTCAAGACTTTCTCGGCACTTAGTACGACACTGCCTGCTTGTGGCGTATAGCCGTTTTCAAAGACTTGATTGCCCTCATACGTTGCTGTTGCCACCAGTTGCCCGTCTTCATCGGTGACTTTCACAACAACGCCAATTTCTTTCGTGTCATAGGTAATGGTACTATCTGCGCCAACTTTTTCTCGAATCGTATAGCGGTATTCGCCGATTTCGTCATACGTCAATTCATCGAAATAGATTTGGCCAGTTGCATCATTGGTTTTCGTCTGTACTACATCGCCTGCTTCATCGACTAGTTCAAAGGCAAACTCGTTGGCTTCTAACGCGCGTCCCGTCAACACTTTCTCTACATTCAAGACCACACCGCCAGCTTTTGGCGTATAGTCATTTTCAAAGACTTGATTGCCTTCGTATTCGGTAACTGCCGTGAGCTGTCCGTCTTCATCGGTGACGGTCACAACTACCGCAAGTTCTTTTGCATCGTAAGTGATGGTGCCGTCAGTTCCTGCTTTCTCACGAATGGTGTAGTGATACTCACCTGTTTCCTCGTAAGGGAGCGCGTCAAAGTAGATCTTGCCCGTGGCATCATTGGCTTTTGTCTGAAGTACGTTGCCTGCTTCATCGACTAGTTCAAAATCAAATTCATTTGCCTGTAACGTACGACCAGTTAAGGTTTTCTCGGCACTTAGTACGACACTGCCTGCTTGTGGTTGATAGCTGTTTTCTAAGACTTGATTGCCTTCATATTCCGCTACTGCAATCAACTGCCCGTCCTCATCGGTGACGGTCACAACTACTGCAAGTTCTTTTTCATCGTAGGTGATGGTGTCGTCAGTTCCTGCTTTCTCACGGATGGTGTAGCGGTATTCACCTGCTTTATCGTAAGGAAGAGCGTCAAAGTAGATCTTGCCAGTGGCATCATTGGCTTTTGTCTGAAGCACAGTTCCTGCTTCATCAACTAGTTCAAAGTCAAATTCTTCTGCCTGCAAGCTTCGACCCGTCAAAATTTTCTCAGCATTCAAAACGACACTGCCAGCTTTTGGTGTATAGTCATTTTCAAAGACTTGATTGCCTTCATAGACTGCTGTCGCAATCAACTGATTATCTTCTTCTGTCACTGTCACAGTTACCTTTAGTTCTTTGTCTGTATAGGTGATGGTTGGATCGCTGTCGGCTTTTTCCCGAATCGTGTAATGGTACTCGCCAGGCTCATTGTAAGTGATGTCGTCAAAGGTGACTTGACCGTTACCGTCATTGGTTTGGGTTAGAATCACAGAGCCAGCTTCATCCACCAGGTAGAAAGTAAATTCGCCGTCTTTCAGCTCGCGTCCATGAAGCAGCTTCTGGACATTCAAAGCATGGGTCGTTTCTTTGATTTCTCGCTTGTTGGCTAGCTCAAAGACATAATTGACTTCTTTATCAGAGATAGTGAAGGTGTACTGAGTCGCATCTCGTTCGTATCCTTCTGGTGCGGTGATTTCTTGGATCATATAATCGCCGTAACGCAGATTATCGATCCGATCAATGGCGTTGCCGTTTTCCATGATTTGATTGTTTTTGACCACCAGATTCGACAAGATGACTTCATAGGTATTTTGCGCATTTTTGCGGCTTAATTGGAAAACTGCTTCTTCATCGATCCCTCGTTCTTTGGTGCCATCGGCATCGTATTTCACGATCGTCAAGGAGCCGTTCGTCCCAGAAGAGGTTCCGCTGCCGTCTGTCGATTTGATGGTGATTTCTTTGGTCACTGTGTGAATCTCGATCTCACTACCCGTTAAATTGACACTATTGGCCACCCGTTCATTGTTCAAAATCCCAGGATCAAGCTGTGTTTGATAAACGATAAAGTACGGTTTATCAATCATTTCTTCAAAAGCGATCACTAACGATTGCGTACCTGCTACCACATCCGAGGTGATTTTCGGATTGTCCTCGTTGGTGAAGGTGACTTTTTCTCCTTTTTCCCACGTGCCATTGTTTAAGACCGCTTCATACACGTCTACGATCACGGCATCGTTGGCATCGCGTAAAAAGGTGTGCTGATTGTAGTTGATGGTATCGGTGACTACCGCATTGTGGATTTTGCGACTGTCAGCGTTGATCATGATTTCCCAATCGATCAACCGATTGTTGTCGGCATTCTGGCTGCCGTTTTTCATCAACCAGTCCGTTTTTGCGGACTTGTCGACTTGGCCATCGGCAGTCAAGGTTGTGTCATTGTCCGTCAATGTGATGGTATTTTTGTAGGTAAATACCTCTTCAGCTGCTTCGGTTGCCAAGAAGACCGCCAGTGTTTCAGACGTTTCTTTCAGCAAGGTGATCGTAACTTTCTTCGTATCAGGATCATAGGTGTAGATGTAATCCTCATTCTCCACCAATTGTTCTTTCAGCGCTCTGACTTGCGTCGTATACCCAGTTACTGTGACCGTGTAAAGCGCCAAGTATTTCAAGGTTTGGCCTTCTTGCAGCTGGTCAGTGATGACTGCATCTTTGTTGATTTTTTCTTTGTACGTATTGAATAGCCCCATCCAATAGACTTGATCGCTAGAAGCGGTCTGCTCATCAAAAATAGTTCCTAGGTCTCGATTAAATACGGTTTTAATCGCGGTGGCGACATCTTCGCCTTCACCAATAAATAGGCCGTATTTCAAGGCATTTTTTAACCAACTGGTGTCCATCCATGTATTGGTTTCAGAAGCTTCCGTGAACGTATTGCCAGCTTCGTCTTTATAATGGACAAACGCTGCATTACTAAAACGTCCGGTAGAGCTGCCCGGTAACGTACCCTGTTGCACGATATCAAAGCTGGTTTTGAAGTTGACAGTGATCGTTGCTGAAGTCGTTTGGTACGCCCCTTGCAGCTTGATGCGAAAACCCGTCTCAAGTTCCTTCGTTGTGCCGTCCGTCAGTGTTTTCGTTTCTTTGATCAGCTCCAGCGTATAGTCGGTATCAAGAACCAAAGGCTCGGTCACGCCGCTCGCCGTCACTACCAGCGTATCCGCCAACAAGGCCAGTGCGCTGCTGTTTGCGCCAGAGATCAATTGATAGCGGTCTTCGATGATCAGGTCGCTAACTGTTTGCTGATTGGTATTGGCATCAATCTTCCATGCGACAGTCTTCGTCTCATAATCTTTGGTGCCAGCTGTTTTCACGACACCGATCGTTTTGGTTGGCGTCACGATCCCACTGCCCGTCAACGAGGTATTTTGATTGTCGCGGACCGAAGCGTAGTTGTAAATACGGGTATCGGCTAAAACCGATTCATACAGCTGGGTATCGTATTGAATCTTGTAGTAGCCAGCTTTGGCAAACGTGATGCCAAAGCGTACGATTTCCCCCTCTTTATTCTGTTGTTCTGTCCCATCAAAGGACCAGTCCTCTGAAGGGATTGGATTACCGTCTTTGTCAGTGATCACCAAAGTTTCTGGAACAAAAAAGTGCAAGGCTTTTTCAGGATCTGTTCCCGAGTAGGTCTGATCCAAAACTCTGGCTTGATCTTTGTCCAATGTAACGGAAATTTCCCAAGATGCTCGTTTCGTTTCTGGATCGTAGCCTTTAAATCGTTTGTATTCTGATTGTTCATCGTAGGTAACCGTTGCTTCTGCGGTTTTTTCTGTAAAATCGCTACCGTTGATTGTTGCCGTGTTTTTGAAAGAAGAAGCCGTTGGATCGGTGACTGCACTATTGATCACGATTCGAACCGGTTGATTAACCGTTTGATTGAAGGTAAACGTGTTGTTGACGCTGTTAAAGGTATATAAGCCATCGGTACGAACCCACTCCTTGGTAGCTTCATCGTACAAGTAGCCCGTCGAGGTACTATAAGATAAGCCTTGAGGCATCTTATCGGTGATCACCACATCGTGCAATTCACGACTGGTTTGGTTAAAAATAATTTCCCAAACCACTGAACCGCTGGAAGTCACATTACCAGTCTTAATGATATCGACTTCATAAATCGGCAATGTAATGATGATCTCATGACCATCTTCATCGTAGATCCCAGTATGAATCGTCACTTCTTCAGTAACAGTACTCACACTTAATTCCGTGATTAGATCAATGGTCCCCGAACGATTGGATAATGTCTGTGCGGCCTCATTAAACGTGACGGTCAATGTACCATCATGATCCAAGGTAAAGGTTCCGATCGATTGTCCGCCAGAACGAGTCAATTCGCCGCTAACGGTATTATGAATGGCAAAATAGTCTGGCAATTGATACGTATAATAATCGCCTGCGCGAATTTCTTCCGTGTCTGCTAACGACCAGTCAAAATGGATTTTGATGTTGCCGTTATACATCGGTGGATTTTCGGCAGTGAAGGGTTGATCGTTTAAGTCAGTGATCCGAACATTATCAAATAGCTGCACGCCCCGTTCATTTAGGTTGGCACTAAGATTCTCCGCGGTAGCCGAAGCTTCCGTTTCCGTCTCAGCATCTGGTGCTCGCGGTTGAATACTGTTTTGATTCAATGTCGAAGATGCTTGGGTTTCTTGACTCTCGCTAGGGACGGTAGTTGGTGCTTCTGTAGATTGAGTAGTCGTAGGTTGTGTTTCCTCTGTCCCAGATGAGTCCGTCGGTGCTTTTTCCGAATCGATCGTTTCGCTCTCTGCTTCGCTACTTGCTAGCGTTTCTGTCGTCCGTTGCGTGCTATCGGTTGCGTTAAGTGCTTCCGCCAATATGATCGTTGGTTCACAAACAATTGAACCAAGCAACACCAGCAAACATATATAGATAGAAAATGGCTTTTTCATGATTATTCATTCCTTTTGTATAAAGTTTTTTTATTCAATTGATTTCGGAAGTGCTCCACGAATAAAATTGTTCAACAGTGAGCAAGATATCCCAACAAACAACTGCTTTTTTCCCCCTCCCCATGATTCTACGATTTAGGTCTTTGCTACTTGCATCAAACGTGTTACTACTATCCCACACTTCTATTTTCCCAAATTATCACGTGGTGATGTATTCAAAAAAAATTCAACAGGTAATTTTTTTGAATACATGTAAAAACATGATACTATTTAGTCAAAAGGAGGCTTGGAGGAAAATATGTTACGGAAATTGTTATCATCCACTTCACAAAAGAAACTACAGCTGATTGAGTATTTATTGGACGATCAAGGCACCAGTCTTCACGATTTAGCACTGAAATTTTCTATCTCCATGTCCTCAGCAAAAACCTATATCGCAGAAATTGACAATGAATTTTCGTTTCTGGACTTACAATTTGATGATTTTTCAGCGGTTCGCTTGCACTTACATCCCTTTGCTACTCGTTTGGATATTTACAGCCACTTTTTGAACCGTTCTTCTGCGTTTCAATTACTGGAATTATTGTTTTCTTCCAGTTTTACCAGTTATGATATGCTGGCGCTGGAATTAAATTTAAGCAAATCATCGATTATTCGTTTAATTAAGAGGATCAACTTGATTCTGGCTCCTTTTGATTTCTTTATCGCAACCAAACCTATCCAGTTAAAAGGCAATGAAAAGAATATTCGCCAATTTTTTCTGATTTTCTTCTTGGAGAAATACCAATATGAATTTATCGACGCCAACATCAATCAAGAACAGGAATTTTTGAAAATCGCCCATATTATGGCAGCAGCGACGCCCTTAAATCTCTATTTTTCCGATATCAAAAAGATCGCTTTTGTCATCTATATCAATACGAAGCGTGACCGTTTTGCTGCCTCTGAAACCAATGCGGATCATATCGAGTATTTTTTAGAAAAAATCGACTTGAGTGAATTTACTGGCTACACCCGTGCCTATGTAGAAAAAATGGTTGGCTATGTCACGACGCACATTGGGCAAGACCCCGCTGTCTTTCACAAAACCAAACAAGAATTTTATCATTTGACGAAGCAATTGTTTCGAAAATACAACTACCGTGAAAGCAATTTTGAAGAAAAGCTGGATGCCGTCGTCTTTTCCTATTTTCTTGGGATCAATCTGCAGGTTCCTTACTGCATTTTGGATGATCGCTTCGACCGCTTTGTTGCTAATTGTGATTTTGTTCAGCAAGCAGTCAACCAAGACATCATTCAGCTTTTGACCCATTCGAGTTTACCGATCATTCGACCAAGTACGATCAATTACCTGATTTATATTTTTCATACTTCTTTTCCCAATTTTGCCAAAGAAATCATCGACGCCAATGCTGACTTTCACTTAGCCTTGTTCTATGATACGAATAGTTACCATACGGAATTTATCCAGACGAAAATTCAACAGTTTATTCCCTATCAGCTAACGATCACGATTTTAAATCCTCTAGACTCGTTTTCACTGACTATGCTGGATGAGACCTATGATCTGATCATCGGCAATCTGACACCTTCAAGCAGAAAAAATGTGTTTCATTATGCGGATATCAATCTGACTTCAAATGACTTGGCTTTTATTGCGCAGCAGATTCAGGAAAAAGGGATCGCCAATTTACAAAAACGGCAGGAAGACCGATGAAAAACAAAAAAGCCCCTCAAAAGGAGCTATTGAAGTGCTATCCCTTCAGAAGTTAGAGCAACTTCTGAGGATACAAGCTTCGTTTCACTTTTGGCGGGGCTTTTTAGTATGCCAAGAGCGTTCAACATTTGATCCTATATAACTACAAAAAAAGCTTGCCATTCCGAAGAATGACAAGCTTTTCCGTCACACTGAGTTAATCAGGTGCTGGGCATTGATTAGTTTTGGCTGTTCAATGCGTCTTCAGCAGCCATTTGTGCTTCGATGTCTGAGATGCTGTAGACATTTTCGCTGGCAACTGTTACTTCTTTTGGTTCCATTTCACGGTAACGAGGCATACCAGTACCAGCTGGGATGATCTTACCGATGATAACATTTTCTTTCAATCCAAGAAGTGGATCTTTCTTGCCGCGGATCGCTGCATCGGTCAACACACGAGTGGTTTCTTGGAAGGACGCAGCAGACAAGAAGCTGTTGGTTTCCAAGGATGCTTTCGTGATCCCTAATAGGACTGGACGGCTAGTTGCAGGAACGCCGCCGGCTACCAATGTGTCGTAGTTGCGGTCTTTAAAGTCGGCGATATCCAACAATGTTCCTGGCAAGATGCCTGAATCACCTGGATCCATGACGCGGACTTTACGCAGCATTTGACGAACCATTACTTCGATATGTTTGTCGCCGATTTCTACCCCTTGCATCCGGTAAACGCGTTGAACTTCTCGTAATAGGTAGTTTTCAACAGACAAGACATCGCGAACTTGTAACAGTTGTTTTGGATCGATCGATCCTTCCGTCAATGGCGCACCACGATGGATAAAGTCGCCTTCTGCTACTTTCATCCGGGCAGTATAAGGAACGGTATACGTACGCGTATCGGTTTCCCCTTTGATGGTCACTTCTTTGGTCCGAGTTGAAGGGTCTTCTGAGATATCGATGACTTCTCCGGTAACTTCGGTAATGACCGCTTGTCCTTTCGGATTACGGGCTTCAAAGATTTCTTGGACACGAGGGAGACCTTGCGTGATATCGTCTCCGGCAACCCCGCCGGTATGGAAAGTACGCATGGTCAACTGAGTACCAGGTTCACCGATTGATTGGGCAGCGATGGTACCGACTGCTTCCCCAACTTCAACTTCAGAACCAGTGGCTAAGTTGCGGCCATAACAATGTTTACATACACCATGTTTGGTGTTACATGTAAAGACAGAGCGAATGGATACTGTTTCGATACCAGCGTCCACGATGGCTTTAGCTAAATCTTCAGTGATCAATTCATTGACCCCTAGAAGGACTTCGCCAGTTTCAGGATGGATCACTGATTTACGTGTGTAACGTCCAATCAAACGTTCTTCTAAGGATTCGATGATTTCGTTTCCTTCGCGAATTGCTTGAATGTCTAAACCACGGTCAGTGCCACAATCGTCTTCACGGATGATGACATCTTGGGCAACGTCAACTAGACGACGTGTCAAGTAACCGGAATCGGCTGTTTTCAAGGCGGTATCGGTCATCCCTTTACGGGCACCATGGGTCGAGATAAACATTTCCAAGACAGATAGACCTTCACGGAAGTTTGAGATGATCGGCAATTCCATGATTCGTCCGTTAGGCGCGGCCATCAATCCACGCATCCCAGCAAGCTGAGTAAAGTTGGAGATGTTACCACGGGCACCGGAATCAGACATCATGAAGATTGGGTTTTTCGCTTCCAATGATTCCATCAGTTTTAACTGAATTTCATCTTTGGCTGCATTCCAAACACCAATAACTCGTTCATAACGCTCGTCATCGGTAATCAAACCACGACGGAATTGTTTCGTGATCGTTTCTACTTGTTTGTGGGCATTGTCGATGATGTCATGTTTTTCGTGCAAGTTCATGATATCAGCGATACCAACGGTGATACCTGCCATTGTTGAATGGCTGTATCCTAAGTCTTTCATGCGGTCAAGCATGCGTGACGTTTCAGTGATGCGGAAACGTTTGAAGACTTCTGAAATGATATTTCCTAAGTTTTTCTTCTTGAATGGGCCCACAAGCTCTTGTTCTTTAATGAAGGCAGGCACATCTGTACCAGCTTCAATAAAGTACTTGTCTGGTGTTTGAACCGTCAAGTTGTAGTCAGTCGGTTCGTTCAAGAATGGGAATTCTGGCGGCATGATCGAGTTGAAGATCACTTTACCTACCGTTGTTACCATCAAACGTTGTTTTTGTTCAGACGTGAATGGTTTGTCCCCTAAAGTGTTTGGATTGATGGCGATCCGTGTGTGTAAATGCACGTAGCCATTGCGCCATGCCGTAACTGCTTCGTCCATGTCACGGAAGATCATGCCTTCCCCTTCACGGCCTTCTTCTTCCATCGTCAAGTAGTAGTTCCCTAGGACCATATCCTGAGATGGTGTTACAACTGGTTTTCCGTCTTTTGGATTCAAAATGTTTTGGGCTGCTAACATCAGCATACGTGCTTCTGCTTGCGCTTCTTCGTTCAATGGTACGTGAACGGCCATTTGGTCTCCATCGAAATCGGCATTGTAGGCTTCACAAACAAGTGGGTGCAAACGAATGGCACGGCCTTCAACTAAGACTGGTTCAAATGCTTGGATACCTAATCTGTGAAGCGTAGGTGCCCGGTTCAATAGCACTGGATGTTCTTTGATAACATCTTCTAAAACATCCCAAACTTCGTCTTCTTGACGTTCGATTTTGCGTTTGGCATTTTTGATGTTTGACGCGATTTCACGAGAAACAAGCTCACGCATCACGAATGGTTTGAACAATTCGATCGCCATTTCTTTTGGCAGACCACATTGGTACATTTTCAGGAATGGACCAACGACGATAACTGAACGACCTGAGTAGTCGACCCGTTTTCCTAGCAAGTTTTGACGGAAACGACCTTGTTTCCCTTTCAACATGTGAGAAAGAGATTTCAATGGGCGGTTCCCTGGCCCTGCGACTGGACGGCCGCGACGACCGTTATCGATCAAGGCATCGACTGCTTCTTGCAGCATCCGTTTTTCATTTTGAACGATGATGTTTGGTGCATTCAAGTCTAACAAGCGTTTCAAACGGTTGTTACGGTTGATTACACGACGATACAAGTCGTTCAAGTCACTTGTGGCAAAACGTCCACCTTCTAATTGCACCATTGGGCGCAAATCAGGCGGGATAACTGGGATAACGTCCATGACCATCCAGCTTGGTTTGTTTCCTGAAGCACGGAATGCTTCTAAGATATCCAAACGGCGGATCGCACGCGTCCGTTTTTGACCAGTTGCGTTTTTCAATTCTTCTTTCAATTCAGCAACTTCGCCTTCAAGATCAACGCCATCTAATAATTGTTTGATGGCTTCGGCACCCATCGCTGCTGAAAATTCTTGACCGTATTGGTCACGTTTTTCACGGTATTCCCGTTCAGTCAATAGTTGTTTTTTCTCAAGGCTGGTGTTTCCTGGTTCAATCACTACGTATGAAGCAAAGTAGATGATTTCTTCCAATGCACGTGGGCTCATGTCTAAGACAAGACCCATCCGTGAAGGAATGCCTTTGAAGTACCAAATGTGTGATACTGGTGCTGCTAATTCAATGTGTCCCATGCGTTCACGACGCACTTTTGAACGTGTTACTTCCACGCCGCAACGGTCACAAACGATGCCTTTATAGCGGATCCGTTTGTATTTGCCGCAAGCACATTCCCAGTCTTTGGTTGGACCGAAAATACGCTCGTCAAACAACCCTTCGCGTTCAGGTTTTAACGTACGGTAGTTAATGGTTTCTGGTTTTTTTACTTCACCATAAGACCAGCTTCTGATTTTTTCAGGAGAAGCCAAACCGATTTGCATACTTTCGAATTTATTTACATCGATCAAAAAAGGTTCCCTCCATTTCATTTCATGGACATATCCGATAGAACGGGGGCTATTTCCGCTAGTGGCGGAAATAGCGAGGGCCGTCTATTATTGCAAGCGATCTTCTGCTGTCTCGATTTGTTGGTTCAACGCGTCGGCGGCATTTTTAGCTTCTGTTTGTGCTTTTTGTTCTAATTCGCGGGCTGTTTGTTGCTCCGCAAATTTTGTTAAGGCATCAACGGTGATCAAATCATCATCGTCATCATCCATATCACGTAGTTCGATCTCTGCATCATCGATATCTAGGACACGCATGTCTAGACCCAGTGATTGCAATTCTTTTACTAATACGCGGAATGATTCTGGTACACCTGGTTTTGGAATTGGTTCCCCTTTGACGATCGCTTCGTATGTTTTCACACGACCAACCACGTCATCTGATTTGTAGGTCAAGATTTCTTGCAAGGTGTAAGCAGCACCATATGCTTCCAGTGCCCAAACTTCCATCTCTCCGAAACGTTGTCCACCAAATTGGGCTTTTCCTCCCAATGGTTGTTGAGTAACCAATGAGTAAGGTCCAATGGAACGGGCATGCAATTTATCATCGACCATGTGGGCCAATTTGATCATGTACATGACACCAACGGAGATGCGGCCATCAAATGGTTCGCCGGTACGTCCGTCGTAAAGCACTGTTTTGGCATCGCTGGCCATTCCTGCTTCAGCAACCGTTGCCCAAACATCTTCATCGCTGGCACCATCAAAGACTGGTGTTGCCACGTGAATGCCTAGTTGACGCGCAGCCATTCCTAAGTGTAACTCTAATACTTGTCCAATGTTCATCCGAGAAGGTACCCCTAATGGGTTCAGCATGATGTCGACTGGTGTGCCATCTGGTAAGAAAGGCATGTCTTCTTCTGGCATAATGCGAGAAACGACCCCTTTGTTTCCGTGACGTCCGGCCATTTTATCCCCTTCATGGATTTTCCGTTTTTGAACGATATAAACGCGAACCAGCATGTTCACACCTGGTGACAATTCATCGCCAGCTTCGCGGGTAAAGATTTTGACATCGTGGACGATTCCGCCGCCGCCGTGAGGCACGCGTAGAGAAGTGTCACGCACTTCGCGGGCTTTTTCACCAAAGATTGCGTGCAATAAACGCTCTTCTGCTGAAAGTTCCGTTACCCCTTTTGGCGTGACTTTCCCAACAAGCAGATCGCCATCTTTGACTTCCGCACCAATGCGGATAATCCCCATTTCGTCTAGGTCTTTCAATGCGTCTTCCCCAACGTTCGGGATTTCGCGAGTGATTTCTTCAGGTCCTAATTTTGTGTCGCGGGCTTCTGATTCATATTCTTCAATATGGACAGAAGTGTAAACATCATCTTTCACCAAACGACGGCTCATGATGATGGCATCTTCATAGTTGTACCCTTCCCAAGTCATGAATGCGACTAAGACGTTTTGTCCTAGTGCCATTTCGCCTTGTTCCATAGATGGGCCATCTGCTAAGATGTCGCCTTTTTCGACTTTTTCACCAAGTGCTACTAATGGACGTTGGTTGTAGCTGGTTCCTGAGTTTGAACGACGGAATTTGGTAACAGAATAAACGTCCAATGCGCCATTGTCACGACGAACGCGCACTTCGGCTGCATCCACGTATTCTACGATCCCATCATGTTTACATAACAAAGCAGCTCCTGAGTCATGTGCTGATTTGTATTCCATACCAGTACCAACCCAAGGTGCTTTCGGATTGATCAATGGTACAGCTTGCCGCTGCATGTTGGCACCCATCAAGGCACGGTTGGAGTCATCGTTTTCCAAGAAAGGAATACATGCGGTTGCGACTGCGACTACTTGTTTTGGTGATACGTCCATGTAGTCGACTTTATCGATCGAAACTTCCAAGTTTTCAGAAGTAGCACGCGCCATAACAACGTCGTTTACGAAAGAGCCGTCTTCATTTAACAAGCTGTTTGCTTGGGCCACAACGTAGTGGTCTTCGGTATCGGCAGTCAAGTAATCGATCTTGTCAGTAACACGGCCTGTTTCGCGGTCAACTCGACGGTATGGTGTTTCAATGAAGCCATACTTGTTGACTTTGGCATAAGAGGCCAAGCTGTTGATCAACCCGATGTTTGGTCCCTCAGGCGTTTCGATCGGACACATACGGCCATAGTGGGAATAGTGAACGTCTCGGACTTCATAGCCGGCACGGTCACGGGTCAAACCACCAGGTCCTAAGGCAGATAGACGACGTTTATGGGTCAACTCACCCAGTGGGTTTGTTTGGTCCATGAACTGTGACAACTGAGAAGAACCAAAGAATTCTTTGATACTTGCGACAACCGGACGAATGTTGATCAATTGTTGCGGTGTCAAGGTTTCGGTGTCTTGGATCGACATCCGTTCACGCACGACACGCTCCATCCGAGCAAGCCCGATCCGGAATTGGTTTTGCAATAATTCACCAACAGAACGAATCCGACGGTTTCCTAAGTGGTCGATGTCATCGACATTGCCAATGCCTTCCATCAAGTTGAAGAAGTAGCTCATTGAAGCAATGATGTCTGCTGGACGAACCGTACGTGTAGCAGTATCTGGATAGCCATTACCGATCACGTTGACTTCTTGTTCTGGATCTTTTGGTGAAAAGACTTTGATGACTTGGACGGTCATTGGTTCGGTCACGACCCCATCTTCTGATGGATAGTACGTTACACTGTTTAAGCCATTATCGATAAATGCGCCTAGTGTTTCCATGACTTGGTGAGTCAAAACAGTGCCTTTTTCAACAATGATCTCGCCTGTTTCAGGGTCAACCAAGGTTTCTGCTAAGGTCAAGTTCAATAGACGTGTTTTCAAGTCTAATTTTTTGTTTACTTTGTAACGACCAACATTTGCTAAGTCGTAACGTTTTGGATCGAAGAAACGTGCGTTCAGCAAGCTGCGTGAGCTGTCTGCTGTTTTTGGCTCGCCTGGACGAAGACGTTCGTAAACATCTTTCAATCCTTCTTCGGTACGAGAATCGCTTGCGTTTTTATGCAAGTCTTTTTCGATCGTGTTGCGCAATGATTCACTGTCGCCGAAAATTTCAAAGATCGTGTCATCAGAACCAAACCCTAGGGCACGGACTAAGACCGTCAAAGGAATTTTACGGGTACGGTCAATCCGTACGTAAGAGATATCTTTGGCATCAGTTTCCATTTCTAACCACGCACCGCGGTTAGGGATAACAGTTGAACCAAAGCCTTCTTTGCCGTTTTTATCGACTTTGCCATGGAAATATACACCTGGAGAGCGGACCAACTGAGAAACAATAACCCGTTCTGCCCCGTTGATGATAAAGGTTCCTTGTTCAGTCATTAATGGGAAATCACCAAAGAATACTTCTTGGGATTTGATTTCCCCAGTTTCACGGTTCGTCAAACGCAAAGTAACATGTAATGGTGCCGAATAGTTTGCATCATGGGCACGGGCTTCTTCTACTGTATACTTTGGTTCTTTCAATTCATAATCCACAAATTCTAGGGACAAGTTACCGTTGAATCCTTCGATTGGCAAAATATCTTCAAACATTTCTCTTAGGCCCTCATCTAGGAACCATTGGTAAGAGTCGGTTTGAATTTCAATCAAATTCGGTAATTCTAATACTTCACTGATCCGTGCGAAACTTCTACGTTCGCGATGCTTTCCGTATTTTACTACGTGTCCAGCCAAGCTCTTCACCTCTTCATAAAGTCTTTCAAAAAGGCTATCCGATTATTTACAAAACTGTAACAAATATTAAATATAGGTTACAGAAAGCATTTTTTGCGGCTTTTAGGCAAAAAAAAACCAAAAATAGAACGGATGCATTGGGCATTTTCTACTTTTGTTTCCTTATTCCTAAGCCGAAACGGACAATATTTCGTTTCTGCTTTTTTCGTTCAGATAGTTTTTGCAACTCCTTATTATACAGATGAAGCACTTTTCTGTCAAGCTTTCATTGGAAGTTACAATGCTTTTCTGACGCACCCATTTCCTAAGATTTTCTAAAGAAAAAAATGAACCGAGTGCGGACTGTTTTTCGTAAGAAACTACTTTGCTTTTTGCCGATTTCTTGCTATGCTAACGAAAACGTTACACGTGAAACATTAGGAAGGATATCCTTATGACGACAAAAGAAAAAATACTGACCTTATTACAAAAAGAAGATACTGTACTGTCCGGAGAAAAACTAGCCCAAGCCTTGTCGATCTCTCGTACAGCAGTCTGGAAAGCCATTAAAGAACTTGAGAAAGAAGGCTATCATTTCGAACACTTGGCCAACGGCTATCGCTTTGTCTCCGCTGACCGCTACGATCAAGCAGCACTTGCAGCCGCCTTGCCGATGATCCCCACGATTCAAATCAAGGATGCTGTTGAGTCCACCATGAAAGAAGCCAAGATCGCCGCTTTGGATAATGGACTGGCAACCCCCGCCCTTTTTTTGACCGAAACGCAAACAGGCGGTCATGGCCGCTTCGAACGACCGTTTTTCTCACCGAAAAAACAAGGGATCTACATGAGCTTGCTCTTAAAACCCAACCAAGCGTTTCAAGAATTGCCGCAATATACCGTTTTGGCTGCGGTGGCAGTCGCAGAAGCCATCGATGCCCTTCTAATGAAGGAAACGGCCATTAAGTGGGTCAACGATCTGTACTTAGATGGAAAAAAAATCTGCGGTATTTTGTCTGAAGCAACCAGTGACTTTGAAACAGGCCGCATTACCTCGGTTGTGATCGGTATCGGCATCAGTTTTTCGATTCCGCAACAGCAGTTTCCAGTAGAGATTCGGGAAAAAGCGACTTCACTCTTTCCTGGTGAAGAGTATCCAACCTTTTCTCGGGCAACCTTGATCCAAGAAATTTGGCGCCGTTTCTTCCAATTATTGGCAAAGCTGCCTGACATGGATTATATGGCCCGCTATCGGCAGAAATCCTTCGTTTTGGGCCGCACCGTTCGGTTTACACAACAAGGTGTGACCTATGAAGGAATCGCCAAAGACATTACTAACACCGGTGAATTAGTGGTGGAAACAGCAACGGAGCGCAAGGTGCTTTCTTCTGGAGAAATCAGTTTGGAACGGTATTGATGCTGCAAAAAGTCGCAAATCCGCTTGCTGATTCGCTGCTTTCGTAAGGAATCAGTCAAGCATAAATGCTCCATAAACAGATCTGCTTATTCCGAGGGGTCATACAAAAGAACAACCTAGGCAGCTCCCCTTTCTATCGGGTTTAGCCACCGTCACTAAAACTTTACTGTTGCAATCAGGATCGCAGAGAAAGCGAGCCTCATCTTTTCATACTAAGTAGGATGCTCGTTCTTTTATCATGTCTTTTCTACAGTTTTTATGCGCTATTTCATTCCCCACATAAAAAAGATCGACCTGCTCTTTCAAGAGCGGGTCGATCTTTTCTTTTACAGCAATTGCCACAGCAGACACAAAAGTAAGCCCAAGGCATAGCTGCTGTTGAATAAAATCATGTTCTTAATCGAATAGCCGAAGCTACGTGGGTGGGGCAGGCTGGCTTGATGCTCCTTCAAGTTTTGGCGGATTTTTGGCAGTGTCAGAAACACGAGCAATATCGGCCATTGAAAGAGTCCAAACAAGAGGCCCAATAAAATAGCGGCATAAGACGCCAACATCATGCCTTGAAACAGACGGATACCTGCTTCGCGACCGATGTAGTACACCAGCGTGTAGCGATGGTTTTCGATATCGGCTTCCAGATCCCGTAAGTTATTGGCTAACATGATGTCAGCAATCGTGAAAATCAATGGCAAAGATGCCAACACGATGGCACACACAGCCCAGAGGTTCCCTACTAAGCCAAAGGTTCCGTTCGCAAAATCAAGTGCCAGATAAAACACTTTTTGATCAATGGTATTGATATAGATCGTGATGGCAAAAATCCCTAATCCCATCGTTACACCGCTGAATACCTCGCCTAAAGGCATCCGCGATAACGGAATGGGGCCAAAGGTATAAAAGACCCCGATAAAACAAACCACCAGCCCCATCACTAGCAGCAGCCAGCCGGTAACAAAGGTCAAGTAAAGACCGATCAGTAAGGTTCCTGCCAGCATCGCAAAAATCAGATTGCGAACAGTAGCTTCTGAGATGTTTTCGCGCCCGATCACATTGTGCTGGTATTTGTAGGTCTCTGATTTGGCTTTTTTGAAATCCATATAATTGTTGATGGACGTCGTCGTCAAATCAAACAGCAGCATCCCCAGAAAAAAAATTACAGTATTCAACGGATGAAATTCATGAAAATACACCAACGAGAACAACACACCCATAATGAAGGGGAAGACACTCGCCACCTTGGTGCGGATCTCCACCACTTCTAAAAACACTGAAAGAGACATCTTTCACTCCTCCTATTCTAAATCAGCACGATCACCCATCGTGTAGCCTGATTCCTCTGACAGCTCAAAGGTATCTTTGATGCCGTCTGTTACGTACACTTTATCTTCTTTTGTGATAAAGATCGCATCGGTTCCCTTTTCGGTATGCTGTTCGATATAAGCCAAGCCTTCTTTGACTCCTTTATCAAACGCCACCGTAGTCAACCCGTCACCATCGATGGATTTGTCAGTGATCACAGTCACACTTGCTACATCGCTATCGTAAGGATAGCCAGTCTCAGAATCAAAAATATGGTGATACGTTTTGCCGTCTACTTCTAAGTAGCGTTCGTAGATCCCTGAAGTAACTACTGTTTTATTGGTTTCTTTGATACTGCCGATAATCGAGCCGCGAGATTTGTTTGGATCTTGGATTCCGACATTCCATGGCTCATCTGCACCGCGGTTGCTATGACCTAACACATAGACATTCCCGCCCAAATCGACGATCGCGGAAGTCACGCCATTGTCCTTCAGCACTTTGACGACTTCATCCGTGATGTAGCCTTTGGCGATCGCACCAAGGTCAAGGATCATGTCCTTGTCTTTTAAATACACCGTGTGGTCTTCGTCGTTAAACTCGACTTGTTCATAATTGATATGTTTCAACGCTTCATCGATCTCAGATTGCTCTGGCTTGCGGGCATCATCAAAGCCGATTCGCCATAATTGGGTGATCGCACCGATAGCCATATTAAAGCCGCCTTCTGATTTCACACTATAATCATAGGCTTCTTTCAACAAATAATAGATATCATCTGAGACCTTCACTGGCTTGATGCCAGCTTGCGCATTGATTTCATCGATCTCTGATCCTGCTTGGTTGATGGTGATTTTATCGCCTAACTCTCTGATACGGTCAAAGGCAGGCTTCATAGCGTCCTCTTTGCCTTCATCATAAATGCGAATCCGAGTATAAGTACCTAATAAAAATTCTTCTTGAAAATATGGTTCTTCGCGCAGCGTCGTTGCTTCCTGATCACTGCCACAGGCTGCCAACATTGTGCCTAAAAAAACAAACATCAGAAAAAACGTTACTTTCTTTTTCATGATTTTCCTCTTTTCTATTGTCTTCAACCTTCATATAATAGCCTTTTTTTGGCAGAATGAAAAGGGGCATTCCGTGATTCCTCAACGTATTTTAGGAATCCTTAATCGAACCTTTTCTTCTTTGTAAAAAACAGTTCTTTTTTAAAAAAACCTTCCCACCAGATTGCTTCCTTTTGCACGAACTTGCTTTTGTGACCTTGTTGCCCACGAAAAAAAGACAGCACTCAAAACGAATGCTGTCCTCTTAATGGAAAGAAGTTGTGATTATTCAGTAACGAAGTTATCCACTTCGATTGTTGTTTGGTCGCCTTTTTCAGCGGCATTCAACAATTGTTGTGCATAGATAACAAAGCTGTGGAAGCTGTGGGTTGCCCCTGAAACAACATCCATGTCTGCCACAGAGCCGTCTTCGGCATTGACTGCAGAAACAAAGGCTTCATTGAAGTTTGGAATGAACTCTTCTGGACTTGTACCAGATTTTGCTTCCATGTTTTCGTTGTATGATGCATCATCTTTTTTCGACTCGCCTGCTTCGTTTAGGTAGTCGTAGTTTGATTCAGAGATTTTGCCGTCAGCCACAGTCATTGAGAAGACTACACGGTAACCGTTTGAGTAGTTCTTTTCTTCTAATGTATAGGTTCCGTCTTTCAAGTCTGCACCATTGTCGATTTCAATGGTTTCCGTGTTGCCTGCTTGCGCCGCTTGAATCAATTGTTGTGCATAGTTTTGGAAGGAATCAAAGGAATGAGTCGCGCCAGAAACTACTTCGATTGAAGAAGGGCTTTGTGCGGCAACTAACTCTTCATTGAATTTAGGAATAAATTCTTCTGGGCTGATGCCTGCTTTTTCTTTCATTGTTTCATTGTATTCAGTGTTTTCTGTTTTTGATTCGCCATCCGCATTGACGTTGTCATATTTTGATTCAACAATTTTGCCGTCTTTGACTGTGATCTCAAATGTGACACGGTAGTCGTTTTTATAGTTCTTTTCTTCTAAACGATACGTACCATCTTGCATTGGCTCGCCTGCAACGACGGTTGCTTCTGAGCTTTCTGTAGTTGCAGAATCGCTTGCAGAAGTTTGTGATGTACTTTCACTAGTTGACGAAGAACCTGTATTGTTGTCGTCTGCTCCGCATCCCCCTAACAATAATGCTGCGAATGAAAATACCGCCATACCTACAATCAATTTCTTTGCTTTCATAATTATCCACCTTTTACTTGTTTATTTTCCCCACAAAAAAGTTTGTGATACATCTAACATTGTAAAGTAAATTTACGAGATGTCAACCGCTTCCTTTCCGCTTTTTCAATAAAAAATGACTTATTTTTTGATTTTCGCAAGTTTTCACGAATTTCAGGAAATATGCGTTTTTTTCATCAGAATCGTTAGACAAATGAACCATTTGTCTATATAATAGGAACGATTGTGTAATTATTATCATAGATTATTTTTATTAAGGAGAGATTTGCAATGGCAAAGAAAAACATTGTCGTTGTCGGTGCCGGTTATGCAGGCGTTTCTGCTACGAAGTACATGGCAAAGAAATTGAAAAAAGACAATGATGTTGAGATAACATTGATCGACCGTCACTCTTATCATACGATGATGACTGAACTGCATGAAGTCGCTGGAGGACGTGTAGAACCTACCGCAATTCAATATGACTTGCAGCGCTTGTTCTCACGCAAGAAAAATGTTCGTTTAGTAACCGATACAGTAACTGGGATCGATAAAGAAAATAAAACCGTCCAAACAAAATTAGGCAGCTATTCATTTGACTACTTGATCTTAGGGATGGGTGGCGAACCGAATGACTTCGGTACACCTGGTGTCAAAGAAAATGGCTTTACTCTATGGTCATTTGACGATGCTGTCCGCATTCGCGAACACATTGAAAAAACTGTCGCAAAAGCAGCGATCGAACCAGATGCAGCATTACGCAAAGCAATGTTGACCTTTGTCGTTTGTGGTTCTGGATTTACCGGGATCGAAATGATCGGTGAACTGATCGATTGGAAAGATCGTTTAGCTTCCGATTATAAATTGGACCCAAGTGAAATCAGCTTGAAAGTCGTTGAAGCAATGCCAACGATCTTGAACATGCTTGATCGTAACGATGCAGCCAAAGCAGAACGCTACTTGAAGAAAAACAATGTTGATCTTGTCTTGAATGCACCAATCGTTGAAGTGGCACCTGACCACATCAAACTAAAAGATGGTTCAACGATCCCAACCCACACATTGATCTGGACTGCCGGTGTCAAAGGAACTAGTGATGCTGCTGATTTCGGTTTAGAAACAGCCCGTGGTTTCCGTCTAGTTGCCAATGAGTACATGGAAGCAAAAGGCTACGAAGACAAAAACATCTATATTATTGGTGACTTGGTTTACTTCGAAGAATTCCCGAATACACCAACACCACAAATCGTGCAAGCAGCTGAACAAACAGGTCACACTGCAGCAACGAACATCGTTTCAGCCATCAAAGGCGGCGAAAAACATAAATTCAAAGGAAACTACCAAGGATTTATGGTTTCCATCGGTGCCAAATGGGGCGTGGCGAACTTATTCAATAAGATTCACCTGAGCGGTTTCTTAGCGATCATTATGAAACACATCGTTAACTTGAAATACTTCTTTGATATTCGTTCTGGTTACTACATGTTCCAATACTTGATGCATGAAATCTTCCACATCAAAGATGACCGGACAGTCGCTCGTGGTCATACGTCTCGTTACGGTAACGTCTTGTGGAGTGTTCCGCTTCGTATTTTCTATGGTCTTGTCTGGTTCGTTGAAGCCTTCAAGAAAATTTTAGGTACGAATGGGGAAGTCTTCAAACCTGGTACTTGGTTCGGTGAAGGTTCTTGGTTCCAAGGCAACAGCGTATTCCCTTGGACTTGGGAATATCAAACAGTCGCTGATGCAGCAAGTGGTGCTAGTGAAGCAGCCGATGCAGCAAGTGCCGCTAGTGGTGCCGGTGAAGCAGCCGATGCAGCGACACAAGCCGCACACTTCGGTTTGAGCTATGCCTACGGTGAGCAACCAATGATCGTGATTGAAAAATCACCTGACTGGTTCACAAAAGTTATGCAATTTATCATGCCAAACAACGACGTTGCAATGTTCTTCCAAAAATTCATGGTCTTCTTTGAAATTGCTTTAGCTCTTGCATTGATGGCTGGTCTCTTCACTTGGTTAGTAAACGCAACGACTATCGTTTTAGTGTTGACTTTCTGTATGTCTGGTATGTTCTACTGGGTAAACATCTGGTTCATTCCAGTTGCATTTGCCTTGATGAACGGTTCAGGACGCGCAGTCGGTTTAGACCGTTGGGTAATCCCATGGTTGCAACGTACCCTTGGAAAATGGTGGTACGGTACCCCTCGCTCCTTATACGGCAATAAATAAGCCAGCAAAATAGAATACCTGTACGACTTCATGAGACTAAGACATTCTGATTTTCAATCAGTGTCTTGGTCTCTTTCCAAGTACAGAACTTTTTCTTGATCGTCCTTGCACAGAAATCGGTGGATTATTGAGGATTCAGCTAGTAGAATCTTGTCTTCTTATGCTAGAATGAGACACATCACATGAAAGAACAGGAGTCTTTTTTGATGAAATTAAAAGAATTTATCCGCGATGCCCATTTAAAACCATGGGATGGCGTCATCATACTTGTTTTGATCCTCAGCTCTTTTTTACCGATTTTTATTTTTGGCCAGGCGCAAACAGCGGACAAAGAAGCCGTCTTGCGGGTCGATGGGACAGAAATCAAGCGTTTTGACTTAGTTGAAGGTCAAAAAACGTACACCTATCTTTATGAAGATGAAGATGGCGATACCAATTTACTGGAGATCGAAGGGGATCGGATCCGAATCAAGGAAGCCGATTGCGGCGACCAGATTTGTGTCCGCCGTGGCTGGGCTAGTAAAAATGGGGAAACCATCGTCTGTCTGCCTCATAAATTGGTGATCGAAATCCAAGCCGCAGATGGGAGTGAGACCGACGATCTAATCTATTGATCGTTTGCTTATGAGTCGATTACAACGAATAATTTTCATCTCACTGCTGGTCGCCCAAGGGGTCGTGATTGGTTTAGTTGAAAATATGATCCCTTATCCATTTGCCTTTGCGCCTGGTGCGAAACTAGGTTTGGCAAATTTAATTACCATTATTGCTTTGTTCACCATGCCAAAAAAAGACAGCTTTCTCTTGATTTGGCTAAGACTGATCTTAACGACGTTACTAGGAGGAACGGTTTCGACCTTCTTATATAGTATGAGCGGTTCCTTATTGAGCTACTTTGGGATGTCTTTGGTGAAACAGTTGGGGCCTAAGCGTGTCAGTATCATCGGCATTAGTGCGGCCGGCGGGTTCTTACACAACGTCGGACAGTTGATCACTGCCTCATGGATCGCTCAATCTTGGAGCGTGATGCTCTACTTGCCGGTCCTGTCTTTCTTTGGGATCTTGTCCGGGATCGCTATCGGAATCGCCGCCAACTACTTGCTGCGCCGTGTCGAAACACTGCGCCGTTTTCAAATTGATTATGAACGCCAGACCAAAGTCAAATGGCGCTCGGATTCAGAATAAAGGAGTTAATTATGAAACTTCATTCCATGTGGCAAGAGTATCCAGCACTGCAAGCTGACTTATCTGCCTCCTTGCAATTGATGGAAAAATCATTAAAACTAAAAAACAAAGAGGTCGAACAAGCGATCCTGTCCATGATCCATTCAGGTGGGAAACTGCTGCGTCCTGCTTATCAGCTGCTCTTTTCTGCTTATGGCAGCGACAAAGGTCGCGAAAAAGCTGTCGCATTGGCGGCCTCGATCGAAATGCTCCACACTGCCTCGTTGATCCACGACGATATCGTCGATCATGCGGACATCCGCCGCAAGCTGCCGACCATTCGTTCCGAATTTGGCAATGATGTCGCTGTCTATGCTGGTGATTACCTCTTCGTCTGTTGCTTTAAATTGATGGCGGATTATGCCAGCTCCATGAAAAGCTTGCAGATGAATTCCCGTAGTATGGAAAAAATCCTGGCCGGCGAATTAGGACAAATGAGCAAACGATACGATTTGTCCGTCACTGTCGAGGATTACTTAGAAAACATTCGCGGCAAAACCGCTGAATTGTTTGCTTTAAGCTGCTTCATCGGAGCTTACGAAAGCGGCACCTCCTTGCGCTTTGCCAATCAAGCCCGTGAGATCGGTGAAGCCATTGGCCTTGCCTTTCAAATCATGGATGACGTCTTGGATTACAGCCAAGATGCGGCTGCTTTAGGAAAACCAGTATTGGAAGATGTTCGGCAAGGCGTCTATTCCCTGCCGCTGTTAATGGCACTGAAAAGTGACCGCCAACAGCTGCTCCCATTGCTGGAAAAACAAGACGCCATGACGGACACCGACACCCACGAAGTCTATCGGATCGTCCAAGAAAGTGCTGGGATCGAGGAAGCCAAGAAACTCGCAGCCGACTATACGAAAAAAGCTTTGCAGGCGATCCAGAAATTACCTGAGACCAAAGATGAAACCAAAACGTATCTTTACCAGATCACTGCTCAGATCCTTGGGCGAAGCAATTGATCTAATGAACGAACACCAAAAAGCATGGTCGCTGCCAAAAGCGATCATGCTTTTTTAGTTGAGCAAGGGAATCCCTCATGAACTCATTTCTCTTTGGGCAAACACTAAATCTGCAGCAACATAGGAAGAGGTAAAGGTTTTGCGGTATTGGTTTGGTGTATAGCTGGTTTCACGTTTGAAGATCCGGGCGTAATAACCCGCATCATCATACCCCACTTGTTCAGCGATAGCAGCAATGGAATCCTCCGTAGTAACCAGCAGCTTTTTGCTTTGTTCTATTCGATAAAACGTCAAATATTTAGTAAAAGTCATCCCAGTGGCTTCTTTAAAAATCCGGCTGATATAGTTGCGATGCATGTGGCTGAAAGCAGCAAGGACATCTAAGGTGATCGGCTCTTGATAGTTGAGATGGATGTATTCAATGATCTGATTAACTTGTTCAGCAATATTATCAGTGATCGCTGACGTGGAATAGTGCAATAGGGAAATTTGATTCAACGAGAGAATACTACGGTGGATACTGTGCTGAAGCTCTTGCTTGCTTAAAGGCCGCACTAAGTAATCAATGGCTCCGCAGCGCAGTGAGCGATGAAGATTGTCGAAGTTCTTCGTCTCGTCAATCAAAATCAGTTTGATGTTCGGCTGTTTTTTCATGACTTCGGCTGTCCAATAAAAAGGATCTTCGGCCTCATTAGAGATTGACAAGATGAGGATATCAACGTGTACTTTCCCAGCGATCGCTACCGTTTCAGCCATTGTCCAAGCATCTTGCAAGAGCGTGGCGTTAAAAAAATCTTTTCTGACCACTTGTTTTATCTGATTTCGTTCCTTTTCATCTGGGGTAGAAACTAAAATGTAGCACATGAAAGCAGCTCCTTTCCTTGTTCTCTTTTTCAAATTATACCATATTTAATCATTTATCATTAAGTTCATTGCTTTTTATGAACAATAACAACACATGTTAAAAATATAACAATCTTGGATAAAATTGTCCTGAAACAGCATAGAACCCTCCTAAAGAAAACGCTTACTTTCGCATATAATTAAAGTATAAAAAACAAGGAGGATGATTGATATGATGACAGAGACAAAGATGCACAGTCCCTTAACACTGGTTGATTCCTTAATGAAACAAGCGTCAGACGCCCAAGAACTTTATCGTACTGCCTCGCAAGAAACGGTTGATTACGTGGTGGGAAAAGCTGCAGAGAAACTGACCAGCCACTCGATGCACTTAGCAAAATTGGCACAGAAAGAAACCGGCTTTGGAAACGCAGAAGATAAAAACATCAAAAATTTATTTGCCAGTGAAATATTATATAACAGTATCAAAGATATGCCGACGGTTGGAATCGTAGAAGAAATTCCTGAGAAAAAGATGCTAAAAATCGTTGCGCCATTGGGGGTCTTAGTTGCTTTGATCCCCTCCACCAATCCTACATCCACCACGATTTTCAAAGTACTTTTGGCATTGAAAACGAAAAATGCAATCATCTTGTCCCCTCACCCCCGAGCGCTGCAGGCAATCAAGGAGACCGTGTCCCTCTTTAAAGAGGTGCTGCAAGCATGCGGATTGCCGATCGATTTGGTTCAATTACTAGAAGAACCGACAATTGAGGATACCCAAAAATTGATGGCACATCCCGATACCGATCTAATCTTGGCTACTGGTGGTAAAGCGATGGTTCGAATCGCATATTCTTCGGGCAATCCAGCAATCGGTGTCGGCCCTGGTAATACCCCTGCACTGCTAGAAAAATCTGCAGACATCGCGAAAGCCGTTGATCAGATCATCCGTAGCAAAACCTTCGATTATGGGACGATCTGCGCCTCTGAACAGGCATTAGTCGTTGAGCAATCGATCAAAGATACAGTGATCTCTGAATTGAAAGCAAATCACGGCTACTTTTTGAATCAAGAAGAGTCTGAAAGGCTGGCTGATTTTATCACCACGGCTGAGGGCGGTCTGAATCCCCGGATTATCGGTCAGCCAGCAGTTAAAATTGCCGAAATGAGCGGTCTATCGGTCCCAAGTGATACGAAAATCCTCGTTTCGGAACAGACGGTCATCGCTAAAGACAATCCCTATGCGCGGGAGAAACTTTCGCCGATCCTCGCGTTTTATACCGTGGCTGATGCCGAGGAAGGCATTCGTTTTTGCCAAGAGTTGCTAAAGATCCAAGGTGCTGGACACACCGCTGTCGTTCATACCAAAGACGATACCTTTGTTCGTGAATTTGGGCTGGCGATCCCTTCTGCCCGAATCTTAGTCAATACCCAAGCAACTTTAGGAGCCATTGGAGGCACCACGAACTTAAATCCTTCCTTGACTCTAGGTTGCGGGTCCCATGGAGGCGGCAGTACTTCAGAAAATATCCATGTCGCACAGCTTTTAAACACTCACTACATCGCTTACGATGTCGAAAAATAAAGAACCTAGGTGCTTCAAGATAAGCGGCTGAACAATACAGCCCCTTCCTTTCATAAAAACGAGCAGGGAAGAACGATCCATTCGTTTTTCCCTGCTCGTTTTTTCTTCTATTTACTAGTTAACGCATCGTCACAAATTCTTCTGACCCTGTCGGATGAATGGCAACGGTTTGATCAAAGTCTGCTTTTGTAGCACCCATTTTGATGGCTACAGCGAAGCCTTGCAGCATTTCATCGACACCGATCCCGATGCCGTGCAGACCGATGATTTTTTCTTCTTTTCCTAAGCACACCAATTTCATCTCACATTTTTGGCGATACTCATTTAAAGCAAAGTACATCGGTGTAAAGCGCGAGCGATACACCTTTATCTGCTCTTGGCCGTATTTTGCCAAGGCTGCTTCTTCGGATAAACCAATCGTGGCAATCGGTGGATGAGTAAAGATGACCGTCGGTACTAAGTGATAATCCAAGTACGCATCGCTTTGACCGTTGAACAAGCGTTCAGACAAGCGACGACCGGCGGCGATCGCAACCGGGGTTAAATCCAATTTTCCGATGACATCCCCCACCGCAAAAATCGAGTCAGCTGTGGTATTTTGATATTTGTCCACAATGATAAACCCTTTTTCATCCAATTGGACATCGGTGTTTTCCAGACCTAACTTATCCGTATTCGGCACGCGACCACCAGCAAAAAGGACGCAATCGCCGGTCAAGGTTTCGCCATTTTCAAAGTGAACGAGATACTCGTCACCTTCTTTAATGATACGAGAGGCCACGTAGCCTGCATAAGTTTCGATTCCTGATTCTTGGTACATCTCCACGAGATTATCCGCAAGCATCTTGTCAAAGGTTCGTAATGGCCGCTCTTTGCGGTACGCCCAAGCCACTTGGCTGCCCAGCTGTTGGCTGACACCGCTGATTTCGGCTGCGATGTAGCCTGCCCCTAAGACGACCATACGCTTTGGTGCTTCTCGCAACGCAAAAAAACCATTCGAGTCAATGGCGTACTCACCGCCGGGAATATTCATCGCGCTAGGTTTTCCACCGGTGGCAATCAAAATGTTTGCTGCATGGTAGTTTTCCCCATTGACGGTAACCGTGTGGTTATCCACAAACTGTGCATAACCGTGGATAACTTCTACATTGTTACTGTCTAAGCCTTTTTGATAGGCTGTGTGTAAAAAATCAATGTATTTTTCACGGTTATCCACAAGCTCAGTAAAATTAAATTTATCCACATGTGGATAAATGCCGTAGCTAGTTGCGTCCCGTTTGATCATTTCTAACATCTCACTAGCTTGCCACATGACTTTTTTCGGTACACAACCGACATTGACACAGGTGCCGCCTAATTCATTGCCTTCGATCAATAATACTTTGGCGCCGTGCATCCCTGCCCGATTGGCTGAGGCGATTCCGCCGCTGCCGCCACCAATTACTATGTAGTCGTAGGTTTCCATATTTGTTGTTTCCTCCTTAAGATTGTCTATGTTCTCATCGATCCTTTTTGGCTGGATTGATTCAACAAAAAAAGCCGAGAGAAACTCTCGACCTTATTTTTTCTTCCGAATCATGTCTCCGACTTCCACCGGTTCTTTGACCGGCATCGTCAACAGCATCATAGGATTTGGTGCACGATCGATGGATTCACCGTCTTCATTATACATGACTTCGACGGTTTGGTGAAAGTGATGGAATCCGGGACCGTAAAATTCGATTTCATCGCCAACGGAAAAGTGGTTCCGTTGCCGAATCGTAGCTGTTTTCGTTGCCGGATCATACGCCATGACTTCCCCAATAAATTTGTATTGCGGAATTTTCCGACGCGGACCAAACAACTGCTCATTTTCACTTGGGGTATCGTAGTAAAAGCCTGAGGCAAGCTCGCGCTGCGCAACTTTCCACAGTTCATCGATCCATTCTTGTTTGCAGACATAGTTCTCTGGATCGGCCATGTAACTGTCCACGGCTGCTTTATAAACGTTCGCCACAGTTGAAACATAGTGGATCGATTTCATGCGGCCTTCGATTTTGAAACTATCCACGCCGTTTTCAATCAGATCAGGGATATGTTCGATCATCGACATATCCACGGCACTCATGGAAAACTCTTCTTCCACTGTCCCGTTTTTAGTCAAACTGTTTCGTTCCGTTGCAAAGGGCATGTCAAACAGATCATATTTCCAGCGGCAAGATTGCGAACAGCCGCCGCGATTGGCGTCTCGCATCGACATATGATTGGACAAAGTACAACGGCCAGAATAAGAAATACACATGGCGCCATGAATAAAGGCTTCGATCTCCACGCTAGTATTTTTGCGGATCTCAGCGACTTCCTCCATGGACACTTCTCGGGCGAGAACGACCCGTTCTAGGCCTTCTTCCCGCCAAAATTCCAATGTTTCATAGTTCGTGGCACTAGCTTGGGTGGACAAATGGATCGGTAGACCTGGCGCTTCTGTTGCGCAGATCTGGATCAAAGCGGGATCAGAAACGATCACTGCCGAAATACCGACATCTCGCAATTCCCGAAAGAATTCCCCTGCACCTTCTTGATTGCCCTCATGGGTCACCATGTTGGCTGCTACATAGACTTTTGCGTTGTGGGCTTTGGCAAAAGCCACCCCTTCCGCCATTTCTTCATAGGTAAAGTTTCCCGCGCGACTCCGTAGACCATAGGCATTGCCGCCGATATAGACAGCGTCAGCGCCATAGTGGATCGCTGTTTTTAATTTTTCTAACGTACCAGCTGGTGCTAACACTTCTGGTCGTTTCAATGCTTGTTTAACGGTCATTTGTTCTTGCTCCTTACTTGATATCGTCAGGATCGATGGCATAAAATCCAGTGTCCAACCCACGTTCTGCTGGATGAAGTTGGGCAACTTGTTCACTTAGCACAGTTGCTTGCTCTGCTTGCCACTTCCCACTTTCTACAAGGGCCTTGGCTTGGGCAAACAGCTTAGCAATTGCCACAAAGGCAGCCCCTCGTGTATAGATTCCGTCCAGCTTCCAGGTTTGAAAGCCTGTTGCGGCTAATTCCCCCAGCTGCAGCATCAGATTGATGTCGTTATTGGCAAAAATGTGCGTGCCGTGGCTATCTTCATAAATGGAATAGTGAGTTTCTTCTTTTTTCGGTTCAGATAAAAACAACCCACGGTCGTGGTTCTTTTCTTCCGATTGTTGGGTATAGTTATAATAATTTTGTAAAAGCGGACGCTTCGATTGGTGAATACAGGTCGCACCATAAACCAATACTTCCACAGGAATATTTAGTTGCGGTGCCATGATTTTCATTTCCTCGAAAGGAACTTCTCGCGCTAAAACGGCTGCCTTTGCTCCTTTTTGTCCCCAAAAATTGATTTGACGAGCGCTCGTTACTAAGGTTTCCCCTGCATAGATAAATGGCAAGGCACATTCTGGATTTTGCTTCATGCGGTAAATGATCCCAGGATCTCCGAGAGCGATTTGATCGGCTTGATTGGTCTTCAGAAATGCTAGGTATTCTGGAATCCGCTTCATTTTTTCTGGATGCATGATGCCATTGACTGCGATCGTCACTTTCTTTCCAGCTTCGTGGGCCATGTCGATCAGTCTGATTTGCTCTTCACGAGAAAAAGAGGCCGGTAGGCGCAGCCCGAATGTCTCTTCTCCAAAAAACAATGTATCAACATAAGGGATGAGCTGCTGTGCTTGCTCGATCGATTCCACCGTGGCGATAATCTCAACCATAATACTCCTCCTTTTTTCAACTCATTCATAGTATCACACAGCAGAATTCTTTCCAAGAGGTCTCGTTACTCTTTTTTTCACGAATATCGCTTTTTCCGTTAATCAACCGTTGTCATAAAGCTATTTAGAAGGATATTTTTTTGTGAATCATCAATCATAATTAATAGAGATCACTTGATCACTACTAGACATAGCAAGACAAAAAAGCGACGTTTCTATGGGTGCCGATTACTCGACCATAGAAACGCCGCTGCCGTTATTGGCTCGACTTAAACTTGTTGCAAGACCCGTGCTTGTCCCTCTTTGACATTGAGAGTGATCGATCCTTTGGAAGCACCAATCGTCACTTTGTCACCTAAATGAATTTGTCCTGATAGGAGTGCTTCACTTAAACGGTCTTCGACTTCTTTTTGCAATGCTCGACGAATCGGCCGTGCCCCATATTCTGGATCAAAACCAGCTTTACCGATCACATCGATGGCAGATGGCGTGATCTTCAATTGGATGTCTTGGTTGCTTAACCGTTTGATGATCGCTTTGCTCATAATCTTCACGATTTCGTGAATCTCCCCTTCACCTAAGGATTGGAAGACCACTGTTTCATCCACACGGTTCAAGAACTCTGGACGGAAGGCTTTTTTCAGCTCTTCTAAGATCCGTTTTTGCATCGCTTGGTGATCTTTCGTTAAATCAGTGACATTGAATCCAACGCTTTTTTCTTCGCGGATTTGTTGGGCACCGATATTAGAGGTCATGATCAAAATCGTGTTGCGGAAATCGACCTTCCGACCTTTGGCATCCGTCAAATGTCCATCATCTAGCACTTGCAAGAGGATATTGAAGACATCGGGATGGGCTTTTTCCACCTCGTCCAATAAGATGACGGAGTAAGGTTTTGAACGGATTTTTTCCGTCAATTGCCCACCTTCATCATAGCCGACATAGCCTGGCGGTGAACCGATCAAACGGCTCGTGCTGTATTTTTCCATAAATTCGGACATATCGACACGAACCAAGGCATCTTCACTACCAAACATCGCTTCCGCTAAGGCTTTAGCAAGCTCGGTTTTCCCGACACCAGTCGGGCCTAAGAACATGAAGGAACCAATTGGACGGTTGGGGTCTTTCAACCCACTGCGGGCGCGACGGATTGAACGAGCGACTGCTTTGACCGCTTCTTCTTGACCAACTACCCGTTGATGCAAGATCTTTTCAAGATCCAACAAGCGTTCGCTTTCTTTTTTCTCCATCTGTTGCAAAGGTACACCAGTCCATTGGGAAACGACCGTAGCAACATCTTCTGCAGTAACACTATCGGCATAGCCTGACGCTTCTTTGACTTCCATAAACGCCACTTCCGTCAGTTGTTGGGTCAATTTCTTTTCCTTGATCCGCAGACGAGCTGCTGCTTCAAAATCTTGCTGGCGAATGGCTGCTTCTTTTTCTTCGATCAAGTTAGCGATCTCGTTTTGTAGATCTGCCAATTCCGAACTTTCATCGGTTTTGTCTAGACGCACTTTGGCTGCTGATTCATCCATCAAATCGATGGCTTTATCTGGTAATTGGCGCGAATTGATGTAACGTACGGACAATTGCACAGCAGCGTGTAACGCATCATCAGAAATTTCCACCCCATGATGTTCTTCATAACGAGGACGCAAGCCCCGTAAAATTTCTTCCGCTTCTTCTGGTGTTGGTTCGTCGACTTGCACTCGGGCAAAACGGCGTTCTAACGCAGAATCTTTTTCAATGTATTTTTGGTACTCATCTAATGTCGTGGCACCGATAGTTTGCAATTCTCCACGGGCTAAGGCTGGTTTCAGGATATTCGAGGCATCAATCGCCCCTTCGGCTCCGCCGGCCCCAATCAGTGTATGCAATTCATCAATGAATAAGATGATTTGACCATCTTGATAGATCTCATCGATAATTTTTTTCATTCGGTCCTCAAATTCTCCACGGTATTTCGTTCCAGCAACTAAAGCCCCCATGTCCAGCATCATCAAACGTTTGTTTTGCATGTCTTCTGGGACTTCCCCATTGATGATTTTTTGGGCTAAGCCTTCGGCGATCGCGGTTTTCCCAACACCAGGTTCCCCAACGAGAACAGGGTTGTTTTTGGTCCGACGGCTAAGGATCTGGATCAGCCGTTTGACTTCTTTGGCACGACCGACAACAGGATCTAGTCGTTTTTCACGGGCTAATTTGGTCAAATCACGGGCTAAGGAATCCAAGGTCGGTGTTCCTTGCTGCGCTTTGGCTTGGGCTGGACGACGACGACCAGCACTTCCGTTGGTTTTGCTTTCATTGAAGCCCATTTTTTTCTTCAAAAGCTGACGCATTTTCGCGAGACTCAAGCCGAGATTCAGCATGATTCGTGAAGCCAAAATGTCTTCGTCTCTTAATAAGCCTAATAATAGATGTTCGGTACCGATTTGTGGAGCCCCTAAACGCTTGGCTTCATCCCCTGCATAAGCAAATGTATGTTTTGCTCGTGGTGAATACGCGAGATAGGCGTTTTCTGGGTATTGACGAACGGTGCCGTACCCTGTTAAATGTTCGATTTCTTCACGAATATCGTTTTCTGTGATATTCATTTCCCGTAACGTTTTGCCAGCGATCCCGTTTTGTTCAATGACCAGTGCCAATAGAATATGTTCAGAACCTACCGCTTGGTGCTTAAAGTATTTTGCTTCTTCTTGGGCGATAGCCAAAACGGCTTTCGCGCGTTGGGTGAATAATTCATCCATCTCTTTCACTTCCTGTCTTCGTAACTTAATCGTTCTAGAATTGCATGGAGCAAATCTGCTCGTGTTCTATTTTCATAAGGAGAACGTCCTAGAACTGCTTTCGCGATGACGGTCAACAATAAATTGCCTTCTCGCTTGGACAGGATTCCTTCCTCATAAAGTTTCTGGATTATTGCATACGCATCTTTTTCCGAGATGGTTTCATCGAATAGTTGATTCATTTCTTTTAAATAGTGGTGGCTGTCAGTAATTTTGACTTTCTCGATCCGAATATAGCCGCCCCCGCCGCGTTTACTTTCAACCGCATAGCCTCTTTGAACGGTAAAGCGGGTATTGATCACGTAATTTATTTGTGAGGGCACGCAGTTGAACAAATTTGCCATTTCTGCGCGACGAATCTCAATGGTTTCACTGTCTTCAAGAATTTTCTTCAAATATGCTTCAATCAAATCGGAAGTGTTGTGATGACTCAATTCATTCCCTCCCTTGACTAATTCTGACCTTCATTATACCCAATTTTTGAATCCTTGGAAAGATGTACGCTTGCACAAAAGGAAGGTCTAAAGGAAATTTTAAAGACACTTATCCCTCGCTTCAGCTTTTTTAGCTACAAAAAGAAACAAGCAGCTCGTCGGGGAACAAAAAGAAAATTCTTTGGTCCCCGACGAGCTGCTTGTTCTTCTAACATAAACGTTCGTCTTATTGCGTACTTTCTGAACTACTTTCACTCGTTGACGAGCTGCTGCTTGAGGAGGATGAGCTGCTTGACGAAGAAGAATCCTGTGGTCGAGGACCTCTGGAAACCGTCACGGTAACAGAACTTCCTACTGCTACAGAAGTACCTGCTCCGGGCGTAACGCGCACTACTTCTCCAGCAGGCACAGAGTCGTTATAATCAGATTCTTGTTCTATCGTATACTGCAGTCCTGCTTCATTCAAATCTGCTTCTGCATCGGCTTGGCTTTTGCCAACGATTCTTGGTACATTGACCATTTCTTGCCCGCTGCTGACAGTTAATGTAATGATGGTTCTGGAAGTCACAACGGACTCGCCACTCGCTGGTGCTTGACCAATGATCGTACCTTCCGGTTGGCTACTGGATTCGTAAGTGACATTGATTTGTGAGAGGCTTACCCCACGAGAAGTCAATGCTGCTCGTGCATCTGCCTCTGTCATGCCATAATAGTTGTCCATTGCGAAGCTATCTGGTCCGGAGCTGACCTTAAAGGTGATTTCATCTTCTGCTGGGGAAACTTCCCGCCCTGCTGCTGGTGATTGACTGATAATATCCCCTTCATCGACATCATCTGACGACTCTAGCTCTTCTTTGATCCTGTCTTCATCAAAGCCCAAATCGATCAACTCTTTTTTGACATCATCAAAGGAGCGACCTTCATAATCATCAAGAGTGATTTTCTTGGCTCCGCTGCTGATATAAAGAGTCACGACGGAATTCTTTTTGACTTCATTGCCTTCTGGCGGATCGGTCTTGACGACATTGCCTGCTTCGACTTCATCGTCTTCGATTTCTTCTACCTCGTCTGCCACTTGCAAACCAGCAGCTTCCAGCTCGGCACGGGCAGCTGCTTCTGTTTGACCACTGACTTCAGGAATTGCCACATCTCCCCGACCACCGCCGAATAGGAAGTAACTGCCTATGCCTAGCAGTGCGATCACCATAATGATGGGCAGCAGCAGCCACCGTTTGCGTTTTTTCTTTTTCGGCTGCGCTGGTTCTTCAGCTTGATCCGCAACCTTATCTTCTACGGGTTCTTCTACTGGCGGCGTTTCGACTTGGGCTGCTTCCACAGGAGTCAGCACTCTCGTTTCATCCATCAGAGCATGAGGTTCCCATCTCGGTTCATTGAGTCGGTCAGGAGACAACACGGTATCAAGGTCCGCTCGCATTTCATCGGCGGTTTTGTACCGATCCGCCGGTTCTTTGGCGGTCGCCTTCAATACGACGTTTTCCAGCGATTGCGGAACATTTTTGTCATAGATCCGAATCGAAGGGATCTCATCTTGGAAATGTTTCAAGGCGATCGTTACGGCTGATTCGCCATCAAAGGGTACTTTGCCCGTTAAAATTTCATAGAGAATGATTCCAATCGCATAAATATCTGATTGATTGGTGGCCATACTGCCTCGTGCTTGTTCTGGTGAAAGATAATGCACCGAGCCTAGCATCGAGTTGGTTTGGGTGATCGATGTTTCTGATAGGGCGATCGCGATCCCAAAATCGGTGATTTTCACCACGCCGTCTTCATTGATCAGCACATTCTGGGGCTTTAGGTCCCGGTGAATGATGCGGTGCTGATGGGCCAATGCCACCGCTGATAAAATTTGTTGGATGATATCAACGATCTGCAAATAAGGTACGGGATAGTGCGTTTGGATATAGCGCTTGAGATCCATCCCTTTGACATATTCCATCACCAAAAACTGCATGCCGTCTTCTTCGCCGACATCATAAACGGTTACGATGTTTGGATGAACCAGCTCAGTCGCCGCCAAGGCTTCTCGTTGAAAGCGCCGAATCGCACTTTGGTCGTTTTGGAAGTCAAAACGAAGCACTTTGATTGCCACTTCACGGTCTAAGATCAAGTCATGCGCCAAAAACACATTTGCCATTCCGCCGCTGCCGATATTGCCGATGATTTTGTATCGGCCGTTTATCTTCTTCCCAATTTCGATCATGGGCGCTCTCCTCCAACTTTAATCAATAATACCGTGATATTGTCGACACCACCGCGTTCGTTGGCTTGATCGATCAATGATTGCACTGCTTCTTCCAGCACAGGGGTTTCTTGGATCGTTGCTGTGATCTCTTCATCTGAGACCATGTTGGTCAATCCATCTGAACACAGCAGCAAATAATCCCCGTCTGCAATAAAGTGGATCGCCACATCGACTTCGACTTCGCTTGGCATACCGATCGAGCGGGTCAAAACGTTTTTGCGAGGATGATTCAAGGCCATTTCTGCCGTGATTTGTCCCGACTTCACCAATTCATTGACCAGTGAATGGTCCTCTGTGATTTGAGTCAGCACTTGATTGCGTAAAAGATAGGCACGGCTGTCCCCGACATTGGCGATCGTAAACTGGTCGCCTAATAAGGCCACAGCAATGATCGTGGTACCCATGCCGCTAAGTTCTTCTTGTTCTTGTCCTTTTTGGAAAATCACTTGGCTTTCCGCTTGGATTTTTTGGATCAGCCATTGGGCAGTTTTTTCACTGTCTGTCAGCTCTGTCTGTTCCCAAGCGGTGCCGATCTCACTGACTGCTTGACGGCTAGCGACATCTCCGGCCCGGTGGCCCCCCATGCCATCGGCAAGCAAGGCCAATGTCACATTGGCTTTATTTACATAGGTTGCTGCAAAATCTTGGTTTGTGTTGCGACGTTTGCCGACATCTGTTTGAAAACGAATCTCCAATTTCTTTCACCTCGTTACTTTTTGCGTAGACAACTGATAAAAAAGCCATCTGTCATAAAATCTTGCGGATAGATCGTCAACATATCCTCTTGAACCGCTTCGGCTGCCAGCGGTCCTACCGCAAGAGGCATTTGCTCAAATTCAGGATGGTCAGCGAGAAACGCTGCCACGACTTGTTGATTTTCTTCCGCTAGAATCGTGCATGTGCTGTAGACCATTATACCCGATTTTTTCAAGGTTGGGGCGGCACTTTCCAAAATCTCTCGCTGAATCTGCGGCAAGCGTTGGAAATCGGCTTCCGTCTTGCTGTATTTGATGTCCGGTTTACGGCGCATCAACCCTAATCCAGAACAAGGGGCATCCACTAAGATGCGATCAAATTGTTCGGGTGCAAAGGTTTGAGCCGTCTCCCGCGCATCCATCACGCGGGTCTCCACAACTGCTTCGACGCCTAAACGTTGGGCATTTTGCTGAATCAGCTTAACCTTATGGGCATGGATATCCAATGCTGTCACTTTGCCGCCCTCTGCGGCAGACAAGAAGGCAGCGATATGGGTCGTTTTGCCTCCTGGTGCTGCGCAGGCATCCAGTACTTGATGGTCTCGGGCTACTTGTAAAACGGGGGCAACCAGCATCGAACTTTCATCTTGGATCGTCAGTAAACCTTCTTTGTAGAGGGACGAGCCCGCCATAAAGCCTTTGTCAGCCACAACCCCATAGGGGGAAAGCTCACTTGGTCGTGCGTCGATGCCTTCTTCTTGCAGCCGTTCGATCGCTGCTGCTTGCGAGATGCGCTGCAGATCGATACGACCACTGGCATGATTGGGTTCAAATAGGGCATAGCCCAGCTCACTGGTTTCTTCGATCCCAATTTGTTTGACTAGTTTCTTCGTTAGCCACAGGGGCAAACTGATTTCCGTTGCTAAACGTTCCATTGGGTCTTTGATCAATGCCAAGTCTGGCACTCCTTGTCGTTGGATCGTGCGCAGGACGCCATTGACGAATTTTCCAGTTCCCGGATTGCCTTTGGCTTTCGCAATATCCACGGCTTCATGAATGATGGCATGGGCGGGTACTTTATCGAGATACAGCATCTGATACAAGGAAAGCCGCAGCAGCGTTTTGACCCACGGGTCGACTTTGCGGGCATTTTTAATAAACCGATCCAAATAATAATCCAATAAAAGCTGACGACTGATGGTGCCGTACACCAATTCAGTCAGCAAGCGACCGTCTTTGTCATTTAAACGCCCTTGATTCATCAATTCCCGCAGCAGTAGATTGGAATAAGCGCCGCCTTTTTCGATTCGCAACAACGCTTCTAGTGCCACAAAACGCACTGTATATTGTATGTCTCCAAGATTACGCTTCATAGGTACCTACCTGATCCCCTTTTTGAATCTGTTGTCCACTGCCGTTTAAGAATGCGGCAATGTCTTGTCGGCCTTTTCCAGCTGGCTGCAATTCATCGATAGCCAATACCGTGCCTTCCCCACAAGCGATCAGCAACGTTTTTTTCGTCCGTTCAATGATCGTTCCTGGTTCGGCTGTCGTCGTTTGCTCCAGCGGTGTTACTTGCCAAAGTTTCCAGCGGTTGCCATTTTGTGTCGTAAAGGCGATCGGCCATGGTCGCATGCCTCGGACTTGGGCATCGATTTGCACCGCCGTTTTCTGCCAGTCGATGGCTTCTTGTTCACGGCTGATATTTGGTGAAAAGGTGACTTTTGCTTCTTCTTGCGGGACAGGCTGCAGCTCTCCCGACAAGATTTTCGGCACAGTTTCCAGCAGCAAGTCTTTGCCTAATAGGCTCAACTTATCAAACATCGTCCCCACATCATCTTGGGCCGTGATCGGCAAACGAGCTTGAGCAAAAATACCGCCAGCATCCATTTTTTTGATCATTTCCATGATGGTTACACCCGTTTCTTGCTCACCTTCCATGATGGCATAATGCACAGGTGCTCCGCCACGGTATTTCGGCAGTAGGGACGCATGAACGTTGATAGCGCCATGCTTTGGTACTTCTAGTAAAGCACTAGGTAAAAATTGGCCGAAAGCTGCCGTGATCAGCAGATCAGGTGCTAAAGCTTGAATCTGCTCCATTTCTGGTGACCCACTGATTTTTTCTGGTTGTAAAACCAACAAGCCATGCTTCATCGCCGCTTCTTTAACGGGGGTCGGAGTGATGGTTTTTTTGCGACCGACGGGACGATCCGGCTGTGTCACGACTGCTGCCACTTCATAGCCGGCTTCAAGCAAGCCTTCTAAAATTGGGACGGAAAACGCCGGGGTACCCATAAAGACGATTTTAGTCATTTTCATGTTCCTCCATATACTTTTCTAAGTCTTCTTCAGGAATGCGTTCGACGAGCTTGTCGACAAACAGCACGCCATTTAAATGATCGATCTCATGCTGCATCGCACGCGCCAAGTAGCCGAATGCTTCCACTTCCATTTCCTCTCCTTCTCGGTCGAAATAGCGGACAGTGATCTCGTCTGCTCGTTTGACGGTCCCAAAGGTGTGGGGAATACTCAAGCAGCCTTCCACATCAAGGGATTCACCAGAAGAAGCGATGATCTCAGGGTTGATCATTTCAAAGCGGTCGTCTTCTTCGACTTCCACGATCGCCACTTGCAGGTTTTTGCCGACTTGCGGTGCGGCAATACCGATCCCGTCGTGGGCGACCATCGTTTCATAAAGGTCGTCTAGTAGCTGAACGAGCTCATCGGTAATAACTTTGACGGGTTTTGCTTGCCGACGAAGACGTTCATCGGGGGTGATAATAATAGGATAACGCATATTTTCTCCTCTAAATAAAATTCAACGGCTCTTGGTCAATCGACACGTACAATCCTTTGCGCTGATCGATTTGACTTTGATCCAACAGACGGGTCAACAAAGCAGGTAGCTGCGGTTCATTTTTGTATTTAATGATCAATTGGTAGTAATAACGGTTTTTCACCCGTAAAATCGCACTGGGTGCCGGCCCCAACAAAATACTCTGCGGTGACAGCTCCTGCTGCAGATCCCGCGCGATCGCAAACATCTTCTGAGCTGCGACTTGCTCTTCGGGATGGCTGCAGGTGATTTTGACGGTGAAATAATACGGTGGATAGCCGCTTTGGTGCCGCATCCACATCTCTTTTTGATAGAAATCTTCGTAATCTTGCGACTGCGCCAATTGGATGGCGTAGTGCTCAGGGTTGAATGTTTGGATCACCACTTCGCCGGTTTTTTCCGCCCGACCTGCTCGACCACTGACCTGAGTCAACAGCTGGAACGTCCGTTCACTTGAACGAAAATCTGGCAAATTCAAGGCGGTATCGGCATTCAAGACCCCTACCAGTGTGATATCAGGGAAATCCAAGCCTTTGGCGATCATTTGAGTCCCTAACAAAATATCCGCTTTTTTCTCCCCAAACAAGGTCAAGATTTTTTCATGGGCGCCTTTTTTGCGGGTGGTATCGACATCCATCCGTAAGACCCGCGCTTCGGGAAACAGTTCCTTCAACTCTTCTTCCACTTTTTGCGTACCCGTTCCGTAATAACGAATCTTGTCTGCATTGCAGTTGGGGCAACGATGGGGGATGTGTTCTTCATGTCCGCAATAATGACAACGCATCGTTTTGGTATCCATATGCAGCGTCAAGGAGATGTCGCAATTTGGGCAAGGCAAAACATACCCGCAATCGCGGCACATCACGAAGGAAGAGTAGCCGCGCCGATTCAGCAGCAAGACGATCTGTTCTTTGCGGGCCAAGCGGTCTGTAATTTTTTCCTGTAACGGACGAGAAAAGGTTTGATACTTTTTATTGGCAAATTCGGTACGCATATCCACGACTTCGATCTGCGGTAATTGCGCACTGGTTTTTGCCCGCTGATTCAATTTCAATAAGCGGTAGACTTCTTTTTGCGCCCGGGCACGAGATTCCAATGACGGCGTCGCACTGCCTAACACCACTGGACAGTGATGGTACTGGCTGCGCCAAATCGCTAAATCTCTCGCATGGTAACGAGGGGCTTCATCTTGCTTGTAGGAGGCTTCGTGCTCCTCATCGACGATGATGACCCCGATGTTTTTCAACGGAGCAAAAATCGCCGAGCGGGCGCCAACCACCACCTGCGCCTCCCCGCGTTCGATCTTACGCCATTCATCGTATTTTTCACCTTGGGACAAGCCGCTGTGTAAAACAGCCACTGCGTCGCCGAGACGGCTTTTAAAGCGTTCGACCATTTGCGGGGTCAATGCGATCTCTGGCACGAGCATGATCGCGGTTTTGCCTTGTTTCAGCAATTGGGCGATCGCTTGCAGATAGACTTCTGTTTTTCCACTGCCGGTGATCCCTTCCAGTAAAAAAGTCTGTGCCTCTTGGTTATCCGCACAAGCAGTGATTTGCGCTACTGCAGCTGCCTGTTCTTCATTTAATTCAAGCGGGACCGTTTTTTGAAATTGACGGTCTTTATAAGGATCACGGTAGGCTTCAACTTCCGTAAAGGTCAGCCAACCAGCTTCTTGCGCTTGGTTCAAAGCCGCGGTGGAAATCCCTTGTTCGGTAAAAAAGGAAACCGGCAAGCGGGCTTCCTCTGTCAAAATCTGTAAGATTTCCAGCTTGCGTTTGGACCCTTTGCGCAGCTGTTGCTGGACGGCGGGGATTTCTGCTGGATCGATCTTGCGTTCAATGTAACGGGTCATTTTCGCTTTGTTTTTATTTTTCACGAGATACTGCAATTCAACTACTGCGGCTTCCCGCAAAGGCTTCAACTGCGGCAACAGCCCTGCACTTTCGGCGTCTTGCCAGCTGAGGATGCCGTTTTCGGGAAAATATTCTTTGATGGGATGATTTCCTTCCAGCAAAACGATCTGCTTTTGGTACTCGGCTTTCATCACACTAGGCAGCATCGTCTGCAAGCAAGTGATCTTAAAGGCAAAGGTCGTTTCCTTCATGTAGTCGGCTAATTGGAGAAGTTCTTCATTGACGACAGGCGACAAATCCAACAAACGAACGATTGGTTTTAAGGTCTGCTGCGTTTCGGCAACTTCTGAAAGGCCGACGACGAACCCTTGGATATGGCGGTCGCCCTTGCCAAATGGCACTTCGACCCGCATCCCTGTCTCAATGGCGGCTTGTAATTCTGATGGGATCAGATAGGTAAAAGGCTGATCGGTCTGCATCGTGGGAACATCCACGATCACTTCTGCTATGTACGCCATTTCTTCTCCTCCTACTACAATATATTTATAGGTTATAAGGCACTACTAGTATCATTAGTAATCCCTTTGATCTATCATGTTGCTTAAGCTGTTAGAATGAGAGGGCAATGGTCGGGCATTCTCCTCCTTGGACTTTACGTCCGTAAAAAAGTCTGCCAACCAGCTGCTCATTCACAGCGTTCGTTTTATGCAGGTTGAACTGCTGTTTCCCAGTACGTTCGTGTCACACCCCAGTAGATTGAATCGGCAATGTGTTTATGCTGGCTTTCCATTGCGAATAATCTGAAGGAGCTGATCATCTTGAACGCAGTAGGTATTGATGTTGCTAAAAGTAAAAGTGTTGTTTCGATCATTCGACCTTTCGGTGAAGTGATTTCTAGCCCTTTTGAACTCTGCCATACTTCTAGAGACATTGATGAATTTATTCATTCTCTTTCCAAACTTGAAGGAGAGGTTAGAATCGTCATGGAGTACACAGGCCGCTATCACGAGCCTGTCGCTCATTGGCTTACCGATGCGGGTTTTTATGTCAGTTTGGTCAATCCAAAACTCATTAAAGATTTTGGAAACAATTCCCTTCGTAAAGTGAAATCTGACAAAAAGGATGCCGTCAAAATCGCTCGTTATGCGCTTGACAACTGGAATGACCTGCGACAGTATAACCTTATGGATAAGACAAGAGACCAACTAAAAATCATGAACCGACAGTTTGATTTTTACATGAAACATAAAACAGCTCTCAAAAATAATCTCATTTCTCTTTTAGATCAAACGTTTCCTGGGGCGAATACTTTTTTTACCAGCCCTGTTCGAAAAGACGGCAGTCAAAAATGGGTTGATTTTGTCACCTCTTTTTGGCATGTCGACTGTGTTCGGAAAGGCTCTCTGGCTGCTTTCACTGAACGTTATCAGAAGTTCTGTACGCGTAAAGGCTACGACTTTCACCCAGAGAAACCAGTACAAATCTTTGAAGCCTCTAAAAAGTTGATTGCTCTTTTACCGAAAGATAAACGGACAAAAGGTCTGATTATGCAAGCGATTGAGCAGTTAAATACTCTTTCTAGGACTGTTGAGCAGTTGCGCCTACAGATGGATCATACAGCTGCGCAATTGCCAGAATATCCGATAGTCATGGCTATGAAAGGCGTGGGCCCATCATTAGGACCACAACTGATGGCGGAGATTGGCGATATTCGACGGTTTTCTCATCGAGGTGCTTTGACTGCTTTTGCAGGAGTAGATCCTGGTGTGAATCAATCCAGCAGCTATAATCAGAAAAGTGTCCGAACTTCCAAACGCGGATCTGCTCAACTACGTAAATCACTGTTTCAGGTAATGGACGTTTTAGTGAAAACTTCGCCTGAAACGGATCCGGTTTACGCATTTATTTCTAAGAAGCGAGCAGAGGGAAAACCGTACTACGTTTACATGACTGCGGGTGCGAACAAGTTTCTACGCATCTACTACGGACGAGTAAAAGAGTACCTTGCATCACTTCCAGGTGAGGATTGATCTTAGTTTTTAAGCATAAGTCGAAACCAGCGATAATCGGTGGTTCTATTTGTCATGCCTTCAATTCAGATAAATCTTTATTCATTTTCCTCTTGACTTTTTATTTGCAGGCTTTTAGGTTCTATTTTACTAAATGGGTGGGGGTTTGTCTGTACCCCTTACAAAAATTTAACCATCATCATTCAAAAGAAAAAGCCAGAACACAGGCGTGCTCTAGCTTGCTTTTGTCTATAGCTTTTGTTCGTCGCGGATACGCGCTTCTAATTCTTTTTGTTCTTGGTCTTTTTGCGCTTTGCGCTCTTCTTGTTCCATTTTCAAGCGGGCACGCTTGATTTCTGGATGCGGATCATTAACGACTAATTCCGCTTCGATTTCTTCAAGTGCTTGACCCACGCTTTTCACTGAATCAAAGTTTTCTAGTGTTGCTTGCGCACCGGCATCAAGTTCATGCGCCCGTTTGCTTGCTAAGATCACTAATGAATATTTTGAATTGACACGATCCAACAAAGAATCGATTGAAGGTTTTAACATCATATTTCTTACAGCTCCTCTAACATTTTGATATAGGTTCCGATCACTCGGTCAACGCGAAAATGTTCACTTGAAATAATTTCGCGAATTCGTTGGACTGCCTTAGGTACTTCATCATTGACAACGGCATAATCATATAAAGCCATCATTTCGATTTCTTCACGGGCGACACGCATCCGTTCATCGATCACTTCGGCAGAGTCGGTTCCTCTTCCTGTAATACGAGAGCGTAATTCTGCCAGATCAGGTGGCGTCAGAAAAATAAACACACCATCGGGAACTTTGTCTTTTACTTGTTTTGCCCCTTGCACTTCGATCTCTAAAAACACATCTTTTCCTTGATCCAGTGTCTGTTGGACATAAGATAATGGGGTTCCATAATAATTGCCGACATATTCGGCGTATTCCAGCATTTCACCGGCTTCGATCAAGGCTTCAAATTCTTCACGCGTGCGGAAATAGTAATCGACCCCTTCCACTTCCCCCTCGCGTTTTTGACGAGTGGTCATTGAAACGGAATATTGAAAATCGTTGTCGTCACTCTCAAAAATTGCTTTGCGCACGGTCCCTTTCCCTACTCCGGAAGGTCCTGATAAAACTATAAGTAATCCTCGCTCTGACATAATGACGTCCTTTCACTGACATTTGCTTAACGTCTATTTTGCACTTTTTTTCAGCAACTTTCAAGAACTACTTTATTATAATGGGAATTTCATGAAATTGCTAGTCTACACTTTGGCCGCTTTCTTAAAAGCCCATGTTGCTTAAGGTATTGATGACCCCTGCCAATTCGTCTTTAGCGGTGATCGCTTTTTCAGTAGGATCCGTCACTTCTTGGCAATCGATACGTACGATGTACCGACGATTTAAAGAAACAGCTACGCCATCAACTAATAGATGGAGAAAATCTGGCTCGATGGCTACGCAAGCATCTTCCCACGCAGAGAAATTCTCTTTGTCAGAAGGAATACTGCGCTTGATGACATTTTTTCCGCTTAGTTCGTGAAAGGTGATATCGTAATATTTCATTGGTTCATTCCTCCTACTCGATGTTTTGAACTTGTTCTCTGATTTTTTCAATGATCGTCTTCATTTGGACGACACTGTTTTTGATTTGGATCGGACTTGATTTTGAGCCAATCGTATTGACTTCTCGGTTCATCTCTTGAATCAAGAAATCCAGCTCTCGACCTATCGGTGTCTCAGCTGCCAGCAGCTCCGTCATCGTCGTTAAATGGATACTTAAACGATCCAGTTCTTCGTGGATATCGCCGCGTTCTAATAAAATCGCTAACTCTGTCAGTAAACGATCGCGATCGACTTCTTCCCCTAAATAAGCAGTCAGTTTCTTTTCAAAGCGTTCTTGGTAGTCCGCCTCATAGAGGGCCACGAATTGTTTGAGTTCTGTCAGCTTTTCCTGCAGCTGTCGCTGGTTTTCTTGCAAGATCTGCAAAATACCTTGCCCTTCCACCCAGCGGCTTTGATCGATCGCTGCCAGCGCTTGATCTAATGCTTCCATCACGCCATCGGCCAAGGTGCTTTCTTCTGGCTCTTGATCAGAGATCGTTAGAAAGGCCTCATGGAGCAGGAATTGTTCTAGCAATGCTGCTTTTGGCAGCTCTGCTAGGTCAAAACGGTCTTTGGCTTCGGTATCGATCTCCTGCATGAAACGTTCCAGCAAGTCCCATTGGATCTCGATCTGTTTCGTATTTGTGGTTTTTTCTTTTAACGTCACATACAATTCGATTCGTCCTCGCTGGAGGGTCTGCTTGATCGACTGCCGTAAAGCACCTTCTAGAGGATTCAATTGTTTGGGCATTCGCAGCTGCAGGTCCAAAAAGCGCTGATTGACACTTTTGATCTCAATTTCGATCTGCACATCTGGCGTTTCTGCACTGCCTTTGCCAAAACCAGTCATACTTTTCATTTGATCACTCCTCACCGTTTTGCTTTCTTACATGGAAAGCAGGGCTTTTTTAAGTTCTGCAAATTCTTCATTGGATAAGGTCACGCCTTTGCCCATCTTTTCGTGCTCTGGGCCCCAATCTCTCAGATCAAATTTTGGCGGACGCCCATTCCAGCTCACCAAATTCAATTCTTTGCGCCAGCCTCTTTGATTTTCCGAAAGCACGGCGATCTCTTCAACGATTTCATACGAAAATTTATCCATTTTCTGCTCCTTTCAAAAGATAGTGACTATACGCTGCCATTAAAGCGGTCAGCGGGTAACGCCGACGAATCTGCTGAAGGGCGGGCAGATTCAATTGCTGCGTCCGATAAAAAAAGAAAAAGCGGTTTTGCTCGGACAAGACAAAAAAACGGTCGCGATAATAGCTCAGCCACTCGGTGATCGACCAGGCATCGGCTTCTTCCACTGCCTTTAGCGCAATTTTTTCAGCTAAAGCCGTTAGAATCGTTTCCTCCTCATAAATCACCGTAGGCGCTAGATACAATACTTTCGCGGTACACTCTATCAGTATACGCCCCCACTGCTCAAATGGCACATCCTGTTGATAGAATTTACGCATTTTTTTCCAAAATTCTTTTTTCTTTAGTTCCTGATAAAGCAGCGGGTCTGTCTGGCGCAGCTCTTTCAAAAAGCCCCGCCATAACGGCTGAAAATCAACCGTCCTTTCAAAGGTATACCAATGGCCTTGGTATTTGCCGAACACTTTCAAGGTTTCCAAATAGCCTAAGGTCATATTATCCAGCGAACGCTGGGCATCAAAAACCAAAAAGCTGCCTAAGGACCAAGGAGACCCCAACGAAAGCTGCGCAGTTTCTTCCGTCACAACCGTCCTTTTATTGATGCCAGGTCCTTGGACATCCACGGTGATACATTCCGTTGCCCCTTGCTGGACAGCGACATCGATGGGCAGGTTGTTGCGGTAGCCGCCATCGATGTAATAAGCGTCGTTAATTTTTTGCGCCTGCATCGCTGGATAAAATGAAGCGGATGCCAACAACCAATGCAGATTTTCCTCTACTGCGGATGGATCAAAGGCATAAACCGTCTCCTTGAAATCGGGCAGACGAGTCGTACAGATCAGCAAGCGACAAGCAGTTTGGCTGAATTTTTCTTGATCAAAGGTCTTTTGCAAAAGCTTTGCCAACGGTTCGGTACTGGCACCGTTGCTTTTGACCGCTTCGCGGACCAGCGAATTGGCTTGATTCATCAAATCTCGCAGCGTTTGGGCACGTACCGAAGCAAGCGGATAGTGCAATACTTGCTCGTTAGAGATATTTGCCCATAAATCGACGGCCGCTTCCACATCGTTCATTAAAATCAAGGCGCCATTCAAGGCACCGACGGAAGTTCCCGTGATCCATTTAAAGGTGATGCCCCGTTCTTGCAGCGCTTGCCAAACACCGATTTGATACGCCCCGTGAGCACCGCCACCGCCTAAAACCAGCGCCGTCTGATAAGCTAGCGCTTTTTGATACCCTTGAGGGACCACCTGATACCCTTGCTGGATAAACCACTCAGCCAAGGGGGTTCGATGAGGAAGCTGCCACAAGACAGCTGCTACAAAACGACTGCGAGCAAAGCTTTCTGTCACGGCTAGCAGTTGTTTCCAAGTAAAATCGGCGGCTGCTTCCACCAGCAGATTGGTGATAGTCAGTGTCTTTTGGTCAAAATCAAACTGCCCAGCAAAGTAAAAACGTCCGTAACGGCTGTCGATCTGCCAGCCCTGCTGCGCTATATCGGCTAGAAAGGCTCGTCGCGCTTTTGAATGCGACTCAAAAAAGGAAAAGACGAGTCGGCTTTCTTGAAACCCTGCCCTTTGTGCAAGAAAATCGATCGAAGTCAGTTTTTTCACTTTCATCAAGACGCCTCCTCAAGCAAAAAAGAATAGACGAATGACACGCCAGCTGCCGTACCACTCGAGCTATTCTTTTGATTAAAATGTTCGTTGTGCCATGTTGAATGCCGCCAGCATCTCATCCGTTGCTTCGTCGACAGGCGTTACAGATTCCAGATCCCCTTGGATCACACGACGGGTGACACCGCCCATTTCGCCACAGGTGATCAGCGTGATCATTTTACGGCCTTCCACTTCGTCAAGCAAATAGACATCGGTCGGGTCGACCCGCACAGAAGAAGTCGCGGTATACGTGTAAATATTTTCCAGATCGGTCACATAGATAGCCGCTCCGATGGCGACATCATCCAATGGCGTAAACAAAAGCTCTGGCGATTGAGCGCGATGGCTGGCTAGTGCGTAATTGCGTTCCCCCATTTTTTGGGTGGGACTTAACGTACCAGCACCATACAGCAAGGCCTCGTTGGCCAAGCCTTTAAAAATCGGCAGATTGATCCCCACACTAGGAACCGCCACGCCGCCGATCACTGGCAAGGCTTTGTTGCTCAGCTGCGCCCGTAAGACTGCTTCTGAACTCGCCGGCTCCACGGCATCAAAATCAAAGGTCGCTTCCGCTTCCATATTTTTTTCCACATCACTGCGATCAATGGTGCCGACTGCGTAAGCTTCACCTGTTTGCTTAATAAAATAATTTTTGATTTGATTATTAAAAATCAATGCTAAACCAATCAATAACAGCAAAAGCAAAAAGAGATTGCTCAGCCAATTCGAAAGTCTGCGTTTCTTTTTTCTCATAGGTTTTCGTCTCCATTAGTTTCTTCTTTTATCATACCAAAATCCTCATAAAGACGCCAATTTTGGCCAGTTTTTTTACGAAAAGACAAGATTTGCCTTTTTTTGTCGAAAAAGGGAACTTAAAAATTGTTTTTTCTGTTATTTTGTAATATAACTTTAAACGAAAAGATACAAGCAATTTTCAGCGCTTTGTTGTAGAATGAACTTAGTATATAGGAGGGATCGATCGGCATGTCTAACACGATTTACGTACATATTGATACAACCAGCAATGCCGTCTTGACCCGCGGGCTTGCCCCCCAAGATTTTAACAAGAGCATCGTCCATCAGCCCAAGAATTTGCTCTTACTTGATCCTTCCAGTGATTTCGGCGAATTCGACGGTCATACAGGCTTAAAAGTGATACGCGGAATGGAAGACGTCCAACTGTTTTTTCAGCAGATCAACAAAGGTCGTGTTGCCGAAGAAATGAAGTGGATCGATTTTAATGATTACGAGATGGTCAAAGAATTGACGCCTTTAGAGATCTCCGAGTTGTTATATTTTGGCCACATGAAGACACACCTCCACTCCCCTTTCTTTTACAAACTGCAAAATAACTTTGTTTTCTTTGACTTAAAAGATGCACGTTCCCGCGTTTATTATCGCTATTTAGATGAATATTATCGGATCTTGGCGGATCGGATCACCCGCATCGTCTTAGAAAAAATCAATGATCGCCTCTCCTTTTTTAAAAAAGCAACACCGGTGGAAAAGCTCGATTTTAATTTGCTGAAAGAATTGCGGGGAATCATGCAAGAAGGCATCGTCTTTTGTCTGACACAAGAACAATTGATCGACAGAACCTATACGATCCCGATCTATCTGTCAGAAGATGCTGGCTTAAAAAACACGCTGGTCAATCAAAAAGAGCTGGATCAAATCGCTGTTTTACGCTATTCAGCCAGCAAAAAAAGCTGGTCGTTGGAAATCGACCAAGAAGATCTAGCGTTTGGCTTTATCGACAAAAAAATGTCTTGATGCTTCTCTTTCTCAAAGAGCATCAAGACATTTTTTGATGGTTCCATTTCTAAAACTAAGCTTTCGGGACAAATAATTTCGGGGCTGCCTTGACTAAGAGACCTAGGACGACCCCTACATAAACGATATTGATAATGACCGATGTCCCATTGAAGATCAAGGAATACAGATACGGACTTTGTCCTGGCGGTGCATACATTCCCCAGACAAAGACCCCAGCCCAATAATGCCAAAACCAACGGCTGATCACCGCCACGATGCCCCCTAAGACGACATACCACGTAACGGTTTTGCTGTTTTGACGGATCGCTTGCTGGATTTTATTAGCAAACAAGCCGCCCATCCCGCCAAAAGCAAAGGCAAAGGGGTATTCAAAGATGATCTGTGGAACGGTGATAAAGTTACGCATGGCGCTACCAATCAAAATATTCAGCAAGCCCCACATAAATCCAGCCGTCATTCCCGGCAGCACTCCGCGACGATACGAATACAAGACCAAGGGCACGAGACCTAGAGACAAGTCGATACTGGAATTGGCTGTCTGGATCGGGATATACGACAAGACGACCCCAATTGCAGCGATCATCGTTCCTTCCGTCCACACCTGCAGCGACATTTTTCGTTTCAAAAAAAACTCCTCCTTTAGAATCATCACAATTCACAAAGGAGAAGTGTTGGACACTTCAACTCGTCACAATTCCTACGTTCGCATGATCGAAACAGGTACGAAGGGTTTAGAGTACTCTCATTCTCAGCCTTTGCAGACTCCCCTTTGTGATTAGATTCTATTTTATTTTTTGCTTGCATTTCGCAAGTCACTTTCAAGAATACCATAAATTGGTGAAAAGAAACATGACTGCGATCGTTTTTTCTAAAAACATCCTGAAACTCCTCAGAAAAAAACAGCCAATGAGGGGCTAAAGACCGACCATTGGCTGTTGTTCTCATGCTTATGAGACACGATTAAATTGATAATTTTGATTCAAACAGTGGACTGACTGGTTTGTTCTCATGGATTCGTTTGATCGCTTCGCCCATCAAGGCACCGACACTGATCTCATCGATTTTTTTCGACTTGCGGTCTTCTGGCAAGTGAATCGAATCTGTCACAACTAGATGCTCAATGGCAGAATCTTCGATCCGTTCCAAGGCAGGTCCTGACAAAACAGGGTGGGTACATGAGGCGTAAACACTTTTAGCACCTGCTTGTTTCAACGCATTCGCAGCCAATGTGATGGTACCAGCAGTATCGATCATATCGTCGATCAAGACACAAGTTTTGCCCTCAACATGACCAATGATATTCATGACTTCTGCTACGTTGGCTTTCGGACGACGTTTGTCGATGATCGCGATTGGTGACTTAAGAAACTCAGCTAATTTACGGGCACGAGTCACGCCCCCGTGGTCTGGTGAAACGACGACGACGTCATCGCCTTGAATGCCTCTTTCCAAGAAGTAGTTGGCGATCAATGGTGCACCCATCAAGTGGTCAACTGGGATATCAAAGAACCCTTGAATCTGTGAGGCATGCAAATCCAGTGTAACCATGCGGTTCGCACCGGCTTTTTCGATCATGTTTGCTACAAGTTTTGCGGTGATTGGTTCTCTTGATCGCGCTTTGCGGTCTTGTCTTGCATAACCATAATAAGGCATTACTACATTGATCGTCTTCGCACTGGCGCGCTTCAAAGCATCGATCATGATCAGCAATTCCATTAAGTTATCGTTTACAGGGCTGCTGGTTGATTGAATCACGTAGACGTGGGCACCACGAATACTTTCTTCAATATTCACTTGGATTTCACCATCGCTAAATTGTTTGACTGAACACTTACCTAATTCAACACCTACTGCAGCTGCGATTTTTTCCGCCAAAGGACGATTTGAGTTCAGAGAAAAAATCTTCAATCTTGGATCAAAATAATGATTTGACATGAGAACCTCCACTTTCTTTGCGTTCATCTAGAAAAAAATGACTCCTTTTACTAGAATCTTCTTCCTAATAAATAGTAGTCATTTTTCCTTAAGAAATCAAGTCATTTCGCTATTTCTAATTTAGATAAGGCAACTTTTTCGCGTAATCCGCTTTATTTTCCTGACGGGCGCGGGCAATCGCCATACTGTGTTTAGGAATATCTTTGGTGATCGTTGAGCCAGCAGCGATCATCGTTTCCTCTTCGATGGTCAATGGTGCAACTAGATTGGAGCCAGAGCCGATAAAGCAATTGTCGCCGACAGTCGTTTTGAATTTGCTCTTGCCGTCATAATTAACAAAGACTACGCCGCAACCGACATTGATGTTTTTGCCTAAGGTCGCATCGCCAACATAAGACAAGTGTCCGACTTTGGTGCCTTCACCAATCGTCGCATTTTTGACCTCCACAAAGTTCCCGATATGGGCATGGGCCAAAATTTCCGCATGGGGACGAAGATGGGCATTGGGACCGACATCGGCGCCATCATGAATGATGCTCTCCTCGATCGTCGATGCCTTGATCGTCACTTGGTTGCCGATCTTGCTGTCTTCTATTTCAGAAGCTGCCGTAATGACACAGTCTTCTCCGATCGTCGTCTTCCCTTTGATGGTGACACCGGCTTCGATCAGAGTATCTGATCCGATCACAACACCTTCGTCGATATAAGTCGTTGCCGGATCGATCAAGGTCACGCCATTTTGCATGTGCTGACGATTGATCCGCTGACGCATCAAGCGATTGGCTTCGGCTAAGGCGATGCGGTCATTGACTCCTAATGATTCATGAAAATCTTCGGTTTGATAAGCAGCGATGATTTTGCCGTCTTCCTTTAAGATCTCGATGATATCAGTCAAGTAGTACTCCCCTTGGGCATTGTCCGTATCTAATTTTGCCAAGGCGTCAAATAACAATTCATTATCGAAGCAATACGTCCCTGTATTGATTTCTTGGATCAGCGCTTCTTCGATCGACGCATCTTTTTGCTCAACGATTTTCTCCACGATACCGACACGATCCCGCACGATTCGGCCATAGCCTGTTGGGTCTGCCGCTTGCGCCGTTAAGATTGTCGCCGACGCATTTTTCCCTTGGTGGTAATCGAACAAGTTATTCAAGGTTTCCGTCGTCAATAACGGTGTATCCCCACTGATCACTAAGGTCGTCCCTTTTTTGCCTTTTAAAAACGATTCGGCTTGAACGACAGCATGGCCAGTACCCAATTGTTCGGCTTGTAAGGCATAGTTGGTGCGATCCCCCAGTTGCTCTTTGACCATTTCTGCCCCGTGACCGACGATCGTCACGATCTCTTCAGGATTTGTTTCCACCACTCGATTCATGATGTGCTCCACCATTGGTTTGCCACAAACAGGATGTAACACTTTATATAACTTCGATTTCATGCGCGTGCCTTTTCCAGCCGCTAAAATTATTGCAAAACGTGCGTCCACGTATTCCACTCCTATCAATCTGAACGATTTTTGTTCACTGAATTTCCTATAAACAGTTTAGCCCAAGTACTTGTAAATTTCAACGATTTAAGGAATCCCCACCTAGACCAATCAAAAAAGACTGGCGGCCGCCGTTTAAAAAACAGCTGCTTGCGCCAGTCTAAGAGCCACAAAAATCAGGCTTTTTTCTCAAAGTAATTTCCCGGTACTACCGAGATCGTTTTGGTCTGGGTATCGACATCTTCAACATACAGCAGAGAACTGTAATCGCTGATGGCCCGCTTGCCTTTGAATTTCGTTTCGGCAAAAACCGTAATACCGACTAATTCGGCCTCAAATTCTTCAATCAAGCTCTTCATCCCATTGACCGTGCCGCCGCCTTTCATAAAGTCATCGACCACCAATACTCTAGAGCCGCGCTTTAAGCTGCGCTTGGATAATTCCATTTTTTCGATGCGCTCTGAAGAACCAGAGACATAATTGACACTCACGGTCGAGCCTTCAGTGATCTTGGAATCACGACGAACGATCACGAAGGGAACATTCAAGTAGTAAGAGACTGCTTGAGCGATCGGCACTCCTTTAGTAGCAACGGTCATCACCGCATCGATTTGTTCGCCTAAATATTTGGAAGCGATGATGCGGCCGACTTGACGCAGCAATTCCGGTTCGCCCAATAAGTCAGATAGATAGACATAGCCGCCAGGCAGCAAACGGTCTTGCTCAGACAAGCGTTCTGCCAGCCCTTCGACGTACGCATACGCTTCTTCTTCAGAAATTTCAGGCACAAAAAAAACACCGCCAGCAGCGCCTGGCACGGTATCAAGAATGCCTGTTCCTCGTTCTTTAAAGGTCTTTTTGATAATAGATAAATCTTCGCTAATCGATGATTTTGCAGAGGCATATCGTTTAGAAAAGAAGGACAATGAAATCAATTCATGGGGATGATTCAACAAGTAATGTGTCATATCGATCAGTCGTTCACTTCGACGTATTTTCACACCGGACAACTCCTTTAGTTTATTCGCCTTATTATAAGGCTTTTTCGGGATAAATGCGAGCATTATCTAAAATATTGCTTATATTGTTCGGTTTTGATTAGAGTTTAAAAAAAAGAAACGAAAATTCTTCGTTTCTTTTTCATAAAGCCCTTTATTTTAGGCGTTGTTTTCGTTGCACGAGGATCACGATGCGTTTGATCAAATTGATCACTAAGAAAAGAGCGATAAAAACCAGCGTGATCGTCGCTCCCGGTGGTGTGTCCAAATAAAAGGAACTGGTCAAACCAGACATCATCCCAATCATGCCGATCACGACACTGATCAAAATCACGGCATTGAAGCTCTTGCCTAAACGCATACTGATGGCAGCTGGTAAAACCATGATCGCAGAGATCAACAATGCACCCGCAATCGGGATCATCATGGCGATTGCCACCCCCGTCAAGACATTAAAGAGCATCGACATCACTCGCACAGGCAAGCCATCGACATGAGCGGTATCTTCATCAAAGGTCAAAATGTACATGGGCCGTTTGAATAAGAAGAATAAAGCAAAAACGACTAAAAACAAAAAGCCTAAGATCCAGACTTGTTCTTGTGTGATCGTAACGATCGACCCAAACAAATACGATTGGATACTCGTTGCGGAGTTCCCCCCGCTAAGGTTCATCAAGACGAGGGCTAACGCTAAGCCGCCAGACATCAAAATGGCGATCGAGATCTCTGAATAACTGCGGTACAGTGTTCGCAAGTATTCCAAAATGATTGCGGCAATGACTACGATCAATAGCGTCGTCAAACTCGGATTTAGATTTAGAAAGAAGCCCAGTGCCACCCCTGCTAAAGAGACATGGGACAGCGTATCAGCCATCAATGACTGTCGCCGAATCACTAGAAAGACCCCCAGCATCGGTGCGATACCAGCAATAAAAATCGCCGCAAGAAAAGCTCTTCTCATGAATTCATATGAAAGCAACGCCATGGTGAATCCTCCTTCCGCACTAAACGGATCTGACGGTCCGCGTATTCTTTGATATCTTCGTGATCATGGGTGATCATCAAAATCGACTTGCCGTGGTCATGAGCATTGTGCCGTAGCAGTTCATAAAACAGATTGCGGGATTGTTCATCCATCCCCGTAGTCGGTTCATCTAAAATAAATAAATCAGGGTCCGTGGCAAAGACCCGTGCCAAGCTGATCCGCTGCTTTTGGCCACCGGACAACTCGCCGATCCGTTTATGACGCACGTCCCACATACCGACGGCATCTAATGCACGGCGGACATGTTCATGGTCTCGTTTCGTCAAGCGCTTGAACCAGCGATCTCTTGGGTAGCGGCCCGATTGGACCAATTCCAAAACGGTGCTGGGGAACCCGACGTTAAAGGAAGCAATCTGCTGAGGAATGTAGCCGATGCTTAATTTTTCACCAGCAGCATTCTTGGTCGCCAAGGTGACTGCTCCTTTAGAAGGTTTCAACAAACCAAGGGTTGCTTTGATCAAAGTAGATTTTGCCGCCCCATTTTCGCCAGTCAAAATCACGAATTCGCCGTCTTCGACAAAGTAGGAAATGTCTTCCAAGACGGGCTCATCATCATAATAAAAGGTCAAATCTTTTACATCGATATAACGCACGCAGGCGCCTCCTTAGTGAATACTTTTTTGTAATGCTGCCAAATTGTCTTCCATTACAGACAGGTATGTTTCGCCGTTATCCATCTGCTCTTGCGTCAAGCTTTCTAATGGATTCAAGACCGCCAGCTCCACTCCTGTTTCAGACGCTAAGGTCTCAGCCACCTTCGATGACGCGTTTTCTTCAAAATAGATAACTTTGACTTGTTTTTCTTCTACATATTCTTTCAGCTCAGCCAACCGACTTGGTGTTGGTTCTTGATCGGGTGAAATGCCCGAAATCGATTCTTCGACTAAATCATACTGCCGTGCCAAATAGCCAAAGGCTGCGTGCTGCGTAACGAAGGTTCGTTGGGTCGCATCCTTTAACGCCGCTTGGTAGGCTTCATCTAAAGCAGAAAGCTTTTCGATATAGGCAGCTGCATTTTCCGTGAAAGTTGCCTTTTGCTCAGGAAACTTCGCAATCAAGTCATCGCGAATCGTTTCTACTTCTTGGATCGCTAAGACTGGGTCGGTCCAAACATGAGGATCGTACGTATGATCATGGCCTTCATGGCTGTCTTCGCTTTCGTGATCATGCGCGTCATGATCTTCCTCCTCTGTGCCTTCCACCAACTGAATGTTTTTGGCCGCTTCGATCACGGCTGTTTGCTCAGGATCGACGGAATCCGTCAAACTAGCGACCCAAGTTTCTAGCTCAGGACTATTGTAGACAAAGGCATCTGCATCCATGATTTTGGTCATATCTTTGGCACTTGGCTCATAGTCATGAGGTTCGGTTCCTGCAGGGATCAACAAGGAGACCTCTGCTGCGTCGCCTACGACTTCTTTCGTAAATTCGTACATTGGATAAAACGTCGTGACGATCGACAGCTTCTCTGTGTCACTCGATTGGCTTGTCGCTTCTTGCTGCCCACAAGCGCCAAGAAGCACGCCCCCTAAAAGGAGTGCTGTAGTAAGTAAGATTTTTTTCATCGGGATTTCCCCTTCCATTTGCTGGCTCTTCTTTTTATTTTAAAACGGAACAACTCCGTTTTGTTAGCAAAAGTTACTCTATCAAATGATTTCCGGTTCGTCAAGACAAATCGTACGTTTTACGATTTAAAACTTTTATTTCGAGATAAATCGGAAAACATAGGAGAAAACGTTCATTTGAAGCGGATTCTTCTCTCAGGAACTTAGCTATATTTTACGCCATTCGCCATGCGCCCCTGCTGTACCAGCTTGAAAAATTAGAGAGTATGTAGGATAATAACCTAAAAGCACTTGGAGGAAACGAAGATGAACGAATTTGTAACTGTGCCGCCAACTGTAAACAACAGCGACTTGTTGACTCGAATCGTCTTACCAGAAGATCCTGCATCGCAGCAAACCGAAGAAATCCGCAAAACGATCGACAAACCATTGTATGAAGAAGACAAAAAGAAAAAATCCGCAAAGAAGCAGCACCAAAAAGAATAGCCTTTGCTTTACGTAAAGAATCAGACCCCGACGCCTTATTTTCGTCAGGGACTTTTGTGTAGGGCAGCTTCTAGATGCTTCCTTCCCCACTTCAGCTGCCTTTTTCTTTACTATTGAAATAGAAGGCATACAAAAAAACACAGGCGAATTCAGCCTGTGTCCTTGACTCATTCATTTCAATGTACGTACAAGATAAACCTCATCGCAGAATCCTTTTAAGGCATTATAGACCCGCTGTGCCCGCGAATATTTTTGACAAAGAGCAAAGACAGTCGGTCCGCTGCCGGTCATCAAGGCAACATCGGCACCATATTTCATCATGCGATCTTTGATCTGTTGGACGATCGGATACTTCGGGATCGTGATGGCTTCTAGGCTATTGCCCATGGCAGCGATCATTGCTGGATAATCTTCGGCTAAGACGGCGGCCGACAATGCCGCGATATCTGGATGGTGCAGTTGGTCTAGCTCAACTTCTTGAAAGATTTTCCCCGTTGAAACACTCAAACGAGGTTTAACCAAGATGACCCAACATTGCGGCATCGGCCGCAGCGGCGTCACCAGCTCCCCTTTTCCTGCAATGTGGGAAGTGGTCCCATAAAGACAATAGGGAACATCGGTGCCGACTTCCATACCAATATCGATCAGCTCTGCCATGGAAAGGTCTAAATGCCAGAGGCGAACCATCCCCCGCAGCGCTGCCGCACAATCCGTACTGCCCCCACCTAACCCAGCTGCCACCGGGATATTCTTGGTGATGCGGATACGGATGCCTTTTTTGATACCATAGCGTTTTTTTAAGATACTGGCGGCTTGATAGACATTATTGCGTTTGTCGATCGGCAAAAAGGCTTTGTTGGTTTCTATAATGATCTTATCTTCTGCTATCTCTTCCATTATCAGACGGTCGGCTAGATCAACACTAGACATCACCATTTCCAACTCATGGTAGCCGTCTGTTCTTTTCTCTAACACATCGAGACCGAGGTTGATCTTAGCTGGCGCTTTTTCAATAATCTCCATCTTCATTCATCCAATCATCTGATAGTTATTTAGTTCTATCATAGCAGATTCTTATAAGATAGTTGAGTGATTTCTCTTGTTTTTATGATTGTTGCCATTTTGGTTGCCCTTTGGCTTGGTTCCTCGTAAAATAGAAGTACCAACTCAATAGATAAAAGAAAGCGGGGGAACCACATGGCAAATTTGATTCCAAGAGATTTCGCAGGCAGCGAAGAACTATTAGGCAAATTAATGAACAGTTTTTGGCAAGAACGGCAAATGAACACGGACATTAAAGAGTACGAAGACAAGTATCTCGTTCAAGCAGATTTACCCGGCATCAAGAAAGAAAACATCCGCGTCAGTTACGTCAACAACACGCTGACGATTTCAGCGGCTCAAACAGAGACCACGGAAACCGAGGAGGATTTCGGACATTATTTGCGCAAAGAACGCTCTAGCAGTGCCTATCAACGGACCTTCACCATCACAGACATTGATGACGAGTCCATTAAAGCAGTGTTTGAAGACGGCGTTTTGACCCTGACGTTACCAAAAGCCAGCTACAAAGATGCACCCGCAAAAAATATTCCGATCGAATAACCGAGATACCAAAAAGGCAGTCCCTTCAGAGAACGCTCTGGGAGGACTGCTTTTCTTATTTGCGTGCTTGTCGTCGATACGCCTGTCTTGAGGTCTGTAGTTCTTCTTCAGAAATCTCTTTTTTGACGTACAATTTCAAACTGTATGGTTCATGGTATTTTACATCATTTTTGACAAAATCACCGCCAGTGATAAATAAGCCCACTGGCTCTAAGGGCTGTTTGCCTGTCCATTGGATCGTGCCGACTTTCGTCATCTCCGTGTAGCTAGTACCGATCTGCAATGCGTACTCATTTTCCCCTTGCTGTTTGACAAAATAGTAAGGATACAAGGTGTTTTTCGGGATCGTAAAGCCGTTGGATGACGGTTTGATCGCCAATTCTTCTTGAGCGATCAAGGTCTGCAAATGATTCGCCAATACCAGCTGATAGTCTTCTTCAAAATGGATCACCGCTTTTTCAGTCGTCAAACGATCAATGTCGGTGGTGCTGATGGTTTCTCCTTCAATATTGAAGACTTCGTCTGGTAAAACTTTGACAAAGGCCTGCGTGACATCGAACTTCATATTTTTGTTTAAGAAATAATAGAAGATATTTAGTACCCAGAAGTAGACTAAGACCAAAAAGCCGACCGTATAAAGGATCGCTTGAAAATAGTTTTGGTTCGCAAACATCCCGTAGACGATCCGCAAAATATACGCCGTTGGAATGATACTGAGGATGGTATAGGCACGGTTCAAGTATTTAGGACTGATATCGAGATAGCCCAAAAATTTATGGATGCCGTTGATTAAATCTAAAATAAGCGTCATTTTCTCACCTACTCATTTCCTTGATTCTCATCCATGATCCCTTGTGGATCTGGCGTGGTCTCTTCACTTGAAGAAGGTGTTTCCTGATTGTTTTCCGATGGTGCTGGTGAAACATTGGCATCGCTTGATGGCGTCGTTTCTGCAGGCACCGAAGAAGACGGGGTCGTTTCTGGTGTTACTACTTCACTGCTGGATGACGGTGTTGTCTGCTGGTCATCGTTCGTCGGTTGTGAGTCCGTGCTAGCAGGTGTTTGATTTTGACTGTCCTCCGTTATCGAAGACGGTGTGCTTTCACTTGGTGCTTGTTCGGTCGTTTCTGTCGTTTCCGTCGCACGACTTGGTTGGCGGTAGCTGCCTGAATTCACCACGCCGGTGGCAGTGGCAATGATCGTTGATATCGTTAAAAGTGCAATTGGTTTTAAAATAGGCGGGACTTTTCGCATGATTCTCATCCTTTTCTTACCCGATGTTGCCCATTGACAGCCTCGGTTCCTTCAGCCTCTTCTTACCTTTATAATCGTTTCTGACAAAAGGGTCAAGATTCCAGAGGCTTCTGTCGCAGGATTTAAAAAAAACTAAACATGTAACTGTTTTCACAAAAATACAACGACGGCAGTTGCCGCCGCTACACAAGGTATTCATAAAACTTTTCAAAGGTCAGCCGCAACGTGCCATGGTAATCCCGTAAAAGGGCGGGCAAAGCGATCACTTCTTCATGTAGGATCGGGGCATCGATTTGGATCACCGCTTCTTCCTCATCCAGATAATAAGAACTAAACAGTTCATCATCAGCAACTTCTTCTAGCTGATTGGTCAGCTCTTCATAAAACTTTTCTACGATCGGTTCTGCCAACTCATCAAAGACTGGCTGCAAGGCTGCTTCTACAGCTGGAAAAGGCTGTGCGAGTAATTGCTGTCCGCTGAGGGAATGGCTGGTATTCTCATAGGTCAAATAAAGCAGGTCGAAATAATCCTCTTCTTCCCCGATCGCTTCTAGCGTCAAAAGGGCTTTTTCTACCAATGAAACCAAGGCCGAGGATACTTCCTGATGCATCACCGCATCAACTTTTTCAAATAATTGCTGTTTCTCGATGACAAATGTTTCTTCCATAAAAGTGAATTCCGCTTTTTCAAAGCAAAGGGGGGTATCAGAGATAAATAGTTGGATCGTTGCCATGGCGTTGCCTTCTTTCTTTTTCAAGCTGCGGACAAACAGATGATTTGTCAACAGCGAAAATCTTCGTTAGCATAAATAATAGCAGGTGAACAAATTGTTCATCAAGTAATAAGGAGGAGATCGAATGAGTAAAGTTGCTGTTATTGTCACTGATCTAGTTGAAGATGTTGAGTTGACGTCACCAAAAGAAGCACTGGAAGCGGCTGGACACGAAGTAGTCGTTATTAGTAATGAAGGCGCCGAGACCGTCGAAGGCAAACAAGGTGGAACATTTACCGTCGATGCGGCCATTGATACGATCGATCCTGCAAGTTTTGATGCTTTGTTGATCCCAGGCGGTTTCTCCCCTGACCAATTACGGACCGATGAGCGCTATGTGTCATTGACGAAAGACTTTTTGACATCTGATCGTCCCGTCTTTGCCATTTGCCACGGCCCACAACTGTTTATCCAAACAGGACTGACAAAAGATTTGACCTTGACGGCTTATGATTCTGTGCGACCAGATTTAGCCTACGCAGGTGCCACCGTCAAAGATGAGCCCGTCGTGATCGACGAAACCTATCGGTTGATCACCAGCCGAAACCCAGATGATCTAGATGCCTTCAATCAAGCCATTACCGAGGCATTGAATTAACCACGAATAAGACTTGGTTTCTTAGAGAAAAAAAGCCGCCAGTTGCAGCGTTCGATCCTTCGTATCGATCGAGCTGCAGCTGAGCGGTTTTTTCTTGCGTAGCTTTTCAGTTTTCAGTGAATGGCTCTTTCCCCGTTACTCGTCAGAGGGCAGCTCAAAACCATCGAAAGTCTCGCCATCATAGTAGCGCAATAATTCTTCCGTCGATAATAAGGAAGACGTCATTTCTTCCTGTGTCTCATTAGCCTCTCGAAGTTGGGCAAGGTAAGCCGCATAGGCTTCTGCCAACTGCCGATAAACAGCTTGCCGCGAAGTTCCTTCTGCTTGGATCGTCGGCAATTCACGGATAAAGGCCCGATAGACGGGGCGGTTTTCCTGCCATTCGATCGGCAACTCAATTACTTGAAGCTGGGCTTCTTCAAACCATCGTTCCATCGCTCTCCCTCATTTCTTTTCTTATTATCGTCAAGTTAGCAGCAAAGGTCAATCAGTGAGCAAAAAAATACAAAACAAGCGTTGAAAGAAATTAACACATCCGCAAAAGCTCGCTTGTTGGGCTAGCTTTTACGGATGCGGCAATTTATCTGCTTGTTCTGTGTGTTACTCGTTTTTATGCGGCAACATACGCATATTTTTCAATGTTTTGTCGGATCGTTTCAATCATGTCTTCATCTTGTAAGCCAGTGATTTCTGCAATGACTTCTGGCAGTTCTTTTTCATCCAAAAGTGCTTGTAACTGTTGGCTTTGCTCATCTTCCGGATCTTTGTAGTTGAAGATCATGCCGATCGTTTCATAGAGATGGTCTGGCTGCATGTTGCGTTTTTCTAACTCAAGGACTGGTCGGATAAAGCGTTCTTCGGTCCCTAATTTGCGGACAGGTGTCCGTGCCACCCGAGTGATAGCATCGGAAATGTGTTTGTTTTTAAAGCGTTGGATGATTTTTTCGATATACCGTTCATGTTCTTCGGGATCAAAGGCCCACTTCTCAATTAAAAGCCGCCCAGTTTCTTCGAGAACGGATTTTAATTGGATCACCACTAAATGGTCCTGCATCGCTTCATCGATCGTCTGATAGCCTTGGAGGGCGCCTGTGTACGCTACCGTAGCATGACCCGTATTGACACTGAATAATTTCCGTTCAATATACGGTTCCAGGTCCGCCACATAATGGACCCCTTGCAGATGGATCGAGGATTTCATCCCTGACTCTTGGATCACCCATTCGCAAAAAGGTTCTACTTGAACGAATAAAGGATCTTCATGGTGCTGCAGCGGTACGATGCGGTCCACCGCTGCATCTGGAAAACCAACCGTCGCTTCTAACGCGGACCAATCCGCAACGTATTTTTGCACTTCGCTTTTTAAAAAGGTCGATCCGCCGATCATGTTCTCACAGGCGATCACATCAATGGCTGGCTTGTCTGGGTGTTGCTGACGTGCTTCTAAGCCTTTGGCGATCAGCTCAGCGATATGCGGCAAAATGTTGGGACCAATGGCGGTCGTAAGGATGTCTGCCTCGGCGATCGCTTGGATCACCGCTTCTGGTTCTTTGGCATTGTTCAATCCCGTCACATGCTCGATGTGGATCTGTTCTTGGGTCTCATCGGCTAATTCGATCGTATACCCTTGTCTTGCTTTTAAGGCGTCAATGATCGTTTCATTGACATCAATAAATGTGATTTCAAAGTTGTTGGCAGCCAATATCTCGCCGATAAAGCCGCGACCAATATTACCTGCACCAAAGTGAACTGCCTTCATGTCTTGTCTCCTCCTTAAATCCTTATGCTACGGTCAAACTTTGGGCGATTTCTTCTTTATCTAAGGCATCCGCCAATTCGACAACGTTATCGATATCGCTGCAAAAGAGGGCGATTTGTTGGACCAATTGCAGGTGATCTTCCCCTTTGCCCGCGATGCCGAAAAGGACGGTGACAATTTTTTCTTCGTCCGCGGTACCGAAATTCACGCCATCAGGTACTTGCACGATACAGATACCAGATTTTTTGACGTATTTTTTGGCTTCATCCGTGCCGTGAGGAATCGCAATAAAGTTCCCCATATAGACTGAGAGCATCTCGTCACGCTCAAGCATGGCTTCGACGTATTCTTTTTCCACACAGCCTGCCGCCAGCAATTTTTCGCCGCAGTAACGAATGGCTTCTTCTTTGGTCGCAAATTGTTTGTTCAATTCAATCATGTCTTTTTCTAATACTTGCATTCGGCTCATCCTTTCTTAATTTGCTGCTTTGATCGATGCTACGATCCGTTGATAGTTCGTCGTTCCCATCAAATTATTGACAGATAGGTGGATCGCTTCTGGCGCTGACGTTTGCGCTTGCGGCGTTAGGGCTTCTTTTGTGATCACCAGTGAAGAGGCGTTGGCATGGAGATCATTGATATGGCTTTTTCTGATCGGCATCGTCAGAGCTTCTTTGGCTAAAAGATCTTGGAAGACTTTCTGAGCCATCGTTGCCGAACCTTTGCGATCATCGTGGGCCAAAATGATTTCGCTGACTTGCTTAAGGTCATTGGCGGAAGGAACATCTACCTGGTTGCCTGCTTCAGACTTTTTTGCTGACTCCCCCGTTGTCTTAGTCCCTGACAATGTGGCTACGATTTCATCGTACCGTGGAGAGTTCAGGAAATTTTCAACCGCGACAAAGGTCGCATTTGGCGCTTTTTGTTTGGCACGTTCTTGCAATTCTTCTTGAGTGACGACCAGCGTATTGGCATCGTCCGTCAAATTGTTGATGGCGGAATTCGAGACATTTTGTGGAAGACCCGCTTCTTTGACTTTTTTACGTAAGATCGATGCCCCCATAGCACTGGAACCCATGCCTGCATCACATGCGAAGATGATACGATTGATGCCAGTCATTGGTTGAGCCGCCAAGCCTTTTGAGCTGAGTTTTGCTGCTTGCGTTTGTTGTACTTTTTCTTCAAAATTATCCACCGTATCCTTCGCATCTGCTTTCAAGATCGCGGCAGCGACGATAAAGGATACGCCTGCTCCTACGGCAATTCCCGCTAAGACAGAAACGACACTCATCACCGAGTTGAATGGCGTCATTGCTAAGATCGCAATGATCGAACCTGGTGAAGCAGGTGCCCGTAAGCCTGCACCTAGCAATTGGAAGGTAAAGCTTCCTGATACACCGCCGGCAATCACTGCTAAGAACATCAATGGTTTCATCATGACGTATGGGAAGTAGATCTCATGGATCCCACCGATAAAGTGAATGATGATCGCTCCAGGTGCCGAAGATTTCGCTGCTCCTTTTCCGAAGAAAGTGAAGGCTAGCAAGACTCCTAAACCAGGTCCAGGATTGGCTTCTAACAAGTAAAGAATCGATTTCCCAAATTCGCTGACTTGCTCAGTGCCTAGTGGTGTCAAAATTCCATGGTTGATAGCATTGTTTAAGAATAAGATTTTTGCTGGTTCAATAAAGATATTGGCTAATGGAATCAAGTGGGCATTGACGATTACTTCGACCCCTGCTGCCATTGCTTCTGTCAAGGTGTTAACAACTGGCCCGATTGCTACAAAGCCCAGTAATGCTAAAGCAAAACCGATCAAACCTGATGAAAAGTTGTTGACCAACATTTCAAAGCCAGCGCGAACTTTGTCTTGGAAGATCTCGTCAAATTTCTTGATGACCCAACCGCCTAAAGGACCCATGATCATTGCACCCAATAGCATTGGGATATCCGTTCCGACGATGACCCCCATCGTTGCGATCGCCCCAACCACGGCTCCGCGGTCACCAGCAATCACTTTCCCGCCAGTATACCCGATCAAGATTGGGATCAAATACGTTAGCATTGGACCGACCATCGTTGCAAAGGCTTCATTTGGTAAATACCCATCTGGAATAAATAATGCCGTTAATACACCCCATGCAATCAATGCGCCGATATTCGGCATCACCATACTCGACAACGTACTGCCTAATTTTTGAACTTTTGCTTTGACTGATGATTTGGCTGCTTTTTGTGTCTGTTCCATTTTTTTCTCTCCTCTCGTCTGCTTACACCCTTATTGTAGGCGCTTCCCAAAAAGCTCGAAAGTCGTACTTTGGCACAAAAAACTGTGCCAAAACTTGTAGCCAAACGGATAGAACAAAAAAAGGCGAGCAGCCCCTGCACTCGCTTATTTTTGTTATGTTTCACGTGGAGCATTTTTTTGGATTTTGCCAAAACGCAAAAAAAAAACGTGTACTCACTCCTTCTACACAAGGTAGAAAGAGCAAGTACACGGAGGCAGCTCATTCATGTATTTCGTTCGCTGCTCTTGTTGCAAGCCAGCCTGCTGCTGATCGCTTATTCTTCTGCCAGCAAAATCTGTTGGATCTCTTCAACCGATTCGGCATCACTAAGCGCCCGAACATTCTGCATATCAGAACAAAAAAAGGCGATTTCTTGCAAAACAGCTAATTGCTGCTCTTTTAGGACGACTACGAAAAGGATCGTAGCGATTTTGGGCTGCTCCTTCGTGCCGAAGTCAACGCCATCAGGCACTTGGATCAAAAAGAGTCCTTCTTCCTTGATCCATTGCTGGGCTTCTTCTTCCGCATGGGGCAATGCCACAAAGTTGCCGATGTAAACACCTGCTTTTTGATGGCGCCGCAAAAGGCTTTTGACATAGGGGAAGGAAACGATCTCCTGGTTGACTAAGTACTCGCCAATTTTTTTCAGGGCCTCTGTGGCATCGGTAAAGTGTTGATCCAACAAAATCCTCTCCTGTGGAATATACATCGCTGATCCCTCCTATTGTTTTACTTCTTCAATCAAGAGCGAAGAGAGCAACTGATAAATAATCGAATCATTACCCGAATTAAAAATCTCCGTATTTAGATCATTCATAATGATCGAACCACTGATTTTTCCTAACATCTGAGAGCTTGTTTCATTGATAGGATACGGCGCAAGCATGACTAATAAACGGGTAACAGCGATTTCTTTTTTATCCATCGCTAAAAGGGGCAAAGGTTGTTTCAAGTCGAAAATACGAAAAACTGGTTGCAGGATCGCCGAGCTCGCCGCGTGAAACAAAGCAAAGTGAGTGTCAGGAATGCCCACTGGCGCTTGGAAGTAGCGCCGTAAGAGACGATCAACGACTTTCTCACGATCCAAAACAACATGTTCATCAAAAGACGTCAGCACCAGCTGCAACGTTTCTTCCAAGTCCGCTGGGTTATCAATGGCTTGCACTTGAAACAGCGCCAATAGCTGGTTAATGGCTTCGATAAAAGCCAAGACCGCTTCATAGGATTCCTCTTTGACCAAAGCAGAGGGTGCTTTTTTTGCGGAACGTTTTTTCTGACTAATGGCTTGGAAGGCCTTCTTCAACTCTTGAATATCTTCTTCTAGCAGGATCGGTGAAACGAGTTTGTACTCTCCTTGATACCCTGGCAGCAAGGAAGTCGAGATCACCAAGTCATAGGTCTCCTCGATATTTTCCCGTTTGACATCTCCCACTCGAAAGAAGGTGATTTGATTGATAAAGGGAAAATGTTTCCGCAGCTGCATCTCTAATAAACTGATGGAGGCTAATCCGCTAGGAGAGATCCCTGCAATATTGACTTCTAACACTTTCGGATTTTTTTCCAACGAATTGGCAAAATGCAGGACCATATAGGCGATTTCTTCTTCCGAGAACTGCTGCTGCGGAAAGACCTGCGGCAGATGATTGCGAATCCCGCTGGCGATCTCGACATACTGGTTCATGATTTTTTCTAGGATAGGGTTGTTCAAATGATCTTCTTCTAAAATAGCCCGCGTCATCACTCCTGAGATATGGGTCAGCAGCATTTTATACAAGTTCGTATCTTCATAAAACGCCACTTCCGTTTGCTCACTGACCAATTCGATCAAGCGTTTCACACGATAAGCCAAGTCAGTATCAAAATTGTCATCAAAAAAATCACGATCAAAGGAATTAGCAAAATCACCTAGTAACACGGCAAAAAAGACGATTTCGTTGATGGAATAAAGCAGTTTCGTCTTTTCGGCGATCTGAGCAAAAATCTTTTTCGCCACCTTCAGCAAGTCTTTGTTGATCTGACTCGGGTACGTCTCTTCTTCCACCGTGTAGCCCAAAGCTACCCGATCCATGGCTAGCGCCAGCATCAAGACGATAAACGCCAATTTGCGGTCACTAAGTTCCTTGAACTGCGGCTCGATGGTTTCTCGAATCAGCCGCTGGGCTAGCAATAGATGGTCACGGGACAGAAATTGAAAAATAAACGGGGCTTCATCATCGGTTTCCAGTAAATGGAAAAATTGGTACTCATTGATCTCCATCACTAGTGTATTGGCTGTGATCAACCGCCGATATTTTTCGGAGCCTTCGATCTCATACCCTTGATTGCGCACGATCCTTAACGGCAGCCGTGCGAGACTTTCTTCTAGCTGTTTGATATCTGAAAAAAACGTCGTATTGCTGATTTGGTAGCGATCCAAGAAGAAATGACTAGATACAGGCTTCGTGGCGGTAGTCAGTTGCAGCAAAATACGATGTTGTCGCTCACTAGCCGCGAATTCTTGATCGGTATCTGCCATAATGGCTTCTTGCAATTGGCGAATGCTCGTTTCTGATGCAAAAATTTGGAAATGACCACGACCGACCTTCTCTAAGGTAGCTCCTACTGTTTCCAGCGATTTTTCTAAATTAGCCAGTTCACGGTACACCGTTCGTTTACTGACTTTTAAGACTTGCATCATGCGATCTAAAGAAACTGGACCGGTACTATTCATCAATTCCGTTAATAAAAGTGTTTCACGATTGGTCAAAAACATAGTCGACTCCTTCTGTCAGTAACTGACGATACGCATCTGTCGTCAATAAATCATCCACCACCAGCAAAGGAACATCTGGGATCAGGCACTTTTCTGCAAGTTCTTTCGGGAGGATATAGATTGCCGTAGGGTCAAGAGCTTGTCCTTCATACGCCATTTTTTTGATGGTCAAAGACAGCGCTTGTTGGCGGGCCATTTTGCTTAGTATCTCCACTGCCATCGTTTGTGAACCGCGTTTTTTTCCAGTATACAAAAAGATGATCGTTGAAAATCCTAACGAACTTGCTGCCTCGGTTTGCAGCGATTTTTGCGGATCCTGTTCTCTTCTTTGTAATTCTAGGATCAGCGGGGCATACTCATCAGCCGCCAAAAAATTATCTAACACATAATGCTGTGCGTGTGGTGTCTGCTTTTGGGCAATAGCTGCTAATTCCCGTTGGGTGATCACCAAAAGCGCGGGATCATCGATCACACGATAAATCGATTGATAGCGGACAGGAAACGTTAGCTGGGCTTCTTGTAACTGTTTTTTTAGTATGCTGGCACCAATCGCACTGGACCCCATCCCTGCGTCACAGGCCACGACGATCTCCGTGACTTTCTTCATTTTCGGCATCTTACGCTCCTCATTTTCTGTATTGGACTTCCGTTTTAACAGCACACTAGCGATCGCAAACGATACGACCGTACTGACGACAATCCCAGCTAAGACACCTAGGATCATAGACGGCGGTGTATTGAGTAAAATCGCTAAGATCGAGCCCGGAGACGCAGGCGCTCTTAAGCCTACCCCTAAAAATTGGAAGATCAGCGTGCCACTGAAACCACCAACGATCGGACCGAGCAACACCCAAGGATCGAGCAGAACAAACGGGAAATACACTTCATGAATCCCACCAATAGCCTGCACAAAAACGGATGCTGCGGCATTCGTTCGGTTTCGCTTTGAACCAAAAAAAAGATACGCCGCTAAGACCCCTAATCCTGGACCGGGGTTGGCCTCGATCAAAAATAAAACCGACTGACCATTGAGTGCCGCTGCTTCGATCCCTAGCGGTGTAAATAGACCATGGTTGACAATATTATTAAAAAACAAAACCTTCAATGGTTCTACAATGATATGGATAAAGGGCAAGACGTTTTGCTGAACAAAATAATCAACCAGCTGATAGCTGCCGAGACTGAACCAATTAAAAAGCGGCGCCAATAGGAAGTAACTTCCTAAAAAGAGGAGTCCGCCAAACGCACCTGCAATAAAATTGCGCACCAGCATCTCATAGCCACTTTTGACTTTGCTCACGATCGAATCACTGCGGTACAATAGCCAGCCCGCTAGCGGTCCCAGAAGCATCGCCCCAAAGACCTGGGGAATATCCGTTGCGAGAATAGCCCCTAAGATCGCCACTGCTCCTACGACCCCACCTCGTTCAGGCGCCAACATCTGCCCACCTGTATAGGCGATCATGAGGGGCAGCAGCACAGTCAAGACCCCTTGTTCCATTTGCTGGATCACTTGTTGATCGACTGAGAAAAAAGGCAGCAGGAATGAAATCAGCATCCACGCAATAAAAATACTTAAATTCGGCATCATCATGCGAGAAAGATAATTCGTATAAAACTTAACCGTTATCATTTTTTCTCTGGAAGACGAGGTCTTGTTCATTTTATCCGCTTCCTTTCTCTTCTCTATTATAAGATGTTCTGGCAAGACTGAAAACAAAAAAAGCATACGTTTTTTAAAACAGAAATCAAAAAAAGCTGACGTAAAACGCCAGCTTTTGAAATAGCTTCAATTGATTTAGTTTACGCGTACCGCGAAATCTGGTGAGTAATAAGAGTAACTGCTAACAGAAACATTTTGACCTGGTGTTGGTGCATGAACGTATTGTCCGTTACCCATAGCGATCGCCACGTGGTGTGTGCTTCCGCGGCTACCCCAGAATAACAAGTCACCAGCTTTTGCTTCATTGATCGAAATCACCGTACCAGAAAATTCTTGTGCGTAAGTTACCCGTGGTAATGAGATCCCAACTTTAGCAAATACATATTGTGTAAAGCCAGAACAGTCAAAGCCGTCTGGTGTCGTACCACCCCATACATAAGGAGTACCAATGTATTTCATTGCTTCTGCTACGATTGCTGAACCGTTGACCGTTTGTGCGGGTGCAGGAGTATTGCTTGCACCATTGCCGCTATTGTTCGATCCTTGGTTGTTATTGCTATTGTTATTGTTGGCAGGAGTCGATGGTGTCGTATTTGTTGAATCGCCACCTTGTGATGAATCTCCTTGTGTGTTATTAGTCGTAGAACTAGAATTTGTTGTAGCGCTTGGTGTTGTTGAATTTGACGTTGAAGATTCACTAGACGCTGCTGCTTCCTGAGTAGCTGCTTCAGCTGCTGCCGCTTCTTGAGCCGCTGCTTCTTGTGCTGCTTGTTCACGAGCGGCTGCTGCCGCCGCTTCTTCTGCAGCGATGCGTGCTTGTTCTGCTTCGTATTCTTCTTTTTGTTTTTCTAAATCAGCTTTTTCATCTTCTTTAGATGCTTGTTGAACAGCCAATTCCGCTTGTAAAACATTTAAATCGGCTTGTTTGGCTTGTAGATCCCCTAATTGTGTTTCTAGCTCAAATTGGTTCGCTGCGATTTCTGCCAATTTATCGTCGTTTTCTGCTTTCTTCGCTTCAACTGCTTCTTGGTCTGCCTTTTGTTGATCCACAAGATCTTTGTTAGCATTGACGATCGTCGTCATTGCTTGCACACGGCCAATAGCATCTGTTAAAGAGTCAGCTTCTAATACTGCATCAATAAAGTTCGTGCTTTGTCCATTGACTTGAACGTCACGGGCTTGTTTTTGGATCGCTTCTTCACGCTTTTCGATCCTGACTTTCAAATCAGCAATTTCTTGCTTCAACTTTTCAGAATCCGCACGCAAATCACCTTGTTGTTGCAACAAAGTTTGGGCTTTTTCATTGATTGCAGCCACGTCGCTTTCAAGTGCTGCTACTTGTGACTGGATGCTCGCTTGCTGGTTTTGCAAGTCAGAGATCTCTTTATTTTTTTCTTCAATTTTATTGTCAAAATCTGATGCAAAGACAAGTGTCGGTGCTGCTGCAGAAGTAAGAACAATTGAACTTACTAACAATAAAGATAAAATTCGCTTTTTCACTCTTCATTCCTCCGGCTGTTGCTTCCCCTAATATGGTTTTTTTATGTATAAATGCTTAAGAATACCTAAAGTCCTTCACGATAGTGTGATTGTAACACAGCCGTATGTCAGAGAGATAAAAGGAATATTACAAAAACATTTCAATCGCTGTTATTTTTATACAGTCAAACGCAAAAAAAATGAAGCTATTCGTCTTTGAATAGCTTCATGAATGGAACGACTAAAAGGATAAACAAAATGATGTTCAATAAAAGCGTTGGTGCTAGAAAGCGGGAAACAAAGAATGACGTGCTAACTGATGCGATCTTAAATAGCAACTGGACGCCCAACGTCACAACTTCTAAGCTTGTAACAAAGATGATCATTCCGAAAAACATGGTAAATACATTTTGATAAAGCGTATTTTGCAAAATATACATGATCCACACGATCAAGGGAAACGCCACCGTGTAGATGCCGATCACACCGACATAATACACGTCATAGAGGCAGCCGATCACAAGCGCCGTGGTGATCAAAAAGTTTTTCGGCAAATACTTCGCGCCACATAAAAGGGCGATCAATAAAAGATGCGCACTGGCGATATAATTGTCTTGGGTCCATTTTTCTAAAAAACGCGTCAGTTGTCCATCTGCCAACATCATCAAAAAGAAGACGCCCGCTGCCAGGTATTTGATGTAGTCATGCTTTTTCATGGCTATTCCTCACCTGCCAAGCGTTTGATAATCGTTACTGCTTGAATATCATACATTTGGGCATACGGTTTTACAAACACTTGGGTATCAAGACCAAACTCATCTTTGGTGGTACGGATCACTGTTCCGATCGCTAAGTCGGCAGGCGAGTTTCCGCCTAATCCAGAGGTCTGCACGACATCGCCTTCCTTCAGCTCATTGTCCCCTGTCAACTGGGTAATGACCAAGGAACGTTCTTTTTGATCGTAACTACTTAGAATCCCAAAGTTTGACCCATCTTCGCCGCTGATCCGAACCGGATAGTGGTTAGAATTCTGGTTTTCAGAAGTCAAAAGTTCAATTTTAGAAGAAGCTGCATTGACTTCTATCACACGACCAATCAAGCCTTTTTGCGACATGACCGCCATGTTGACCTCAACGCCGTCTCTTGAGCCTCGATCCACGATCAGCATATCTTGCCAAGTATCAGGTGACCGATTGATGACATTGGCGGAGATCCGTTCATAATTCGTCAAGGTCGCATTCAGCTCTAGCTCTTCTTTCAAGGCATCTATTTCTCTTTGCGCATTGTCCTTCGCTTGTTCCAATTCATCAAAACTGTCCAATTTCTCTTTTAAACGTTCATTTTCTTCATACGTCACAAACAAGTTTTTGACTGAATTCGCCCCATTTTCGATCCAACGAAAAGGCGCCGTAATCACTTTATCGATAAAGCCAACGGAGTCATTGACCGTTGATTGCACAACATTGGTGGAGTTTCCCGCAGCTCTGCGGGCGATCGTCACGCTTAATACGGTGACAACTAAAATCACAATAATCAATGTGATGATAATATTTTTATTAGGATTAAACTTTTTCACAAAGACACCTCAAATAATTCCAAACTGTAATTCCAATTTTACCATTAATACCCTGCAAACAAAAGCTAAGTTGACCGTCTTAATGTTTTTTTTGTAATTAAGTTTCTGAAATTTTCAACAAAAAAAAGAGACGTTCCGTCTCTTAATCACAACTTTGAATGACTGCTATCATCCCGCTGCTAAAGGAAAAACCTGCTGTTTGTGTCAGAAATTCATTGCTGGCATAAGAAGTTGGGTACGGCACTTGGACGTTTTCTAATAAATACTTGCTACCTGTCAACGTCAAATCTGTTACCGGCGTCAAACAGCAATACGCTAAATACTGCATCTCGGGTTCTTTTTCTAATTGATAGGTGCCTGGTAAAAAGAACTGAACGACATTTTGACGATCTAAAAAACGCAGATTTGGGGCAAATGGACGAAACCGATCTTCTAAAGGCAGCCATAGATTGGCTAAAAGATGGTCGAGACGTCCTCCTGTTGCACCAATCAAGTCGATTTGCGCTTCTGGATAGCGACGCAACGTCTCCACCAATGCCAATTGGGTATCTGTATCATCTTTTTCAGCAGGGGCTTGGATCACTGTGTTGACTTGTTGTTTGACTGCTTGCAGTTCGCCTGCGGTCAAAGAGTCGAAATCACCGATTGCTAGATTGACTGGCCGTTGGTGCTGAAGCAAAAACAATGCCCCGCGATCAATCCCAATGTATTTGTCATACGTCATCAGCGGTGGCCAATTTTCAGGGCGCCCCCCTGCTACTAACAAAATCTTCATTTATTGCAAAGCTTCTTTCAAGGCTCTGATTTGTGCTGCAGGTTCATCGGCATCGTAAATATAGCTTCCTGCTACGAAGACATTTGCACCTGCTTCCAGGCAACGTTTGGCTGTCTCAGGAACGATCCCGCCATCTACCTCGATATCATAATGGTAGCCTTTTTCTTCTTTTAAAGCAGCCAGTACCGCAATTTTTTCTAGTGATTCTTCAATAAAGGATTGCCCACCAAACCCTGGATTGACCGTCATGACTAACACTTGATCACACATGGATAAAACATGTTCAATGGCTGATACTGGTGTGCCTGGGTTGATGACGATTTCTGCTTTGACATTTTCTGCCACAATCATTTGGATCGCACGATGGATATGAGGTGTTGCTTCCGCGTGGATCCCAATGATATCTGCCCCAGCTTCTGCGAAGGCATGTATATACTTTTCTGGTTCGGTGATCATTAGGTGAACATCCAACGGCAGTTTGGTAACTGGGCGAATCGCTTTAACGATGTTTGGGCCTAAGGTAATATTAGGGACGAAATGACCGTCCATCACGTCTACGTGAATATAATCTGCGCCATGGCGCTCTACCAGCTCAATGTCTCTTTGAAGATTTGCAAAATCGGCACTTAAAATAGATGGTGCTAGTTTTATCATGCTTTTCCCTCACTTTTTCTTCTTTTTATAAACCGGACGTCGGTTTTCAATCTCTTCTAAAAATTGCACGTAATTCTTATAACGAGTCTCGGCAATCTCATTTGCTGCAACCCCCTGCTTAACTGCACAATCAGGTTCATTAAGGTGCCTACATTCCCTAAAACGACAGTTGGCAGCTACCGCTAAAAAGTCAGGAAATAGTTTGGGTAACTCCACCGCTTCGATTTCCAAAAAGTCGATCGAACTAAATCCTGGTGTATCGGCAACCAATCCATCACAAATCGGCAAGAGCTCCACATGACGGGTCGTATGTTTCCCCCGCCCGAGAGATTCTGAGATCACTCCTGTTTCCAATGCCAATTCTGGGACGATCCGATTCAGCAATGTCGACTTTCCAGCACCGGATTGTCCCATAAATACGGTGATCCGCTCAGGAAAGTACCGTTGAAGTTCCAATAGATCTTCGCCTTCTGCTTTTGACGTGATCACGTGGTAGCCAATTGCTTGATAGGTCTCCTCAATTGCTTTCATTGCGGCAAGATCTTTCACAAGATCCGCTTTTGTCAAAAAGATGATCGGTTCGATCCCCTCATACTCTAACGTCACTAAAAAGCGATCCAATAGATTATAGGAGAAGTTCGGCTCAACTAGACTTGTCACGACCACCCCTTGATCCACATTTGCGACTGGCGGTCGAACCAGCTCATTTTTTCGCGGCAAGATCTCTAAAAGATAACCGTCTGTTTGATTGCTGCTTTCAAAGATCACTTCATCACCCACCAAAGGAGTGATTTTTCGATTCCGAAAATTTCCTCGAGCGCGGGTTTGAAAGATTTCATCTTCTGATGCCACATAATAAAATCCGCTTAGCGCTTTGATGATTTTTCCCTTCAAACAATTTCCTCCTCGTTTTTTACTATTGTATCATATTTTCAGGTCTTCTCACTGGCTGAAAACACAAAAAAAGCCTGAAGCGAATGCTTCAGGCATCAAAAAATCGGGAAGACAGGATTCGAACCTGCGACCCCTTGGTCCCAAACCAAGTGCTCTACCAAGCTGAGCTACTTCCCGATAATAAAAATGAAACAAATAAAAAGACTACGCGCCCAAGAGGAGTCGAACCCCTAACCTTTTGATCCGTAGTCAAACACTCTATCCAATTGAGCTATGGGCGCATATTATGAAATGCCGAGGACCGGAATCGAACCGGTACGGTGATCACTCACCGCAGGATTTTAAGTCCTGTGCGTCTGCCAGTTCCGCCACCCCGGCTGAAAATTGCTAAGGCAAAGCGGAAAACGGGGTTCGAACCCGCGACCCCCACCTTGGCAAGGTGGTGCTCTACCACTGAGCTATTTCCGCATATTCCTGATGCCGGCTAAAGGACTTGAACCCTCGACCCTCTGATTACAAATCAGATGCTCTACCAACTGAGCTAAGCCGGCAATGAAGTGCGGGTGAAGGGACTTGAACCCCCACGCCCGAAGGCGCTAGATCCTAAATCTAGTGCGTCTGCCAATTCCGCCACACCCGCATAGGTTATTACTATGAGTCGTACAGGGCTCGAACCTGTGACCCTCTGATTAAAAGTCAGATGCTCTACCAACTGAGCTAACGACTCATATGGGGGTTAACGGGATCGAACCGCTGACCCTCTGCTTGTAAGGCAGATGCTCTCCCAGCTGAGCTAAACCCCCATAAGGTAAAAAAAACGCGTGGCGACGTCCTACTCTCACAAAGGGAAACCCTTCACTACAATCGGCGCTAAGAAGCTTAACTTCTGTGTTCGGCATGGTTACAGGTGTATCCTTCTTGCTATCGCCACCACACTATTCAATTGAGTAAGTTTTGCTCACTCAAAACTGGATCGAAGAAATCAAAACTCTACGAGTTTACGTGCTTTTTTCTTTTTGGTTAAGTCCTCGATCGATTAGTATCAGTCCGCTCCAACCATCACTGGCCTTCCACTTCTGACCTATCTACCTGATCATCTCTCAGGGATCTTACTTTCTTAAAGAAATGGGAAATCTCATCTTGAGGTGGGCTTCACACTTAGATGCTTTCAGCGTTTATCCCTTCCCTACATAGCTACCCAGCGATGCCTCTGGCGAGACAACTGGTACACCAGCGGTAAGTCCATCCCGGTCCTCTCGTACTAAGGACAGCTCCTCTCAAATTTCCAACGCCCGCGACGGATAGGGACCGAACTGTCTCACGACGTTCTGAACCCAGCTCGCGTGCCGCTTTAATGGGCGAACAGCCCAACCCTTGGGACCGACTACAGCCCCAGGATGCGACGAGCCGACATCGAGGTGCCAAACCTCCCCGTCGATGTGGACTCTTGGGGGAGATAAGCCTGTTATCCCCAGGGTAGCTTTTATCCGTTGAGCGATGGCCCTTCCATGCGGAACCACCGGATCACTAAGCCCGACTTTCGTCCCTGCTCGAGTTGTAGCTCTCGCAGTCAAGCTCCCTTCTGCCTTTACACTCTTCGAATGATTTCCAACCATTCTGAGGGAACCTTTGGGCGCCTCCGTTACCTTTTAGGAGGCGACCGCCCCAGTCAAACTGCCCATCTGACACTGTCTCCCAGCCCGATAAGGGCTGCGGGTTAGAGTGGCCATAACGCAAGGGTAGTATCCCACCATTGCCTCCATCGAAACTGGCGTCCCGATCTCTACGGCTCCTACCTATCCTGTACATGCGGTACAGACACTCAATATCAAACTACAGTAAAGCTCCATGGGGTCTTTCCGTCCTGTCGCGGGTAACCTGCATCTTCACAGGTACTAAAATTTCACCGAGTCTCTCGTTGAGACAGTGCCCAAATCGTTACGCCTTTCGTGCGGGTCGGAACTTACCCGACAAGGAATTTCGCTACCTTAGGACCGTTATAGTTACGGCCGCCGTTTACTGGGGCTTCAATTCGTACCTTCGCTTACGCTAAGCACTCCTCTTAACCTTCCAGCACCGGGCAGGCGTCAGCCCCTATACGTCATCTTTCGATTTTGCAGAGACCTGTGTTTTTGATAAACAGTCGCTTGGGCCTATTCACTGCGGCTGCTCGTTAGAGCAGCACCCCTTCTCCCGAAGTTACGGGGTCATTTTGCCGAGTTCCTTAACGAGAGTTCTCTCGCTCACCTTAGGATTCTCTCCTCGACTACCTGTGTCGGTTTGCGGTACGGGCCGTTGTTTTCTCACTAGAAGCTTTTCTTGGCAGTGTGACATCAGAAGCTTCGGTACTATTATTTCCCTCCTCATCACAGCTTGTCCGTATAGGTAGAAGCATTTGACTCCTACCAAGACTTACTGCTTGAACAGACATATCCATCAGTCTGCACTTCTTAGCCTCCTGCGTCCCTCCATTGCTCAAACAAAAACAACGGGTACAGGAATATCAACCTGTTGTCCATCGCCTACGCCTGTCGGCCTCGGCTTAGGTCCCGACTAACCCTGGGCGGACGAGCCTTCCCCAGGAAACCTTAGTCATTCGGTGGACAGGATTCTCACCTGTCTTTCGCTACTCATACCGGCATTCTCACTTCTAAGCGCTCCAGCAGTCCTCACGATCTGCCTTCAACGCCCTTAGAACGCTCTCCTACCAATGCACCTAATGGTGCACTCCACAGCTTCGGTAAACTATTTAGCCCCGGTACATTTTCGGCGCAGGGTCACTCGACTAGTGAGCTATTACGCACTCTTTAAATGGTGGCTGCTTCTAAGCCAACATCCTAGTTGTCTGTGCAACCCCACATCCTTTTCCACTTAATAGTTATTTGGGGACCTTAGCTGGTGGTCTGGGCTGTTTCCCTTTCGACTATGGATCTTATCACTCACAGTCTGACTCCCGGATATGAATGAATGGCATTCGGAGTTTATCTGAATTCGGTAACCCGAGATGGGCCCCTAGTCCAAACAGTGCTCTACCTCCATCATTCTCAATTCCGAGGCTAGCCCTAAAGCTATTTCGGAGAGAACCAGCTATCTCCAAGTTCGTTTGGAATTTCTCCGCTACCCACACCTCATCCCCGCACTTTTCAACGTACGTGGGTTCGGTCCTCCAGTGCGTTTTACCGCACCTTCAACCTGGACATGGGTAGATCACATGGTTTCGGGTCTACGACAACATACTCATTCGCCCTATTCAGACTCGCTTTCGCTACGGCTCCGTCTCTTCAACTTAACCTCGCATGCTATCGTAACTCGCCGGTTCATTCTACAAAAGGCACGCTATCACCCATTAACGGGCTCTAACTTGTTGTAGGCACACGGTTTCAGGATCTATTTCACTCCCCTTCCGGGGTGCTTTTCACCTTTCCCTCACGGTACTGGTTCACTATCGGTCACTAGGGAGTATTTAGCCTTGGGAGATGGTCCTCCCGGATTCCGACGGAATTCCTCGTGTTCCGCCGTACTCAGGATCCTCCTAGGTGTTATCCAAATTTCGTCTACGGGGTTTTTACCCTCTTTGACATACTTTTCCAAGTATTTCGACTATCTGAATAGACTACCATATCGGAGTCCTACAACCCCAACAAGCAAGCTTGTTGGTTTGGGCTTTTCCCGTTTCGCTCGCCGCTACTCAGGGAATCGAATTTTCTTTCTCTTCCTGCAGGTACTTAGATGTTTCAGTTCTCTGCGTCTACCTCGACTGCGCTATGTATTCACGCAGACGTAACATCCTATAAAAGATGCTGGGTTCCCCCATTCGGAAATCTCTGGATCATAGCTTACTTACAGCTCCCCAAAGCATATCGGTGTTAGTCCCGTCCTTCATCGGCTCCTAGTGCCAAGGCA
>NZ_NGLC01000002.1:265559-732831 GCF_002140755.1 Enterococcus sp. 5B3_DIV0040
ACTAAATGATGGCAACTAACAATAAGGGTTGCGCTCGTTGCGGGACTTAACCCAACATCTCACGACACGAGCTGACGACAACCATGCACCACCTGTCACTTTGCCCCCGAAGGGGAAGCTCTATCTCTAGAGTGGTCAAAGGATGTCAAGACCTGGTAAGGTTCTTCGCGTTGCTTCGAATTAAACCACATGCTCCACCGCTTGTGCGGGCCCCCGTCAATTCCTTTGAGTTTCAACCTTGCGGTCGTACTCCCCAGGCGGAGTGCTTAATGCGTTTGCTGCAGCACTGAAGGGCGGAAACCCTCCAACACTTAGCACTCATCGTTTACGGCGTGGACTACCAGGGTATCTAATCCTGTTCGCTCCCCACGCTTTCGAGCCTCAGCGTCAGTTACAGACCAGAGAGCCGCCTTCGCCACTGGTGTTCCTCCATATATCTACGCATTTCACCGCTACACATGGAATTCCACTCTCCTCTTCTGCACTCAAGTCTCCCAGTTTCCAATGACCCTCCCCGGTTGAGCCGGGGGCTTTCACATCAGACTTAAGAAACCGCCTGCGCTCGCTTTACGCCCAATAAATCCGGACAACGCTTGCCACCTACGTATTACCGCGGCTGCTGGCACGTAGTTAGCCGTGGCTTTCTGGTTAGATACCGTCAAGGGATGAACATTTTACTCTCATCCTTGTTCTTCTCTAACAACAGAGTTTTACGATCCGAAAACCTTCTTCACTCACGCGGCGTTGCTCGGTCAGACTTTCGTCCATTGCCGAAGATTCCCTACTGCTGCCTCCCGTAGGAGTCTGGGCCGTGTCTCAGTCCCAGTGTGGCCGATCACCCTCTCAGGTCGGCTATGCATCGTTGCCTTGGTGAGCCGTTACCTCACCAACTAGCTAATGCACCGCGGGTCCATCCATCAGTGACGCAAAAGCGCCTTTCAACTTTCTTCCATGCGGAAGATAGTGTTATACGGTATTAGCACCTGTTTCCAAGTGTTATCCCCTTCTGATGGGCAGGTTACCCACGTGTTACTCACCCGTTCGCCACTCTTTTTCTTTCGGTGGAGCAAGCTCCGGTGAAAGAAAAAGCGTTCGACTTGCATGTATTAGGCACGCCGCCAGCGTTCGTCCTGAGCCAGGATCAAACTCTCATAATGATTTGTTTGAATGACCATACGGTCATTAAGCTCATAAAAATTAACTTTGCTAGCTATTGCTTGCATGTATTTGTTTCAATAAATTGAAACGTCCTACACATTGGTTCGTTTGCTTGCTTTGTTCAGTTTTCAAAGGTCTACCGTGCTGTGTTAGCAACTTTTATATCATATCAGAGCGACATTTGATTGTCAACTCTTTTTTAAAAGTTTTTTTCGCTCGTTGTTTTTCAACTTCGTAGCGGCTGCCTCAGCGACTTAATTAGAATAACAAATGATTTGTTATTTGTCAACAACTTTTTTCAATTAATTTTGTTGATGTATCAACATCAATTAACTGTTTTAAAATTGCGACTTCGTTATAATATCATCTGTCGAGCTGTGCGTCAACTACTTTTTTCAATTCTTTTTAGGAATTCATTTAGTCATTTGGCACATGTAATAATATACCAAGACTTGTGCTATTCGTCAACCATAAAATGATTGATAGACCAACGTTTCTAGTTACTCCGTTTCCAAAGATGATTCGTGATTTTTAGTCCGTGATTTCCGCCTTTTTTAAGGACTTTTTCCGTTATTATTAGCCTATCGTTCGTCTTTTTCCTTTTTGTGTTTTCTTAATTCCTATCATTCTTATAAATTTAAGTATGATTTTATCTATTTTGTGGAATATTTGCTAAAATGGAGAAAAGAATATTGTTCCTAGGAGGACCCAGTATGAAAATACTTGTAGCAGATGATGACAAAGAGATCGTAGAACTATTAAGCATTTACTTACACAATGAAGGCTATGAATCGGTCAAAGCATACGATGGAAAAGAAGCACTGACCAAGATTCGCACCACTTCTGATATCGAGCTATTGATCTTAGATATCATGATGCCTGAAATGGACGGCATGCAAGTCGTCAAAGAATTGAGAAAAGAATCCCAAATCCCCATTATTATGTTGACCGCTAAAACAACCGATATGGATAAGATTCGTGGATTGGTCGCCGGTGCTGATGATTATGTCACTAAACCTTTCAATCCATTAGAAGTCATGGCACGGGTAAAATCGTTATTGAGAAGAACCAAGATGCAGGCTGCTTCAAATCAACCAGAGATTCTGGAAGTAAGCTCCCTTATCATCAACCGCGATTCCCATGAAGTAAAAACGGTGGATGGCAATGAGATCCAATTGACCGCATTAGAATTTGGCATCCTCTACTTACTAGCATCGCATCCGAACCGTGTCTTTAGCGCCGATGAGATTTTTGAACGAGTTTGGAAACAAGAAAGTGTCGTTTCTGCCAAAACAGTGATGGTCCATGTCAGTCACTTGCGAGATAAGATCGAAGAAGCCACGGATGGTGAAAAAGTCATCCAAACAGTATGGGGGGTCGGCTACAAAATAGATGCGAAGTAAACCAACTGAAAAAAAGCGCAACACACCAATCGAAAAAAAGAAACGGATCACGTTGACCTCAAAGGAAATCAGTGAGTTATTTGCGGAAGGAATTGTAACGATTGTTCTTTTACTTCTATTAAATGTCGCTATTTTGGTCATCTTGACCTCAATACGAGAAAACTCACCGGTTTTAGTCGAAGCGATCTATGAATCGAAGAATGCGTTCACGGCTGCCTTCAACACAGATATCTTCCGCAGTGGTCGCAACTTCATTCTACCGATGTTCTTCCTATTAGATGTGATCGTCTTATATTGGCGTTTGATTCGTCGTTACCATCAAATGCAGCTACGTCACATTATCAGCGAGCTGCACTTTATCGCAGAAGGCAACTACGATCATCGCATCCCCTTCGAGTTACGGGGCGATTTAAGTCGGATCGTTTCTAATATTAATGGCTTAGTCGACAGTACGGTGGCGGCGATCGAAGATGAACGGCGGATCGAGCAATCCAAAGATGAGCTGATCACCAATGTCAGTCATGACATTCGGACACCATTGACTTCGATCATCGGCTACTTAGGTCTAATCGAAGATCGACAATACCATTCGGAAGAAGAATTGCTGAAATATACTCATACGGCGTATGTCAAAGCCAAACAAATGAAATCCCTCGTCGATGATTTGTTTGAATACACGAAAGTGCGTCAGCCTAGCGTGCCCATTAATGTGATGGAATTTGATATGGCTCAGCTAGTGGAACAATTGGCGGCAGACTTTGAATTAGAAGCTAGTCGAAAAGGCATCAAGATCGAAACCTACACCCGTCCAGAGCATATCGAAATGGATGGCGATACCGAAAAACTGGTGCGAGTTTTCAACAACCTGCTGTCAAATGCCTTGAAATACGGCAAAGGCGCCGATAAGATCCGCATGGAGGTCGAGAAAGTCGGGACCGAAGCGATCTTAACCGTCAAAAACAATGGACAAATGATTCCTAAGCAAGCCCTTGATTCTCTATTCGACCGTTTCTACCGAGTGGAAGAATCCCGCTCTCAAGAAACAGGAGGAACTGGCTTAGGTCTAGCGATCGCTCAAAGCATCGTCGCCTTACATGGCGGCTATATCTATGCCAAATCAACGCCAGAATGGACGTCCTTTATTATTCATCTCCCGTTGAAGCGCAACAATTTGTCCAACACACAAACCTATGGTTGACGCCCCAACATTTTTTGGGTATGCTAAAGAAAATAATCAAGGCACAGAACCTAGTATATTTTTTTCATCTAGTAAAGAGAGCTGATGGTTGGTGAAAATCAGTGTTGGAAAAAATAGAATCCAGTTCTTTAACGTGTATTTTTCGAAAGAAAAATCGTTGGCTCACGATACGAGCAGCAAGGGCAGCGCAAGCTGAACTTGGGTGGCACCGCGAATGGTCATTTCGTCCCAAGCAACACGGGATCGGAATGGCCTTTTTTCTATGGAAAAATCAAAGGAGGATGTATCACTATGTTAGATGTAAAAATGATTCGCCAAAATTTTGCTGAAGTACAAAGCAAACTCGCAACACGAGGCGTGCAAAAAGAAGTATTGGACCGCTTTTTAACGCTTGACGAACGTCGCAGAGAACTCTTAGTCCAAACGGAAGAACGCAAGAAATTGCGCAACGATGTTTCTGGTGAGATCGCTGCCTTGAAACGTGCGAAAGAAGACGCGGCTGATAAAATTGCCCAAATGAAAGAAGTCGGCAGCCAAATCAAGCAATTGGATGAAGAGATCGCTCAAATTGATGAAGACATCAAAGAGATCGCCACAACATTGCCGAATTTGCCAAACGATTCTGTTCCAGTGGGCAAGGATGAAGACGACAATGTAGAAATCCGCCGCTGGGCAGAACCAAAAGCCTTTGCCTTTGAACCAAAATCGCATTGGGAGATCGCTGAAGAGTTGGGGATCCTCGACTTTGAGCGTGGCGCCAAAGTTTCTGGCAGCCGCTTTGTTTACTACAAAGGTTTAGGTGCTCGTTTGGAACGTGCCTTATACAACTTCATGCTGGATCAGCATGTTTATGAGCATGGCTATACCGAGATGATCACCCCTTATATCGTCAATAGCCAAGCAATGTTTGGCACTGGGCAATTTCCAAAGTTCAAAGAAGATGTTTTCCAATTGGCAGACACGGATTTGACTTTGATTCCAACTGCTGAAGTACCTTTGACCAATTACTATCAAGGGGAGATCTTAGAACAAGAACAGCTCCCTGCCTACTTCACTGCCTTGAGCCCATCATTTCGTTCAGAAGCTGGCAGCGCTGGTCGTGATACCCGCGGCTTGATTCGCCTGCACCAGTTCAATAAAGTCGAAATGGTGAAATTCAGTGATGCTGAACATTCTTATGAAGAATTAGAAAAGATGACGGCTAATGCCGAAGATATTTTGCAAAAACTCAACTTACCTTACCGAGTGCTTAGCTTGTGTACAGGAGATATGGGCTTTTCTGCGGCGAAGACCTATGATTTAGAGGTATGGATCCCTGCTCAGGAAATGTACCGTGAGATCAGCTCTTGCTCAAACTGTGAAGATTTCCAAGCACGCCGTGCCATGATCCGTTACCGCGATCAAGAGGGCAAGATTCACTACATGCATACACTAAATGGTTCTGGTCTGGCTGTCGGTCGGACGGTAGCCGCAGTGCTTGAAAATTATCAAAACGAAGACGGCAGTGTAACGGTACCAGAAGTTCTGGTTCCTTACATGGGCGGACTGACAAAAATCGAAAAAGCCTAAGCCTTAGCACCCTTAATTGCACCCCCTTCGTAACAGTCACTCCACGTGATCTGTTACGAAGGGGGTTTCTAGTTCACCTAATAGATAGTGGTTAAAAAAGCTCCCCTAACGCCCTTGATCGTTTCTTGCAAGAGAAACAACGCAACAAGGCTGTAATTTTTAAATTAATAATTAGAAAAATCCCTTCATCTTTTTAAGTCTCTATCAGAAACCGGGCATGATCGTTGAAAGTACCTGTGACTTATGGTAACGTGGGCATAATTTAGGATGGAATGAAGGGAGCTTCACCAATGCCCGAACGAAAGACCTATGCCCGTCGGAGTGACTTGCACAAGAAACCAAACAATAATCAAAAACGAACAGCGTCAGCTGAAGAAAGACCGAAAGGACCACCCTCGAGAAAGAAGCCGTATCGAAAAGCAATTTTTTCCTTATTCGCCTTATTATTGATCGTTTTGATCGCGACGGCTGGCTCAGTCCTTTACACGTTACACCAGCAAGAAGTCGCAGCCCAAGAAAAATATGAGGCGGCTGCGGAGAAATTACTGGCATCAATCCAAGCAGAACAAAGTCAAAATGGGTTAAAAACAACGCCTGAAGTGCTCTCCAAAGGCGCAACCAAAGAATTGATCTACCGCCCGCAAGACCTTGATACGTTTCCCATCAAAGATATCAAAGAACGGTTGACACAAGCCGCTGATCACTTGCGTAAAAAACAAACGAAAAAAGAAGTCGTCACCGTTGCCCGCATCCAAGCACAAGCAGCGGCTTCAAAGGTGTCTACTTATTCATTGAAAGCCGACAGTTATGTGTGGAATCGAGAAACCGGACGTTTTGAAGATGCGGACAGCCTAACGGATGCACCGATCTTCGTATCAGAGAAGACGCAAACCGAATTGTCTTTGAAAGAACTGGTTCCTGATGAAGGCAGCTTATTAGGTATTCAACAAGTCATTCAGCAGAAACTGCTGGATCAAGCCAAAGAACCCGCCAAAATCATCGACGCCGTCTTGGCCATGGAGCGGATCACCTTCGATTCGAAATTTACTTACGATCCAGAGAAGCTGACCATCGAATTGCCAAAAAATCAGACGGGAGCGACGGAAATCACCCTGTCTTACAGCGAGATCGCCCCATTCATTGATCCTGATCTCGTGGCTGCTGACCAACTCAACAATGCCTTGCCAAGTTTAGACCCCAATAAAAAATACGTGGCATTGACCTTTGATGATGGACCTAACAGTACCTCCACCATGGATCTGTTGAACATCTTACAAGAAAATGACGTTAAAGCGACCTTCTTTATGCTGGGACAAATGGTAGAGCAATATCCGCAAGCTGCTAAAAAAGTCCAAGAAGCTGGACACGAGATCGCCAGTCATTCTTACTCTCATCCGCAGCTGAATACTCTTTCAGCGGAAGATTTGCAGGCAGAAGTCACAAAAACCAACAAAGCCATTTATAATGCGACGGGTTTACTACCTAGAAATTTACGGCCCCCTTATGGCGCTATCGACAAACAAAGCGCACAAACCATTGGCATGCCGATCATTCAATGGGACATCGATTCTCAAGACTGGAAATTGAAGGATCCGAAGAAGATCAATGCCTTGGTGCAACAAAATGTCTTTAATGGTGCCATGATCTTGATCCATGACATTCACCCGAAATCTGTGAAAGCCGTACCGGGAGTCATTAAAATGCTCAAAAACGAAGGCTACGAATTCGTGACTGTCGATCAATTATTAGAAGCACGGCAAAAACCATTGCATCAATACTTTGGGATGAACGACGAGCGCCTCGTTGACTAAATAAAAAAAGGAACGCAGCAAATTGTCTCTTGCTGCGTTCCTTTTTGGTTATTGGATCGTTCCCTCTTTTTTTAGCTCTTCTTATCCTCATATACATTAGTCACAAAAATTTGGATCAACAGTTCAGCGACAGCTTTTGGCGACATCGTTGAGAAATCTTTGAGCCAGCGTTCGATCAACCCGATAGACCCGCAGACAAAAAAGCTAAGACACAGTTCCAATTCTTCCTCGGAAGCATCTTGAAAGTATTGGGCAAACCGTTTCAAGGTCTCCGGTTTGATCTCTGACAACAAAAGATTCAGCAAATGGCTGTTGTTTAACAAAATCAAATGGGTCGTACTAGGATTCTCATACAAAATCGTCAACAGCTTTTCCAACCAAAGATCCAATGACAAATTTTCCTGCTGCAAGTTCGATGCGATCTGCTCAACAAGCTCCCCTTCGATCTCCTCCAACAACGCGGCCGTATCCTTATAATATTTATAAAATGTTCCTCGGTTGATATCGGCTCGTTCCGCAATCTCTTTGATCGTGATTTTGCGGTACTCTTTTTCCAACAATAACTCCTGAAAGGCGCGTCGGATCACTTTTTTCGAGTAGATCGTTCGACGATTCCCCACAGTCCCCACCATATCGTTTCCCCTTTTCTCTGTACATTTGATCAATATTTGTCTATTTAATGACAAATACGTAAGCATTGAGGATTGCTCTTACTTTTCTTTCTTAGTATACTAACACCATGTGATTAAATCAACACATGTTTAAAAAATGGAGGCTTTATTAATGAGTTATGTTGAAGTAAAGAATGAATATAAACGCTATCAGATGGGCGAAACCACCATCACTGCCAACAACGATCTTTCCTTTGCCATTGAAGAAGGCGAATTAGTGGTGATCCTTGGCCCCAGTGGTGCAGGAAAATCGACCGTTTTGAATATTTTAGGCGGGATGGATTCGCCAGATGAAGGACAAATCATTATCGACAATGTCGATATCGCGAAGTTTAACGACAAACAGCTGACGGAATACCGCCGCAAAGACGTCGGGTTCGTCTTCCAGTTTTATAATTTGGTGCCGAACCTGACAGCGAAAGAAAACATTGAATTGGCAACAGAAGTCTCACCGAATGCACTCGATCCTGATGAAGTCTTAGCACAAGTCGGGTTAGAAAACCGTAAAAACAACTTTCCTTCGCAGCTCTCTGGTGGGGAACAGCAGCGGGTATCGATCGCTCGGGCGTTAGCCAAAAACCCGAAATTGCTATTATGCGATGAACCAACCGGTGCGCTGGATTTTGAAACAGGCAAACAAGTGTTGAAGCTTTTGCAAAACGCCAGTCGGAAAAACGGCAATACGGTGTTGATCATTACCCATAACAGCGCCATTGCCCCGATCGCCGATCGGGTGATCCATATCAACGATGCCACTGTCCGTTCCATTGAAGAGAATCCTCATCCAATCTCGATCGATGAAATCGTTTGGTAGGAGGATCTGATGAAAAATAAAACCTATCTTAAAGCAAGTTTGCGGGAGATTCGCCAATCAAAAGGCCGCTTTATCGCAATCACCTTGATCATTTTTTTAGGAACGTTTCTCTTTGTCGGTGTCAAAGCGACGGGACCGATCCTGAACCATTCCGCGAGTGAATATGTCAACGGTCAGCATTTAGCAGATCTGCAAGTCACTTCCACGCTGGGATTGACGGAGGACGACATTGATGCGGCGGAAAAAAGCGGTGCGCACACAGAAGCCGCCTATCAATTTTATTACGCTGCCAATTCAGATGAAGTCGTGCAAGTGACCTCCTATGATCCCTCACAGAAACTCAACCAGTTACTGGTGAAGGACGGCCGACTGCCAGAAAAAACCGATGAAATCGTGCTGGACACCGAAGCAAAAAATTATGGCTGGCAAATAGGGGATACTTTTACGATCGATGATGCCGATAATCTGTCGGACAAAGACTATACGATCGTTGGGTTCGCCACCTCTCCCATTTATATCAGTGCTGCCGAACGTGGCTATGCGAATGTCGGCAGCGGTGTCGTGACGTATTTTGCTTATGTACCGGAAGAACAGTTCAAGATGGAGGTCAAATCGATCCTTTATCTCGCCTTTGATGATGTCGCAGGCCTTGAAACATACTCCGATGCGTATACCGACAAGATGGCAGCCCTTCAAGAAACGATTGAGGAACTGTTTGCGGATCGCCCTAAAGAACGCTTATCAGAAATTCAGCAAGATGCTTTTGATGAATTAGCGCCTGCAGAAAAAGAAGTCCGCGATGGACAAAAACAGTTAGCTGATGGACAAGCCCAACTGGATCAGGCCAAAGCGGAACTAGAACAACAGCAAGCCGCCCTGGCACAGCTGCCGCCCGTACAACAAGCAGCCCTCGAAGGCCAATTGACCGCTGGGGAAGAAGAATTGGCTCAGCAGCAAACCCAATTAGATGAACAGCAACAAGAACTAACCGATGCCCAACAAACACTGGCAGAAAAACGTACAGAGATCGAAGACTTGGCAGAACCTACGTATCTTTACAACCAACGCAAAGACAACCCCGGTTTCCAAGAATATGGTGGGCTGTCTGATCGTATCGCAGCGATCGCCAATGTGTTTCCTGTCTTCTTCTTCTTTATCGCTGCGTTGATCACCTTTACGACACTGACGCGGATGGTAGAAGAAAACCGCAAAGAGATCGGGACCTTAAAAGCGATGGGCTATGGCAAAGTCGAGATCTCCCTTAAATATTTGATTTATGCCCTCCTGTCTTCGGCCATTGGCATTATCAGTGGTGCCGTATTAGGGACGGAACTGTTGCCGCGTTTGATTTATTTTCTATCCAGCGAACGGTATCTTTTAGACGGGATTCGCGTCTATTATGTCTGGTCGCCAATTATTTTGGCCGCGATCGCCTTTTTACTGGCGACGCTCGGTGCTTGCCTCTTTGTTTTGATCAAAGAATTGCGGGAAAAACCTGCCCAGCTACTGCAAGTTCGGGCGCCAAAACCTGGGAAACGGATTTTATTAGAGGCCATTACGCCCTTATGGTCACGTTTAAGCTTCAATCAAAAAGTCAGCTTCCGTAACATCTTCCGCTACAAATCGCGAATGATCATGGCAATCATTGGCATCGCAGGCTGTACGGGACTGATGGTGGCAGGCGTTGGGTTGAAAGATTCCTTAAGTGCTGTGACTGCGAAACAATTTGGGCCCATTACGGATTATCAAGCCGTCGTGACCTTAAATGATGCGAAGGAAGAAACCGTTGCTGCCGCTGAAACGGTTTTAACAGACGATCCTCTTGTGACCCATTCGATGCTAGTCTACAATGAAACGATCGAGATTCGACCAGCTAACCAAGGAAAACAAAGTTTGACCTTGATGGTTCCGGCAGATCAAGAAGCTTTTACCGACTATGTCCATTTGAAAACGACGGAAGGGCAGAAGCTGCCATTAACAGAAGGCGCCGTACTGACTATGAAATACGCAGAATTGTATGATCTGCAGGTTGGGGATACATTGACCTTCTATACTAGCGATCAAGAAGCTTTTGAAGTACCTATCAGCGGCATCGCAGAAAACTATTTAGGCAATTCTCTATATCTGTCACCGACTCTTTACGAAGAAATCACCGACAGTGCCTTCGAACCGAATGCGTTCTTAGTCAAAAGCAAGACGATGACGAAAAAACAAGAGGAAGCTTTATCAACAGCCTTGTTAGATACCGACAAAGTCAAAAACACGACGTTCCTTTCCACTCAGATCAAAATGCAGGATGATTCGATGGGCAACTTGAACTCCATTGTCTTGATCTTAGTTGTACTATCAGGGGCATTAGCCTTTGTCGTCTTGTATAACTTGACCAACATCAATGTTTCCGAGCGGATTCGCGAGCTTTCTACTATTAAAGTATTAGGGTTTTACAATAAAGAAGTCACCATGTACATCGTACGGGAAAATATCGTCTTTACGTTATTTGGGATTCTCGCAGGCTACGTAGTAGGTTACTTCTTGACTAACTTTATTTTGATCCAAGCTTCGATGGAAAACATGGTCTTTCCATTAGTGATCAATTGGCCGGCCTATGCTTTAGCCGGCGGCATGACGATTCTCTTTACGATCATCGTGATGTACGTCACCCATGTGAAACTGACTCATGTCAACATGATCGATGCGTTGAAATCAAACGAATAAGCTGCTGCTAAAGCGATTTGCTGATCATCCAGCAGCGATTTTAAAGAAAAGGACGCCACTCTTGCCTAGATTGTAGTGACCCCAAAAAGTTAGACTTTTATGGAGTGGAGAAATCCACTCCTTTTTTGTACGATAAAATTAACTGTTAAACAGCTGTTTTTACAGCTTCTCGAAACTGAACTGGACTTCGCCAATTTAATTTCTTTTTGATGCGTTTATGGTTGTAATAATAGATATATTGGTCAATTTTTGTTTTCAATTCATCTAAACTCCGATAGACTTCTCCATGAAAAATCTCTTGCTTTAATAAACCAAAGAAGTTTTCCATAGGTGAGTTATCTAAACAATTCCCTTTACGAGACATACTCTGGAAGATTTTATGCTGCTTCAATTTATTCTTATAAGCATTCATTTGATAGGCCCATCCTTGATCTGAATGGAAGGTTCTACGAAATGGACAATCATTTGTCATCTGGATTGCTTCTTCTAATCCTTCCATTATGGCTAGTGCGTTTGGTTTTTCAGAAATCCGATAAGATAGAATTTCACTATTGTAGAAATCCATGAAAGGATCTAAATACAGCTTTTTCTGACGAACGACACCTGTGGTGTCTACTTCATAATACTTAAACTCTGTGGTATCAGTTGTAATTTTTTGGTGACAGATATTTGTATAAAACCGACGATGAATACGATTTTTGGCGACAGTGCCAACCTTCCCACGATAAGAATTGTACCGTCGAGATTTTCGAGTGTAAGACTTTACTTCGATACCTAGTTTTTTTATCAGACGTTGAATCTTCTTTTTATTGACATGAATCCCTTGATTCTCTAATTCTTTTTTTAGTCGCAGACAGCCATAGTCTTTATGCTCCTTGCGAATTTCAATCATTTTTTCTTCAATTTCTTGGTCTGGGTTTGGTCTGTCAAACCGTTTCTGCCAATACATATAGGTTGCTTTAGGAAATTTCAATGTTTCAAGAAGCTCAACTAGTTTGAATGATCCTCGGAGGCTGGCGATGATTCGTGCGATTGATTCTTGCGTCTTTGCTGGGCTTCCTGTTTTCGCAGCTTCCTCAACTCTTTTAAAAAGGCATTCTCAATTTGAAGGGATCGGACTTGCTTTTCTAATGCCTTGATACGATCGCGTTCTTCAGTTGTTGTATTTTCTTTTTTGTTCTCTTTTTTTCTAGCCAAAGTAAGTGGTCGTCCTTTCTCTTTTGAGATCCCCTCAATACCTGCTTCTCTGAAATTACGCATCCAATTGGCAATAAGCGCAGGGTTGTTCATTTCTAAAGTGCTGGCAACTTCTCGATAGGACATCTCACTTGTTTGATATAACTCTATTGCATTTAACTTAAATTGAACAGAATATTTCTGATTTTGATGCTTTCTCAATAGACCTTCCTCTCCGTATTCACGATAGGCATTCACCCAATCACTTACTTGAGACTTGCTTGAAATACCGTATTTATTGGCAAGATGCCGATATCCACCCACACCACTAAGATATTCTTTAACGATTTTTAGTTTTAATTCAAAAGGATATTTTGCCATACAAATAGCGACCCCCAAAAGTTAGATTTTTGGTCTAACTTTTGGGGGTCGCTTCAGATAGCTGAGAGTGACGGCCTTTTTTGAACAAATAATCCCCTCTGTCCACTTTTGAACAGAGGGGGTGTTGGTTTTCACGTGAAACATTTTATGATTTTACAGAGTAGTTTGGTGCTTCTTTCGTGATTTGAACATCGTGGGGATGTGATTCTTTTAGTCCGTTGCCGCTCATTTGGATGAATTGTGCTTCATCACGTAATTGCTGTAGATTGCCAGCACCGACATAACCCATCCCTGATTTCAAGCCGCCGATCATTTGGAAGATGATATCAGAAACGCTGCCTTTATAAGCGACACGCCCTTCAATGCCTTCTGGAACCAATTTGTTGGCTTCGTTTACGCCACCTTGGAAGTAACGGTCGCTGGAGCCTTTTTCCATTGCCCCCAATGAACCCATTCCGCGGTACGTTTTGAAGCGACGGCCTTGGTAGATTTCAAATTCACCTGGTGATTCATCGGTTCCTGCCAACATGCTACCTAGCATTACGGCATGTCCGCCAGCTGCTAAAGCTTTGACGATATCCCCAGAGTATTTGATCCCACCATCGGCAATGATTGCTTTGCCGTATTGACGTGCCACAGAGGCTGCATCATAGATCGCGGTCAATTGAGGAACTCCGACACCGGCTACCACCCGAGTGGTACAGATCGAGCCTGGACCGATCCCGACTTTTACGACATCTACACCAGCATCATACAATGCTTTCGTGCCTTCTGCAGTGGCCACATTTCCAGCAATCAATGTCGCTTCTGGGAAATGCGCACGAATTTCAGAGATTTTGCGTAAAACACCCGCACTGTGTCCGTGGGCAGTATCAATAACGATCGCGTCCACGCCTGCATCCAATAAAGCTTGTGCTCGCTCAAAGGTATCGCTGGTAACACCGACTGCTGCTGCCACTAATAGGCGTCCATGCGTGTCTTTGGCTGCATTCGGGAATTCGATCACTTTTTCAATATCTTTGATAGTGATCAAACCGCTTAAGATCCCTGCTTCATCAACGATCGGTAATTTTTCGATCTTGTGTTGTTGTAAGATTTTTTCAGCGTCTTTCAACGACGTACCGACAGGTGCTGTGATCAATTGGTCTTTGGTCATCACATCATTGATCGGCATCGTATAATCCGTGACAAAACGCATGTCGCGGTTCGTGATGATACCGACTAATTTGCGGTTTTCCATCGTTTCTACGATCGGTACCCCGCTGATGCGGTACTTGCTCATCAAATGTTCTGCATCAGCAACTAAGTGGCTTGGTGTTAAGAAAAACGGATCGATGATCACGCCGCTTTCAGAACGTTTTACTTTGCGCACTTCATCTGCTTGCGCTGCGATACTCATGTTTTTGTGAATTACGCCAAGTCCGCCTTGACGCGCCATTGAGATCGCCATTTTACTATCAGTTACGGTATCCATACTGGCACTTATGATTGGAATATTTAGTGTAATATTCGGGGCAAGCTGCACTTTCATATCCACGTCATTTGGCAAGACGTGACTTTCTGCCGGAATCAATAAGACATCATCAAACGTTAACCCTTTTTTTACAAATTTGGTTTCCCAGTTGGACATTTTTGTAACCACTCCTTAAAGTTTTTAGGTATTTTAAAAAAAATAGCAAAGATTTTTTCATAAGTCAACCATTCGGAAAGCTTTCTTAATAATCCTCTTCAAACCTTTGGTTAAATCTCATAATTCGCCATTTTTTCTAAAAAAACACGCTGATCGTGCGGTCTTTTTTAACAAAAGAAGGCGCACGATCAACGTGTAGTCATCAGCCTCTAGGAACAGACAGACTGCTGATGATATTGTATTTGCGTTTCAAGTAGTACTTCGCTGCTAATGCCACTGCCCCGATCAAGGCTTCGATCACAGGGTCCACTTGTGGATTCAATGGTGGTTGGATCATCGCAGAAAGCGAGATCACAACGATCCATAGCATGAAGGCTGCGACTAAAATCAAAATGATCTTCCACATCTTCGGCCGTTTGCTCTTATCGGCACCTGGGCGTTCATATTGATACATGTATTTGTACATCAAGTAGAAGACCCAACCAGCAAGCATCGCCATCAAGAAGAGGGTCAATAAGCCATAAGGTTGTGCTTGACCTCTAGTAAAGATTCCCATAACCCCTAACATCAAGCCAAAGATCCCTAAAATCAGCAAGGTGTTATCCAACCACATCAAGAAGGGGCCGGATTCTTTTTGCTCAACGGGTTTGTTGATGATGGCTTCGGTGCGTTCAGACACTGTACCAAATAATTGGCGGGCTGTTTTGCCGCCTTTTTGTTCTTTGACTAAGACCGGCAGCATCTCATGCAAGGCAATCGTTTTTTCTTCTTCAGAAAGGTTGGCTGCCTCTAGCGATTTTTTTAAATCAAATATATATTGTTGGTTTCGTTTTGTTAATTGTTGTTCTAATTCACGATTTTCGGAAACATAATTTCGCAGAGTTTCTGGTTCCATGAATTGATTCTCCCTTCTGCGTTTTCTTCACAATGGACATTTTACCACAAATTCACTGGGAAGAAAGCCCTTTATACGTTAAAACGGAACAACATCACGTCGCCATCTTGCACGACATAATCTTTTCCTTCCAAACGTACCCGACCGGCTTCTTTGGCCGCTTGCATCGTGCCGTATTGGTTCAGATCTTCAAAGGAAACAGTTTCCGCACGAATAAAGCCGCGCTCAAAGTCCGTATGGATGATCCCCGCTGCTTGCGGTGCTTTGATGCCTTTACGGAACGTCCACGCACGCACTTCTTGTTCACCAGCGGTAAAGTACGTTGCTAGACCCAGTAAATCATAGGCAGCACGAATCAATTGATCCAACCCTGATTCTTCAATTCCTAATGCTTCTAAAAACTCTGCTTTGTCTTCTTCTTCCAGCTCAGCGATCTCTTCTTCGGCACGAGCACTGATGACGATCACTTCCGCATTTTCGCTCGCTGCAAATTCCTTCACTTTGTTGACATAGTCATTGGTTTCATAGTCTGCCACGTCTTCTTCTGCTACGTTGGCAACGTATAAGACTGGTTTGGTCGTTAGTAAAAACAAACTTTTGACGATGCGCTGTTCTTCATCTGTAAATTCGATCGAACGAGCAGAGATCCCTTCTTCTAGGACCGGTTTGATTTTATCAAGAACGGCCAATTCCGCAACCGCATCTTTGTCTTTGGTTTTGGCAATTTTTGCGACCCGAGTATAGCGCTTGTTGACGGATTCTAAATCTGCTAAAACCAACTCCAAGTTGATGGTGTCGATATCAGCTAATGGGTCCACGCGGCCTTCCACGTGGGTGATGTTGTCGTCGTCGAAACAACGAACGACATGACAGATCGCATCCACTTGGCGGATATGGCTCAAAAATTGGTTACCTAATCCTTCCCCTTTGCTGGCACCGCGGACGATTCCGGCAATATCCGTAAATTCAAAGGTGGTTGGGACTGTCTTTTTCGGACGGACTAATTCTGTTAAACGCTGTAAGCGCCAATCTGGCACTTCCACCATTCCTACATTCGGATCGATCGTCGCAAACGGATAGTTTGCGGCTTCTGCTCCTGCTTTGGTTATTGCATTAAATAAAGTAGATTTGCCCACATTTGGCAATCCAACGATTCCGGCAGTTAACGCCATGCTTCACTTCACTCTTTCTCTTTTTTTTCTAGGATTTTCTTCATCTTTTTATCAAATTCTCGGCGCGTCATCATGACGATGTGGCCGCAATTCGTACACTTTATTTTGATGTCTGCCCCCATGCGGATGATTTCCCAACGATTGGCTTTGCAGGCATGCGGTTTTTTCATTTCGACAATATCCCCAAGATCATACATCTTTATCACCTCAAGCTTCATCAAATTGAATGTTCAATAAATCTAAAATACGGGTTAAATCTTTTTGTGACAGGTATTCGATCTCGATTTTGCCTTTGCCTTCTTTTTCGCGGATCTCGACATTCGTGCCGAATTTATCCATCAACCGTTCTTCGCTTTCTCGTAAATAGTACGGTTTTTCCCGAATCAGACGCGGAACTTTTTTCTTTTCGTTTTTCGTGTCGTTCATCTCAGCGACCATTTGTTCTAATTGGCGGACTGTCAGATTTTCTTTGACACAACGATTGGCTAATTTTAAGATCTGTTCTTTATTTTTCAAGCCTAATAATGTCCGGGCTTGCCCCATAGACAAACGGTCATCTTGAACCATTTCTTTGACGAGTTTCGGCAAGGACAGTAACCGCAAATAATTGGCGATATACGGGCGGCTCTTCCCTAAGCGTTCAGCGACTTGTGCTTGGGTCAATTTCAAGTTCTTCATCAGCATGTCATAGGCTTCTGCTTCTTCTAAAGGATTCAAATCTTCCCGCTGCAAGTTTTCTAAAACGGCGACTTGCATCATCGCTTCTTCATCAAAATTGCGGATGATGGCTGGGATCGTTTCCTTGCCAGCTAGTTTGGATGCTCGAAACCGGCGTTCACCAGCAATGATCTCATAGCCTTTGACGGATGATTGCCGCACGATGATCGGTTGAAAGACCCCCGAATGCTGGATCGAATTGGCTAGTTCTTGTAATGAAAGCTCATCAAAGGTTTTTCGCGGTTGATAAGGGTTGGGTCTTAATTCGTTTAAAGGCAGTTCAACGACTTTTTCTGTCTTGATATCGACTTCTTCTAACCCTTGCAGGTCTTGAAACAACGCATCGATCCCACGCCCTAATCCTTTCCCTTTATTCTTCACGGGCTAACACTTCCTTTGCTAACGTCTGATAGACTTCGGCTCCTTTTGAGCGTGGATCATAATCAATGATCGACAATCCATGACTAGGTGCTTCAGACAACCGGATATTCCGCGGAATAATGGTTTCATATACTTTTTCTTGGAAATAGCGGCGGACTTCTTCCACGACTTCCGCGCCTAAGTTCGTGCGGGCATCATACATCGTCAGTAAGACCCCTTCGATCTCTAACTCAGGGTTAAAATGTTTTTGCACTAAACGCACGGTATTCAATAGTTGGCTCAGCCCTTCTAATGCATAGTACTCACATTGGACTGGGATCAAAATCGAATCACTGGCGGTAAAGGCATTGATCGTCAAATGACCTAAAGATGGCGGACAATCGATAAAGATATAATCATATTGTTCTTTGATTTCATTCAAAGCCGATTTCAATCGAGATTCCCGTGCCATCATGGAGGTCAATTCAATTTCCGCACCAGCTAATTGGATCGTCGCTGGAACGATATCCAAGTTTTCTCGGCTGCTAGGTAAAATCGCTTCAACGATCGGTGTTTCATTGACTAATACATCATAGATGTCTTGTTCCACATCTGGTTTGCGAATGCCGACACCGCTTGTGGCGTTGCCTTGGGCATCAATATCTACGAGTAACACTTTTTTGCCGACAAATGCTAAGGACGCACCTAGGTTCACCGTTGTGGTGGTTTTGCCTACGCCGCCTTTTTGGTTTGCAACAGAAATAATACGGGCCATTGATTTTCCTCCTATTTAATTGGTTGTTTCGCTGGCATTCCCGGGTTGCGGGGGTATTTCTTTGGCGTTTCTTTTTTCTTTTGAATGATCAAAAGATGGCGTTCATCGCCGCTGACCGGTAAGGTAAAGCTTTTTTCTTCAATAAATTTGCCGCCTAAGAGTGAGATGGCTGGTTTGGCTTCAACCAGTTCTTCCTCGCTTTTGGCAGCTTTGAGCGCATAAAAATAGCCTGCTTTTTTCACCAATGGCACACAGAGTTCCGTTAACACATTCAAACGGGCAACCGCACGAGCAGTCACATAATCGAATTGCCCACGAAATTGCGGGTTTTGACCAAATGTTTCTGCACGGTCATGGTACAAGTGGACATTTTCCAATTGTAGATCCGTCACAAGGGTTTGTAAAAAGGTGATGCGCTTATTTAAAGAGTCGACGATCGTCACTTCTAATTCAGGAAACACGATTTTTAGTGGAATACTTGGAAAGCCAGCACCTGAACCGACATCACACAAATGACTTTGCGGGTCAAAGGCGGTTTCAAAAGCTAAGGAAACAGAATCGTAGAAATGCTTCAAATACACTTCTGATTTTTCCGTGATTGCGGTTAGATTCATCTTCTGATTCCATTCGACTAAACGCTCGAAATAGACAGCGAATTTTTCCATTTGTTCTTCGGTTAAAACGATCCCGTTTTTGCGTAATTCTTCATGAAATTCTTCAGGTAGCATAACGAATCCTTTCTATTTTGTGAAACAGAAAAATGTTTCACAGACTAGTTCCTACTTTAACGCAAAAAGCAATGTGATGCAATAGCCAGACATTGCTTTCTAGGAGAATTTACCATTTTTTAACTGGGGCTTTAAGGTTGGTTTAAGGCAGAGGAATTATACTCATTTCAATCCAAAAAACTTTTTTCATTTTTCCTTGACCAGCGAGGCTGCCAACCCTCCTGGTAAGCTTTTTTCTCAAAGAAACAAGCATTGATCCTGTGATCAATGCTTGTTTTTGTTTCATATGAAACTTTTTATTTCACCCGGGGCTCGTTGTATTCTTCGATACGATCAGACGCGCGGGAAGCCGCATGTTTGGCTTTGTTGGTTTGACGTGAAGCAAAGTCGCCGGTTTTAGATGCAGCTGACGATACTTTGTCTTGAACCGTTTCTTGTTCCTCTTCGTATTCAGCGATCGTTTTTACATCTACAACATTGATGTTGACTTCGATAACTTCTAATTGGGTCATTGTCGTTACTTCTTTTTGGATGACTTCTTTGACTTGGTCAGCGATTTCTGGGATGTTGCGGTCGTATTCAACCACGATATCTAAATCAACGGCTACTTGTTTTTTCCCTACTTCGGTATTGATACCCGCAGTCACATTGTCTGTATTGACTAATTTTTCCGCAATGTTAGAGAAGAAACCACCATCGACCGTCAACAGACCATCCACGTGTTCTAATGCGATCCCGATGATTTTTTGGATCACTTTGTCATCATAGGTCAATGAACCATGAACAGGTGCGTCGCCAGTTGGTCCTTCAAAATCGTTGTGACCAGGTTTTGGCGGTGCTGGATGATGTCCTGCTGGATTTGGATTTCCTGGTGCTGGATGATCCCCTGGTTTTGGTCCGTTTTGTTGTCCTGCTACTGCTTTTTCAGCATTTGGTACCACTGGATCTGGTGCTTCAGTCATCGGAATCGCATTTTCATTTGCTTGATGATTGGTGTTAGGAACCACTGGATCTGGATGTGCGCTGACTTTTTTATCATTGTTTAATTCGTTTTTATCGTTATTCATTAAAAATTCCTCCTATTAAAATGCGTTATTGTTGGTTAAAAAATTCGTCGATGATACCGGTACGTTGGAGATACAATCCTAACGCAAAACCCAAACCTGTTAGGAGTAGAATCAGCAATGTTTTGAAAAAACCGATCGTTACAAACAACACAGCCAGAACAAGGCCGATTGCTCCAAAAATCAATGGGATTTTGTATTGTTGTAGTTCGTTCATCATAGCCCTCCTATTCTACTCGCGGGTTTTCCGGAGTCTCATTTTGTTCAAAATTCGCGTAGTTGACTTCGACTTTGACTTTCTCACTTGAACCAAGCACTCGTTGGACATCTTGTTGGATTTCCGCCATTAAGTTTTCGGTTTTGCCGACTAAGGCAGACGTCCGTTTCAAGCGTCCTTTGATTTTAATCAAAATTCGATTTTTGGTCGCCTTGACATGAACTTTTGGTCCTTCAACAAATTCTTTTTCATTTACTTTCGTACGTACAAGTCCTTCGATTGCTTTCTTATCGATCGTCAATGCGCCCTTATCCTCTTTCAAAACAAAGGTCGTTTTGGTTTTTGGATAAAAAAGCACGACTAAGATCACGATCAAGAATAAGGCGATCAAGACAACAGCTACCCAAAACATATATTGACGCATAAACAAGTTGTCAAAGAAATACGTGACGACATTGCCTCTGCTGTCCAAACCAAATGGCAGCTGCATATAAGGATTACTCATTAATACGATTGGTAATAAGACAGTGATAAAGATCAACGAAACGATGATTGATACGATTTTCCACCCTTTACTCATAGGACACCTCCTCCTTTTTCTCCAATTTTTTGATAAGCTTACAAGTTGATGGCTTCTCCGCCGGTAACACCATAAATCTGTGCTGTCACATAGCTAGCTTTATTCGAAGCTAAAAAGACATAGACAGGTGCCAGCTCAGCTGGTTGTCCTGCCCGCTCAAGTAACGCTTGCTGACCAAATTCAGGCAGCTGGTCTTGCGGTTGGCCATGATCTAACTGTAATGGTGTCCAGATCGGTCCTGGGGCTACCCCATTGACGCGAATTCCTTTTTCAGCAAATTGTTTCGCCAAGCTGACTGTAAAACTGGCGATCGCCGATTTGGTTGCCGCATAATCCATTAAATGGGCACTTGGACTAAAGGCTTGGACAGAAGTCGTTGTCACGATCGCTCCCCCAGCCGGTAAGTGCGGCTCAGCAGCTTTGACTAATGCAAACATGGAGATAATGTTTACCATAAAGGTATCTTTCACTTGTTCAATCGGTAATTCTGCAATCGATGGCCGCGTGATTTGCTGTGCTGCGTTCAATACTAATGTATCTAACCCACCTAATGCTGCCACCGCTTTGTCAACGATCTCTTGTGGTGCCGCTTCGTCTCGCAGGTCATAGGGGAGCAAAATCACTTTGCGCCCAGCTTCTTTGATGTACCCTGCAACTTCTTCGGCATCTTCTTCTTCTCCTGGGAAAAAGTGTAGGGCAATGTCTGCTCCTTCACGGGCGAAGGCAATCGCTGCTGCACGTCCGATCCCAGAATCCCCACCGGTGATCAGTACTCGCCGGTTTTCTAACTGCTGACTTCCCTCATAAGATTCTTCACCACAATCAGGTTTTGGTCGCATTTCTTCTTGTAAAGCAGGCGTATCTTGTTCCTGTTTGCTGTATTTACCCGTGTGATAAAGTTCCCGTGGATCAGTCAAAATAGGTTCACTCATTCTTACGTCCTCCTTTTCTCTATAATAAAATTCTAAACCATTCATTTTTTTTTGGGAAATATAACGCTTTGTTAACAAAAATAAATCATCGTTTATTAGAAAATGAAAAAAGAAAGTGCCCTCATTTTTGACCAGAAATCAAATAATTTCCCTTTTTTATAGAAGGGGGTAAACTAATAAGTAGTAACTGGTAGTACCTGTAAAAGGGAACCCCTAAGAAAATGACCTTGGATCAAGAAAAAGGAGGAAACAAAGAATGCCTTGGAATGTCCGTGATTATCCTGCGTCAATGAAGAATCTAGACCCCTTAGTTCGTAAAAAAGCGATTGATATCGCCAATGCCCTGCTAGCCGATGGCTATTCGGATGATCGGGCAATCCCGATCGCCACGAGTCAAGCAGAAAAATGGTATGACAATGCAGATGAAGAGGAGAAGAAAGCTTTTCAGAAAGAAAAAAATCCGCAAAAAGACGATACCCATCAAACCAATAAGAATGCGGAAAAATTAATGGATGCGGATGTAGAAGTTGTGTATGAAGACGACCAATGGCAAGTCCGTTCCAAAGGGGCGAAACGTGCCAGTGATCATTTCGACAAGAAAGCAGATGCCATCGCCCGTGCCAAAGAAATCGCCGAAAACAAAGAATCCGTGGTGAACGTTTATAAGAAAGACGGCGACCATCAAAAGGATATTGATTTGAGAGAATAAAATTGGCTGCAAAAAAGCGGAAGGAGGTCTTACCTTTGTCGTTTTATCGGCGCGAAACGTTGCCTACTCTTTCGCTTTTTTGTTTCCTTTCACAGCTAGGTTTGATTAAAACTAAAGCAACCGTTTCTTTTAAAAAGCAGCAGTTCGTTGTCAGAAACCTAAAAAACGAAGACCTTTTGAATGAACCATCACTTTTAAAATTTCTCGACATCCTAAAAAATAAGCCTATGAAATGCTGATCTAGCAACAGTTGTGAACCATCCGTTACCTCTGTAAACTAGCTTGTGCTTTCTTTAACTAAATAAACCTTGTATACTTGAATTATTAAAAGTACAAGGAGTGGTGTTTGTGAAAAAATTATTTTTTGTGCCGTTTATTTTTCTTTGTTTCCTCTTTGCTCTCCCAGCTGCCGCCCAGACAGTGGAAGAACCTGAACTCGTTTATGACTTAGCATCAGATAGTCCCTATAAGCAGCTGATCACGGTAGATGAAGAAGGCAACGAGGTGATTTTGACCATTGAAAAATTGCCGTCATTCCGAGCAAATCTGGCAGCGGGAACGTATCGTGTGTCAAAAACATCCGCAGGTAATTGGACCGCTAGTTATAATGTAACGGTCAATAGCCGCAATCAATTTACAGGCACTTCGAATTTAAGTTTAGTTGCTCACAGAGGAAGTATCACTTCTAGTTCATTAACTCACACGTCCACCAAAGCCACCTGTACGTTTAAGCAAAAAGCAGGTATAATCACTACCAATGGGAGTGTCGTAACCACGATCTCAAATGGGAAGCTAGTTGTTAAATAGCAGATAGGAGCATACATTGGCTTTAGCAGAACAATTAAAAAGCTGTCGCGAGTCTTCCGGATTGTCGCAAACAGCAGTCGCAGAAAAATTACAGATTTCACGCCAGTCGATTTCAAAATGGGAAAATGGGCGCGGCTATCCAGATATTGAGAATTTGATTTTGTTGAGCGATCTCTACCAAGTCTCGATTGATGAGCTTTTACGTGAGAACGAAGCCTTAAAAGAGCGGATCGAAACCAACAATCAAGAAATCAACGACAAGAAAGAAAAATTGTCGTTACTCCAAAGAACGATGGCAGCAGATAAAGATGAAAGTCTCCTCTTGCTACTGTTAGCTGGAATCGGCTCCTTTCTTTTTCCTTTAGGACTGATCTTAGATGGCTTTGTTTTATGGCGTAACAAAAAAGCCAATAATTTTTATGTATTGATCTATATCGTCTGTGCCTTCTCGATTTTCTTGAATTTGTACGATGGCTATGTCCATCTCAGCAACATCATGAATTGGGGAACCACTACGATTGAAAAAGTGGAATAACTTTATTATTAAGACAAAAAGCCCGCTGCGAATTGTTTTCGCAGCGGGCTTTTGACACTCTATTTACCATTTATAAATTGGTTTTTCAAAGAATATTAACCGTCTTTAGTTAACCTTTGCAATCTTCCCTTGCTCGATATACACCATCAAAATACTGATATCAGCTGGGTTTACTCCGCTGATACGGCTCGCTTGGGCGATGGTTTCGGGTTGGATTTTTTGCAGTTTTTGTTTGGCTTCTGTTGCCAAGCCATTGATAGCGGCATAGTCGATGTTTTCAGGAATGCGTTTGGCTTCCATCCGTTTGAGTTTCTCCACTTTTTCGAGAGCTTTTTTGATATAGCCTTCGTATTTGATTTGGATCTCGACTTGTTCGATCTCTTTTGGCTTCAATGCTTCATTGGCTTCGATAAATTGTAGCATTTCGGCATACGTCACTTCAGGCCGACGCAAGAATTCATTTGCTAAAACGCCATCTTTCAAGGTAGCCGTCCCTTTAGCAGTCAAATACGCTTGTACTTCTGGCGTTGGTTTGATGCGGATCTTAGATAAACGTTTAATTTCTGCTTCAACAGCTTCTTTTTTCGCTACATACGCTTCGTATTGTGCTTCTGGGACGAGCCCGATTTGATGTCCCACTTCGGTCAAACGCAGATCCGCATTATCATGACGCAGCAATAAGCGGTATTCGGCACGAGAGGTCAATAAGCGGTAAGGTTCATTGGTTCCTTTGGTCACCAAATCATCGATCATCACACCGATATAACCGTCGCTGCGTTTCATAATGAAGGGATCTTTGCCTTGAATTTTCAAAGCGGCATTGATGCCTGCGATCAAGCCTTGACCGGCCGCTTCTTCATAGCCGCTGGTTCCGTTGGTTTGTCCTGCCGTAAAGAGGTTTTCGATGACTTTGGTTTCTAATGTTGGACGCAATTGATGAGGCACCACGACATCATATTCAATGGCGTAACCCGTCCGCATCATTTCCGCTTTTTCTAAACCTGCGATGGAATGCAGCATTTGGACTTGGACATCTTCTGGCATAGAAGTAGAAAGCCCTTGAACATACACTTCTTCGGTGTTCAACCCTTCTGGTTCCAAGAACAGTTGGTGACGAGATTTGTCTGCAAAACGCACGATTTTGTCTTCGATAGATGGGCAATAACGGGCACCTACTCCTTCGACGATCCCTGTAAACATCGGCGCCCGGTGTAAATTCTGGTTGATGATTTGGTGCGTCCCTTCGTTCGTATAGGTCAACCAGCAAGGTTCTTGGTTTTGATTGTAGGCTTCATCGGGTGTGCTGTAACTAAAGTGATTCGGTTGTTCATCGCCAGGCTGGATCTCCGTTACCTCATAGTTGATGGTGCTGGATTTTACCCGCGGTGGTGTACCGGTTTTAAAACGAGCGATCTCTAGGCCAAGCTCTTTCAAATGATCGGCTAGTCCAATCGATGGCTGGGAGTTGTTTGGTCCAGAAGAATACTTCAACTCTCCAATGATGATCTCTCCTCGCAACGCTGTTCCCGCAGTGATCACTACAGCTTGGGCTTGGTAACGAGCGCCTGTAGAGGTCACGACGCCACGGCATTCGCCTTCTTCAACGATCAGCTTTTCAACGATTCCTTGGCGCAGTGTCAGATTGGCTTCTTTTTCGATCGTTCGTTTCATTTCAGCCGCATAGGCATGTTTATCGGCTTGCGCCCGCAAGGCCCGCACAGCGGGACCTTTTCCTGTATTGAGCATCCGCATTTGGATGTAGGTTTTGTCGATATTTTTGCCCATTTCTCCGCCTAAAGCATCGATTTCGCGCACCACGACGCCTTTTGCTGGTCCGCCGACGGAGGGATTACAAGGCATGAATGCGACCATGTCTAAGTTGATGGTCAGCAAGAGGGTTCTTGCTCCCATTCGGCTGGCTGCTAAGGCAGCTTCTGATCCGGCATGGCCGGCACCAACAACGATCACGTCATAACTTTCTGCTTGATATTCTTGCATGGTGTTCTCCTTTTTACGCCAGTGGCGCATTCTTTATTTTCCTAAACAAAACTGACTGAACAATTGGGTGATCAACTCATCTTGGACACTGTCGCCGACAACTTCCCCTAGATAGTCCCAGCAGCGTGTCATATCGATTTGAACCAAGTCGACAGGCATTCCTGCTTCGATCCCTTGGATGACCTCAGACAACGACTGAACGGCATTTTCTAATAAGGCAATGTGGCGGGTGTTAGAAAGATAGGAAGCATCCTTATCGGTGGTTTTGCCCCCAAAGAATAGATCGGCAATAGCTTGTTCCAGTTGGTCCAAGCCTTCACTCGTCAACACAGAGACAGAAAAAATCGGTTCATCTGCTGCGTACTGTGCTAGCTCAGCGGGTGCTAATTTTGGCTCAAGGTCGGTCTTATTCAATAAGATGATCCGACGGCTGCCAGCAGTCAGCTCCAGCAATTGTTTGTCTTCCTGGGTCAATCCTTCGCTTTGGTTGAGAACCAGCAAAATCAACTCCGCTTCTGCCAATGCTTTGCGGCTGCGTTCGACCCCGATTTTCTCAACGACATCTTCTGTTTCGCGGATACCAGCCGTATCGATCAGTTTCAACGGTACCCCGCGAACATTGACATACTCTTCAATGACATCTCGAGTCGTACCAGCAATGTCTGTCACGATGGCTTTTTCTTCCCTTAATAAATGGTTCAATAAGCTGGATTTACCGACATTCGGCCGACCGATGATCGCAGTACTCAAACCTTCTCGCAAAATTTTTCCTTGTTGGGCAGTCGCTAATAAGGCTTGGATCTGCCCTTTGACCATCGTGGCTTTTTCTAACAATAAGCGGGTCGTCAATTCTTCCACATCATCGTATTCAGGGTAATCGATATTCACTTCAACTTGTGCCAGCGTCTCTAAAATCTCTTGGCGTAAAGTCCGAATCAAGTGGGAAAGATTGCCATCCAGCTGATTGACAGCGAGATTCATCGCCTTATCGGTCTTGGCACGAATCAAGTCCATCACCGCCTCGGCTTGAGAAAGGTCAACCCGTCCGTTTAAAAAGGCCCGCTTGGTGAATTCTCCCGGCTCAGCCAACCGTGCGCCTTGTCGTAAAACCAGCTGCAAGAGTTGATTGACGACAACGATCCCGCCGTGGCAGTTGATCTCGACGACATCTTCTCGGGTAAAGGTCCGCGGCTTTTTCATCACTGATAGCATCACTTCATCCATCAAACGGTTTTCTTCTGGGTCCACGATATGACCATAATGGATCGTATGACTAGGGACTTGGGCGAGGGTTTTAGTGCCTGCTTGAAAAATCCGATCCGCAATTGCGATCGCTTCTTCCCCGCTTAATCGCACAATACTGATGGCCCCTTCGCCTGGCGGGGTGGAAATCGCGGCAATCGTATCAAATTCTTGCGTTATATTCACCATGTTGCTTGCTCCTCCTATTTTTTCACATAAAAAAAGTGCCCACTCCACCCGTCAAATTGATTGAAAATCAATAAAAACGAGTAGACTTAGCACTTTGACTGCTTGTCAATTAAATTCTGGAAATAGATTAGCACATTTTTGCGTGAGTCGCAAGCTTCCTTCAAAAACTTTTAAATTTTGCATCTGTCCGCAAAAACCTTTAAAATAAAAGCAAAGAATAAGAAAAGAGGGATCTATTATGGAAACCATCAAATCATCAAACAGCGCTGCTCGCATTAAAGAAATCATTTTATCGACAGGAAACGTGAATCGGCCTTACGTCGTGCGGGATATCGTCTTTGCGGCAGACAAAATCGAAGTAGATCTATTTGATACATCTGTGAATTTGAACGATCTGTTGGCAGATGTGACCTATCGCTTAAAAGAAACCGCCCACAGCTACGGAGCGAATGCAGTGATCAACTGTCATTTCGAACATGACCGCATCGTCGAAGGCGACAAAACCTACCTTGAGATCTTTGCCTATGGTACAGTGGTTCAATTTACTCAATCAACCATCGGCGGCTAATTGCCTCTATCATCAAAGAAAAATACAAAAAAGAGTCCGCGGCATACGGACTCTTTTTTGATACCAAAGGCTGACCTACGTAACGTATGTTGACTTTGATAAGAATGATTTCTAGTCAAGGATACTTGGTTTTAAATTTGTTGTCAATCGCTTTTTCCCATCAAAAAAGGGAAAGGCTTGTCAGACCGCCTTTCCCTTTTTTCATTAAATTCGTTTGTCCGCAGGTTCCACTACTAAGTAGCGATACGGTTCATCCCCTTCAGAATGAGTTTGAACATACGCATCTTTACTCAAAACTGAATGGATCTGCTTTCTTTCAAACGCCGGCATCGGTTCTAAAAAGACTGGGCGGCCTGTTCGTTTGACTTTTTCAGCAGTACGGCTAGCCAAACGTTCTAAGATCGCTTGACGTTTTTCACGGTAATCTCCGACATTCACTACAATCGACAATTTGTTTTTCGCGATGCGGTGAATATACACTTGCGCCAAATATTGCAGTGCATTCAAGGTTTTGCCGTGCTTCCCAATCAAAATGCCTTGTTTTTGCGTTTCTAAATGAAAGACGACCACGCCGTCTTGACGAGCGGTTTTTACTAAGGCGGGTGCATTCAATGCTTTTGAAATATTTGTCAGATAGAGTCCCAGCTGAGCCAGCGCTTCCTCATCTGAAAGATCCGTCAGCAAAACAGGTTCGCTCGCTGCTGCTTCTATCACACTGCTTGCATCCTCTGTCGTCACAGGATCTGGTTCTACCAGCGGTTTTGCTGGTACTTCTTCAACGGGTGCCGGTTCTTCAACGATTCGTTTTTCAATGGAGACCCGTGCTTGTTTTTTTCCTAGACCCAAGAAGCCTTTTTTTCCTTCATCCAGGACTTCGATTATTGCTTGATCTTTGGTGATACCAAGGACTTGCAATCCCTCTTGAATTGCTTCATCTACTGTCAGATTTTCATAAATCGGCATTGCAGTGCAACCTCCTCTTATTTTTTCCGTTTCTTTTTAGGACTCATTGCTTTTTTCAGCGCACGTTCACGCTCGCGTTCTTTGCGGGCAGCTTCTTCTCTTTCTTGGCGAATCTTGAATGGGTTATTTAAGATCATTGTTTGCACAACTTGGAATGCATTGGAAACGACCCAGTACAAGGAAAGACCACTGGCAATGTTGATCCCCATCAGTAAGATCATCATCGGCATAGCGAAATTCATGATTTTCAGACTCGCATTTGATTCCACTTGGCTCATACTTGATAAGTAGGTACTTGCAAAAGTAAAGAGCGCCGCTAAAATCGGCAAGATGAAGTATGGGTCACGATCACCCAGCTGCAGCCATAAGAATTTTCCTTCTTGCAGAGCAGGAACCCGTGAGATCGATTGCCACAAGGCCATCAAAATCGGCATTTGTACCAATAATGGTAGACAGCCGGCATAAGGATTGACATTGTTTTCCGCATACAAACGTTGTGTTTCTTCTTTTAACTTGCTTTGTGTTTCTGTATCTTTTGACGCATATTGCTGCTGCAGCGCTTTTAACTTCGGTTGTAATTCTTGCGTTTTGCGCATGCTTTTGGTTTGGAAGTGCATCAACGGCATCAAAATGACCCGAATGATCAATGTAAAGAGGATAATCCCGATCCCGGCATTGCCGAAGGAGAGGGCTTTGATCGCCTCTGCAAAATAATAAACGATGTAACGGTCCCATAGACCAGTACTTTGTGCATTTACTTCACCTGTTGCACCGCAGGCAGATAAGACAACTACTAATGAGAGAACTCCCAAAAATAGTAAGACGCGTTTCCCTTTTTTCACGTAACTAATTCCTTTCCATTAATGAATAATTTTGGCAAGTTTTAAGACATGCTCTAAATTCGAGTAGATTTCCTTTGAGGAACAAGTGGCGATACTTGGACGGGCGATCACGATGAAATCGACCGCTGGTTCGATTCGCGGCTTCATTTCCGTTAAACATGCACGGATCTTGCGCTTGATCTCATTTCGCTTCACTGCATTACCGACTTTTTTCCCTACAGATAAACCAACTCGAAAATGTGATTGCTCTTTAGGTAAGACATACACCACGAACTTCCGATTTGCAAAAGAATTTCCTGCCTGAAAAACTTTTTGAAAATCTTGCTCTGTTTTTACTCGATAGGATTTTCTCATCTTCGGTTCCTTCACTTCTTTCAATTAAGCTTCGCGAAACGGATTGAATCCGTAACCACTCACCTGTCAATAATACCATATTTGCCAAAAGTCAGACACTATATTCCGCAAAAACGGCATAAAAAAAAACCACTGGCATTCAGTGGCTTACGCAGAAATAACCTTTCTGCCTTTACGACGACGGCTAGCTAAAACACGACGTCCATTTTTTGTACTCATACGTTTACGGAATCCGTGAACTTTTTGACGTTTACGTTTATTTGGTTGATACGTTCTTTTCATTTATTTCCACCTCCATCAGGATAATGCTTATGCGCACAGACATACTTTGATAGTATAACGAGTCAAGTACTAGTTTGTCAATAAGAAGTTTGCTCAAAATCAGGCATTCTTTATCCACAATCCCTTTGATTTGTGTGGGTTTGCTGTTTATAGTCAATTTTTGTGGATAACTTTTTCCCCAGAGTTATTTTGGCTTTTTCCACAAACAAACAGCCTGTAGAAAAGTTTTCCACAATCACTTTTTTAACTGTTGATAACTTCCCTAAAACCTAGTGTTATCAAGGCGTGATCTTCACATCGATCTGTGGATAAAGGAGATTTTTTTATAGTTATGCACATTCTTTTTCTACCTGTGGATAGTCGAATTTCGAACATGTGCATTTCCATTTTTCTTTTATCCCGTTTTGTGGAAAAGTATTTTTTTCTAACCTTTTTTATCGTAATCTGTGGAAAACTTTTTCAATCCGTGCTATTTTAGTTATATCTATTCTTAGTTATAGGAGGACAATTTATGCCATCTGCTGATTCTATTTGGCAAGATCTTCAACGTTCCTTTAAAGAAGAGCTGAATCCGGCCAGTTATAGTGCTTGGATCGAGACTGCCAATGTCTTGTCGTTTGAAAAAAATCAGCTGCTGATCGAAGTACCCAGCGATCTTCATAAATCTTATTGGGAAAAAAATCTAGCTGCCAAAATTGTTGAAATGGGATTTATGAAAACTGGTGAAGAATTGATTCCTAGTTTTGTGACTGTCGAAGAAGCAGAAGCTTTAAAAACAGCCCCTTCTACTATTCAAACAGCTGCAGAAGAAAACGAGCGGCCGCCGAAATCGATCTTAAATGAAAAATACACATTTGATACCTTTGTCATCGGGAAAGGCAATCAGATGGCCCACGCTGCTGCTTTAGTTGTTGCAGAAGATCCTGGGTCTATTTATAATCCGCTGTTCTTCTATGGTGGCGTTGGTTTAGGGAAAACCCACTTGATGCACGCGATCGGTCATCAAATGTTGCTGAAACGTCCCAATGCTAAAATCAAGTACGTTAGTAGTGAAAATTTCACCAATGATTTCATTACTTCTATTCAAAAGAACAAAATGGAAGATTTTCGAAACGAATACCGCAATGTTGATCTTTTGCTGGTGGATGATATTCAATTCTTAGTCAATAAAGAAGGAACCCAAGAAGAATTCTTTAATACCTTCGAAGAACTGTATCGCAATAATAAACAGATCGTCCTGACAAGTGATCGTTTGCCAAATGAGATCCCGACTTTGCCGGAACGTTTGGTTTCCCGTTTTGCTTGGGGCTTATCCGTTGATATCACCCCGCCGGATCTAGAGACGCGGACTGCGATTTTGCGGAAAAAAGCCGAAGCCGAACGCTTGGAGATCCCCGACGATACCTTAAGTTATATCGCTGGGCAGATCGATTCGAATATCCGAGAACTTGAAGGAGCACTCGTGCGGGTGCAAGCTTTTGCTACGATGCAAAACTCAGACATTACAACGAGCTTGGCAGCTGAAGCCATCAAAGCCTTGAAATCAAGCCATGGCTCGACCCAAGTTTCGATTTTGCAGATCCAAGAAGAAGTCGCAAAATACTATCACATTCATGTCAATGATCTAAAAGGGAAAAAACGGGTCAAAGGCATCGTTGTCCCACGCCAGATCGCGATGTATCTCTCTCGAGAATTGACCGATAGTTCTTTACCAAAAATCGGCGGCGAATTTGGCGGCAAAGACCATACAACGGTCATTCATGCCCATGAAAAAATTCAGCATTTAGTCGAAACAGATCCCACGATCAAAAATGAGATCGCTGAAATCAAACAAATCCTCTTCAGCTGATCTGTGGATAAGAAAAGAAGAACCAAAAAAGTTGTCCACAAGTTATTCACAGGCATTTTCGTTAGTCTAATCACTCTTTTCTCGAGTTATCCACATTACTAACAAGCCTATTACTACTATTACTTTTATTTAATAACTATAAATTAAAGGAGTATCGCTATGAAGCTAACTTTAAACCGAACAGAGTTCATGCAAGAATTACAAACTGTCCAACGGGCGATTTCAACCAAAACCACCATCCCGATCTTAACTGGAGTAAAATTATCCCTTTCCGAAAAAGGATTGACCATGACTGGGAGCAACGCCGATATTTCCATTGAAACTTTTTTAAGTGTGGAAAACGAAAAAGCGCAAATGCAAATCGAAAAAACAGGAGCGATCGTTTTACAAGCACGTTTCTTCAGCGAAATTGTTCGTCGTTTACCTGAAAGTACCTTAACGTTAGAAGTTTTAGACAATAATCAAGTAGCGATCACTTCTGGAAAAGCCAACTTTACCGTCAACGGCTTGGATGCCGATAGTTATCCACATTTACCAGTTGTCGAAAGTCAAGATTCGATCGAGATTCCAGCGCACGTATTGAATAAGGTCGTTAGTGAAACAGTCTTTGCGGTTTCGCAACACGAAAGCCGTCCGATCTTGACTGGGGTCCACTTTGTCTTAGAAAATCAAAAATTATTAGCTGTTGCGACGGACTCACACCGTTTGAGCCAACGGGTGATTCCATTGGAAAGCGGAGAAACAGCCTTCAACATCGTGATTCCTGGCAAAAGCTTAACGGAACTTTCTCGTTCCTTAACAGATGAAGAAGAAGCGATCCAAATCAGCATTATGGATAACCAAGTGTTGTTCCAAACGAAAACCATGAAATTCTATTCTCGTTTATTGGAAGGAACTTACCCAGATACCAACCGTCTGATTCCTTCAAGCTTCAATACTGAGATTGAATTTTCTGTCCCAGAATTGTTACAAGCCATCGAACGGGCGTCATTGCTTTCTCATGAAGGCCGTAACAACATCGTACGTTTGGCGATCTCCGAAGAAGCCGTTGTCTTATATGGAAACTCACCAGAAATCGGGAAAGTCGAAGAAGATCTTTCTTTTGAAAAAGTGACCGGCGACCCATTAGAGATCTCTTTCAATCCTGACTATATGAAAGCAGCCCTCCGAGCATTTGGTGACACGAGCATCGTGATCCGCTTTATCTCAGCGATCCGTCCCTTTACATTGGAGCCAACAGAGAGCAAAGGCAGCTTTATCCAGCTGATCACACCGGTGCGAACCAACTAGTTTTTCATGTCTTTTGAAAAAAGTTGAAACAATCATCTGAAAATGAATAAATGAGTTAAAAGGGCTTAAAATCGTTTTTAAGCCCTTTTTTCTATTTAGGCTTCTTTTTTGTCTAAAAGCAGTAAGTCTTCTGAGAATGAAAAATATGCCGATGAATTTGTTTTCTTGGCAAAAAAAGAGTATAATAGAGCTAAACGCTCTTTGATAGAATTGAGGGGAATTATGAAAATGCAAATACCGTTAGAAACGGAATACATGACACTTGGACAAATGCTCAAAGAAGTCAGTGTGATCAGCAGCGGCGGCCAAGCGAAATGGTACCTTGCAGAGCACACCGTTTTTGTCGACGGCGAGCCAGAAAATCGACGAGGGCGCAAATTGTATGCGGGAATGCGTGTTGAGCTACCTGATGAAGGTACTTTTTTTATGGTGAAGAAGGAAGACGCCGATGCGGCTGAATGAGTTGCATTTAAGCAATTATCGGAACTATGATTCGCTGACACTGACTTTTGAGAAAGGTCTGGTCATTTTTTTAGGCGAAAACGCGCAAGGAAAAACCAATATTTTAGAAAGCATCTATGTATTGGCGATGACCAAAAGCCACCGCACCTCCAGCGAGCAAGAGCTTATCCGCTGGGACACAGAAGGGGCGCGGATCTCTGGCAGTGTCAGTCGGGGACGCTCAACGATCCCGTTAGAACTGTTTTTGTCAAAAAAAGGACGAAAAACGAAAGTAAACCACATTGAGCAAAAAAAGCTCAGTAGTTACATAGGGCAGTTGAATGTCATTTTATTTGCTCCAGAAGACCTCTCCCTTGTAAAAGGAAGTCCCCAAGTCCGCCGCAAATTTCTCGATATGGAAATAGGGCAGATCGATCCAATCTATCTTTATGATCTCGTTCAATACCAATCCGTTTTGAAACAGCGCAATCAATACTTAAAACAGCTGAACGAAAAAAAACAGACCGATGAGATCTATTTAGATGTTTTAACGGAACAGCTGGTGGCTTTCGGCAGTAAAATCATTTTAGCCAGACAACGATTTGTTCAGCGCTTGGCGTATTGGGCAAATCAACTGCACCAAAAGATCAGCCAAGGAAAAGAAACCTTGCAGATCGACTACTTATCGAATGTGCCCGGTGAGGCGAGTGCGCTGGAGGAGATCCAACAGCAATTTGTCAAAGCCTTGGCACAAGTCAAAGACCGTGAACGATTTCGGCAAGTCACGTTGGCAGGTCCCCATCGAGACGATCTGGATTTTTTGATCAATGAGAAAAATGTTCAGACCTTTGGTTCGCAAGGACAGCAGCGAACGACCGCCTTAAGTGTTAAATTGGCAGAAATCGATTTGATGAAAGAAGAAACGGGGGAATATCCCGTCCTTTTATTAGATGACGTTATGAGTGAGCTGGATGATTCCCGACAACTGCATTTATTGGAGACCATTGAAGGAAAAGTTCAGACCTTTCTGACAACGACGACATTAGAACATGTGAAAGACAAAATGTCTGTGGAAGCAGAGATTTTTTATGTAGAGCAAGGACATATTAAAGGAGAATAGACTGAATGACAGAAGAAGAAAAAAGCTTAGTTGAACGTGCAAAAGCCTATGATGCCAGTCAGATCCAAGTGCTGGAAGGACTAGAAGCCGTCCGCAAACGACCTGGGATGTATATTGGTTCTACCAGTTCAGAAGGTTTGCACCACTTAGTATGGGAAATCGTCGATAACTCGATCGATGAAGCACTAGCAGGCTTTGCCTCAAGTATTCAAGTGATCATTGAACCAGATAATAGTATTACGGTCGTCGATGACGGTCGGGGGATCCCCGTTGATATCCAAGCCAAAACAGGCCGTCCAGCGGTAGAAACCGTCTTTACGATCCTGCATGCCGGCGGGAAATTCGGCGGTGGCGGCTACAAAGTATCTGGTGGACTGCACGGGGTAGGTTCCTCCGTCGTTAATGCGTTATCCACGACTTTAGACGTAAAAGTCTATAAAGAAGGCAAAGTGTATTATCAAGAATACCATCGTGGGGCAGTCGTTGATGACTTGAAAGTGATCGATGAAACCGACCGCCACGGAACGACCGTCCACTTTGTTCCGGATCCAGAGATCTTTACGGAAACAACCGTATTCAATTTTGATAAATTAGCGACACGGGTTCGGGAATTAGCCTTCTTGAACCGTGGCTTAAAAATCTCGATCGAAGACAAACGGGAAGAAAAACCCGTCTTGAAAGAATATCATTACGATGGCGGGATCAAGAGCTATGTGGAGCATTTGAATGCAAGTAAGACAGTGATTTTCCCAGATCCGATCTACTTAGAAGGAGAACAACAAGGAATCACGGTTGAAGTTTCCATGCAATATACCGATAGCTACCACAGCAACCTGTTGAGTTTTGCCAACAACATCCATACCTATGAAGGCGGAACCCATGAATTCGGGTTTAAGACTGCCTTGACACGGGTGATCAATGATTACGCCCGCAAGTCAAAATTGATGAAAGAAAACGACGAAAACCTGACCGGAGAAGATGTTCGGGAAGGATTGACGGCAGTTATCTCTATCAAGCATCCAGATCCTCAGTTTGAGGGACAAACGAAAACCAAATTAGGAAATTCCGAAGTGCGGACAGTCACCGATCGTCTCTTTTCGGAACATTTCACGAAATTCTTGATGGAAAACCCGAATGTGGGTCGTCAAGTCGTGGAAAAAGGACTTTTGGCATCAAAAGCCCGTCAAGCAGCCAAACGTGCCCGAGAAATGACTCGCCGAAAAGGTGCGTTAGAAATCAGTAACTTACCTGGGAAATTAGCCGACTGTTCCAGTAATGATCCAGAAAAATGCGAACTGTTTATCGTCGAAGGAGATTCTGCCGGCGGTTCAGCAAAACAAGGCCGCAGTCGCGAATTCCAAGCGATCTTACCGATCCGTGGAAAAATTTTAAATGTCGAAAAAGCCAGCATGGACAAAATCTTAGCAAATGAAGAGATCCGTTCATTGTTTACAGCAATGGGAACTGGGTTTGGTGCTGATTTTGATGTAGCAAAAGCCCGTTACCACAAGCTAGTTATCATGACCGATGCCGATGTCGATGGTGCCCATATCCGGACCCTGCTTTTGACGCTGTTCTATCGTTATATGCGTCCAATCGTTGAAGCTGGTTATGTCTATATCGCACAACCGCCATTGTACGGTGTCAAACAAGGGAAAAATATCCACTATATCCAACCCGGCAAGAATGCCGAACAAGATTTGAAAAATACGATTGAATCACTGCCTGCGACACCAAAACCAACGGTTCAACGCTACAAAGGTCTAGGGGAAATGGATGACCACCAGTTATGGGAAACCACGATGGACCCTGAAAATCGGATGATGCTGCGGGTCAGCGTAGATGATGCCATAGAAGCCGATCAAATTTTTGAAATGCTGATGGGGGATCGCGTCGAACCAAGACGGGCCTTTATCGAAGAAAACGCGCACTACGTGAAAAATCTTGACATCTAGCCAATCGTAGAGGAGGAAACAGCTTGAGTGAAGAAGCAAAACAAAATATTCATGACGTCAATCTGACCAGTGAAATGCGCGAGTCCTTTATCGATTATGCAATGAGTGTAATTGTTGCTAGGGCTTTACCAGATGTGCGGGATGGCTTAAAGCCGGTTCACCGCCGAATTTTATATGGAATGAATGAATTAGGGGTCACACCAGACAAGCCCCATAAAAAATCAGCCCGGATCGTCGGCGATGTCATGGGGAAATACCATCCCCATGGTGACAGTGCGATCTATGAATCAATGGTGCGGATGGCACAGCCCTTTAGCTATCGCTACATGCTAGTCGATGGCCACGGAAACTTTGGTTCAGTCGATGGTGACGGTGCCGCTGCGATGCGGTATACCGAAGCCCGCATGAGTAAACTGGCGATGGAGATGCTGCGGGACATCAACAAAGATACCGTTGATTTCCAAAGCAACTATGATGATACAGAACGAGAACCAGCGGTATTACCTGCCCGCTTCCCGAACCTTTTGGTCAACGGGACGACTGGGATCGCTGTTGGGATGGCGACCAATATCCCGCCTCATAACTTGAATGAAGTCATTGCAGCCATCGATCTATTGATGGAAAATCCAGAAGTCACAACGAGTGAATTGATGGAAGTCCTACCAGGACCAGACTTCCCAACTGGCGGGATCGTGATGGGAAAATCCGGTATTCGCCGTGCCTATGAAACAGGGAAAGGTTCGATCACTGTTCGCGGAAAAGTCGAAGTGACTGAAATGCCCAACGGCAAAGAACGGATCTTAGTGACTGAATTGCCATATATGGTCAATAAAGCGAAGTTGATCGAACGGATCTCTGAGCTGCACCGTGACAAACGGATCGAAGGAATCACCGATCTGCGGGATGAATCGTCTCGTGAAGGCATGCGGATCGTGATCGACGTTCGTCGCGACGTCAGTGCGTCGGTGATCTTAAATAATCTCTACAAAATGACTGCACTGCAATCTTCTTTTGGCTTTAATATGTTAGCCATTGAAAAAGGCGTGCCGAAGATTTTGAGCTTGAAACGAATTTTAGAAAACTACATCGAGCACCAACAAGAAGTGGTGACTCGTCGGACACAGTTTGATAAAAACAAAGCAGAAGCTCGTGCCCACATCTTGGAAGGATTACGGATCGCATTGGATCATATCGATGAGATCATTGCTTTGATCCGAGCATCAAATTCTGATGATGAAGCAAAAAATAGCATGATGGAGCGCTTCAAATTGTCCGATCGCCAAGCGCAAGCGATTTTAGATATGCGTTTGCGTCGCTTGACTGGTTTGGAACGCGACAAGATCGAAAACGAGTACCAAGGTTTGTTAGAATTTATCGCTGATTTGACAGACATTTTAGCAAATCCACAACGAGTCCTAGAGATCATTCAAACGGAGTTGCAAGAATTAGGCCAACGCTTTGGTGATGATCGCCGGACTGAATTATTGGTTGGGGAAGTCTTAAGTCTTGAAGATGAAGATTTGATCGAAGAAGAAGAAATCGTCATTACCTTGACGAACAATGGGTACATCAAACGAGTAGCTAAGTCTGAATTCCGTGCACAACGCCGCGGCGGACGTGGCGTTCAAGGAATGGGGATCCACGATGAAGACTTCGTGAAGACGTTGGTTTCTTGTTCGACTCATGACACATTACTGTTCTTCACCAATAAAGGGAAAGTTTACAAAGCCAAAGGCTATGAAATTCCTGAGTATGGTCGGGCAGCCAAAGGGATCCCTGTGATCAATCTCCTAGGGATCGATTCTAGCGAACGGATCGAAGCGATCATTTCGGCTTCTGGTGGGCCTCAAGAAGGACGCTACTTGTTCTTCACGACGCGTCTAGGTGTGGTCAAACGGACCTCAGTGACGGCCTTTTCAAATATCCGTGCCAATGGTCTGATTGCGATCGGTCTTCGGGAAAATGATGAGTTGGTCAATGTAATTGAAACCCACGGCGAAGATGTCGTGATCATCGGAACCCACGATGGCTACTCTGTGACCTTCAAAGAAGCCCTTGTGCGGGATATGGGCCGAACAGCTGCTGGTGTGCGAGGCATTCGTCTAAGAGACGGAGACTACGTGGTAGGCGCTGCAGTGATCACAGAAGACAGTGAAGTCTTGGTCATCACTGAGAACGGCTATGGCAAGCGTACCAAAGGCTCTGAATACCCAATCAAAGGTCGTGGCGGAAAAGGGATCAAAACAGCCAACATTACGGCGAAAAACGGTCCATTAGCCGGCTTGACGACGGTCAGCGGTGAGGAAGACATCATGGTGATCACCGATAAAGGCGTCTTGATTCGTTTCAATGTAGCGACTGTTTCCCAAACTGGTCGGGCAACCTTAGGGGTTCGTTTGATGAAGATGGAAAACAATGCCAAAGTAGTGACGATGGCAACGGTTGAACCAGAAGTCGAAGAAGAACTAGCGACTGCTGAAGAAACAGCGGTACAAGACGTACCAGATGTGGAAGAAACAACGGAAGACACCACGGATACACAAGAATAAGCAATACGTTTTTCTAGGAAGACAGCAACCTGCGAACCTGCAGCTTGCTGTCTTCCTATTCTTTTTCAAAAAATCGGCAGCAGCTGACGTATTTATCAGTGTAAGCGATTGTTTGCGGTGATGGGTAGATGCAGGGACGCAAAAAAACAGCTTGCAGTAAGGACGAAAAAAGTGTATAATAATTATTTGTGAGTAGTCTAATTAGACCACTCTCTCTGCTCCTAGAAAACTAGGGGCCAAAGTCCACAGGGAGGTGAAAAATCAATGGAAAACACGAAATATGAGATTCTATATATCATTCGTCCAAACATTGATGAAGAAGCAAAAGCCGCATTGATCGCTCGTTTTGACTCAATCTTAACTGATAACGGCGCTGAAGTTATCGAATCAAAAGATTGGCAAAAACGCCGTCTAGCGTATGAAATGGATGGATTCCGTGAGGGTATCTATCACATCGTTAAAGTTTCTTCTTCAACAACTGCAAGTGCAATCAACGAGTTTGACCGTCTTGCGAAAATCAATGATGACATTATCCGTCACATGATTGTCAAAGAAGAAGCATAATATTGTTTCACATGAAACAAAAGCGATGAGGAGATGATGAACTTTGATTAATAATGTTGTACTAGTAGGAAGACTAACCAAAGATCCTGATTTACGTTACACTTCTAATGGCACTGGTGTCGCAACCTTTACCTTGGCGGTAAACCGCAATTTTACCAACCAAAGTGGAGAGCGCGAAGCTGATTTCATCAACTGTGTTATTTGGAGAAAACCAGCGGAAACATTAGCAAACTATGCACGCAAAGGAACTTTATTAGGGGTTACTGGACGTATTCAAACCCGTTCATACGACAACCAACAAGGCCAACGTGTTTATGTAACAGAAGTCGTTGCTGACAACTTCCAATTATTAGAGTCGCGGAATGCTTCCGAGCAAAGACGCACAACTGATAGCGGATCTGGCAGTAACAATACGTATAACTCAAACAGTTCTTCTGGATTTGGTAACAATAACTCAAATCAAACTCAATCCTCTCAACCATCAGGAATGCCTAATTTTGATCGAGACAACTCCGATCCATTCGGAAACTCATCAATCGACATTTCAGACGATGATTTACCATTCTAAGAAATTGATAGGAGGGAAATAGGATGGCACAACAAAGAAGAGGCGGACGCAAACGTCGTAAAGTAGACTACATTGCTGCAAACCATATTGAACATATCGATTATAAAGATATTGAATTACTAAAACGTTTCATTTCAGAACGCGGTAAAATCTTACCACGTCGTGTAACTGGTACTGGTGCGAAAAACCAACGCAAACTTACCATTGCAATCAAACGTGCGCGTATCATGGGATTACTTCCATTCGTAGGCGAAGAATAAATCGAATGATTTTTATTGACAAGTTTCTTTTGAAGCTTGTCAATTTTTTTATCCATCGAAGAGTAACTTGTTATTTTATATATAGATAGAATAACGAATGATAGAAATTTTTTCCTAGTTGGTTCACCAAAAAAGTTTCACGTGGAACTTTTTTGCATCAATCGCCTATTTGATTGTTTTGTGGTAAAATAAGGAACAAAGCTTCAAAAAAATGGAATGATACATTGAGGGGTAAAAAAGATGGCAGCAATTGGGTTGATTTCAATTGATAATTACGATGATTTGATTGAGAAAAAAGACGACAAACAAGTTTCTTATTTGAACTCGCTGATCACGACATTGATTTCTGATTGGGCAAGTGAGAATCATGTTTTTTACAAACGAATCAATTCCGAGCGGTTTCTTTTCGTCGCGAAGTATTCAGATATTGAGCGGATGAAGGAAGAAAAATTCCAATTTTTGACTAGAGTACGGCAAGTTGCGGAAAAAAATGATCTGCCATTAACGATCAGTATGGGGATCTCCTATGGGGAAGAGTCTTTTGAAGAGATCGGGGAAGTGGCACAAAACAATCTCGACATTGCGTTAGTTCGCGGCGGTGATCAAGTCGTTTTAAAAGAAGCCAAAGAAGAAGCAAAACCGCAATTCTTTGGTGGCAATACAGACGGCACACCCAAGAGAACGCGTGTTCGTTCTCGTGCCATGAGTACGGCGTTGAGAAAGATTTTTGCTGAAAACCAGCGGATCTTTATCATGGGTCATCGTTACCCAGACATGGATGCCTTAGGTTCGGCTTTTGGGGTGGCTTACATGGCGATGATGAGCGACAAAGAATGCTACATCATTTTAAATCCAAAAGAGATCACCGCAGACATTCAACGGGCATTGGAAGAATTGAAAAAATACCCCGAGCTGGAACGATTTGTGATCACTGGGGAAGAAGCAGTTAATTTATCAAATGAAGAAAGTGTGCTAGTGATGGTAGATTACCATAAGCCGTCGATGTCGATCTCGCAAGCGGTCTATGATGAATTTGACAAAATCGCAGTGATCGATCACCATCGTCGCGGGGATGAGTTTCCCGATAAGCCACTATTGACGTATATTGAATCTTCCGCGTCTTCGGCATCGGAACTGGTAGCAGAATTAATCCAGTATCGTGCTTCTCGCAGATCGCAAGTCCCGAAATTTATTACGACTTCTTTATTAGCGGGCATCTACGTGGATACGAAGAACTTCACGGTGCGAACCACTGGTCGGACCTTTGATATTGCTGGTTATTTGAAAAACCAAGGCGCAGATACGTCATTGGTTCAATACATGTTGAGTACGGATCTCGATTCCTATTTGATGATCAGTGAACTGGTTTCTCGCAGCCAGCATTTCCGAGAAGATATCGTGATTGCTGCAGCGGATGAAGATCGGGTGTACGATAGTGTCACCGTTGCGAAAGCGGCCGATACTCTGCTATCGATCAATGGGATCCATGCCGCATTTGTCATTACGAAACAACCAGGAGATTTGATCGGTATCAGTGCTAGAAGCACTGGTAAAGTCAATGTACAAACCTTGATGGAGGCATTAGGCGGCGGCGGACATTTTACCAACGCAGCCACGCAAATAAAGAACAGCAGCATTGGTGATGTAGAAAACCAGCTGCGAGCGGAATTAACGAAAAATGAACAATAACAAGGAGTGACCAAGATGAAAGTTATTTTCTTACAAGATGTCAAAGGCAAAGGCAAAAAAGGCGATATCAAGGAAGTCCCTAATGGCTACGCACAAAACTTTCTGATCAAAAACAACTTAGCCAAACCTGCCAACAATGAAAGCATGGCAGAATTAAAAGGCAAACAAAAAGCCAAAGAAAAACAAGACGCAGAAGTCTTAGCAGAAGCGAAAGAGTTAAAAGCACTTCTTGAAAAGGAAGAAACCGTTGTGAAAATCAATGCCAAAGCAGGGGAAGATGGCCGTTTGTTCGGTTCGATCCCATCAAAACAAATCGCAGATGCCTTGAACAAGCAATACAAAATAAAGATCGACAAACGCAAAATCGAATTGGATCAGCCGATCCGTGCATTAGGCTTTACGCAAGTACCTGTAAAATTGCACCCACAAGTAACGGCAACGATCAATGTTCATACCATCCAAGAATAAGCATTACTCCCAACAGTCACATGTTGGGGTTTTTTTCGGCAAACGTCCAAGCAATCTTGTACTTTGGATGGGAATCTTGTAGAATGAATGGACGAAGGAGCGAATGGCATGAATGAAGTTTGGCAAAATCAAGTTCCCCCACAAGATATTGAAGCGGAACAAGCGGTCCTAGGGGCAGTCTTTTTAGATGCCGATGCGATCATCGATGCAATGGAAGTAATCGCCCCAGAAGATTTTTATCGCCGCAGCCATCAAATAATTTTTCAAGCAATGATCCAGTTGAACGACCGTAGTGAATCGATCGACTTGATTACGTTGAAAGCAGAAATTGAAAAAAGCAACAGTCTTGAAGATGTTGGCGGCCTGACGTATCTGACTGAATTGAGTCAAGCTTCACCATCAGCAGCAAGTATTGCTTATTATGCGAAGATCGTTGACGACAAAGCCACGTTACGCAATCTGATCCAAACAGCGAGCCGCATCGTAACCAAAGGCTTTGAACAAGATGAAGATGTGCAGTCGATCATTGATCAAGCAGAAAAAAGTATTTTAGAAGTATCCGAAAAGCGCAATAGCAATGGCTTCCAATCGATAGCGGAAGTCTTGAATCGGACGATCGAAACGATCGATCAGTTGGCGCAAAACAATGAAGAAATCACCGGATTACCTACGGGTTATGCGGCTTTAGACAAAATGACGGCGGGGCTGCAAAAAGAAGAGCTGATTATTCTCGCTGCCCGCCCCGCGGTAGGGAAAACCGCGTTTGCCTTGAATATCGCGCAAAATGTCGGAACGAAAACCGATCGTTCCGTAGCGATCTTTAGTCTGGAAATGGGGGCTGAATCATTGGTCAATCGGATGCTGTGTGCGGAAGGCTCGATTGAGGCCAGTCACTTGCGGACGGGGCAGCTCTCAGAAGAAGAGTGGCGCAATTTGATCGTTGCCATGGGCAGTCTTTCTAACGCCAATATCTATATCGATGATACCCCTGGGATCAAGATCTCTGAGATTCGGGCACGTTGTCGGAAACTGGCGCAAGAAAAAGGCAATCTCGGCTTGATTTTGATCGACTACTTGCAGCTGATTGAAGGAACGGGTCGCGAAAACCGCCAACAAGAAGTCTCTGAGATCTCTCGCCAATTAAAGAAACTGGCGAAGGAATTGAAAGTGCCGGTGATCGCATTGTCTCAGCTTTCTCGGGGTGTGGAACAGCGACAAGACAAACGTCCTGTTTTAAGTGATATCCGGGAATCAGGATCGATCGAGCAGGATGCCGATATCGTTGCTTTCTTGTATCGGGATGACTACTACCGCAGTGAAGGCGACGATGACGATGAACCAGAAGAACAACAAAACAACAATGTGATCGAAGTCATTATTGAGAAAAACCGGAGTGGTGCCCGAGGGACCGTCGAACTTCTATTCATCAAAGAATACAATAAATTCTCCTCGGTCTCGCCACGAGAAGAGTTCGGGTAAGACACCAACGATGTGAGAAACCAAGGCTCCTGCTGCCGTCTGCATTGCGCTGATGGCAGTAGGGCTTTTTTTATGTGCCGACTTTATTCGTTTTTACGTGTATAAATAATTATTCCAAAGAAAATAGTTCGTTTTTTACCCCTGAAAAATGAGAATTTAAAACGATTATTCGATTTTAGATTGAAAGAGCTTGCGAATCTTGTTACAATACTTAAGGAATGCACTAATTAAAGAAAGAGGTCATTATATGTCATCTGTAGTAGTAGTAGGTACACAATGGGGCGATGAAGGTAAAGGAAAGATTACGGACTTTTTGAGTGAAAACGCGGAAGTCATTGCACGTTATCAAGGTGGAGACAATGCCGGCCATACGATTAAATTTGACGGTGTGACCTATAAACTGCATTTGATTCCTTCTGGGATCTTTTATGCAGATAAAATCAGTGTCATTGGAAACGGGGTCGTTGTGAACCCGAAATCATTAGTTAAAGAATTAGCATACTTGAAAGAAAACAATATAATAACAGAAAACTTAAAGATTTCTGATCGTGCACATGTTATTTTACCTTACCATATCCATTTGGATCAGCTGCAAGAAGATGCCAAAGGTGACAACAAGATCGGTACCACGATCAAAGGGATCGGACCAGCCTATATGGATAAAGCTGCCAGAGTCGGCATTCGGATCGCTGATCTTTTAGACAAAGAAATTTTTGAAGAACGTCTGCGTATCAACTTAGAAGAAAAAAATCGTCAATTCGTGAAAATGTTTGACGCAGAGCCAATCGCTTTTGAAGACATTTTTGAAGAGTATTACGAATATGGCCAACAAATCAAAAAATATGTGACGGATACTTCGGTGATCCTTAACGATGCCTTAGATGAAGGCAAACGGGTTTTATTTGAAGGGGCACAAGGCGTGATGCTGGATATCGACCAAGGAACCTATCCTTTCGTGACATCATCCAACCCCGTTGCTGGGGGAGTCACTATTGGTAGTGGTGTGGGTCCTTCAAAAATCAACAAAGTCGTTGGTGTCTGCAAAGCTTACACCTCTCGGGTAGGAGATGGTCCTTTCCCAACGGAACTGTTTGATGAAACAGGTGAACAAATTCGTAAGATCGGTCGTGAATACGGAACAACGACAGGACGTCCTCGCCGTGTGGGCTGGTTTGATACCGTCGTGATGCGCCATTCAAAACGTGTTTCAGGGATCACGAACCTATCCCTTAACTCGATCGATGTCTTGAGCGGCTTAGAAACCGTGAAGATCTGTACGGCTTATGAACTAGACGGCGAATTGATCTATCATTACCCAGCAAGCTTGAAAGAGTTGAACCGCTGCAAACCAGTCTACGAAGAACTTCCTGGCTGGTCTGAAGACATTACTGGCTGCAAAACATTAGCAGATTTGCCAGAAAATGCACGCAATTACGTTCACCGCATCTCTGAATTAGTCGGTGTCCGCATTTCGACCTTCTCGGTAGGACCAGACCGCAGCCAAACCAACATCTTAGAAAGTGTTTGGGCGCAAATCTAATCTGACGCAAAAGCTTCAGAACAAGACGAAGAACTCCTGTGTCAAAAGCAGTCAACGATAAGTTTGGCTGCTTTTGATGAGAATTTCTTCTGTCTTGTTCTTTTTTTGCTATAATAGGGGGTAACGAGAGGGGTGAAACCATGTTTCAAATCATGACAGATTCCTGCTGTGATTTACCAGCAGCAAGATTAGCGGAGCTAAATGTTGCGTATATTCCGATGCTGATCGAATTAGACGGCAAAGAATATATCGATGATATGGGCAAAGAATTTGATACGGAATGGTTTTTAGGAAAACTAAAAGAACATGCGCAGCCGACAACTTCTCAAATCAATGTCGGACGTTATATGGAGTATTTTCGGCCGTATGTCGAAGCGGGCACACCGATCCTTTATTTAGGTTTTTCTTCAGGAATGAGCGGCTCATTCCAAAGTGCCGTCCAAGCCGTAGCCTTACTAAAAGAAGAATACAAAGAAGTTGCGATCACCTTGATCGATACGCGCTCTGCGAGTTTAGGCGAAGGCTTCTTAGTGGCTGAAGCAGCCCAACAAAAAGCCCAAGGACGTTCGTTGCTGGAAGTCAGCCAATGGGTAGAAGAAAACAAACTGCGTTTAGATTCATGGGTCACCGTCGACGATTTAAAACAATTGGAACGCGGCGGCAGAATCTCTAAAACAGCGGCAGCGATCGGCGGATTGCTGAACGTGAAACCAATTATTACCGTCGATACTGCGGGAAAATTACGCAGCGTTGATCGAGTGCGGGGACGCAACAAAGCGATCCAAAAAATCGTAGATCAAACCATCGCCAATCTTCACGAATCAAAAACCAATACGGTTTATTTTGCCAATGCTGGCGATGCCGAAGCGGCGGAGAAAGTCATCAAACGTTTGACCGAAAAAATTCCTGACATTATTATTCATCATTATCCATTAGGTCCAACGATCTCCAGTCATACCGGCTACGGCTGCTTGGCGCTGTTTTCATTCGGCAAAGCCCGTTTAGAACAAGCGTAACCTGCCAAAAATACCCGAAGCACCTAGGAAAAATAAAAGAAACGCTCCAGTTGCAGCCTTGGTGGCGGGCAACTGGAGCGTTCTTTTTTTCAAAAGCAGCTTATTGATTCATTTCTGCTACGCGTTTTTGGACATCTTTGTTTTCTAAGAATTCATCGTAGGTCGTTTCGGCACGATCCACCACGCCTTTGCTAGAGACCGCAATGATACGGTTCGCAAGGGTTTGAATAAATTGGTGGTCATGAGAAGCAAACAACAATGAGCCGGTGAAGGCCATCAAGCCATCGTTTAATGCGGTGATCGATTCTAAGTCCAAGTGATTGGTTGGATCATCCAATACCAATACGTTGGCTTTTGAAAGCATCATTTTCGACAACATGCAGCGAACTTTTTCGCCCCCGGAAAGAACATTGACGGGTTTTAATACTTCGTCACCAGAGAACAACATGCGACCTAGGAAGCTGCGCAAGAAGGTATTGTCGTCTTCTTCTTTGCTTGCGTATTGACGCAACCAATCAACGATCGGGGTATCCGTATCAAATTCGCTGGTCGTATCTTTTGGCAAGTAGGCATGCTGCGTGGTCACGCCCCAACGAACACTACCTGTATCAGGAGTGATTTCCCCCATGATGACTTTGAATAGCGTTGTGGTGGTGATATCGCTATTGGCAACAAAAGCGACTTTGTCGTCTTTGTTCAAGGTGAAAGAGATATTGTCTAAAATCTTTTTGCCGTCGATCGTCACACTGACATTGTCGACTTGCAGCAAGTCATTCCCGATTTCACGTTCTGGTTTAAAACCGACAAATGGGTAACGGCGAGACGATGGTTGAATATCATCAAGAGTGATTTTATCCAACATTTTTTTCCGAGATGTTGCTTGTTTGGATTTTGATGCATTGGCACTAAAGCGTGCGATAAAGTCTTGCAGTTCTTTGATCTGCTCTTCTTTTTTGGCATTTGATTGGGATTGTAATTTCGCAGCTAATTGGCTTGATTCCAACCAGAAATCATAGTTGCCGACAAACAATTTGATTTTGCCGAAGTCTAGATCGGCCATATGGGTACAAACTTTATTTAAGAAGTGGCGGTCATGGGAAACAACGATGACGGTGTTGTCAAAGTTGATCAGAAACTCTTCTAACCAGTTGATAGATTGGATATCCAATCCGTTGGTAGGCTCATCTAGGAGCAAGACGTCTGGCTTACCGAAAAGGGCTTGTGCCAGTAAGACTTTCACCCGTTGACCAGCAGTTAGATCTTTCATCAAGACATGATGCAATTCATCGGGAATGTTCAAGCCTTGCAAAAGAACAGCGGCTTCGGGCTCTGCTTCCCAGCCATCAAGTTCCGCAAATTCGCCTTCTAGTTCGGCGGCACGAATCCCATCTTCATCAGAAAAGTCTTCCTTCATGTAAATCGCGTCTTTTTCTTTCATCACTTCGTAGAGACGTTTATGGCCCATGATGACCGTTTCGATCACTGGGAACTCTTCGTAATCATAGTGGTTCTGCTTCAAGACAGCCATCCGTTCATCAGGACCTAAAGACACATTCCCGGTTGAAGGTTGGATCTCACCAGATAAAATTTTTAAAAAAGTTGATTTACCAGCACCATTTGCACCAATCAAACCATAACAATTACCAGGCGTAAACTTAATATTAACATCATCAAACAGTTTGCGGTCTGAAAAATGCAAACTTACATCACTTACTGTAATCAATTCTTTTCCTCACTTTATATAAATTGACATGGAGTCTCCTAGCATTATAGCGATGAATGTTGAAACTTTCAAGTAAAGCCGAGGATTTCATCAGGAAAGGCTTAGGGCTGGTGAAAGAAAAATTTTGGCTGCTGCTGCCTTCCTAGTAGAACCTGACGGCTTCCTATGCTAGAGTATTGGTAGAATAGTTAGACAAAGGAGCAGACGAATGGTGGATTGGTTGGTTGGATTGTCGCCATGGCAGCAAGCGTTGGCGGGGACAATCTTTACGTATGGTATGACGGCGCTTGGGGCAGCGCTAGTCTTTTTCTTCAAAGAAATCAATAAAAATGTCCTGAATACGATGCTGGGGTTTGCCTCTGGCGTGATGATCGCTGCTAGTTTCTGGTCGTTATTAGATCCTGCGATCGCACGAGCCGAAGAAAATGGCGACATTCCGTGGCTTGTGGTCAGCATCGGGTTTGGTTTGGGTGGTTTGTTTCTATATGCAGCAGATAAGACGCTCCCGCATATGCATTTTGGTCCGAATCATGAAACAGAAGGTTTGCCCAGTCATTTGAAGCGAACGATCTTGCTGGTCTTTTCCATCACGCTGCATAATATCCCAGAAGGCTTGGCGGTAGGGGTAGCGTTTGGGGCGGCGGCTAGTGCCGATGATCCGCGAGCAGCGATCTTAGCGGCGCTTTCGGTAGCGATCGGGATCGGGATCCAAAATTTTCCAGAAGGCGCAGCCGTTTCGATCCCCTTGCGCCAAGAAGGGTTAAGCCGAACCAAAGCCTTTATGTACGGGCAAGCGTCAGGGATCGTAGAACCGATCGCCGGTGTGATCGGAGCTTTGCTAGTAACGAGTATGTCCGCTGTCTTGCCGTATGCGTTGGCTTTTGCAGCGGGTGCTATGATCTATGTAGTGGTGGAAGAATTGATTCCAGAAGCGCAGCAAACCTTGACGAGTCGCCGCCATTTTGCGGTCTTTGGCGTCATGCTAGGCTTTATCTTAATGATGGTTTTAGATGTAGCATTAGGCTGATCGATAAAAAAACACCTGACTTTCCAAACGTCAGGTGTTTTTGATTTACTTGTAATTAACGATAATATTTTCTTGGCTTTTGGCGAATCGATGTTAACCAGCGAACGATCAAAACGGCTAGCAGCAAAGGAATCCCGAAACGGAAGACCAATCCGATCAGCCCACCAATAATGCCTAATACAACGGATAAAACAAGGGATGCTGCGATTAAAACTGCCACGACAGTAACGATTCTTCCTAATAAACTTTCTGTATTCATTGTGACTCCTCCTAGACTTTTTTTCTTATCCCTAGCATAGCAAGAAAGAAAAAGAAACACATCCAACTTAAGACGGAATAATTGCTCCGCCGTGCGCCATAGGTTTGTGATAAACTAAACATGAATGAATCATGAAAGGAGTCAAAAAGAATGAATGCAGAAATTCTCACGAGCCAAGTCATCACAGAAGGAGGGTGCAATGCCTGTTTGCCTTATGAACTCAATACCTTCACGCTGCAGCTGCCGGATGGTCGTAGTTTTTCGTTAGAAAACTTGGATGCTGCTGCATTAGTGATGCCAATTGCCCAGATCAATCAGTGGCAGACGCGCTTATTATTAGAAGAAGACGAAGGATTGATCTATCAAAAAGGAACGCAAGAAGTAATTTTCGTAGAGGGCAGCCGTCAGGATACGTTTTCCAGCAAAGGACAGACGATTTCTTGTCCGAAAAAGAGTTGCGAAGCTGACGTCTTTGCCACAACCAATCGAGTGCTGACAGAATTGTTTGGCATCGAACCGATTTCCTTCGTTCTGCGGGCTGCACAAGCATAAGAGGACGAAAAAAGCCGCTTGCGCATGTACCGACCTTTTAAAGTTAGCTTTTTAGTCTAACTATTGGAAGTCATGACAGCAAGTGGCTGTTTTTTCGTATCGTTACTTACGGATCTGGCCTTCGCCATAAATAATGTATTTGGTAGAAGTCAGTGCTTCTAACCCCATTGGCCCACGGGCATGGAGTTTTTGCGTCGAGATGCCGATCTCGGCACCAAAGCCAAACATAAAGCCATCCGTGAAACGGGTCGAGGCATTGACGTAAACCGCCGCCGCATCAACTTCTTTCAAGAAGCGTTGGGAAGCGAAATAATCATCGGTGATGATCGCTTCGGAGTGCTTCGTATTGTAGCGATTGATGTGAGCAATGGCTTCTTCTAGCGAAGCCACCACTTTGATCGCTAAGATATAGTCTAAAAACTCGGTTGCCCAGTCCTCTTCAGTGGCAAGCTGTGCATTGTTCAAAAACGCCAATGCTTTTTGATCCCCTCGCAATTCGACTTGATCGGCAAACTGCTTTTCTACCATAGGCAAAAACTCCGCTGCCACTGCTTCATGGACGAGGATCGTTTCGATGGCATTGCAGACAGAAGGGCGTTGAGTCTTTGCATTCGTGACGATCGCCAGTGCCATCGGCAGCTGGGCTGCTTGGTCGATGTAGATATGATTGTTGCCGGTGCCGGTTTCGATCACTGGCACCGTGGCGGTCTCTTTGACACGACGAATCAAGCCGGCGCCTCCCCGAGGGATCAAAACATCCAAGTAATCTGTCAGCCGCATCAGCTCAGCCGCTGTTTCGTGGCTCGTGTCTTCGATAAACTGGATCGCATGGCGGGAGTGTCCATTGGCAGCTAAAGCCTCTTGTAAAATAGTCACGAGGACTTGATTGGAGTGGAAGGCTTCCTTTCCACCACGCAAAATCACGGCATTTCCTGATTTGAAACACAGACTAGCTGCGTCAGTGGTGACATTAGGGCGGGCTTCGTAGATGATGCCGATGACCCCTAAAGGCACTCGTTGTTGACCAATCAAAAGATCGTCAGCATTGCGCCACATTTTATCCACGGCACCGATTGGGTCGGGCAATTGGGCGACTTCTCGGATGCCGTTAGCCATCTCGATGATCCGTTGTTCTGTCAGCAACAGTCGATCCAGCATCGTCTGGCTGGTTCCTTTGGCTTTTGCGGCGGCTAGATCTTGTTGATTAGCAGCTAAAATCGTCTCGGCAGCTTTTTCTAAAGCATCGGCCATCGCTGCCAGTAGGTGGTTTTTTTCACTGGCACTCAGTAAGCTTAATGTCTGGGCGCTTGCTTGAGCTTGTTGACCGATCGTTTGCAAGTTGCTCATTGCTCATCCTCCGTTCGTTGATAAAAGTGGGTGCCGACAGGTTCCCCTGCGAGCAAGTCAAAAATAATTTTCGGCTGCTTGCCGTTAGCCAGCAGCATGTGACTGTTCAAGTCTAAGATACGTTGGGCGGCTTTTAGTTTACTGGTCATACCGCCGGTTCCATAAGGACTGCCTTTTCCCGTAGCTTGTTCTAAAAGTTCTGGGGTGATTTCATTGATCTCGGAATACAAAACGGCCTCAGGATCATTCAGCGGATTGGCGGAATAAAAGCCGTCGATATCAGAAAGCATGATCAAAAGCTCGGCTTTCGTCAACTGAGCGACGATCGCTGACAGCTGGTCATTGTCGCCGAATTTGGTGAGATGATCCAATTCATCCACTGCTACCGTGTCGTTTTCATTAATGATCGGGATGATCCCCATCGTAAGTAATTGCTCTAAGGTGTTGCTAACGTTTTGACGGCTTTGGGGAAATTCGATGATGTCTCTGGTCAGCAGGATCTGTGCAGTCTGCTGGCTATAGCTTTGAAAACGCTGGTTGTAGATCGTCATCAGTTCCGATTGGCCAACGGCGGCCACGGCTTGCTGCTGCGGGATCTCCACGGGTCGTTCTTTCAAATTCAACTTGTTCATGCCAACACCGATCGCACCAGAAGAAACTAAGATGATTTCTTTGCCTTGGTTTTGCAAAGCTGCTAAGACAAAGGCTAATTCATCGATGCCAGCTAGATTGATGGCACCATTGGGATAAATCAACGAGCTGGTGCCGATTTTTACAACGATTCGGTTTTTGTTTGAAAGATCTGCGCGCATATGCCACCGCCTATTTTTTGATATTTTTTCTATTGTACTCGCAAACGGGCGTTTCGTCATGTCCTTTTTTCTTTTTGGTCTATTTTTAAACGAAGAAATTGTAAAGACTTTTCGATAATTGTGTTTTCCATGAAGAAAATAGTTCTTCCTATGCTAAAATAGCTATATGTTTTATTATTGGAGGAACCCATGAAATTACGAGGATTTGAAATTATTACAGCATATAAAGAAAAAAGCATCACCTTGCCTCAACGTGCCACCCATCATGCGGCTGGTTACGACTTTGAAGCAGCGGAAGAAATCGTGGTGCCAAGCATTTGGAAAGCGGGCGTGATCGACGGGGTCAAAGCGCTTTTTGCGAAAGAGACCGCAAAACAGTTGAAGCCAACCTTGATTCCCACGGGGATCAAAGCCTATATGGGGGAAGACGAGTATTTGCAGCTGACAAATCGTTCCAGCAATCCTTTGAAACGTTTCTTAGTCTTGACGAATGGTGTCGGCGTCATCGACAGCGATTACTATGACAATCCAGATAATGAAGGGCATATCATGTTTCAGTTTACCAATTTCGGCCCCACAGATGTCGTCATTAAAAAAGGCGAACGGATCGGCCAAGGAATTTTCTTGCCGTTCTTAAAAGCTGATCAAGATACAACCACTGCCAGCCGAACCGGCGGCTTTGGCTCCTCGAATCAGTAAATCCTGCCTGGGGGTCTGTTTGATAGAAGTAGTGGAGGAGATCAATGGCAAAAAAAGCAAAAAGTCAATTTGTCTGTCAAAATTGTGGGTATAGTTCCCCTAAATATTTAGGGAAATGCCCCAATTGCGGCAGCTGGAATTCAATGGTGGAAGAAGTGATCCAAGAAACCGCCGATCGTCGAGTGCGTACGACATTGACGGGGCAAAAGATGCAGCCGACGAAAATCGCCGATGTCGTACCGAAAAAAGAACCGCGAGTCCAAACGAAACTCGCTGAGTTGAATCGCGTCTTAGGTGGCGGCGTGGTCCCAGGCTCCTTGATTTTGATCGGTGGGGATCCAGGGATCGGAAAATCGACGCTGCTCTTGCAAGTTTCCCAGCAATTAGCAGCGATCGGCGGGACGGTCTTGTATGTGTCAGGAGAAGAAAGTGCCGAGCAGATCAAAATGCGGGCGCAGCGCTTAGGCGCCATCGACACAGAATTTTATCTCTATGGGGAAACGGACATGTCAGAGATCAGTAAAGCGATCGAAAACATCCGCCCAGATTATGTGATCATCGATTCGATCCAAACCATGACCCAACCGGATATCACCAGCGTGGCAGGCAGTGTCAGCCAAGTGCGAGAAACGACCGCAGAATTGCTGAAAATCGCCAAAACCAATGGCATCGCCATCTTTATCGTTGGCCACGTGACGAAGGAAGGCTCGATCGCAGGACCGCGGATGCTGGAGCATATGGTGGATACCGTCTTGTATTTCGAAGGCGAAAAGCACCATAGTTTTCGAATTTTGCGGGCCGTCAAAAACCGCTTTGGGTCCACCAATGAGATCGGGATTTTTGAAATGGAAGAAGGCGGGTTGAAAGAAGTCGCCAATCCGTCACAAGTCTTTTTGGAAGAACGCTTAGAAGGCGCAACTGGATCGGCGATCGTAGTAGCAATGGAAGGCAGTCGGCCAATCTTGGTGGAGATCCAAGCACTGGTCACGCCAACGATGTTCGGCAATGCCAAACGCACGACGACGGGGCTAGACTTCAACCGCGTCTCGCTGATCATGGCGGTTTTAGAAAAACGGGCAGGCTTGCTGCTGCAAAATCAAGATGCCTACTTAAAAGCAGCCGGCGGGGTCAAATTAAATGAACCTGCGATCGATTTAGCGATCGCTGTTAGTATCGCGTCTAGCTACAAAGAAAAAGGCACCAGCCCGACGGAGTGTTTTATCGGTGAAATTGGCTTGACGGGTGAGATTCGCCGAGTCAACGCGATCGAGCAACGGGTCAAAGAGGTGCAAAAACTAGGTTTTACGAAAGTTTATTTGCCGAAAAATAATCTGACTGGCTGGCAGCCGCCCAAAGGCATCGAAGTCGAAGGCGTGTCTACCTTAGCCGAAACCTTGCGGAAAGTCTTCCGTTAAAGTGGAGTCAATGCAAGAGCAAGGGGCAATCGCCTCTCCTCTTGCCCTGACGCTGCTGATTCATTCGTTTGAACCAACCGACCGACAGCCGCTGACTGGCGGAAGGAGCCTGTCTGGCAGCACGGATTTTTGAACAAAAGAAACCTACTGGAGTATGGAGGAACATGTATGCAGAAACGAGTCATTACCGCACTAATGGTACTTGCCGGAGCAAGTCTGGGGATCTCACTGATGCCTATCGCATGGCAAGCCATTGGGCAAACCCAAAATGAATGGCTGAATAATAACATCACTAATAGTTTGCTTGGAGCCCTTATTTTCTTTTTATTATCTTTACTATTAGCGAAATATATTGCAGCCGGTATTCGCAAAATTGAAGAAAAACTAAGTGAATTGAGCTTAACCTATCTCTTGTTTGGCGCAATTGGTTCGATCATCGGTCTGATGATCGGTGTGATCGTGTCGATTCCTTTTTACAATTGGGATATTCCTTTTATCAACGGGATCGCCCCAATCTTAGTAATGGTCCTGTTAGGGTATCTCGGTTTTCAGATCGGGACGACACGGATCGATGAATGGAAAAAAGTCTTTGCCCCGAAAAACAAAAAGGCAGAGCCCCAAGAGCAAGATGAACAGCAGATGCTGGAAAGAAAAATCGCGGACCATTTCCACAAATACAAAATTTTGGATACCAGCGTGATCATTGATGGTCGGATCTATGACATTGCTAAAACGGGCTTTTTAGAAGGCGTCTTGCTGATCCCGAATTTTGTCTTGTATGAATTGCAATACATCGCAGATTCTGGCGATAGTTTGAAACGGGTTCGGGGCCGCCGCGGCTTGGATATTTTGAATGCTTTGCAAAAAGAAGAAGGCATCGCAGTTGAGATGTATGAAGGCGATTTTGAAGACATCTCCGAAGTCGATAGCAAGCTGATCAAGTTAGCGAAGATGCTGGATGGTGTCGTCGTGACCAATGATTACAATTTAAACAAAGTTTCTGAATTTCAAAATGTGCCTGTCTTGAATATCAATGCGTTAGCCAATGCGGTCAAACCAGTGGTGATTCCAGGAGAAAGCATGCACGTCTTAGTGGTGAAAGCTGGCACGGAGCGCCAGCAAGGGGTCGCTTATCTAGATGACGGGACGATGGTCGTGGTGGAAGATGGCCAGCATTACATGAATGAACACATCGAAGTGATCGTCACCAGCGCCTTGCAAACGGCAGCTGGGCGGATGATTTTTGCCAAACCAGCCCATTCTGGTCGCGGCATCGACAACAAAGAAGGATCGAAATCAGAGAAATAATCCTAGGCAGCTGGCGTAAAATATGCCAGCTGCCTTTACTAATTGGGTTATTGATTGTACAATTCAACTTGAGGGTTCTGTTTTTTACGCGGGTCTTTCCCACTAAACTGAACAATAAGCCCCAAGCAGCTTGGCTGGCTTGGAAATCAGATGAAGGAAGAGGAAAACAATGACAAAAGTACGTGTACGTTACGCGCCAAGTCCAACAGGACATTTACACATCGGGAATGCTCGGACGGCTTTATTCAATTATTTGTTTGCTCGTCATAATGACGGTGAATTTATTATCCGAATCGAAGACACCGATCAAAAAAGAAACATTGAAGATGGTGAAAAAAGCCAGCTTGAAAACTTGCAATGGTTAGGAATGGATTGGGACGAATCACCTGAAAATCCAGGAGAATACGGTCCGTATCGTCAATCAGAACGCGGCGATATCTACCAACCACTGATCGATCAATTGCTTGCAAGCAATCGTGCGTATAAGTGTTATTGTACGGAAGAAGAATTGGAAGCCGAACGTGAAGGCCAAAGAGCTCGTGGCGAAATGCCCCATTATGCAGGGAAATGTGCCAACTTAACACCAGAAGAGCAAGCCGAAAAAGAAGCACAAGGCTTGAAACCAGTGATTCGTTTCCGTGTCTCTCGCAATACTGAATACAAATTCCACGACATGGTCAAAGGCGAGATCGTTTTTGAATCAGATAATGTCGGTGGCGATTTTGTCATCCAAAAACGTGACGGTATGCCGACTTACAACTTTGCAGTAGCAGTCGATGACCATCATATGAAAATCACCCATGTGCTGCGTGGAGATGACCACATCGCCAACACACCAAAACAGTTGATGATCTATGAAGCATTTGGCTGGCAAGCACCAGAATTCGGGCATATGACGTTGATCATCAATAGCGAAACCGGGAAAAAATTAAGCAAACGGGACGAATCGATTCTCCAATTCATCGAGCAATACCGTGAGTTGGGTTATCTACCAGACGCTATGTTCAACTTCATTGCACTTTTAGGCTGGTCACCAGTAGGGGAAGAAGAAATCTTCTCTCAAGAAGAATTGATCAAAATCTTTGATCCTGAACGGTTGAGCAAATCACCAGCTGCCTTCGATGCCAAGAAGTTGGAATGGGTCAATAACCAATACATGAAACAAATGGATCTGGATGAATTGACGGCAATGTGCGTCCCTTACTTGGTAAAAGCCGGTCGCATCGAAGAAACTTTGACCGAAGAAAAAGCTGCCTGGTTGAAAAAAATCGTTTCCCTGTATCAACCGCAAATGAGTTTTGCGGCACAAATCGTCGACCTTTCGGAATTGTTCTTCGAAGAACACCCTGAATTAGATGATGCAGCCAAAGAAGTCTTAGCAGGAGAAACTGTACCGACGGTTTTGACAGCCTTTAAAGAAAAATTACAGGCGATGCCAGTCGTTGAGGCTGCGGCAGTCAAAGCAGCCATCAAAGAGATCCAAAAAGAAACAGGCATCAAAGGCAAGAATTTATTCATGCCGATCCGCGTGGCGGTCTCAGGCCAAACCCACGGACCAGAACTACCAGATACCGTTGAATTATTAGGGAAAGAAAAAGCCCTTGATCATTTGAATAACGTGTTATAAACACAGCGAATAGACGAAGTACTAGCCGATTTTTTTCAGAGAGACCACGGAAGGTGAGAGTGGTCAAAAAAGGCTAGGAAATGCACCTAGGAGTGGCTTTGGCGCAAGTCAAAGACGAAGCAGCGGACGTTACCCGCTTGAAGGCAGTGCCGAACTGCGAACAAAAGTGGGACCACGCAAAAAAGCGTCTTTTGAATAAGGAAACTTATTTGAAAGACGCTTTTTTCGTATCAAGAAGTTTGGATAAAGTAGGTGAGAAGATGACTTGGTTCAAAAAAGCAATTGCGGCAACAAAAAAACATGATCCATCGGTACGATCAACGTTGGAGATCATCATCACATACCCAGGATTTCATGCCTTGTTTTGGCATCGTTGGTCGCATTTTTTGTTTCAGCATCGCTGGTATTTTTTGGCAAAACTGACGGCCCAGTTTTGGCGTTTCTTGACTGGGATCGAGATTCATCCTGGTGCGCAGATCGGCCAAGGGGTCTTTATCGATCATGGGATGGGCGTCGTGATCGGGGAAACGGCGATCATTGAAGATGATGTCGTCTTGTTTCACGGGGTCACCTTAGGGGGAACCGGTAAAGAGCGGGGCAAGCGTCATCCCACGGTCAAAACCGGTGCGTTTCTCTCAGCCCATGCGCAGATCTTAGGCCCTGTCACGATCGGTGAGCGTGCAAAGATCGGCGCCAATGCAGTGGTTTTGAAGGATATCCCCGCAGAAGCAACTGCTGTCGGAATCCCAGCAAAGATCGTTCGAATCAAAGGAAAGAAGGTTACCCACGATGATTAAAATCTATAATACGCTGACACGGGAAAAAGAAGTGTTTCAGCCATTAGAAGAAAAGAAAGTAAAAATGTATGTTTGCGGACCCACCGTCTATAACTACATCCATATCGGGAATGGCCGCAGTACTGTGTCGTTTGATACCGTGCGCCGTTATTTTGAATACCGCGGCTATACAGTGGACTATTTGATGAATTTTACCGATGTCGATGATAAAATCATTCGTGCGGCAAAAGAATTAGGCACGACGGCCCCAGAAGTGGCAGAGCGTTTTATCAACGCCTTCAATGAAGATACCGCAGCGCTGAACGTCAAACCTGCTACGATGAACCCTCGTGTGATGGATCATATCGAAGACATCATTGCCTTTATTGCTGCTCTTGTAGAAAAAGGCTATGCCTATCCAGTCAATGGCGATGTTTATTACCGTACCCGTAAATTTGCTCACTATGGGCAATTAAGCGACCAATCCATCGATGAGCTGGAAGTCGGCGCAAGCCAGCGGACCGGTGAAGAACAAAAAATCAAGGAAGATCCGTTGGATTTTGCTTTGTGGAAAGCGGCAAAAGGCGATGAGATCGCTTGGGAATCTCCTTGGGGAGCCGGTCGTCCTGGCTGGCATATCGAATGCTCGGTGATGGCGACCAAACACCTAGGCGAGACCATCGATATTCATGGAGGCGGACAAGACTTGACCTTCCCGCATCATGAAAATGAGATCGCCCAAAGCGAGGCGAAAACTGGCAAGACCTTTGCCAACTATTGGATGCATAACGGCTATGTGACGATCGGTGAAGACGAAGAAAAAATGAGTAAGTCACTGGGCAACTTCGTCACGGTGCATGAGATGGTCAAAAAAGTTGATCCGCAGGTGCTGCGTTTCTTTTTGGCAACGACCCAATATCGCCGACCAATCAAATACAGTGAGACTACCTTGCATGAAGCACAAACCAACCTGCAAAAATTGCGGACGACCTATGAAAATGCCAAATTCCGCTTGAATAGCAGTCATTATCAAGCCAGCGATGAGGAAGTCAATGCAGCGGTTCTGGAAGAATTTGAAGAACGTTTCGTCAAAGAAATGGACGACGATTTCAATGCGGCTAACGGGATCACTGTGGTCTATGAATTGGCGAAGTGGCTGAACTTAGCTAGCGAAGACCCAGAAACAGATTTGGCTTTATTAGCGGCTGGATTAGCCAAATTCAGCGAATGGCTGACGATTTTCGGGATTTATTTTGTATCCGAAGAATTGCTGGATGAAGAAATCGAACAGCTGATCAATGAACGGATCGCCGCCCGCAAAGCCAAAGATTTTGCCCGCAGCGACCAAATCCGTGATGAGTTGAAAGAACAAGGGATCATCTTAGAAGATACCCCGCAAGGAACCCGATGGAGACGAGAAGCATGAGAGATTATAAACAATTGAATGGTTTGGCATTGGCCTATGTGGGGGATGCGGTCTATGAAGTCTATATTCGCGATTATTTAGTCGCCCAAGGCCAAACCCGCCCGAACCAACTGCACCATATGGCGACCCACTATGTGTCGGCCAAAGCCCAAGCGGCATTGATCCAAAAGATGTTGGATGAAGAGATCCTGACCGAAGAAGAACATGATTTTTACCGCCGCGGCCGCAATAGTAAAAGCCATACGGGCGCCAAAAATGCCGATGTCACGACGTATCGTATCGCTACTGGCTTTGAATCGCTGATCGGGTATTTGCACCTCACGCAGCAACAAGAACGCTTAGACGAGCTAATAGACTGGTGTATAAAGAAAGTAGGAGAAGAAGATGCGAGAAAAACCGCAAAGAAAGCGTCCAAATAAAAAAACAGCTGGCCGATCAGAAGCCAGACAAGAAAATAAACCGGATCGCCGCAAAGAAGCCGCTGGAGAAGCCATCGAAGATAATTTTGTCTTCGGCTATCATGCGGTTGCTGAAGCCTTGAAAGAAGGGCGAGGCAACAAGCTGTTTCTTTCCGAAGAAGCACGGGGAGAAAAAATCGATCGTTTAAAAGAAATGGCGCGGGAACAAGCAGTTCCAGTCAAATGGGTGCCAAAACAAAAGCTGGATACGATGAGTGACCAAGGGGTCCATCAAGGCATGATCTTGGCGATCACCCCTTATCAGTATTTGACCTTGGATGAATTGTTGGCCCAAACGAAAGAACAGCCGCTGTATCTGATTTTAGATAATCTAGAAGATCCCCATAATTTCGGCTCCATCATGCGAACCGCTGATGCCAGCGGCGTAGACGGGATCATCATTCCAAAACACCGTGCGGTGGGGATCACGCCAATCGTGGTGAAAACGTCGACCGGCGCAGTGGAACATATCCCTGTGGCCCGCGTGACCAACTTGACCCAAGCAGTCCAGCAACTGAAAAAAGCTGGTTTTTGGATCTTCGGTACGGATATGAGTGGCAGTGATTACCGCACATGGAATGCCCAAGGGGCGGTCGGTTTGATCATCGGCAACGAAGGTCGCGGAATGGGGGAAGGTTTGAAAAAAGAAGTGGATCAAATGCTGACGATCCCAATGACCGGGCACGTGCAGAGCTTAAATGCCAGTGTGGCGGCAGGTTTGTTGATGTATCAGGCCTTTACTAGCCGAAATGGGGCGTCCCAATGAAAACCCCTTTGCTGATCGTGGATGGCTACAATATGATTGGCGCTTGGCCGGAGCTGGTTCTTTTGAAAAATCAGGACCGTTTAGAAGATGCCCGAGAAGCCTTACTGAATCGGCTGTCGAATTATGCAAAATATGAAGGGTTGAAAATCATCGTTGTTTTTGATGCTCAACTGGTGCCTGGTGTGACCCAAAGTTACACCAAATATCAGCTGGAAGTTATTTTTACCGAAGAAGGAGAGACCGCCGACAGCTACATCGAACGAATCGCTGGTGAATTAAACAATCGATTGACGCAAGTCACCGTCGCTACCAGCGATTTAGCCGAACAGTGGGTGATCTTCTCTCAAGGTGCTTTGCGGACTTCGGCACGGGAATTGTACAAAAGCGTGGAAAAAACGGAAAAAGACATCCACGAGCATCAAACCGACTTGCGGTTTGAAAATTTCCGACGCAATTCCCCTTGGTCACCTGAACAATTAGCTGAACTTGAAAAGAAATTGCAAGACCTTAGTTAGGGACAAAGTTGGTCTGGTAAATTAGAAGATGTCCCAGCCATTTATGATACGCTCCTTTTGTAGCAAATGAAGCAAAAACAAAAGGAGTGATCTCGATGCGCACAAAGGAAAGACAAGTATCGCACCGTTCAGATAGATTTGAAGAGTTGTTCAGAAAATATCGACCGATCGTTGAGATTTTGCATAAAAAATATTATCTGCGGGATTATGACTTAGACGATTGGCTGCAAGAAGGCAGGATCGTTTTTAATAAGTGTCTTAAGACTTACGATAAGGACAAAGGAACGACCATCGGTATCTTGTTTAAGCGTTCCTTTGAGAACCGTATCTGCAGCCTGTTGCGGGCGCAGCATGCCCAAAAACGCAAAGCCCAAGTCGATGCCTGCTCGCTGGAAGAAAAGCTTTTACAAGAAGGCAATCGGTTTTTGACCGATCATAATCGCTGTGCGGAAACTGCAGAGACCTACTTGTTCGTTAATGAATCGTTGGCAGAGTATCCGAAAAGTTTATCGTCTTTAGAACGAATGGTTATAATGAATTATTTAAAAGGATTAGAACTTGATCAGATTGCCGCTCAAGAAAAGCTGCCTTATGAAAAAATAAAAAGCGCTTTCAGTCGCGGTCGGACAAAGTTGATAGCGCTTATCAAGGGTGTTTAACAAAAATCTTATTGAAAGTAGAATTATTTTATGGTAAACTTGAAATTTTCTGCTTTTCGTGGTATGATGATGCTCGAGGTGAATGCGATGCCAACAACTTTAGCTACGATCAAGAAAGATTTAGAAGGCCGTATCGGTAGTGAGATTATGCTAGTTGCTCAGACTGGACGTAAGCGTCAAACTGAACGTCGCGGCGTTTTGACAGAAACTTATCCTTCAGTTTTTGTTGTAGATTTGGATCCAAATGAGAATTCATTCGAGCGGGTTTCTTATAGTTATTCAGATATTTTAACTAGAACTGTTGAGATTGAATTTTTATCAGAAGCTGTTTGAAACAAGAAGAGTTGACACTTTGTTGACTCTTTTTTGGTTCAATAAGATAAGGAGTGATGGGATGGCGTTTTTTCTAAAAGAGTTAGGGGAAATGACTGGGGTGGAGTTTTATCAGCTTGCCCGTTTGCGTACAGCGGTTTTTGTGGTGGAACAAGCGTGTGCGTATCAAGAGATCGATGCGATCGATGCACAAGCCAAACATTTATGGGCCCTTGATGAGGAAGGGCAGATCGTTTCGTACGCCCGTATTTTCCAGCAGGAACAAACGGTGCATTTTGGTCGGGTCATTGTGGCACCAGCATACCGGGGGCAAAAAGAAGGCCATCGTCTGATCAAAGAAGTTTTGCATCGCATTGAGCAGTGTTATCCAGCTTTGCCTATTGAGATCGAAGCACAAGCCCACTTAGAAAAATTCTACGGCCAGTATGGCTTTAAAACCATTACACCGCCTTTTTATGAAGACGGGATCCTGCATGTCGGGATGAAAAAAGAAGCAAGCACAGCGACTCTCTAAAGAGGTTCGCGTGCTTGCTTCTTTTAGCGCTATGATTGATGGATCGGATGAATCCGAATCGCTTCTTTCGACCTTATTGACTAAGAGCCGTTTTTTTATCGGATCGTATCATCCAATGATGTTGGACGTGGATCAACAGTGTTGGCAGGAGGCGTTTGCGCTTTTAGAAGGTCACGAATCTCTTCTAAATAATCCTCTGCAGTGACTTCTGGTACTTCTTCTTCCTCAGGTTGTTGTTTCAGATTGCGTAGTTTGTTGACTGCTTTGACAATCAAGAACAAGACAAATGCGGTAATCAAGAACGTAATAATGGCAGTAATTACGCGGCCGAAATCAAAGACCACATTTTTGGCTGGTTCAAAGACCAAGCCAGAAAAGGCATCTGCGTTACCAAAGAGTGATAAGATCCATGAAACCAATGGTGTCAGCAATCCTTCAACTAAACTAGTGACGATTGCGGTGAAGGCACTCCCGATCACGACCCCGATCGCCAAGTCAATGACGTTTCCTCGTAAAATAAATTCTTTAAATTCTTTAATCATCCTGTATCCTCCCTTCTAAATCTTACTGACAGTATAGCGAAAAACGCGGGATTTATAAAAAAAAACGCTCGCTGCAACAGGTTTGATCAGTGAGCCGAGGAGAAAGTTTGTCAGCTATGCTATAATTGAAGAGATAATTTTGCTTCTAGAAGGGGTGTCACATGTCTATTGAATTAAAAAAAGGTGTTCGGTTAACGGTGCTACCGACCAAAAAGTATAAAACGATCCGTTTTTTCGTTCGGTTTACTGCACCATTGCAGGCTGAAATGACCGCCAAACGGACCTTATTGACCAGTTTATTAGAAACGACTAGTTTGGCTTATCCGACACAGACCGCATTTAGCAGTCAGCTGGCAGAGCTTTACGGTGCCAGCTTTGGTATGAATGTTAACAAACGGGGCAATCTGCATCAAATCAATGCAGCGATGTCCTTTGTCAACGGGAAGTACGTGTCAGATGAAGCAGTATTGCCGCAAGCAGCCGCTTTTTTAGCAGAAGTTTTGTTCCATCCGAATGCCCACGAGGAACAGTTTGAAGAAAAGAACTTCACCATCGAAAAGCACAACTTGATCGCCTATATGAACAGCGTGGCAGAAGATAAGCAAGCATTGGCTTCTTTAGGGCTGCAAGAGTTGTATTTCGAAAACGATCAGAATCAGAAGTATCCGAGCTTTGGCCGTCCCCAAGACTTAGAAGCTGTGACCGCAAAAGAGCTTTACCAAACCTATCGCTCAATGATGGACAATGATCAAATCGATCTTTTCGTGATCGGCGATGTGGTTGAAGCAGAAGTTGCGGCGCTCTTCCAAAACATGGCCTTTACCGATCGGCCAGACCAAGCAATGCCGGTCTTTTATCAGCAAGCGGCGGAAAATATCATTCGCGAGAAAATCTTGCGGGAACCAATCATCCAAGCCAAATTGAACTTAGGCTATCATACTGGCGTGTATTATGACCAAGCCGAGCGGATCGCCTTTATGGTCTTCAACGGGTTGTTTGGCGGATTCCCTCATTCAAAACTGTTTATGAATGTCCGAGAGAAAGAAAGTTTGGCGTATTATGCTTCTAGCAGTATCGATACGTTTCGTGGGTATTTGTCGGTCCAAACGGGGATCGATGGCAAAAACCGCGATAAGGTCTTCAAATTGATCGAACAGCAGCTGCAAAGCTTGCAGCGTGGCGAAGTCACCGCGGAAGAACTGGCACAAACAAAAGCGATGTTGAAAAACCAGTACTTGCTTTCATTGGATAACCCACAAGCACTGATCGAAACAGCCTATCTGAATCAGTGGGTACCGAATACGAAAATGACGGAAGATGAATTTATGCAGAAATTGGCACAAGTGACCGTGGCTGATGTCCAAGCATTGGCTCAAAACGTGTCCTTGCAAGCTGTATTCTTCCTGGATAAGGAGACGACCCATGAATAAAAAAGTCTATCAGCAAATCAATGAGACCCTTTATGAAGAAGTATTGCCAAACGGCTTGAAAGTTTATTTGCTGCCAAAAGCCGATTTCCATAAAACTTACGGACTTTTCAGTACGAACTATGGCTCTGTCGACAATCATTTCGGGTTTTCACCCGAAGCATTGCATCAAGTCCCTGATGGCATTGCCCATTTTCTAGAGCACAAACTGTTTGAAAAAGAAGACGGCGATGTCTTTCAAACCTTTGGTCAGCAGGGGGCTTCTGCCAATGCCTTTACCAGTTTCACGAAAACCAGCTACCTTTTTTCGGCAACCGATCAAATCAAGTTGAACCTTGAAACGTTGATCGATTTCGTTCAAGCCCCGTATTTCACAGAAGAAACCGTCGAAAAAGAAAAAGGGATCATTGGTCAAGAAATCCAAATGTATGATGACGATCCAAACTGGCAGCAGTTTTTCGGTATCATCAAAAATCTGTATCCGAAGCACCCCTTGCATATCGATATCGCTGGTACGGTGGAAAGCATTGCGCAGATCACCGCTGAAGACTTGTATCTTTGCTACAATACCTTCTATCACCCAAGCAACATGACGCTTTTTGTGGTAGGCAATATCGATCCTGAAGAAACGATGGCGTGGATTCGGACCAATCAAGCGGCCAAGACCTTTCCAGAAACGCAGGCGATCATTCGCCAGTTTCCTGAAGAAACCTTTGCCGATATTCAAGCAGAATCAAGTCTTACCATGCCAGTAACACGTGCCAAAGGCGTATTAGGGATCAAAGGGGACTTGAACAAACTGCCGAAATCAGGAAGAGAGCTCTTGCGCTTCAAAAATGCGTTGAATCTTTTCTGCCAATTGGTGTTGGGCAATACTTCCGCCAATTATTTGCGTTTGTATGATCAAGGCATCATCGACGACACATTTGGGTTTGAAGTGAACTTGGATCGCGGCTTTTACTTTGCCGACTTCTCGGGGGATTCTGAAGAGCCAGAAAAAATGTTGGCAGAAATTGAAGCGATCGTAATGAATTTCCAGCAAGATCCAGAGATCAATGAAGAAAACTTGACGTTATTGAAGAAGAAAATGCTAGGAAAATATTTCCAATCACTGAACTCACTGGAGTTTATCGCAAACCAGTTTACCCAAAGTTTATTCGGTGAAACGACGCTCTTTGATCTGCCAGAGGTGATCCAATCGATCACTTTGGAAGATGTCCAGCAAGCGGCTCGTTCCTTTATCGATCCCAAAGCGTTTAGTCGTTTTTACATGTATCCAACGGAAAAAGCCTAAGCGAAGGCTGGTTTTGTCAAACAGCTGTCATCTAAGCGACACTGACTGATTCAAGGAGGAACGCCCAACAGAACAAGGGCTGGCCAACTCCTGAGTCATTCAGTGTTTTCTTTTTGCGTCAAAGGGTGGTTTTTTCTTGCAATTTGATGCCAATTTGGCGAAAAGTATTAAAATTTGTTTGCGAGTTGTGGTTAGGCTATCCTCAGACTTTTTCTTTTATGGTATTCTTTAATTATTGAAGCAAAATCTTTTTTTGTTTTTTTACAAAAAAACACGGAAAAAATGTTATATTTAGTAGACGGCGCGCTCAGATGGCAATCGGCGTGACGGAGTTTTTTTTATTGACGTATACAGGGAACCCCTGTTTTAAAATGATAGAGCAGCTTTGCTGACCTTACGACAAGCAGCGAAGCGATTTTAGGGCTTTTTTTAAAGATGAATAAAAGACTGGAGTAGATGATCGAGTGGCCAACGAAACAACGATTGGAGCAAAATTACGGCAAGCCCGTTTAGATAAAAACATTTCATTGATTGAATTACAACAAATGACAAAGATCCAAAAACGCTATTTAGAAGCAATTGAAGCAGAGCGTTTTGATCAATTGCCAGGCACTTTTTATGTCCGTGCGTTTATTCGCCAATATGCAGCAGCGGTTGGAGAAGACGGCGACAAATTGGTAGCCGTTTTTGATGGCAAAGATACGTTAGACGCCCCCTTACCAAAAAGACCGCAGCCTGAAACCGTCAGCGGCTCACGAAAAGCACAGCACGTAGAAGAAAAAAGCGGCTCATTTGTCGTCCGCTATTTGCCGATGATTCTATTAGGCCTGGTGGCCATTACGATCGTGAGTATCGTGGGCTACATGGCTTGGCAGGACCGGAATACAACGCCGATGATCCAAGGAAGCTCTTCTCTTGTGGTAGAAAATTCAGCGTCTACCGCTTCCACCACGTCAAGTACGGAAGAAACCAGTACTTCGAGTGAAGCGACTGAGTCCTCAAGTACGACGGAATCCAGCGAAGCGAAAATGACGATGACTGCCAGTGATTCGACGCAATCGTCGATCACGATCACGATGAAAGATGCGGAAAATCCTATTGAATTAGCATTTACTGGGCTAGATGCTTCTTGTTGGGTCGGTGTACAAGTCGACAACGCTTATGTGTACCAATACACTGTTCAAGCGGGAGAAACGCAATCGATGACGCTGCCAGAAGGCGCCACGAATGCGACTTTGACCCTGGGCGCAAGCCAAAATATCTCCATCACTGCCAATGGTCAGGAAGTGGACTTTTCTGATCCGCAATTTGAATTGTTACAAAAGACAGTCCGCCTCGTGATTGAATACCAAGACGATGCGGCATAAATCTGACAAATGCGCCTTATTGAGGTATCATTAGCTAAAAAGTTATCTGTTGCATCCGACCATTGAAAAGCAGAAGTAGTGGCATGATTTGCCGTTATTTCGTACAATAGTCGGCAGAGAGGAGTCTATTTCGTGAATTTACCCAATCAATTAACTGTATTACGGATCATTATGATCCCCATCTTTATTTTGGTCTTGGTTTTGCCAATCGATCTTGGCACGCTGACCGTTGGTACGACACAATTAGAAAACACGCACCTTATTGCAGCGATCCTTTTTGCGGCAGCCAGCATTACAGACTGGCTAGATGGCAAGATCGCTCGTTCCAGAGGCCTTGTTACCAACTTCGGGAAGTTTGCTGACCCGTTAGCAGATAAAATGCTCGTCATGACGGCCTTTATCATGCTGGTTGAATTAGACAAAGCCCCAGGCTGGGTAGTTTCGATCATCGTTTGTCGCGAGTTGGCAGTGACAGGTTTACGCTTGTTGTTAGTGGAACAAAGCGGGGAAGTCATGGCTGCTGCGTGGCCAGGGAAAATCAAAACCGCGACACAAATGGTTGCGATCATTTTCTTGTTCTTGAACAACATTCCCTTTTCAATGATCGGTTTACCTATCGATCAAATCATGTTGTATCTATGTTTGATCTTCACGATCTATTCCGGGGTCGATTATTTCATAAAAAATACGAATGTTTTTAAAAATTCTATGTAAAATTTCTAGATCTAGATAAAGAAGCGATAAAAACAAGGATACAAGTCACGAAAGTTCAGAAGTTTTCTGGACTTTTTTTGTCAATATGAAAGACTTTTACGTATCTGATAAATGAAGGAGTAAACGAATGAAAGCAGAAATTATTGCAGTCGGGACCGAATTACTTTTAGGACAGGTGGTGAATACGAACGCGACCTTCTTGTCAGAAGAACTGGCAAGTCTTGGGATCGATGTTTTTTATCATAGTGTTGTCGGGGACAACCCCAATCGCTTAGAAGAATTGCTGACGATCGCCGACAAACGCAGCGACTTGATCGTATTGTGCGGCGGCTTAGGGCCCACCGACGATGACTTGACGAAACAAGTCACTGCCCGTCATGTGGGACAAGAGTTAGTCAGAGATGAACCAGGTTATCACCAATTGAAAGCCTTCTTTGAAAACAGTCAACGGAGGATGACGGAAAACAATTTGCGGCAGACCCTCGTTTTTAAGGACGGTGTGTCTTTGCCAAATCCCAATGGACTAGCGATCGGGATCTTTTATCAGACAGCCACTACCAGTTATTTGCTGCTGCCAGGACCACCAAGTGAACTACAGGCGATGTTTCTTACCCACGCAAAACCACTTCTATTAGAGCAGTTTCCCCAAGAAGAAGTCTTGCTGTCTCGCGTTCTGCGCTATTACGGGATTGGGGAATCGGCATTGGTCACAGAATTGGCCGATTTGATCGAGAATCAAGTCAATCCCACCATCGCTCCTTATGCCAAACCCAATGAGGTCACGCTGCGTCTGACGGTCAAAACCGCAGACGAGGCGCAAGGGATCAAACAATTGGATGCGTTAGAAGAAACCGTCCAAGCACGGGTCGGTGCGTATTTCTATGGGTATGGGGAACAAAATTCGCTGGCAGAAACAGTCGTCGAGCGACTGATCGAGAAAAAGAAAACCGTCACCGCAGCGGAAAGTTTGACCGCTGGTTTGTTCCAAGCGACACTAGGAGGGATTCCTGGCGTCTCTGAGGTGTTTCCCGGTGGGTTCGTGACATATTCTGCTGCAACAAAAAGCAAGCTCTTAGGCATCGATCCAGAGCTTTTGGAAAGCTATGGGACTGTTAGTCAGGAATGTGCAGAAGCAATGGCCGTCTATGCCCGCAAACAAGCCGAGACTGATTATGCGGTGGCGTTTACGGGTGTTGCTGGTCCAGACGAGTTAGAAGGTCAGCCTAAAGGCACCGTTTGGATCGCCTTAGCTTCTGACAAAGGCGTCTCGAGCCAGCTGTATCACTTCAACCGCGACCGCGCCTATATTCGGCATAGTGCCGTCATGGCGGGCTTAAATCAAATACGTAAGGAATTATTAAATTAATGCGAATGTTTGTTCGTTTTTTCTTGCAATTTCCCGTCAGAAGGACTATTATTATCTTATGAACGACACACGAAAGTGATGAATATAAGGAGGATTATCCGTTTGGCAGATGATCGTAAAGCAGCCTTAGATGCTGCACTAAAGAAGATTGAAAAGAACTATGGTAAAGGTGCCATCATGAAGCTTGGCGAAAAAGTTGATCAACAAATTTCAACGATCCCAAGTGGTTCATTGGCCTTGGATGTTGCATTAGGTGTAGGTGGTTACCCACGAGGACGGATCGTAGAAGTTTACGGCCCAGAAAGTTCTGGTAAAACGACAGTTGCTTTACATGCCATTGCGGAAGTCCAAAAAAATGGCGGAACAGCAGCATTTATCGATGCCGAACATGCGTTAGATCCTCAATATGCGCAAAAATTAGGTGTAAATATCGATGATCTTTTGTTATCACAACCAGATACAGGAGAACAAGGATTAGAGATCGCTGACGCCTTAGTTTCAAGTGGTGCGGTTGATATCGTGGTCATTGACTCGGTAGCAGCTTTAGTCCCACGGGCGGAGATCGACGGTGAAATGGGTGATACCCACGTTGGTTTGCAAGCACGTTTGATGTCACAAGCATTACGGAAACTTTCTGGTTCCATCAACAAAACGAAAACGATCGCGATCTTTATCAACCAAATTCGGGAAAAAGTTGGGATCATGTTCGGGAATCCAGAAACGACGCCTGGTGGCCGTGCGTTGAAATTCTATTCAACCATCCGTTTGGAAGTACGTCGTGCTGAGCAATTGAAATCCGGTACAGATATCATCGGGAACCGCACGAAGATCAAAGTAGTCAAAAACAAAGTAGCGCCACCATTTAAAGTAGCAGAAGTCGACATGATGTATGGTCAAGGGATTTCCCAAGAAGGTGAATTGCTGGATATGGCCGTGGAACAAGACATCGTCGATAAAAGCGGTGCGTGGTATGCCTATAAAGGGGATCGTATCGGTCAAGGTCGTGAAAACGCCAAAAACTACATGCGTGAACACCAAGAAATGATGCTAGAAGTTTCTGCTCGCGTCCGCGATGCTTACGGGATTGGAACAGGAGAGACCGTAACCCTTGAGGAAGCGCAAGAAGAATTACCATTAGACGACTAAGTCTTGAAAAAGCCAAACAACCTCGTTGTTTGGCTTTTTTGTGGTTTTTGCCAGATTCGTCCATTGTTGAAAAAACATCCGTAAAAAGGAAGGGTTGCGAAAGTTTACTTTATTATTTAAAGTTGACACTCTTGGGTTCAAACATTAGAATAAACGTATGTGGATTTCCACATAAGAAGTAGCGAATTGATAATTTTGTTATCCTTTGTTAATCAAAATTACAAAATATTTAAAAAGATAGTATGGAGGTGGATTCATTGGAACTACTTTACATTCTCCTCGCTATCATCGGTTTAATTGTCGGTCTTGGATTAGGAGTTTATGTGACGAAATCTCGTCATGAGAAAGAAATCAACGGCGCCCAAAATTCTGCAGCTGGAATTATCGAAAGCGCTAAGAAAGAAGCAGAAACTCTTAAAAAAGAAGCATTGTTAGAAGCTAAGGAAGAAAATCAGAAGTATCGGTCAGAGATTGAAAGTGAGTTGAAAGAAAGCAAACTTGATTTAAAATCACAAGAAAATCGTTTACTCCAAAGAGAACAAGTTCTTGATCGTAAGGACGATTCTTTGGAAAAACGAGAACGCTCACTTGAAGATAAAGAAGGCAGACTTAGTGAGAAACAACAATTAATTGACGAGCGAGAAAAAGAAGTAGAAAACTTAATCGATGGACAACAGAAAGAATTAGAGCGCATCGCTGCGCTGTCTAGAGATGAAGCAAAAGAGTTGATCATGAAATCAACGGAAGAGGAATTGAACCATGAATTAACGATCATGGTCAAAGAATCTGAACAGCGTGCGAAGGAAGAAGCAGATCGAAAAGCAAAAAATCTCTTGTCCTTAGCAATCCAACGTTGTGCCGCAGACCAAGTGTCTGAAACCACGGTATCGGTCGTATCATTACCAAACGATGAGATGAAAGGTCGAATCATCGGAAGAGAAGGTCGGAACATTCGCACCCTTGAAACATTGACAGGGATCGATTTGATCATTGATGACACGCCAGAAGCAGTCGTCTTATCAGGATTTGATCCGATTCGCCGTGAAATTGCTCGTATGACCCTTGAAAAACTGATTCAAGACGGCCGGATCCATCCAGCTCGAATTGAAGAAATGGTCGAAAAATCTCGGAAAGAAATGGATGAGCATATTCGTGAATATGGGGAACAAGCAGCCTTTGAAGTCGGCGCCCACACCCTTCATCCAGACTTGATCAAGATTTTAGGTCGTTTGCGTTTCCGTACCAGCTACGGACAAAACGTCTTGAACCACTCGATCGAAGTCGCAAAACTAACCGGTGTTCTTGCCGCAGAATTAGGCGAAGATATCCAGTTAGCCAAACGTGCCGGACTCTTGCATGATATCGGGAAAGCCCTTGACCATGAAATTGAAGGCTCTCACGTTGAGATCGGGGCTGAGTTAGCTGCCAAATACAAAGAAAATGGTGTGGTGATCAATGCGATTGCTTCTCACCATGGAGATGTTGAAGCAACATCGGTTATCTCTGTTTTAGTTGCAGCCGCAGATGCCTTGTCAGCAGCCCGTCCAGGTGCCCGCAGCGAATCATTGGAAAATTATATTCGCCGCTTGCAAAACCTAGAAAATATCGCCAACGGCTTCAAAGGGGTCGATTCCAGTTTTGCAGTCCAAGCCGGACGTGAAGTCCGTGTAATGGTCAAACCAGAAGAGATTTCTGATTTGGATGCTGTACGATTGGTTCGCGACATCCGCAAGAAGATCGAAGACGATTTGGATTACCCAGGTCATATCAAAGTAACCGTTATTCGCGAGACCCGCGCAACGGATTACGCCAAATAGCAAGCAAAAGCAGTATCCTCTCAGAGGGTACTGCTTTTTTGTGTAGCTGATTGTCAATAAGGACGGCTGAGTTGTGCAAAATCGACTCTATTTCATCAGCCCCATAAATGATCGTGCCTTTTTTATTCGTCGGCAACAGAACAACGAACAAGCAAAAGGATGGCTCGATAGCGACAGAGGCGAAAAATGGGAGGATCGATCCAGTATTATCGATTGGGGGGCTATTGAAAAACAAAACAGACCCAGACTTCTCGGGGAAGTCCAGGTCTGATTCATGTGTTTCACGTCTATACGTCCATCAAATCTTGCGTCGGCGGGCAAAGTCCACAAAGCGGAATTTATCCAGTCGGTGGATCGATTCGGTGTATTCAAAACAGCGCGTGTCTTCTAGATACACGAGGCTGCGAACCGTAACGACATGCTGATCTTCAGGACGCAGATCCATTAGATCCCGCAATTCTTTGTTGACGGGGTCAACAGTGATTTCTTTTTGTGCATAAGCGATCTCAAGGCCAAGGTCATTTTCAAAGTAATCAAAAATCGATACTTTCGCTCGGTTTTCTGGCAACTCTTCGATGATAGAAGCATCAAGGTAATCTTTATCCAAAATCACCACTTCTCCATCGATTCTCCGCTGACGGATCAGTTTCCATGCCTCAGAGGCGACAGGCCAACCAGTAGTCTCGTGCAGCTTTGGCGAAACGGCGATCTTACGGATCTCGACAACCTTAGTTTCACTAGGAATGCGTTGGGTATCTTGCAGCTCTCGAAAACTCGTCAAGCCAGAAATCGGGAAATCAAAGCGATTCAAGTCTAAAACGATTGAACCTTTCCCTTGTTTCTTTTGGATATAACCAGCATCCCGCAATAAATTCAATGCCTTACGGACAGTCTCGCGGGAGACACCATAAGTTTTGATCAATTGGTTTTCGCTAGGCAGCAAAGAATGCGGAGGGTATTCGTTTGCTAGAATTTTTTGTTCTAAATCTAAAAATATTTCTTTGAACTTGTTCATCGGATTGCCCCCTCTTTGGCTATTATAGCGAGGCCAATTTGGAAATGCAATCGACTATTTCGCCAAAAGTTCGTCAATGTTTAGGTCCGTTAATTTTTCAACGATCACATCTGCACCGTGTAATTCTTCTCCTGAATAAACGCCTACCGCATACATACCAGCAGCTTTGATACCGTCGATCCCTGCTTGAGCATCTTCAAAGCCAACTGCTTCTGCCGGTTCAATGCCTAGTGCCAGCGCTGCTTGGATAAAGATTTCTGGATCTGGTTTGCCTTTTTTCAAGGTTGCTGGGTCAACGATCGTATCAAAGTCTTGCATGACCCCAAGTTTGTCCAAAATAAACGGTGCATTTTTGGATGCCGAAGCGATCGCACAAGGAATGTTTTTTGCTTTGGCTTCATCAAGGAATGTCTTTACCCCTGGCAATAGATCATCAGGAGTCAAGCTTTGTAATAATTGTACATAGTGGGTATTTTTCTTCGTCGCTAACGCTTCTTTTTCGACTTCTGTGTAGGCATCATTTTTGTTGCCTAGGGTTAAGATTCGCTCTAAAGAGTCCATGCGGCTGATGCCTTTTAACTGCTCGTTGAACTTCAAATCGATCTCGATCCCGATCTCCGCAGCTAATTCTTTCCATGCAATGTAGTGGTATTTGGCCGTATCCGTGATAACGCCGTCTAAATCAAAAACAAATCCTTTTTTCATGTGTAACACTCCTTTTAGTAAGTAATCGTTGCTTCTTTCTTTGCTTCTAGAGAAACTTGTTGCCCATTCACTAAGATCATGACTGGCTGATCAGCGGTAATCGTCAATGTTTCATGTGTAACATTCATCGCAAAGCGGGTGCCGCGAACTTCTAGCTGAAAGGCTAAGCTGTCCCAAGCTTTCGGCAAGTTTGGCGTGATCTGCAGCTGCTCTTCTCGAATATCGATCCCAGCAAAAGTGGTTAATGGAATAAACAACGTAGCAGCCATGACACCGGCGTGAATGCCTTCTGCTGTAGTCCCGCCTTGGATATCACGGTAATCAGAAGAGAGGGCTTCTTGGTATAATGACCAAGCCAACTCCTGATCATCTACCATTGCCGCCAACTGGGCATGAACGATGCGTGACAACGTCGAGCCGTGGGAGGTACGAGCCAAGTAATAATGGAGATTTTTTTCAATATAGTCTGTTGGCAGCTGGTAAGAAAGATCTGCCAAAATCTGATTGACTTGCTCTTTTGAGAAATTGTAGAAAATCATCAAACTATCCGCTTGTTTCGCGACTTTGTAGCTGTCAGCACTCTTGCCTTCAGCGTTTAAGATGCGGTCCATCCGATAGATGTTGCCATATTTCTCTTTGTAGTGAGCCCAATCCAGATCTTCCAGCTGGAAGTACCCTTCAAATTGTGCAATGATGCCTTCTGGATCAATCTCTAAGCCCAGCTTGGTACGAATATCTGCCATAGCAGCAATATCTGCAGGGGTTAAAGCCGTTTTCTCTAATACCGCTTGGAAGCTCTCTGCTGAAAGTTGTTGTTGAAGGTTCTCGATCTCTTCAAACAACCATACTACCATCATATTGGTATAGGCGTTGTTTTTCAAGCCGCCTTGTTCACTATTTGGGTAGCTTTCATGAAATTCATCTGGTCCCATGACTTTATCGATAAAGTAACGTTGAGCAGCATCATCCCAGGTGGCAGCACTTTGCCAGAAATGAGCGACTTCTAACATCAATTCTAACCCATATTGTTCCATGAAGACTCGATCTTGCGTGTTGTGCCAGTATTGCCAAATGTTATAAGCGATCGCTAAGGAGACATGGCGTTGCAAGCGACTGTGATCTTCTTTCCATTCGCCGCTGATAGGGTTCAAATGCAGTTCTTGGGATTGCTCACTGCCATCCAATCCTGATTGCCATGGGAACATGGCGCCTTGGTAGCCAGCTTTTTGGGCATCTTTTTTGGCAGCAGCTAAGCGGCGGTAGCGATACAGCAGAATTTCTTTGGCGGTGTCAGGAAAATGTAGAATGTAAAACGGTAAGATAAACAGTTCATCCCAGAAAATATGACCGCGATAGGCTTCACCATGTAGGCCACGGGCAGTGATACTGGCATCTAAGGACTCCTGATAAGCATTCGGTGCTGCGGAGACCAGCAGATGATACGTATGCAGATTCAGCATTTTTTGCGACATCAAGTCACCAGTGACTTCGATGGCCGCTTTCGCCCATAATTCAGCCCAGGCTTGTTTTGAGGCGGTATACATCGTCGCAAAATCAGGTAATGCTAAGGAAGAAAACGTAAATGCCGGTTGCGGCTCTTCTTGGCGATAAGCGGCAACAGTGACTGATTTTTCGACCCGATAAGTTTGTCCTTCCGTCACCTCAAGGGTTACTTGCTGACGGATGAGCTGGTCATTTGTTTCAGCTTGCAGCTCAGCCAATGGTAGGTCCTGTGAAAACAGTTCAGAGGATTGGACAACGGTAATCTGTGATTGGTTAGTGGTGACCACTAAATGCGCTTTGTTTTGTTCAGCTGCTGCCTCTTTCACGGTCAAATGCTGGTTAGTTAAACTACGGTAACGAGCGACGTTATAGTTATAGACCGATCCGTCGGCTTCACTGACGAAGGTAAGGGCGCCAGAAAAGTTCAGCGGGGTAAACTGATAGACCAAACTGTATTGGTGAACATCTTGCATATTGGCGATCTTCTTCGTTTCGATTCGCAGACGCTTTTGTTTTTTGGTTTCAATTTCTGCCACTGATTGGAACAAGCCGGTCTTCAAATCCAATGTCCGTTTAAAGGAAAGGAGCTGATTGTTGGCGATATCGATCACTTCATCATCGATCTTTACGTACATTTTTTGCAGATTCGGTGCATTGACGAAGTCTTCATTGCTGATGGTATGACCAGAAACATCCGATTCCACCGTATTGTAAAGACTTGCTAAATACAGTCCTGGATAGTTCGCTTCACAAATGGTCATCTCAGGCGTTGTGCCTCGCAGCCCTAAATAGCCGTTACCGACGGTTAAAAGTGACTCCACCGAGTATTCATCTTTACCAGGGGTGTAGCCATAGTATTCGAGGCGCCAAGGAATTTCAGCAGTTTTTTCTTCATACTGTTCTTTCGTAGTGCAAACAAAGGGACGATTCAATTTTTCTGTCAACCATTGGTCTAGTGAAAAAGTCCCTTCTTCATTTGTAAACACCAGCGATTCAGAGACGACCCCGCCACCTTCCATTTGCTGCAGCTGCGCGGTCAGTGCGGCAACGCGCTCACTGTCAGTCCCAGAAAACGGATAGGTCGTACCCGTTTGATCCGTTAACAGCCATTGTTCCTTAGACAATATAATCGTATTCACAGTAGTTGTCCTCCTTTAAACTTGTCTATACATGCAAAATGATTATAACGTAAATTGTAAGCTATTTCAATTTATCTAGCCTGTTTTTTTATTCTTTTTTGTCAAATAAACAGTAAATAAAGTTGTTGGCAATATTATTTTATATTAATGAAACATTTTAAAAAACGTTTATTTATCAAGGTTTTTATATGGTACCTTTGCTATTTGCTTGTATTGTTTATAGAAAAAGTGAAAAAAGTTGGTTTGAAACGCTTGCAATATCAAAATTATCAAGTTATGATTAGTGCGTAATCAAAACATATATATACAAGTGGAGATGAAAGGGGTTTATTAATTATGGGAAAGTATCGTGATGATGCTGAGAAGCTGCTGGAATATGTTGGCGGCAAAGAAAATATCGCCGCAGTAACACATTGCGCGACACGGATGCGTTTTGTTTTGAACGATCAGTCAAAAGCAAACGAAAAGGCAATTGAAGAAATTCCAAGTGTCAAAGGAATGTTTACCAATGCGGGACAATTCCAAGTCATTATCGGCAATGATGTCTCAACGTTTTACAATGATTTTACCGATGTATCAGGAATAGAAGGTGTTTCTAAAGAACAAAGTAAAGCGATTGCAAAAAACAATCAAAATATCGTGCAACGAGCGATCGCTACGTTAGCTGAGATCTTTACCCCGTTATTACCAGCGATTATTGTCGGTGGTTTGATGCTAGGGCTGAGAAATTTCTTAGAAGGTGTACCGCTAGAAGCTCTAGGTGGACAAACCATTACACAAGCTTCTACTTTTTGGAACGGTGTCAACGGCTTTTTATGGCTGCCCTGTGAAGCCATCTTTCACTTTCTACCAGTAGGGATTACTTGGAGTATTACACGTAAGATGGGAACCACGCAAATATTAGGGATTGTTTTAGGGATTACATTGGTTTCACCGCAATTATTAAATGCTTATTCAGTAAGTTCAACTTCTGCTGCAGAAATTGCTCAAAATTATACGTGGGACTTCGGGTTCTTCACTATTGATAAAATTGGGTATCAAGCACAAGTGATCCCAGCAATGCTGGCAGGTTTCTTATTGGTTTATCTTGAAAGATTCTTCCGGAAATGGATTCCAGAAGCGGTTTCAATGATCTTCGTTCCATTGTTCTCATTGCTGCCAACTATTTTAGCAGCCCACATGGTGTTAGGTCCAATCGGTTGGCAAATCGGATCAGGCATTTCTTGGGTCGTAAATGCTGGCTTGACCTCACCATTAAACTGGTTATTTGGTTTCATTTTCGGTGGCTTGTATGCGCCTTTGGTTATTACCGGATTGCATCATACAACGCTAGCGATCGACTCTCAATTAGTAGCGGATTTTGGGACAACCAACCTTTGGCCAATGATCATGCTGTCAAATATTGCGCAAGGTACGGCAGTATTGGCGATTTGGTTCCTTCACCGTGGCAATAAAAAAGAAGAACAAGTCTCTGTTCCAGCAACGATTTCTGCTTACATGGGGGTTACTGAACCAGCGATGTTCGGGATCAATTTGAAATATGTTTACCCATTTGTCGCAGCAATGGTAGGTTCTGCCTTTGGTGGTATGCTGATCACTGCAACGAATACCCGTGCATTAGGTATTGGTGTAGGGGGACTACCTGGCTTCTTATCATTTAAAATTGAAAACTATCCAATGGTCTTCATCTCAATGGCGGTGACGATTGCGATCACGTTTGTTTGCACCATCATCTTTAGAAAAGTTACCTTCTTAAATAAATTAGAACCGCAATTGGCTGCTGATACAGCTGCAGCAGCGGCTGTTGCACCAACGACGGCTGCACCGACAACTGCAGCCCCAGAAGCGGCACAAGTTTCAGAGGAAACCCTTTATGCTCCAGCTGATGGGAAAGTAGTTGCCATCACTGAAGTTTCTGATCCTGTCTTTTCTCAAAAAATGATGGGTGACGGCTTTGCTGTTCAGCCAACGAATGGAACGATTTATGCTCCTGTTGCAGGTACGATCTCTAGCATTTTTGAAACAAAGCATGCAATTGGGATTTTAACGCCTGGTGGCGCGGAAGTTCTTGTTCATATGGGCTTAGATACTGTGGAATTAAAAGGTGCGCCATTTGAGGTCCTTGTTTCTGAAGGTGACACGGTCACACCAGAAACGAAGATTGCAGTGATGGATCTAGATGCAGTGACCGCAGCTGGCAAACAGACAGATGTTTTAACAGTCATCACGAATGCCGAAAAAGTGCGTCAGCTTTCATTGACGACCACAGGCACAGTGACAGCCAAAACAGCGGTTGGTTCCGCTGAATTAAACTAAAAAAATAATCCGTTTCCGAGAGCACCCTTTGACTAAGAAGGGGGATCGGAAGCGGATTTTTTTATGGCCGCCCTCAAGGGAGAGCGGCTTTTTCTTGGTTTTCAATGGGTAAAGCCGCAGTTAGCTGACGGCTTTTTTGTCGGTGCTTTTGCGGAAGTAGTTGATCGTTAATAGGAAAGTCAGTAAGACTAAGGCCCACAAAAAGAATAAGGCGATTTGAGAGCCGATGACCGTCCCTTGGGTGTAATCGGTCGCCGCATTTTGTGCCAAATTTATAATGGTCGCCACCACAGCCGTCGCCACTGCACCAGAAAATTGCTGCAGCGTATTAAAGATCGCATTACCGTCCGCGTACAACGCAGGAGTCAGCTTGTTTAAGCCGGTGGTCATCATATTGCTGTAGGCTAAGCCGATCCCGATCATGTAAAAGACATGTCCAGCAACTAGGCTCCAAATGAAAGGCGAACGCAAAACGAGGGCTAAGGCAAGCCAACCGATGGCAATCAACGTCAAACCAGACAGGATCGGTTTTTTCGGTCCAACTTTATCCAGCAACCGACCAGAGATTGGCGCAAGGATCGCCCCGATCGCCGCCCCAGGAAGCATAACTAATCCTGCAGTAAAGGCATCTTTTCCCAAGACGAGTTGGACAAAGTTCGGCAAGACAAAGGAAATGCCCAGTAAAAGGAACTGACAAACAAGAAAGCCAAACAGAAACAAACTGAAGCTACGGTTTTTCAAAACAGCCAAACGAATCAAAGGGTTCGGGCCTTTTGAGCGTTGATAAAACAAGCCAGCACCAATGAAACCGAAAAGCAGCGGCAGTAGACTCGCTAAGGTGCCTACTTGATTCAAGAACAATAAGAAGCCGCTGAACATCAAGACGATTCCTAATACACTCAGTAAATCCAGGGAAGTGTCTTTTGCCCCAGCCGTTTTAGGGATCGAGTAAAGGCCGAGTACTAGGGAGATCAGCAAGACTGGGATCAAGAAAAGAAAGATCGCATTCCAAGACCAATGGGCGGTCAATAAGCCCCCATATGTCGGTCCGATCGCTGGAGCGATGGAAGTGGTCAAATTCCCTAAGCCGATTGCCGCTCCCCGTTTTTCAAAGGGGGAGTAAGTCAAAATGATGTGGAACATCAAAGGCAGTGCGATCCCTGTGCTGGCACCTTGGAAAAAGCGGCCAATCAGCAAAATGGCAAACGTCGGCGATAAAAAGTCGATCACCAAGCCAACAAGGAAAAAGGCGTTGGCAGCTAGAAACAAGGTTCTCAATGAGAAGCGTTTCAAAAGGTAGGTCGATATTGGGACAATGATGGAGATGACCAGTAAGTAGATGGTCGTCACCCATTGAACATCGGATGTTGAAAGCGTAAATTGATCGATCAATGTCGGAAACGTTACATTCATGGCTGTTTCAATCAGCACACCTGCAAATGACATCAATCCGGTTGCGAGGATCGCCCCCACGAGTTTTTTGTTGTTTTCCATATTCTCACCTCTAAAAATTCGCAAAAAAAGAGACCGTTTCTATTCTCATAGAAACCGCCTCTCTCTCGACAAGCGAACCCGCTTGTTATCTGTACGATTTATTCTATCGCTATTCTACTGACTTCATAAGAAAGTGTCAAGAGAAGTGGATAAAAAAATAGCAAAAAACTTTTTTGAAAGTTTTCAAACTTTTACTTACACGAAAAATTTTCTTCTGCTAGAATAGTCGAGTACGAAAAAGAGAAAGGAAGTTGTTACATGCCCATCAATAAAAAAGAAAGTTTGATCTATACGACACTTATGTGTATTTTCATGGTGTATTTTATGAGTGTTTATAACCTCATGTTTCAAGTCGGTGTTTCGGCATTGGCATTCCAATTGGCGTGGAATGAATTGCCATTAGCCCTTTGTGTCGCCTTTATTTTGGATTGGTTCATTGTTTCTGGTCCGGCAAAAGGTTTGGCGTTTCGATTTTTGGACCATCAATCAGCTACTTGGAAAAAAATCGGGTTGATTTCTTCATTGATGATCGCCGGCATGGTGATCTGTATGTCACTCTTTGGTGCGTTGATGCACCCAAACCCTGATCACTCGGTGTTCGTCAATTGGCTAAGCAACATTGGGAAAAATGTGATCGTCGCATTGCCGTTGCAATTGTTCATTGCAGGTCCAATCGTTCGCCGAGTGTTTCGCGCCTTGTTTCCTATTGGCACTGTGCAAGAACAGCCAGTACTAGGGGAATAATCGATCATTAGAAAAAACGTACTGCAGACAGGTTCTGCCAAGGTTAGCTAAAACAGCTAGCTTGGCGATACCTGGACTTGCAGCACGTTTTTTGCTTTTATAGACAGCAAAAAAACCCATAGGATGGTATGGGTTTTTTTGGTTACCCTATGAAATAGGATACAGGATGTACCTATATAGTAATATGGTTCACTCAAAAAGAGAAGTTCAATTTTTTCACCGATACATGAAATTAATGCAAATTACTAGTTTTTCTGACGAAAAAATCAACTTATAATTATTTTCCGTCTGTCATTCCGTATAGAAACCAACGAGTTGATACCAGCGACGATGCTCAATATGGTAGGCATCAGGTGAGTAGCCTGACATTGAAAAACCGATAAAGGTGATGACCAGTCCGAGAATAATAAACAACAGACTGAGAAAAACGAAAAAGCGCTTATTGATTTTGATCATAGGACTGCCTTCTTTCGATAGTTTTGAACAAATGATTTCGGCCAAACGACAAGGGAGTGGGTAAGACGTGAAAAAGGTCGGCTCATACTATAAGTGGCGATCAGGCAAAGCAGCCCTAAACCAAATAAGAAAATCCCCATGCCTAACTGACTTAAAAAGAGATAGAAACCATCCGCCATCAGCATGGGACTTAAGACAACGCTGGCGATCCCACCGATAAACGTAGTGACACCAATCATGCCAGTGGTGAAAGGTACACACCAGATGATTATTAAAAAGCTTAGGATCAGCAAAGCGGCACTTAACAAGAGGCTGCCCCACAATGGGAAGCCCAGCACTAAAATCAAGAGCAAGAAGGGATGAAAGCGGCGGGGAATCTCAACTACGACCTCTTCCGTTTCGGTAACTGCTTGGATCAGTTCTTTTGGGGAGCCAAGGCGTGCCACGGCTTCTTCTTCGGTGTATCCTTCTTCCATCAAATCTTCGATCATCTCGTCATAATAGTTGATCAGCTGATGAATCTCGCTAGGTCTGACTTTTTCAGATAATTCCGCAGCCAATGCCTTGATAAAATCAACTCTGTTCATCTAATGTTCCTCCTTTAATAAATCGCTGGATCAATGTCAATTGGGGCCAGTCGTTGGTTAAAAAATCGTCGATCCGCTGTTTTCCGATTTTGGACAAGCGGTAATATTTTCGGGTCCGTCCTTGATGGCTTTTATTATAAGTCTCAACCGCTCGGCTGGCTTCTAAGCGCTTCAAGATAGGATAGAGCGTTGATTCTGAGATTGGCAGTAAAGGAGATATGTTTTTGACTAATTCATAGCCATAAGAGTCACCATGCTGCAAATAAGCCAACACACAAATTTCCAATAATCCTTTTTTTAATTGGGCATCCAAAGGCTCTCCTCCTGTTCATACTCATACTATACATTACATAGTATCATTCCACAAGCAGCACCAGTCAAAATCAGCCTTAAGTCTGAGCACCATAAGACAACAAGAGTTTCTTTAATAAAATGGTCAAAAATAAAAAATAAAATTAAGAAAATCGGCGGAAAGTATAGGTTAACGTGCTCTTTTTTGTTAAAGTAGAAGTATAAAGATTACTTTCAGTAAGAAAATGGGCGTTGGTTGTGCTTCTAAAAGCTGCAAGTAGTCAAAGTGAATGAGACGAACATCAGCAAGAATTGGTGACGTCCAGAAAGGAAGGGGTATTATGAGAAAAGCAACGATTACGAAAAAATATTTGATCAATTGCTTAAAAAAATATCTGGTGGAATATCTTTATCGACCAATCACTGTCCGCGACATTGCTAAATATGCACGAACATCGACCCAACCGATCTATTTAAATTTTTCAAACATGCAAAATTATAAACAGGCGATGGTTGATGATGTGTTTCGCGACATTCACGAAACAAAAAAAGAGTCAGAAGAGACACTCGATTCCTTATACAGCTTTTGGCAGGACTATTACGTATTTGCCAGCCGCAATCGTAACCTCTTTTTCGCACTTTTTTTAAATGATATTGGCTGTGGTCCTTACATAAAAGAGCGTTCTTTTGCTTATTTTCAAGAAGCAATTGCTGAATCAGCTGTTTTTCAATGTGCGCATAAAAGCGATCTGAGAAAATATCATGAAGAAGCCTTGATCTTTTTTAGTGGGTTGGTATTGCTGTTTATTCGTGAAGGGTGTAGTGACAGCAAGAATGATTTTATGAAAGATACCATTGAGTATTGGGAACGAATGTTAAAGGAACCAGAAAGCGCGCCACGTGATCGGGGACCGCAAGCATTGTTAGAGGCTGGTGCGTTTGCTGTAGAAGAATAGGTACTTGAAATCAAGCATTAAAATAAATATCTGAATATTTCGACACAAAAAAACCGTTAGTGATCAAACATTCTTCACTAACGGTTTTTTTTGAGGAGGCAAGTCTTGCGGTATGAGTAGAACAATTGTGGTTTTTTCACCTTTTACTGATTGAATCGCTAAGGAAGCTTGCGTGCCATAGTACAATACTAGCCGCTGGCGTACATTGTTGATACCATAATGTTGATCAGAAGGTTGCTCCAGTTGTTTTAGCTGTTCAGGATCAATTCCAGGACCATTGTCTTGAATCTCAAACCGCAGCCATTGTCCTTCTTTGAGGCAGCGGATCGTCAATACACCTCTGCGGTCATCTTCAATATGATCCAGCCCATGAAAGACGGCATTTTCGACAAACGGCTGCAAGAGTAGATTGATCATCGGATATTCATCGATATTTGAGTCAATTTCGAGGACTAAATCAAAGGAATGGTGATGCATTTTTTGCTGAATTTTAGCATAGGTGATCGTCAGATCGAGTTCTTTGCTGACAGATAACCGATTGGATCCTTGGTTTAGGCTGAGACGGTAGAATCGAGACAGCAGCTGAGCCATCTCACGGATTTCGTGATTGCCGTTTAGTGTGGCAGTATTGCTGATCAATGCTAAGGAATTATAAAAGAAATGCGGATTGATCTGGGCTTGCAGAACCCGCAATTCGTATTCTTTTTGTTTCAGTTCGGCTTCATATACTTCATTGATCAGCTCAGCGATTTTATCTAGCATTTTTTGAAAATTGGTGTATAACTGTCCAACTTCATCTTCTGAAGAATAACTATGCTCGATTTTGAATTGATCCATTGATAAAGAAGCCATTTGCTGGGCCAAAGAATTGATCGGCTGTACCACTGTTTTTGCTAGCCACCAGCTGGATAAAACCAATATCACTAATACAAAACCAAAGATAATGAGTGCCGCACCAACTAGATACAGTAGACTGCTGAAAAATGACTGTGCGGTTTTAACAAAAACGATTTGCCAATGATTATCCAGCAGTACAGGGGCTTCTTCAATAACTGCGCTTCCAACCAACCACTGTTTTTGAGTACGCTGCTGCTTCGTCAAATAATCAATGCGGTAAAGCGTCTGCCCGGTCTCTGACTGGATCGTCAAATCGTAAGGTTCCTCAGTGACTGCATCAAGATTCGTGAACAATGCTGCTCGATCGATGGTCAAAACGATGTAGTTTAGGGAATCTGCGGTATGGCCTTTTAAAAAAAGGTTGGTATAAAAAGAAAGTTCCTCCCGTTCTTTGTCAAAATACGTGCGAATTTCAGTCGAGGGTTTCTCTTTGAGAAAAGGCAGCGCCGTGTCAGCAGTGATTTTTTTGACATATTGCCCATGATCATAAAGATCGATCGTGGTGTATAGCGTGATGCCTTTGATATCTGCTTGCGGAAAACGAACACTGTGAAACAAAGGCAAGATCGTATTTTGAAAGAGATTGTATTGATCAAAGTTTGAGAAGCGTTGACTAGAAAGTTCTTGCGTCAAGGCGGTATTGTTGGCTAAGAAAAGCAGGCTGTCCCGATAGGTATGGATCTTGCTTTCTAACTGATAGCTGATACTTTTGAGATTATCGGAGTAAGCACTTTTTTCCTGCTGTTGGATAAAGGCTCGGATGATAGACACCCCGACAAAGGTCAAAACGATCAGAGGAACAATGCTTGAAAGAATCGAAATAAGGGCGATCTTTTTTTGAAAGCGAAAATTTTTAAAACAATCGTGGACTTTTCTTAACAAGAGGGACCTCTCTTTCTATAGGCATCCGGCGTCATTCCGACAATTTCTCGGAACGTTTTGCAAAAATAGGAATAATGATTAAAGCCAACTTGTTTGGAGATAGTTCGAATGCTGCAGTTCGAGTTCTTTAAACGCTTCTGAGCCTGTTTGATACGGTAAGACTTGATGTATTTGGTGATACCCATGCCTTCAGAAGTACTGAATAATTCGCTTAGGTAGTTAGGATTGATATTGACTTCCTTTGCTAAGCGCTCCAAGCTCAACTCTTGGTGAAAATGAGCGAATATATAGGATTTTACTTGGCGCACATAGTCATTTGACTGACTCCCGTTGATTTGAAGCAGTGCATCATGGATATAACGGAAGAGGGCATCAAAAATATCCGCAATTAATTGTAGACTTGGCGCTTCCAGTATTTTTCCGATCTGATTAGCGCCATGCTCCGCATCAAAGGCGATCGTGCACTGATCGATGATGGTTTGATAAAAGGTCGCAAAATAAAATTTGGTATTGGTTGGTTCCTCACGTCCATTTGTTTCAAAGCAGTCGAAAACTGTTTTCACAAGCGCGTGTGCTTTTTTACTTTCGTATTGATTCACATACGAAATGGTTTTTTCAAAAAGAGCTTTCTTGACGATGTAGTGATCTCCCGGAAGCAGCTGGCAGATTTTCCCTTTGTTTTGCTGATAAAAAGACCGCTGACTGGTCTTCAGTAAGTCATGATAGGTGCCGTACATTCCTGAATGGTGGGGAACTGGTCCGCTGTCAAAAAGTGTTATTTTTTGCTGAAACTGCTCGGAAAAATAGGTAGTCAAGTTGTTTTTTCGCTCCTCGATTTCCCTTTTTGGCAAAGGTTCGTTAAAAAAGAGCAGTTGTGCTGGAGCTAAAAATAAACTGAACATTTCAGGAAATGCAGCAGACAGTGAAGGGACGAAATCCGGCGCATTCCAAGAATCCAGCGGCCAAGTAACGAGAAAAAAAGAGGGATGAGTCTTAAAAAAATCTTGTGCAACCGATTGCTCTTCCTTCGGTAGTGAATGCCAAGGATAGCCATAAAAAAGTTTACTCAAAATCTCTTTCAAATAATGGGTTTGTGCGATTGTTTTTGTGTAAGAGCGCTGCTTTTGTTGATCGATAAAAAGAATGATTTTATTTATTTGTTCATAAAAATCATCAGGGTCGATTGGTTTTAAGAGGTAGTCAACCGCTTGTAACTGTATGGCTTTTTTTACATAATGAAAATCTTCAAAGCCGCTGATAAACATCACAGGAATTTCAGGAACTGCTTCTTTGATTCTCGCTACGAGGGCATGTCCATCCATAAAGGGCATCTTTACGTCGGTAATTATCAAGTCAAAGGGCTGTTTCTGAAAAAGTTGCCAGGCTTCGCGGCCATTTTTGGCTTCTTCGATCCGCCATTCTTTTTCATGCTGACTCAAGAAGTATTTGATCACTTCTCTTTGATCGTAGCTGTCATCAGCAAGCAGCAGTCGGTACATGGTTTTCGCCGTCCTTTCGTATAGAGAAAATTACACAGTCGCTTCTTCTTTCTATAGTAAGCGATAAACAAAAAAAGCAACAGAACAAATTTGTAAACGTTTTATTTTCTGGAAATCGTGCTATAAATCTGAAAAAAGTGCTATATTTTCTATGGAAGCGATTGCGTATAATAAGGATATCAAAAAAGTTTGAGGAGGAAAACAATGAAATTCAGGCGGGGAACAGCAATTTTAACAGCCATGGCTTCAGCACTTATTATGACAGGATGCAGTTCAGAAGAAGCAAAGACCAATGAAAATGGGGATACCGTGATTACGATCGGACGCCAAACCGCACCGAACTCAAAACTGCCGGAGGGGGACTCTTACAGCAACAACGCGTATACTCGATTGATTCAAGAACGCTTGGGCATCGAACTGGAGAGTGCCTTTGAAGCCCACGGGGAAGATTACGATCGGCAAGTATCGCTAGCGATCGCTTCAGGGGAACTACCGGATACAATGATCGTCGGATCAAGAGATGAATTGGAAGAATTAGTTAACAATGATTTAGTGGAAGACTTGACCGAAGTATTTGAGGAGCATGCCGACGATTTTCTAAAAGACATCTATGATTCGTTTGATGGGATTCAGTTAGAAGCAGCTACGTTTGATGATCGCTTGATGGCGATCCCATCTACTAGCGATGACTTCGGGCCCAATCTTGTCTGGTTGCGCCAGGACTGGCTAGATGAGCTGGGTATTGAACTGGATAAAGATGGCAATCGCTCAATTACATTGGATGAGTTGAAGGAAACAGCGATTGCTTTTCAAGAAAATGATTTAGCCAACACCGGAAAAGCGGTTGGTTTGCCATTGGCCTTCTGGTTGTCCTCGCCAAATCATGGCGGCACGGCATATACAGGGACAGCCATTATGAATGCGTTTGGAGCCTACCCAAAATCGTATCTCCAAGATGAGAATGGACAGATGTTTTATGGATCCAATACGCCAGAAATGAAAGAAGCACTAACGCTGCTGAAGGAATGGCAAGATGAAGGGTTCATGGATCCGCAATTTGGTACCCGGACGTATGACGATATCCATGCCATGATGGTTAATGGGGAAACGGGCATCGCTTTTGGTCCTTGGCACATGCCTGACTGGGGGTTAGTACAAGCTAAACAAAATGATCCGAATGCTGAATTTGTTCCTTATGCCCTTGAAAATGCTAACGGCGATGGCGGGGTCAATGCCGTGGCTAACCGCGGTACTGGGCAATACATCGTGGTACGCAAAGGTTTTTCTGAGCCGGAAAAAATCATGGAGATGATCAATCTGATTTATGGTGAAGTTGCCAACTCGGAAGATATTGAAACCGAGTTTCCGGAAATTTATGACTATGCGAAAGTGGATGTCGATGGGACGGTTCGTCCATGGAATGTTGTTTTCTTAAAAGCCTATAGTGAGATTGATGATGCTGTAGAAGCTTCCAAGGCGGCGGTTGGTGAAACATCTATCGATGATATCTCTAACTTCTTCATCAAAGAAAATGCCGAAAAAATCAAGCAATATCTGGATAGCCCTGAAGAAACCGATCCGGTGGACTGGACCCGCTATGCTTCCCGCTATTTAGCCGTCAATAATGTGATGGGCGGTATCAGAGAGCAAGGACGCTTGAATGAAGTGAAACCACCGCGTTTTGATTCGATCAAAGCCAATGAACGAAACGGGCACAAGTAGGGAAACTGGAGGAAGAGACCTTCATTAAGTTTATCACTGGAGAAGAACCCCTGGAAAACTTCGATAACTATGTTGAAACCTGGAATAGCCAAGGTGGAACAGCCATACTTGAAGAAATGCAAGAAGTAGTAGATCAGCGAGCAGATAATTAAGCGGCCACTCCAGCGGTTCTGACACTCGTCTTTCGAACAAAGAAAAGCAAGGTTGTATGCAGGGAAATCGACTGCAGGTGCCTTTTCTTTGTTCGAATTTTTTCATCAAGCGGCTGGTGAGGCAAAAATTTTATGGAGGAGTAAGTAAATGGAACTTTCTGTTGAAAAAGAAAGCAAAAAAGAAAAGAAAAAGTGGTTTTCTCGAGACCAGCTTTTCTTTTTAGGGATGATTTTACCAGGCATCATTTTTATTTTGATTTTTTCTTATGGTCCTATGTTTGGGCTGTTGATGGCATTTCAAGATTATGTGCCAGCGAAAGGTGTATTAGGTTCTGAATTTGTGGGATTCGAGCACTTTCGCTATTTGTTCAGTTTACCGGATATTTTCTTAGTGACTAAAAACACGATTTTTATCGCTTTTTGGAAAATTATCTTTAATACGATCGTACCGATTCTTTTTGCGATTCTATTAAATGAAGTACGTGTAAAGTGGATGAAACGCTCCATTCAGACCATCGTTTATTTGCCCCATTTTCTTTCATGGGTCATACTGGCTTCAGTAGTGGTCAATTTATTCAGCCTTGATGGAACGGTGAATCAGATTTTACAAAACTTTGGTGTAGAACCATTAAACTTTTTGGGTAGTAATCAGCTATTTCCGCGTTTGCTGATCGGGACCGATGTTTGGAAAAGTTTCGGTTACAGTTCGATCGTGTACCTTGCTGCCATTACCTCGATTGATCCAGGGTTATATGAAGCAGCAACGATGGATGGTGCTTCTTGGTCAAAAAAAGTCTGGCACGTAACCCTGCCGGGGATGATGCCTTTTATTTTGCTGATGACGATTTTGTCGCTGCCTAATATCTTAAATGCCGGCTTCGACCAAATTTATAACCTGTATTCTCCGGTTGTGTATCAAAGCGGTGATATTATCGATACCTATGTCTACCGAATCGGTCTGATCGGTCGAGACTACAGCTTAGGGACTGCCGTTGGTCTGGTCAAATCGGTGATCGGTCTATTCTTGATTTGGTCTTCCAACAAAATTGCGGAGAAGAAGACTGACAGAGTGATGTTTTAAGGAAAGGAAAAAAGAGATGAAAGAAAAATTTAGTATACGGCATGCAGTAATTTATTTGATCGTCATTGTTTTAGCTCTTTCTTGTTTAGTACCGATGTTGAATGTCGTGGCACTTTCTTTAAGCAGCAGCAGTGCGGTCGCGGCAAATGCTGTGGGGCTATGGCCAGTGGATCTGACCTTAGCGGCTTATGAGCGCATCATGAGCGATCAGCAGTTTTGGCGTTCCTTTGGGATCTCGGTCATTCGTGTGATCGTTTCGTTGCTGTTGAACCTCTTGATGATCGTAACGATGGCTTACCCGCTGTCTAAATCAAAAAAAGTATTTCGAACGAGAAAATTATTCATGGGCGTGATGGTTTTTGCTATGCTATTCAGCGGCGGCATGATCCCAACGTATTTAGTCGTTCGCAATCTAGGGTTATTGAATACGATTTGGTCCCTGATTTTACCTAGTGCAGTCCCTATCGGCAGTGTGATCTTGGTGATGAATTTCTTTCGGGGAATCCCCAAATCATTGGAAGAATCTGCTCGGATCGATGGTGCCAACCCGCTGCAGATTTTGGGACGAATCTATATCCCAATGTCATTGCCTTGTTTGGCAACCGTTTCTCTATTCAGTATTGTCGGCAGTTGGAATGATTTTTTCAGTGGACTGATCTATATGACCAAGACTGAAAACTATCCTTTAATGACCTATATCCAAACACTATCAGTCAACATTGCTGAAACAATGCAACAAGCCGGAAATTTGACTTCCGAGCAGCTACAAAGTCTACTAGCGGTCTCTGATCGAAACTTGAATGCAGCGAAGATCGTGGTGGCAGTGGTGCCGTTATTGATTATTTATCCGCTTCTACAAAAATATTTCGTTCAAGGAATCGTTGTCGGATCAGTAAAGGAGTAAACCCACATGATACACTTTTTTCATTCAGAAAACTTCTTCGCACGAATCGCTTGGAAATTCAGCCAGTTGCTCCTATTAAATGTACTACTCTTGTTTTTTAGTTTGCCGCTCTTCACGATCGGTGCAGCCATTACTGCGGGCTCAAAAGTGGCGACTGACCTGATAGAAGGAAAAGCACCGGCTGTTGTTCAGCAGTTTTGGTCGACCTTTTGTCAAAGCTTTCGAAAGAGCACTCTCATCTGGCTTAGTCTACTTTTTTCTTTGTGGCTTTTGACTGCTGATTGGTTGTATTATTTCCAACTAAAAGGGACGCCTGATCTTTTTACCGTAGGCTTAGTAATTTGTACGTTCATGTGGCTTCAGTTTTTCCAAGTTTCGTTTTTCTTACTCGCACGTTACGATAGCGGAATCAAAACGATCCTTTTGAACAGCATCAAAGTCGCCGCAAAGCACCCTTTTAAAATGCTTAGTCTTCATCTTCTGACTGCAGCCCCTATTGTCATCATGCTTCTTTCACCCTATGCGCTGGTTTTCAGCATGTACATTGCCTGCTTTTTTGGTCTTAGCTGTTTTTTGTATGTACGCTGTCAGTTATTGTTGGCAATTTTCAAGAAATATGAGAAGGTAGAAATAGCAGAAAAGTAACTGGGTTTTATAGTTAGCAACATTGAATGGAGGAATTTTGATGGGACAAAACACGCAGTATGGAGAAAAAAAGATTGCGATCGATCGCAGGATCGGTTTTTTAGAAGAACATACGTATCACGGGAATGATCTTGGTGTGACTTTTCAAGGACAGCAAACCACGTTCAAATGCTGGTCACCAGAAGCAGAGGCCGTTTCAGTATTGATTTATCAAAGCGGTGTCGCTGGGGCTGACGATCGCCTGCTGACGCTGCCAATGGTCCAAGAAGACAACTGTTGGCAAGTCACGACGGAAGAAACCGTCAAAGAGCTGTTTTATACGTTTGAATTTCAACGAGACGGTCAAAAAGTCGAAGCGGTGGATCTTTATGCCAAGGCAGTAGGGATCAACGGGAACCGTGGGGCCATCATTGATTTAAAGGAAACAGATCCTGAAGGCTGGCAGGAGACTCACGGCGTCGGTCAGCAATCGATCACAGATGCCTATATTTGGGAATTGCATGTCGAAGATTTCAGCGGCGCCGAAAACAGCGGGATTTCACCAGAAAATCGCGGAAAATATTTAGCCTTCACTGAAAAAAAGACCCATCTGGTGGGAGATGAAAGTCAACCAACTGGCATGGCTTATTTAAAAGAGCTGGGGATCAATTATGTTCATCTGCTGCCGATCTTCGATTTTGACAATGATGAAACTTCTTCTGCCTACAACTGGGGCTATGATCCGAAAAATTACAATGTACCTGAAGGACGATACGCTTCTGATCCTAGTGATCCCAAGGCGCGGATTCGTGAATGCAAGCAAATGATCCAATCGTTGCATGAAGAAGCCATCGGCGTTGTGATGGATGTGGTCTTCAATCACACTGCGATCACAGAAGAATCATGGTTTAATTTGACGGTGCCTGATTATTACTACCGCCAAGATGATGCGGGGAATTTTGCGGACGGTTCTGCTTGCGGCAATGAAGTGGCTTCTGAACGGAAAATGATGCGCAAATTTATCATTGATTCGGTTTTATATTGGGCGCAAGAATACAAAATCGACGGCTTTCGTTTTGATTTGATGGGCTTGATCGATGTGGAAACCATGAACCAGTTGCGGCAACGCCTAGATGATGCCGGCTTCAGCCATGTGATTCTATACGGCGAGCCATGGGATGCCGGCAGCAATCAAATTATTCAGCCGAATATCCCAGCGAATAAAAGCAATGTTTGGGCACTGTCAGAAGGCGTTGCGGTTTTTAGCAATGATTTAAGAGACAGTATCAAAGGCGATGTCTTTGAAGAAACAGACGGCGCGTTTATTCAAGGAATGAATGGTCAACCGCAAGTCAAGCAAACCTTTTATGCGGAAAATTTGGCAACGGCGATTCAAGGAAATACGAAAGTTGCTGGGCAAGAAGGCGCCGAGCGCTGGGCAAAATCACCCCGCCAAGTGATCGCCTATGCGTCAGTCCATGATAATTTGACCTTATGGGACAAACTGGTGGCAACCATGCAGGCTTCAGCGAAGGAAAGAAATTATGATTTTGATCCTGAGCTTTTAGCCCGTAACAAACTAGCAGCAGCCATTTTGTTTACTAGCCAAGGAGCCGTGCTGACCCAAGCTGGGGAAGAATTTGGCCGTACCAAAGAAGGCGATGAAAATTCCTTCCGTTCGCCACTGACAGTCAATCAGCTGGATTGGGCACGTGCCAAAACCTTCAAAGAATTGCGCGAGCTGTATCGGGGCTTGTGGGCATTGCGGCAGTCCTATGCACCATTGAGAGATGCCACGACCCAAACGGCTGAAAGCATGGTCTTTTATGAGACAAAGGATGAAAATCGCTTGGCGTATCAAGTACCCAATCGTGACGAACAGCATCCATGGCGTTCCTTGTTCGTTTTATTCAACAGCACGGAAGAAAGCTGGTCCTTTGACTTACCGACGACAACAGAAAATGTCACATGGCACCTCGTTGCTGACCCCAAAGGAGCTGGGATCGCTTCTCGCGGCGTAGCAGCGCCAAGGATAACCATCGACCCATTGTCCTTCAGCATTTTGGCGGAACAAAGTAACTAATCAAAGTAGAAGCTAAAACAAACTAAAAATTTTAGTTTGTTTTAGCTTTTTTGGTAGTAAAAAAACAATTCTTTTGCTATACTTTTAACAGAATGAGAAGCAGAAAGCGGTGAGCAAATGAAAGTTGTGATCTCTGATATTGCCCGAAAAGCTGGCGTTTCCAGCGGAACAGTCTCTAATGCGATCAACAATCGGAAGGGGATCAGTGAACAAAAACGGCAAGCGATCTTGAAGATCGCTCGTGAGATGGGGTATTTTGATCAGCGAGAAATTAAAAAAACGGAAAGCCAAAAAATCAAATTTGTCATAATGAACAAACAAGGAAATGTCGTAGGGGATACGCCTTTCTTTTCTGAATTGATCCGAGGAATCGAAATGGAGTGCAGTGCGTTAGGCTATGAACTGGTCATTTCCCATATCACACTGGCACCAGAAGAAGACCCGATCGAAAAGATCCGTCCAGAGTTAGCAGATGGTTTGCTATTGCTAGGAACGGAATTGGAAAAACAAGATTTAGCAGTCTTTCGCCATTTGGAAGTACCGTTAGTGATTTTAGATACGGTGTTTAATTCGCAGGACTTTGATTTTGTCGCCATCAATAATCGTGACAGTGCCTATGAGATCGTTGAAAAGATGATCGAAAAAGGCCACCGTGACATCGGCATCATCAATTCAACCTTTCAAATCAACAACTTTCGGGAACGCAAGCAAGGGTTCATCCAAGCGATCCAAGAGCATGATCTGATCCATTATGAAGAGACGGAAGCCTTAGTAGAACCCACCTTGGAAGGCTCCTATCAAGACATGAAGGTCTATTTGGAATCCTTGCGTGCCGATCAGCGACCGTTGCCAAGCGCTTTTTTTGCGGTCAATGACAATATCGCCATCGGTGCCATGAAAGCCATTCGCGAAGTGTTTCCCGATCATCCGTTGACCATTGTTGGGTTCGATGATATTCCTTTGGCGGAATTTTGCAACCCACCACTGACCACCGTCAAAGTAGATAAAGTGTACCTTGGTCGCCAAGCCGTGCGACGCTTGATCGAGAAAATCACGAGTGAAGATGAAAACCATCTGAAAATGCTGGTCGCCACGACGATCGTCGAACGCGAAAGCATCAATTAAGAATAAAAATAATATGAAAAATAAGAAGAAGGACAAAACGTTTAGCAAGCGTTTTGCCCTTCTTTAGTTATTTAACAAAAATATTTATCTAAAACTATTGCAAAATATTTAGCTTGTGCTATATTTAAGGTGTAAAAAGTAAGGGATTACATTTTGAGGAAGTGAATAGATGACACAGATCGGTCTTTTTTGTGCCACTGGGCTCTCCAGTGCACTGCTCGTCAAAGCGCTCAAAGAACAACTAGCGGATGATCAGCATTACCAAGTCAATTCCGCGCCTTTTTCAGAAATATTTATGGTGGGGAATGACTATGATTTTTTGATTTTAGCTCCTCAAACCCGCTTCAATCAAGCGAAAGTCGCAGCAGCCTTTCCTGATAAAAAAATCGTTTTACTGACGGATGAGGAATTTCTGAGCAAAAATGTAGCACGAATCGTCGAAGAAATAAAAATTTAGCTAAATATACTAAAACGCAAAGGGTGGTTTTATGGATAAAGTAACCATCGGGTTCGCCCCGACTAGAAGAAATTTGTTTAGTGCAGAAGCAGCCATTGAGTACGCCAATCTGACACGACAAAAAATGGACGAACTCGCCATTGATTATGTAGATATTTTAGATATCAATGAAGACGGCTTACTATACGATGATGAAGGGGTTGAAAAAATCGCCGAAAAATTCAAAGCAGCAAAAATCGACGGTCTTTTTCTAGCCAATGAAAACTTTGGTACGGAATATGCCTGTGCTCGTTTAGCCAAAAAACTAGATGTCCCCGTCTTACTGTGGGGACCTAAAGATGAGACGCCAGCCGCCGACGGTTCACGTTTGCGGGATACGCAATGCGGTCTTTTCGCTATTGGGAAAGTCTTGCGCCGTTTCAAGGTACCTTTCACCTATGTCAAAAATTCTGATATTGATTCACCAGAATTTGCCCGCGGCTTGCAAGACTTTATCAAAGTCTGCAATGTCGTCAAGACCTTCAAACAAACACGAATCTTGCAAGTTGGCCCACGCCCCTTTGATTTTTGGACCGTGATCTGCAACGAAGGCGAACTATTGGAGCGTTTCAATATTTCGCTTTCGCCAGTACCGATCCAAGAAGTAGTGCAAGAAATCAAGAAAGTCAAAGAACAGCAGCCAGATAAAGTGCAAGCAGTCATTGATTATTTTGAAACCAATACGGAAGTCCAAATTTCGGCGAAAGATTTGGAGATGGTGGCAGCCCTTAAAGTGGCTTTGCAAAACTTATGTGAAAGCTACGGCTGCAATGCAGGAGTCATCCAGTGTTGGACGGCCTTACAAGACGAAATCGGTATTTTACCGTATGCCTCCTTGTCGCTGCTACAAGAAGAAGGCTTGCCTTTTGTCTGTGAGACGGATGTCCATGGGGCGATCTCGGAACTGTTGGTCGAAGCCGCTTCGTTGGGGGAACACCGTGCGATCTTTGCGGATGTCAACTGCCGCCATCCAGAAAACGAGAATGGCGAATTGTTGCAGCACTTAGGAGTTTTTGCTTATTCCACCGCAGAGACCAAACCGATCTTGCCGCAACGACATTTTGTTTTTGACTATCCAGGATCAGTCGCTTTTCGGGCAATCAAAGACGAGTATACGCTGTGTCGCTTTGATGGGGACAACGGCGAGTACTCCCTACTGATGGGTACTGGTAAAGGGATCGATGGCCCATACAATCAAGGGACCTATCTCTATCTGGAATTTGCGAATTTGAATCGCTTGGAATTCAAACTCGTTGAGGGCCCTTATATTCATCATGTTGCGGCGGTCAGAAAAAATGTGGTGCCGATCTTGTACGAAGCGTGCAAATACATCGGCGTGCAGCCAGATTTTTATGATCCAATCGAAGAAGACGTCAAAGCATACTTGAGAGGGGATCAATCATGGAAATAAACGAGCTGGAGATGAAGGCTTTAACGATTCGAAAATCCGTGTTAGAGCTGATCTATCAAGCAAAAACGGGTCATACTGGTTCGGATCTTTCTTGTACCGATATTTTAGTGGCCTTGTATTATCGGATAATGAATGTCGATGCGAAAGATCCTCAAAAGCAAGATCGTGACCAGTATATCCAAAGTAAAGGACATGCGGCAGAAGTATTATGGGCCGTTTTAGCGGACAAAGGTTTTTTGCCGAAAGAAGAATTAGCCACCTTTTCGCAATTTGGTTCAAGACTGATCGGTCATCCAAACAATAAAGTAGCTGGTGTTGAGATGAATACTGGTTCACTAGGTCACGGCTTACCTGTCGCAGTAGGGATCGCTTTGGCAGGCAAACTGGATCACCGCACGTATCAAACCTATACGTTGTTGGGAGATGGCGAATTAGCAGAAGGCTCGGTATGGGAAGGAGCCATGGCGGCTGCCAACTACCAGCTGGACAATTTGACCGCCATCATTGATCGCAACGGCTTGCAGATCACTGGAGCCTCGGAAGATGTGATGGCAGTGGAGCCGCTAGATGAAAAATGGCGTGCCTTTGGTTGGGATGTGCATATCGTTGATGGCAATGATATGGCTGCCTTGGTGGCTGCATTAGAAAAACCGCATCAGCCCAATCAACCGAAGCTGATCATTGCCAAAACCATCAAAGGCAAAGGCTATTCTGCAGCCGAAAATCAAGCGCAATGGCATCATAAAGTGCCAACGGCAGAAGAGCTTGCACAAGCCATTGCCGAACTTGATCAGCAAATGGAGGTTTTGACTCATGGGAAAAAATAATATTGCCAATCGCCAAGCAATGTGCGACGTATTGATTGAAGAAGGAAAAAAGAATCCTGCGATCACGGTGTTGACCAGTGATTCTCGTGGTTCCGCTTCGTTAGCACCTTTTGCCAAGGAATTACCGACACAATTGGTGGAAGTAGGGATCGCAGAGCAAAACATCGTCAGTATTGCGGCTGGCTTAGCCCATATGGGCAAACGCCCTTTCGTTGCATCTCCAGCTTGTTTTCTCAGCATGCGCAGTATCGAGCAGATCAAAGTCGATGTCGCGTATTCGAATAAGAATGTCAAACTCGTAGGCATCAGCGGCGGTGTCAGTTATGGGGCATTAGGCATGAGTCATCATTCCTTGCAAGACATCGCAGTGGCACGAGCGATCCCTAATTTGCAAGTGCTGTTGCCAGCAGATCGCTTTGAAACGATCCAAATGTTTAAAGCCTTAGCGGCATCAAATGAACCAGCCTATATCCGTCTCGGTCGCAATCCTGTTGAAGATTGTTATGATTCTGCAGATTATCCTTTTGAGATCGGCAAAGCCATTAAGCTGAGAAGCGGTCAAGATGTCGCATTGCTCGCCACTGGCGAAACCGTGCGCCAAGCGTTGGATGCTGCGGAGCTATTGGAAAAACAAGGCATCACTGCTACCGTTTTAAATGTTCATTCCTTGAAGCCCTTTGATTCAGAAACGGTCAAACGAGTGGCGAAAGAAACAGGCACCGTGATCACTGTGGAAGAACACAGCCAATACAACGGCTTAGGAGCTGCCGTGGCGGAAACACTGACAGAAGAAACGGACATTCGACAAAAAATCATTGCTTTTCCGGATGAAGCCTTGATTACTGGTTCTTCGTCAGAACTGTTTGCCCATTATGGCTTAGACGGTGCCTCCATAGCGAAAACAGCGGTTGCGTTTCTAGGAGCTTAAGATGGACAAGAACTATCAGCTGGTTTTAGATCAGAGTACATCCGGTACCAAGCTCTTACTGTTTCAAGAAGGGAAAATCCTGCAGCGTTACGATAAAAAACATCGCCAAATTTATCCAAAAGTCGGGTGGGTCGAACATGATCCCCTCGAGATTTGGCAAAATGTCCAAGAATTGCTGGCACAAGTGTTTCAAGAACAAGCGATCACTGCAGGTCAAATCGTTTCCTTGTCCTTGACCAATCAGCGAGAAACGATCGTTGCATGGGACCGATTGACTGGTAATCCCTTGTACAATGCGATCGTGTGGCAATGCAACCGCAGCGCCGCGATTTGTGAAGAATTGACGGCACAAGGCTGGGAAAGGACGATCAATCAAAAGACCGGTTTACGCTTAGACCCGTATTTTTCTGGCACCAAAGTGAAATGGCTGGCACAAGAATTATCGGCTATCAAGGAAAAGTCGGGAACTGGCGAGTTGGCGATCGGTACGATGGACAGCTGGCTGTTGTGGAATTTAACGCAAGGGAAGGTATTTGCGACAGAAGCCAGCAACGCTTGCCGAACATTGTTTTACAATATTGAAGAGGGCCGTTGGGATGCAGAACTCGTCAAACTTTTTGGCATCCATTTAGCAGACTTGCCAGCGATCAAACCTGCTGATACGGTTTTCGGTAACTATCACGGAATCCCTATCAAAGGAATCTTAGCCGATTCACAAGCGGCATTATTCGGGGAAGGTTGTCAAAGCCTTGGGGATGTAAAAATCACGATGGGTACCGGTTGTTCGATCATGATGCAAGTGCAGCAGGAGCAGACGTTGCGAGATCGCCGCATTTTGACGACGGTCGGCTGGCAAACTAGCCAGGAAACAGCGTTTGCGCTAGAAGGCATCATCCGTTCCTGTGGTGACGCCATCAACTGGTTCAGTGAGCAAGTGGCTCCGCTGCCAGATGTAGCTGAGATTTGTCAAGAAGTGCTGACCAATGACAGTCAAGAAGACATCTATTTTATCCCAGCATTGCAAGGAATGGGTGCCCCTTTTTGGGATAATACGATGACTGCCAGCTTTGTCGGCATGAAACGCACGACGACGACTCATGAGCTGTTGAAAGCCGTTTTAGAAAGCATCATTTTTCAAATCAAAGCAGTGATCGATGTGATGGAAGAAGTCGCTGAACGACTGATCAATCAGGTAATGATCGATGGCGGTGTTTCGAAAAACCGCGCCTTGATGAGCTTATTGGCGACTTTGATCAATAAACCCGTCATCGTCAGCGAAGTCGAAGAATTTTCAGCCATCGGCACAATGCTTGTTGCCAATCCAACCATGAATGAACCAGCTATTCAGCAAACCACGATCGTTCCGCAAGCCGAACAGGCCGTGATCCGTTTGAAATATGAAAAATGGAAACGGTTCATTGAGAAATCAGCTGCTTTTAGTGAAGGATAAAGGAGGAACTATATGGAGACCCAACGAATCCAATTGAATCAAACGGCTTACGTGGATACCTATTTATTGCACCAATCCAAAGAGTACAATGTCGGCAAGAAACGACCGCTAGTGATCGTCTGTCCAGGCGGCGGCTACGCATTTACCAGTGATCGAGAGGCGGAAGTCATTGCCTTGAAATTCAATAGTATCGGGCTAAATAGTGTTGTTTTATGGTACACCACCGGTGACCAAGTGAAAAACGTTCCCCACAATGCCTTGATGGAAGCCGCCCAAACCGTCAAAACCATTCGTGCGCATGCTCAAGAATGGTTGGTGGATGAGGAGCAAATCATCGTTTGCGGTTTTTCAGCAGGCGGACATCTAGCGTTGCAGTTAGCGACGCGCTGGCACGATGCTGAGCTGGCAGAAGCGTTGGGCGTTAGCAGTGACTTACTGAAAGTGAATTTGGCGATCGCCGGCTACCCATTGGTTTATCAAGAGCATGCCTTCCCAATCGATGAGCTAGGCTTTGCTGCTAGTCTGATCGAAAAACCTTTAACTGCCAACGAACGCTTTTTTGGGAGTAAACAACCGACGGAAGAAGCCATTCAATCCATGAACATTTTGCATCATGTCGATCAGTGGACACCTCCGATGTTTCTCTGGCATACGACGGAAGACGTCTTAGTCGATGTGGCGCACTCGTTGAAGCTGGCGGTCAAATTAAGAGAAGCCGAGATTCCATTCGAACTGCATATTTTTGAAAAAGGCGAACACGGACTGGCATTAGCGGATCGAACAACGGCACGCAAGCCAAGTCACCACAATGCCCATGTCGCTAAATGGTTTGAGCTGTGCGAAGGCTGGCTCAGTAGTTATATTGATTAAAAAACCGTCGGTGCACAACTTGTGCCGATGAAAGGAGAGCACCACTGTGAAAATCACCGTAAGCCAAAACAAACGCACCTTATTGCGAGACGGACAGCATTTCTTTTATTTAGCTGACACTTGTTGGAGTGCCTTTACTAGTATTCAAGAAAATGACTGGATCACTTACTTAGACAAACGCAAAGAGCAGGGCTTCAATACCCTTCAAATCAATGTGTTACCGCAATGGGATCGCAGCCGTGGTCAATTTGACTGCTTGCCGTTTCCTCTTGATGCGGGCGTCTTTGATTTTACTGTTTGGGAGGATGCCTATTTCGAACGGGCTCAGCGTCTTTGTAAAATTGCCGACGAGAAAGGCTTTACTTTAGCGTTGGTCGTCTTGTGGTCAAACTATGTCGCAGGCACGTGGGCTAGCCAGTTGGACAAAGAACGCAACGTGTTGCCGGAGGATTGCCGCCAGGCCTACTATCAAAAAGTGATTGCGACTTTTGATGCCTTCCATCCGATCTACTTTATTGGTGGCGATACGGATTTCCCAACACAGCCAACCATCGATACGTATCTAGAAGCCTTTGCTTTCTTTGAAAAGCATTCGCCCAATACTCTGAAAACGATTCATATAAAGGGACGTTTTGAAGAGATTCCCGCAACGATCGTCGAACATTTGGACTTATTTTTATACCAATCAGGTCATAACAGTGCCTTTTTGAATATGCCTTATTATTTGGCAGAGCGTTTTTATCAAAGACAACCGCAGCTGCCGATCATCAACTCAGAACCTTGCTATGAACAAATGGGCTATGCCCGTCACGTATACGGCCGATTTGGTCAAAAGGATGTCCGCAAAGCGGCATGGCAATCACTGTTAGCCGGCGGCGCGGCTGGGATCACGTACGGTGCCCACGGCATCTGGAGTTGGCAAACCCCGACGGCGACTTTTGCGGAAGAAATCGGGGAAGCGTTTGATCGTCCGATGATTTGGCCAGAAGCTTTATCTTTTCCTGGGGCAGATGACTATGGCTTTATCAAGCAATTATTCGAATTATTAAATATTCAGGAGCTTGTGCCTTGCCAAGAGCGCTTGATCGATGCAGATGAACAGATTCGTATGGCAGCCATCGCAGGATCGAAGGATGCGTTGCTTTACTTGCCAAGCAATACAACAGTTCGTCTGCAAGGAGATCTTTCTACAGCGACCGTCACATTGATCGATTTGAATACCAATCGTTTCTTGAAACCAAAACTGACAGTTACCGATGGTATCACTGTTTTCCATCCCCACAATTGTCATGAAGATGTATTGTTTGTCATCCAAATAAAGGAGTGAAAAGAAAATGGATAAGTATATGGATAAGGTGTTAGTATTTGCAGATAAAATCTCCAACAATCGGTATTTAAAGGCAATTTCAAACGGGTTGATGGCGACGCTGCCGATCAACATTATTGGTTCGATCGCCTTATTGTTAGCAGTTTTGCCGATTCAAGGATGGACAGACTTTATCAATTCGATCAATATTGGCGGCTATTTTTCCGTCGGTTACAGTATGACCGTCGGGGTTATCTCAGTGTACGCTTCCTTTCTGGTCGGTCACCGTTTAGCGACAGAATTTAAGCAATCGGCGGTTCCTGCCGGCATCGTTTCACTGTTTGCCTTTTTGATGATGACGCCAATGGTTACCTTAGAGGAAACAACGACCCTCGACATGAGCAAACTCGGTGCTCAAGGCTTGTTTACCGCTATGATCTGTGGCTTAGTCTTTGCTCGTTTGTACTGCTTTATTTTAGAAAAAAATATCGCCATCAAAATGCCAGCAGGCGTGCCGCAATTTGTGACGGATACCTTCGCCGGTTTGATTCCAGCAATTATTTCTGGGTTTACCGCGATCGTCATTAGCTGGGCATTCAGTTTTACTTCTTATGGCTCATTCTCAGATTTCATCTATCAAATCTTGGCAATGCCGCTGCAAAGCTTGTCTTCTAGTGTAGGTTCGTTGTTATTTATTGTACTGATCCAAATGGTGCTATGGTTCTTCGGTATCCATGGTTCGTTGGTGGTGGGTAGCTTTGTCACCGCTTTGTACTTACCAATGGATGTGGAAAATATGGATGCTTTGGCTAGCGGCGTTGCTCGTTCCGAGTTGCCGAATATTTTGAGCAAGTCGTTTTATGATTTGTTTGCTGGTATTGGTGGGGCTGGGGGAACATTGTCATTGATTATCGTTATTTTGCTGTTGGCGAAATCAAAACAATCACGGACAGTCGCTAACCTGAGTGCCGTTCCTGGATTGTTCACCATTAATGAGCCGGTGATTTTTGGCTTACCGCTGATTTTGAATCCAATCATGGCGATTCCGTTCATATTAACACCATTGGTTCAAGTGCTTGTGGCGTACCTAGCGATCTGGAGTGGGATCGTCCCACGACTTAGTGGCGTACAAGTTCCCTTTGGCACACCGATTTTTCTAAATGGGTTTCTAGCTGGAGGCTGGCAGGTCGCAGTTCTACAAGTCGTTTGCGTTTTGGCAGGCTGCTTGCTGTACATTCCTTTTGTCAAAATATTAGATAAAGGAAAATTAAAAACAGAAGCAGAAGCAGCGCAAGCAGAGGTTCAAACTGAAAGTATCGATCCAGCTGGAGAAACCGTCTGACTTCAGGGGAACAATGCGTAAAAGGCAGGACCTTGTTCTTCTTCAACAAGGGACAAGGTGAATTTTTGCACACTTGATTTCTTAAGACGGTGAATCCAGTCAATGATCGGCCATTCCCGAAAGCAGATAGGCTCTGATTGATCTACTTAGTAATCGAATGGTTCGGGGAAACGCCGATGATCCCAATGCAAATGTGACACAAATAGATTTTTTAATTTTTGATTTTACTCAGTATGGGTCTTTTTAAAAAAAGACCAGCTGCTCCCCCACAATTGCTATCAAGACGTTTTGTTTCTCGGACACAGATCAAAAAGGAGTGTATTATATGACTTTCGCAGAGAAGTTCACCGAAAAAGGCCAGTACTACGCAAGTAAGATTCAGCAAAATAAGTATATGCAAGCAATCTCAATTGGATTGATGACCCTACTGCCAATCATGATCATCGGCGCATTCAGTACACTGTTGTCTTCCATGCAAATCGGGGTTTATCAATCAATGATTGCCCCGTTTCGCGATATTATCGCCTTACCGGCTCAATTTACGACAAATGCATTGGCTATTTATGCCGCTTTTTCCATCGCTTACAAATTGGCAGGCTTATATGGAAAAGAAGGCTTGATCCCTGGGTTTGTTTCCTTGTTTTCCTTTTTAGTCTTAACACCAATCAGTGTTTTTGAAGATGGAGAGCTTGTGATCAATGCCTTGACCTTTGACTGGCTGGGGGCTAGAGGGTTGTTTGCGGCGATGATCGTGGGTGTCTTAACTGCCCGTTTGTATGTGTTTTTTGTCGATAAAAACTTGGTTATCACGATGCCGGAGGGGGTACCACCAACGATTGCCAAAACATTTTCGGGACTGGTTCCAGCAGTGTTAGTAGCAGTCTTATTTACGATAACAGCCGGTTTGTGGAAGATGACGGAATTCGGTAGTTTCCATCAATTTGTATACACGATTCTACAAATTCCACTGCAAAGTCTAGGAGGTTCGATCTGGTCTCTTTGTATTGCATTATTGCTGATGCAACTACTTTGGGTGTTTGGCATTCATGGCGCAGCAGTCGTTTTTGGTATTATTCAGCCAATAATGACGGTACTTAGTCTAGAAAATTTAGCTGCTTATGAAGCGGGAGAACCTATGCCCAATATAGTAACTGGTGCATTTTGGAGCATCTATGCCAACTTTTCAGCGATGCTTGGTTTAATTGTTGTCCTGTTGTTTTTATCAAAAAGCAAACAATTTAAAACGATTGGTAAATTAGGAGCGCCAGGGGCAGTTTTTGGGATTCATGAGCCACTAATTTTCGGATTGCCTATCGTGATGAACCCGATTCTGGCGATCCCCTACATTTTAAGCCCAGTTGTGTGTGTTATTTTAGGCTATATCTTAACCATCACGAATATTTTACCGATTCCTATCGGGATGCAAGTGCCTTTTGGAGCTCCAGTTGTTCTTTCGGGAGTTTTACAAGGAAGTTGGAAACTTGCGGCGGCTCAATTACTGATGATTCCTTTGTGTGCCTTGATCTATTACCCATTTGTCCGCATTTTGGATAAGAAAAATGCCGAACAAGAATTGGCGCAAGAAACGCAAGAAAAAGCAGCAGAACAAAGCATGGATCGAGTGATTTCTTGATGGTTGAAGATCAAAGGGAGTTGCTTAAACGTATAGAAAGGGTCAACAGTAATTGTTAGGAAATTGTTTAATGGCTACTCATAAAAAACTCTTTAAAAGAAGCTAATTTGACAGGGTTTACTGGTTAAATTTCCCCTTTTTTCAAAAGATCGCTGGTTAAAAGAAACCGATTTTATGGTGACAAGCCAATGAGTTAGTGCTATAGTTAAAGAAAGAAAACCCACGTGGATTGTTACTGACTCGATCAGGCAAGACCTAAATAAGAAAGCGCTCTTCTCGTTTTAGCAGCGGCTCTTATTTAGGTTTTTTGTTTTTTATCGGAGATTTTTCAGTAACCAGCTAGGTAGGTTTATCAAAAGAAAACAAAAGGAGAACGAGCAAATGGCAAAATTTCCAGAAAATTTCTTATGGGGCGGCGCGACCGCAGCGAATCAATTAGAAGGGGCGTTTGATCGCGATGGCAAAGGCTTGTCAGTGGCGGATGCAATGCCTGGCGGCAAACAGCGTTTAGCGATTTTAGGCAGTGATACGTTTGATTGGACGATCGATGAGGACAAATACACCTACCCAAATCATCGCGGGATCGACCATTATGACCGTTTCAAAGAAGACATTGCGTTGTTTGCAGAAATGGGCTTCAAGAGCTATCGTTTTTCCATCGCATGGACACGTATCTTTCCAAAAGGCGATGAAACGACACCAAACGAAGCTGGACTGGCATTTTACGATGCGCTGATCGATGAATGTTTGAAATACGGGATCGAGCCAGTGGTTACGATCTCTCACTATGAAATGCCCTTGCATTTAGCCAAAGAATACGGTGGCTGGAAAAATCGAGCATTGATCGATTTCTATGAACGTTTTGCAAAAGTCGTCTTGGAACGGTTCCACAGCAAAGTCAAATACTGGATGACCTTCAATGAGATCAACTCTGCTTTCCATTTCTCCGCATTGAGTCAAGGAATGGTCAACAGCACGGGTGCCAGCGACTTTACAAACGTGATCCAAGCGTGGCACAACCAATTTGTTGCCAGCAGTAAAGCAGTCAAAATCGGCCATGAATTAAACCCAGAGTTACAGATCGGTTGTATGATCATTTATGCAACGACTTACAGCATTGATGCGAACCCAGTCAACCAAGTGGCGACGATGATCCATAATCAAGCCTTCAACTACTACTGTGCCGACGTGCAAGTACGTGGAAAATACCCATCCTTTACGGATCGTTTGTACAAAGAACATGGCGTCAATAAAGAGGATCTTGAGATTACCGAAGAAGACTTAGCCTTGATCGCTGAACATACTGTTGACTATGTTGGCTTCAGCTACTACATGTCTTCTGCCGTGGATATCACCACAGAAGAAGCCGATGAAGTGCAAGGAAACTTGTTGGGCGGCGTCCGCAATCCATTCTTAGAAGCAAGTGAATGGGGCTGGCAAATCGACCCAGAAGGGCTTCGCATCGCGTTGAATGAACTGTATGATCGTTACCAAAAACCGTTGTTTATCGTGGAAAACGGCTTAGGAGCCATTGATACCTTTAACGAAGAAGGAAAGATCGAAGATGATTATCGTATCGATTACTTGCGCCGCCACATTGAAGCAATGGGCGAAGCGATCGCTGATGGCGTAGACTTGATCGGTTACACCCCATGGGGCTGTATCGACCTTGTCAGTGCTTCAACAGGCGAAATGAGCAAACGCTATGGCTTTATCTATGTTGACTTTGATGACGAAGGCAACGGCACGATGGATCGTTCCAAGAAAAAATCCTTCGATTGGTACAAACAAGTCATTGCAACAAACGGAGAAGAGTTGGCCTAAGTGTTTCGTTAGACTCACGGATGACACAGGATCCGTTATAAAAGAAAACCGATCAACGGTGCTCCTATATAGGCGCATCGTTGATCGGTTTTTTGGTGATATTTGGGTTTAACGGGTACGTTCATAGCTGTCTCGTAACAAAGATTGGAGTTGTTTTTCTGATACAGAGCCATCTAGTAATGCGGTGAGCCAATGGTTTTTATTCATGTGATAAGCGGGTAAATAGCCGCGACTTTGATTGATGATCGAAACCATTTCGGGCGCTGCTTTGACATCTAAAATTTCGATCATTTCCGTTCCTTCCAAGCCTAATTTTTGCTTTTCTACAGTCATCAGCAAGCCAAACCATTTACCGCTTTTACGGTGCCGCAAGACTTGGTACTCGGGAAACTTTGCAAATGGATGGTCGATCTGAACATCATTGAAGGTCTGAGCGAAGGCGATCAGCCGGTTTTTAAGATCCATGGGTATCCCTGCCTTTTTATAATAGAAAACTACTTATATTATACCACTGATTCCTTTTACCTAGCGTAACCGTTTCTGATAAAGCATTCGTGCCAAGAACCAGCTCACCACTACGATACCGCCGCACCAGCTAAAGGCACTGATCAAGGTGGTATCTTTCAAGTTTAACAAAAGCCCGCGCAAAGAATGGATGATCGGCGACATTGGTTGGTATTCAGCAAAAATGGCTAACGGACGCGGCATGGTTTCCGTAGGGACGAAACCAGAGCTTAAGTAGGGCAAAAGGGTGATCAAGACAGTAAACAAGGTCGCTGTCTCGGGGCTTTTGGCGATGAGACCAACCAGAACGGAGACCCAAGTAAAGGCGAAGGTGAAGCAAAAGATCAATAGGAAGGCGAGTCCCCAGCCTGTAACTGTGGCTTGGGGGCGAAAACCGATGATCATGGCGACGATCAACACGACCAAGGTGCTGATCAAGCTCCGAAGGGTCGCGGCGAAGACATGGCCGTTTAAAAAGGCTGAGTTAGAGATGTTCAAGGTCATCAGCCGTTCCACCATGCCGGATTTCAAATCTTCCGTCACCGTTACCCCAACGGAGGAGGCGCTTTGGGCGATACATTGGACGAGAACACCAGGAACGACAAAATCGACATAAGAGGTATCGCCGACGTTCATGGCTCCCCCAAAAACATAGACGAAGAGGATCATTAAAATCGCTGGGGTCAAAATCCCACTTAGCAAAGTCTCCATACTGCGAATCGATAGCAAGAGATTGCGTTTGAATAAGGTGTTGGTTTCTATAATTGCTTTCATTGGTTTCCTCCTTGGACAAGTGTTAGAAAAATATCTTCTAACGAAGCATTCTTTTGATTAAAACTGGTGATAGTGATCGGTAGTTGATTGAGTTCCTGCAACAGCGTGAAGGAATGCTGGAAGTCTTGACTGACGGGAAATGCCAGAGAGAGACTGGACTCATTGACTTGCAGCGGAAAATCAGACAGATGCTGACGCACGGTCTGTAAGTGTTCTTTCGTCAATACGCTGATTTCCATCGTTTGTGAAGGGTGCAGTGCTTTGACTTCCGTTGGTGTTCCTTGCAAGATGATTTTCCCTTCATGCAAGATGGCGACTTGGTCTGCTAAAAATTCAGCTTCTTCGAGGTATTGGGTCGTCAGGAAAATCGTTCGTCCTTGAGCGGCGATCTCTTTGATCATGTGCCATGTGGCTAAGCGGTTTTGCGGGTCTAACCCGGTCGTTGGTTCATCCAAAAAGAGCAGGTCAGGTTCGCCGATAAAACTCATGGCGATGTCTAAGCGTCGTCGCATGCCACCAGAATAATTTTTGACTAGTCGGTTGCTGGCATCCACCAAATCAAAACGCTCTAACAAATGTTGGACGATAAACTGTTTGTTTTTGACATGGCGCAAGGCAGCAATCATCAGCAAGTTTTCTCGTCCGGTCAGTTCTTGATCGACGGCGGAAAATTGCCCTGTCAGACTGATTTTTTCGCGAATCGCTGCTGGATCTTTGGTCAAGTCGATCCCATCGATCAGCGCGGTTCCTTGGTCAAAAGGTAGGATAGTGGACAAAATTTTGACTAAAGTGGTTTTTCCAGCGCCGTTTGATCCTAGTAAGACAAATACTTCGCCAGGAGTGACGTCAAAAGTGACCTCTTTCAAAACGGTTTTGTCTTTGAAGCTTTTTTTTAAATGTTTCACGTGAAGCATTTTCTTTTTTATATGGGTATCCATAGCTTTTCCCTCGTTTCTATAAGATAATTCAACTATAAAGGCTCTTCGGGAAAAGCAACTACTTATTTCAATATATTGAAAAAGAAGGTGAAAAAATGAACAATTATGGTGCGACAGTGAAAGAGCTTCGCAAAAGCAAAGGCTTGCTGTTGAAGGAATTAGTGGATGAACAATTGTCGATGTCTTTGCTATCGCAATTTGAAAATGGCAAAACGACGATTTCCTGCGAACGATTTCATCGCTTGCTAGATAAATTGGAAGTGAGTTTTGCCGAGTTTCAGCTGCTGCATACGGGGGAGCATCATTCGGAGGCTCAAAAGCTAATGGTTGACTATGTCCGTTCGATGGGGATCGAATCCATTGATGAAGTACCTAAATTAAAAAAGAAATATCAAAAGCTGACCACGTACTTTCAACAGCATTACTCCTTGGAGCTGGACCACTTCTTACAACTGATCCGTTTTGACTACTTGATGAAAGAGGAGCTTTTTAAAGGGGTGCCCATCGAGGAGGCTTACCTGAAACACAATTACTGTTTGGACTCTGCCAAGCATTACTTGCTGAATACCGATACATGGGGTGTTTATGAGCTGCGGCTGTTTGCCCGCGTAGCAATTTCGATGGAGCCAGCTTTGCTTTGGCGCTGCTTGACGATCGCCATCAAAAAGAGTCAGCGCTTTGCAAAAATTCCTGGCAATGAAGATATTTTGTACAACACGTTTGAGACGGTATTTTCTGTCTTTGCTGTTTTCGACGAGGCGAATTATGCGGAAAAGACCTTTCATTTATGGCGAGATCATGTTTATGAAAAAGAGCACATTGAACAAGCGATCTTTATGCCATTTTTTGAAGGCTGGACATGTCTATTAAAACAAAATAAGGCACAAGCGGCGGACTTGATGCAGCAAACGTTAGATCAGCTGGAAAGATTAGGCATGAAGAACACGTTTGCTATGTATCAATTATTAAGCACATCTGTATTGAAAGAAGAGTTTCCAGGGATTTTATTGAGTGATCCATTGCTTTCTGAAGGAACCCGTTTTGGCTGGGACTAGCTAGAATAAGCTGTATTCCGCTGATGAAAGCGCCTTATGTTTAAGAATCGGAGAGGAAGTGATTAAAAATCAGTAAATGCAAGCAATTTGCTTCTTTTTTACTGATTAGAGGAGTATATTCGAAGTTGGAATTTTTCTTTATTTAGAATTATTTTAATGTACTTTTTATGAAATAGGAGGATGTAGGATGGATATTGTGACACTAGCGCGAATCCAGTTTGCGATGACGACGATTTTTCACTTTTTCTTTGTACCGTTTTCGATCGGAACTGGTGTCGTCGTTGCAATTATGGAGACACTTTATGTGATCAAAAAAGATGAAAAATATCGCCGGATGACGAAGTTTTGGGGAAATATTTTTCTATTGAGTTTTGCTGTCGGGGTCGTGACAGGGATCATTCAAGAATTTCAATTTGGGATGAACTGGTCAGACTATTCTCGTTTTGTCGGGGATATTTTTGGTGCGCCCTTGGCTTTAGAAGCTTTGTTGGCGTTCTTCTTAGAATCGACGTTCTTAGGACTGTGGATCTTTACATGGGATCGGGTCAGTCCCAAGCTGCACGCCACCTTTTTCTGGTTGGTGACGCTAGGTTCGATGCTATCGGCGTTTTGGATCTTAGCTGCCAATAGTTTTATGCAGCATCCAGTGGGGTATACCTTGAACAATGGCCGGGCAGAAATGACTGACTTCGGTGCATTATTGGCAAATCCACAGGTGTGGTATGAGTTTTTACACGTGATCACCGCTGCCATCACGATGGGTGGGATCATTGTTGCTGGTTTATCAGCCTTTCGTCTGTTGAAGAAAGACAAAGACATTGACCGCGACTTCTTCAAAAAATCAATGCGGATCGGTTTTGCGGTGGCATTGTTCGGTTCATTCACCGTCTTGCTAGCCGGGGATGAACAAATGAAATACTTGGTTGAAGAACAACCAATGAAATTTGCCGCAATGGAAGGAACTTATGAAGATACCGGGAGTCCTGCGGCTTGGACTGTCGTTGCTTGGGCGAATGAAGCGGAACATCACCAAGTCTTCGGTATTTCGATTCCCTATATGTTGAGTATCTTAGCCTTCAATGAACCCTTCGGCTCCATCGATGGGATGGATACGGTCAATCAGCAATTGATTGAAACCTACGGCGACCGTAATTACTACCCGCCGGTCAACACACTCTTTTGGAGCTTCCGGATCATGGCTGGTTTTGGTGCGTTGATGTTGTTGGTTTCTGGTCTTGGGTTGTATTTTACGCGTAAGAAGAAACCATGGCTCTTTGAAAAACGCTGGCTGCTTTGGGTAGTGGCGATCACTTTGTTCACCCCATTTATTGCCAATACAGCTGGTTGGCTGATCACGGAGTTAGGACGTTACCCATGGACGGTTTACGGCTTGTTTACGATCGAAGATAGTGTGTCACCAAACGTTTCCGTGACCTCACTCTTGATCTCAAACATCGTTTACTTCCTCTTGTTCTCTGGCTTAGGCGGAACGATGGTCTATCTGGTGAAACGGGAAATGGATCATGGACCTGAAAAAGAAGCCTTCGGCGAAATCAGCCAAGGAGACAACCAAGAAGGGTACGAAGACCCATTTGATAAGGAGGCGTTTGAAGGATGACCGGTCTGCAATTACTATGGTTCACGTTGATTGGGCTTTTATTTTCTGGCTTCTTCTTCTTAGAAGGGTTTGACTTTGGTGTGGGGATGTCTGTGCAGACATTGGCCCACAATGAAGAGGAAAAAGACCAGATCGTTAAAACGATCGGGCCTGTCTGGGATGGCAATGAAGTGTGGCTATTGACCGCTGGCGGAGCGATGTTCGCCTCGTTTCCATACTGGTATGCTTCTTTGTTCAGCGGTTTTTATTTGATTTTGTTATTGATCTTAGTCGGGTTGATCATTCGCGGTGTTTCCTTTGAGTTTCGAGCAAACTTCCCGAAAGAACACAAAAACATTTGGAACTGGACGTTGACGATCGGCAGTACGATCGTACCGTTTTTCTTCGGTCTGATGTTTGTCAGCATGATCCAAGGAATGCCTTTGGGTGAAGATGGCAACATGACGGCAACCTTTACGGATTACGTCAATCCCTTTTCAATCGTTGGCGGGATCGCGTTGACCTTGTTGTGCTACTTGCACGGATTAAACTATATCGCTTTGAAAACGGAAGGTCCGATTCGGGCACGGGCACGCAACTATGCAAGTATTTTTTATGGCATCTTATATGCAGGCTTAGTCGTCTTTGCTGTGATGCTTTACTTCCAAACGGATTTCTTCGAAAATCATTTTGCGACAACGCTTGGTTTGTTGCTCGTGATCGTTGTACTGACACTGATTGCAAATATCGGCGTCTTTAAAGGCAAAGAAATGATGGCTTTCATTGCGAGCGGCTTGACGTTGATCGCTTTGGTGGCATTGATCTTCACAGGGTTATTCCCAAGAGTCTTGATTAGTTCGATCGATTCAAGCTATGACCTGTTGATCGCTGATGCGTCTTCAAGCCGCTACACATTGAAGATCATGAGTTATCTTTCACTGACGATCTTGCCTTTCGTCTTGGCCTATACGGCTTGGAGTTACTATATCTTCCGTAAACGGATCAGTCATACGGAGGCGTTGGAGGGGTATAAATGATTGATAAACAAATCATGAAGCTCCCAGGAATGAAACAACTTTTAGGGCTGCTTGCGGGACTTTCGTTCCTGCAGGCGCTCTTCATTATTGGGCAGGCGTATGGATTGGCACGTGCCATCACTGGCTTATGGGAAGGACGACCATTAGAGGAACAGTGGGGCTGGATTCTGCTGTTCTTTTGTTCGTTTATCGCCCGACAAGCCGTTATCTATTTCCGTTCCAAAAGACTTGATGATTACAGTTACCAGCAAGCCGCCGATCTGCGGGATCAATTGTTGGAGAAATTGTTTCGGGTCGGTCCTCAGATCGCACAACAGCAAGGGACGGGGAATGTAACAACGATGGTCTTGGAAGGGATCAACCAAGTCGAAAACTACTTGAAATTGATTCTTGCCAAAATCATGAATATGTCGATCATTCCTTGGGTCATTTTGGCACTCGTTTTTTATCTGGATTGGGAGTCGGGCTTGGTCTTGCTGTTGGTGTTCCCCTTGATCATCATTTTTATGATCATCTTGGGCTATGCCGCGCAAAGCAAAGCGGAAAAACAATACCGAACGTTTCAATTACTGTCCAATCATTTCATCGACTCCCTGCGAGGGATCGACACCCTGAAATTGTTTGGGGTCAGTAAAAAATATGGCAAGAGTATCTTTGCTTCCAGCGAACGGTTTCGGAAAGCGACGATGGCTTCATTAAAAGTCGGTATTTTATCGACCTTCGCCTTAGACTTTTTCACGACCTTATCGATTGCCGTCGTGGCAGTCTTGCTAGGCTTGCGGCTGATCAATGAAGGAATCTTGCTGTTTCCAGCGTTAACCATCTTGATTTTAGCACCAGAATACTTCTTGCCGATCCGCGACTTTTCCAGTGATTACCATGCAACCTTAGACGGGAAAAATGCGATGACTGCGGTGACGGAGATCTTGCATCAGCCCGAAGCCCAAGTACCGGCAGTAACGGTGCCTCGTTGGCAGGAAGACGCCCAGTTAACGATCGATCAGCTGGCGTTTTCCTACGAGGAAAAAGCGGCTTTGACGGATATCAACTTGAACGTGACTGGCTTCAAAAAGATCGGGATCATCGGTTTGAGCGGTTCTGGCAAGTCTACCTTGATCAATACCTTGAGTGGCTTTCTCGTGCCAGACAGTGGCGAGATCACTCTCGGAGGGGCGAAGACCACGGCCTTTCGCCAAGCAAGCTGGCAAGAACAGCTGATCTATATTCCGCAAAATCCTTATATCTATCGGTTGACCTTGCAGGAAAATGTCGCGTTTTATCAGCCGACAGCTACCAAAGAAGCCGTACTGAAAGCCATTGAAGTGGCAGGCTTGACTGAGCTTTTGGCGGAGCTGCCGCAAGGGTTGGACACGATGTTAGGAGAAGGGGAACGGCATCTAAGTGGCGGACAAGCCCAACGGATCGCTCTAGCCCGTGCCTTTTTAGACCAGCAACGAAAGATTCTTTTGTTTGATGAACCAACGGCTCATTTGGATATTGAAACCGAAGTTGCTTTAAAGGAACGGATGCTACCGCTGATGGAAAACCGTTTAGTCTTTTTTGCAACCCATCGCTTGCACTGGATGGAAGAAATGGATGAAATCATCGTGATGGATCAAGGAAGAATCGTGGAACAAGGAACCTTGGCACAACTGCAGCAAAAGCAAGGTGCTTTTACAGAACTAGTCAATGGAATGAGGAGGGAACAGCTTGAATAAAATCGGCTTATTGCGCTCATTGAAAACTGATACGTGGGTCAAGCCTTTCTTGTCAAAATACAAAAACGTTTTGGCGCTGGCCTTATTCCTAGGCTTCTTGACCTTTTTCTGTGGTGGGGCACTGATGTTTAATTCTGGGTACCTGATCAGCCGCTCGGCATCGATCCCAGAAAACATTCTATTGGTTTACATCCCCATCGTACTGACCCGAGCGTTTGGGATCGGCCGTCCAGTCTTTCGCTATTTGGAACGGTTGACCAGTCATAGCTGGGTCTTGCGCATGACCTCTAATTTACGATTGAAATTGTACAACGTAGTAGAAAAAGATGCGATCTTCTTTAAGCAAGCGCATCGCACAGGGGATATCTTGGGCTTATTGGCAGAAGATATCAACCATATTCAAAACCTGTATTTGCGGACGATCTTTCCTACCGTGATCGCTTGGATCTTGTATGCGTTCTTGATCATTGGACTCGGCTATTTTTCTTGGTGGTTTGCTTTGGTGATGCTGCTGCTATTAGGGATCATCGTCTTTGTCTTGCCGCTTTGGTCGGTGATCATCAACGGCGCGCGGCAAGAAAAGCAAAAACACATGAAAAACAACTTGTATACGACACTGACGGATAATGTATTAGGGGTTTCTGATTGGGTCTTCTCTCAAAGAGGCAGCGAGTACGTGGCTGCCCATAAGGAACTGGAAACGCAGTTGCGGGCGGTGGATGAACAGATGCTGTCCTTTGATCGCCGGCGTGATTTTCTTTTACAAAGCATCTTTGGAGTGATCGCTGTCGCATTGCTGCTTTGGACCAGCATTCGCTTTCCAGGTAACCACGGAGGAGCAGCCAACTGGATCGCTGCCTTTGTCCTGTGTGTCTTTCCTTTAGTTGATGCATTTGCGCCATTACCGTCTGCTGCTCAAGAAACCAATCGCTACAAAGACTCCATCGATCGCTTCAATGCATTGCCAGAAGAAAATCGCCAAGTCTCCATGGAGCAACCGTCAGTACCTGAAGTGACGGGCCTCGTGTCGATCACAGTCAAGGACTTGCATTTTCAGTATCCTGAAGGCAAAGAAGTGCTTCATGGGTTGGATCTAACGATTCCTGCGCATCAAAAACTAGCGATCCTTGGTCGCAGCGGTTCTGGGAAAAGTACATTTGCCTCCTTGTTGCGAGGCGATCTGCAACCGACGCAAGGGTCGATCACCTTAAACGACGTGCCTGTGACGGTATTGAGTGAGTCGATCAGTGACTTGATCGGTGTCATCAATCAAAGTCCCTATCTTTTCCATACGACCGTCTTGAATAATATTCGGCTAGGCAATGAGTCGGCTTCGGAAGAAGAAGTCTGGCGCGTACTGGAGCAAGTCGGGTTGAAAGAAATGGTGGCAGCTTTGCCTAACGGCTTGGCGACGATGGTGGATGAAGCCGGCTTGCGTTTTTCTGGTGGAGAACGCCATCGTTTGGCATTGGCGCGGATCTTGCTAAAAGATACTCCGATCATCTTATTGGATGAGCCAACCGTCGGCTTAGACCCGATCACGGAGCAAGGCGTGCTCGAAACCTTTTTCCAAGTGCTGGAGAACAAAACGATCATTTGGATCACCCACCACTTGCAAGGAATTTCGATGATGGACCGTGTGCTCTTTATTGAAGATGGTCAGTTGACCATGAGCGGAACACCTGCCGAATTGGCAGCAGAAAACAAACATTTTCAACACTTATTGGCCATTGACCAAGGACGACGATAAAAAAAGAGCGTCCATCAATCAGTGATGGACGCTTTTCTTCTCATTGCTCTATGGCTCAGTAATTGCGCTGCAAGAGCAGTTCAGTTAATGAACGAATTTTGGCTTTGCTAGGTGCTTCGGGCAGCAGATCGATGTCGTCTAAGGCTTTTTGCGTGTAGGTGACCGCGAAAGCGCGCGCTTTTTCAACACCGCCGTAACGGACGACAAGATCCGCAACTTCTTGGGCTTCTGCCAAGGAGAGTGCTGCTTTTTTATTCAAATAAGGAGCGAATGCTGCAGGTGCCTGTTCTTTGGCAAATAGCAGCGGTAAGGTATAGACTCCTTGTGCCAAATCTTCTAGAATCGGTTTTTTCAAAGTGCCGCTATCAGAGGTGTAGTCGAGAATATCGTCGAATACTTGAAAGGCGATCCCGATGTTGCGACCGATCTCACCCGCCCGCTCTTGGTTTTCTGTGTCGAGGCCGCCAAAATGAGCGCCTTCGAGACAAGCGAGCCAAAACAGTTCAGCGGTTTTGCCGTTGATGCTTTGCAGATAGTCGTCAATCGATTCATGGATGTTGTAGCGAGTGTGCATTTGATCAAGTTCACCTAAAAGGAGTCGTTTCATGGCTTGTGCGTTGGTTTTTAAAAACGGGGAGCCATTCATACTTTCGATCAAAAGCTCAAAAAATTGGGTGAACAAAAGATCACCCGTGTAGACCGCGATATCCTTGCCGTATTTGGCTTGAACAGTGACTTGACTGCGCCGCAGCGGCGAATCGTCAATGATGTCGTCGTGGATCAAAGTGGCCATGTGTAAAATTTCTAGAGAAGCAGCAATTTTTGTTAATTGGTCGGTTTTTTTATAATGGGGATCGCCTAAGTCAGCAAACAAAAAAAAGAGCGCTGGCCGCAGCATTTTTCCACCTGAATAAGTAAAGTCGATCAAAACATCTTGTATCTCTTTGTTACGAACAGTAACGTGTTCTTCAATGATGGAACATACGGTTTTCAATCGTTGTTCGATCGTCGGATAATCGATCCAAAAGTCAAACATAGTATAACCCTTTCTAACAGTCATTCAGCCCTTATTCTAGCGTAAAGGGGCGTGATTGACTAGTTTAATGCACTCACTAAAGGAGGTGAAGTTGTGACGCTACCTGTATTTTTAGAACTTGTCGAATTTAAAGCAAAAACCGCCAGTATTTTGCCATTTTTCATTGGTGTCTGCTACAGCTGGTACAATTATCAAACGATTCATCTTGGCTATGTCCTATTGTATTTCATTGCCATGCTGATCTTCAATATGGCGGTGGATATTTTAGATAACTACAACGATTACCATCATGCCACAGAAGGGCATGATTACAAAGAAAAGACCAATATCATTGGTCGGGAACAGTTGTCTGTCAAATTGGTTTTTTGGTTGATGGTCTCCATGATCATCGTTTCCGCCGCCATGGGAATCGCCTTGGCAATGGTGGTTGGTTGGCCGCTCTTTTGGATGGGACTGTATTGTTACCTAGTCGGGATCTTTTATTCCTCTGGTCCACGGCCGCTTTCTAGTTTGCCTTTAGGCGAGTTCTTTTCTGGCTTTACGATGGGCTTTATGATCTCATTGATCTGTGTCTACCTTAATGCCTATCAAACCTTTGAATGGAACATTGCCACGATTGGCAGTATTTTCTTGATCTCATTACCCAACACATTATGGATCGCCAACTTGATGCTGGCAAACAACATTTGTGATCTGGAAGAGGATGAAAAAAATGAGCGCTATACGCTGGTGCATTACCTTGGTAAAGCCCGTGCGTTGAAATTATTTATCACGATGAACGTCTTGGCGTTTGTTGCGATCATTGCCTCAGTTGCCCTCAACATTGCGCCTTGGTCACTGGTTCTGACCTTTTTCGCGGCGCCCTTTGTCTGGCAACAGACAAAACGATTTATGCAAAAACAAATCAAAAGAGAGACCTTCATTTGTGCCGTTCGGATCCTTGCGGTCGGAGCATGCGTACAAGTGCTGAGTTTTGCGATTGGTTTGATTTTATAATTTTTACAGCAAAGAAAGGAAGTAAGGAAACATGAAGGAAGTTGTCATTTTAGGAGCAGGGTATGCTGGATTGCGAGCATTGCACGTACTGCAAGGAGCAAAAGAAGCGTTTCACATCACATTGATCGACAAAAACGATTATCATTATGAGGCAACCGATCTTCATGAAGTTGCGGCCGGTACGCAACCAAGAGACCGCATTTGCTATCCCATCAATGATGTCGTTCGTCCCCAAAAGACGAGCTTTGTTCAAAAGGAAGTGGCGTCGATCGATCGTAACCAGCAAGTGATCGTTTTTAAAGATCAATCCACGTGCACGTATGATTATTTGATCGTGGCATTAGGCTTTGAATCAGAATCATTTGGGATCCCTGGTGTCGAGGAGCATGCGTTGGAAATGGTGGATGTCGACTCCGCAGAAAACATCTATCATCATTTGTTGAAACAAATGAAGGCATACAAAGAAACACAAAATCCTGACTACCTAAAAATCGTTGTCTGCGGTGCTGGTTTCACTGGAATCGAATTGCTAGGTTCATTGGTGGAAAACCGTAAAACCTTCGCGAAAGCAGCAGGTGTCAAACCAGAAGACATCAAACTGTACTGTGTCGAAGCAGTGACTCGTTTATTACCGATGTTTGATGAAAAACTATCGGATTACGGGATCAAAAATCTCGTTAAATGGGGCGTAAACTTCCTGACTGGTAAACCCATCAAAGCAATCAAACCAGGTGTCGTTGTCTATCAAAATGATGCCGATACAGGAGCAACAGCAGAATTATCAGCCAAAACCATCGTTTGGACCACAGGCGTCAGCGGCAGCCATGTGATGGCTGAATCAGACTTTTCTGCTCGTCGTGGTCGCGTGATGGTCAATCAAGACCTAACAGACCCTGATCATAGTAACGTCTATGTTGTCGGTGATGTTTCAGCAGTCATGGACCCAGCGACCAATCGCCCGTATCCAACAACGGCTCAAATCGCTTTGAAGATGGGGCAGCATGCGGGTAAAAACATCTTACGTCAAATGAACGGGGAAAAACCAGCAGATTTCCACTTTGAATCATTAGGTTCAGTGGCATCGATCGGCAATACCCATGCCTTTGGCTTAGTAGGGAAAATGGGCATCAAAGGCTATCCCGCTTCCGTGGTGAAAAAAGCCATTATGGATCGTTCCTTGTACCAAACCGGTGGGGTCAAAGAAGTATTGGCGAAAGGCCGCTTCGACTTTTATCATTGAGCAATAGAAACAGCAGACTGCGAGGGTGACCTCGCAGTTTTTTTTCAAAAAAAGCAGCAGTGGTATCCCCCAGACTACTTTTTTCTCCCAGAAACTGCTATGATAGCCAAAAGAACAGAACAAAGGAGCAAGGACAATGCCAGAAGGCCAACGAGTGTTACAGGGAATGGGAACGGTGATCACGATTTGGGTGCAGCATGAAACCCCAGAAGTGATCTTAGAGGAAGCAGCCCAAAGAGCTGCGGCCTTTGAACAGCGTTTTAGTGCCAATGACCCGACGTCTGAGTTGATGCAGATCAATCAGCAGGCAGGACAAGGAGCGATCGCTGCCACACAGGAATTGTTTGAATTGATCGCACTAGGGAAAGCCCATAGCGTACCCAAAGATAGCTACTTAAATATTGCCATCGGTCCTTTGGTGCAGGAATGGCGGATCGGGTTCCAAGATGCTCATCTACCAACGCCTGAGAAAATCGCGGAGCTGCTGCCAAAGACTGATCCTGCCAAGATCATTTTGGATGAAACGCTGCAGACCGTCGGGTTAGCTGCTGGCATGAAGCTTGATCTAGGGGCTGTGGCAAAAGGATATTTTGCTGATTTGTTGATGACCTATTTCAAACAGGTTGGTGTCACAGCCGCTTTGATCGATCTTGGAGGCAATGTGGTGACTTACGGCGATGCCCCGAGCCATCAAGATGGCTATTGGCGGATCGGGATCCAAAACCCTTTCCTACCAAGAGGGAATTTTGTCGCAGCGTTGAAGGTTCGTAATCAATCAGTCGTTACATCAGGGATCTATGAACGAACCTATCAGGTAGCGGGCAAGACCTATCATCATATTTTTGATCGAGATACGGGCTATCCGTTAGAGTCAGCCATTGCCAGTGTCACGATTCTCTCCGACCAATCGGTTGATGGAGAGATTTGGACGACCCGCTTGTTCGGCAAAGAGCCACAAGCCATCTTGCAGGAGCTGGCGCCGTTAGAAGGAATCACTGGGTTAGTCATTACCAAACATGGAGAGTTGATCTATCCGCAAGAATTAGCCCGTTTGATCGAAACGCCAACAGCAGAATGAAAACAAGCAGCGATCACCTAGGAATATAGGTGGTGGCTGCTTGTTTTTTTGTAAAAAGAAAGCTAGACGTGTTGCAAAAAGGTCTCGATCAAGTCGGCTTCGCTGTTTGACAATGCCCGTTCGGCTTGATGGGCAATAAAATAGGTGAGGGACAAGAGTTCCTCTGGCATCGGATAAAGATTAAAAGGGGTCGCAGTCGCTGCTTGCAGCACGCTTTCGGGTACGATCGCAATCCCGAGGTTGTTTTCTGCCAATGCTGCTGCTGTATAAATATTGCTGCTTTCTATGAGAACGGTCGCCTCTACTTTGTATTTTTGCAGCAATTGATCGATTTGACGCCGAATCGCCGAGCCGCTGGCAGTCAAAATCAACGGACTTTGCAGCAAGTCTTTGACTGCCAATGAATCAGGTGCTAAATACCGCTTCTCTGGTTGATACAGGGGAGAACAAGGCGGAATGATCGCTAGATACCGTTCTTGATTGGTACTGTGGACTGTTAGATTCGGTGCGATCGTCTCAGGATTTTGTCCGATAAAAAAGTCCAGCTGCCCATTCAACAGTCGTTTTTCATTGTGCTTCGGCAGGTCTTCCCGTAAGAAAAAGTGCACGCTGGGATAGTGTTCATAATATGCAGGCAAAAAGAGTGGCAGCAGATAGGAACCAAGGCTGGGCAAGATGCCTAAGCGCAAAGAACGCTTCTCGGTCGCGGTATACCAAGACAGCCGACTTTTCAATTTGGCAGACTCTGTTTCCAAGGTTTCCAGATATTGATAATAGATTTTACCAGCTTCCGTCAGTTGGAAATGACCCGGCTGCCGATTGATGATGGGGGTCCCTAGCTCTTGTTCGGCACGTTTCACGGTTTGTGTCAAGTAAGGCTGTGAGATGTAGAGGTCTTTGGCGGCTTTGGTATAGTTGCTATGCTTTAACAAGGTATCGAGGTATTGCAGCATCAGATGGGAATCTTTAAGTGCCATTGCGTGGTCCTCCTAGTCATTTTTTTCATTATAACAAATTTGTTATCGATAGATAGTTAAATAAATATTTCACAAATAAAGAATTCAGTCGTACACTAAATGGGTACTTGGGGAAGATTTTTTTGTTTAGGAAGAAGCCTTTCATCTCAGTAGGTCTTAAAAACCAACTTGAGAAACGATTGAAAAAAGAAATCAAAGCCAATGGTCAAAAACTTTTTATTTATTGTTAAATGTTAAATTATTCACAATTAGGAGAGATGATAATGAAATTGATTGGAATCGTAGGAACCAACTCGAAGCGTTCGACCAACCGTCGCTTACTGCAATTTATTCAAAGCCATTTTAGTGACCAAGCGGAGATCGAACTTTGCGAAATCAGTGATCTGCCAGCATTTAATGAACCAGAAGATCGGACGGCACCAGCGGCAGTTCAAGCCTTGTCAGAGAAGATCGAAGCAGCAGATGGGGTGATCATCAGTACACCAGAATACGATCACTCGATCCCAGCGGTGCTAAAAAGCATGATTGAATGGCTTTCTTATACGACGCGGCCTTTGATCGATAAACCAGTGATGATCACGGGTGCTTCTCTTGGTGCATTAGGTTCATCGAGAGCCCAAGCCCATTTGCGTCAGATCTTAGATGCACCAGAAGTAAAAGCTCGAATCATGCCGAGTGCGGAATTTTTATTAGGGCACTCCATGCAAGCCTTCGATGAACAAGGAAACTTGCTCGATAGCGAAAAAGTTGCCGAACTAGAAGATTGTTTCAATGAATTTGTCTTGTTTGTCGAAATCACGAACCGTCTGGTCAGTGAATATTCAACGGCTAAAGAACGAGCAAAGAAATTTTCGTGGGAACAAGCATAAGAAAGAGAGGAACCAGTCATGAAATTTGTCGGCCTAATCGGAACGAACGCCAAAAAATCCACCAATCGCCAATTAGTGGCGTTTATGCAGCGAGAATTTGCTGCCCTAGCAGAAATTGAACTACTGGAAATCAAGGATGTTCCAATGTTCAATGAAACACAAGATCAAACCAATAGTGAAGTGATCCAACGGTTAAATAGCAAGATTTTAGCAGCCGATGGGGTGATCATTGCGACACCAGAGCATAACCATTCGATTCCTTCCGCATTGAAAAGCGTCTTGGAATGGCTCTCCTTCAATCTCCATCCCTTTGATGGCAAACCAGTGATGATCGTCGGTGCATCCTACGATGTACAAGGCTCTTCGCGAGCACAGCTTCATTTGCGCCAAATCCTTGATGCACCGGGTGTCAATGCGACAGTCATGCCAGGAAATGAGTTCTTGTTGGGACGTGCGCATCAAGCCTTTGATGAACAAGGCAATTTAAAAGATCAACGAACGGTCGATTTTTTGGAAAGCTGTTTCCGCAAGTTTGTTCGGTTTACGGAAGTCGCTAATTTGTTGAACGTACCAGAAGAAGTCGTTTATGAGCCTGGCGAATACACCGTCACAGCACCAGGACATAACGGGGATCTACCAATGGTCGTCAAATTGAGTGAAGAACGGATCGAAGCTATCGATATCGATACTTCTGGTGAATCCGAAGGGATCGCTGATGTCGTTTTCGTACGGATTCCTCAAGAGATCATTGAAGGGCAAACCTTAAATGTCGATGCGATCTCTGGTGCTTCGGTTACTAGTAACGGTGTCGTTGATGGCGTAGCAAAAGCCGTGAAAATGGCTGGTGCGAACCCAGATGTCTTGCGCAAACGTCCAAAAGCCGCCAGTGCTTTGCAAACAGAAGATGAAACGTATACCACCGATGTCGTTGTAGTAGGTGGCGGCGGCGCGGGTCTGAGTGCGGCTGCCAGTGTGCTGCAAGCCAATAAAGATGTGATCTTAGTAGAAAAATTCCCAGCGATCGGTGGCAATACTGTACGTACTGGCGGACCGATGAATGCCGCGGATCCAAAATGGCAAAACGGCTTTTCCGCATTGCCTGGCGAACGCAGTGCTTTAGAAGAAGTGCTGACGATCGATGAGCAAGAGATCGATGCAGAATACTTACCAGACTTCAAAGCTTTGAAGGCACAAATCACTGCGTATCTTTCAGAAACGACGCCAGAAAAAGAATACTTGTTTGATTCTGCTTTGTGGCATCGAATTCAAACCTATTTAGGCGGAAAACGCAAAGATTTGAATGGTCAACCGATCTATGGGAAATACGAGCTAGTGAAGATCTTGACGGATCAAGCATTGGACTCAGTGAAATGGCTAGAAGAAATCGGCGTAGAATTTGATATGAACAATGTCGATATGCCAGTAGGAGCGAAATGGCGCCGAGGACATAAACCAGTCAAAAACGAAGGGTATGCCTTTGTCTCTGCTTTGCATCAATTCGTGAAAGAACATGGGGGAACGATCTTAACCGATACGCCTGTCAAAGAATTATTGATCGAAGATGGCAAGGTTACTGGAATCATCGGGGAAGGCCGTAACGGTCAAAAAGTCACGATCCATGCCAAAGCAGTGATTTTAGCTTCTGGTGGGTTCGGAGCGAATACGAAAATGTTGAAACAATACAATACCTATTGGACAGAGATCGAAGACGATATCAAAACGTCAAATTCCCCAGCGATCACTGGTGACGGGATCAAACTAGGGGAAAGTGCTGGCGCGGACCTTGTTGGCATGGGCTTTTCGCAAATGATGCCCGTATCTGATCCAAACACAGGGGCTTTGTTCAGTGGCCTGCAAGTGCCACCTGCTAACTTTGTGATGGTCAATCAAAAGGGTGAACGCTTTGTCAATGAATACGAAAGCCGCGATGTATTGACCCAAGCGGCGATCGATAATGGCGGATTGTTCTATTTGATCGCGGATGAAGAGATCAAGAAAACCGCTTATAACACGAGCCAAGAAAAAATCGATAAGCAAGTAGCTGCTGGTACGCTGTTCCGCAGTGAGACCTTAGCTGGCCTGGCAGAGCAGATCAATGTTGATCCAGCCGTCTTAGAGGCGACCGTTGCGAAATACAACAGCTATGTGGATGCTGGGAAGGACCCAGAGTTTGGCAAAGATGTCTTCGACTTGAAAGTGGAAAAAGCACCTTTCTATGCCACACCAAGAAAACCAGCGGTTCACCACACGATGGGGGGATTGAAGATCGATCCGCAAACCCATGTGTTGACGAAGGAAGATCAAATCATTGAAGGGCTGTATGCAGCGGGGGAAGTTGCTGGGGGGATCCATGCTGGCAATCGCTTAGGCGGCAACTCGTTGACAGATATCTTTACTTTTGGCCGAATTGCTGGAAAGACAGCAGTCGCAGAACATCTCGAATAAAAAGCCTTGCGCGTTGTGTCTCGTCACGCGCGCTAGCTTTTGAAAAAACATGTGAATAAAGTAACATGCTTAAAGCAAAGGAGAGAAAAAATGGAAACAAAAATCAATCGTTGGCTGATTCTGATCGCTTCGACCGCGGTATTGCTGTGTACGGGCGCTGTTTACGCCTTTAGTGTTTTTGCAGGACCTCTTAGTCAATTAAAAGGCTGGTCCATGGAAGAGATCATGTTAGCCTTTACCATCAATGCCGCAGTTGGCCCGATTACCATGATTTTGGGTGGTTTGCTGACAGACCGAGGAGCCGCTAGATGGGTCATCGCTGGTGGAGGCGTGTTGTTCGGAGCGGGCTTCTTCCTGACGGGATTGGTCAACTCACCCGCCATGCTGTACCTGACCTATGGAGTCTTTGCTGGTTTAGGGCAAGGCTTTGCCTATTCGGCTTGTTTAAGCAATACGATTCGGCTATTCCCAGATAAACGGGGACTGGCGTCGGGCTTGATCACAGCAGGTATGGGTGGGGCAGCGATTATTGCCGCACCGATTGCAAATCGTTTGATCGAATCACAAGATGTACTAGCAGCGTTTCGGATTTTAGGGATCGCCTATATCGTGATCGTCTTAGTGGCTAGTCTGTTTATTCGCAAGGCACCAGAAGATTATCGCCCAGCAGGTTGGCAACCAGCGGCGCAAGGAAAAAATGGCCCACAAATCAATCTGAATTGGTTGGACATGCTAAAGACCCCAACCTTCTACTTGATTATCGTTATGTTAGGGGCAGGGGCTTTCTCAGGTTTGATGATTGCTTCTAACGCATCGGTGATCGGGCAAAGTATGTTCGGTTTGACGGCAGCCGCCGCTGCCTTTTATGTCAGCTTGTACTCATTGAGCAACTGTTTTGGTCGTGTCCTTTGGGGCACCGTTTCTGATAAAATTGGTCGGACGAATACGTTGATGATCATCTATGGCGTGGTGGCATTGTCCTTATTCCTATTGACACTTGGTCAGACAACCGTGATCTTCACTGTCGGGATCATCGGTTTAGGACTGTGCTTCGGGGGCGTGATGGGGGTTTTCCCATCGATCGTTATGGAAAATTACGGACCGATCAATCAAGGAGTCAACTATGGAATCGTCTTTATTGGTTATTCTACGGCGGCATTCTTTGGGCCTAGAGTGGCAGCAGCAATCGCTGAAAGCAACCAAGGAGATTATACAAAAGCCTTTTATACGGCAATTTTCTTGGCGGTTTTTGGGCTCGTTCTCAACATTGGCTATGCGATGCTGAAAAAAGCCAAAAAGCCTGCACCTGTTATTAAATAACAATTCACCCAAAGCAGTCTTTTTGATAAAGGCTGCTTTTTTGGTGCCAAAACCACTCTTTTTTCTTTTTTTAAAACAGAGGATTGGCGGATGAAGCAAAAGAGAAAACTGTTTCATAGCAAGAAATTATCTCGTTGATTTCACTGTTTTTTCATCTTAACCCCCCATTTTTTAATAAATCGTGTTACAATAAAAAAAGGCTAATACGACGGAGGGATTAAATGACAATTCGTAAAGAACGACGCCGCTTAGAAAAGCGCTTGAAGCGCACACAATATACCCAAAAAAGTATTACGATGGCTACTACTTTAGTAGCGGGATCAACGTTTATCCCGACCTTAGGGCATGCGGCTGAAACGGCAACGACAGAAACTAGCAATGACCTCAAGGTCGTTGAACAAACAACAAACACTACACCAGAAACCGACAGCACACCGGTTGAGGAAACGACAGCATCGACGACAGCACCTGTTGTGACCGAAGAAACTTCGGAAACGACGGAGGAGTCAGGGACTAAAGCAGTCACTGAGGGATCAGAAACAGCGACGACAGAAAGCACAACAGTTGCTAGTGATGAAGTCTTAGAAGCAGATGAAGTACCATCAGCCCTTTCGGATTTGACCAGTCGGGCATTATTTTCACGGGCAACGATCGATCCGGCTGCCTTTATCAGTCAGATTTGCGGCTATGCAACGGAAGTAGCGGCAGCAAACGATCTGTATGCCTCTGTCATGATGGCACAAGCGATTTTGGAATCTGGCTGGGGCGCATCAACTTTGACGACCACGGCCAACAATATGTTTGGGATCAAAGGTAGCTATAATGGCCAATACGTGACAATGGATACGTATGAAGATGATGGTTCAGGCAATTATTATTTGATCAGCGCCAAGTTTCGGAAATACCCATCATTAAAAGAGTCTTTTGAAGACAATGCGTATGTGTTGCGCAACACGAGTTTTTCTAGCGGCAACTACTATTACAGCGGTGCGTGGAAAAGCAATACGACCTCTTACACGCAAGCGACCGCTTGGCTGCAAGGGCGGTATGCAACCGATACTTCTTATGCCAGCAAATTAAACAATTTGATCAGTACGTATAATTTAACGCAATATGACACTGGCAGCTCAAATGCAGGCGGCGGCAATAGCAATGAAACGATCGTCAGTGATGAAACAGCGATCAATCAGCAAATGAAAACCACGTCATCCATGAATATTCGTTCGGATGCCTCAACCAGTGCCTCTATTACTGGTTCGTTAGCAGCCAATACGACGTTTACGGCAACGGCGACCAAAACGGGCACCAGCGTCAACGGCAACACCACGTGGTATAAAATTTCTGGCAAAGGCTGGGTCAGCGGTGCATATTTGACGAAGGTTTCGACCGATTCTTCAAATAACAATAGCGGATCAGGCAACACCGGTTCTGACAATAGCAATTCTGGCACGACGATCAACAAAAAAATGAAGACGACGGAAGCGATGAATATTCGTTCCAGCGCTTCTACTAGCGGATCAGTGGTAGGATCACTTAGCAAAGGCACGACCTTTACAGCCACTTCTATGAAAACCGGCACATCAGTCAACGGCAACAAAAATTGGTACTATGTCTCTGGCAAAGGTTGGGTCAGCGGTGCCTACCTTACTGAAGTGACCAACAATAATGCTTCTGAAGCAGAAAAAGAAGACAACAGTTCAAGCATCAATCAAAAAATGAAGACGACGGCCGCATTGAATGTCCGCTCGGATGCTTCTACCAGCAGCCGTGTCGTGACGACGCTTGGTCAAGGGGTGACCGTTACCGTGACAGCGAAAAAGAACGGCACTTCAGTGGAAGGCAATAAAACGTGGTACTACGTTTCTGGCAAAGGTTGGGTCAGTGGTGCCTACTTGGCAACAACCAGCAGCTCTTCCAATAACAGCGGTTCAACGACGACAAATCAGAAAATGAAAACCACCGAGATTTTAAATGTTCGTTCCGATGCTTCTACCAGCAGCAGTATTACTGGTTCTTTAAGTAAAGGGGCAACCGTCACGGTTACCGCAACAAAAACCGGGACGACCGTCAATGGCACGAACAAATGGTATTATGTTTCTGGCAAAGGCTGGGTCAGCGGTGCCTACTTGACAGCTGCTAGCAGTGGGTCTTCTAATACGAATACCAGCAGTAGTTCAACGAAGACGCACACGGTGAAATCAGGTGACAGCCTATGGTCACTGGCACAAAAATACAATACCAGCATCAGCCAAATCGCATCATGGAACAAGATCAACAGCAGCTATACGATCTATGTCGGGCAAAAGTTGATCGTTTCCAAATAATAAGCAAAAGCAACCGCGTGTATGCCATTGGCTTACGCGGTTTTTTATGCTGGATCAAGCGTTCACTAAGCTGCTAGCGGTTTATCAAGAAACTACTTGTTTTTCGTAAGCGCAATCAAACTATTTGGTCAATCAGGGAACCCTGCGTTAGAATGAAAGAAGCAATAGAAATTGCTAGTTTTAAAAGAATTGCTTCAGAACCAGAACAATCGAAGCGTACACAAAATAAGGAGGATTTCACATGCACAACAGAAACCTAACGATTATTGGCAGTTACGACACTCGAACAGAAGTATTACCGGTTATTGAGCAATTGACAAACGAAGGCTATGGCAAAGACGATATCGTGCTGTATGCGAATCAAACAGTCATCGATCAATTTGGGTTAGAATCCATCGATGATGTGGAAGTGGAGCATGCTGCTAGTGAAGACGAAAATCGTTCGCTTTGGGAAAAAATCAAAGATGCGTTTTCTTTTGGCGATTCAGATCACAGAGACGATGAACATGATCCATTATACGGCTACCGAGATGACATCGAACGAGACAAACTCGTTGTCGGCGTCTACGATTATCAGCCGATGGACAAAATAACGGATCGTGATGCAGATACTGAGCCAATCATCGATCAACCGTTACCAGGTGAAACAGCGATGCCCGATGAGTCCGTTCATCCAACACCGCGCATGGGAGACAGTGATATTGAAGCACCGATCCATGACCCGAATCATCTGCGAAACTTATAAGTAAAAGAATTTCTTAAGTAAAGGAACTATTAAAGCCAGAGGAACGAGCATCCGTCGCACCTGCCAACCCTTAGTGAAGGGATGGGCCCGCAGGTGATCGACCGTCGCCCTCGGGCTTTTTTTGTTGCGCAACGGGCATTCATGTCTTTGTCATCTTTGAAAATAAAACTTAATTTGTTGACGATTGCTTTTTTTTGTATAATATAAGAATGAGATAGATCATTGACGGAAGGTCCAACCATATTTTTGGGAAAGGATGGGGAGTGCGATGAAATTCAAGTTCAATATGCAGTCGGCATTAGTCAGTTGTTTTGTTGCGGTTTTTTTGAGTGTGGCGATCAATCAAGATGCCAATGCCTTTGTTGCCGCGCCCTTTGTTCGAGATTCTTCCAGTAGTTCCTCCGAGCCACCTTACCAGACCGCAAGCAGCAGTATCGAAGAAACCTCTGATTCCAGTCAGATTTTTTATGAAGCCAGTGTTAGTTCGTATACACCGTCTTCAACGACTAGTCGCTCGATCGAAGCGTCGACAAATGAAGGCACGTCTGTTTCTGTAAGCGAAGTAGAGACAGAGCCTAGCGTCAGTACTTCTGCAAGTAGCGAAAGCAGTTCGAGTACCGCGTCGAGTGGCGGCTCAACGACCACCAGCGATACCTCCAGCAGTAGCGCTAGCAGCAGTTCTTCAAGCTCTTCGTCTACGAGTTCGACCAGTACTACAACAAGCAGCTCCAGCAGTGAAACGACTGAACCGTCTTCGGAAACCTCCAATAGCGATGACGAAGCTGCGGAAGATACGAGTGAAAACGTTGATCTAACAGTCGAAGGGGTCAACTGATCCCAGTTTATAAGGAAAACCAGTCCAATCCAAAGGCACCATTTCAGCTAGGCTTTATGCCTAGCTTTTTTATTTGCTTGTGTGAAGGAGTCACGCCCGGCCATTGCCATAAACAGGCTTTTTCGTGGCTGCGTCCCCATAAAGCAGCTATCCCTTTTGACTAGTGAAAAAAGCGACTACCCTCAGTCCTGCGTGTTTATTTCCTTCCTTCCTAAAAAAAGCTGCACTTGCAAGCATATCGTAAAGTGATTTTGAACAGTTTCGCTATAATAAGTGCGAGGAGGGGTGTTATGGGAAAGTATTTTAAGCACTTCGAAAAAATGATTAGTGTGATTGTTGATATTATGTTAGGACTGTTGGTTCTGTTGGTTTTGGTGGTGATGGCGGAAGCGATCTACAAAATCGTTGTCCATGTGATCCCGCTGCATGAAGTCAGTGATCTTTCCTTATTGATCGAAGAGATCGCGACATTGTTTATTTTACTGGAAATTATTTTGATGTTATTGCGTTACGTAAAAGAAGGTCACCATATTCCGGTGCGTTACTTGATTTTGATCAGTATTACAGCAATTTTAAGAGAGCTGCTTTTGGCACAAGGAAAAGGGTTAGAAACGCTCTTTTTGGCCTTAGCGATCTTGGTCTTGATCATTGTGCTGCAGGCGTTGGAAAAACTCAAAGCCTTTCATAGTTCTAAAGGACTGTAAAAAAAATCATCCGATTGGTTGACGAATGACTCGTCAAGGGATCGGATGATTTTTTAATTCTTCAAAAAGCACGCGGCTTTCTTGCTGCAGCCGCTTGCCGATATCTGTTTGCCCTACCGTTGTTCTTTCCGTTTGCCGCACGACGATTTTTTTCTGAGTGACGATGTCACGTCGCTGCTGGATGGCTTGCTGGCGATCTGTAAAGGGTTGATGGGCTGCTAAGGTCATGCCGAAGGAATTTGACAACAGCGTGTAACCGGCAATGCCTGTGACGGATTGATAGGAGCGAGAGAGTCCCCCATCGATCACCAATAAACGACCATTTGCCTTGATGGGCGTCTCGCCTTTACGCACTTTCACAGGGGTATGGCCATTGATGATGTGACCTGTCGGCGGCAGACCGAAGGCAGCTAGGACACGGCAGCAGAAGTCTTCGTTTTCCCTTAAAGAATAATAGGCATTTTTTTGTTCCGTATGGGTGTTGCGATCTGCTATAAAGTAGCGCTCAAAGGTTTTCATGGCTTTTTTGCCGAAGAGGGAAGAGCCTTCGCCGCACCAAAGATACCAGATCATATCGGTGGCAAGGTCTGTTTGCTTTTCTGGTTGGGCAAAGCTTTCCTGCAAACATTGCTGAAAAAAGTCCATCAACGCTTTGCCTGCTAAGGGCTGCTGCTGGAAAGTAAAGGCCAGGAAATCGCCGTTTTCCTGACAAGGCAGGCAGCCGTGATACAGCAGGTTGTCGTTGAAGCGCTGGTACAATGTGCCATGCTCAACTAAAAAGCGCATATGCGCAGCTAAGCGGGGCGAGCGTTGAAATTGGCTCAGCAAATCTTGCAGTACCTCATGTTCTTCTGCTGTCAAACGGTAAGGATCATCGGGAGCTACTAGTTGAAAACAGCCGTTGATCAAAGGATAGGTCTGGTCTAGCTGGATTTGTTGCCGATCTTGAGACAAGCGATGCAACAAGCAGCGCTCTGCCATCGCAAATGCTGGTCGCCGCTGGATCACGGCTGCTTCGACTTTGAATTGGATGATGGCAAACGCCTGTTGCAAAAGCATGGCTGCTTTTTTTTGCTGGCTTGATAAAGGGTCCACTGTTTTTTGCGGATAAAAGCCTTCATTTTCTGTGTAATATTTTTGGCTAAAAGCCAGTGCTTTTGATAGATCGATGCCATAACCATCTTGTAATAATGCCAGATTGCCGTAGCGAGCAGCGATGCGGATCGTATTGGCCAAACAGGGCAGCGAGCCGCAAAAGCTGCCGATCCACAAAATATCATGGTTGCCTAGCTGAATATCCAGTGAGGGCAAAGTCATCAAGCGATCGACGATTTTGTCTGGCGCTGGTCCGCGATCATAAATATCGCCTAAGACGTGGAGATGATCCACTACGAAGCGCTGAATCAAGTACGCCAGTTCTTGGCAAAAAAGCGGGGCTGCCTCTAATTCAATGATCTTATCAAAAATCGCCCGATAGTAAGCTTCTTTATTGAAGTCAGCATCATATTGGTACAACAGTTCTTCTAAGATATAAGCAAAAGAAGACGGCAGTGCTTTGCGTACCTTGGAGCGTGTGTATTTACTGGAAGTAAAGCGGGCAACTTTCACTAGCTGTGCCATCTTTAAGCGCCAATCGGCAGGGGTCCATGCCTGTTCTTGTAATAGCTCCTCTGGATAATAAATGACAAAACAAAGTTCGGTCTGTTCTTCTTTCGTCAAGACGCCAGTAAACAAAATCTCGACTTTTTCTCGGATACTGCCAGAACCATTCCGCAAAATATGGTCAAAGGCATCGTATTCACCATGCAGATCGCTGACAAAGTGCTCGGTGGCTTTCGGCAGCTGCTGGATGGCTTCCAAGTTGATGATCTCGGTCAGGTTTGCCAAGGCGTCTTTATTGAACATGGGCCTGTTCTTTGGCTTGTTCTTCAATCAGCATCGCGCTTTCTTCAATGGAGCGTTTGCTGACATCGATCACCGGAATGTTCAGCTTTTTGAACCATTCATTCGCGTAAGCTAATTCTGCTTCGATTCGTTCACAATTGGTGTAATGGGTCTCTTCTTTTAAGCCCAATGAATGCATTCGGGATCGCCGAATCTCGGTCAGAGATTCTGGATTCGTGGTCAAACCGACCATTTTTCGCGGGTCGACTTGGTGCACTTCGGCTGGCAAAGCAACTTCAGGAATCAAAGGCAGATTTGCCACTTTGTAGCCGCGGTTTGCCATGTATAAACTCAATGGTGTCTTCGAGGTTCGCGAAACCCCTAAGAGGACAAAGTCAGCATCGAGAAATCCCCGTGGGTCTTTGCCGTCGTCGTATTTCACCGCAAATTCCATCGCTGCCACCCGGCTGAAATATGCTTGGTTCAAGCGATGCAAGGCACCAGGCTCTTGGACGGCTTCTACACCGAATGTTTTTTCCAGCATCGTGGTCAAGGGCGACATAAAGTCGACATACTGCAAACCAGTCCGCTTGGCAAAGGCATCAACAAAGGCGACTAACTCTTTATTGACTAAGGTGGTAACGACGATCGATTTGTCTAGCAAGGCATCTTTGAGGATCTCGCCTAAGCTCTCTTCATCATTAGTAAAGGGAAAGAGCTGGATGTCTGAAAGGTCGATCGTGGGAAACTGCGCGGAAACGGCTGCGATCAGCTTTTGTGCCGTTTCGCCTACGGAATCTGAAATCAAATATATTCGAACGTTCTTCATTGTTTTTGCCCCCTAAAAGTGTGTGTTGTCACTGTCATTGCCTGCTTGAATAAAGTAATTCATCAGCCGTGTCTTCGTGATTTTGCCGATGACTTTTTTTGGTTCCTGCGGATCGACCACAGGCAAGGTATCGACTTCATGTCGCCCTAACAACGTACCAGCCGTCAAAATCGTTTCTTCGGGTGTGATGGTCACGATGTTTGGCATGCGAGTCATGATCATCGCTACAGGTGTTTTTTCTGGTGCGGCATTGCTGATCGCAAAGCGCAGTAGGTCTTTGCGGGAGAGGACCCCAATCAGCTCGTCTTGGTCATTTTTGACATAGAGGGAACCGACATCGTACATAAACAAAGTCGTGACCGCTTCATAAACGGAGACCGTTTGTGAGATCAGCAACGGCGGGATCATGACTTCTGCAACTTTGGTATGATAGAGTTTTTCGAAAAGCAAAGGCTCAACGGTTTGTCCTGTATAGAAATAGCCGACTTTCGGTCGGGCGTCTAATAAACCGGTCATGGTCAAAATCGATAAGTCATTCCGCAAGGTTGCGCGGCTCAAGCCCAACTGCTTCGCAATGGTCTCCCCACTGATCGGCTGATGCTCTTTGACGATCTCAATGATTTTCATTTGTCTTTGGCTTAATTCCAATGTGTCACCTTCTTTCTTTTATGTGCTATGCTATTGATTATATGATTTTCCGAATAAAAAGGCAATCCTTCTCTTTTAAAAAGGATAAATCCCTGAAAAGTTTTCTTTTTTCAGCTTGACGATTAAATGTGTCATACTATATACTGCTAATTAATCGAAATAGTATATAACATTTAAAAGGAGGAACATGATGGAAAAAGCAGTCGTATGGTTTTCAGAAGGCACAAAAGAGCAAAAAGCACTATTAGGCGGGAAAGGGGCAAATCTGGCGGAGATGACCAATTTGGGTTTGCCTGTTCCCCAGGGATTTATCGTCCCTGCGACTATTTGCCTGACCTATTTAGAAGAACAGGTTCTTCCTGAGGCGATCATCAAGCAAGTCAAAGCTGCCATCGAAGAATTGGCAGTCCGCAGGAACAAAACATTTGGCGGACTGCAGTCGCCATTGTTGGTTTCTGTCCGCAGTGGGGCTAAGTTTTCCATGCCAGGGATGATGGATACGATCTTAAACCTTGGGTTGAATGATGAAACCGTCCAAGGCTTGGCTCAGCAGACGGGGGACCCCGTTTTTGCTTATGATTGTTACCGCCGCTTGATCCAGATGTATGGGGATGTGGTGAAAGGTGTAGCAAAAGAGCACTTTGAAGCCTACTTGACAGATTATAAGAAACAGCAGAATTATGCGTCAGACCAAATGATGACCGGCAATGATTGGCAAATGATCTGCCGCGTGTTTCAAAGTATTTATATGGAACATACTCAAGAAGCGTTTCCGCAAGACCCGTTTCAGCAATTGTTGGCAGCCATCACGGCGGTTTTTCGCTCATGGAACAACCCACGGGCAAAGACCTACCGATCTCTCCATCGCATCCCTGACGATCTAGGGACTGCCGTAACGATTCAAGAAATGGTTTTTGGTAACAGCGGGATAAATAGCGGGACGGGTGTCGCCTTCACCCGCAATCCAGCAACCGGGGAACCGGGACTTTTCGGCGAATTTTTAGTGTGTGCCCAAGGGGAAGATGTGGTTGCAGGGATTCGTACACCGCAACCGATCCAAGCGTTGGCACAGCAGCATCCCATGATCTATCAGGAATTAAAGCAACTGGCTGAGCGTTTGGAGGATCACTATCAAGACATGCAAGACATTGAGTTTACCATCGATGACGGCCAGCTGTTTGTCTTGCAAACGAGAAACGGCAAACGAACCGCCGCTGCCGCAGCGCAAATCGCAACGGATATGGTCGCAGAAGGTCGGATCACTATCAGGCAAGCACTAGATCGCATCACACCAGAAATGATCGATCAATTGCTGCACCCGTTATTTGCCCCCGAAGCCTTACAGCAAGCCAAAGCCTTTGCGCAGGGCTTGCCGGCTAGTCCAGGAGCAGCTTCAGGACATGTCTATTTCACTGCAGAGGCGGCGGAAAAAGCCAGCCGCGCAGGAGAAAAAGTCCTGCTGCTGCGGCAGGAAACCTCACCTGAAGATATTGAAGGCATGGTGGTGAGTGAAGCGATCATTACCGCTCGTGGGGGGATGACTTCGCATGCGGCGGTGGTCGCCCGTGGTCTGGGGGTCTGCTGTGTGGTAGGGTGCGAGGCATTAAGTGTCGATGTATTTTTGAAGCAGGCTCGCTGCGGCGAGCTGCTGATTGAAGAAGGTGACGTGCTTTCGGTAGACGGCAGCACTGGCAAACTGTATCAAGGGCAGCTGCCTATGACCAGTGTCCAGGAGCGTGTCTTGCTGGATCAGCTTTTGACGTGGGCACAAGCCCAGGCAGATCTAAAGGTTTACGCAAATGCGGAAACGAAAAATGACATTGAGGCTGCGCTGGCCTTTGGGGCAGCGGGCATCGGTCTGGCACGGACGGAGCATATGTTTTTTGGGGAAGAGCGTTTGTGGAAAATGCGGGAAGTCATTTTGGCGGAAACGAAGGCGGAACGATTGAAGGCGTTGGCTGAGATCAAGGCTTATCAAAAAGCCGATTTCCAAGAAATGCTGCAGGCCGCGCAAGGAAAGAAGTGCACGATTCGTTTATTAGATCCACCACTTCATGAATTTTTGCCCCATGAGCATGAACGCCTTGAAATGGCTCGCCGTAGTCAAAAATCATTGGCAGTGATCGAGCGGCGAATTGACGAGCTGCAAGAGGTCAATCCCATGATGGGGCATCGCGGCAGCCGTTTAGGACTGAGCTATCCAGAAATTTATGAAATGCAAACAGCGGCGATTTGTGAAGCGGCTGTGGAATTGCGGCAGCAAGGAGTCGAGGTAGAGGCGGCGATCTTATTGCCCCTGATCAGTTTGCCCGCAGAGCTGCAGGTGTTGAAAGCGACGTTGACACAGGTGATCGCTCAAGCAGAAGCAACCCTGCAGCAACCATTGCACATCGAGATCGGCATGATGATCGAGACACCTAGAGCGTGCTTGATCGCTGGGGAGTGTGCTGAAGATGCTGCGTTCTTTAGTTTTGGTACCAATGACTTGACCCAAATGACGTTTGGCTTTTCGCGGGATGATGCAGGCAGCTTTATTCAAGCCTATTTGCAGTCGGGGATCTTACAAGAAGATCCTTACCAGCACTTAGATCAGGCGGGTGTTGGCACCTTGATGCGCCAAGCGATCACTGGCGTAAGAGATCGTCAGCCAGAGCACTCGATCGGTGTTTGTGGCGAAGTCGGCAGCGATCCCTATTCCATTGCATTTTTGCGAGAGATCGGCATCGACTATGTTTCTTGCTCCCCATACCGAATCCCTGCTGCCTGGTTAGCGATCGCCCAATCCGCCCCCATCATCGAAGAGGCGTCAGTGGGCTCCCGCTAAAATAGGAGAAAAAAATACACCGCAGTCCACTAGCAAGGCTCGCCTGCTTGGTGGATTACGGTGTGTTCGTGCAGCGTCGTTCTTACAGGGGCTGATCCGTTTTTTGAATCGCGGGTTTGCGTCCTTTTAAATACCAAGTGATCCCAATAACATGGGCGAGGTAGATGGCAGCGAGGACGAAACGTACCAGCAGATTAGGGATCAATAGTGCAGGAATTGCAAAGACTACCACCATCATGGCAAACATCCGAACCATTCCCTTGGAGCTCAGCTGTTTTTGTACGAGTGGTTTTTCAATGTATTTTTGATAATTTTCTGATTGAACCAAGCGTTGATAATAGGTATCGGAACTCCGCAGCCAGAAATAAGCCGTCAGCAAGTAAAAGACCGTTGTGGGTAAGAAAGGTAAAAAGATTCCTAAAGTACCTAGACCGAATGTCAGTGATCCACAAAGAAAAAATAGTGTTTTTTTCAAAAGTAACCCTCCTTATTTGGGTGTTTCGTGTCTTACCCTCAGTATAACGGAGGAGGGGCAGCTTGAACATGCGTTTTGTGTTTTTCCCCGTCTTTTAGCGGCAATAAGAGTTTTTCTTCCCCATACTCCTGCTTTTTTGATAGACTAGAAACAACACAAAGGGGGAAGCAGCATGGAAACGATTGAATTGAATACCGGCATTCAGATTCCAGTGATCGGCAGTGGGACGAATACATTTGGGAAAGAAAACCGAGAATACCAAGGTGCGATCAATGATGATACGACAGAGCTGTTGACTGCCATCAAGCTTGGGTATCGGCATTTTGATACGGCGATTTCTTACCGCAACGAAGCCGTGGTAGGCAAAGCCATCAAGGAAAGCGGGATCGACCGCAGCGAATTTTTCCTGACTTCTAAGATTCCTGGCAAACCAGAGCATACGCAAGATGCAGCTGCCGTGAAAGCGTCTGTCGAAGCGAGTTTAGCAGCCTTGCAGACGGAATCGATCGATCTTTATTTGATCCATCATCCGTGGGACAACTTGGCAGAGATCGCCGCTGTCTGGGCGGTTCTTGAGGCTTATGTCGATAAAGGAGTCTTAAAAGCGATCGGGGTGTCCAATTTCCAAGAAGAAGAACTTAGCTATTTATTGGCAAACAGTCGGATCAAACCAGCGGTCAATCAAATCGAATCGCATCCAGGCAAGTGGAACGATGCGATCATCGCCTATTCCTTAGCCAATCAGGTAGTTCCAGAAGCCTGGGGGCCACTTTCACGGATTTCAGAAGCGGCTCGGGAAACCTTGACCCAAATCGGTGAAGCGTATCAAAAAACCTGGAGCCAAGTGGTCTTGCGTTACCAAATCGAGCGTGGGGTGATCGTGATTCCGAAATCCCATTCAGAAAAACATCAAGCCGAAAATTTAGCGCTCTTTGATTTCGCTTTGACTGCGGAAGAAAAAGCCGTCATCAAAGAATTATAGGCAATAAAAAGCAGTCCCATTAAAGGGGCCCCTACAGCCAGTGCGGAAACTTCCGTGCTGGCTATTTTTATGCAGTCGCAACGCTCCTTCATGACTGAGGAGCTTTTCTATTCGTTAGATCAGCAACCGTAAGCCTTAGCAAAAAAGAAAATGCGCTTGCAGCCGTTTCTGCCAATGAACCCTCTTAATCATTCAAAGAAATAACCGATTATCCTTACTAAGGGTCGTCTACGGACGAGTCTTCATTGGATCGTGTGAAATTGGAAATGAAGGAGTGGCACAGTTGTGAAAAAAAGAAAAAAGACGATAGGAATTTATGTGATGATCACCTTGATGCTGGTTGCGGGGATCCCGATCATTGTCATGCTGACAAGTTCCTATTTAACCACCAAGAACTTATTGATTGAACGAAATGATTTGAACAAAGAAAGTGCCGTCAATTTGATCTTGGCGGAAGAAAAGAGTTTGCGCCGATCGACGGAAAGCAAATTGAAATCAATGGCTGAACTGCCAGCGATGAAAACAGAATTCAGCATGGGACGCATCCGTTCAGATCTTTCTTTAGCGATTGCTGGAAGCAACAGCTTCTTAGCGGTGACTTTTGGAACAGAAGATGATGAATATGTAACCTTCAATCCCTTACCAGATGATTATAAGCCTACGATTCGGCCATGGTACAAAGGGGCCGTAAAAGCCGAAGGAGAAGTGTATTGGACAGCACCTTATTTAGATACAGTGTCGAATCAATTTGTGACGTCGGCTTCGATCAGGGTCAAAAATTCCCATAATCAAGTGGGGGTTTTAAGCGTCGATGTTTCCTATGAAAGCATTCAAAACATCTTGTCTTCCTTTACCGTAGGGCGGACTGGGAATGTCACCTTAGTTTCAGAATCTGGGGTCATCGTGACCTCAAAAAATACCAAACAAATCGGTAAGAATATCAAAGAAGAAGAAGTGTTCCAAAAAATCAAAGAAGCTAAAAACCCGACAGGCATGGTTGGCTTAGGCGACTCGAATAAAGTCAACGATGTGTTGTATGACAAGTCTGCTGATTCCAATGTTTGGGCGTACTCCGAAGTCAAAGCTAGTGATCTAGACAAAGAGTTAGGAGCGTTAGTCCGCACCACCATTATCGTTACGATCTTGATGCTGCTCTTTGTAGGACTGGTTTCTTATGCCGCGATCAAAGTAGTCGCAGCGATCATCGATTGCTTCAATCGTTACTTTAGAAAAGTCGGTGAAGGCAAACTAGAGAAGATGAGCAAAACCAAAAGAGCCAAAGGCGAAAAATGGACATGGGATCAATTGGCACGCCGAGTTGTATATCCAGACAAAGCAGGCAATGAGATCCAGCAAATGGCGGACAATTACAATGTGATGATCGAAGGCACGGGTGCATTGATCCAAAAAGTACAAAAAGAAAGCAACAGTGTCGCAGGAATGTCGGATTCTTTATTAGAATTGTCAAAACAAACCAATATTGCGACAGAAGAAGTCTCTCAAACCATTACGGGTATTGCTGAAGTGACCGGTGCGCAAGCCCAAGAAACAGAATACAGCGTGTCCCAAATGCAAAATCTGTCGCAGGTCGTGAAAGAATTACGAGAAAATGTTGGCGGCATGAGCAGCAAGTCACAAGAATCTACGAAGATCAATCAAGAAAACTTAACGATCATGGATCAAGTCGATGACAGCTGGCGACAAGAGTTGGCACAGATGGAGCGTTTGATGTCGAACATGACGGGAATGAATGATAGTATCCAAAACATCAACTCGATCATTGGGGTCATCAACGATATTTCTTACCAAACCAACTTGCTAGCCTTGAATGCATCGATCGAAGCCGCAAGTGCAGGTGAGTCGGGCAAAGGCTTTGCCGTCGTGGCTGCTGAGATCCGTAAATTGGCGGAACAAAGCAAGGCTTCTACCAAAGAGATCGAAGCGATCATTGAAGAAATTCGTGAGCAGTCTAGTCAAATGGTCAAACAAACGTCGGCGTCTGTCAAAGGCGGCGTTCGCCAAACCAACTTGATCAAAGAAGCGATCTCGTCTTCAAAAGAAGTTTTCCAACGCAGCAGCTATATGATCGAAGGCATCCATCATATTGAAGCAGCCAGTGCCCGTATCGAAAACATTCAAAACAGTGTACTGGAAAACTTAGAAAACATTTCCGCATCAACGGAAGAAAATGCCGCTGGTACACAAGAAGTTTCCGCAAATGCAGAAGAAGTCTTGGCAACCATGGATGAATTTACCAACCATGTGGCCGATCTCAGAGACATTGCAGAAGAGTTGAAGCGATTGACCAATCGGTTTGAAGTGGAAAAATAAATGATTGACTAGCGAAAGCTGATCATCCCCCCATTCCCAATAAATTCGTTGGTAATGGGGGTTTTTTGATGTGTATGGTTAAATCAGAATTGTCCAACTGCAAAAAAAGAAGGTCAGTTAGGAAACCGTAGGGTGAGGCATGAAGCATCTGTTATAATGAGAAGAAGCAACCAATGGCTGTCGACTTTTGCCAAGCAGCAACATCAGACAGGTGAACTGTGATTGCTCATTAAGAAAGCGTACACTTTAAGTTGAGAAAAGGAGGGGTACGGTTGCTGAAGATTTTTGGAAAAGAATACCAATTGATTCATCTCGCCTCTTGGCTGATGCTAGTTATGGGTATCATCATTTTAGGCTTAAAAGGGTTGCTTTTTATGGTTTTTGAGATTCCTTTTATTGACCGTTCCACATTGGTGGGCATTGTCATCATTTGTTACGGTTACTACAATTTATTTATAGATAAAAAAAACGATCGCCTTTGAAAGGGGATCGTTTTTTTAATTGGAATAGGTTATTTATTGAGCAGCTGCCGTTTCAGTCCGCTGAATGATCATCTCCACGCGGCGGTTTTCCGAGCGGCCTTGGGGGGTGTTGTTATCGGCCTTCGGTTCGGTATCGGCAAAGGCTTGGATGGCAGCATTTTTTTCTAAAACAGCGCCTTTGCTGATGAAGTACTCCATAACGGTAATGGCCCGAGCGGAACTAAGATCCCAGTTAGATTGGTAGCGGCCATTGCCTTTTTCAGGTACGTTATCGGTATGCCCAGCGATCACGATTTTGTTGGCTTTTAATTTTTTCAGTGAGTCCGATAGCAGATCCAGTGACTGACGAGTGGTGTCCGTGATCTCGGCGCTGCCAGGGGCAAACAAGATACTGCTGGCAAGCGTGATATGCAAGCCATCGGATTCCAAGCGGACTTCTGTCTGCTCTTTTAAGCCAGAAGCTGCCAGCTCTTGTGACAGCTGGTCGCTGATTTTTTCTAGTTGCTGATTTTCCAGTTGGGTCCGAACCGCTGCTTCTTGCGCTTGTGCTTCGGCAGAAGTGGCGGCTTTTTTTCGCGGCGTGGTCTCGCCCATATCGATCACTGACCCAATCACAGATGAATTGCTGTGGTGGCTGGAAAGGATGGTGCCAAATTCGCTTTTGATTTCTTGGAACTTCTCATCATCGACTTTCGCCATGGCAAACATGACGATGAACAAAGCCAGCAGCAAGGTCAACATATCCGAGTAAGGCAAAAGCCACGCTTCGTCTACATGTTCTTCATGTTTCTTTTTTCGCTTCATGTCGCTTCACCCTTTATAATTGTTCTTGCCGTTTTTTCGGATCGATCAAGCTGTATAATTTTTTCTCAATGCTTTTCGGCGATTGCCCGGCTTGGATCGCTAAGACCCCTTCCACGATGATCGACATCATTTGGACCTCTTGCTCCGATTTCAAGGTCAGGCGTGAGCTAAAGGGAATGAACAGGACATAGCCGAAGAAAATACCATAAAGGGTCGCCACGAAGGCCGCCGAGATCATGTGCCCCAGTGCCTCTACATCCTCTAAATTACCTAGCGCCCCAATCAGCCCGATCACGGCTCCTAACACCCCTAAGGTCGGGGAACTCGTGCCGGCGGTTTTAAAAATAGCCGAGCCGATGCGATGCCGTTCTTCGATCCCATAGATCTCATTCTCCATGATTTCTTGGATCTGTTCGGCAGCGATGCCATCAACCACCATTTCCAAGCCCTTTTTTAAAAAAGGATCTTCTAAGTTTTGGATGGCACCTTCAAGAGATAACAAGCCATCGCGCCGGGCTTGGTTGGCTAATTCAACGATGGTATTGATGGTTGTTTTTAAGTCGTATTCTTTATTTTTCAGCAGAACGCCGAAGATCTTCGGGATTTTTTTGATATCACTGCTGGGAAATGAATTGATAACGGCTGCGATCACACCAACGAAAATGATGATCGCGGCTGCCGGATTGATCAAAACGGCCACATTGGCACCTTTTACAATCATCCCAACCACCACAGATATCAATCCTAAAATAATACCGATCAGCAAGAAAAAATCCATTTGTTGCGTCCTCCTAAATTCTATTTCCAGGTTTTAAACCCTCATTTATTTTATCGGTGAATTAAAATCATTCTTAATAGCAAAAAAAAATAATCCTAAAAATAACTAAAATAAATTTTCAGCTTTTTCTTTTTTTGTTGTTTTTTGGGCAAGTGGCGGCAAATTTTTGAAATGGTACAGCTTGCAATTTTTGTGAATATTTATAGATGGTACCGTTTTTTTTCGTGAAGCGTTTCTCAGGGTTTGTCATGTCATTCAGCACAAATGAAAATGTTTTAATCAATTTTTCGAATAATGCTTGTTTTTTTATCAAAAATCATCTTTTGATCAAAAAGCATAGATATGCTTGTAAAACGCTTTATATCGATCGTTTACTTTTTATAACTGGGGACGAAATTGCGATGAAACAGTGTTTAACAAATAACATAACATGGTTGTAACTTAAATGTCATATCCGTAAAGTTGCAAAAATCAAATTGTAAAATAAAAATAATTCTACTATAATGACATCACGTCTTCTTGTTTTTTTAATCTATAACAAAAAAATAAATAAATATATTTGTTTCTGTTCCATCGCTGAAAAAAACGTTTGGTACAGAAGGTGGAAGGAGCAATTATTGTTGGATACCTATGATTTATTAAAAACAGCCATGAACGTTTCTGCCCAACGCGCAGAATTGATTTCGTCTAATATCGCCAATGTCAACACGGATGGGTACAAAGCAAAACGCATCGTGTTTGAAAGCGAATTAAAGCAGGCACTCGCTTCATCAGGGACGGACGCTGCAACCGAAGCGTCAGTTTCTCAAGTAAAACCGAAAATCACTGAAAATGCAACTACCAGCATCAAAGACAACGGCAATAACGTGGATCTTGAAGTGGAGATGTTGGATCAAGCAGCCAATGGGTTATATTACAGTGCATTAACCGCACAAGTCAACGGTCGCTTGCAAATGATGAACCTTGTATTGAGTAATTGATAGAAAGCGCAGGAAAAACAAATGGGTATGTTTAATGGACTAACGATCAACGCCAGCGGCCTAGCATTGGAACGGTTAAAACTAGATACGATCTCCAGCAATATCGCAAATGTAAATACGAATCAAACACAAACAACCGCGGCTTATCAAAAAAAGAGTATTCTTTTTTCAGAAAATTTAAAAAATAGTCGCGAAGGAACACCGGCTACATACGGTGTCAAAGTGACGGGGATCGCTGCCGATGAAACGGAAAAACTGACCTATGATCCTACGAATCCCGCTGCCAACGATGAGGGATATGTCGGTCAATCAAATGTGGATATTGCCGATGAAATGGTGGCAATGTTGCAAGCGGTTCGAACGTACGAAGCCAATGTTTCTGCTTCAGAAATGAATAAAACGATCTTGAAAAAAGCATTAGAAATATCAAAGGGGTAACGAGAAAATGGATGGACTTTTAACGACAGGATTAACGGACTACCAAAACGTTTTGCGGACACTAGGCACGGGGGCTGCTTCAAACGAGACCAGTGTTGCAGGCGCCGAGGAAAATCAGTTTTCTTCTTACTTGACCCATGCGGTCGATCAGTTGAATCAAAAAACGGCGGTCATGGATCAAGATACTGTAAATTTGATTACCGGCGATGAAAGCGATCTAGGGAATGTGATGATTCGCATGACGGAGGCGCAATTGGCGCTACAAACAGCCGTTCAAGTACGAAACAAGTGTTTAGAAGCTTACAATGACGTGAAAAATATGCAGTTTTAGCAGTGGGTGAGGGAATAAGGATAAATGATGGATAAAGTGAAAGAATGGACAGAACAACTCAAAGACCGTTGGCAAATGCAAAGCTCTTTAAAGAAAATGATCGTTGTTCTTTCCGTTATCAGCGTTCTCGGAATCACAGCAGCTGTGTATTATTTAAATACGCGAATTGAATACGGTATCTTGTTTACGGATCTAAGCGATGCCGATGCGGGAACGATCAGCAAGGATTTGGAGGAACAGCAGATCGCCTACAAATTAGCCGACAATGGGACGACTATTTTGATCGATAAAGACCAAGTCGATGAATACCGCATCAATCTTGCCGTGGACAATAAATTACCAAATACCAGTACAGGCTTTGAATTATTTGATGATGCCAACATGATGACAACCGACGAAGACCGCAAGATCATGTATCAGCGGGCAGTAACGGGCGAACTGCAACGAGCGATCGAGTCGATCGATGCGGTCAAATCCGCCAAAGTTTTACTCGTAATGCCAGAAGAAAGTGTCTTTTCTTCTGAGGAAAGTGCGCCAACTGCTTCTATCGTGTTGACCTTGAAAAATCAGCAGATTTCAGACGAGTCCGTGCAAGGGATCGTTACCTTGACTTCAGGGGCAGTGGAAAAGCTGAAGCCAGAAAATGTAAAAGTCGTTGATAGTGCGGGCAATACCTTGACGAGAACCGAAGATGAAGCCAGTCAATTAAGTGGCCTGAACAATAAATACATTGCCATCAAAGATTCCTACGAAAAAACGCTAGAAGAAAAAGTAGCGAAGCTGTTGACACCGATCTATGGCGCAGACAAATTCCAAGTGTCGATCAATTTAGACTTGAATTTTGACTCGATCGAGCGGAAGAAAGTCACTTATGATGACCCAGAGATCAAGAGTGAGACAGTGCAGGCTGCTGGTTCGCAAGGCACCGTCCAAGAAGCCCAAACAGGGACGGTGGATGACAATGTCTCCAATGTGACGGGTACGGATGGAGAGGGAAACAATTCCTATAGCCGTTCGGTGGAAAACGAATTGGATACCGAGACCACCACGACCATTACGGCCCCTGGCATGATCGAACGAATGACCAGCTCGATCGTGATCAATGCGAACCTTTCTCAAGCGGATCAAGCAGAATTGCAGCAGTTGATTGCTAGTGCCGTCGGCTATGACAATGACCGTGGTGATCAAATCGCGATCCAAGGATTTGACTTTGCCCAAGCAGAGGTTGATCCAGCCGTTGATCCGCAAGGGAATGAACCGATTGCAGCTGCCAAAGGTTATCTCAAGTATGCCATCATCGGCGGCATCGTGTTGACCTTGTTCTTAGTGATTTTAATGATCGTTGGCGTGATCCGACGTCGTCGTAAAGAAGACGAGCTGGAAGTCGATGTGACGGAGGAAATGGTCACTTTTGCACAACCGTCAGCAGTTAGCACTGGTACAAGTCCGTCAGTTGCACAAGAAGTCGTTTTTGGCGGTGTCGGCAATCGGTCTGCTGAAACGAAACCAGCGGTGCCAGAAGCATCCACACAAGAAGCCGCAGCAGAACATTCAGGAGAACCAACATTGGATCAAACGGCTAGAAATTATGCCGAAAGCAATCCTGAAGTAGCGGCGGAATTGATCAAAGCTTGGATGAAAGAAAAATAAGGGGGCAGCCATGGATACAATAGACGGGGTAAAAAAAGCAGCGATTCTTCTGATCTCTCTAGGATCAGATACCTCTGCAAAGATCATGAAGCTGCTGCCAGAATCATTTATACAAAAGGTGAGCTATGAGATCGCCAATATCGACTTTGTCAGTCCCGAAGAGCGGGATCAAGTGTTGGAGGAATTTTCTCATACCGCAACGGCTCGCAAATATGTCTTAGACGGCGGGATCGATTATGCCAAAAATTTGCTGAACCAAGCATTAGGCCCTCAAAAAGCCAAAGAAGTCATTGACGTATTGACTCAGATTCAGCTGCGGGAACGGCCCTTTAATATCGCTCGCAAAGCCGATGTTCAACAGTTGACCAATCTGTTGATCGGTGAACATCCGCAAACGGTAGCGTTGATTTTGTGCTACATGCAGCCGGACAAAGCGGCCAGCGTCTTGTCGCAGTTTCCCGATCATTTGCAAGTGGAGATCGCTGAACGGATCGGGACGATCTCCAGTACGTCGCCTTTGGTGATCGAACGGATCGAAAAAGTGATCGAGAACAAATTCTCGAATTACATTGAGAACGATACGGAAAATGTCGGTGGTGTGCATACTCTGGTTGAGATCTTGAACTCAGTCAGCCGCAGCACCGAAAAGAACATTTTGAACGACTTAGAAAAGCGGCAACCAGAACTCTCCAACGAAGTGAAATCCAGCTTGTTTACTTTCGAGGATATCGTGACCCTCGATCGCTTGGATGTTCAAAAAGTCTTACGAGATGTTCAAAACGATGTCTTAGTCTTAGCGCTTAAAGGCACGACCGATGACATCAAGAACTTTATTTTCTCCAACCTCTCATCACGGGCGGTGGAAAATCTGCAAGAAGAAATTCAATTTATGGGTCCTACCCGCTTATCTGCTGTAGAAGAAGCCCAACAAAGTGTGGTGGCTGTGATTCGACGGCTAGATGAAACCGGTGAGATCTACATCGGAAGGGGCGACCAAGATGCAGTGGTCAAATAGCAGTTTATTGAAGCAGCAGGCGGTCAAAACGACCGAAGCTGCGCGCAGTATTTTGACGGATACGACCATCAAAGCGCCGATTGAGAAACCAAGCTTAGACCCAGAACTGCAAGCGGCTAGACGTGCACGCCAGTTGGAGCAGGAACGGCATCTGCAGCAAATGGAAGCCTTGAAGCAGCAGATTTTGACCGATGCACAAGAACAAGCGGCGCAAATTCTAGCAGAAGCGAGAACGGAAGGCTTTCAAGCAGGACAAGCAGACGGCTTTCAACAAGGCTATCAAGAAGGACTCAATGCCAGCAAAGAAGCCGCGCAAGCATTGATGGCCCAAGCCCAAGCCAATGTCGCTGAAGCCGTTTCTGAGATCAACACCTTTCGCTCAGAGAAAAAGCAAGAAATGATCGCTTACGGCACGGCAATCGCTGAAGCCTTGATCAATCAACGTTTTACAGACGAGCAAGCAGGCTTCCTGCCTTTTGTGGAGTCTGTGCTATGGCAATTTGAACAACCCGATCAATTTGTGACTGTTCGCAGCCAAGAGCAGCATCTTGCAGGGTTGCGAGAATTGTTGGAAACCAAAAAGCAGACGATCAGCGGGTTTCGCTATTTACTCATGGCAGATGACAGCTTGGCGGAACACGATTTTTGTATCGAATCTGAAAATGCCTTGGTGGTTTTTGAACTGAGGAAAGAAATCGCTCGCTTTTTGAGCCAATTTCTAGAAAGCAGTGTGAAGGAATGACGTTTGAATTACCAATCACAGCGCTGCGCAAAACGGCGCAAGCACAGCCGTTTTTTACCACCTACGGCAAAGTCAGCGAAGTTGTAGGTCTGCTGATCAAAGTCGAAGGGCTGGCGGTTTTCATAGGGGAAATCTGTGAAGTCGCATTGCAAAACAAGACACATACAGCCTTAGCCGAAGTCGTAGGCTTTGTGAAAAAAACCGTGCTCCTGATGCCCCTTGATCAGCTAGAAGGCGTCGGACCGGGCTGTTTGGTGCGGCCAACTGGCAAATCATTGACGGTAAAAATCGATGATACGTTGCTAGGGCACACCTTAGATGGACTAGGGCGACCGTTAGATATGGCGCTGGAGCTGGAAAGTGCGCCAGAATATCCAGTTAGTCAAGATTCTCCTGACCCCTTTCGCCGTCAAAAAATCGCTGAGATAATGCCGACAGGTGTCCGGGCGATCGATGGTCTTTTGACCGTCGGCCTTGGCCAACGGATCGGCATTTTTGCCGGCAGCGGGGTCGGTAAGAGTACTTTATTGGGGATGTTGGCTCGTTATTGCGAAGCCGATGTCATCGTGATCGGCTTGATCGGCGAGCGGGGACGAGAAGTCAAAGAATTTATTGAAAATGATCTAGGCCCAGAAGGTTACCGCAAGTCGGTCGTTGTCTGTGCTACCTCCGATATGCCGCCTCTCGTACGATTAAAAGGGGCTCATGTGGCAACAGCGATCGCTGAGTATTACCGCGATCAAGGGAAGAAAGTCGTATTGATGATGGATTCGGTGACCCGTTTTGCGATGGCACAGCGGGAGATCGGTCTATCGACAGGCGAGCCGCCGACGACCAAAGGTTATACCCCTTCTGTGTTTACAGCTTTACCGAAGTTGTTAGAACGCAGTGGGATGTCGGACAAAGGCTCGATCACGGCCTTTTATACTGTCTTGGTAGAAGGGGATGACATGAATGAACCGATCGCTGATGCGGTGCGGGGAATTCTTGATGGACATATTCTGTTGTCCCGAAAAATCGCCGCTCAAAATCATTATCCTGCCATCGATATTCAAAACAGCCTCAGCCGCTTGATGAAGACCCTTGTTTCTGAGGAACAGCATAAACATGCGGGGGAACTAAAAGAAAACATGGCCGTTTATGCAGAGGCCAAGGATTTGATCGATATCGGTGCCTACAAAAGCGGCAGCAATGCGTTGACCGACCAAGCGATCGCGTTGCATCACCCCATCCTACGGTTTTTACAGCAAAAAGTGGATGAGCGGATCCCATTTGAACAAACGATTTTTGAACTGGCGCATTTGTTCAGTGAAGAAGCGCTGATCGAGCGCCAGCGTTCGACCATGTAAAACAGATCATAAAGGAGCAGCTATGCAAGCATTTCACTTTTCCTTAGAAAAAGTATTGGATCACCGAAAAACCATTGAGCAAGAAGCCAAACGCGCTTACGCCCAAAAACAACAATTGTTGATTCAGCAAGAACAGCACCTGAATACGCTGACACAGGAAAAAGCCCAGCTTTTTGATGTCAATGAGATGACCATTGGGCGGATGCAAGTGCAGCAACGCTATTTGCTTGCGTTGAATGCCACCATCGATGAGGTTCAGAACAAAATGTTTCACGTGAAGCAAGAATTGGCAGAGTCTTTATCGGTGGTGGTAGAAGCGCAGCAGGAACGCAAGATCGTGGAAAAGCTGCGAGAAAAACAATTCGCTGAATACACCTATGAACAGCAATTGGAAGAGCAAAAACAATTGGATGAGTTCGGCAATCGCGCCTTATTTTCTTAAAGCACTAATGGTTTTAGTGATGAGACGACCTTGGTTTCAAAGCATCAGCTGAGAGGAGGTGAACAATGAAAGAGATCACAACAAGTGCCGCAACTGCTGTACCTGCCGGTAGCAAATCAAAAAAGACGGAGGCGTCACCAGAAGTCTTCAGTTTGCTGATGCAACAGCTGACGGAACAGAGCGCAAGCAACCTGTCAGCATCCTTCGAACCATCAGGTATGTCGGAGCAAACCGCCGCCGCACCAGAAATGGGGGTTGCCAGCAGTATGGAACATCTGCCGCAGGAGCCAGAAATCACTCCAGCAGTCGAACAACCCGCAACGACACAAGCGCCAGGAATGAGCCAGATCAGCCAGGCACCTTTTGCAGGCTTGGTTCAAGAAACGCCACAGGCATCAATGGCAACGACGGAGCAGAACCAAACGAGCGCCACAGCAGCTTCTCCCGACAGTGTTTCAGCAGCTTTTCCAGCACCAATAGACGTAGCCACCACAGTCATCAACCCCTCCGAGCCTGCGCTTGAAGGTCTAGCTTTGATGACAAATGACAGAAGTGAAGCCGCAGCAACAACGCTTGAAACACCTTTGCCAGAAGACTTAGTAGGCGAGGAGCAGACCACGGCAAAAGGAATCGCTCCTTTCAAGGAAATCAAGGAAGTCGATTCAGTAACACAAGCCGCGATTGCGCAAACGACAGAAGCACAGCTGAAACAGTCCACCGAAGGGACCGCGCAATTGGGCCAAACGGGACCATTAAATCAAGTGTCGCCAGTGACCAAACAAGCGACGGATACGACTAGCACCTTGCAACGCACGAATGAAACAGTCGCCAAAAAAGCGGAAGCTGTTTCTGCACAAGCCATTGCTTCTTCAGCAGCAACCGACAATGAAATAGCGGCACCAGCACTGCAGCTGCTTGATGTTTCTCCCCTTTTGACCAAGCAAGGACCAACGCCAACAAAAGCGAATATGGAACAAGCGGTCCTGCCCTTAGCAAAAGCGACTGCCCAACTCGTCCAAACGAGCAGCACGGCAAGCGAGAAAAAAATCACGCTGCAATTCGTTCCCGAAAAATTAGGCACGATCCAGCTTTCCCTAGAAACGAATGCCCAAGGCAGCCGCTTAGAACTGACCGTTCAGCAGCCGCAAGCCAAAGAATTATTGCTGTCCATCAAGCATGAGCTAGAGCAAGTTTTGCAAAAGCAAGAGCAGCCGATCCTAGCGATCAAAGAACCTACGTTAGCTTCTGTCCAGCAGGCTAGTCCGCTGGCAAATCAATCCTTTGCCGGCAGTATGATGGCAAGTGACAGTCAGTTAAGCCAACAGCGGTTTTTACAGGCTCAAAAAGGACAAAGCAAAAAGCCGTTTCATCAAAGCAATACGGCTGAAGAAGAGCCGCAATTAGCACCGATCGATCATGCGATCAGTATTTTAGTGTAAAGGAGGAGACCTATGGCAGATGAAATTACAGCAGCTGCGGCCGGTATTGCCAATACATCGGCATTAACGCAAACAAAAAAATCTTCAGATATCTCCATGGATGATTTTTTGAAGATCTTAGCCGCATCTATGAGCAACCCATCGATGGGAGGCAGCGATTCTTCTGGTGGTGGTAGCACCGACTATATCTCGCAACTGGTTCAATTTACGACCTTAGAGAGCTTGAATGAATTGAGCGAAACATTGACGACCTCGGTGATTTTACAGCAACAGCAGCAAGCTTTTAGCTTGATCAATAAACAAGTCACTCTGATGGACGGCACAGAAACATTGTCAGGAACCATCGAAAAAGTCCGCTTTGCCAATGGCTACGCCACGATCGTCGTAAATGGCAAAGAATACAGTATGAGTGCGATCCAAGAGATTGGCGGCGAAGCAAAATGAGTTTGACGATTCAACAGGGGCTGCAAAAAGTTGCCGGGGAGCCTTATCAACATCCCCGCAAAGGCGTGGACAAACAAGCCTTTTCTGCAATGCTTGAACAAAAACAAAGCGACATCAAAGTCTCGCATCATGCGCAAAAGCGTTTGACCGCAAGAGAATTGACCTTACAAGACGATGATTATCAATCCCTTTCAACGGCGCTTAGTGAGCTCGCGGAAAAAGGCAGCAAAGAATCACTGCTTGTTTACAAAGATATGGGCTTGATCGCCGATGTCCATTCACGAACCATCATTACGGCGATGGGGATGAATGAGCTTCACACCGTCACCAATATTGACAGCGCCACATTTATCAAATAGCAGCTGGACTGAAAAGGGGCTGCAAGTATTTTCTGAATGACAGAGGAAAATACGCCAACCATAAGGAGGAAAACAAGCATGTTACGATCATTATATTCAGGTGTTAGTGGAATGAAAAATCTTCAAACGAAAATGGACGTGGTTTCCAATAATATCGCCAACGTCAATACGGTTGGATTCAAATCAAGTCGAGTACTTTTCCAAGACATGATGAGCCAAACGATGTCTAACGCAACTGCGCCAGGCAACGGCTTAGGCGGGATCAACGCAACGCAGATCGGTTTAGGGGTTCAGACGGGCTCCATCGATACTATCAATACAGTCGGTGCCCCGCAATCGACAGGTCGCAGCATGGATTTTTATATCAGCGGACAGGGCTACTTTATGGTACAAGGACCAGGAGCAAATGGCGAAACCTATTACACACGAGATGGCGCATTCGTGCGCGACAGCAACGGAACCTTGACCAATAGTGATGGGATGCAAGTCTTAGGTCGTTCAGTCAATGGCGGTCAACCAGTTGTCTATGATGACAACTTTGATGAAAACACGGCATTGAGCGGACAAGATGCGGTATCTCCCTTGTCGATCCCAAGCACACTGACCGTCAATGGGGAAACCTTGACCTATAACTCCATGGCGATCGATGCCAATGGCTTAGTGTTGGCAAAATACGGCAATCAAACCTTTGTGATGGGAAAAGTCGGTGTCGCAACCTTCAATAACCCAGAAGGCTTAGAAAAAGTCGGCGGCAACAACTATATCCAAACCAGCAACTCAGGGAATCCGATCGTTGCAGGACCTGGCAACAATGGCGCAGGAACGCTGCAAGCAGGTGCATTGGAAATGTCCAATGTCGATCTTTCGACAGAATTTACCGAAATGATCATTGCGAGCCGTGCCTATCAAGCAAATTCAAGAAGTATTACGACTTCTGATGAAATGCTGCAAGAATTATTGAATCTAAAACGTTAAGAACGTGACGCTTCATCATTGAGAGGAGTTTGACCATGATTCTAGTGACAGCATTGAATGGCAAGCCATTCTATTTAAATCCAACATTGATTTATCGGATCGAAGAAATGCCGGATACATTGATCACACTGACAGACGGCAAAACATTAGTGGTGACGGAAGCTGCGCAAGAAGTTGCGCAGCGGGTGATCGAGTATCATACGGTGATCCATTCGAACCAAGTGAAAACGTAAGGGTGGGAAAGATGGCAAAAGAAGAAAAAGCACCAAAAGCAGAAAAAGAGAAAAAAGGCTTGAGTATGGTTGTTTTACTGCCGATCCTCTTGATCGTGGTAGTCGGCGGCAGTATCGGCGGGACCTTAGTGACGAATCACTTTTTGACGGGGGAAAAAACAGCAGCTGCTGAAACAGCAAAAGACAGCAGCAAAATCTCCTCAGACGAAGCGATCGTGGCATTGGATGAATTTTTAGTCAATCTGGCCAAAGAAGACAACCAAGAGCAGCAATACATGAAGGTCAATTTATCGATTTTAGTGGCGGATGAGGAAAAAAGCGCGGAAGCCACGAAAAATGTGGCCGTCATTCGTGACAGCGTCGTAAATTTATTGCGCCAACAAAAGGCCAGCGGTATTTTGAGCTCCGCCGAAAGTGTACCGAATTTAAAAAAAGCATTGAAAGAAACAATTAATCAGGAATACGGATCAGAAATCGCCAAGGATGTTTATGTGACGGATTTAGTGATCCAATAGAAAGAGGCATGTTGATGGAAACATTTTTATCGCTGGTCAAAATGATTGGGTTTTTGCTGCTTATTCTTTATTTGATCAACATCAGTTTGAAATATTTGAATCGTTACACGAACCAGCACAATCACCAGCTGCGTATTTTGCAAAAAATCGCCGTCAGCAAGTCGTCTTCGATCGGGATCGTCCAAATCATGGACAAATGTTATGTCATGAGCTTTTCTGAACAGCAAAACCAAATCATCAAAGAGTTGACGCCAGAAGAAACGGCCACTTTTTTACAGCAAAGCCTAGAAAGCACCCAAGTGCAAGCTGGTAAAGACTTTTCTGAATGGCTCAACAAAGCCAAGGCGGAAATTGCTGGAAAACGAGGCAAGCAAAAATGAAGATCAAAGGCAGAGATATCAAGATCATGGCTGCGGTCCTTTTCAGCAGTCTGATGCTTCCGCAGACGGCATTTGCGCTAGACACGGAAGACGTCAGTTCCACCATCAACAATTTATTGTCGAATGGGAATGGCTCAAGTGATACGATCAATACTTTCTTGTTGCTGACGCTGCTTTCCCTTTTACCAGTCTTGCTGATCATGATGACTTCTTTTACTCGTATCATCATGGTTTTATCCTTTGTGCGCAGTTCGTTAGGTACACAGCAAAACCCGCCCAATCAAGTGTTGATCGGGTTGGCCTTATTCTTGACATTTTTTATTATGAAACCTGTGTATACCGACGTCTACCAGCAAGCGATTGAACCGTTTGATCGACAAGAGATCAGCCAAGCCGAAGCCTTTGACCGCTCAGAAAAACGGATCAAGGCCTTTATGATGGTACAGACACGGGAAAAAGACATTGCCTTGTTTGCGGAAGCTGATGGGGAGACCGAAAAGTATCATTCTTCTGACGATGTTCCTCTGACCGTTATGGTACCGGCGTTTATTATCAGTGAGTTACGAACGGCTTTCAGTATCGGCTTTTTGATTTTTATCCCCTTTTTGATCATTGATCTGGTCGTCTCCAGTATCTTGATGTCGATGGGGATGATGATGCTGTCGCCGATCATGATCTCACTGCCCTTCAAGATCTTACTATTTGTTTTAGTGGATGGCTGGTATCTGATCGTGGAGTCGCTGATCAAGAGCTTTCAATAGCCGCTAAGAAAGGAGCCAAGAGGAAATGACAGTAGAAATGGTACTTGATGTGCTAAGGGAAGCCTTTCTTCGAATTTTAGCGATATCTGGCCCTGCCTTATTAGTCGGCATGCTCGTTGGATTGGTGATCAGTATTTTTCAAGCCACTACCCAAATCCAAGAACAAACGTTGAGCTTTGTGCCGAAACTATTAGCGATTTTTTTGACCTTGATCTTGGCGGGGAATTTTATGCTGAATCTCTTGTTGAATTTTACCAAAATGATCTTCAAGATGATTGCGGCAATGTAAGGAGGAAACCTGATGGCGCCGATTCAAGCGACGGTGTTGATTTTTTGTCGAATATTGGCGTTTGTCGTCCTTTGTCCGATCTTCTCACAGCAAAATTTTCCGTCACTGGCAAAAATCGTGATCGGCATGGCGTTGACGGTCCTATGTCTGCCGACGGCACCTGCGATTCCCGAGCTTTCCCTCTTTATGCTGACGGTTTTCGTCATCAAGGAAGTACTGTTTGGGATGGCGATGGGCTATTTGAGTCAGCTGGTCTTTACTGGTGTGGAAATTGCGGGTCAACTGATCGACTTTCAAGTAGGCTTTTCGATGGCGCAAGCCTATGATCCGACGTTGCAAATCGCCTCTTCCCAGTATGGCAAAACGTACTATTGGCTGACGATCGCTGTGTTTTTTGGACTTGATCTGCATCATCGACTGATCACAGCATTGCTGTTGTCTTTTCGGATCGTGCCCTTAGGCTCTGTGGTGATCCAAGGAACGACGGTTGAAGGCATCGTCAAACTTTTCAGCCAAATGATGGTGATGGCAGTCAATCTTGCGGCACCAATGATCATTGCGCTGCTGTTGGTGGACCTGGTGCTAGGTGTGATTTCTCGGTCGATTCCCCAGATCAATATTTTGATGATGAGTCTTTCGATGAAAACCGCCATCAGTTTTGTGGTGTTTCTCTTGCTACTACCCAATGTTCTTTCGTACTTAGGCAAACACTTGCCAGATACGGTCCGCTATTTGCAGGAGTTTATCGAGTCCTTTCAATAAAGTAACAGGTAGCCAGCAGGAGGTGAGAAGATGGCAGAAAAAGATGGCAAAACCGAACTACCTAGTGCCAAGCGGCTGCGGGATGCCCGCAAACGCGGGGAGGTCCCTAAGACCCAGGAATTAGCAGCAGCTGTTTCGCTATTGGTCTTCTCGTTTTTGATCCTGTCTTTATGGCAGTTTTTCGCAGCTTCTTTTTTGCCTTATTTTTCCCGAAGTTTGGCGCAGCTGGCTGATTATCAAACCAGTTTGGCGGATCTGCCGAAACTGGGGGTGCAGAGTATCTTGCTGCTGCTTTTGTTGTGTGCGCCCGTCTTTCTGGTCGCGCTCGGAGTCGGGCTTATCACGAATTATGCCCAAGTTGGTCTGTTGTTTTCTGGCAAGGCCGTCAAACCAGACTTTAAAAAGCTGAACCCCATCAGCGGGATCAAGCAGCAATTCAGTTTGCGCTCGTTGATGAATTTAGGCAAAACATTGGCGAAATTCGGCGTGATCGTCTACTTGTGCTACCAACAATTTTTAGCCGCCGTCCCTGTTTTACTGGGTTTGAGTGAAGTGGGGTTGGAAAAAACGATCCTGTTCATGCTGCTGCGGGCCAAAGAATTGTTTTTACAGATCTCGATTTTCTTGATCGTTTTGGCCGTAGTCGACTACGGCTACCAACGCTATAGCCATCGTAAGAACTTGATGATGAGCAAGCAGGAAGTCAAAGAAGAGTTCAAGCAAATGGAAGGTGATCCGCAAGTCAAAGCACAGCGCAAAGCGAAGTACCGTGCGATGACCCAAAATGCCATCGCCAACGTCAAAGAAGCGACGGTTTTGATCACCAATCCGACCCATTTCGCCATTGCGATTCGTTACGATGCCAGTAGTGAAGGGGTGCCGCGGGTCCTGGCCAAAGGGGCAGATCAGCTGGCGCAGCGGATGAAAGCAGAAGCACTGAAAGAAAATATTCCACAGATCGAAAACCGTGAAGTGGCACGAGCCCTTTATCGCCAAGTAGAACCCGGGGATCTGATCCCGGTTGAGATGTATGAAGCCATTGCCGAAATCATCGCTTTGGTCTATCAGTTAGAAGAAAGCCAACGCGGCAAGATTTAAGGAAACAGGAGGAACAAAAATGAATGAGGCTGCCTCAAAACCGAAAAAAGGCATTGGTCTGGCGGATATCTTAATCTCGGTGATCGTCCTAGCTATTATTGGTTTGATTATTATTCCATTACCGAGTGCACTATTAGATATTCTGATCATTATCAATTTGACGATCGCGATCAACATTTTACTGATCACCCTGTTTACCAAATCAGTGTTGGAATTCACTACGTTTCCAACCTTGCTGCTGATCACAACGATGTTTCGTTTAGGTTTGAACCTATCTTCCACGCGGTTGATCTTGACCCAAGGAAATGGCGGACACGTGATCGATGCCTTCGCCAATGTCGTTGCCGGCAGCAATTACATCGTGGGGATCATTTTGTTCGTGATCATCATGGTGGTTCAGCTAGTCGTCGTGACCAATGGTGCAGGGCGTGTCTCAGAAGTGACTGCTCGCTTCACATTAGATGCGATGCCCGGCAAGCAAATGGCGATCGATTCCGACCTAAATGCCGGTTTGATCACGGAAGCGGATGCCCGCAAACGACGAAAAGATCTGCAGCGAGAAGCTGATTTCTTTGGTTCGATGGATGGTGCCAGCAAGTTTGTCAAAGGGGATGCGATCGCAGGGATCTTGATCACTGTCATCAATTTAGTCGGCGGGGCGATCATTTTCTCCATGGGGGGACAAATGACCGTCATGGAAGCCTTCGCCCAATTCGGGAAACTGGCAATCGGGGATGGCTTGGTCAGCTCGATTCCCTCTTTATTGATTTCGATTGCTTCTGGGGTGATCGTGACTCGTTCTGATAACGATAGTTCCTTTGGTTTAGATATTGCGGCAGATGTGATGCGTAATCCCCAACTGTTTCGGATCGTGGGGGCGATTCTCTTCGTCTTAGCCTTAGTTCCTGGGTTTCCTTTTGTTCCTTTTGTGTTGATTGGCTTAGGCCTTTTCGCAGCCAGCTTTCTGGTGACGCAAAAAGAAGAAAAGCAGCGAGTGGAACAAAAACAATGGGAACAAAAATTGGCACTGGAACGCAAAAAAGAAGCACAGGAAGAAGACGATTCCGTGGCTTCCTTCCAAGTGGAACCAATCTCAGTGGAAATCGGGTATGGTCTGATCCCTATCGTGGATAGTTCGATCGACAACAGCTTGATGAACCGCATCGTGGCGATCCGTAAACAGAGTGCTAGAGAATTAGGGATCTTAGTCAGTCCCGTTCGTATTCGCGACAATCTCTATTTGGATGCCAACGATTACGTGATCAAGATCCGCGGCAACGAAGTCGGCCGCGGCGATATTTACCCGAATAAAGTCATGGTGATCAGTCCGAATGAAGAGCCGTTTCCTTTTCAAGGAATCGCAACAAAAGAACCAGCCTTTCATCTGGATGCTATGTGGATCGATGAATCCGATAAGGAGATGGCGGATCTGCAAGGGTTTACGATTATCGAGCCGTTGACCGTGATCGCAACACACTTAAAAGAAATCATCTATGCCCATGCACCAGAGCTGTTAGGTCGCCAAGAAGTCAAGAAATTATTGGAGGGCATCAAAGAGCAGTACAATGTCGTGATCGATGAATTGATCCCCGATATTTTACGGCTCGGCGAGGTCCAAAAAGTTTTACAAAATTTATTGGATGAACAAATTCCCATCAATGACTTAGCAACGATCTTAGAAACCTTAGCCGATTACGGCGTTGTCACGAAAGACGTAGAAGTTTTGACAGAATATGTCCGCCAAGCACTGAAACGGACGATCGCTGCCAAGTATGCCAATGAGAACCACGAGCTGCAAGTGGCGGTGATCCAGCCGAAACTAGAAGAAATCATCGCTCAAAGTATCCAAAAAACCGCAACTGGCTCGTACCCGGTCTTAAAACCAGATACCGTGACCAAGCTGTTGGATTCCATCAGTGGGATCCAACATGCGGCGATCGCTCAAAATATCAATTTCGTCATTTTGGCATCGCCTAAGATCCGGTTAGCATTCAAAAAAATGATCGTTTTTAATTTTCCAGATATCGCCGTTCTTTCTCTAAATGAGATTCCCAATGAAATTGCGATCGAAACGGTGGGCAGTATTGACATTTAAGCAGAATTTTCTTAGGAAGGGGCATCGCCGATGTATGAAGTCGATCGAGAAGCGGAGATCATCAAGTATCTGCCGCTAGTGGAACGGGTGGTTCAGCGCCTGTCTATCAAAACCGCCGATTATGAATCAGGCGATCTCTACAATATTGGGGTGATTGGGTTGATGGATGCCTTGCGGAAATTCGATCCCTCAAAAAAAGTTCCTTTTGAAAGCTATGCAGCGATTCGCATCAAAGGGGCAATTATTGATGAAGTACGCAAGCACGCCAAAATCTCCCGATACAAAATGGCGGCAGTCAATCAGTTTTATCAAGCACGGCAAGAGTTGGAGCAAAGCCTCAAAAGAGAAGCGACCGACACCGAGATCTGCAAACAGCTGGGAATCAACCAAAGTCAACTAGCGGATATTTATGAGAGTCTGCACTACTTAGCCAGCGTCTCTTTGGAAGATACCTTGTTTGCTTACCAAGAAGAAGGCATGACCTTAAAAGATATGGTTCGGGATCCAGCCGAAAATGTCGAAGAGACCTTGGTCGCTGAAGAAAAACGCACCGCCTTGGTGGCGTGCATCAAAAAATTAGGGGAACGGGAACAATTGATTTTAAGTTTGTACTATACCGAAGAACTGACGTTAAAAGAAATCGCTGAAATCTTAGAAGTCTCGATTCCGCGAGTTTCACAAATTCATGGCAAAACGATTGCCAAATTGCGCACATTGATTGAGGAGGAACTGGCATGATTCGAGGATTGGATGTCTTATCACGGAACATTTCATTATTACAAAAGCGACAAGAGACGACGAGCGGCAATATTGCCAATGTCAATACAACAGGGTATCAAGCAAAAACTTTGTTCCAGTCGGCGCTAGATGAAGTGGCGCTGCATAATTACCAAAGCGGGCCCAATGCGGATACTCGCCGTGATATCGGTGGGTTGTCTTTAGGGACCCAATTGGCAGGCAGTACCATCAGTCAAGACCAAGGTGCTGTCAAACAGACGGGACAAGCCAGCGATTTTGCACTGCTTTCCGAAGGCTACTTTGTCGTTCAAAACAATGCGGGGCAGCGGTTGTATACGAGAAATGGCGACTTTACCGTCAATCAGCAGAATCAATACGTGACACAAGAAGGCTATCTTGTCTTGGGTGCCAATGGACAAGCAGTCAGCGCCTTGGGACCAGCGAACTTTCAGATCCAAACATTCCCCCCAGAAGCATTGACTACAGCTGGTCAAAACTATGTGACTAGCAACGCAGCAGGAACCACGGGGAATGCACCCGTGATCCAGCAAGGTGCTTTAGAACAAGCCAACGTAGCGGTTGCCGATGAAATGGTGGCGATGATCCAGACTTCTCGCGAATTTGAAGCCAATCAGAAAGCCTTGAGTTCAACGAACCAGACATTGCAAAAAGCGGTCAACGAATTAGGAAAGATTTGAGGATGAGTCAATGAATATCAGTGGATTATTAGGAATCAGCCGTTCTGGGTTGAATCATTTGCAAACAAACTTAGACACGACAGCCAACAACATCGCCAACGTCAATACCAATGGCTATCAAGCACAAACGACCCATTTTCAAGCATTGATGGAAAATGCCATCGGTGCAGAAGAAACGCTATTTAATGGCAACGCCGCCCAATATGGTGCGTCAATGGGGGCAAAAGCGGCTACGACTACCAGTTTTGCCCAAGGCAATCTGGCGGGCACCACTCAGCCATTAGATCTCGCGATCCAAGGCAACGGCTTTTTCGGGGTCCGGGACCAAACTGGTCAATTGCTGCTGAGTCGAGCAGGCAATTTTCATTTAAGTGAGAACAAGCAATTAGTCAATAGTGAAGGGTACCCTGTGGCAATGACCACAAACGTACCGACCCCTCAGTGGCCAGATGCGCAGCAAATCGCAATAGATGCCAGCGGTCAGCTGACGACGGAAGAAAATGGTCAGACTCGCGTGTTGGGACAGCTGACCCTTTATCAGCCGACGAATACAGAAAACATCACGCCAGTGGGCAACCAACTGTACCGTGCTGGTGATCAAGCGTTGCTTACTTCGCAAACCAATCCAGCAGCCTTTGGCAGCGTCTTGCAAGGACAGTTAGAACAGTCGACGGTGGATCTAGCGACTTCCATGACAGACTTGTTAACGACCCAGCGTGCGTATGGATTGAACACGAAAGCCATGCAGACAGCCGATGAGATGTGGTCCGTGATCAATCGTTTTACAGATTAGAGGAGAAAGAACATGATTCGCTTAACCAAGGTCAGTAAAAAATTCAGCAATGGCACGTTGGCATTGGCCGATATTTCTGTTGCGATCCCTCAAGGAGAATTTATCTATGTGGTGGGTCCCAGCGGTGCGGGCAAATCGACCTTATTCAAATTACTCTTGAAAGAAGAAGAGCTTTCGGCTGGTTCTATCCAAGTCGGCAATGTCTTGTTGGAACAACTCAAAGACCGTCATCTCTATATGGTTCGACGACAAGTCGGTATCGTCGGACAAGAAGACCTTTTGCTTCCTTATCTGACGGTTGCCAAAAACGTCGATTATGCGCTGCAAGTACTAGGCACTCCCCGCAAGCTGCGTCAGGAAAAAACCGCCAAAGCACTGCAACTGGTGGGTATGTTTCCTCAAAAGGATCACTATCCTGAGGAGCTTTCCGTGGGACAGCGCAAAAAAGTAGCGATCGCGCGGGCGATCGTCACAGAGCCAGCAGTCTTGATCGCCGATGAGCCCACCGCCAATCTGGATGCCAAATCAGCCGTTGAAGTCATGAAACTGCTCTTGCGGATCAATCAAGTCGGTGCCACGATCCTCTTGGCGACCCACGACAGTACGATGGTCAATACGGTCCGTAATCGGGTGGTCGAGCTGCAAAACGGTCGCTTGGTTCGTGATGAATATCAAGGCGGCTATACGCGCTTTGCTGATCCAAAAGATACATATGTCTGGTGAAGATGCTTAACTTTTCTAGCAAAAGATCCGATTAAAGAACTAGAAGATTGTTTTCATAATCGGATAAAGAAGGAGTGACCCAACGATTATCAAGTGAAGAGCGAATCTTGATAAACAGCACGACTGATCATTTTGCATAGGAAAGGATACTGTTATGAAGAAGAAGGTACAAGCTATCATCAAAAAAATCCGCTTGGCGGCGTTGATTCCGCTAGGATTTACCCTGATCGTATTATTAGGATGCTATTTCTTCGTGATCCGCACCCACGGAGACGGACAAGCAGCAAAAAGTTTTTTTATTTTTTCAGTAATCGTACTGCTGCTAGAAATCGCAGTGTTAGTAGGAATGACCTATTTGGTAAAAAAAGAGACCCACTCGGGCATGGATACGTTATTGACAGAACTAGAAGCAGTCGGTTCTGGCGATCTGTCGCATATCGATGAGATCGGCAGCAGCGACCAGACTTCTCTTTTTGGGCAAGTTCAAAATCGTTTTCAAGGGGTTTTAAACACCTTCAAAGCGGTGATCGTTGGCATGCACGAAGAAAGCAGCCGAATGGAAAAAATGGTAGGCGGCCTAACGACAACCTCAAAAAATGCCAAAAATTCAATTGAAAATGTGCGTCAGACGATGAATGCCATCGCAGATGCCACTAGTTCACAAGCCTCCGAAGCGGAACAAACCTCCTTTGATATGGACGAGCTAGCCTTAAGTATCGAAGAGATCCACAAAGAGATCGAATTGATGAACGGCTATGTCGGTCAATCCCAAAGCAGCAATGTCCACAATTCAGAAATGATGTTCCATGTGTTTGAAAGCTGGGAGATCGAACGGCAAAACCAAGCAGAATTAGTAGAAAGCATGAACGACATGAACGAAGATGTCCAAAGCATCGGTAAGATCGTTCAGCTGATCAATGACATTTCTGATCAGACCAACTTACTGGCATTGAATGCATCCATCGAAGCAGCTCGAGCTGGAGAAGCGGGCCGAGGGTTTGCCATCGTTGCGGAAGAAGTCCGCAGCTTGGCGGAACAAAGCAGTCAATCAACGAAAAGCATTCGTTCGATCATTGAAACGATCCGCAAAAAATCGGAAAAAGTGGTCTCTGCAGTGACGGATTCCTTTGAAAGCGGCGAAAAACAAACCAACAATATCAACAAAGCGATCGAATCAGCCAATGAGATCTCTGATATTGTTGAAAAATTGGTTTCAAGTATTCAAGCCGTGGAAGCCCATATTACCGGGATCGTTGAGAAAAAAGACATGGTTCAAGTTTCCGTCAGCAACATTTCGGCTGCTGTTTCGGAAACCTCTGCCGGCACCCAAGAAGTAACGGCAAACTTAGAAGACTTCTACTTAGTCATCGAAGACTTTGAACGGAATGTGCAAGAGATCGAAACGATCGCCACTATCCTTAAATTCCAAGTGGATAGTTTCAAATTCTAAAAAGGAGCAGTGACGCCAATGGAACAATACGTTGTATTTAAAAGTCATCAACAACTCTTTGCCTTGCGTATCGACTATGTGGTACGGGTCATTGAGGCTGCTTCTTTTACCCAGCTGCCGGAAGTGGCGGATTTCGTGCTGGGGATCCAGCCTTTTGAAGAGGCAATGGTGCCGATCATTGACATCCGCAAAAAGCTGTTTGATGAATTTACACCGGAAACTGGGCAAAATGTGGTCTTGTTGTGTCACTGGCAAGAGCAGGCGATCGGCCTTTACGTGGAAGAGATCGTCGGCATTTTACCGCTCGTTGAAAGTCCTAGCAATGCGGAACTAAATACATCAGGACTCAAGCAAAACTATATCGAAGCCTTTCTGAAAAAAGACGATGAACTTGTGCTGGCATTGGAGCTGCCGTTTCTCTTCAGCTATGAACAAGCCGCTGAGATGACGGCGGAGTTAGACGCCTATCAGACAGAGGAATTGGCAGCCGCCAATGACCATGACAATGATGACCGTGAATGAGGAATTGCATGTGGGGATCTCGGAGTATAAGATCGCCCAAGCGCCGACGCGTTTGATCACGGTGGGTTTAGGTTCTTGCATCGGCACGATCATTTACGATGAAGCCAGTCATATCGGCGGCTTGAGTCATATTATGCTGCCAGATAGTCAGCCTTTTTTGCACAAGCGGGAAATCAAGCCCGAGAAGTTTGCGGACTTGGCATTGCCAGCGATGGTGGCTGAGCTGGAACAAAAGATCCGTCGGCCTCGCTTTCAAGCGAAAATCGTTGGCGGCGCCAATATGTTTCAGTTCCAGACGCTTAACGCTGCCAGCAATATTGGTCAGCGCAATATTGAAGCCGTCGAGGAAGTCTTGGCTCGGCTAAACATTCCGATCGTAGCCAAACATGTTGGCGGCAGCGCTGGTCGAACGATGATCGTGGATCTTCAGGATTTCAAGACCATGGTTCGGCAAGTCAAACAAGAAATCGTTTATTTGTAAAAGGAGTACAGGGACATGAAAAAAGTAATGATCGTCGATGATTCGGCATTCATGCGGAAAGTAGTGACAGATTTATTGAATCAGCTGCCTGATATCGAGGTGACCGTCGCTGCCCGCAATGGCAAACAAGCATTGGACTATCTGACCAAAGAAGCGATCGATTTGGTAGTAATGGATGTGGAGATGCCAGTGATGAACGGATTAGAGACCTTGCGGAGGATGAAACAGCAATCAGCCATTCCCGTCATCATGCTTAGTTCATTAACCAATCAAGAAACCACGATTGAGGCTTTGGCGCTTGGCGCCCGAGATTTTGTGGAAAAACCCGTCAGTCTATCGATGATCGAAAAAGAATGGATCGCTGAATTTCATCAAAAGATTTTGGCGATGGATCATGAAGTCGGTACGGTTCACCCGCCAGTACCAACGATTGCCCAGCCCACTAAGCTGACACAAAACAGCTTGCCGGTATCACTTGATGCGCTAGTCATTGGTGCTTCAACAGGCGGACCCCGTGCTTTGCTGGGAATTATTCGCCGTCTGCCTGCACGTTTACGTTGCCCGATTTTGATCGTTCAGCATATGCCAGCGGGCTTCACGGCTTCCTTTGCAAAACGCTTAGACACAGAGACAACCGTCCGAGTACAAGAAGCAGTCAACGGCATGCGGATCGAAAATCAAGTGTATCTTTGTCCAGGGGATTACCACATGACGGTCCAACAAGGGCACCTGCAGCTGGACCAGCGAGAAAAACGGCATGGGACGCGGCCAACCGTCGATTATCTTTTTTCCTCAGCAGCTGACTACTATGGCCCGCAACTAGCGGCAGTGGTTTTGACGGGGATGGGAAAAGACGGCACCGCTGGCTTACGACAGATCCAAGCGGCTGGGGGCTATACGATCGTTCAAGACAAAGAAACGTGTACAGTCTTTGGGATGCCGCGGTATGCCATTGAACAAGGAGTCGTGGATGAAGTCCTGCCATTGCAGGGCATTGAAGCAAAAATTGCACAGATGGTCAGGTGAAGAAGATGGAAGAAGAATTTGCCTTATTTAATGCGTGGGTGGATCGCCGATTAGGGATTCCCTTAGCCGCATACAAAGAAAATCAAATGCAGCGCCGCATCCTTACGATCATGGAAAACAGCGGAGCAAAAACGTTGAGAGAATACCAGCAATTGATCGAAGGCGATGACGGGGTGCGGGCGGCTTTTTTAGCCCATATCACCATTAACGTAACGGAATTTTATCGCAACAAAGAACTGTTTGACGCCTTTGAACGCGTCTTGAAAACCATTGTTCTCCCGAAAACCACGCTGCCCAAAATCTGGAGTGCCGCATGTTCGATTGGGGCAGAACCCTATACGATCGCGATGCTGCTAGAAAAAAACCAAATTGCCGCAGCCAATGTCTTGGCTACCGATATCGATACGCAAATTTTGGCAAAAGCCAAGCAAGGACTCTATCGAGACCACGAATTGCGGAATGTCTCAGCGGCAGAACGTACCCGTTTTTTTGATGCAAAAGAAAAGAACCAATTTCAGATCAAACCAGAAATCAAACGGCGGGTTCATTTTAAGCAACACGATCTTTTGAAAGACCCGTACAATGGGCCTTTTGATGTGATCGTTTGCCGCAATGTGACGATTTATTTCAAAAGTGATGCTCGGGATGCCGTCTATCAAAAATTCAGCGATGCATTGGTCCCAGGGGGCATTTTGTTTACGGGAGCGACAGAAACGATCAATTTTGCGGAACAATTCGGTCTCAAGAAAATCGATTCGTTTATCTATCAAAAAGTATAATTTTGTAAAGGAGGGACCCATTTGGATGACAATAGTGTCTATCGTACCCTTTTCTTTGAAGAAACAGACGATCATTTAGCGCAGTTGAATGATCATGTCTTGCAATTGGAAAACGATCCACAAGATAGCGCCTTGCTGAATGATATTTTCCGTTCTGCCCATACCCTTAAAGGGATGGCGGCAACGATGGGCTATGACGTCATGACGCAGCTGACCCATAAAATGGAAAATATTTTTGAGTTATTTAAAACTGGGACCTTGCAAGTGACCCAGCAATCGATCTCATTGATTTTCAAATGTCTGGATCGCCTGTCAGAACTTGTGGAGGACTTGCGGGAAGAACGCGACCTGCAGCCAGCTCAAATTGCCGATTTATTGGCCGAACTTGACCAAACGGAACATTCTGGCGGTATATCAACCGAGACAGAAGCAAGCCAAAAACCCAACGCAGTGGGCGCGTTAACCCCACAGCTTCAACAAATCGATCCTTCTGATCTGTATGTGATCGAGCAAGCGGCTGGAGATGGCTATCAAGCGGTCCAAATTGCTGTTCGCTTAGATGCCCAATCCATGTTAAAAGGTGCTCGTGCCTTCTTGATCATGGAAAAGCTTGGCCAAGCAGGGGATGTTCTTTATACAGAACCAGATGCCCAAACACTCGAAGAAGGCACCTTTGAATCAGATTTTTCACTGCTTTATTTGACGCAGCAAACACTGGCTGATGTCGAGCAAAACATCGCCAGCAATAGTGAGATCGAAGCCTTCGTGGTGGCACCGTTTGATCCTTCAGCTGCTGTGTTGGAGGAGGCAGAAGAGCTGCTTCAACCAGCACCGACCCCAGAGTCAGAGCCTTCTGCTCTTCAGCAAGCGACAACAGAAACGAAAGAAAAATCGCCGGCGCCCGCGCATCATGCGTCCGCCCAAAATCAATCGATCCGAGTCGACTTGAATCGCTTAGATTCATTCTTGGATCTCGTGTCCGAATTGGTGGTCTATCGCAATCAATTAGAAGATGTCAGTGAGCGGGAAAACATCGAAGCAGTCAAAGACCCCTTAGAGCAAGTTTCACGATTGACCTCTGAGCTGCAAGATTTGGTCTTGCGGATCCGCATGCAGCAAGTCAATGTCGTCTTCAGTCGCTTTCCGCGAATGGTTCGGGACTTATCCAATGAACTGCAAAAGGAAATGGAACTTGTCATTTTTGGGGAAGAAACGGAATTGGATAAAACAGTGGTTTCTGAGTTGAGTGAACCTCTGGTCCATCTGTTGCGTAATTCTGTCGATCACGGCATCGAAGCACCCGATGTTCGGGAAAAACTGGGCAAACCGCGCAAGGGCACGATTCGCTTGGCGGCCTACCAAGAAGGCAATCGCGTAATCATTACTTTAGAGGATGATGGCAAAGGCCTTGATCCGCAAGTAATCAAAGCAAGTGCTGAAAAGAAAGGCTTAGCAACGGAAGGTCTTTCCGATGAAGCGTTGCAGCAGTTGATTTTCCATCCTGGTTTTTCAACGGCACAAGAAGTGACTAACATTTCTGGGCGCGGTGTCGGGATGGATGCCGTGCAATCCAAGATCACCCAACTAGGGGGCACGATCGAAATGAAGAGTCAGCCAAATAAAGGCACGCAGTTTGTGATCAAATTGCCATTGACTCTGTCGATCATTCAAGCGTTGATGGTTCGCGTCGGAGCAGAAACCTTTGCGATCCCACTAAATCTCGTCGAACGCGTGGTGATGGTCAAAGAAGAAGAGATCATCCAGACGGTCTCGGATGAGGTCTATCGTTTTCAAGAGGAGTTGATTCCCTTGGTTCGGACCGATCAACTCTTAGCGATCGAAGGCGATCCATCTGAGAAAAAATTCGCCATCATCGTCAACAATGACCAGCAATTTCACGGCATTTTGGCAGATGAGCTGATCGGCCAGCAAGAAATCGTCATCAAGAAAATCGATCCGCTGCTGCAAAAGCTGAATCGCTATCAAGGGGCAACGATTATGGGCAACGGCTCGATCGCACTGATCCTAGACATTCATGCCATCTGTCAGGAAAAAAAGGATGACCGCTTATGAGCTATACAGCGCTGCAGATCGATGGCCTAAAAGAACTGATCAATATCGGCGGTGGTCACGCTGCGACTAGTTTATCAAAGCTCGTCCAACAACCGATCGATATGCGGGTACCGGAAGTCGAGATTCTAACGTATGAGGACCTGTATCAGCAGATCATGGCGGAAGACAAAGAAGTTCATGTGGTGATGAGCCAGATCGAAGGGGCATTTCGAGGGATCTTCTTGTTTGTCTTAACGGATGAATCCGCCGCAAAATTGCGTCAGTTGATGATCCAAGAAAGCGATCCGTCTGAAGAATTGAAGCAATCGGTCATCAACGAGTTGACCAACATTCTTACCAATTCTTTTTTGATCGCGATCGGCCAACTATTGGAAACTCAGCTGAGTGCGTCTTTACCAAGCGCCAGCTATGATTTCTTTGGCGCAGCGATCAGCTCCATCTATTTGGCGATGGCCCAGTATGATGAGCAGGTGATGGTGATCCGTAATGAGTTCGTCTACGCCAAAGAAACATTAGAGGCATCGTTATTTTTGATTCCAGAAATCGGTGTACTAGAAAACATATTTGATTCATTAGGAATTTGAAAGGGGCAAATACAATGTCAAAAAAAGTATTGATCGTGGATGATGCGGTATTTATGCGCATGAAATTAAAGGATATTTTAGAAAAAAACGGCTATGAAGTCGTGGGGGAAGCCCAAAATGGCCAAGAGGCTTTTGAAAAATACCAAGCAACGACACCAGACTTAGTGACCATGGATATCACGATGCCAGAAGTGGATGGCTTAGAGGCATTAAAAATGATCCGCACGTTTGATGCGCAGGCCAAAGTCGTAATGTGCAGTGCCATGGGACAACAAGGAATGGTGATGGATGCGATTCGCGCCGGTGCGGTGGACTTTATCGTGAAGCCCTTTGACACGGACCGCGTAATCACTGCCATCGACAAAGCCTTTGCCTAATGCCTAGGAGGATAGCGACATGCAGATGATTCTTTTCAAAATGGCTCAGCAGTACTATTTGATCTCGGCGGACTCGGTGGACGAGGTCATTGATGCCCCTTCTTTTACGAAGGTGCCCTTAGCACCAGAGTGGGTGGAAGGGCTGATCAATCTGCGGGGGTCTGTCGTAACGGTGATTCGTTTGGCAAAATTGATTCCCATCATGGAACCAGCCTACGAAAAAAACATATTGATCATGAAGAAGCAAGAGGAGACCAAAGGGGTCCTTGTAGAAGAAGTAATTGAAGTTCTTGATATCACCGAAGACGATATCCAACTAAGCAATCAAGAGACAGAACATGCCGTTGGGGTCGTGACGATCGGTGAAAAAGTAGCCAGTGTGATTCAAATCGATCACATGATTTTTTAAAAAAATGGGGGATTAGTGTGGATCAGGTATTGACGCAGCAAGAGATTGATTTATTGTTGAATGCGATGAGCAGCGGAGAGATCGATCAAGAAATTATTGAGATAGAAGACAAACAAGCCAAAGTGAAAGCCTACGATTTTCGCCGACCAACAAAGCTGTCGAAAGAATACGTCAATACCCTGCACATGATCTTCGAGGATTTCTCGAAGATGAGCAGTAGCATGCTTTCTACCCAACTGCGGACCAATGTTTCTTTGCAGTTGGCAGCTATCGAACAAGTCAGTTATGACGAATTTATCCATTCGATACCAAAATTTACTTTGTTGGGGCTCTTTCATTCGCAGCCTTTGAGCGGGATTCAAATGATCGAGATGAACCCACAACTGTGTATGATGTTGGTGGAGTTGTTGTGCGGCGGCTTGGATGTCTATCAAAACAAGCCGATCGAAATGGATTTTAGCGAGAAAAAAAGTTTTACTGATATTGAAACAGCAATCTTGGAAGAAGTGGTGGCACAATTTGTCCGGGTCTACCAAAATGTTTGGAAGGACATCGTTGCCTTGGATTCGGTTTTGGATGGAATCGATACGAATCCGCAATTGATGCAAAACATGTCGCCCAACGAACCCGTCGTGTTAGTGACCTTTACTATCAAAATTTTTGAAGTGAAACATTTTATCAATCTATGTATCCCCTATGTCTTCTTTGAAGGGATCATTGATAAATTAAGTTTCCGCAATTGGTTTGATAGCAATCAGCCAGTCAACCAAGACGATAGCCGCGAGTTGCAAAAAAGTTTGAATGGCGTCGGATTGAATTTAGAAGTCCTGCTGGGCCATGCTCAAATGAGTCTTTCTGAGTTTCTCCACTTAGAAGAAGGCGATGTCATCAAACTAGACAAAAAAATTACTGAACCATTGGAGACTTTCATCGATGGAAAACCTTACTTCCGAGCAAAACCTGGGAAGCAAGAGGACCGTTTAGCCATTGAATTATTAGACAAGTTAGAAGAGGAGCAAGAACTATGAGTGAACGTTTATCCCAAGCAGAAATCGATGCATTGTTGAATCAAAGTGCCCCAGCCCAGCCGCAAGGATTAGAAGAGCAAGTCAAAGTCGACATTATCGGCGAAGTTGGCAATATCTCCATGTCGCAAGCAGCGACGACGTTGTCTTCCATTCTTGATCGTCGGGTCAGCATCACGACTCCCCGGGTGTCTAAAATCAAATTTGGTGAGATCTTAAACGACCTCGTTGCACCAAAAGTAGCGACGACAGTTGAATTTAAAGAAGGCCTTTTAGGCAGTAATTTGATGCTATTAGAAGTCAAAGATGCCATCGTGATCGCCGATTTGATGATGGGTGGAACTGGTGAAACCAGCAACACTCAATTTACGGAATTAGAGCTAAGTGCTGTGGCAGAAGCTATGAACCAAATGATTGGGACTGCCTCGACTTCGATGGCAACGATGATCAGCCGCAAAGTGGATATCTTGCCGCCGATCGTCAAACTATGGGAGACACCAGAAAACATTGAGTATAGCGGGATCGAGGCAGAGGAAGAGATTTACTGTATCTCATTTTCTTTGCGCGTCGAAGGTTTGATCGAAAGCAAAATCATGCAGATCTTTACGGATCCGGTGGTCAACGATATCGCCAGTGCGATGCTCTCAGACGAAGCGACTGTCGTTACTCGGGAAACACCAACACCGCAGCCAACGGCACCCGTTGCTGCACCTACGCCAGAACCAGCGGCTGCATCAAAGCCCGTGGAAGTCAGCAAACCTGCGTTTCAAACATTGGCCTCCAGCGGAGTGAGCGATGGGGATAATTTGGACTTGATTCTTGATGTGCCATTGGATCTAAGTGTCGTGTTAGGCCGCAGCAAAAAAACCATTAAGGACATTTTATCTTTCAATACGGGGTCCGTCATCGAGCTGGAAAAACTGACGGATGAACCGCTAGAGATTTTGTTGAACGGCAAACTGATCGCCACTGGGGAAGTCGTGGTCATCAATGAAAACTTTGGTGTGCGGATCACCAACATTCTTTCGCAAAAACAACGCATCCACAATTTGCATTAATTTGAAGAAATCGCAAAAAGTTAAACATATGGGTTTAACTTTTTTGTGATTTGACCGATAGTAGAGGGTAGAAGAATGAGAACGGAGGAGAACCTATGAAAATCGAAAGAGGTTACGCAGAATACAGCGACAAGGCCATCAAACGTGAAGCGGTCAAACAAGAAAAGCCATCTGCTGCTCAGACAGAAAAAACCGTCGATGTTCAATTGTCCGAAACAGCTCAAGCCATTCAAAAGAGTGCCAATCAAACAGCCAGTCGCAGTGAGCGAGTGGCAGAATTGAAACGAGCGATCAAAGAAGGCACCTACCAAGTATCTGCCGAAACGATCGCAGATAAAATGCTGCAACAAGATGAAAAGCAGGTCGACTAGATGACAGAACGGGAATTTGAGCGTCAGCTTCAGCAGTTCTTGCGGTTGCTGCAAAAAGAAAAGACCTGCTTGATCAAAAATCAAGCAGAAAAATTACCAGAACTCGTCGAGAAAAAAACCGCCTTCGTACCCGTTTTTTCCACGTATGAAGGAACTCTTTCAGTGACGGTCAAAGAACTCATCCGCCAAATCCAAGTGCAGCAAGCCGAAAATCTCCTGCTGACGGAGCAAGCCATTAGTTTCCAAACTGTTTTGATGGATGCAGTCAAAGAAAATATCAAGACACCGGCAAATACGTATTCGAAATACCAAGAAAAACAAGCTGTCTCAACAGCGATCATCGATCAAAAAATGTAAGGAGTACTTCTATGACAGGACTATTTGGTTCATTAGGCACCGCAACCCGGGGCATGACCGCCAATCAAGCAGCGTTGCAAACCAGCAGCCATAACATTGCAAATACCAATACAGACGGCTACTCAAGACAACGAGTCAACTTGCAAGCCGAAGCGTCTTATCATTTAGCGGGTGTCGGCAGCATCGGTATGGGTGTGAAAGTCGGCAGTGTCGAACGGATCGTCGACGATTTTGTCATTGGACAAGTACGCAATGCCAATTCTACCTATACATATTATGAACAAAAAGCAGACATATTAGGACAGCTGGAAAGTTTAATGAATGAGCCTTCTGACAATGGACTGTCCAAACAGCTGGCAACGATGTTTGATTCTTGGACCGCATTAGCCAACAATCCTGAACTGGATACGTCTAAGACCCTTGTGCTGGAAAACAGCAGTACGTTTGCCGATACCATCAACCAAATGGGCAAACAAATGACGCAGCTGCAAAGCGATACGCTGGATACCATCGAAAAATCCGCGCTGGACTTCAATGAGAAGGTCAAACAGCTGCAATCCTTGAATGAACAGATCTATGGGTTGACGACGAGTGGTGAGACACCCAATGATCTTTTAGATCGTCGAGACAGTCTGTTGAAAGATCTCTCGGGTCTAGCAGGGATCGAAACCAAGACCGATCAGTATGGCCGTGGGTTTGTATCCATGAGCGGACAGACGATTTTAAGTGCGGAGGAACGCAATACCCTTAGTGTGGTGGTGGGACAAAGCGACACAGGCGCCTTGGTTTCCAAAGACGGCAACGCCTTGAATCCTGCCGAAGCCATTACAGGGTCTTATCCAGCTGGAACCGTCTTGTTGACGAAAACCACCGACAATGGCGAAACCGCCTATACAGAATTGCCAATCAAAGAAGGCGCGATCGGAGGCCTGCAAGCATCATCTAGTGAAATCGGCAGCCGTTTGACGGAATTGAACAACTTTACGACGACGATCGCGCAAGCCATGAACATGGTCTTTACTGGCGGCGCTTCTCCTACTAGCGGTCTATTTGAGATCGGCCAAGATGATACTGGTACAGCGACGACGATTCGGGTCAGCCAAGCACTGTTAGATAACCCAAGTCTGGTGACCGGCGGAACGAGCAATGCAGCAGGAGATGGTTCAAGAGCTGCTGCAATGGCGAAACTCAGCAGTGCCAAATTGGACTTCCCGTTGTCAGAAAAGACGATCGCTTCTTTTGATTCTGAGACATTGACGTTTGCCAATGCAGCATCGGGCATGAGTGTCAGCAGTTATTTTAACAGCATCGTCACCAAAAACGGGATCTCAAAACAGCAAGCCGACAATACAGTCAGTGCCCAATTGTCGCTGCTGAATCAACTAGAATACAAAAATCAATCGGTGTCTGGGGTTTCATTAAATGAAGAAATGTCAGATGTGATTCGTTTCCAACAAGGATTTCAGGCCAATGCCCGCATATTATCGGTCGTTTCTGAAATGTTAGACACATTGATCAATCGAACAGGAGTGTAGACCATGCGTATTTCCAATTCAATCACCTACAATGATTTTTTACGAAATCTAGGCACCAACGCCTCCAAAGTCCAATCCACGTTGAATCAGCTATCGAGCTTGAAAGAAGTCAGCAAGTCCTCGGATAATCCGCTGCTGGTTTCAAAAATCATGGATCTCAATGTGTCGTTAAATCAAAACAAAACTTACAACAATACGATCAAAGACAGTATTTCTTGGACAAAAGCCCAAGATTCTGCTTTAGAAAGCGTCAGTACTTCGATGCTGCGGATTCGCTCGTTGGTTCAATCTTCTGCCAATGCGACAGCTGGCAGTGAGGAATTAGGGGCAAATCGTTCAGAGATCGAGCAAGAGATCGAAGGCATCGTTGAATCATTAAACACCAACTTTGATGGCCGCTATCTATTTAGCGGAACGAATACGACGACGGCGCCTTTTGAGATCGTCAAAGAAAATGACGCCATCGTCGGTATCAAATACAATGGCACCAGCGAAGACTTGCCGCGAGAAATCGCAAATGGGGTCTCAGTGGATCTGTTAGCCAGCGGTGATCGTCTGATGAACGAGACGGGCACAGCTGCGGATCCCCAAAATTTAAGCACCTATTTCAATGATTTGTTGTCTGCATTGCGCAGTGATGATAAAGATGCCTTAGGGGGCGAGCTTTTAACCGCTCATGACCAGCATGCCACTAATGTGGTGAATGTACGGGCGCAGATCGGCACCCTCTACAATCGCTTGGAGGCGGCAGCTGATCGAAATGAGACGGAAAAGCTGAACTTGACCGAAACACTGTCCAACAAACAAGACGTCGATATTGCGGAAAAGTATATGGAATATCAAAATCAAATGACTGCCTACCGTTCAACATTAGCGATGGGAACAAAGATCATGCAGATGTCCATTCTAGATTATTTAAATTAACCCAAAAACTTTTGTTCTTTGCTGAGAGCAAAAGTTTTTTATTTTTTTTAGAAAAAAGGCTTAACCCTGAACGGTTTCTTCCGATAAATAGTAGCAGAGGGAAACCTTAGCGAATAAAAATTAGGAGGAACTACACATGAGAATCAATACAAACGTTTCAGCATTGAATACTTACTCACGCCTAACGGCAGCAAATGCTTCTAAAAGCAATTCTTTGTCTAAATTATCTTCAGGCTTACGCATCAACAAAGCTGGGGACGACGCAGCTGGCTTAGCAATTTCTGAAAAAATGAAAGGCCAAATCGGCGGTTTGTCACAAGCAAAAAGCAACGCACAAGATGGTATTTCATTGATCCAAACAGCAGAAGGTGCATTAAATGAAACCCACAGCATCTTAGGCCGTATGCGTGATCTTGCGGTTCAAAGTTCAAATGGTACGTTAAGTGATGACGACCGCAGTGCGATCAACAAAGAATACACCGCATTGTCTGATGAAATCGACCGTATCAGCAATACCACTGAATTCAATACAAAAAGCTTGTTAACTGGTGAAGGCGATGATGCGAAATCATTCACTTTCCAAATCGGTGCCAACGCAAACCAAACAATGAGCGTTTCAATCAACAACATGAGCTCATCTGCATTGAAAGTAAAAGGCTTAGATTTAACACAAGCCATTGATACAAGCGATGCTAAAGCTGTTGCTGCAGCAAAAGATAAAGCAGTAGCGACTGCCTTCAAAGCAGATGCTACAACAAAATATGCAGCGGACGGCACAGTTGATGCGGCTGCTGGTAAAACAGTTGCTGAATTACAAACAGCCATCGATACAGCAGCGGATGATACAGCAAAAGCAACAGCTCAAAAAACATACGATGATGCTTTAGCAACATTTACCGCTTCTGATGAAGGCAAAGCAGCAGCGGCAACTGTCAGCGTTGAAAACAACCCAATCACAAAAATCGATGAAGCGATCAAAGCAGTTTCTGCACAACGTGCGGATCTTGGTGCGGCGCAAAACCGTCTAGAACACACAATCAACAACTTAGGTACAACGCAAGAAAACCTATCTGAAGCAAACTCACGTATCCGTGACGTTGATATGGCGCAAGAAATGATGAGCTTTACGAAGAGCAACATCCTTTCTCAAGCAGCAACTTCAATGTTGGCACAAGCAAACTCAATGCCTAACAGCGTATTGAGCTTGTTACAAGGATAATTTTTGATCAAGTGAACCACTGACACAAGGACTGCCTAGGGGAAGCGCAGTTCTTGTGTTTTACATAGCAGCACAAAAACGCTTAGAAATGAGGAAGCTCTGATGGATATTCAGCCAATGTCAGGAATACACCCGATCGAAGCCGTTGCGTCGGTCGCTAAAGCACGTCCGATCGAATCCCTAGATCAAGAGAACGCCAACCTTCAGCCGCAACACCAAGAGGGGAAACTGGCGGAGAAAAAGGAACAGACAGTGGCCACTGAACCGCCGATCCACTATTTTTCAGTAGCCGATCAGCACAAGATCGCAGCCTCCGTGGAGGAAGTGAATCAGCGACTACTTGGCAAAGATATGAAATTGGCTTATGAAGTACATGAGCGCACGGGGCGTACGATGGTGCGTTTAGTGGATATGCAGACCAACGAAGTGATCAAAGAGATCCCGCCCGCCAACATGCTAGACGTGATTGGGAAAATATGGGATGACATGGGCATCGCGGTCGATCGAAAGGGATGAAAACATGGCAAGTGTAACTAGCAGTTCAGGAATCAGTACAACGCTAGGGAGTTATTCTGGCGTGACTTCAGAAGATATTGAAAAATTATTGGCGGCAGATGCGATCAACAAGACCCGCGCTGAGAATAAAATCACGTCGCTAAAAGCACAAAAAACGGCGTGGAGTGATATCAGCACTCGCTTGACTAACTTTTTGTCAAAAGTCGATGCATTACAAAAAGATGATGCTTATCAAACGAAAAAAGCGACGACCACCAATAGCAGCATCGCTTCAATTGCAGGAACAACGGAAGCTCCAGAAGGCACCTATGATCTAAAAGTCAACCAACTAGCAACAGCCACGAAGGTGACGGGGAGTCAAGTAGCTCAAAGTAGCAAAACGGCCCTAAATGTCAGTGGTCAGCTGTCATTGACCAGTTCGGAAGTCGATGAAGATGGCAAACCGATCACCGCTTCGATCGAGATCACGGCCGAAGACAGCTTAAAAGATGTGGCAGCCAAGATCAATAGCCAAAGCAAGACGACCTTCGTCGCGGCGAGCATCGTGGATAACCGTTTGATTTTAACAAATACTAAAATGGGCGACAAAAATTTCTTGATCGACGGCAATGCCGCCGAAGGGTTAGGGATCGGTTCAACTGCGACAACGACGCAAGGCCAACCGGCTATTTTTGAGCTAGACGGCATGAAGATCACTCGCGACAGCAACAGTGTGACGGATGTTATTGATGGTGTCACGCTGACGTTAGCGAAAAAAAGCGAGGAGCATGTGACGCTTTCTTTAGCCAATGATACCTCGAAAGTCGTTGATGCAGTGCAAGGATTAGTGGATCAATACAATAGCTTGATGAGTTTTATCGGCGACAATTTGACCGTGGGAGATCCTAGTAGTGAAAACAACAAGACGGGGACCTTGGTGGGAGACAGTGCGTTGACTCGTCTACAGACCCAATTGCGAAATTTGATCACCATTCCAGCCGTCAGTGGCTCAAAGCTGACCGCCAATAAGCTAGGCATCTCCACCGTTGATAATGATGGTACATTGGGATTGGATACGACAAAGTTAAAAGAAGCCTTAGCGGAAGATCCCGCTGCTGTGAAGTCTTTCTTTTATGCAAGTACGAAAACCAAAGAAGCTGATGGCACTGCGAGCACGAAAGAGACTGGCTATACACTAGCCCTAAAAGAATTAGCCAACAGCTATGTCGTCAATACTTCAGCCAATAAAGGGATCATTGCCACCAAATCTGCGACCTATGACAGTACCATCAAGGATTTAAACAAGCAGATCACACGGTTTGATGATATTTTGGCAATGAAAAAAGAGCGTTACATCACAATGTTTACCAAGTTAGACTCCGTGATGATGGAGGCTGAAAATCAGCTGAGCTACCTAAGCAATCAGTTTGCCAATACGTCAAACTAGGCAGGATAGCCGATTAAAGCAGTCATTTTTTCATTCGCATAAGAAACCCTCGTCAACATGAAAGGAAACAACCTATGGAGCCACACGTATCATTAGATGAACGTTTGAATCAGATTTTAACTGGTTTTGCCCAATGGCGCGGCGACAGCGAAGAAGCCAGTCGTTTGATGGCAGCCAATGCAGCGGTCATAGCAGCCATGCAAGCAGAAGCACAGAGCCATAGTCCACAAACCAGTGCGTTGGCGCAACAAGTGATCCAAGCGTATCAAGCGTTCTTAGACCAGGTCAAAGCCCAGCAGCAAGAGATCAAACAAGAATTGGGGCGTTTGAACCGCAAAAACAATCTTGTCAAAACGTATTTGCAGCAAGAAGACAGTGCCGCCTTCGTCGAATTTGATTTATAGTGAGGAAAAAAAGATGAATTATCAAAAAATGCAAAACAACTATTTGCAGAACCAAGTAATGAGTGCCTCCCCCAACAAACTGATTGAAATGCTGTTGCAAGCAGCGATCAAAAATATCAAATTAGCAGTGATCGCATTGGAAAAAGAAGAGTTGAGCCAAGCTCATCAGCAATTTGTCAAGGCGCAGAATATTTTATTGGAATTACGGGTCTCTTTAGACCGTGAGCAAGGTGGCGCTATTGCAGAAGATCTCGATTCTCTGTATGGCTATATGTACGATCAGCTAGTCAGTGCCAATGTCCAAAAAGAGGCAGCCCCTGCAGAAACGGTCGTCCCGCTTTTAAGCGAACTACTGGAAAGCTGGCAAACGATCACCCAATAAATTTGAGAAAAAGCACAGAAACGACCACCTAAAACCTAGAAAAGTTTAGTAATTGGTTAAATTTTTACCATGTATCCCTTTTCACTAAGCTTTCTTTTTCCCCTCCTCGTCCCTATCTGGTACTCTTTTTATGAGCGTACCGAAAGGGTGCAAGGAGGTTTTTTTTTGAAACAAAAAATAGTACAAAAGCCGCTTTTCTGGCAAGTGGTGATTCTGATTGCAATGAGTGGTGTTTTTTTATTACCGCAGATCTTAGGCCAAGGCATGATTTTGGGCTCTGATGTGGTCTTTCACTTCAATCGTTTTTATGAGACCAGCCAGCAGATCAAAGAGGGCAATTTTCAATATTTTCTTTCTATCTACGGGTTTCAGCAATCTGCTCGTATCGTCAATGCATTATACGGGCCCTTTTTTGCCTATTTCCAAGGATTGCTGGTCTTGCTGAGTCCTTCGTGGTTTTCCTACCAGCTGCTCGCCAACGGGCTGCTCTATTTGTTAGCAGGGTTTTCGATGTTTGGCTTATTAAAGAAATTACGAGTCAATGGTTGGCTGTCAGTGGGGATGAGCGTCCTGTTTATGGCGACCTATTCTGTCCAGTATTGGATTGAGCGACAGGGCTTTTCTGCTTGGGGGGCGGCTGTGCTGCCGCTGTGCCTGATTCCACTGATCGCACTAGGGGAACATAAACGGTTACGGCCTTTTGCGGTAGGGGTTTCCGTGGCGGTCTTATTTCAAATCCATGTGTTTTCAAGCATCTTGTTAGTGTTCTTATACGTGCCCTTTTTCTTACGCGCCTTTTTTGTTGGGACTTCTGGCGAAGAAAAACGACAATTGGTGCTGCGCTTAGCAGGAGCGATCGGGATCTTCTTGCTACTGACCGCCAATATTTGGTTAGGGATGTTGGATCTTTATACGAGTAACACGTTGATCGCGCCTTTTGTGAATCGCAACATGCAGAACAATACCATTACTGGAACCAGCAGCTATTGGTGGACGACTCCGTACCTGCTGCCCATCTTATGTGCTTTGTTCTTTTGTGGTGCGATCCGTGTGTGGCCACGTCTATCTGGCGGCTTCAAATTAATGACGGCAGCTGCAGCAGTCTTTTTCGTTTTATCATCGAACGCTGTTCCTTGGCAATGGCTAGGCAGTCTGGACAATGGTGTGATCAATTTACTGCAATTTCCTTTTCGGTTCTTTGTTCCTGCCACGATTTTGATCTTAGTCGGTTTGTGCCTGCTAGTTCCTTATTATCGGGGCAAGCCATTGGCAAATCCGCGTTGGTTTGTCCTCGTTTTAGTCTTGAGTGTTGGTCAAATCCTGATCCAAAACACGGTCAAAATGCAGGACTGGCACTCCGATGAAGCTGCGGTTTCACTGCGAAACCACACCTATCTGTCGGCGGAATCTGAAGCGCAATTGAAGGAAGCCTATTTTAGTAACGACAAGTCCTTAGCATTAGCGCTGTATCAACGTTCTACGCCAGATTATCTGCCCCTCTATCAAGAAACCAAGAAGAACAAGTACAATTTGTACGGGGAAGAAATCATTGAAAAGAATGATACCGTGGCAAAAACCGTAGAAAACGGGAAGCTTACTTTACGTTGGCAAGGTGATCAAGAGACGTGGAAGGCGTTACCGATCATCAATTACCGATATACTGAATTGACCCTCAATCAGCAGCCACTAACTGAAAAAGATGTCTCTTTGAGTGCCATTGGTGCCGTTTCTGTCCAACAGCAAGCAGGGGAGAATGTCTTAGTCGTTGATTACGACGCGCCTTGGTTTTTCGACGGAGCTTTATGGCTGACGATCGTTTCTTGGCTCGCTTTACTCATCGGCTTTATCAGCTGGAAAACAAGACAGCTGTACCGTCGTCGTAAGGTCGTACAAGCTTTATTGAAAGAATCTGAATAAAATGAATCAGAAAAGAACTTCAGCGAGAGGGCTGAAGTTCTTTTTTTGCTGATCAACAACAGTGTACCTGTTGCTTTTCGTCAGAAACAATAATCGTTGCGCACGCAACGATTATTCCTTATAATAGATTAGACACTTTGAAGAACTAAGAAAGGCAGGAGTGCTCATGGAAGCCATTATCCGCTCAATCAATCATATTGCCCGTCTCGCCACCCTTTATCGGGAAAAAGAACTGAAAAAATTTGGTTTAGGCGGGATGCATCATACCTATATCTTAAACATTTGCCGCCAACCGGGGATCAGTCAAGAAGCCTTAGCCAAGAAGATTTTTGTGAATAAAAGCAATGTTGCCCGTCAACTAGCAATCCTAGAAGAACGAGGATTTGTCACTAGAACCAGCAGTCCCACCGACAAACGACAATTACTGGTTTATCCAACCGAAAAAGCACTCGCCGTCCAACCAGCGATCCAACAGCTGCTTCAAAGCTGGAATGAACAAGTCGTAGCAGGTTTTTCTGCTGTCCAACAGCAGCAGTTGATCGCCGATCTGGAAATCGTCAAAGAAAATTCCCAGCGGCTTTTAGCGAAAGATGAGGCGATGGAATGAATCTTTTGACTCAATATTTAAAACCCTATATCGGCCGCATCTCCCTTGGCGTCAGTATCAAATTCTTCGGCTCCCTGATGGACTTGCTATTGCCTTGGATTTTGGCGTATATCATCGATTCTGTGATTCCCACCAAGCAGGTATCTGCGATTTTTGCTTGGGGTGGGGCGATGGTGGTCTGCTCCATCATCGCAGTCGTCACCAATATCATCGCCAATCGGATGGCCTCCAGTGTTGCTCGCGATACCACCGGCAGTATACGCCATGATTTATTTGAAAAAGTTTCCTATCTGTCGATTCCGCAAGTCGAAGAAGTCGGGATCCCTTCCTTGGTGTCTCGCTTGACGACAGACACTTACAACATCCATCAAACGGTAGGCATGATCCAACGGATGGGGATTCGTGCCCCGATTCTGTTATTAGGGGGGATCATGATCACTGCCACATTAGATCCCGTGTTGACGCTGGTCTTAGTGGGCGTCTTGCCCTTCACTTTAGTGGCGGCAGTCACGATCTCGAAACGGGGGATCCCCTTGTTTGCCTCATTGCAAAAGCAAGTGGATGTGTTGGTGCGAACTGTCCGTGAAAATGTGACTGGGGCTCGGGTGATCAAGGCCTTGTCCAAAGCAGATTACGAGAAAAAGCGCTTTGACCACGTCAATCAAGACGTAGTAGCTGCGGAAACTACCGCTAATCGAACGATGGCTGCAACACCGCCCCTGATGGACCTATTTTTGAATATCGGACTGACGCTAGTGATCGTCGTCAGTGCCTTTCGCGTCAATCAAGGATTGACCCAACCAGGCGTCATCATCGCCTTTTTGACTTATTTTACGATCATTTTGAATGCCATGCTCAGTATCACGCGCATCTTTGTGATCGTGTCGAAGGGGCTGGCTTCTGCCGATCGGATCCAATCCGTCTTGCGCCTGCCGCAAAATATGCAAGTCATTGAGGCGCCTGTCAAAGAAGAGTCTGCGCATATCGTTTTTGAAAAAGTTTCCTTCACCTATCCTAACGGTACCCAGGTGCTGAAAGACATCGATTTTTCCTTGCAGCCGGGAGAAACCTTAGGGATCATCGGTGCGACTGGTAGTGGAAAATCAACGATCGTCAAACTACTGCTGCGGCTCTATGACCCAACGAAGGGCATGATTCGCATCGCTGGTCGCGACATTCGCTCCATCGATCCGACGGAGCTGCATCAGTTATTCGGTGTCGTCTTACAAAAAGACGTGCTTTTTGCGGAAACGATCGAAGAAAATATCGCTTTTGGTCGGCGGTTTTCCAAAGAACAGATCGAAGAAGCGGCGGCTCGCGCCCAAGCCAAGGAGTTTATCAATCAACTACCCAAGCGCTTAGCTCATCCACTGCATGCTAAAGGCAGCAATTTAAGCGGGGGTCAAAAGCAGCGGGTCTTGTTATCGCGGGCCTTGGCGGGGGATCCAGAGATTTTGATTTTGGATGATTCTGCCAGTGCGCTGGATTATCGGACCGACGCTCAGTTGCGCAAGGTCCTGAGACAGCAGTTTCAACAGACGACGACGGTCTTGATCGCGCAGCGGATCAGCTCGATCCAGCATGCCGACAAAATTTTGGTACTGGAAAACGGGCAAATGAACGGCTTTGGCAGTCACCAAGAATTACTAGCAGAAAATGCGATCTACCAAGCCATTTATCAAGGTCAGACAGGAGGTGCCGACGATGCCGAAGAAAAAAACGGAAAAACCGCAGGATAGTAAGAAAACACTACGGCGTTTGTGGGGCTATCTCTACGAGTACAAAGGTCTCCTGCTGGCAGCCGCTGTATTGATGATGGCCAGCAACATTTTCGCCTTGGTGGGACCGTTGCTTTCAGGGTACGCCATTGATGCCATTCAACCGGGTCCCGGCAAGGTCATTTTTGACCGAGTCTTCTTTTATTGTGGGCTGATGCTGCTGTTTTATCTTGCGTCTTCCCTTCTTAGTTATCTGATTTCGCTCATGATGATCCGCTTGAGTCAGCGGGTGGTGGCAGCGATGCGCAAGGCGATTTTTGATAAAATCACCGAACTGCCGGTTGGGTATTTTGACCGAGTCGCCACTGGGGATATCATCAGTCGCATCAGTTATGATGTCGATACCATCAATACGTCATTGGCCAGCGATGCCATTCAAGTCCTCAGCAGTCTTGTGACGATCATTGGTTCGTTTGTGATGATGGTTTTGATTTCGCCGCTGCTGGTGCTGATTTTTGTCGTAACGGTTCCCGCTTCGATCTTTTTGACCCGCTTTTTGATGAGCAAATTTCAACCATTGTTTCGCCGTCGTTCCCGCAAATTAGGCGAATTGAACGGCTTTGTGGAAGAGATTATTTCTGGTCAGCAAACGATCAAGCTGTATAACCAAGAAGAAGCGATCATCAGCCGTTTTGACGAAAAAAACCAAGAAGCGGTGGATGCCTATTACAATGCCGAGTACTACGGCAGTATGACTGGTCCTTCCATCAACTTTATCAACAATCTGTCGTTGTCCTTGATCAGTATGTTTGGCGCCTTGCTGTTTTTGTTCGGTCATCTGACACTAGGGAATGTTTCTTCCTTTGTTCTTTACTCCAGAAAATTCTCAGGACCAATCAATGAGTTAGCCAACATCTTCAGTGATTTGCAATCGGCATTGGCGGCGGCAGAACGGATCTTCCGTTTGCTGGATGAAGAACCTGAAGTTTCTGATGTTCCTGGAGCCTACGAATACCACGAGGTGTCTGGTGATGTCGCCTTTGACCATGTGACCTTCGGCTATCAAGCACAGCAGCCCATCATCAAAGACCTTTCGCTACAAGTACCAGCTGGCAGCTTGGTCGCGATCGTCGGACCGACCGGAGCGGGGAAAACCACCATCGTGAACCTCTTGATGCGGTTTTATGACCCTGACCAAGGAGCGATTCGGTTAGACGGTAAAAATATCCGCCAAGCGACACGCCGCAGCTTACGGCAAAGCTATGCGATGGTGCTGCAAGATACCTGGTTGTTCACGGGAACGGTTTTCGACAATTTGGCCTACGGCAAGGCGAATGCGACGTTGGCAGAAGTCCAAGCTGCTACACAAGCCGCCCATATCCATGACTTTATTATGAGCCTGCCAAAAGGCTATGATACTTTGATCTCAGAAGACGGAACCGGTATCTCACAAGGGCAAAAACAGCTGTTGACGATTGCACGAGCAATGCTGTTGGATGCCGATCTGTTGATTCTTGATGAAGCCACATCGAATGTCGACACGCAAACAGAGCTGCTGATCCAAGCAGCGATGACCAAATTGATGAAAGGCAAAACCTCCTTTGTGATCGCCCATCGCTTGTCCACGATTCGACATGCCGATACGATCCTCGTGGTGGAACAGGGGAATATCGTAGAGCAAGGGACCCACGAAGAATTAGTAGCCAAAGAGGGGCGTTACGCCGCACTCTATCAGGCACAATTTGACGCATGATCCATAGCTAGTCCACATCCTTGCAAGGAGAACGCCACTGCTTGCAAGGATGTTTTTTGCGTGCCATCGGCTTTCTTGGCATAGGTACAAAATCTTCTTATGACAAATCAGGCAATTATCGGTATACTTAAGAAAGGGGTATCATCAAACAGAAAGAAGGGAAACAATTGGATCATAAACAACTAAAAGAATTCCCCAACGATTTTTTATGGGGTTCAGCATCAGCAGCCTATCAAGTAGAAGGCGCATGGCAAGAAGACGGCAAAGGCGCTTCGGTTTGGGACGATTTTGTCCGCATTCCCGGAAAAACCTTTAAAGCAACTAACGGAGATGTCGCAGTCGACCATTACCACCGCTTCAAAGAAGATGTTGCCTTGATGAAAGAACAAGGATTGAAAACCTATCGTTTTTCCATTGCTTGGACACGGATTTTTCCAGAAGGACGAGGAGAAGTCAATCAAGCAGGGTTAGACTTTTATTTAGCATTGATCGATGAACTGATAAAAGCAGGGATCGAACCGATGGTGACCTTGTACCATTGGGATCTGCCACGAGCCTTGCAAGAAGAATACGGTGGCTGGGAATCTCGCAAAATCATTGAAGATTTCACCAACTATGCGGCCGTATTGTTTGAAGCCTTTCGCGGCAAAGTCCACTATTGGGTCAGCTTGAATGAACAAAATATCTTTACTTCTTTAGGTTATCTTTTAGCTGCCCATCCACCAGGAGTGACCGATCCTAAACGGATGTATGAAGTCAATCATATCGCTAACTTGGCGAATGCTTCGGTGATCAACAAGTTCCATGAGATGAAAATCCCAGGGAAAATCGGACCAAGTTTCGCCTACTCACCAAACTACCCAATCAACAGCGACCCGAAAAATATTTTGGCAGCTGAAAACGCGGAAGACTTGATGGCGCATTATTGGTTAGACGTCTATCTATGGGGCGAATACCCGATTGCGGCAATGAATTACTTGAAAGAGCAAGGGATCGCACCAACGATTGAACCAGGAGATATGGACTTGCTGCGTTCAGCAAAACCAGATTTCTTAGGGATCAACTATTACCAAACAGCAACAAATGCCTACAATCCATTAGATGGTGTCGGTGCGGGGAAAATGAACACCACTGGGAAAAAAGGCAGCTCCGAAGAAACCGGGACACCAGGAATGTTCAAAAAAGCCGAAAATCCATTTGTGGAACGGACGAATTGGGATTGGGAGATCGATCCTCAAGGGCTGCGGATCGCTTTACGACGAATCACTAGCCGTTATCGGGTGCCTGTGATCATTACAGAAAACGGACTTGGTGAATACGACAAACTAACCGACGATCATCAAATCCATGACCAATACCGCATCGATTATTTAGCAGGGCATGTCCATGCCATTAAAGAAGCGATCAGCGACGGCGCGGAAGTTCTTGGCTATTGCACCTGGTCCTTCACTGATTTGCTAAGCTGGTTGAACGGCTACCAAAAACGCTATGGCTTTGTCTATGTCGACCAAGATGAAACGCAAGAAGGATCTTTGGCACGCTACAAGAAAGACAGCTTCTACTGGTACCAAGAGCTGATCAAAACCAACGGGCAAGAGTGATAGCCTCCTAAAACCAATACCTGAATAAGCGAAACGATCCCTGCAACGGCAGTGATCGTTTCTTAGAAAAAAGTACGTTCCACCTGTAGCGACCGCCCAAAGGTAGACCAAAAGTCTCGCGTTTTGGGCCGCTTCAAAGGAGAACGTCCTTTTTTTGAGTATTATCGTTGACAAGTGTAAACGATAATTGTAAAGTAGAAGAAGATTACAACTGTAAACATAAAAGGTTAATGGGTTTGCATAGCAAGCAAGGAGGAAGGAAACAATGATCGAAAAGAATTATGGGGTAAAAGGGATGACCTGTGCGTCTTGTTCCCAGACCGTCGAAAAAACAGTCAGCAAGCTGGCGGGGGTCGACCAAGCAGCTGTCAATTTGGCTACTGAAAAATTACATATTCGTTATGATGAGCAGCAGCTCACCGAAGAAACACTCGCTGCGGCCATCAAAGCAGCGGGCTATCAACTGATCGGCTCCCAAAGACAAGAGACCTTTGCCATCTCGGGCATGACCTGTGCGTCTTGTGCCCAAACAGTAGAAAAAGCTGTCCAAAAATTAGCGGGTGTGGAGCAAGCATCCGTCAATCTGGCAACAGAAAAACTGACGGTCAGCTATCAACAAGATCAAGTGACCGCCGCGAAGATCGCAGCTGCCGTGAAAGAGGCGGGCTATGATGCACAGCTGCCGACCGCTTCTGCCGACAAGGTGGATTCAAAACAGGCAGAGATTCGTGCTTTATGGCAACGGTTTTGGCTTTCAGCGCTCTTTACGATCCCCTTGTTCTATTTGACGATGGGGGAAATGATCGGTTTGCCGATCCCTGGCTTTTTAGATCCGATGGCCTATCCAGTCAATTTCGTTACCACTCAATTGCTTTTGGTCTTACCGGTGATGGTCCTCGGTCGCGCCTTTTACATTGCTGGTTTCAAAGCGCTTTGGAAAGGCCATCCCAACATGGATTCCCTTGTTGCATTGGGAACCAGTGCTGCCTTCTTTTATAGTATTTATGGAACCGTGATGGTCTACCTTGGCACGAACCACTATGCGATGCACTTGTACTATGAAACGGCCGCCGTTATTTTGGCATTAGTTACTTTAGGAAAATACCTTGAGTCGGTCTCGAAGGGCAAAACCTCCGAAGCCATCAAGAAGTTGTTGGATCTCGCACCGAAAAAAGCCCGCGTGCTTCGCGGCAGCGGGAATCAAGCCGAAGAAGTCGAAGTGGGTATTGAAGAAGTCGCAGCTGGCGATATCTTAGTCGTACGACCTGGAGAAAAGATTCCTGTGGATGGGATCGTTACCCAAGGCCGGTCTGCCATCGATGAATCAATGATTACTGGAGAAAGCTTACCTATCGAAAAACAAGTCGGTGATCGGGTGATCGGCGCCAGTATCAACAAAAACGGCTCGTTTCAATATGAAGCCACCAATGTGGGAGAAGATTCAACGTTAGCGCAAATCATTCAGTTAGTAGAAAATGCTCAAGGATCCAAAGCGCCGATTGCCCGCATGGCTGACAAAGTTTCGGGTGTGTTTGTCCCGATCGTCATGGTCTTGGCGATTTTTGCAGGACTTGCCTGGTTTTTCTTAGGACAAGAAACCTGGATCTTCTCATTGACCATTACGATCTCTGTATTAGTGATTGCCTGTCCGTGTGCCTTAGGATTAGCGACACCGACCGCCATCATGGTGGGTGCGGGCAAAGGGGCAGAAAATGGCGTCTTGATCAAAAGCGGCGATGCGTTAGAAACAGCTAGAAACGTGACGACCATCGTCTTTGATAAAACCGGCACGATCACAGAAGGCAAACCAGTCGTAACCGATCTCCTGCCTGCAGGTAATCACACGCCGACGGAATTGCTGCAACTGGCGGCTTCTGTTGAAAAAGGCTCAGAACATCCATTAGGCGAAGCGATTGTGATCGAAGCCCGCACGCAAGCCCTCGCCCTACAAGAAGTTGACGGGTTTGAAGCGATCCCAGGTCATGGGATTCAAGGAACGATCGCTGGCAGTCCAGTCCTATTAGGCAACCAGAAATGGTTGGAAAAACAAAACGTTGCCATCGATGGCCTGATCGAGCAAGCCCAACAATTGGCTCACGAAGGGAAAACACCGATGTATGTTGCCAAAGACGGCGAAGCGATCGGGATCATCGCTGTGGCAGATACTATCAAAGAAAGCAGTCGAAAAGCCATTGAACGGTTGCATCAAATGGGCTTGTACGTAGCAATGATCACGGGCGACAATGCCCGAACGGCCCAAGCCATCGCCAAACAAGTCGGTATCGATGAAGTGATCAGTGACGTCTTGCCAGAAGATAAAGCCGCCAAAGTAGCCGGCCTGCAAGCCAAAGGCCAAAAGGTTGCGATGGTAGGTGACGGGATCAATGATGCGCCCGCGTTAGCCCAAGCCGATGTAGGGATCGCGATCGGCTCTGGTACCGATGTCGCCATCGAATCGGCAGACATCGTACTGATGCGCAGCGATCTGATGGACGTCCCATCAGCGATCGAGTTAAGTCGGGCAACCATCAAAAACATCAAAGAAAATCTTTTCTGGGCTTTTGCTTATAACGTCTTAGGCATCCCTGTCGCAATGGGTGTGCTGCATCTTTTCGGTGGCCCCTTGCTCAATCCAATGATCGCTGGGGCGGCCATGAGCTTCAGTTCGGTATCCGTTTTATTAAATGCCTTGCGGCTGAAACGATTCCAACCCTCAGCGAAAAAATAAACGAAGCAACGAATGCACCAACAAAAAGACCTGCCTACGGTTTCTGATGGAAGAAAACCGTGGGCAGGTCTTTTTAGTGCTGGACATCTAAATAAGAGTAGGCCCGCACGTCATAACGGTTGCGACTACGGGAAAATTCGATAGGTGAGCCATTTTTCTGATAGACGATCTGTTCGATCTCTAAGACCGGATCATCGGCTTTACAGTCCAAATACTGTTGATCGTACGCGGTACTTTTATCAGCGGCGATGGTGCGGTAGGCGCCAGCAAACTGGACCCCTAGTTCCTCTTTGACATAACGGTAGATAGAACTTTCTAAATGGCCACGAGTTAAATTGGGCACCAAATGGACGGGCATATAGGTATATTCTAAAATAAACGGTTGGTCTTCAAGAATCCGCAAGCGGACAATACTATAGATCGGCTGTTCTTCCGTTAACATCAACTTTTCTTGGATCGTTTGGTCAGGAAATTCGACTTGAAAATCGATGACCTGACTGACTAGCTTGCGGCCAGCTTTGCCCATTTCTGTTGACAAGCCTTCATAGACCGTTAAAGCAGTGGTGTCTTTTTTTAAGAATGGGTGGTTCAATATTTTTGTTCCAGCGCCCCGCTGAGAATAAACCAGTCCTTCCATGGCTAAAATACCGATGGCTTTTTTGACGGTCATCCGGCTGACTCCGAATTCCTCGACTAAATCAGTTTGATTCGGCAGTAAGCTGTCAGGCGGATACGTTTTGTTTTTGATACGTGTGCGTAAAATATTGGCAATTTCTTGGTATTTTGGCATCTGATCACCTCGCAAGAAGTATAGCTGAAAAAAGCGGTTTCGACAATCAAACCTTGGTTTTTTTATAAAAAGAACGGCTGACTGAAAAAATTCAGCCAGCCGTTGCGCTTAATCGATTGATGGTTCTGCTTGACGATCTAACACACGTAAGAATGGATACCAGATCAAGCCGACGATCACCACGTCAATGACTTGCAACAAACCACCTAACCAAGAGTTGGTTGCTAAGACACCACTGAAGACCACTGGAACGGTCCAAGGAACAGAAACACCAGTTGGTGCAGGAACAAGTCCAGCCGCCATCACTAAGTAGTTGAAGGTCGTTACCACAAGAGGTGCTACGACCCAAGGAATCAGGATCGTCGCATTCAAGACGATCGGCATACCGAAGATGGCTGGTTCGTTAACATTAAAGATCCCTGGTGCTAAAGCCAAACGACCCACATCGCGGTATTGTTTTTTCTTCAATACGAAAGCCATCAAGATAACAACGGCTAACGTCATACCAGAACCGCCTAATCCAACAGTAAAGGTTTCCATAAATGGTTTTGTGACGATATGCGGCAGTGCATCCCCATTTTGATACGCTTCTAAGTTGTCTAACATCAATGTATTCCAAATCGGGTCCATCACAGAGTTGACGATGATTTGACCATGTAGACCGAAGAACCAAAGGAATTGAACAAAGAACAAAGCCAATAGAGTTGCTGGCAAGCTGCTGCCTAGTCCAGTCAATGGTTTTTGGATCAATTCATAAACCAAGTCATGCAAGTTGGCATTGAAGACACCCGTCATGATGGCATTGATCACTAAGAATACCGTTAAGGTGATAATTGCTGGAATCAAAGCGGCAAAAGATTTAGAAACTGCTGGTGGCACCCCATCAGGCATTTTGATCTGCCAGCCGCGTTTTGTGATGCGGCAATAGATTTCAGCTGCCAAAAATGCTGCGATCATCCCGATAAACATCCCTTTTGCGCCAAGACGATCAAGAGACAGCACACCGGAGATCGTTTCGCCAGATTCAGTAGTCATAAAGAAAGGAGTCAAGATCAAAAAGCTGGCAAACGAAACGGCACCACCAAAAATCCCTTCCACATCATATGATTTTGATAAATAATAGCCAATACCGAAAGTAACGAAAACAGTCATGATACTCATTGTTGCATTTTGCCCATTGCCAAACAGTGTTCCTAATGTTCCTTTAGTGGCATCACTGAAGAAGGGCAGGTTGTTTAAAACGACCACGATCGATCCAAACATAGTGATTGGGAACGAAAGCATAAACGCGTCCCGCAAGACGGTCAGGTAGCGATTTTGTCCTAAGGCATTCGCCAAGGGCAAAATCTTTTCAGATAACTTGTCCATAAAACCATTCATTATTAGTTCACTCCTTAAATTTCTTTTTGCAATCGATTACATTGATAATGTATCATGTTTTATTTTAAATGTCTATACATTTATTTTAAAAAAGATTGATTTTTGTAACTGCTTCCTTTATGATTAGGGCAGCAAAGAAAAAATGAGGAGTGAATGAAGATGGATTATCAATTTCCAGCAGGCTTTTGGTGGGGGTCAGCCGCTAGTGGCCCACAAACAGAAGGTGTATTTGAAGGCGATGGCAAAGGGGCAAGCATCTGGGATTACTGGTATCAGCAGGAACCAGAGAAATTTTTCAATGAGGTAGGTCCTGAAAAAACCTCGCAAGTCTATACACGCTATCAAGAAGATATTCAACTAATGAAAGAAACCGGCCATACGACGTTTCGGACATCGATCCAATGGAGTCGTCTCTTCCCGCAAGGCAAAGGAGAAGTCAATCAAAAAGCCGTTGATTTTTACAATGCCTACATTGATGAGTTGATCGCCAACGGGATCGAACCTTTCATGAACCTTTACCACTTCGATATGCCGATGGCGCTGCAAGAAAAAGGCGGCTGGTTGAACCGAGAGACCGTGGATGCCTATGTCGCATTTGCGCAAACCTGCTTTACATTATTTGGTGATCGTGTCAAGAAATGGTTCACTCATAATGAACCGATCGTCCCTGTTGAAGGCGGCTATCTTTACCAATTCCATTATCCGAATGAGATCAACATGAAACATGCAGTCCAAGTTGGGTTCCACGAAACGTTGGCGAGTGCTAAAGCCATCAAAGTCTATCATGAGATGAACCTTGATGGGGAGATCGGCATCATCTTGAACTTGACGCCAAGCTATCCAAGAGATGAGAATGATCCAGAGGATGTCAAAGCAGCGCAAATCGCGGATGCCTTCTTTAATCGTTCTTTCTTAGACCCTGCGGTCAAAGGCACGTTCCCAGAAGAATTAGTGACCATCGTCAAGGAATTGGATATGGTACCAGCGATGGAAGCCGATGATTTACAAACGATTCGCGAAAATACGATCGACTTGTTGGGGATCAATTATTATCAACCTCGTCGTATCATGAAGAAAGAATCACCGATCGATCAAGCGAAAAGTCCAATGCCTGATGATTACTTTGATAACTATGATATGCCGAGCAAGAAAATGAACCCGTATCGTGGATGGGAAATCTATGAAAAAGGGATCTATGATATTTTGACGAACACGCGAGAAAACTATGGCAATATCAAGTGCTACATTTCTGAAAATGGCATGGGTGTCGAAGGAGAAGAACGTTTCGTCAATGCTGATGGCGTGATCGAAGATGATTACCGCATCGAATTTGTCTCTGACCACTTGAAGTACGTCCACCAAGCGATCCAAGAAGGAACCAATTGTGTTGGCTACCATATGTGGACCTGCATGGACAACTGGTCATGGACCAATGCTTACAAGAACCGTTACGGATTTATCTCCGTTGACTTAGCAAATGATGCTAAACGAACGGTGAAAAAATCAGGTCGTTGGTTTAAAGAAGTTTCTGATAATAACGGCTTTTAATAACAATGAAAAAAGCAATGCTGTAGGAATCAGCATTGCTTTTTTTGTGTAAAATCGCGGATTTTTTCTGGCTAATTTCAAAGGGGGGATTCTATTAAAAAACCACCTGTTTTTGCAAATGATAAGCTGGGTTAAATAAAAGCACAGTTTTGATAAAGAAAAGACTAGACATGGAAACGTTCTCGTGGTATTCTTTAGTAGAAATCGGTTTCATTATTTTGTTTAGGGTTTGAAAGGAGAAAAAACAATGGATAAATTTATTGGATTTATGGAGAAGCACTTTATTCCGATCGCTTCTAAAATAGGCTCTCAAAGACATCTAGTGGCCATTCGTGACGGATTTATCGTAACGATGCCGTTGATGATCTTAGGCTCTTTTGGGGTATTGATCAACAACTTACCAATCCCTGCCTATATTGATTTTATGAATGGCATTTTTGGTGAAGGAACATGGCAAGCCTTTGGGAACAACTTGTCAGCAGGTACTTTTTCAATACTTGGTCTGTTAATCGCTTTCACAGTAGCGTATAATTTAGCTAAAAGCTACAATCAAGACGCATTAGGTGCTGGGGCGATCTCAGTTGCAAGTTTCTTCGCATTAGGTGCAATGGCGACAGGCCCAGATGGTTTGTTAACAGCTGCCGGACTTGGTTCTCAAGGATTATTTTTAGCATTAATCGTATCGATCATTTCTACTGAGATCTTCCGTCGTCTAGCTGGCAACCCACGCTTAGTCATCAACATGCCTGATGGCGTACCACCAGCAGTTTCACGTTCATTTGCTGCATTATTCCCAGCAATGATCACCGTATCGATCTTTGCTTTGTTTACAGCAATTTTCCAAGCATTTGGTGTGACAAGTATCGTATTGTCCTTCTATGAATTGGTGCAACAACCATTCATGGGCTTGGCAAACTCTTACCCAGCTGCTTTGCTATTAGGTTTTATCTCTGCATTCTTATGGTTCTTTGGTTTACATGGTGCCAACATCATCGACCCGTTCATGCAAACGATCAATGTGCCTGCGATCGAAGCAAACGCACGAGCATTAGAAGCAGGAACAGATTTGCCTTATATCGTGAACAAACCATTCTTTGATTCTTTCGTGAACATCGGCGGAACAGGTGCGACACTAGGTCTTTTGATTGCGATCTTTTTAGTTGCTCGTCATCATAAAGCGTATATGACTGTCGCAAAACTATCCATTGCACCAGGTGTGTTCATGATCAATGAACCAGTGATGTTTGGGTTGCCAGTTGTCTTAAACCCAATCTTGTTCATCCCATATGTGTTGACCCCACTTGTTTTAGTAACGACTGCTTATTTTGCAACCGCAACTGGCTTAGTTCCTGCAAGTACCGTCATCGCACCATGGACGACGCCACCAATCATCGGCGGTATTTTGTCGACACAAAGTATTGCTGGCGGAATCTTGGCAGCTGTTAACTTGATCTTGTCAATCGTTATCTACTTGCCGTTCGTGAAAATGGCGCAAATTCAAGAAACACGCCGTTTAAAAAATGCGTAATGTCTGATCGAGTCGATTAGAAACAAGCGCCAAACGTAATAGACCTTATCCGGCCGCGATCAGAGTGCAATACCCCTTATCACACTGCTTCATTGGAAGGTGCAGTGGTGTGATGACACTCTTTTCGTTTGGCCGGTTCTTTTCTCGTTTTTCAATCAATACAATACAACACACGTTTTGGAGGTGGCAAAATGCCCAAATATATGGAGATCGCAGATGTTCTGCGTAAAAGAATCAAGGACGGAACTTATCCGAAAGACAGTCTTTTACCTTATCAAACAGAGTTAGTGGAAGAGTTTGGCGTCAGCCGAATGACGATTAAAAATGCGGTGAATATCCTGATTATGGAAGGCTTGCTGCTGACAAAGCGCGGCTTAGGGACCAAAGTTTTGAATCATTCCTTTTGGGGCAAAGATACCTCATCGGTGACAGAATACAAAGGCCTGAGCTATCAGATGAAACAAGAAAAACGGACATTGACTAGCCAAGTCATCACCTTTGAAGTCTGTTTTCCTACAACAAGAATTCAAGAGATGCTTCAGATCACTGCCGAACAACCAATCTATCATGTGATCCGTTTGCGGATCTTAGAAGGCAATCCATACATACTCGAGCATTCCTATATGCCGTTGGATCTGGTCAGCGGTTTGACGAAAGAGATCTTGGAAGAATCCGTCTATGACTATCTACTGCAAGATTTAGGCTACAAATTTGCTGGTGCTTATCGGACTTTTCAGGCTGCCAAAAGCGATGAATACGATCAAACCTATTTAGCGTGCCAAGCAGATGACCCAGTATTGGAATTAGAACAGATCATCTATTTAGAATCGGGACGTCCAGTGGACTATTCCTGCAGCCGCAATCGGTATGATGTTCGTGGCTATTCCATGTTAGACATGAAGCCTGACCTGTTACAGCACCGCAAAAAGTAACGGCTTACAAAATGCTTCTTCAACGAAAAAACGCTTCATAGCTACTGTTGGCTATGGAGCGTTTTTGTTTTGACTTAAGAAGTGGGTTGGTTTTGATCACCTAGTTTGGCTAAGATAGTTTCCGCAACGGCTTTGGGGATGCCAGCTTGCTGGATCTCTTCCACGGAAGCTGCTTGGATGTTTTTTAACGACTTGAAGGTTTTCATCAGCTGTTGCTTGCGTTTTGGTCCTAAGCCAGGAATTTCATCCAGTTTGGAAGAAAAGCTGTTTTTGCTGCGCAGTTGGCGATGGAAGGTGATCGCAAAACGATGGACCTCATCTTGGATCCGTTGCAGCAAAAAGAATTCGACAGAATTGCGTTCCAGCTGGATCGGATCTAAAAATTCCCCGAAAATCAACTCGCTGGTTTTGTGTTTGTTGTTCTTCACTAAACCGGCAACGGGAATATCTAAACCTAGCTGGTTATACAGCACTTCTTGGGCGGCACCGACTTGGGCTTTCCCACCATCGATGATGATCAGATCAGGAAAAGGCAGGTTTTCTTTTAGGACACGAGAGTATCGGCGATAGATGACTTCTTGCATAGAGCCATAATCGTCGCCGCCTTGTGCAGTACGAATCTTATATTTCCGATAATCATCTTTAAACGGCTTCCCGTCGACAAAAACCACCATTGCAGACACTGGGTCGGTCCCCATGATGTGGGAGTTATCGAAGGCTTCGATCCGATAAGGTGTCGCGATCCCCATGGCTTCGGCTAGACGATCCACTGCACCGATCGTCCGTTCTTCAGTACGCTCGATCAACGCAAATTTTTGTGCCAAGGCAATGCGGGCATTTTTATTGGCCAAATCGACCAATTTCTTTTTGTCGCCTCGTTGGGGCTGCAGGACTTTGGTTTCCAGCAGCGCTTCTAATGGGGCAGCATCGACATTTTGCGGAACAAAGACTTCTTTGGGAATGAAGTGCTCATTCTTTTGGTAAAACTGGCCGACGAAGGTCAAGAAATCCTCATCCGCTTCATTGTAGAAAGGAAACAAAGAGACTTCTCGTTCGATCAGCTTTCCTTGACGGATAAAAAAGACTTGGACACACATCCAGCCTTTGTCGACACTGTAGCCAAAGACATCACGGTCCATCAGATCTGTCAGAGTCATTTTTTGTCGCGTCATGACGGTATCGATTGCTTGGATCTGATCCCGCAGCTCAGCCGCTCGTTCAAACTCTAACGTTTCAATGGCTTCGCCCATCTTCTCTTTCAGGTCTTTCAAAATATCGACGTGACCGCCGTGGAAAAAGTGTTTGACTTGATCAACGATCTTCTGATAATCCTTGGGATCTACATTGTTGACATAAGGACAGACGCATTGACCCAAATGATAATAAAGACAAGGCCGCTTTTGAGAAGGACCGCATTTTCGCAATGGAAAGAGGCGATCCAGCACCCGTTTGGTTTCGTTGGCTGCTCGTGCATCAGGATAAGGGCCAAAATATAAAGCCCCGTCTTTTAAAACTTTACGAGTGATGATCAGACGCGGATAGCGCTCTTTGGTCACTTTAATAAAAGGATACGACTTGTCGTCCTTTAGCATGATATTGTATTTCGGTTTGTTTTTTTGAATCAAATTGATTTCCAGCAATAAGGCTTCCGTATTTGATTCGGTAACGACGTACTCAAAATCATTGATTTCTTGAACGAGCCGTTCGGTTTTCGTATCGTGACTGCCGGTAAAGTACGAACGGACACGATTTTTTAAAATTTTGGCTTTCCCAACATAGATGATTTTGTTATTTTTATCTTTCATTAAATAACAACCAGGTTGATCGGGAAGCAGCGCTAATTTGTTCTTGATTTGTTCGTTCATTTCAAGATCCTTTCTTACTGGTTTGCTCACGAACTGCAAAAGTAGTCAAAGGGCGGTCTAAGATCCACCGAAAAGGGGAACATTAGAGCCCATAGCCAGTACTCTTCATTTTAGCACAAATTTCTTAAGAAACAATCAAACGGACCAGATGGGCAGCGAGGAAGCGTAATCGTAAGAAAAGGTTAAGAAATCCCACGAGGCGGTGGTTCCCCCAAAAAAATCAGTTTGTTTTTATACGCTTGCCACCTGTGAGGGATCGTTTTGCGACCACTCCTGAATGAAGGTCCGCAATCCCTCGATGGCTGGTTCTGTGACGGCTTTGCGCTGGATGAGGTAAAATTGCCGCTCAAAATTTTTATCCAGCAGTTGATAGCCAATGCCGTGGGCGGCTCGCTTGGAAAGGATCGAACAGCCGAAGCCTTGTTTCAGTAAAGCGACGATCAATTCATTGCTGGCGATCTCAATGATCGGTCCTTGAATATTTTGTTCCTCTAGATAGCGCTTAGTGTAATAGTAGACACCAGAACTCGCTTCTCGAACGAGCCAAGGACCGACTTGGGGATCACCAGCTAAGACGAGCTGATCTTTCAAAATCGGGAAACGCAAAATACTTGGTGCAGATAAGGGTTTTTCAATGATCCCTAAATCTAATTGATGTTGTTCAAGGGCTGTTAAGACTTCAGCGGAGTTCATCATCGATACCCGAAAACGCACCGTGGGAAAGGCGTTGTATAAAGCAATCATCAAGTCAGGCATCAAGGCCATCGCATAGGTATGAGAGATGCCTAGGGCACAGTGGCTTTGATGCTGCGTGTTGGTATGGATCTCGCTGGTGATCGTCGACCACTCATCCAATAAATTCAGTGCCTTTTCGTAAAGGTACTCTGCTTGGGGCGTGGCGATCACGTTTTTGCGACCATTGCGTAAAAAAAGCGGTGTATCCAGGTCTTGTTCCAACTGCTTGATCTGAGCAGAAACCGTGGGCTGCGAAATAAACAGCAATTCGGCAGCTTTCGAAAAATTTTTCGTTTCATAGACCATCTTGAAGGTCTCCAGTAATTTTAACATTGCAATCCCTTCCATTAGAAAATTCAATCATAACTATTATACCAATAAATCCTACTGATCGGTCAATCTGTGTATAATGGATGTTATATGAAAGGATGAAAGCAATGAAGCAACGACAAACAGCTTTGATACTTCCCGGTTTGTTCCTATCCTTTTCGGTAGCCGTCATCGCCCGAATCATGGCTTTGGCTGTGCCAAAATTAGGGGGAGCAACCCTTGCTATTTTATTAGGAATCATTTTAGGAAATACACTGTTCAAGCAAGAACGCTATCAAGTCGGAACGAAGGTTGCGGAAAGTCGGCTCTTGGAATATTCGGTGGTTTTGCTGGGCTTTACCGTCACTTTCCAGACCATCAGTGAAATGGGCCTTCGGGGCTTTCTCTTTATATTGCTGATGATGAGCTTGGTCATTACCGCTGCTTATTTGATAGGGAAAAAAATGGGCTTTAATCAAAAGATGAGCCTGATGATGGCAGGCGGCAATGCTGTCTGCGGATCCTCTGCGATTGCGGCGATCGCACCGGCCATTGATGCCGATGATGAAGAAAAAGGGCAGATCATCACCTTGGTCAATCTTTTAGGAACAGTGATGATGCTGACGCTGCCGTTTTTAGGCTTGGCCTTATACGGCTATGATCTGTTGCAAAAAAGCGCCTTACTTGGTGGCACGCTGCAATCCGTCGGACAAGTCGTGGCGGGGGCTAGTTTGATTGATGCCGACACCGTCAAATACGCGATGCTCTTTAAAATCGCACGCATCATCATGTTGGCAGTCGTCGTCATTGTTTTTGAACGAATGACGACAAAGACCCCCACCAAAACCAAAGCCAAAGGCAATCGGCGGCTGCCGATCCCTTGGTATGTGTTGGGCTTCTTGACCATCTGTATCTTGAACAGCTTCTTGCCGCTGCCTAGCTGGTTGAATGAGGGCGCTCATTTTATCAGTACGTGGTTTGAAACGACGGCGTTGGCAGCCATTGGTTTGCGCTTGGATTTCCGCAAGTTTTTAAAAGAAGGCCCGCGCTTTTTATTCTATGGTCTTTCCGTTGGTGCTGTCCAAACCGTGGGTGCTGTTGCATTGATTTGGTTGCTGCGGCTCTAATTCACAAGAGGCACGACCCATAAAGCACGTTTGAAGCGCACGATTGTTTAACGGAAAAAGCCACGACGGTTGATCGAAGGGCACGCTTTGCTGTTTCTGTTGGAAGAGGCAGCAAGGCGTGACTTTTCAGATCAACTGTCGGGCTTTTTTTAGCGGCAAAGAAGGTTAGACGGGTACTTGGATGACTTGAACACCTTGTTGCTCAATCAAATCGATGACTTTGGGATCAGAATAATGATCGGTGATCAGCAGATCGATATCTGCAATTGCGCCAATCGTAAAATTGGATTGCTTACCGATTTTGCGATAATCCGCGATAACGATCAACTTGCCAGAATTTTCGATGATTTTCGCATTGACTTTGGCTTCGTGGATTACTGAAGTGGAAATGCCGGTCTGTAAATCTAACCCACTACAGCCAATGATCGTAACATCAGAACGAACGTGAGAAAATGACTCCACGGCGATGTCTCCTGACAATGCCGCTTTAGGGTAACGTATTTCGCCGCCACTTAAAACGATCGTTGATTTTGGATGGTGTTCCATTTGGATCACACTCGTGTTGTTTGTCAGCAAACTGATTCGTTTGTCTGTAAGATGGCGCAACGTTTGAGCCGCACTGGTACTCGTATTGACGAAAAGGGTATCGCCATCTTTTACTTGGCGAGCCGCTTCTTTGGCCAGTCGATCTTTGATGTACTCGATCGAGTCGGTGGGATGTGCTTCATCTTCATATGCTTCACAGTATTCGATTTTTCCGTGGGTTTGTTTGATCTGACCCATCTCACTGAGGACAGTACAGTCTCTGCGGATCGTCATCTCTGATACTCCCAACTGATGACTGAGGGTCCTCACATCAGAAAGACCAGATGCTTTTATCAAATCGATCAATTGTTTTCTTCTTTGCCTCACTTCTTCATTGGAACGTTTCACGATACTTCCTCCTCACATGCGCTTTTTTCTATTATTGTCTTCTATCATCTGTCCAGCTTGCAATTATCCTGTGCAGCAAAATCACGTGTCTCTTTCTCACGAATTCGCGGGATAATCGCACAGCCGTCGTTTAGAAACTGCCATTTTTTTATCGTTTCTTCTTTCGAACTCATTTTAACATATCACAGAAACATTACCATATATATTAAATAATCACATTTATTTCTCGGTAAATTAACATATAATAAGATAAATTAACATAAAACTTGATTGAAAGCGTTTTTCTATATGTTAGAATCAAGGTGTAAATAAGCAAGGGAGGAACAAATATGGTACACGTAAATGATGTTTCGAAAGAGAGTTGGCTGTTAAATACGTTTCCAGAATGGGGAACCTATTTAAACGAGGAGATCGAAAGTGAACTTGTGAAAGAAGGCACAGTTTCCATGTGGTGGCTAGGCTGTACGGGTATTTGGTTAAAGAGTGCGGAAGGAACCAACATTTTATGCGACCTTTGGTGCGGCACTGGCAAACGCAGTCATGGGAATGGGCAAATGAAAAAAGGCCATCAAATGATGCGGATGAGTGGTGTACAGGAAATGCAGCCTAACCTACGGACGCAGCCTTTTGTGATCGATCCATTTGAAATCAAAGGAGTGGATGCGTTAGTGGTGACCCATATTCATTCCGATCATTTAGACATCAATACCGCAGCTGCAGTCCATCAAAATTGTCCAGAAGCAAAATTCGTCGGTCCCCATGAAGTCGTTGCAACTTGGTTGAAATGGGGAATACCAGAAGAAAAAACCATCGTGGTCAAACCAGGGGATGAAGTGACCATTGGGCAGGTGAAAATCGTCGCTTTAGAAGCATTCGATCGAACCGCTCTGATTACTTGTGAAGACCCGGATACCAGCTTGAAAGGAAAAATACCACAGGACATGGATCGTATCGCAGTCAATTACTTGTTTGAGACTTCCGGTGGGGCGATTTATCACGCTGGAGATTCTCATTATTCGAATGTATTTGCCAAGCATGGAAATCAGTACAAGATCGATGTTTGCTTAGGTGCATATGGCGAAAACCCGCGGGGCATCACCGACAAGGTTACTTCAGTCGATATGTTGCGGATGGCAGAATCCCTCAATGCCAAAGTAGTGATACCTGTACACTATGATATCTGGTCCAATTTTATGGCTGATCCAAAGGAGATCACTGAGATTTGGAAGTTTAAAAAAGATCGTTTGCACTATGAGTTTAAACCGTACATTTGGCAAGTTGGCGGCAAATTTACCTACCCAACGAATAAAGATGATCTTGAATTTAATTTCTATCGCGGTTTCAAAGATGTATTTTCGGTCGATAATGATACGCCATTCCCTTCTTTTTTATAAAAGAAGGGGGGATGCTGCAAAAGCCAAATTTGAAAGGAGCAAAGGTAATGCTGCGTTATTTTTATGAAAATGAGTTGGTTGCGATCAATCATGAACAGCCCGAAGATTGGGAAGCCGCTATCTGGGCGAGTGGCGAAGGATTAAAGCAAAAGGCGTTGATCACGGATCAGTATATTGAAGATGTCATTCGGGATGTTCATAAATACGGTCCTTATATTGTGATCATTCCCAAAGTAGCCATGCCCCATTCTTCAGCAGAAAGCAAAGGTGTCTTAGGAACGGGGATCGGATTGACGATTTTTCCAGCCCCCGTTTCATTTCAAGATGATGACCCCGACAAAGAGGCGCAGTTGTTCTTTATGCTCGCTGCCAAAAACGCTGAAGCACATATGAACAATATCGCTAGTTTATCCGAAATGCTGATGGAAGAAGGGCTGGTGGAAGATTTACTAGGTGTAAAAACAATGGCAGATTTTGAAGCGGTGATGGAGAAATATGACCAAAAAGAAAGCAGGGATTAGATGGAAATGGTAGGAGATTTCTTATTGAGATGCTGGGATTACTTTGCTCAGAATATTTTGATGCAGCCAGCTTTTTTGATCGGTTTTATTGTACTGATTGGTTACTTACTATTGAAACGGCCGTTTGTTGAATGTGTTGCAGGTTTCTTAAAGGCCACCGTTGGTTACTTGATTTTGACGATTGGCTCTGGTGGATTGGTCAATAATTTCCGTCCGATCCTGGTGGGGCTTAAGGAGCGTTTTGAATTAGATGCGATGGTCACTGACCCGTATTTTGGTCAAAATGCGATCACCGCCGGCATTGAAGAACGATTTGGACGCACCTTTGGTGACACGATGCTCTTATTATTGATTGCCTTTGTTTTTAATATCTTACTCGTTCGCTTCAAAAAATATACGAAGCTGCGGGCCGTCTTCACTACTGGAAATGTGCAAGTACAGCAAGCCGCAACGGCCTTTTGGCTGCTGCTATTCTGTTTTCCAGACTTGGGTCGAATCGAAGTCTTACTTGTCATGGGCTTGATCTTAGGCTGCTATTGGGCGGTTGGGTCCAATTTGACCGTTGGCATCTGTCAAGATTTGACGGAAGGTGCTGGTTTTGCGATTGCCCATCAACAGATGTTTGGTGTTTACTTCTTTGCACGACTTGCGGAACGCTTCAAAAAGAACAAATCCAACCGCAAATTAGAAGATGTCGAACTACCGGGTTTTTTATCGGTCTTCAATGAAAACATGGTATCGACTTCGATTTTGATGCTCTTTTTCTTCGGTATCATTTTAGTAACGCTTGGACAAGATTATTTAATAACAGCAGGATTTATGGCAGAAGGACAAAGTTTCTTATTTTATATTTTACAAACTTCACTAATGTTTGCCGTCTATTTAGCAATTCTTCAATTAGGTGTCCGCACCTTCGTTTCTGAATTGACCGAGTCATTCCAAGGAATCTCGAATACGATTTTACCAGGTGCTGTTCCAGGGATCGATATCGCCGCAACCTTTGCCTTTGGGTCGCCAAATGCCGTGACGGTGGGCTTTTTATTCGGTGCATTAGGACAATTCTTAATGATTGCTTTACTGATTTTGTTCCGTTCACCAACGATCGTCATTGCTGGGTTTATCCCACTGTTCTTTGATAACGCAGCGATCGCCGTTTTTGCCAACAACCGCGGAGGCATCAAAGCGGCTTGTCTCTTCCCATTCTTATCAGGCATTATTCAGATCGGTGGTTCGGCATTGATCGCTACTTGGGTAGGATTGTCTCAATATGGCGGCTATCTTGGGATGTTCGACTGGGCGACCGTCTGGCCATTCTTTACAGTATTGATGAAATTCTTAGGCATCATTGGTGTGGTTCTTGTAGTGGTGATCTTATTAGTGATTCCACAGTTGCAGTACCGCAGAGATCCAGAAGGGTATTTCTTGATCGTAGATGATTATGATGCGTATGTAGAAAAACAAAAATAATGAATTCTTAGGAGGAAAAGAAGATGAGAGTATTGGTATCTTGTGCAAATGGATCAGGAACAAGTTTGATGATGATGCGGAGTGTCGAAAAAGCTTTGAAGTCAGAAGGGATCACGATCACCTCTATTCATCATTGCGCGATTTCTGAAGGCAAAAGCACCGCCAAGAATTACGATGTGGTCTTTACGCCAATGAACTTTGTCAATATGTTCGATAAAGCCAAAGAAAAGGGCGTAACAGTGATCGGAGTCAGAAATGTGATGTCCCCTAAAGAAATTATTGAGCGGGTCAGAGAAGCGGGTCTTTCGAAGGAGTAGTGCATCAGGACGTGACAAGAACAAAAAGATGATCGAACAAAAGAGAGGGGAATTTCATGAGTATACCAAAACTGCAGATCGCTTGCGATCACTCCGATTTAGCTGGTGCACTGGCTGATATCAAAAAAGTTGGCGATGTGGTGGATATCATTGAAGCAGGAACTATTTTACTGTTGCAAGAAGGAGCACAGGTCTTACGCTGTTTCCGAGCGATGTATCCGGAAAAGTTGATCGTAGCAGACACAAAATGTGCCGATGCCGGTGGGACGGTCGCCAAAAACTGCCAGCAAGCTGGCGCGGATTATATGACCGTGATTTGTGCAGCAACGATCCCAACAATGAAGGCAGCGGCAAAAGAAATTGCTGAGATCCAAGTAGAATTATATGGTGACTGGACCTACCAGCAAGCACAGCAGTGGCTAGATGCCGGCATCTCACAAGCTATCTATCATCAAAGTCGTGACGCACTGTTAGCTGGTGAAACATGGGGAGAAAAAGATTTAACGAAAGTCCGTAAATTGATCGATATGGGGTTTCGAGTGTCAGTCACGGGAGGATTGAGCGTCGAGACGTTGGCTCTGTTTGCTGGCATTGATGTGTATACCTTTATCACAGGACGAGGCATCACTGCAGCTGACGATCCGCAACAAGCAGCAGTTGATTTCAAGCAAGAGATTTTACGGATTTGGGGGTAGTTTTCCATGAGTTTGATCGGTCTATATGAAAAAGCAACACCCAAAACCCTCTCTTGGTCGGAACGATTGCAGTTTGTCAAAGACCGAGGCTTCGATTTCATTGAAATGTCCATTGATGAAACCGATGAACGCTTGGCACGCTTAGAGTGGGACCAAGAGCAACGCAAAGAGATCGTCGAGGCAATCTATGCCTCGGGGATCAAAATCTTGTCTTTATGTCTCAGTGGACATCGGCGGTTTCCCTTTGGTTCGATCGATGAAAAAAAGCGCAAGCACGCGATGCATCTGATGGAAAAAGCCATTGACCTGGCTTCAGATTTGGGTATTCGCTGCATCCAATTAGCCGGATACGATGTGTACTATGAGGAAAAAAGTCTTTGTAGCCGAGAATGGTTCATTGCCAATCTAAAAGAAGCGGTCGCTAGGGCGTCTGAAAAGGGTGTCGTTTTGTCACTAGAGATCATGGATGATCCGTTTCTAAATTCTATCTCAAAGTATTTACGGATCAAGGAGCAGATCCCTTCGCCCTATCTACAAGTCTATCCAGATGTCGGGAACCTATCGGCCTGGCCAGAAAATGATGTCGGTTATGAATTAGAAAAAGGCATTTGCGAGATAACCCAGATTCATTTGAAAGATACATTGGCGGTTTCAGATAAGTTTCGAGGAAAATTTAAAGAAGTACCGTTTGGCACTGGGTGTGTTGATTTTGATGGCTGCTTACGCACGCTGAAGCGGTTGAATTACAACGGTTCTTTTGTCATCGAGATGTGGAGTGAGACGAGCGCTGACCCGATTGCGGAAATCGAACAAGCCAAAGCATTTTTATTACCAAAACTAAAGGAGGTCGGTTACCTTGATCAATCAGCTTCAATTGATGAAAGAGCGAGTCTATCAAGCCAATAAGAGACTGCCTGAGGAAGGACTAGTAAAGCTAACTTGGGGAAATGTCAGTGAGATCGATCGAGATTTAGGGATCATCGTCATTAAACCCAGCGGTGTTGATTATCAGACGATGACGATTGACTCAATGGTGGTTTGCGACTTAGCGGGAATGCCGAAAGAGGCGAAGGCGTTGAAGCCTTCCTCGGATATCAAAACCCATGCGCTATTGTATAAGCACTTCGAAGGCGTCAAGGCGATCGTCCATACGCATTCGACAAATGCGGTAAAATGGGCGCAAGCACAGCGAGACATCCCTGCATATGGAACGACGCATGCGGATACTTTTTATGGTAGTGTCCCTTGTACACGACCGTTACGGGCCTCTGAGGTAACGGCAGACTATGAAAAAGAAACTGGCAAAGTCATTGTCGAGACGTTTGAAAAGCGGGGATTAGATCCACTTGCATGCCCAGCTGTCCTCACAGCGGGACACGGTCCCTTTACTTGGGGGCAATCTGCGGAACAAGCGGTCAGCAATAGTATTGTTTTAGAAGAGGTCGCAGAAATGGCATTAGGTACCGAAGCTTTGACCTTGGATCGAACACCGATCGCTGATTATTTGCTGGATAAACATTATTTCCGCAAGCATGGCGAACATGCTTATTATGGACAAGGATAACGGAAAAGCAGCCATTCCTAGCGATCAAGGAACGGCTGCTTTTCTATTCGTTTTCTTCAGCGAGTGTTTTCACATAAAAGCGATCCATCGTGGTATGCTGTGCTGCCAATAGTGGCTGGCACAATGCGCGATAGCCGGCTTTTTGATAGACATGCAAGGCTGCTTCTAGAGAATGATGGGATTCTAAATAGAGTTGCCGATAACCTAGTTCAACAGCTTTGGCCTCGATCTTCGCCAGCAAGGGATAGCTGAGGCGCTGCCCTTTGGCAGCATCACTGAGATAAAATTTTTGCAGCTCGGCGATTTTCCCTTCTGAATCATAAGCGGCAAGACCACCGCCGCCTAAAAGGGTACCCGATTCATTAGTGACGACAAAATAATGGCGGCTAGCAGGATCTGCTGCATAAAATTCACTTAAGTGGTCTAACTCGGGATCAAAATAGGCAGTCCCTGGAACCGCCAACTGGTGGTCGGTCAAACTTTTGCGAATGATAGCGGCTAAGGGCCCATCATCTTGAGATTGGATCGAACGAAATATCGGCTTCATGCAGCTCCTCCTTAAAGTGAAAGTAAATGAATAGCTATAGTGTACCACAGCATTGAGGGAGTGTTTAGTGATGATAAGAAAAGCCATCCTCGCAATGGCGCCCCTCTTTAATAAGAAAACCGCCCCTCGTTGCCGGGCTCCTAATGTGAAAAGGAGTATGGCGCAACGAGGGGGCGGTTTTTGTGCGTTAGTCATGGAAGCAGTAATTAGAGCGTTTCACCATTGGAGGCGATCACTTGCTGGTACCACGCAAAGGAATCTTTTTTCAAACGATTCAAGGTTCCTTTCCCGGTATTATCTTTGTCGACATAGATCATGCCATAGCGTTTCTCCATTTCGCCGCTGCCGAAGCTGACGATATCAATGATCCCCCAAGGCGTATAGCCTAATAACGGTACACCATCTTCAACTACCGCTTTTTCCATCTGTTCGATGTGCTCTTTCAGGTAAGTGATGCGGTAGTCATCATGGACTTGCTGCTCATCGGTTAATTGATCGTAAGCACCGAAGCTATTTTCCACGATAAATAGTGGCAAGTCATAGCGTTGATAGATCGTATTTAACACATAACGCAACCCGACTGGGTCAATAGGCCAGCCCCAATCAGAAGCACTGATATAAGGATTACTCACGATTTTTGCTCCTGGGATATCCTCAGTTGGTGTGCCAGCCACCTCATCAAGGGTTGAGATCGTTCCTGACATGTAATAGCTGAACCCAATATAATCAACGGTTCCCGCTTTTAATAGCGCTTGTTCCTCGGGCGTGATCTCAATCGTGATGCCTTTTTTCGCCCAATATTTTTGCACATAGGTTGGGATCTTGCCTCGTACGTGGACGTCGCTGTAAAAATAGCGCCGTTCATTGGCTTTGACGGATGCCATCAAATCAGCGGGTGCGCAAGAGTAGGGGTAGACTGGGACATAGGCCATCATACAGCCAATCTGAAAATCTGGATTGATTTTTTTGCCTTCGATCACCGCTGCCGCACTGGCAATCAACTCATTGACGCCCGCTTGAAAGACGAGTGCTTCTTTTTGACTGTCATCCTCGATGATCATGGCAGAATTGGTCCAAACGTGCAGCGGCTCTTGCCCATCTGCTTGATTATTGATCTCATTGAAGGTCATCCAATACGTTACTTTGTCACGATACCGTTGAAAAACAGTCTTGGCGAATTTGACAAAGAGGGGAATCACTTCTTTATTAGCAAACCCACCAAATTCTTCATAGAGGGCATAAGGCATTTCAAAGTGGGACAAAGTGATCACGGGTTCGATGCCGTTTGCCTGCAATTCGTCGAAAAGATCATCGTAGTATTGGAGACCGGCTTCATTTGGTTCTTCTTCTGTTCCAGTTGGATAGATCCGACTCCAAGAAATCGATGTCCGTAGACATTTCAAGCCCAGCTCTTTGAATAACTGGATATCTTCTTTGTACCGGTGATAAAAGTCAATGGCTTCATGGTTCGGGTAATACTCTCCTTCAATGACGCCTTTGGTGATTTTACGGGGAATACCGTTGCCACCGGCCGTCATAACATCAGCGGTACTCATTCCACGGCCAGCAACATTCCAAGCGCCTTCCGCTTGATGGGCAGCGATCGCGCCGCCCCATAAAAAATCTTTTGGCATTTTTGCGGACATAAATTTCATTCCTCCTCGACTCATTCGTTTGCTTATAATTCCACTTTTTGGGAACGGTTAGAGGCGATCACGAATGGCAAATAGATCAAGACCGAAATCGCAAGACAAACGACACCGACAACTGCAGCGATCGCATTTCCTCCAGTTCCTAAAAAGAGATTAATGATTCCGGGGGTCGTCCATGGTACCCCAATCGCTGGGGTCGGCATGATCGGCCAGACAACAGTGACAAAATAACCCACTAAAATATTGACCATTGGCGTCAAAATAAACGGAATGATCATGATTGGGTTCAAGACGATCGGTAGACCGAAGATCATCGGCTCATTGATTTGGAAAATTCCTGGAACTAAGGACATCTTAGCGATCTCACGTTGTTCTGGACGTTTTGAAGCGATGAAGATCGCAATGATCAAGCCCAATGTCATACCAGTTCCGCCCATATTTGCGAACATATCATTTAAAACGCCCCAAGTTTCTTTGTAAGGAACGTCCCACAAGGAGCCGCCTTGGTTGATAAAGTCTAGGTTAGCTAGGTCCTGTTCGGTAAAAATCGCTGAACGAACCGCATTCAAAGTATTTGGTCCATGGATCCCGATCGCAAACAACGTAGTTTGCAAGAACGCCAAGATCAAGACACCGACGACATTGCCCCCCAGATCCCGCAATGGACTTTGGATCCCATTATAAATCAGTTCATTGATGCCTTCTGGTGCGATCATCAAAACTAAGAAATTGATCAAAGCAGTGACTGCCACGATGATCACGATCGGAATCATGCCAGAAAAGGAACGAGAAACTGCTGGTGGTACCATTTCAGGCATTTTGATCTGCAGTCGTTTGACTTTGAAAAGCTTCGGCAAGAATTCACCGACCAAACAAGCCACGATCATAGCTACAAACAACCCTTGGGCGCCTAAATATTGTGTGGAGATCACATTGACATCATCTACTGCAAAGGAGGTCGGGTACAAGATCATAAAGGCAGCGACACTTGTCAAACCAACTAGCGTAGCATCTGCTTGGAAATGCTTGGCTAAAAGCTGAGCAACAAGAAACGCAATAAATAAACTCATAATGTTGATGGTCCCGTTCGCCACGGAAGCTAGGACTTGCTGGGCACTTTCCAGATTTGGGAAAAGTCGATTCAGTTGAAATAATTGCACGATGAAACTCTCATTGGAAAATAAAATATTGTTGACCAAAATAACGAGAGAAGAAGCGATGGTCAGTGGGAAAATCAGCATGAACGCATCTCGAATCGCTGCTACGTGGCGTTGATTGTTCAACTTTGTTGCGATCGGTACCAACGAGCGGTCTAACAGGTCATTGAATTTTTGCATAATAATAACACCTTTCATTAATTGATGCCATCATTATAGCGAATGAAAACGACTAAAAGTAAGCGGATACGGATTCCGTACATATCTCTCAAGAAATGAAAAAAATTCCGCAGCTGGAACACAGTGTTACAAAAAAAGATGGTTCAATAAACTGAACCATCAAGAATGGGTACGATAATCTTGCAAATAGCCGATCAGCGTTTCTAAAATCGCTACTGAAGGCAGTTGACTAGTCAAATCAAGAAAGATGTCTTTGCGTTCCTCTTTGATCGCATACTCGATCGAATAATCGCACAGACGTGCCAACGTACTTTCCCGATTAGGGGTAATGCAGTACTTCTGCACGATCGCCTGATTGTCTAAACCGGTAATGACTTCGATCAGTTCTTTGGTTTCACCAGAGTCACTCAAAAAAACCAAAACATTCTTTTGCTCTTTTCGCAAAAAGCTTTTGATCGGGTAGGTTAGCTCATCAATGCTGATACTAAAGTAACCGAGGCTGGCTAGTTTGCGGGCAACGTATTGCGCAATCGCACCGGATGCCCCCATCCCCATAAATAAGATCAAATCGGCATCCCGCATCGCTTCGGCGAGTTTTCGTATTTGGTATTCCGCATCAGGGTGGAAGATCTGCATATTCAAGCCTTTGATGCGCGCTTCTAAACCTAAGTGTTCCGGATGTGCGTCAAAATGAGCTTTTTCTAAATGATTTTTGATATAGAAGCGAAATTCTGGAAACGACTGAAAGCCGACTTTTTGAATAAAACGAAAGACCGAAGTCGAAGAGACATGGGCATCATCGGCAATGTCGCGCACGCGCATATACGGAATCTTTTCTAAGTGATTGACGATAAAACGGTAGATTTCTTGTTCTACCGCAGAGAGCTTGTTCAAGTTTAATTGTTCAAAAAGCGCCATGCTGGTTCCTCGCTGTCCTAGATAATCAATTTACACCAGTATAGCATATCCGAACTTTTAACGGTGCAGCTGTTGATGGATCTGATAGACTGCGCCGATCAAGCCGGCGTCGTTTTTCAGCTTCGCTGGACGCACAGGTGCGATGGTTTGTCCGCGCAAATAATTGATCGCTTCATGCCGTGTTTCCGTGATCGTCAAGCGAGCCTGCAGGCGTTCCCAGAAATAAGGATTGGCACTGATGCCGCCGCCGATCAATACCAATTCTGGGTCAAAGCAGCTGATCAAATTGATCAGCCCTACAGACAGATCCGTCAGAAATTGGTCCGTCAGCTTCAGCGCCAACGCTTCGCCTTGCTGCGCGCGGTCAAAAATCTCTTTGGCGTCTTGGGTGGGTTCAAAGCCAGGAACTGCTGCCCCCGCTAAATTGTAGAGGCGAATCAAGCCGCCCACGACGGCAGTTTTTTTATTGATGGAACTTTCCTCGATATTGCCTTCTTCTGGCAGCTGATCGATCACCATCCAGCCAAATTCACCAGCCATGCCATGAGCACCTCGGTAGACTTGATTATTGATCACGATCCCACCGCCTACACCAGTGCCTAGGACAAGACACAAATAGTTGGCAGCCTCTTGCGCATTGCCGATCCATTTTTCAGCGATCGCTGCTGCATTGGCATCATTTTCCACCGCCACAGGCAACCCTGTACGCGCTTCCAAGACTGCTTTGAAATTTTCGCCATATAACGATTTGATGGCGCCCGCAGTTAACATAAAGCCGTCTTTTTGAACGATCCCCGGGGCGCTGATCCCAATGCCATCAATCGTGTGGCGGTTCTGGGCATCTTCGATGATCGTGAGTAGATCCTGATAAAACTGGGCTGGCTCATAGCTAGTAGGGATCGCAGATTTTTCAAGGATCGCTCCGGTTTCATCTAAAACACCATATTTAATACTTGTTCCGCCAATATCAAATCCTACGTACATTCTTCTTCCTCACCTTCTAAAACATTGTTGCCTTAAGTGTACCATCTGGCAGGAGGAATTTTTTTCTTTTTTCAGCTATTTTTTGCCTGCCGTTTCCGCTGCATCCAAATAAAACAAAATGTCACTTTTGCCTTCCTGATTGGTTCCTTTGTACACTTCCGTATCCAGACCTCCGATACGAAAGCCTGCTCGCATGTAGAACAGACAGGCAGAAGGATTGTTGTCCTGTGCTTGCGTGTAGATGCCGCGATAACCTTTGGCAAGGGCCGCTTTCAGTGCCTGTTGGATCAGTAGTTGACCGACTCCTTGCTTACGGTAGTCTGTGTTGACCTTTAAGTCATAGAGGTACAGATACTTGAAAAAAGCGTCTTGAACGATCGCTAAGCCGATGCATTTTCCATCATCATAAGCACCGATAAACAGACTGTTTCGGCTCATTTCATCATAGCAATAATTTTCATCTGGGAAACGCATCGTCTGAATGTCTTCGGATGCAAATTTACAGATCGTGTACTGCCAGCTGCCCTCACTATAAGACGGCAGCATTTTCCCCCATAAGGAGAAGGGTTCGTTTTTCAAGCGGATATCAGCTTGGTGTTCTTGATCGATCCGTTTGATTTCTAGCATGGGGCACCTCGATTTTCTATAGATTTCAATCATGAGTATTTAAAAGTAAGTTGTTGCAGTTTAGTTTACTACAAAGAATGAAAAATCACGATACTTATTAAACAGTCTAGTCTTCCTGTGAGAAGGGACGATTTTGTAGGAGAACTTAGTTGTTTGTCTATACATTGAGGTTGGAAAGAGCAGAAATATTCCATTGATACCTTAGTCACAATGACCGACGGAAAAATACGCCTTAAGTTTGATTATATTTATCGCTTGTTTTTTTATACTGAAGGTAGATAGAAAAAACGGAGGACAATCACTTGAAGAAAGCAATTAGTATGATCCTGCTCGTGTTAACGATCGGGACCGTCACACTGGTTACATGGTCTTATTTTACGAAAGATGATTCCAGCGAACTGGTTCAGCTGGTGGATCGTTTCAATCCGTTCGTACCGGAGAAAAAGGTCTATATCAAAACATCCGACGAGTATGGCGTGTTGCAAGAACACGATTCCTACGAATATACACAAGAAGGGGTCAATGAAGATGGGCAAAAGATAAAAATCACGTTTTGGGCACCACAAAAGCTAAAAGAAAATGCCTACCTAGAGCTTGATGCAAAGGGCAAACATGTGGAGTCGTATCAAGAGGTGACCGAACAAGATCTCCCTGACGCCGTCAAAGACGAGTTGGTTACGACTGATTGATCATCAAGCCTGCTTGAAAAAAAGGACAGGAAGTCATTTCCCGCAAGTTGGGAGATGGCTTTTTTCGTGCATTCACTTAGAGAAAAGCTCGCCAAGATTTGATTTAGGTGAAAAAGATTAGAGGATGATAGAATTTTCAGAAAAAATAGATAATTTTTTCAATTCTTAGTTGCAATAGCAGAAGCGTCTGGTATTCTCTATGAGGTAGTTAAAAAAAATCATTCATATAATTAAAAATAGCGACAATGAGAGAATCACCTTGTATGGAGGATCAACGGTTTTCAAGGAGGAACCTATGACAGAAAAAAATCAATTAAAAAAGCAGATGAAAACCAGACATATCACTATGTTGGCACTAGGTGGCGCCATCGGTGCTGGCCTATTCAAGGGCAGCGGTGAAGCGATCCAGTTAGCGGGGCCTGCGGTCTTGCTGGCGTTTATTTTTTGCGGGCTGATCTTATTTGTCGTCATGACAGGACTGGGACAGTTGGTCTTATCTGACCAAAAACAACATGGCCTTTCGGGCTTAGTCCAGCCATATCTTGGCGTGCATACAGCCGATTTCATCGACTGGATCTACTGGTCAATGTGGATGATCAACATCATCGCCGAAGCAGTTGCTGCCGCAAGCTTTTTGCAGTTGTGGTTTCCCAATATTCCAGCTTGGATCTTTGTGTTGATTTTGGCACTGCTCACGACCACCATCAATTTGTTTTCGGTTCGCTTGTTTGCGGAAACGGAATACTGGCTTTCCTGGGCCAAAATCAGTGTGGTGATCGCGTTGATCTTGGTGGGTCTCTATCTGGTTGCCACGCAAGTCTTTGATTTGGGCTTTTTCCCGACGATGAGACAAATGACAGACTATGGTGGTTTTGCCCCCCATGGTCTCAAAGGGTTTATCAATTCTTTACTGGTCGTAATCTATTCGTACGGCGGTTCTGAATTAGTAGCCATTACGATCAGTGAAGCGGAAAATCCCAAAAAAGCGATCCCGCAAGCAATCAAAGGAGTGATGACGCGGATTGCCGCTTTTTACATCATTCCCTTGTTTCTTTTACTGATCATTTATCCGTGGAATCAATTAGCCGATCCAAATGTCAGTCCTTTTGTGATGGTGTTTCAAAAAATCCATGTCCCATTTGCCTCCGACATCGTCAATTTAGTGATTATTTTGGCTTTGTTTTCGTCAATCAATTCTGGAGTCTATGCTTCTTCAAGAACGTTGTTTTTCCGATTAAGCAACAATGGCCAGAAAAAAAGCTGCTTTACGATGCTGAATAAAAACAGCGTGCCCCAACGAGCGATCATGTTTTGCAGCGGTACTTTATATCTTGGGGTCGTTCTTTCTTACTTTTTAGGCGACAAACTCTTCAATTATCTAGCAGGCTCCCTGTCTTATACTGTATTGCTGATTTGGTTGTTGATTAGTGCGGCGGCGTTTGTTTTGGTACGCAAGCAGAAGAAAATGGGCTATACGATTTTCTTGAGTGGGGCGATCCTTGCACTGATTTTGCTGTTTGTCGGTATTTTGATCACTAACCCGTTGGCGGTCACTGGCTTCACCGCATTATTGTATACGATCATTTTTCTTAGTTTTTATTGGAACCATCGAAAAATTGAGAAAACCAGTGAAAAAAGTTGAAGAAACGTCCCTTAAGACATAAACTGATGGGGAAGGAACCCCGCGTTCGGTTGTTTCTTCGGTTCTCAGGAATGTGACGATAAAATAAAGTGTAGGAGAAAACGAAAATGGTTAATTTTTGGACATTGATTTTCGGCACCCTCAGCTGGGTCGTGGTGGAAAGTCTGCTTTACAATCCGATGCATAAGTGGGGCAAGTTTTGGGCGAAAGAATCAGGAATGGCAGAGAAGATGGCTGATCAGCAGATGACGACCGGTGACATGCTCTTTACCTTTGGCGGCACGATCGTTGGTGGGATCCTCTTATCAGCAGCGACCTATCAAGTCGTCTATTGGTTTGCAACATTCGATCATGATGGTTGGCTGATGACCTCCTTGCAAGTCGCTTGCTTATTGTGGCTAGGGGTTTATGGGGTCGCCACCTTCGTGATGGCTGTTTACTCGGGACAGTCCCGCAAATTAGTCGGGCTGCACCTTGTGAACGGGTTTCTAGGAGTGATCGTTTTAGGACTTGTTGTCGGCTTGATTGGACAGTAAGCAACGATCATACCCCAGCGAGAGCGTTCAAAGGTCTCAACGAATCAATCCTAAAGAAAGCCGATCTTGTTTCAACAAGGTTGGTTTTTTTGTGCGTAAAATTAATCTTACTATAAAAAATAGCTATAAAAGCAAATAATTTATGCTATACTAAAAGCACTTTAATCTGTAGGAAACCAAATCCGCGGATTGCGGAAAAATCATCAAAGAAACAAAATTAGGGGCAACGAGGAGGAAAAAATGAAAACGAAAAGCATGTTAGGTAGAGGAATATTTGCTGCCGTTTGTTTAGGGACACTATTTTTCTTGACAAGCTGCAGCAGCTCAGGGGTTGACTCTGCAGCTGCGAATCAAGTATTGACCAATAGCAACAGTCATCAACAAAATGCCTTGTACGTTTTGGAAGATGGAAAGCTCACCGTTAATAAAACGTTGAGTTTTTTGGTCGATCCGAATCAGGAACCTGCGGACTTGGTAAAAGAACAAGAGACGCAATTAGTGCAGATCAACGAAACACTGCAAGCAGAGTTTCCCAAAAGCAAAGCACTGACTGCGGCAGACATCGGCACTATGCACACCTTTGAAGTGACCAATGCCCAAGTGATCATTGATCAAGAGAAAAAGGAAGTGCGCATGACTGGCGATGATTTTGAGAAAGTATTCAAGATGGTGGACAACAATGACAAGCGTCTGATCGATGACGAACAAAACGAGTACAAGTTTTCGTATGAGGAAAACTAGCAAGTGACAAAAAACGGCTGCCTCCGACGAGACAACCGCTTCAGACAGTAGACAAACCTTAGACAAAACTGAGGTTTGTCTTTTTTCGTTGCAAAATTTAGTGGCTATTACGGAAAACATTTTGCGCAAGGAGTAAGTCCGCGACTTTGCGCTTCTGCTAAAGTTGCAGGCGTGTAGGTACCGTTGCCGCATTTTCTCGTATGGTATTTCGAACCTGTTGGTGTCACGAGGACCGACGTTTGGCCTTGATTGCTAGCAGCGGCTGGCTGGCTTTGTTCTGGCACAGCAGCGGCTGCCTGCCGTTCTTCCTCCGCCTTAGCTTGTGCAGCTGCTTGTTCGTTGGCAGTGATCGTTTGCGCCACTGTTTTCGTTCGAGCAGCTAATTCCTCATCGGGGGTCTTGAGACGAGCGACGGCATCCTCTGCCTGAGCGAGTCGGTCTTTTGTCGGTTCCGCCTCTGCTGCTTCCACCGCTTGGACAGCTTCTGCAACGAGGGCTTCTGCTTCTTTCTCAGAAATCTTGGTTTCTACAGTGGATAACCGACTTTCAAACGTTTCCTTGTTCAAAACCGCTTGTGCGACTAATTCTTTTGCCTGATCGAAATCACTGCGTTCAAGAGAAGCTTCAGCGGTATCAAGGGCTTTGCCGATGGCAAGATGGTCTTCAACTACCGCGAGCTGAGTAGCGAAATCTTCGTAGGTTTTACTTAAAGCATGAATCAGCGTCACGGCTTCGTTGTAATTCTTTTGGTTTGGCTGGGTTTCGGCAAGAGCCAGTGCCGTCTCGGCTTTTACCAGTGCTTCTTGTTCTTGTTTTTCAGCTTGCAAACTCGCTAGAAATGCGTGAGAAGGTTTGACGGTGACGACCTCTTCTTTAGTGATTCCACCCATGGAGGTTTGGACAGTAAATTCCTGTTCCTCTTCATCTTCCAGTTGGACAGCATAAGAAAATGTTTCGTCCGCCAGCGAAACCTCCACCCCGTTGATCGTCAGTTGCGCTTCTGGGTTGGTTCGCCCAGTGATCGCCGCTTCGCCTTGCTCATTCGTAAACAGTTCTGCTTCATCTACGTGAAGCTCCGGTGTTGCTGCAGGAGTCAATAGTGCCCCGCCAATCAATAAGAGAAAACCACCCATAAAAATAACGATTTTGTTGCGAAGCGGCTTTTTCTTGATCAATCCAAGAATAAAAAAGATTCCGCTTACAACCATTGTCAAAAAACCAATAACAAAAATAAACATCCCCATAACTCTTTTCAATTCCTTTCTTGTGAATATTTTAATTATAACATTTTTACTAACGTATCCGCCATCAATAACCGACTAGTAAGGGTTGCTGAGCGTACGGAAGAAGCTCAACTAGCAAATTAGCAATTATTTTTATCAATATTAAATAGATTTAAGGTATTTTTTATTATAAAATGATATAGAAAAGAGTTGTTTTTCGTTTGCGGTTGTTTTTTTGGATAAACAGCTCTTGGTACAAATACACTTGTTTGCTTCATCACTGGAAAAAATGTTTCGAACAAACGGATGAGAGCGAGCAACTACCTGCAAACAAGCAGCTTTCCTTCGCTGCTTCCCCCAACTAACACCTTATAAAAGATATTCCCCCTCACTTGCAACCAAGCCACTTCATTGATAAGAAAATCAGTATGTGCAAAAGGAGAAGCAATGAAAATCACACAAATCCAATGTCCCAGCTGCTTGGGTCAGTTAACCGTTGACTGGGAGACAGGAAAAGCAGTCTGCCAGTATTGCTTAACGAAGTCAGTCCTACATTCGCCGCCAAAACAAACGCAAGAAGCTTCGAATGAACAAGCTCCCGTAGTTTTTCAAGAAGTCAAAGAAGGGTTTTATTCGTTTACCTTTAATGAAGACGAGGTAGCAAATGCCTTGAAAAAATGGCTGATCCAACAGGAATCAGTTCCTGAGGACATTGTCGTTCATCTTGAAGTCAGCGAGGTAAAACGATATTTTATTCCGATTTATGAATTTCAGGTGACCTATACGATGCACTGGGAGGGGGTCTTTGGCTACGATACCCATTCCATTGCTTGGGACGGCTCGCATACGACCACGTGGGAAAAGAAGCGCGGCGACCATCCAGATGAGAAGATCAGGCTCTATCAATGCGGCAGTTCGGAGGTGATCGAGCAAGAAATTCCTCAGAGCTTCGAGGTCAATGATGAAATGAAAAGAAAACCGCACTTTAGTACCGATCAAAAGGAATTTCAACAGCTAGTCTCAGCACATGCTATTCATGTTTTTCCCTTTGATATTGAGCAAGAGCAGGCGCTCTTTGGTTCTGAAAAACAAGCGGAACTGAGAGCCCATGCGAATGCCGTGATTCAGAAGAAAGAATCTGCCGATCATCTAAAAGAGCTGCACCTAGATCTTTCCCTGATCAGCTGTGCTACAGAAAAGCTCTACTTTCCCCTGTATATGGGCACCTTCAAGTACCAAGAGCAATCCTTTGAATTTGCGATCGACGGCAAAGATCCTGACCGAATGAAGCTGCCGATTATCCCACAGTGCCAAGAAACCTTACAAACGGTTGCGAATTTTTCAAAAGCTCGCAAGGTTTTTGGCTGGTCCTCCGTACTCTTTTTTACGTTAGGTGTGCTCCTGCTGTTCTTTGCACTATTCATTTCTGAATGGATCCCTCTAGGAAGAGTGTTCAGAGCTGTCATAGGGGGGATTGTCATGAGTTCCCTGCCAACTGCCGTCTATTGGGTAGTATCGGGGATAGTGTTGCACTTTCTAAAAGAACAGTATCTCAAAACAGTCCAAAAATTTAGAGATGAGCTTAAAAGAGAATTATTAGGTAAGAAAACGGCCGGGGCAGCTTTGTTAGCAAACTACGAGAAGCGTGGGAAGCACCTTGCAAGAATCAGGAAACTTTCTGAATGGCTCGATACACTCGCTTATGTGGTCGTGATCGCTACCCTTATTTGGAACATTCGTCGGTTTTTTTGATAAGCCATCTTGTTGAAAAAAATGATTCATAAAAAAGGAGAAAAAATGAAAATCACACAAATCCAATGCCCCAGTTGCTTAGGGCGTCTAGAAGTTGATTGGGACTCAGGAAAAGCAGTCTGTCAGTATTGCTTGAATGAGCTGTTGATCAAACCAGAACAAAAAAACCAGGAACAAACAAACCAAGTCGTCTCGCTGAAAGAGTTGCCACGCATTCAAGGACCCGTCAAAGAAGGATTTTATCCGTTTGCCTATGATGAAAAGGCATGTGAAGCTGCGTTGAAAAATAAACTAGCCTGGCAAGACACCATCTCGGAAAGTATCTTTTTTGAGCTAGAGATGGTTCATCTAAAACGTGTATTTATCCCGATGTATTATTTTCAAATTGCTTATGATGCGCAAGTGAGAGGGAGCTATGTCCACGAGGAACAGCAGAGGGAGAGTGGGCGCATTACTGCCGACATTTCTTTACATAACAGCGGGAACACAACGGTTTTCAATGAATATTTCCCTACGGATACCCAAAAAGAAGCGGATTACAGTATCAATGGCAAGCTGCCGCTGCATCTTCAAAAAGGAGACGCCTATTGCACGGATATGCAGCAGTTTTCGGCACTTAGCCAAGACGTTCAGGTGCTGCCCTTTGATATTTCCAGAGAAGCAGCACTCTCTGATACCCATCTATTGGAAATCTTTGAAGCAAAAGCCAAAGACCATTTGGTGGGAGCAGAGGTTGCCAATGAGGTTCAACTGACTCTTTTTCCGAAACAATGTGATACGGAAAAACTGTATTTTCCTTATTACATTGGCGAATTCAAGTACGGAAACCAAACCTATTCTTTCGTGGCTGATGGCACCGATGCTGAACGTCTTTTTCCAACCCAGCTTCCTGAATGTGAACAGCTCGTGCAAGTGAAAAAAAGTTTTTCCAAAACCAGTAGTGTCCTATGGCAGTTCTGCTATACCTTTTTTTCATTCGGAATAATTTCAGGGACCCTTTTAAATGTTCTTTTTGGTGGCTTTTTAATGCCTGCTGTTGCCTTTAGTCTGCTCGCTTCAGCGGTTATCTTGCTGATTGCTTGTCTTGCGACTTGGTATTTCTTGCTCGTACCAGAGGTCAAGTTTTTCTCAGAGTACGGCAGATTCAAAGCAGAACTTTCTCAGGCGTTGAGTCAGTCGGATGGATCAACGGCTGCTGTGAAGAAAGCTTTTGAAGCCCGTAGGAAGAAACTCGTCCGAAAGACAGTATTTTACAGCGGTCTGGAAAACATGGCGTATGAATTTGCCTTGATTCTTTTTTTAGCAATCCTGACTTGGTATTTTGATTTTTATGGCTTATCGCTGCTAGTGCTGCTGGTGTTTGTCAGCTGGAATACGATCCGTATCTTTACAACGGATAGCTCCGATACCTGTATCGAAACGAAAGGATAATTCAATGGATATTATTCCGATTCAATGCCCCCACTGCCTAGGAGAACTAGAAGTCAACTGGGACGCTGGCACGGCGATTTGTCTGTATTGTCGTGGGAAAATGGTCATAAAACAATCTTTCGATCATACCAAAAGCCCGCATGCCAATCCTATGACAGAAAAACAGCTTGCGCTGACGCACCTTGCTGCTTTGTTGAAGAAAATCAGTCAGTCAGCTGATGCCAACCAAACGATGGATCCTCTTCCCCTGGGAAACTCGCCAACGGCTGGGGGTTCAAGTGATCACAAGCAGTCAGAGCAATCGGCAACGAATCAGACGTCTTTGATTCAATGGGCGCCACTCGATCCGGACAACGAGCGACAAACTCGTTTGAATGCTTTTTTGCAAGAGCAATATTTTTTGTTCTATTTCTTTGGAGAAAAACAAGTGTTGCCGCAGCAATTGCAAAGACAAGTCCTTACCAGTTTTCAAGTGCCTGAAACGGAGACGCCTCTGGCACTGCTAACGGCACAGATGACTGGCAAGAAAGCGGATGCGGGTCTACTTTTTGGTGTCGAACGAGTGTATTTGTGCACGTATAAAAGGAAAGAAAAACGAACAGCCAGTTTTTCCTGGAGTACTTGGAAAAATCTTTCCTTTGAGATTCGACATAAAATCTTTGGTAGTATTTTGGTGATTCAAAAGGAATACCGTATTCCTATTCAAACATTGGGCTATGCAACCAAACCTTTTTTACAAGAGTTGCAGAAATTGCTACAAGAGTGGGGGGCTGACTAGTGCTGAGGCGGAGGATCAATGGGCAGTCAAATCAGGAATCAACTGTTTAGTTAGAAAACCAAAAAGAGCGTCGCAAACAGCGGCGCTCTTTTTCACTTCATGTGGTTTCCAACTCAGCGTCGTTGGTTTCTGATAAATACTCGGCTTCATCGTTTAAAAGACTGGCCGTCGTTCGCAGCGTGTCGTAAGAATGCAAAACGGCAGCGAGGCTTTTTTGCGAATCACTGATTTTCATGGTCGTCGAATCGGCACTATCTAACACGACTAAGGCTTGTTGGTTGATGGCTTGCATGGTTGCGGCAATGGTTTGGGTCAACTGCTTGGTCTGTTCAGCTAATTTTTGCATTTCATCCGCAACTACCCGAAAGCCAGCTGCCTGTTCGCCGATCCGTGCCGTTTCGATGGAAGCATTGAAGGAAAGCAATTTGGTTTGTTGTGCAATGCGGTCGATGTCATGCAGCACTGCTGTCACTTGTTGGCTATCCATTTCTAAGGCATGGGTCGTTGCTTGATTTTGATCAGACAGCTGTTTGACTTGTGCCAAGTTCTCTGACAAATGATCGACTTGCTGGTGTCCGTTGGCAGAAAGTCGTGTCAGGGAAGCAGCACTTTCTTGCACTTTTTTGATAGTGACCGCTAAGGCTTGTTCTCTTTGGGTAATGTCAAAAGCGATTTTGACGACGTTGACGACTTCTTGCTGCTCATCGAGGACAGGGAAGTAGATCCCTTCTAAAATCAGTTTTTCTCCTTGTTTGTTTTTCCGAATGATTTTGTCTTGAAACCGTTGCTTTGAGTAAAGCAGTTGATTCCAGAAAGCTTGGTAATCCGTACTGGCAGCATAATGGTCAAAACAAAAGGTCCGATGCGGCAAGCCAATGATTTCTTCTTGGCTATAACCTAGGATATCCGTCATGTTGGCATTGGCGAAAACAACTTCTTTTTGCGGATCAAAGACTATGACAGCGAGTTCTTGAAAAATAGCAGCGAGCAGACGGTTATTTTGTGTTTCATCTAATGTGAATTTCATACGTACTTACCTACGCCTTTCAGTTTTTTGGGAAGTTTACACAGCGAGTGTCTTACAGTTATCGGTGATGAAGGCAAGGCAGTTAAGAGTGCAAAAACCACCTTTTTTGTCGAGCGAAATGCTTGGAAGCAGAAGGAAGCAAGATTCTTTGCATCAGAATGACTTGGTGGTACCCTTAAGGTCAACACGAACGATTTCAAACAAAAGGAGAGAATCGTATGACAGATAGAATTTCGTTGGAAAAAGCAGCCGTTGAATTTAGTGAGGCAAATGCACCGCACCCACGGATCTATGAATTACCGCCAGAAGAAGGGCGCGCACTATTGGAACAAGTCCAAGAGTCACCCGTCAATAAATTGGCGGTTGAGATAGAAGATCAGACCGTAGATACAGGCGAATGGGGGACCATCAATGTTCGTTTTGTTCGTCCTGAAGGAAATCATGCGATTCTCCCTGTCATTTATTATCTCCATGGCGCGGGCTGGGTCTTCGGTAGTGCCGCGACTCATGATAAATTGATCCGTGAATTGGCGGTACGAACCAACTCGATCGTCATTTTTCCTGAATATAGTCGTTCACCAGAAGCAAAATACCCAACGGCGATCGAACAAAATTATGCGGTCTTGCAGCAATTACCGGGATTTGTCGATGTCAAAGGCTTAGACCTTAGCCGTTTGACCGTGGCTGGCGATTCCGTAGGTGGGAATATGGCGACCGTTATGACCTTGTTAACGAAAGCCCGTGGCGGCATTCCGATCGCACAGCAATTATTGTTCTATCCTGTGACAGATGCCCGCTTTGATACGCCTTCGTATGAAGCATTCGGTGAAAATTATTTTCTGACCAAAGAAGGCATGCAATGGTTCTGGGATCAATACACGACGGATGAAACACAGCGGGATCAAATGACCGCTTCTCCACTACGCGCGACCAAAGAGGAGTTAGCCGATCTGCCGCCAGCGTTGATCATTACAGGCGAAGCAGATGTCTTGCGGGATGAAGGGGAAGCCTATGCGCAGCATTTACGAGCAGCTGGCGTGGAAGTCACCCAAGCACGGATGCAAGGGATCATCCATGATTTTGTGATGGTCAATGCGATGGATCAGACCCAAGCCGCACGAGCGGCCATGACACTGGCTGTCGGTTGGCTGACGGAAAAAAATGTCCCTGCAGAATAAGAAACCGACGAAAGCAGATTCTTTTTAAGCGGTGTTCTGATACAGAAAAGGATGTATGGAGTGGAGCGATCCACTCCTTTTTTTGTCGGAAAAATTGAAAGACGTACACCTGCAGTCTGAAGCAGATGCAAACGCTCTCTAAAAAAACTCGCTTTTATAATACAGATTATAATAAGTGTTTTTCGTTGATAAATAAATAAAAAGTGCTATTATATGTATTGTGATTAATACAGTTTTTGAAAAGAGGTAATACAGTGAGTGCAAAAGGATCAGAAATCATTGTTGAAAGTTTAGAAAACCATCGGGTGCCTTATATCTTTGGGATTCCCGGTGCAAAAATCGATGGCGTGTTTGATGTGTTGAGTGATCGAGGACCAGAGTTGATCTTGGCACGACATGAACAAAACGCGGCCTTTATGGCACAAGCAATCGGTCGCCTGACAGGAGAGCCAGGAGTCGTCATTGCAACAAGCGGACCAGGAGCCAGTAATTTAGCAACTGGGTTGGTCACGGCAACTGCCGAAGGTGATCCCGTCTTGGCACTAGCAGGCCAAGTGAAGCGTTCTGACCTTTCAAAATTGACCCACCAAAGCATGAATAACGCGGCGTTGTTTGCGCCGATCACGAAATTCAGCAGTGAAGTCCAAGATCCTGAAACCCTTTCTGAAAGTATTGCCAACGCCTTTCGCATCGCAAAAACAGCGAAAAAAGGGGCGAGCTTTTTATCCATTCCTCAAGATGTGACAGATGGAACCGTTCAAGGGGTAGCGATCAAACCACTATCTTCGCCTAAATTAGGCAGTGCCGATGCAGAAGATATCCAGGCACTCGTCGATCGGATCAAAGAAGCCAAACTGCCTGTCTTACTCTTAGGGATGCGGGCTTCAGGCGTGAAAGAAACACAAGCGATTCGTCAGTTAGTTGCAAAAACTGGGTTGCCCGTCGTAGAGACCTTCCAAGGCGCTGGGATCATTTCTCGTGAATTAGAAGAGCATTTCTTTGGCCGCGTCGGCTTATTCCGCAATCAGCCGGGTGATATGCTGTTGAAACGCAGCGACTTAGTGATTGCTGTAGGGTACGACCCGATCGAATACGAAGCTCGCAACTGGAATGCGGAAAAAGATGCCCGCGTGATCGTCATCGATGAAGTACCGATGGAGATCGATCCATTTATGCAGCCAGAAGTTGAACTGATGGGCAGTATCGCGAAAATTATTGAACAACTATCAAAAGCCATCGATCAGTATCACTTGACCGAAGACGCTCAAAACTATTTAACGACGCTGCAAACCAAACTCAATGAAAAACTAGCGGATGTCGAAGGCAGCAACAATACCTTGCATCCCCTGGAAATCATTGATGCTTTGCAACAAGAAGTGACCGACGATATGACGGTAACGGTGGATGTCGGCAGCCACTACATTTGGATGGCCCGTCATTTCCGTAGTTATGAGCCACGGCATCTGCTCTTTAGTAATGGCATGCAGACCTTAGGGGTCGCTTTGCCATGGGCGATTGCTGCAGCGCTCGTGCGACCAAATACTCAAGTGATCTCTGTATCTGGCGATGGCGGTTTCTTGTTTTCTGCCCAAGAGTTAGAAACAGCTGTCCGTTTGAAACAAAACATCATTCACTTGATTTGGAATGACGGTACCTACAATATGGTGAAATTCCAAGAAGAAATGAAATATGATCGTGCTTCTGGGGTTGATTTTGGACCCGTTGATTTCGTAAAATATGCCGAAGCATTTGGTGCCAAAGGTTTACGGGCAACCACTAAACAAGAATTGATGGCAGCCATCGAAGAAGGCTTTGCAACGAATGGTCCAGTGATCATTGATATCCCTGTGGATTATTCAGATAATGCCGATCTGGGCAAAACGATCCTACCTGATCAATTTTATTAAGACCAAAGGAGCAGCAAGATGAAAGTGAAAAACAAAAGTTATTTATATCAGCATGGCACCCTAGGTGGGTTGATGCAGGATTTAATGGATGGCACGGAGCAAATCGGCAAAATGCTTGAATATGGCGATTTTGGGATCGGTACATTGGCTGGCTCCAATGGTGAAGTGATTATTTTAGATGGTGAAATCTACCATGTAGACGAGTCGGGCAAGGTGCGAGTGCTCCAAGGCAATGAAGGAACCCCCTATGCGGCAGTCGTTGATTTTTCTGCGGCGAAGCACCTGCAGGTTAGCCAAGAAATGACCGATGAAGAAGTGAAAAACCACGTCCTGACCGAAGTCAGCCCGAATTTGTTTTCCGCTGTCAAAATCCATGGGGTATTTACCAAGATGCACGTCCGCGTTGCCCCAAAGCAAGAAAAACCATATCCAAAATTCATTGAGATCATCCAGCATCAGCCCGAATTTCAGACAGAAAATATCAGCGGAACGATCGTCGGATTCTTTACCCCGCTGTTGTTCCACGGCGCTGCGGCTGCTGGTTTCCACCTGCATTTTATTAGTGATGATCGGACATTTGCTGGCCATGTCTTAGACTTTGAAGTGGCAGCTGGTGAAGTCGAATTGATGGAACTAGCCGAATTTCGTCAGCATTTTCCTATCGACAATCAAGACTACTTGCAGCGGGAGATCGATGTCGCAAAAATCGCCAAAGATATTGAAGCTGCCGAATAAGCAGCAGGCAGCAAAAATAATTGATCGCCAGTAGAGTGGTCTTGAATCGAATGGAACGCAAAAAAGCAGTGAAGCCAACGCTTCGCTGCTTTTTTTGTGCTTCTTTCTATTCGGATGGTTGGTATCGTCATGTATTATCAAGTACAACTAATCGCAAAATCCTTGGATTGATCCGATTCAAGAGATGATTCCAATCGGCAGCATCAGGTATCGATTTTAATAAGACGCTTTCGACATCCAGCAAATACTCCGTCGCATATTCAGGGTAGTTGGTGATCAGCAAGTTGATATTTTTTTCCTTTAAGTACTCATGGGAAAGTTCGTTTGAATCAGGGTAGTACATTTCATGATAAAACCCTAGATATTTTCGGATAATGCTTTCGGCATGCTCGCAAACATATTCATTGCCTTCAAAAATAACGGCAATGATTCGCGGCTTGCCCCAATTTTCTTCAATAATTGCTTCCATATGGAACGTGAGGCTTGTACAAAAATCATCCAAATGATCGAGAGAATAGAGATTTTTTACAAGCGGGTGGGAAAGGAGAAACTGACGATTTTTCGCAAATTCTGCGGCAAACTTTTCTTGGACAAAGTCATTGAGGTCGTCAATATTGATATTCATCGTTGGCGATAACAATTCACGGAGTTTGACAACGATGAAAAAAGATTCTAGCCAAAGCAAGTCTTTTTGTTCATCCAAACTATGCCCACGATTTTGTGCGTAAAAATCTGCAGTGATCTGTTTGATCTCTGGCCATTGGTTGTAATTGGGGCAAAACGCTTCGCTGGCTGCTAGGTCGGTGTTGATTTTGCGGCGACAAATGATACACGTCAAAAGGTAGACGGCTTCTTCTTGAGGGAATTCATAATGAAAATAACGCCGAATAATGGTTTTTAGCGCCTCATAATCAAACAGCAGATCATTTTTTTTGATCAGCTCCTTGAGTTGAGGGGAGGGGGCAGCAAGTAAACCACGTTTGCTGCGCTCTACGCTAATATAAAGGATATAAGCAAAATAAGAAAACGAAGAGCTCTGTAAGGCCTTCGTTTCCAAAAGATCAGTGATTTCCATCACCGCATCTTGGACATGGATCGAAGGGAATAGCGTGTGGACATTAATGTCAGATTCGTAGTAAAAAAGACAGAAAAATTTCCGGATATCGATCTCAGAACCTGCCAAAGAGACGGGGTCAGTTTTGATTTTTAAACCGAAAGGGGATAAAAAAGGCTGTATTTTTCGGAAATAGCTGATCAGTGCTTGTTCAGAAATATTAAGCGTTAAGCTCCAATCAAGGAGTGACTGCTGCTCATTATAAAAAATACTCTCTAAAATTTGGAAAATCGGTTCATCATTTACTAACTCTTGCTTTTGCTTTCGATACCTATCCTGATCGATTACTTCAAAAAGGTACCCGATTTTTGCTGTATGGATCGCAATCGCCCCTTTAAAGTGCTCTCGCAGGCTAGCGATGTCAGTAATCAACGTACGGGTACTGCTTTCGGTCACTTCAGCAAGTTCTCCCAATGTACGGGTGGGACTTTTCTCAAATTCATTTAACAATTGCAGCCAGCGAATCAACGTGCGGTTTCGCATGAATTTTAATTGAAATGTTTTCATGTCAGCCTCCAACAAAATAAGTTTCAATAATTATAGCATAATCATTTGCACAGATAATGAAACCTTCAACTGTTCGGCGTTTTTAGTCATAGTCCCTTGAAGACTCTGACTGCCAGCAGAAAATTTCTAAGAATATCAATTCTTCAGAGTAAGTATAGCAAGGACCTGAGAAACCAATTGCCAAAAATCATACATAAACTTGAGAAAAATGAAGCATGAATAGAAAGGGTCCCAACGCTCGATAAAAAGCCAATGGAGCAAGAAGAGACAATTGAAACACTGTTGTTCAACGGGCAGCCGCCTATTTGAACAACAGTGTTTTTTTCTGATGACGCCAGAGGATCTTAGGCAACAGAAAAAAACTGCTGAAGCCGAGGATCGACAATGCGTTGGATGCAAAACCTGATCTTTTACCAGTAGACCCATTCTCCAAAAGCTCGTTCTCTTTTGCTAGGGCGGGAGTCATTTGCTTGAGTCGAAAAAACGAAGCGTAGTATAATAAAAGAGAATTGATATTTATTTACTAATTGGATGGCAAGATGTTTTTTCAATAGAGGTTGTTAAGAGGAAAAAGAAAGAGAAAGGATTTCGCCTATGAAGCATTCGCAAAAAGGGGTAGCGCTTCTTTTGGTTTGCGGACAACTTTTAGCTGGTGTGCCAGTTTCAGCTGCGGTTGTTGCATCAGAAAGTACGACCGTTACCCAAACATCAGAAACAGCTGCACAAGCAAGTGACAGCAGCACAGCAGGGACGATCGAAGAAACCGCTCCAGCAGTGGAAGGACAAGTGCCCGATTCTGAGCAAGGATCGGTACCTGTAGAAAGTGTACCAGAAGGATCTGAGACAGCGCCGGAGGGAACAGAGCAAACCGAAGAACCAACCCCAGTTCCCCAACCGACCCCAGAGCCCGAACCAGAACCAGAGCCAGAGCCAGAACCAGAGCTACCGAGTAAGCCAGAGCCTTCTCAGCCAGAAGAACCAACGCCAGCACCGAAACCAGAAAAACCAACACAGCCTGAAGCACCCAAACCTGAGACGCAGCCAGAGAAGCCCCAACCGTCAAAACCTGTAGAAACGAAGCCGACACCAGAAGCAAACAGTGATGCAAGTCAAGAAACACCTGCGGCTGTGTCACCGATCATGCCACCAAGTACCCAAGCACCGAGCGCGCCAAGTCAATCCGATCCGACACCGCAGCAAGGTAGCGAAACGACCTTGACGGTCACACCAGTAAAAGAAGTGTGGGATTTTATCCAAGAAATTGGTGAAGATGCCCGAGAAATCGGCTTGAAAAATGATTTGTACGCTTCTGTCATGATTGCACAGGCTATTTTAGAGTCAGGTGGCGGGCAAAGCAGACTGAGTCAGGCGCCGTACTTCAATCTCTTTGGTATCAAAGGAACCTATCAAGGACAGGGTGTCGCTTTTCGGACACAAGAAGATGATGGTACGGGAAATCACTATACGATCACGGCAACGTTCCGCCAATATACTGGCTACAAAGAGTCATTGCTGGACTATGCACACTTGTTGAAAGAGGGGGTCGGGCAGCAGTCTGATTTTTATAAAGGCGTATGGAAATCAGAAGCGGCTTCTTATCAAGAGGCTGCCCGTTATTTGACTGGTCGGTATGCCACAGATACGACGTATGATCAAAAGCTGACAGCTTTGATCGAAGCCTATGCGTTGACCCGTTATGATCAGAAAAAACCTGATGTGGCCGCAAGTGAGACGTATCTTTTTCCTGTTGAAAAAGCCGTTGTCACTTCTACTTTTGGCCCACGTTGGGGAAGCTTTCATCGGGGCGTTGACTTTGCTGCAGCGTTTGGGACCCCAATCCTGGCGAGTCAATCTGGAACGGTCATCCGTTCAGAGGTTCATCCTTCTTGGGGGAATTATGTAGCGATTCTCCATGAGGACGGGATGACGACACTCTATGCCCACAATCAACAGAACCTTGTGAAGGTTGGTCAACAAGTGGAACAAGGAGAAACGATTGCCCTCATGGGTAGTACGGGCAATAGCACAGGCGCACACCTGCACTTTGAAGTCAGTGCATCACCTAGCTTGAGCCAAGCGCAATTGGTCGATCCAATCGCTTTTTTAACAAAATAAGAATAGTCAAAAAAGAGAGTATCAGAGATGCTTTCTTTTTTTTGTTTCTTTCTAGTCATTTTTTTCGAGAGCAACGATTTTAATTTTTTTTTCATGAAAACCGAAAAAATGTTTAAAAAAATCGTGCATAGATTCTTTATAATTTTCACATAACCGCAACTGTTGCTAATCCATAAACTGGCGTGAGCAGATCGGTCAGCAAGCAGCACAAATGGTCGATTCGCATGCTCTTGGTGACGAGCGGAGAAGCAAAATCGTTACAGTTGTTACACCTACGAATAAAAATTTGCTAACGAAGTAGGGGAGCGAATAATCAGGAAGTGCATCAATTATAAGTCTAATCCTTTTTTCTATCAGTGTTGATCGTTGAAAAGAACTAACAAGAAATGATTAACCATAAAAAAGTAGAAGAGATAAATGAGCTGCTCTTTTTTCTGACAAACGAAAAGAACGTCGTAAACAGTGATGCATAAAATAGAAAAAGAGGGGAACATTTTATGAGAATAAATAAAACGGATTTTGAGACAGTGATGGCTAATAGTGAATTTTTAGACTATTACTGTCAATTATTTGAACGAAATGATGAACGATCCGTCACGGATACGCAATTAGAAAAATTGTACTATTTGATTCAAAAACAGGTGGCACTAACGATTCAACAGACTGCACGCTATTCTTTTTTTACTCAAACATACAAGCTGCCGCAAACACTCGCAAAGGATTACCAACTGCTAGCGGAGTGTACTGAGCGGCTTTCAAAAATAGAAATGGATCAGTTGATACCCAAACAATTTATTGAACAGGACTTTAACGTGCAGGTGAAAAAAACAAGTCAAGAATCTCAATATGAGCAGCTTTTAAACATCATGTCAGACACATTTAGACAAATAAAGAAAACATAGTCGATTTTTCACGCAGCAGCTTTTTCAAGCATGAAGCAAGATGCGTATCAGCCCTAGGTGGTCTCTGAGGAAAGCAAAAGCGAAATCCTTGCACTATTTTCAATAGCCGATAAAATAATTGTTATACAACAGTAGTCTGGAAACAACGCTTTTTTTCATCAGGCTATGAAAAAACCGATTTTTTATGTAGGATGAAAACCGATATAATGAGACTGCTTAGGCGCCTTTCATGCGTAATTTAGCCGCAAAAAAGAAATTTTTTAGTAAGGAGCTTATGTTTGAAAAATTTTCAATTGAGTTTTGTCACAAGCAAATCGACCGTCCGATGGCTGCAGATTCTAAGTGAATTTGAAAAAAATGAAATTTGCAGTGCCAGTCAATTGGCTGAAGTAACAACTAGTACCACCAGGACGATTGGCAAAGACATCAGTCAGATCAACGAGTATTTCTGTGGGCTGATCCTGATCACTTCCACCAATCAAGGCTATTCGTTTGAACTATTTGATTATTCACAGTATGAAAAGAAAAAAGCCTCGCTTTTAGCGAATGAACCGCTCTTTATTTTATTGGAAAATATTTTTATTGGAGAGTTAAAGACGATCGATGAGTGGGCGGACTGCTTGTTTTTATCTAAGAGTACCTTATCGAAGTACTTGCAGCGCATTCATGAACAACTGGCACGTTTTGATCTCCAGCTAGCATTAGATCCTGTGAATATCGTTGGGGAAGAAGCAGATATCCGCAATTTCTTCTGTACCTTTTTTTATGAAACGGACAGCACCCCCCACACTGTATTTCCGCCAGCTGCGGTCCAGCAGGCAGTAACGGAAATCGGCAGGATGTTTGACAAAAATAGTTACCACACCGTTTCGTTTTCACAATACACGTATCTGCTCTATATTTCGCTTGAGCGATTTATGCAAGGTAAGACTGTGCAAATCAACGCCGAATTGTACCACACCTTGCGACACAGTATTCAGCTGATGCATTTTCAACGAATCAATGAGGTCATTGAAAAGTACTTTCAATGTCGATTGACGAACGATGAACTTATCTTCTTGTTTGTTAGTATTATCACAAAGAAAAAACTGCAAAATGTGATCGTCGAACAAAAGTTTTGTCTTTCGTATAATCATTGGACAGAGATCCGCACGTTGACCAACGATTTTTATCAGATGTTGAATGTATCGTCGAAAAAGCCCAAAGAGGATGAGATTCTGATTGAATCCTTTTTTACCTCTGCCAAATTGAAGGAGTGCCTATCCACGTCTGCCAATCGCAATATCTATGATGTGAATGCGTTTATTAAGAAAACCTTTCCTAAGGAGTTTGCTGCTTACCGAGAGTTTTTAGAAAATAGTCGCGAGTACCACAACCTTTATTCTGAAGAGTATCTGACGGATTTTTGTGCAAACTTAGTGATTTATATCGAGTCTGTTCGAGAACGTCATTGGTTTCCCCGAAAAAATATCGCCTTTATCTTCGAAGGAAATAACAATATCGTTCAGTACATTGAAGGCTGGTCTAACCGCTATTTTAGCCGATCTCATCAAGTCTTTTATCCTGACTCAGGGGAAGTCAATGCTCAGTATTTGGAACAAAACACCATCGATCTGCTAGTGACGAACTATGCCGAGCATGCGACCGAATTTCGAGATATCGTAGAATGCATCGTCTTCAAAACGATCCCTTCTTCTTCTGACTGGAATCGATTGCTTGAACGGATCAATCCTAACGTCACCCGCCAATTTGCCTTAAAAGACCTCTTCTAGTTTCCCATTATGTTTTGACCTAAAGAGCTGCTAGAAAGGGCCTTTTACATGAAAAGAAAGCATTTTTCCTTCACCGCTTAAACAGTGAAAAGGAAAGATGCTTTCTTTTTTAATGGCTTGACTCTCCGCAGCTGTGCAGGAGTGTGGGGAGGGGAAGTGGGGAGTGCATCAGGTACGGATGCAAGCCTTTGGAACCAGCGGTTTTCAATTCAATCGGTCGATGTGGGCGAACTCATTGAGCTTCACTTAAGTAAATCAAACTCCAAGGCGCCTTTTGGTTTAGCTGAAGACCGGTCAATTCCCGATAGAAACAGGTTTTGTCTTTGACCGTCAGCTGAATGATCTCTTCTTCCGCATACTCGTTTAAAGAAGAAATTTTTAAAACATAAAGTTCTTTTAGTATTTGCAGCTGTGCGTCGATATCTAATAGCAACGACATTTTTTCGAAAAAAGTACCCTCGTCTTGTTCATAGACCGCCAAAAATCGTTGGCGCAAAGAGAGATAAAAATTAAAGATTTTCGGATGGGTATAAGAACAGGGCGAGTGGATAAATTCTTCGTCAAAAAAGTTTAAATATTCTTCGGCTGATTGGATCGTTTTTAAGTTCATATCAATACTCCTTATAAGTGTTAGGAAAAAGCGACAATACGTGTCATTATCAAAAACAGTCACTGTTAAGCAATGTCTTACTGAGAAGGTCCGTTTGTTTTTTTAAAAGGATTGGGGGAAGGACTTTCGCTATATTCAATGTACAGGATATTCCAAATTGGCTCAAACGCGTTTTTTCGTAACCATACGAAGAATTGTTTTTCGCTGGTATTAACGTCAAAAATGTTCAAATATTCTGATAATTTTTGTTATAAAAAGAATATTTCCGAATTGGGCGAAATTGCTGGGTTTCCATTTTTTGCCAGCAGGTTGTTTTTTCATTTGCTGAAATCATGGTCGCAGACAAAGCTGCATCAGTTGACCAATAGGCTCATCCCCGTCATTTTTTCAAAGGTGTGATACTATAGAATTATCTAGAAAAACGATCCTTTGATTCAAGCTGCCAATGCCAAAACAGTGCCAAGACACGCAGTTGCAGTGAGACGCAACCGTCTGTTTTGACGAGAAGGTTTGGCTAAATAGGGTCGTTCATTAAAGCAAACGAGGAGCAATTCAATGAAAGAGAAAAAAACAGTTGTAGTGATCGGCGGCGGACTTGGTGGTCTATCAGCGGCGGTCTCATTAGCCCAAAATGGCTTTGATGTATCATTATATGAAAAAAATCACCACTTAGGCGGCAAGTTGAACCGACTGGAAACAAACGGCTTCGGCTTTGACTTAGGTCCTTCGATTTTGACGATGCCGCAGATTTTCGAAAAATTATTTACTGGCAGCAATCGCGATATGGCGGATTATGTTGCGATTCGCCGATTGCCATTGGAATGGCGCTCCTTTTTTCCTGACGGCACCAAGATCGATCTCTATGGCGATCTTGCACGTATGGCAAAGGAAAACCCGCACTTGTCGGAAAAAGACATGGCCGAGTACCAAGACTTTTTGGACTATGCGCAAAAGATTTATGCAATCACAGAAAAAGGCTATTTTGAGAAAGGCTTAGATACCACGAAAGAAATCTTGAAGTATCATGGCGTTATCAAAGCGCTGAAAGGCTTTGATTATTTCTCTTCGATGCATGATGCCATTCAAAAACGTGTCAGCAATCCGCAGCTGCAAGACATGCTGAGCTATTTTATCAAGTATGTCGGCTCATCTCCTTATGACGCTCCAGCCGTCTTGAACATGATGATCTATATGCAGCATGCCCAAGGTGTCTGGTACGTGCCAGGCGGGATGCACCGTTTAGCCGAAGGCATCGTTCGCTTAGCAAAAGAGATCGGTGTGACCTTCTACACGGGACACAAAGTGGAAAAATTGATCGTTGAACAGGAACAGATCCGTGCCGCTCGTTTGGATGATGGCACGTTGATCGAAGCCGACTATTTTGTTTCCAACATGGAAGTGATCCCGGCCTATGAAGAGCTGTTAGAAGAAGCGCCGACCTTTACTCAAAGACTGGAAGAAAAATTTGAACCAGCAAGTTCGGGTTTTGTCTTGCACTTAGGGGTCAAAACCTCCTATCCGCAATTGGCGCATCATAACTTTTTCTTTTCAAATGCCTCAAAAGAAAACTTTGATCAAAATTTCCATCAGCATCAGCTGCCAGAAGATCCAACAATCTATTTGGTCAATGCCAACAAAACCGATCCTTCGCAAACAGTGGCAGGGCATGAGAACATCAAAATCTTGCCTCATATCCCTTATTTGCAGGATAAGCCCTTTACGGAAGCGGAATACGATGCCTTTCGTGAACGGATCTTGATCAAGCTGGAAAACATGGGCTTAACGGATCTACGTAAGCACATCGTGTATGAAGACCGCTGGACACCCGAAGACATCCAAAAGAATTATTTGTCACATCGTGGCGCCATCTACGGCACGGTCTCTAACCGCAAGAAAAATCATGGCTTTAAACACCCGAAACACAGCGAACGCTACGACAATCTATACTTCGTTGGCGGTACGGTCAATCCAGGTGCCGGCATGCCGATGGTGACCCTCAGTGGCCAGCAAGTCAGTGAGATGATCACCAAAAGAGAACACTAAGACAAGAAAGGATGATGACTGTGTACCTGCTGCTCGCTGGTATTTGCGTTGCTTGGCTGGCAGGCTGGCTGATTTTTTTCCGCCTGCCGACGATACCCACCCGCAAGGAGACAGCCGCATCCAAAGACTTGACGGAGAGGGGAGAACTGTCGATCATCATCCCCGCCCGCAATGAAGCAGAAAATTTGCCGCAATTGTTGGCGTCCTTGCAGCAGCAAACCCTTCATCCTGTGGAGATTTTGGTGGTTGATGACGGATCGGAAGACGAGACGATCGCCTGTGCCAAGGGCTTCGGTGCGACGGTCTTGCAAACCGCTGCTGATTCTGCTGGAAAAGCGGCGGCTTGTTGGTTAGGCGCCTCACAAGCGGTGGGCAAGTATCTATTATTTTTGGATGCCGATACCTTCTTTCTAGCAGAAGATGGCTTAGAGCGTCTTTTCGCTGCGTATGAGGAGCGATCGGGACAAGGACTGCTCTCGGTGCAGCCCTATCATCAAACGAAGCGCCTGTATGAACAACTGTCTGCCGTCTTTAATGTCGTCTTACCTGTCGGGTTGAACCGCTTTTCCATCGTAGGCGAAAAACTCTCAGCTGGCGGCGCCTTTGGTCCGTGTATTTTGTGCAGCAAAACTGCGTACCTTCAAGCCAATGGACATCAGGACATGCCGCAAGGAATCTTAGATGATCTAGCATTAGCGAGACGCTTTAAGAAAAAACGCTTGCCGATCGCCTTGTATGGTGGAAAAGACCTGTTGGCCTTTCGGATGTATCCAGCGGGTGTTCGTCAACTTGTTCAAGGCTGGACGAAGGACTTTGCCACTGCTTCGCAATCCACTCACCCTTTGATTATGGCGGGCGTCATCTTGTGGATCAGCGGCGGCATTGGGGTACTGGCGGCACCATTTCTGATGGAACCGCTTTGGCTCGGCCTGCTTTTTTATGCTGCTTATTTTGGACAAACCCTGTGCTTTGCCCGCCGTGTCGGCAACTTCAACCGAATTCTGCTGCTTTTTTTCCCATGTTACTTTCTTTTTTTCCTAGGCTTATTTAGTTGGTCGTGGATCCAAACCCATTTGTTGAAATCCGTGACCTGGAAAGGACGCAAAATCAATTTATAGGAGGCGATGCACATGCCGCTGATCACCTTATCTCCACTGCTCTTGCTCATTACAGATAGCTTGGCTTGGCTGCTGTTTCATCTAGGCATCTCCTTTGGCTTGCGCAAAGTCAGCGATGCCTTTTTTGAACGTCATGCCAATTGGTTCCGTTCTTTTGCCTTTGAAAAAGGCGGTAGGATCTGGTCGGAGGTGTTTCGTATTCGTCAGTGGAAAGACAAATTGCCCGACGGCACTGTGATTGCCAAAAAAGGCTTTGACAAATCCCGCTTGGCTCAACAGCAAAAGGACTATCTGGAAAAATTCGTCATTGAGACACGCCGAGCAGAGCTGACCCATTGGCTGCTGATGGTTCCAGCACCGTTCTTTTTCCTCTGGAATCCTGCGTGGGCGGGCTGGGTGATGATCGTCTATGCGTTATTGGCCAACTGCCCATTCATCATGATCCAACGCTACAATCGCCCCCGTTTGGAGCGAGTCTTGCGGAAAAAAGAAAAACTTTTTGGTTAGAAGATATTTGAATTAAAGCTTAGACGGATTTGTCGCTCTAAGCTTTTTTGTATATAACTACTACTGTTTGTAAACCAAATACTCATTGTATTTTTAGTCTGACAGTGGTTGAATAAACTTTGTGGAAAAAAATTGTGGGAAGAAAGTGAACGATGTGAAGAATACCGATAAAGAAAAACTTTATTATCTGTTGAAAGATTTTGACATGATAAGTGATCAACTAGCTCCCTGGTTAAAAGAAGAAAACATTTTTCAGATATTAAAGTTATCTCGAACAGAAATTCGACATAGTAACTTTTTAGCTTACTTGTTTAATCCAAAAGAAGGTCATGGAATGAAGGACTATTTTCTGAAATCATTTTTAAAAATATGTTTAAAAATGGACCAGTATGATTTTATTGGATTAGATTATTTTGATATTGTGTTAGCGGATTATGAAGATATAGAGATATTTCGTGAGCATAAGGATATCGATCTTCTTTTGATATCACAAAAGAATAAGATGGTATTGTGTATAGAAAATAAAACGATATCACTCGAATCAAAACATCAATTAAATAAATATAAGAGCTATGTAGAAGAAAACTATAAAGAATATAATCGGATTTTTGTTTTTTTAACTCCAGAAGGAATAGAGCCTTCTGACGAAGAATGGTGTATAGTTTCTTACTATGATATCGCACTTATTTTGGAGCGATTATTAAAGCTGAATCAGCTAGAATCAAAAATAAGCTACATAATAAATGATTATTTAAACGTATTAAGGAGTGATCTTTTAGTGGATGAAAAACTTAGAGAGATATGTCGGAAAATATATGCAGAACATCAAGATGCATTAGATTTAATTTTTGAAAACCGCCCTGATAATTTAAGTTTGATGAGTGAATTATATGTTGAGGCCTTGGCGGAATTAGCTAACGAAAAGAATGAGGAAATAAAGATTATTTCTACTAGCAAAACAATGATTCGATTCCAAACAAAGAGGCTGAATCAATTGTTTCCAGACTTGCCAGAAAATTTCCCCGGTGGATGGAATAACCACAAACCTTACGGTATTGAATTGTACAATAAATCTGAATCTATTTCTGGAAGAATTAAGATAGCATTTACAGGCAAAATTGATCCTGATGGACGTCAAAGATTAGAGCGTATTCTTACAGAAGTAGATGGTGGTAGAAAAAGAAAAGATACTTGGGAGTGGTGGGGAACAGGGAATTGGAAAATTGCTGGTATCAATAACAAGTTTGTAGAAGATATTTTTATAATTGTTGCTGAAGAGGGTAGAGAAAAGATAGTAAGTAAAATTAAGAATAACTTAGAAAAAACGCTTATTCAAATTGATCAGTTCGTAGATAGGATAGAGGGTATCGCAGAAAATACACGTCTTAAATGATGTGTTTCATTTCCTGAAAAATTGGTGTTAATTTTTATGGGATGAGCCAAGTCCTTTTTTTGTACACTAAGGTCATTCAGAGGAAAGGGTGATCGTATGTCATCAGAAGGATGTGGGCAAATTTTCGAACTGCCATTGCAGACTGCTGCATTGGTTGATCGTGTGTTTGGACAGGCACGAAGTATTTTTGTAAGTGTAGAAAAGAGGGAGGGATGCGCAAGATGATTGAAGATAGCCGACAACGGGACCACTATTACGACATGCTGATTGAAAAAAATTCCCAATATGAAGGGATTTTTTACGTTGGGGTAAAAACCACCGGCGTCTTTTGCCGTCCCACCTGCCCAGCGAAAAAACCGCTCAAAAAAAATTGCGAGTTTTTTCAGACGGCACAAGAAGCGCTGCTGGCGGCGTATCGTCCCTGCAAACGATGTCGCCCGCTCAGCTCGCCTAGCCACTTATCCCCTGACGTGAAAAGCCTGGTGGAAGCCGTGGAGAGTAACCCAGAGAAAAAGTGGACCGACAAAGATTTTGAAGCACTAGCGATCCATCCCAATACCGCACGACGACAATTCAAAAAATATTTTGGCATGACCTTTATCGAATACTCCCGTGCACGCCGCTTAGGATTAGCGTTTAAGCAGATTCGTGAAGGAGAACCGCTGATCCAAGCGCAATTAGAAGCCGGTTTCGATTCTGGCAACGGCTTTCGAGATGCGTTTTCTCGGATTATGGGGGAGTTGCCTTCCAACAGCCGCGAAAAAACGATTCTTTCTTCTGCTTGGCTTGAGACCAAGTTGGGGTCGATGTTGGCGATCAGCGACCAGCAGCAGCTTTACTTGTTAGAATTCGTGGATCGCAGAGGGCTAGAAACGGAGATTGCTGTTTTGAGAAGCCGTTTGAATGCAGTGATCATTCCTCAGCAAACAGCAATCATTCAGCAACTCAAGCAAGAACTGACGGAATATTTTGCAGGGAATCGAACTGCCTTCACGGTACCCATCGCATTGATCGGCTCTGATTTTCAAAAAGCCGTCTGGCAGCAGCTGTTGGAAATGAAGATTGGAGAAACATACTCGTACAAACAATTGGCACAGCGAATCGGCAATGAAAAAGCTACCCGAGCTGTTGCCAATGCCAACGGAAAAAACCAATTGGCGTTGATCGTTCCATGCCACCGCGTCATCAATAGCGATGGCAGCATCGGCGGCTATGGCGGCGGTGTCGAACGCAAAAAGTGGCTGCTGGCTTTGGAAAAGCAGGTGCAGCCGACCACAATGATCTAAAAAGGACAAGTATGCGTCGGAATCAGCGCTTCATTGATCGGTACATGGAATGGGTCGAATCCTCTTCAGTAAAATATATATTTAGCGGAACTTATGGAACCTTTCATAAGTTCCGCTTTTTTTCTTAGATGTGGCGGGTTCATAGAAAAAAGGCGGGACCTTCGTTAGTGTCTAAGTGTTCTTTATCTCTAAAAAATAAGCATTGAATGATTTTCTTAAATAACCAAAGCATATCCTTTTACAACTTACAAAAAGTAAGTTATGATTATCTCGAATTCGAAATAAAGAGGTGAGGAAAATGGTGCATCAAGAAGAAGCGCTCAAAGCATACATCGGTTTGCTGCGTACGGCGAGTCGTTTGGAACAAGTGGCAAAAAAAGATGTCCGTTGTTATGGCTTAAATATCACAGAGTTTTCCGTACTGGAATTGCTTTACCATAAAGGCACCCATACGACGCAGGCCATCAAGGAAAAAATCTTGATCGCCAGCAGCTCCACAACCTACGTGGTCGATCAATTAGTCAAAAAAGGCTGCGTGCAACGGGAACCTAGCCAAGAAGATCAACGGGTAACATACGTCAGTATTACGGAAGCAGGCAGGGCGTTGATGGAGAAAATTTTTCCCAGTCATGCACAAAAGATTGCGGCGAGTTTTTCCGAACTCAGCAGTGAAGAATTGCAACAATTAAAAACAATTTTACGAAAAATAACTTACGATCAGAAATGAGGAAAAGAAAATGAGAAAACAAGACCAATTATTAGGGGTACACCATGTGACGGCTATGACAAGTGATGTGGAACGGAATTACCATTTCTTTACAGATGTGTTAGGGATGCGTTTAGTGAAAAAAACCGTCAATCAAGATGACATCTATACGTACCATACTTACTTTGCGGATGATTTAGGGACACCGGGAACGACCATGACGTTCTTTGATTTTCCCAATACCGCTCGTGGTAGCAAAGGAACCAACTCGATCACCCGTACCAGTTTCCGAGTGCCCAGTGACGCAGCCCTTGATTATTATGCCGCACGCTTTGATGAATTTGAGGTAAAACACGAGGCAATCACTACCGAATTTGGGAAAAAAGTGTTGCGCTTTTGGGATTTTGATACGCAAGCCTATCAACTGATCTCTGATGAACACAATACTGGCGTGAAAGCTGGTATCCCTTGGAAAAAAGGACCCGTTCCTACTGAATTTGCGATTTACGGCTTAGGTCCTGTTGAAATGTCTGTTTCTTATTTGGCAGATTTCAAAGGACTACTGGAATCCGTCTTTGATTTCAAAACCATTGATCAAGTAGACAATCGCTATTTGCTAGAAGTCGGTGAAGGCGGCAATGGCGCCCAAATCGTTTTAGTGGAAGATACCACGAGCCCACAAGCACAACAAGGGGACGGCGAAGTGCATCATGTGGCTTTTCGCTTAGCCCACCATGACTCATTAGCAGTCTGGCAAGAAGTCTTTGATAACTTGGGATTGGCCAACTCTGGCTATGTCGATCGCTACTATTTTGAATCGTTGTATGTGCGCATCGGCCATATTCTTTTTGAACTAGCGACAGATGAACCAGGGTTTATGGGGGATGAGCCGTATGAAACATTGGGTGAATCCTTATCATTGGCACCATTTTTAGAAAATCGCCGTGAATACATCGAAGGAGTCATCAAACCCTTCAATACAAAACGCGCCTAAGGAGGCACATAGTATGCAACCCATTCAACAGATCCACCATATTTCAGCCATCGTAGGCGATCCGCAAACGAACGTTGCCTTTTACCGTGACGTGTTGGGGTTGCGCCTCGTCAAACAAACCGTCAATTTTGATGATCCTTACACGTATCATCTTTATTACAGCAATCAAGCGTTAGAAAATGGGACCATCATCACTTTCTTCCCTTGGGCAAATGCCCATCCTGGACGAGTAGGAAGCGGACAAGTCGGCACGATCGCGTTTCGTATTCCTAAAGGCAGCAGTGCCTATTGGCAAGAACATTTGGCGAAACATCAAGTAACTGTCCAAGAAAGTACATTGTTTGACCGGCCAACTTTAGAACTTCATGATCAGCATGACCTGTCTTTGGCGTTAGTCGAAGCCGAAGAGTCGGCAGAAACACCAGCGATTTTAGGCTTTCATGGGGCCGTCTTGCTTTCGGCACAACCAGAAGCGACCATTCAAACGTTGGCAGATGATCTAGGACTAAACATTTTTAACAAAACAGAGAAAAGCACCCATCTTCATACCGCAGGCACCCTCGCTCATGAGATCGTCGTGCCTCATGAAGCACTGCCAGCAGGACGCTGGGGTGTTGGCACCGTCCATCACATCGCGTGGTCTGTGCCAACGGAAGCAGTGCAAAAAGAGTGGCAAGAGTACTTGTACGATCAAAGATACGGAGTCACTGAAATCAAAGACCGCAACTATTTCAAAGCCGTCTATTTCCAAGAAAGGGGCAACATCGTCTTTGAGATCGCAACAGAAACCCCAGGCTTTTTAGTTGATGAACCATTAGAAACGTTAGGACAGCAGTTGATGCTGCCAGCCCAATTTGAAAGCCGCCGTGTAGAGATCAAGGATCGCTTGCCAGACTTATCGGTTTAGAAAAAAGGAGACGCTGTATGCACTATTTAGATCCCAAGGATTTGACCCAACGAGAAAATTATAAGCTACTGATTGGCTCCATCATTCCACGACCAGTGGCAGTGGTCAATACGCAATCAGCCGATGGTATCGTCAACATCGCCCCATTCAGTTTTTTTAACATCGTCAGCTCAGAACCCGTGATCCTCTCGTTGGCTATCCAGCGCAAAGAGGGGGAACTGAAAGACACCGCCCGCAATCTGTTGGCGACGAAAGAAGCCGTCGTGCATATTTTGGATCAAACAAATGTCCAAGAGGCCAATAAAACCGCGGCATTATTGCCCGCAGACCAAAGCGAGTTGACGGTTTCTGGGTTTACCACAACGACATCGAAAACGATTGCCGTTCCTGGCTTGAAAGAAGCCAGTGTACGCTTAGAAACGATTCTGCATCAGCACGTACCCATCAAAAAAGACCAGCAGACCACTGCCGATCTCTTATTGTTGGAAGTCGTCGGCTACCAGATTGCAGAGCATGTCTATCAAGACGGCAAGATCGATCCCCATGCCTTACAAGCAGTCAGCCGGCTAGCGGGAAATTCTTACGCAACGATTGGGGAGATTTTCGATATCAAACGACCAAGTTAAAGGAGGAACTTCGATGAAAGCAATCTACCAACAAGGAGCAGCCGACGCACCAGTTTTGGTGCTGCTCCACGGCACTGGTGGCGACGAACAGTCGTTGCTGGAAGTAGGCAAAGCCCTTGATCCCCAAGCATCACTATTAGGTATTCGCGGGAACGTTTTAGAAAACGGCATGCCTCGTTACTTCAAACGTCTAGCTGAAGGGGTGTATGATGAAGTCGACTTAGCACTTCGCGGCGACGAATTAGCCGATTTCATTCGGCAAGCCGCCAAAGAATACAACTTTTCATTAGCCCAAGTGGTACTGGTGGGTTATTCCAACGGCGCCAACATTGCCATTCGCTTATTACTAAATGATAGCGACCACTTCAAAAAAGCGATCCTCTACCACGCCATGTATCCAGTCGAGAATTTACCGACGAATTCCTTGCCTGACACTCATGTGTTTCTGAGTTTTGGCAGAAACGACCCGATCGTTTCCCTAGCCGACAGTGCTTACGTCCAAGAGATCTTCACCTCCCGGGGTGCAGTCCTTTCAACCGTTTGGACCCCAAGTCATCAGTTAACGTATGAAGAAGTCGAACGCTCGCGCACGTGGTTGACCGAACAATAAAGCAGTGCCTCTTTCCTAATCAAACAGCGATCCTGCTGGTTGGTTAGGTTTTTTTGTTTCACGTGAAAACAGGAAACAGATTTGCTTTAATCACATCGAGTCAAGAGTATTTGCTGAAACATTGAATTATCTCTAGTAACCCAATTTTTTTTCATATAAAAATAAAAATTGTGATGAAAGCGATAACAAAAAGTTTGTGAAATACCTTAAACTATAAATACAGTCGCAATGGAAAGGAGGAATATGAGAGTTATGGAAGAATTCTTTGACACAAAATTGACAGATGTGATTGAAACCAATGGGAATCAAGAAGAATACTTTACCTGCATCTTTCAAAAGCTAAAAGAACAAGGATATGTTCAAGATAGTTTCTTGTTGGCGATCACCAATAGAGAAAAAGATTACCCAACGGGATTAAAGACCCAATTTATGGGAATTGCAATACCTCATACGGAACCACAACATATCAAAAAACCGTTTATTTATTTAACAAAGCTAAAAACACCCATTGAGTTTGGACAGATGGGCTCGTGTGATGAATATGTACAAGTTCGTTATATTTTTGTTTTAGGATTTGATAAAGGTGATCAGCAATTAGTTTTGTTAAAGAATTTAATGGCGATGTTCACTGATGAGAGCACTATGAACAAGCTGTCTCAAGATATCACTGCAGATGAAATGTATCAATTAGTTACACAATATTTTAAAAATAGATAGGAGAGAAGTAATGATGAAAATCCACAATATTTATGAAGCACCGTTTATCAAGGAAATGTGTGAAGCAACAAGGAACTTGTGGAACAACGGGTGGGCAGAAAGAAATGGCGGGAACATCAGTTATCGTATAGATGAAGAGGAAGTTCAGTTTTACCTTGATACGAATCGAGTGGTTTATGAAGCGGCATTGGGTTTTGAAATTCCTGAACTGGCAGGTATGATCTTTTTAGTCTCAGGATCAGGTAAATATTTTAAAAATGTTTGGCAAAATCCAGCAGATAATTTGGTCATTTTAAAAATCGATAAAGAAGGGAAGCACTATCAAGTTTTGTGGGGACTTGAAACGGGCGGGATTCCTACGAGTGAACTTGCTTCTCATCTTAAGTGTCACGCAGTGCGTCTTCGTCAAGATTCGGAACATCGAGTGATTCTACACACCCATTCAATTGCTATTTCGGCGATGACTTTTGTTCATGATTTAGATGAAAATCGCTTTACTAAGACATTGTGGGAAATGATCACAGAATGTTTAGTCGTTTTTCCAGATGGAGTTGCTGTCTTACCGTGGATGGTCGCAGGGACAGTTGCGCTTGGGGAAGCTTCTGCAGAGAAAATGGCATACTCACGAATCGTGGTTTGGCCGCACCACGGTATTATGGGTGCCGGACAATCCATGGACGATGCCTTTGGATTGGTTGAAACTGCTGAAAAAGCAGCTGATATCTATATGCGAGCAATCGCTGCACCAACAGGAATCGTTCAAAAGATTACGGATCAACAACTTTGGGATCTAGCCGATCGCTTTGGTGTAACGCCTAAAGCTGGCATCTTAAACGAAAGAAAATAAAAAGGAGGAACGAATTATGAAGAAGGTCAATGTCATTTCAGTATGTGGTTCGGGAACTGTTACAAGTTCGATGGTTGCGGGCAAAGTTAAAGACTTTTTAGAAGAAAATGGTTATAAGGCAAAAACGGTAGAAGTCAATCCAGGGGGAGTTGATGGGGAATTGGCTTCAGGTCAATGGGATGTGATTGTCCATACAAGTCCTTTGAAAGGAAAATATGAGATTCCAACGATCAATTCTGTAGGATTGTTGACAGGTATGGGGGAAGAAGAATTCTATGAGGAGCTGCTAAAAACAGTTGCAGCGATTGCTGGGTAATTCGAGAGAACTAAGAAGAGGAGGGGGAACCTTTGTTAGAGATTTTATCGAATATTATGGATTCGTTTGGGGCTGCAATCGTCGTTCCAGTGATTATTTTCTTTATTGCTTTAGTGATGAAAGTAAAACCCAAAAAAGCGTTTAACGCAGCACTGAATGCAGGGATCGGCTTAACCGGATTCAATATGATTATCGGCGCATATTCGCCGATCGTTACGCCAGTCGTACAAAGAATGGTAGCAGAAACAGGGGTAAACTTAAGGATTTTAGATACTGGTTGGCAGGCTACGAGTGTTGTTGCCTATTCTACACAAGTTGGGATGATTTTCTTAGGTTTGGGATTGCTTATGCAGCTCATTTTATTCGTTTTGAAATTTACCAATATTTTCATGCCTTCTGATTTATGGAATAATTATTCCTTTATGCTTTGGGGCTCGATGCTTTACATCGCAACGGGAAATTTATGGCTCTCAATTGGTTTGATGGTCCTTTCAAATCTGTATTGCTTTGTTTTTTCCGAGATCGTCGCCAAAAGATGGTCGACGTATTATGGTTATCCAAGCTGCACGATCACCGCACCACACCATATTTGCTCAGTTCCTTTAGCAATTGGCATCGATTGGATATTAACGAAGTTGGGAGCTAATAAGGTACAATGGAATCCAGAAAAAATCCAAGAAAAACTAGGATTTTTAGGTGAACCGACTTCATTAGGACTCGTACTTGGTTCTCTGTTGGGATTAGCAGGAAACTTTATGCGGTTGAATACACTTGAAGGTTGGGGAGAAATTGCCACTGTCGGTATCGCAACGGCTGCTATCATGGCGATCTTTCCAAAAATTGCGGGTATATTTGCTTCAGCGTTTACGACCATCACGGACGCTTCGAAAAAAACTGCAAAAAGTGGAGGCAAAAATCGTGTTTGGTTTCTTGCAATCAATGATGCCGCTGGTTATGGTGAAACGTCTACTTTGTTAACAGGAATGCTGCTTATGCCGATCGTCTTGATTTTAGCAATCATTTTACCAGGAAACGAAACGTTACCGATGGTCGATCTGATTGCGATCCCTTATATGATCGAGTTGATTATTTGTATTTCAAATGGCAATATTTTTAAATCGTTGATTTCTGGAACAATTTGGTGTATCGGCGGTTTGTATATGATTACAGCTGTTGCGCCTATTTTTACTGAAGTTGCCATGGAAGTCGGTGTAAACCTTCCTGAAGGTGCGTTATTGATCTGTAGTTTTGCAGTAATGACAAACCATATTATGGGTGGTCTTTTCTTGATTTTTTTAACTCAGAATCCATTTTTGATCGGCTTGTCAGTGATAGTTTATATCGGCATGTACTTCTTTGTAAGAACGAAGAGAGAGGTTATCCATAATTATTTAGAGAAGCAAGCAGAGTTAGAATCAAATGTACAAATAACGTTAAATGAGGGGGCAACTTGATGACGAAAGTGATTGTGGTTGGTGATCGGTTGGTAGCAAGTAAGACATTAGAAGAAGCGGCCTATCAAATGAATTTAGGAGATTCTATCCAAGTTGAGCGGTTTGAATGGTACTCGGATTTAACAAAAGAACAATTTCAGGAAAAGATTTTACTGATTGAAAAAGGTGGACCTGAGGCTGTAGAGATTCCTGAAGGACTGGTTGAGTCAATGAGGGATGCAGACTATCTATTTGTTCATATCGCTCCGATCTCGAAAGAAATGCTTGATCATGCGTCTTGCTTAAAATTAATCGGTACCTGTCGGGGCGGATTAGAACATGTCGCACTGGAGGAGATTAAAAGCAGAAATATTCCTTTACTTCACGTGATAAGAAATGCTGAGCCTGTAGCAGATTTTACCGTAGGGTTGATTTACGCGGAAACCCGCAACATTGCCAGAGGCCATCGAGATGTCATGAATGGCAAGTGGTCGAAATCATTTCCCAACGACCCATATAAAACCACATTGAATCATTTGACAGTGGGCCTGATTGGATTAGGCTATATTGGCAAACTTGTTGCCAAACGTCTGAATCACTTAGGTATTTCAGTAATTGCGTACGATCCGTTTATTGATCAAGAGAAAATCAGACAAGAGGGATTAGCAATTGAATTCAGAGGACTTGAGGAGACATTCTCAGAAGCGGATGTTGTATCGTTGCATTTACGGGCAAGTCCTGAAACAAAAAACTTAGTGAATGAGCAGTTGATCTCGTTGATGAAACCAAGTGCTTACTTAATCAACACGGCAAGAGCGGCAGTATTAGAAAAAGACGCATTGATCAAAGCACTTCAAGAAAAGAAAATTGCAGGTGCGGCATTAGATGTCATCTGGGAAGAACCAATTCAAAAAGATGATCCTCTTTTACAGCTAGAAAATGTGACTCTCACCCCACATATAGCTGGCGACACAATCGATGCAATACCTAAATCTCCATATCTTTTAAGAGATGTGATCAATGCGTATTTAGAAACTGGCATAAGTGATATGCTAATTAAATTATAAACAAGTTGTGTAACAAAAGAAAGTCAAACTGGGCTATAAGATGAACTCTTATAGCCCTTGACTTCTAATAGTACACAGAAAGTACTTAGGGAGAATCGGCAAAAGTTGTTTGAATGGATCTAGGTGAAAAGGGGCGGGGACAAATGGACTCGATGATGCATCGGATATTGCTATTTATTTTGAACAATCAAAGTATCTCTGCACATGTTTTGATGGAAGAATTCTATTTGAGTAAAAATCAGTTAGACTATCGAATCGGAAAAGTAAACGAATTTTTACAAGAAAAAGGATTTCCGGTAATTATCAAGAGCGGTTCTTACTATGTGTTAGACATAAAAAAGAAATATAGACAAGAAATTTTAGCCTTAGAAAAAGCACCAGTCTATTATACTGCTGAGGAAAGACAAATATATATTTTGCTTTTGATCACGTTATACGAGAAGTTCACTTTAAGCGGGTTAGCCCAAAAATTCAGAGTAAGTAAAAATACGATTTTAACAGATATCAAAAATTTGAAAATACTAGCTAACAGAAACGGCGTAGGTATTCGATCGGCGCGTCAAACAGGATATTATTTGCATGGGAAAGAAATAGAGATCCGAAAGCTATGGACGAACCTATTGAAAAAAGAACAAGAAAAAGATCCTACACTTCTACAGTCTAAATCAGTTCTTATGATAGAGCACGACCTTATAAATGAAGTTTCCCTAAGAGTTGAGCAATTAGAAAAAAAGATGAATGTATCTTTTTCTGAAATTAAAGTATCTTTTTTAAGTATGATCATTTATCTATCTATTCAGCGGGCAAAACAAAAAAAGTCGATTGAAGAGTCGACGATTCGTACGGTTAATAGATTATTGGATAAGAAAACTCATGAAACAGCAGAAAAATGTTTTAAAGACTTATACAAAGACAGCCCCAAAACACTCGTTACGAAAGAAATCTACTACATCACCATGCATATACTCAGCATGAACGTTATAAAAAGAATGATGTTTCGATACAATCAAGAATTAGATACAGCAATCATGAAAAGTATCCAACGATTTGAAGAGTGTAGTATTACCGTGATTGAAAATAAGGAAGAATTGAAAGATGTGTTGTATCAGCATATTGTACCAGCGAGTTATCGAATTCGATTTGGGGTGCCAGATGAAAATACACTATCGGAAAAAATAGAAAATGAATATAAAGCATTTGAACTGATAGTAAAAGAATCGATCAAATTTATTGAGATCGAGCTAAATATTAACTTCACAGGAATGGAGCTTTCGTACATAGTGATTCTATTTATGAGCTTCTTACATGAAGCGAAAAAAAGAAATGATCAAAAGAAGACCGCAGTTGTCGTGTGTATGCACGGCATTTCTGTGTCACACCTTTTATTGAAAAGCTTGCGAGAACTGTTTCCTCAAATAAATTTTATTCGCTTTATGTCGTTAAGAGAATACTATGATGTTGGCCCCCAGGTAGACCTTATTTTCTCTACTGTTGAAATTGACACAGACCAACCATTCTATTTAATTAAGCACTTTTTAACAGACTCGGAGAAGAAGTTATTACGAGAAAAAGTAGAAATAGACGCTTTCGAGAACCGTAACTTGATCAGAACTAGCAGTGAGCATGAAATAGATGAGCTTATTTCTTTGATCGGAAAATATGCAACGATCCATTCAAAACAACAGTTGAGAAAAGAACTGCAAAAACATATTTTTCACAAAACCTCATCAAAGCAAGTTCCATATAATTACCAAAAAGAAAGTCAATTGTTAGAGCTGTTGCCGTGCGCCCATATCCAGACTTACGATACAGGCGAGCTGTCCTTTGAAGAAGCGATTAGACAATGCGGAAAGCCGTTACTAAAACGAGGATTCGTTTCAGAAGCATACATCGAGACAATCATCAAAAATTATAATAGTGAGTATCCATATTTTGTTATTGCACCGAGTGTTGCTATTCCTCATGCTGCACCGGAAGACGGAGTGTACGAGTTAGGGATGTCTCTACTTCGTGTAAAAAAACCAGTGAAATTTTCTAAGCAGTTAGGTGTTCAACTATTGATTATGATTGCGCCGAAGGACAAGAAGAGCCACTTAAACGCAGTAACGACCCTACATGCTTTGGTGAGTGACACTACCTTTAGACAAAAACTCCTTTCGGCAACCTATGAGAAAGATATTTATCAACTACTGAAGGAAAGATTAGAAAATAGCGAAATCAGGGATAGGGAATGATTCACATGAACTAGAAAAAAATGACCGTTTCACATCGAGATGATTTGCGTTTTTCATTATTTATTTCCCGAGTGATTTACCATATTTATCATGCGGCAGTTCAAAATATCTTCGAGCGAAAATAAAGAACCAGTCACGGAGTTACCCTGACTGGTTTTTTATTTTATTCAGCATGGTATTCTTAGGATCGCTTATTTCAAGGGGAAATAGAGGTTTTCATCGGAAAAAAATGAGCGTATGGTTCTTTTAATACCAGTATCTGAAAGCAGATGCTAAAATTTGTGAAAAATAACAATCGCATATATGTCTAGTTTGCTTATCATTAAAAATAATAGATTATTATGTTTTATAAACACAATATTTACGCTCTTTTTCGTACTTAAAGATAACAAAGTCATTTTTATATAAAAACAAAAATTTTGTTGACAGACAAAATGAAAGTGTTTATATTGGATATGTGGTTACTACCAGTTGAGAATATGGGGAGGACATAAGATGCTTGGTTTGGTTTTAACAGGTCATGGAGGATTTGCGCAAGGGATGGAAAATGCGCTTGCGATGATTGCAGGGCCGCAAGAACAGTTTCTAGCAGTGCCGTTTTTAGAGGAAAATCCGTTAGCTGACTTTGAAAAAGAGTTGCAAGGAGCAATCGATCAATTAAAGGAAACCTGTGATGGGGTCGTGATTTGTGCAGACCTTGTGGGCGGGACCCCTTTTAATGTTGCGATGACCGCTGCCAATGAGGACCCGCAAGTCGAGGTCATCGGCGGCAGCAATCTGCTGATGCTAGTGGAAGGTTCGTTGACTAGATATACAGCAGCTGATCCAGAGCGCTTTTGCCAAGAACTGGCAGAGATTGGCAAGACCGGTATTTTTCACGGAAAGATCAAAGGCCATGAGGAAATCAATGAGGAAGAAGGAATTTAAACATGTGGGAAATGATCTTAGCAGCCTCAATCGTGGTGCTTGTTTTTCTCTTTCTCTTTTTGGCGGTCTCATCTTTCTTGAATGGGAAACATCTGAAAAAGCAAAAAGGTTATTTCGCTGAATTGCAGCAGTCCTTGAAAAAGGGGCAGAAAATCAAATTATACGGCGGCATTATTGGGGAGATTCAAGCACTTGGGAAAGAGACAGTGGATCTAAGGGTGAAATCGGGAACGGTGATCGAAGTAGAACGTAGTGCGGTTGCAGAAATCATGCAGTAAATAGAAGGAGGACATATTTATGGGAGAACCAAATATTTTATTGACGCGAATCGACAATCGGTTGATTCATGGGCAAGTTGCCACACAATGGAACGGTACGTTGGGGGCAAATCTAATTTTAGTGGCAAATGATAAGGTCGCCAAAGACAAAGTCAGACAAGGGTTGATGGATATGGCGGCGCCAGCTGGCGTCCAAACGAGGTATTTCTCGCTTCAAAAAACCATCGAGATCATTCATAAAGCATCGCCAAAACAAAAGATTTTCATGGTGGTTGAAAATCCGCAAGATGCGTTGAAATTAGCTGAAGGTGGGGTGCCGATCAAGAAACTGAACATTGGGAATATGCATATGTCAGAAGGGAAAAGACAGGTTGCTACGACAGTTGCCGTCGATGAAGTAGATGTCGATGCCTTTAAAAAACTGAAGGAAATGGGGGTGCAATTAGTGATCCAGCGGGTTCCAACGACACCTGTTGAAGATGAAAAGAAATTGTTTCAGTAATGCAGAGGTAAGGAAGGAGAAAGAAAATGGATTACACGATTTTTCAAATCATTCTAGTCTTCATAGTCACATTCATTGCCGCGATCGATCAATTTAGTTTTTTAGAATCATTGTACCAACCCATTGTTACTGGGATGGTTATCGGACTTATTCTTGGAGATCTTCAAACCGGCTTGATCGTTGGCGGAACGTATCAGTTAATGACGATCGGCAATATGCCAGTGGGCGGCGCGCAACCGCCAAATGCGGTGATTGGCGGAATTATGGCAGCAATCTTAGCAATCACGCTGCAACTAGAACCAACAGTAGCGGTTGCTACGGCGATTCCGTTTTCTTTGCTGGGGCAATATGGGGTGACGATTATCTTCTCACTAATGTCGCCAGTGATGTCAAAAGCTGACAGCTACGCCCATGATGCCAATACGAAGGGCATTGATCGAATCAATTATTTAGCGATGGCGGGTCTTGGAACGATCTTCGGCTTGATCGTGGTCTTATTCTTTATCGGCGGTGCTGCCTTCGGGAATCAGGCGGTCGCAGCGATCCCTCAATGGTTGATGGGTGGGCTCGGCGCAGCTGGGGGCATGATGCGGTATGTCGGTTTTGCGATTTTACTAAAAGTGATGGTTTCCAAAGAAATGTGGGGCTTCTTCTTTATGGGGTTTGGTTTAGCCACGATCGTAATGGCGGCACCTTCTTTGCAAGGACCAGCCTTGATCATTCTAGCCTTTATCGGTTTTGCATTAGCTTTTTGGGATTATCAAATCCAGTCCAAGTTTAAAGTAGCAGCAGCCAATACCTATGATTTCGGAGGCGATGAAGATGGCATATAATATTCCCGATTCTTATAGCGAACAAGCGCCCGCAGAACAACTGGATAAAAAGACCTTGAACAATATGGTCTGGCGTTCCTTATTTCTACAAGCCTCTTTCAACTATGAGCGAATGCAGGCAGGAGGCTGGTTATTCAGTATTTTACCGGGATTGAAAAAGATCCATAAAAATGAAAAGGACTTGGCTGCTTCAATGAGCCATAACTTAGAGTTTTTCAATACCCATCCATTTTTGGTGAACTTTGTGATGGGGATCATTTTATCGATGGAACAAAACAAAGCCGATATTCCCATGATTCGGGCAGTGCGAGTCGCCGCGATGGGACCGTTAGGCGGGATCGGTGATGCGTTGTTCTGGTTTACCTTGGTACCAATCACGGCGGGTATCACAGCCAATATGGCGATCAGCGGCAATATCGCTGCACCGTTTATATTCTTACTGGTATTCAATGCGGCCCAATTTGGTTTGCGGTACTTCTTGATGCACTGGTCCTATCGTTTAGGGACAGATGCAATTGGCATCTTAACGGAAAATGCCAAAGAGTTTACCCGAGCAGCGAGTATTTTAGGGATTTTTGTTGTTGGCTCCTTGACCTGCGTGTATGGAGCGACGTCTTTGGATATTCAGATCCCTAACGGCACTACCAATGAAGTGACGCAAGCGACGACGATCGTGGATGATCAAGCAGCCATTGCCGCTTACGAAGACATGTTGTATACCACGGATGAGAATGGTCAATTGACCGACACACTGCAAGAAAATGCGGCGGTCAACGAACTGGCTAACGGCAAATATGAATTGACGTTTAACAAAGTCAATGAAGTGCCCGTGACGATCGATATTCAAAAAATCCTCGATGGGATCTTGCCGCAAGTGATTCCATTGACCATCACATTGATGCTGTATTTCTTCTTATCAAAACGCGGCTGGACGCCGTTGAAATGTATCGCTTTGCTGCTAGTGATCGGCTTGATCGGTTCTGGCTTTGGCCTGTATCCATCCATTTGGCCGCAATAAGCAAGCTAGCAGAAGAAACGGCGCAACACGTAGGAGGAGTTTTGCTAAGCAAGCAACAGCTGACTTTTCAGCTTAGCTCGTGCTGGCAATTGGTTCATTTTCCTGCGTGAAAAGACACAAATTCAGGAAACAGAGCCCCTGTAGACGATTGTTTGACACGCCTATCGGGAAATAGTACACTCGTTATGTGGTAGTAACCAGTTTGGAGGGGCTTATGAATATCAATAAAAATCGACAACCATTATACGATCAATTGTTAAATTTACTGATTGAAAAAATCGAAAATGAAATGGAAGCAGACACAATGCTTCCCTCAGAAAGAGAGCTGTCAAAGCGCTACGGATTAAGTCGGACCACCGTTCGCTTGGCTCTACAGGAGTTAGAAAAATTAGGCTATATTTATCGCCAACATGGCAAAGGCACCTTTGTCTCGGATATCCGCAAGCAGGCAACCAATTTATCAGGTTCGTATAGTTTTACCGAACAGATGAAAGCACTAGGAAAACAACCAGAAACTAGAGTATTGGCATTCAAAAAAATGGAAGCGACAAAATATTTTGCCACTCAGTTGCAAGTTTCCATCGGCGAGCCGATCTACAAGTTAAAACGATTGCGTCTTGCTGATGGCCAACCGATGATGATCGAGCGTTCTTATCTGCCGGTCAAACGTTTCATGCATTTAACGAGTGAGATGATCGAGCAAAAACCATTGTACGATATATTTCATGAAGACTTTCATCAAGTGATCCGCCTCGCGGACGAAGAATTTTTTGCCAGCATTGCCAGTGCGAAAGATGCGGCATTGCTGAAAATCCACGAAGGTGCGCCAGTGTTGAACCTGGTACGCAGCACGTTCAATATTGAAAATGAAGTGATCGAATACACCTTGAGTGTTGCTCGAGCAGACCAATTTAGATACAAAGTCCGCCACTTGCGTAACGACGAGTAGCGCATTTCCTAGACAGTCTGAAATGATCCACTCGAGCAAAGAAAAGGCGTGTATTCAAAACCAGTGAGGTCGGGGAAGTTTGCCCTTTGGGTGATCGCTAAGCATTCATCCAAGACAAGCGCTCCTCGCACCGTCACTGGGAATACATACTGGAAAAACAGTAGCTAGGAGGAAGAAAGATGTTTCAACTGTCAACAAAGGAATTAGCAGAATTAGGCGCGGAGATTACAACAAGAGAAATCAAACAACAGCCAGAACTTTGGCAAGAAACCTTGACGATCTATCAAGAAAAGCAAGAGGCGATCGCGACTTTCTTACGTACCATCAAGCAAAAGACGGACAAACGAATCCGGGTGGTCTTCACGGGAGCGGGGACGTCGCAATATGTCGGAGATACGATCGTTCCTTACTTGAATAAGACCGGCGCAACTGCGGATTATGTTTTTGAAAGTATTGCTACGACGGATATTGTCGCAGCTCCAGAACAAGTTTTATTTGCGGATGAACCAACACTGCTCGTTTCTTTTGCTAGAAGCGGCAATTCACCAGAAAGTTTAGCAGCGGTCAAAATCGTCGATCAATTCGTTGCCGACAGTTATCATTTGACGATCACTTGTGCAGCCGACGGATCTTTGGCACAACAAGCTGCCGCTGATGAAACGAGCTATCTGTTATTGATGCCTGAGAGGTCAAATGATGCTGGCTTTGCAATGACGGGAAGTTTTTCTTGCATGGCTCTTTCCGCACTGCTGATTTTTGACCAGACGCCTCTGACAGAAAAGAGGCATTATGTTGAAACCCTTAGCCGATTGGGGCAAGAAGTGATCGACAGAGAAACAGAACTCCAAGTACTGACGGACCGTTCCTTTAAGCGGATCGTTTACCTTGGGTCAGGCACGTTGTCGGGGTTGACCAGGGAAGCACAGCTAAAAGTATTGGAACTGACTGCGGGAAAAATCGCCACCGTGTTCGATTCTTCGATGGGCTTCCGTCATGGACCGAAATCATTCGTAGATGATCAAACCCTCGTCTTTGTCTTTGTCAGCAATACGTCCTACACGCGGCAGTATGATCTTGATATGTTGGAAGAATTAAAGAGCGACGGCATCGCCGCCGCAGTGACTGCTATCGGACAGCCGACAGCTGTGAATTTCTCAGGAACAAACTTTTTCTTTCCAGATGACACATCATTGCCAGACGGTTATCTTGCCTTAGCAGACATTGTCTTTGCACAAACGATCGCACTGCTAGCATCGATCAAAGTCGGGAATACACCCGACACACCTTCGCCAACGCGTACCGTCAATCGGGTGGTCAAAGGCGTGACGATTCATCCGTATAACAACGAACGATGACTGAGAAAGCCCACCACGAGCACGTATCTTTTCGTGTACGAAGTCGATACGTGCGGTGGTCAATCAGTCGAACGGCTTCATCAATAGACATTTTTATACGTGCTGACAACCGTTTCGCCAACGCTGAAAAAAGTGAAAGCGGTTGATTCTTTGGCATGGACAAAAAAGGAGGAATTTTAATGAAAGCAACCGTAACGAAAGCCAAAAAAGCAGCGATGGATCGCCTGTCAACGAAAGAAGGAGTGATCGCAGCTTTAGCGATCGACCAACGAGGAGCCTTGAAAAAAATGATGGCAGCACTTGGCGTTGAGGCTGACGCAGAGAAAATCAGCCAGTTTAAAACGCTAGTCTCACAAGAATTGACCCCTTACGCGTCTTCTATTTTATTAGATCCAGAATATGGGTTGGCAGCTGCGCAAAGCCGTGATCCAGAGGCGGGGCTTTTGCTGGCGTATGAAAAAACCGGCTATGATGCGACTACGCCGGGACGTTTGCCTGATTTATTAGGGGAATGGTCGGTTGAGCGATTAAAAGCAGCTGGCGCAGATGCCATCAAATTTTTGCTTTACTATGATGTAGATGAAGATGCCCATATCAATCAGTTGAAACATGTCTTTGTGGAACGACTCGGCAGTGAATGCCAAGCGGCTGATCTGCCCTTCTTTTTAGAAGTCCTTTCCTATGATGCTAAATTGCCTGAAGTCGACTCAAAAGCATATGCGCAACGCAAACCAGAAAAAGTCATCGGATTGATGAAGGAATTTTCAAAACCGCAATACAAAGTTGATGTGTTAAAGGTGGAAGTACCAGTCGACATGAATTATGTGGCAGGTTTTGCCAAGGGAGAAGCCGTGCATACCAAGGAAGAAGCTGCCGCGTATTTCAAAGCGCAAAGCGACGCGACGCATCTGCCGTTTATTTTTCTCAGTGCAGGCGTATCAGCCAGCTTATTCCAAGAAACGCTGGTTTTTGCCAAAGAAGCTGGCTCCACCTTCAATGGCGTCTTGTGCGGCCGGGCAACGTGGAAAGATGGTGTTGAACCCTTTGTAAAACAAGGAACAGAAGCAGCCAAAGAATGGCTAGCAAGTACTGGAAAACAGCACATCGAAGACTTGAATGAAGTGATCCAAAAGACCGCCACTTCTTGGTGGGACAAAGTCGCAGTCAAGGAATAGTTTTTTCACTGTTTGACAAGAGAAATGGCCAATAATCAGACATCTTAAGGGCTTTTGAGAAGAAGTGGCAGGCTTCTGACTTAAGGCTCTAGGGTGTCTTTTTCTAGTGAAAAAAGGTTGATAGTATAACGGACGCTGCCCTCATCTAGACAAAAAAGGAGCAAAAAATTATGAAAAAAAGTCAGAGCACTATGGATGATTTATCATAATTTTTTCATATAGACTAAGTTAACTTTGCTAGTTAAAAGAAAAAGAAGGGAAGAAAATCAATCCTAAAAGATTTGTTAACAGGTTAAGTCAAAAATCCCTCGAAATCTTTTCTCATTTTTCAGCAGTATTGCCAGTAGAAGATCGCTTGATAAAAAAGCCGTGGCTTGCTATTCTGTTCTGTAAATTGACAGAAGGAGATGGCGTATGAAGCAAATGGCAATCAAAGAGAATCCATTTTTGACGCGTCTGGATTATCAGCGGGCATTGGAAGACATGATCGCTCCTTTGCGAGAAGCGATCTTGGCAGATGACTATCCAGGATTGAATCTAGGTAGCAGTGGGGCCGTGTATGACCGAACACGGGCTGAGATGGAAGCGCTTGTGCGTCCTTTGTGGGGGCTGGCGCCTTATTGGAGGGTTTGCCCAGATGATCCGTTACGAGCAGCTTACGTAGAAAAAGTGATAGCAGGGACAGATCCTGAACACGCGTTTTACTGGGGAAGGATCACGGATTATGATCAATACATCGTGGAAGCAGCCGCATTGTCATTGACCCTATTGTTGCAAAAGGACGCTTTTTGGACAGCGTTGCCGCAGAAGAACCAGCGAAAGCTAGTGGCTTGGCTTTCCCAAGCACTTGAGTGCAAGATTCCTAAGAACAACTGGACATTCTTCAAAGTGTTGATACGCGTTGCCTTGTTTCACTGTGGGGAACCGTTGGCAAAAGAAGAATTGTCCCAAGAGTTGGCATTGATCGATTCCATGTACGTTGGCGATGGTTGGTACGTAGACGGGAAAACGACGCAGCGAGATTACTACATTCCTTTTGCGTTTCATTATTACGGCTTGATTTACGCTACATTTATGCAAGACGAAGATCCAGAATGGGCGCAGCGTTTTAAAGAGCGAGCCACGCTATTTGCGCAAGACTTCGTCTATTATTTTGATGAAGATGGCGAAGCCTTGCCCTATGGCCGCAGCCTGACTTATCGGTTTGCGCAAGGGGCGTTTTTCTCGGCACTGGTTTTCGCAGACGTCGAAGCGATCCCATGGGGACAGGTGCGAGGACTACTGGCGAAGCACTTGCGCAATTGGATGGCACAAGAAATTTTCACTTTCGATGGTCGCTTGTCCATCGGCTACCACTATGAAAATCATGTAATGGCAGAAGGGTATAATGCACCAGGCTCGCCTTATTGGGGGCTGAAGACCTTTTTGCTTTTAGCGGTCGCAGAAACGCATCCTTTTTGGCGGGCTGAACCTGAGCCAATCAAAAGAGAGCCGCAAAAACGGATTGAAAAAGGCAATATGTTGCTGGTGCACAATGAAAAAAGCCATCATCTGTTGGGGTATCCTGCAGGCTTGATGCTTGAACAGCAAGCCCATGCTCAAGCAAAATACAGCAAATTCGTCTATTCGAGCAAACTTGGTTTCAGTGTGCCGAAAGCTGGCGTCACGTATGCCGAAGGCGCCTTCGATAGCACATTAGCTATTGCTCGAGATGGCAGCTATTTTCGCACGAAGGGCGCAGTCAGGGATTATCGGGTGACGGAAAAAGGGGTCTTTTACCAATGGGCACCCTTTGAGGAGGTAGTGATTGAAACTGAGATTTATCCCTTTGGTCAGTGGCATGTGCGCGTGCACGAGTTGACGACGACGATTTCGTTGGACCTCCGTGAGGGCGGGTTTAGTGTACCGCTAATCGGACGGTTGCCTCAGGCCCAAACAGGACCGACATGGAGTCGAGTCAGTGAAGAAGGCTTTTGTTCTCAAATCATCAACATCGAAGGCTATCAACAAGCCAGTATTGTTCAGCCAGAAGCTAATACCTCCGTCTTTTTTCCAAGAACTAGTTTTCCATACTTAGCACAACATATTCCACCAGGGAAGCACCGTTTGATTTGTTTAGTCGGTGGTATCGTAGAAAAAGAAAGGAGCGATCCAAATGATTACGCTAGCAATAAAAAATAAGCAGGACCAGGTGATCGTCGGTCGCATCGACCATGAAAAAGAACCCGCGCCGTTTCAAGTTTCTGGTGATAATTTGGCCGTATTAGCCATTAAAAACTATCCCTATGAGGAAGGGGATAAGATCGTCGTTGAGGTGACGGGGAAAAATCCGTATTATGTCCTTCAGCTTGATGAAACCTTAGCACCATCACTGATCTATCTTTCCCAATCCACTTGGGAATATCAGATCCCTTGGACGGAATCTCATCGAAAGTCCTCGGTGGAAACGGCCTTTGCCTCGCAGCGCCATCACCTGATGGTGCGTAAAGCCCATGCGTTTGAGATCACGAATTATCAAAATTTATCTTTCAATGCCCATGATCAAAAGTCAGCGACAGGGGCGTATCCTCATGCTTCAGCGAATGTGGAGACGCGAGATGATTCCGTCTTTTTTGCCAAGAATGCGATCGATGGAAAATATGGCAACCGATCCCACGGTTCGTATCCGTTTGCTTCTTGGGGCATCAATCAGCAAGCCGACGCTGCATTGACCATTGATTTTGGTCGTCCTGTCTTGATCGATCGGGTTCGTTTTCTATTACGGGCAGATTATCCCCATGATAGCTATTGGACCAAAGGGACCTTGGTCTTTGCTGATGGAGAAGAGCTGGTGGTGGAAACGACAAATACGGCGTCTTTTCAAGAAGTTCGTTTTCCGAAAAAAGAAACGACTAAGCTGACCTATAAAGAGCTGCAAAAAGCAGAGGATGATTCCCCGTTTCCAGCTCTTACACAAATCGAAGTATTTGGTTGGAACTGTTAAAAAAAGAGGACAAGAGCATGACAGGTCTGCATTTGTGGGCAGCTGTCATGCTCTTTTTATAGGAATCAACGAAGGAAGGTCGCTTTTTTAGTGCGTTTACGTTATAATGATTTCAGTTAATATGTTAACAAGTTAAGGAGAGGATAAACATGCGTCTGCAAGAGAACAAACAACGCTTGATCCTGTTAGGAGAAAACGTGACCGATGTGTGGTTAGCGGATAAAATCACCGCGTGCATCCAACAGATCGAAAAAAATAGTCAGCGCTTTGGCACACAGTTTCCTTCAGCCTGTGCCACCAATGGCAAATATCGGCTGAAAGGCAACGATGATTGGACCAATGGCTTTTGGACGGGGATGTTGTGGCTCGCCTATGAGTGGACCAAAGAGAAGAACTTTTTGACTCGAGCAATGGAGAATATCGACAGTTTTCAAACGCGCTTAGACGACCATTTTGTATTAGATCATCATGATATTGGATTTTTATATAGCTTATCTGCCGGTGCGGGCTACAAGATCACTGGCGATGAACACTGCAAGCAAGAAGTCATTCAAGCAGCAGATGTTTTGTTGGCACGTTTTCAAGAAAAGGGGGAATTTATTCAAGCTTGGGGCACTTATGGCGACCCACAAGAATACCGCTTGATTATTGATTCGCTACTGAACTTGCCGCTTTTATTTGCAGCAACCCAATTGTCGGGAGAGACTCGTTACGCAGAGGCCGCGAGTAAGCATTATCAGACAGTGCGAAAGACTGTCATCAAAAATGACGCCACCACCTTTCATACGTATTATTTCGATCCTGAAACGGGGCAGCCAAGTCACGGGGCGACGCATCAAGGAAACAGCGACCAATCGATTTGGGCACGAGGGCAAAGCTGGGCGATTTTAGGGCTTCCTTTGAATGAAAGCTACTTGCATAGCCAGCCTTTTCCAGAAAATTATCCGCAGATCGTGGAGGTGTTTTTGGCTCATTTACCCGCAGATCTCGTGCCGTATTGGGACTTTGATTTTAACGACCAACATCCTGCTGAAAAAGACAGCTCAGCTTTAGCGATCGCAGCTTGTGGCTTGTTGGAAGCAGAGAAAATGGGTGCGTATCCTGATGCTAAAAAAATCGCTAAGGGGATGCTTTACCAATTAGGCGAGCAATATGCAGCGAGCCAAGTGCCAGAAAATGAAGGCTTATTGCTGCATGGTGTGTATGCTCATGCGGAAGGCAAAGGCATCGATGAACCCAATCTTTGGGGAGACTATTTCTATTTAGAAGGATTGATCCGATTGGCATTGCCTAATTGGCGAAGATACTGGTAAAGGGGAAGACGACATGCGAACGTTTGAGATAAAAGAAGATTTTTTGTTAGATGGAAAACCAATCAAATTGATCAGCGGAGCGATCCATTATTTCCGCATGACACCGGCGCAATGGACAGATAGCCTCTACAATCTAAAAGCACTGGGAGCCAACACAGTTGAGACCTACATTCCTTGGAATCTCCACGAACCTCGTGAAGGAGTCTACGACTTTGAAGGAATGAAAGACATCTGTGCTTTTGTAAAGCAAGCCCAAGCGCTAGGCTTGATGGTCATTTTGCGGCCTTCCGTCTACATTTGTGCTGAATGGGAATTTGGCGGGTTGCCAGCTTGGCTGTTAAACGAACCGATGCGGTTGCGCTCAACCGACCCACGCTTCATGGCAAAGGTGCGTAACTATTTCCAGGTCTTGCTCCCAAAGCTTGTGCCGTTGCAGATCACCCATGGGGGTCCAGTGATCATGATGCAGGTGGAGAATGAGTACGGCTCTTATGGAATGGAAAAAACGTATTTGCGCCAGACCAAAGAGTTGATGGAAGAATGCGGCATCGATGTACCCTTGTTTACTTCAGATGGGGCATGGGAAGAAGTCTTGGACGCTGGGACATTGATTGAAGACGACGTCTTTGTCACAGGCAATTTCGGCAGCCGTTCCAAGGAAAATGCGGCTGTGATGAAAGAGTTTATGGCAAAACATGGCAAAAACTGGCCCATCATGTGCATGGAATATTGGGATGGCTGGTTCAACCGCTGGGGCGAGCCGATCATCAAGCGAGACGGTCAAGACTTAGCCAATGAAGTCAAAGAGATGTTAGCAGTCGGCTCCTTGAATCTCTACATGTTCCATGGAGGCACGAACTTTGGCTTTTACAACGGCTGTTCCGCTCGGGGAGCGCTGGATCTACCACAAGTGTCCAGCTATGATTACGATGCTTTACTGACAGAAGCAGGAGAACCTACCGACAAATACTATCAGGTACAAAAAGCCATAAAAGAAGCCTGTCCCGAAGTGTGGCAAGCCAACCCACGGACCAAGCAATTAGCGGCATTAGGAACCTTTCCCATCGAAAACAGTGTTTCGTTATTGGCCATCAAAGATCAGCTGATGGCACCGCAAGAAAACATGTATCCACTAACAATGGAAGCTGCCAGTACAGGCTACGGCTATTTGCTCTATTCGGTTCAGTTAAAAAACTATCATCGAGAAAACAAATTAAAAGTGGTAGAAGCTAGCGATCGGTTGCATATTTTTACCGACGGCCAATTACAGGCGATCCAATACCAAGAAACGCTAGGTGAGGAGCTGTTGATCCAAGGGACACCAGATAAAGAAACCATCGAGCTAGATGTCTTAGTAGAAAACTTAGGGCGCGTGAACTACGGCTTTAAATTGAATGGGCCTACACAAGCCAAAGGCATCCGTGGGGGCATCATGCAAGATATTCATTTCCATCAAGGCTATCGTCATTACCCATTGACGCTTTCCGCAGAGCAGCTACAAGCCATCGATTATCAAGCAGGAAAAAATCCGACACACCCCTCCTTTTATCAAACGACCTTCACGCTGACAGAGGTAGGAGATACGTTCATCGATTGCCGTGGGTATGGCAAAGGCGTCGTTATCGTCAACGGCACCAATATTGGTCGCTATTGGCAACGTGGCCCCGTGCATTCCTTATACTGTCCGAAAGAATTTTTGAAAAAAGGCAGCAACGAAGTCGTGGTATTTGAAACCGATGGCGTGGAGATCAAGGAACTCGTTTTCTGTGATCAACCTGTCGTGGAATAAAAAAATAGAAGTAGAGACCCAAATTTACGCGGGCTCTACTTCTATTTTTGTTTTGAAATATTTCCAATGCTTGTAGCTGACGATGTATTCAGCGACACTTCCATCTGCCAAATAGGAGTGCTTGACTTGTTTGACCGCAGGCTCTCGGAAGCTCAGTTGCAATAAGTTCAACAATTCAGTGTCATCAGGAAAGACGATTTCGTTGGTTTCAACAGAAGCCAATGAGAAAAGGTCGATCGCAAAGTCTTTTCGGACCCGCTCATAAACACTGGCATATCGGGTGAGGTTTTTGGCTATCGGTTCTTTCATCAGCTTCTTCGGCAGATGAGTGATGTGAACCAAGAAAGGAACATCGCCAAAATAGCGGACCCGTTTGATTCGGTAGTAGGAAGCACTGGCAGCCAAGCCTAATTCTTTCAAAATCTCGGGGTCATTTCCTTCTTCCACCGCAAGAACCTTGACCTTTTCTTGGTCCAGTGAATGCAGCTCGATGTCGGAAAACTTCACACTCTGAGATACTTTTGCTTTTGAAACAAAGGTCCCTTTGCCTTGGATGCGATACAGATAGCCAGCACTCGTCAATTCATTCAACGCTTTGACTGCCGTGATCGAACTAACAGAATACATCCGCTTGATATCCGCCTCTGAATAAAACTTATCGCCGGGAATGAATTTATGGTCTTTGATTTCTTGTAAAAGATCTTGCTTGATCTGCTCATACTTTGGCAACACAGTGGTTTCCCTCCATTCCATATGAATACATCAAGCATAACATGTTAAATCCTTTCCTGCCACTTAATTATTGTAGAAAATATGTTGTTTTCCAGTCTGTACAGGCCTAAAAAATAAAATTCAATATGTTAAGATATTAGGTTTACGGATGGCTTGCCATGTGGTATAGTATGCTTACAAGAAACATAACATGTTAAGTAGGGCGACCTACGGAGTAGGAGGGAAATTAGTGGAAAACATTGTATTGATCAGTCATGGCGGCATGGCGGAAGGGGTCAAAAGCAGTCTGGAGATGATCGTAGGCCAGCAAGCAAACGTTCACACCGTTTCATTACGACCAGATAGTGACAATCTGCAGTTTGAAAAAGAATTGAACGAGAAAATGAAAGCCCTTAACGGTTCAACATTGATTATTGCGGATCTATTAGGAGGGACCCCGTGCAACGTTGCAGTCAAGAATTATTTAGAGGATGACGAAGTGGCGATTTTCGCTGGAATGACATTGTCTGTAGTGATCGAGGCAGTCGTCAATCAACGAGCGACGATCAACGAGCTGCTTTGCTTAGCCAAAGAAAACATCGTTGATGTCAAAGCAGGAATGAACCAGGCAGAACAAGAAATGTTAGAAGAAAAGCAAGAGGAATTAGGGGATTACAGTGCGTATGCTGGGCAAGAAAATATCGTCAATAGTCGGATCGATGAGCGCTTGATCCACGGACAAGTCGCCGGTATCTGGTCCACCAGTTTAAACACGCAACGGATCATCGTGGCCAATGATGAAGCCGCCGCAGACCCATTACAAAAATCTTCTTTACGAATGGCAGCGCCAACTTCGATGCGACTTTCCGTCCTTCCAGTGGCAACTGCAGCCAAGAATATTCGCGCTGGTCGTTACGGCAAGCAACGGTTGTTTTTACTTTTCAAAAATCCCCAAGATGTTTTGCGTTATATTGAAGCAGATGGACCGATCAAAGCGATCAACGTCGGCAACATGAGCTACAAAGAAGGCGCACGGGAAGTGACCAAAAGCATTCAAGTGCTGCCAGAAGAAGAGCCGATCTTTGAAGCGATCGCCGCAAAAGGCATCACCGTCACGGCACAGCTTGTACCCAATGAACCATCGATCGACTTTATGAAGAAATTACGAGGATAAATCAGGCAGCGCTTCGATCGAGGAGAATATGTAGCTAAGGATTTGTCAAAAAACGAGTGTTTTTCACGATTTATCTGAGGCGACACAACGATCGATAACCAGCCAGTTAAGACTCGTTCATACAATTAGGAGGAAAATTCATGCATTTAGCAGCGTATCAAATCATTCTTATTACTGTTTATGCTTTTATTGCTATTAATGATTCACTTATTTCCAATACGTTGACCCAACCAGCGATCGCCGGAATGATTTCTGGAATGATCATGGGGGACTTGAAGACCGGTTTGATGGTCGGCGGTACCTTGCAGTTGATGCGTTTAGGGATCGCCGCATTTGGTGGTGCATCCGTCCCAGATTATTTTACCGGCGCAGTACTGGGAACGGCGTTTGCCGTGATCTCAGGAAACGGCGCGGAATACGGCATCGGCTTAGCAGTTCCAGTGTCCTTACTGATGCTGCAACTGGACGTCGTGGCTCGTTTTTGTAACGTATTTCTACTACACCGGATCGATAGAGCCATCGACAACATGCAAGTCAAACGAATCCCACGGTTAGTTTTATCGGGTTCTTTCTTATGGGGATTGTCACGGGCGATTCCGATTTTATTGATGCTTTTAGCTGGAGATGCAGTCGTTACGACGATTACCGATAACACGCCAGAATGGCTGATGACTGGACTAAAAACCGCTGGTGGCGTCTTGCCAGTCGTCGGGGTAGCGATCTTGTTGCGCTACTTGCCAACAAAGCACTACATTCCTTATTTGTTATTAGGCTTCTTTTTAGCTGCGTATCTGCAAGTCCCAATGCTCGGCGTTTCCATCATCGGACTTGTAGCAGCAATGTTAGTCTTTAAACGAGATAGCGAAAAAGGCACCGTTGCAACGGCAGCTGCTGGAGATTTTGAAGGAGGATATGATGGCGATGAGTGATCAAAAACTGACAAAAAAAGAGTTGAATACCATTAGCTGGCGCTATATTTTGGCAAGCCAATTAAACTGGAACTATGAGCGAATGATGAGTTCAGGTTACCTTTACGGCATCCTGCCCGTCTTGAAAAAATTCTATGGCCATGATGAAACCCAGCTGCAAGATATGCTGCGGACCCACAATCAATTTTTCAATACCAATGCGATCTTTGGGAACTTGATCATGGGGATCGATGTCGCGATTGAAGAACAAGACGGACACAAAGCCAAAGAAACGATCATCGCCTTGAAAACGGCCTTGATGGGTTCCTTAGCCGGTGTCGGTGACTCCTTGTTCCACGTGATTTGGGGTACGATCTTTGGCTCTGTTGCTGGCACATTGGCGCAAAATGGTTCCGTCGTTGGTTGTGTCATCTGGATCATCGCCAATATCGCGTTACTTTTTGGTCGGGCAGCGTTGCTACCCCTAGGTTACAAACAAGGGGTCAAATTAGTGACGACCTTGAAAGACAAATTATCTGCCTTCACCAATGCCGCAACCGTTTTAGGGGTCACAGTGATTGGTGCCTTGATTCCCTCGGTGGTCAAAGCAACTGTTCCTTTTGTCTATAAAAAAGACGGTGTCGAATTAGTGATCCAAGACACGTTAGATGCCATCTTGCCATCCCTTGTACCTATCTTGCTCGTCTTGCTGACCTACTGGATGTTAGGCCAAAAGAAACTAAATTCCACTCGAGTGATTTGGATCATCTTGATCTTGTCGATCGTTTTGAGTGCGTTTGGTATTTTGGGTTAAGAAAGAATCATGGTGTAAAAGGAAATGGGCAGCTGCTGTTATTGTTTTGCAAATCGCATAAGCAGTTAGGGTATTCAACCTGTTTTCTTTTAAGAATAGCTGAAATAAATGGAAAAGAGTGCGGAAATGAATTTCTTCACTCTTTTCCCATTCCACAAAATGATAGCGCTATCTTTTGCGCGGGAAAATAGGAGGAGTAAAGGATGGAAAAAGGGAAAAAATATCTGCTGATCATGGGGTGTTTCTTGTTGCTGTATTCGGTAGTTAGCGCCACTCGTCTTTCTGGAAATGCCGAGGAACAAATACCCGAATTGCCGGAAGCAGAATCGATCTATCACTCGGATTTTTCTAATCAGAAAGGGTCTTGGCAAGATTTAGTCGGGAAAGCCGAAGTAGCACAAAATTCTACTGGTTTAATGATCAGTAATACGAAACAAGGCACCAATCTGGAATCAGTAACGCTCAACAAAGATGCTCCCAAGCGGTCTTCAGGGGATTTTGAAACTACTTTTTTATATGAAGACCAAGCGAACATTGGGGTGGTCTTTCGCGCAGATGAACAAAAGACAGATCAGTGGCAATCGTTTGCTTATAATCGTGATGGGCAGTGGCAACTTGGTCAACCAGGTGGAAAATGGCTGACAGCTATTTCTGGACCTACTTTGATTGCGGGACAAAAATATAAACTCTTGCTTCAGTATGAGGGCTCGAGTTTTCGTGCCTTTTTAAATGATCAGCTATTTTATGAGAATCAAAAGGTAAACTATCCCAATGGTAAGGCAATTGATGGGGACTGGTCCGGGTATGTGGGTATCCGTTTGTTTGGCAATTTATCTAAGCTGAAGGTATTATCGATGCGCAGCGGTCCTACCGACAGCTTGCCCGTGGAAGATCATACAGCAGAATTTATGCAGCTGCAAGAAAAATGGCAAAATCAACTGGTTTCCGATAACTATGATCCAAATAATTCGACTATGGCTGATTACGTGCAGATGGTCACCTCAGAAGCTGAGGCGTTGTATCAAACAATAAATAAAGCATCTGATCGAACGAGCCTATGGCCCCTCGAACAAGGGAATACTGCTTCAGCGGATGTAACGACTCAATTTACAAAATTACAGAAAATGGCTTTAGCCTATGGCACGAAAGGTAGTTCTTTGTATCAAGATAATGCAGTGGCGACGACGATTATTGATGGGATAGATTTCATGGTCACTCGAAAAGGGTACGATGGGAAAAAGTACCATGGAAACTGGTGGGATTGGCAAATCGGTGTTCCGCAAAAACTGATCAGTACTTTAATGATTTTAGGCGCTGAGTTACCGTCCGAGAAATTACAGCAATACACTGCCATTATCAGCAGTTATGTACCAGATCCCTTCAAGCAATTGTATACGAAGACACAAGGCAGTTTTACTGAGCTTGCTTTTATTCCAAATTTTGTGACTTCTGGTGCTAATCGTATAGATCTCGCGCTTACTGTTTTAGGCTTGGGCATTTTGCAAAGGGACGCTGGGGAAATCACACAAGCTTCAGCAAGTATCGAAGAAGTATTTCAGCTAGTCACAAAAGGCGATGGTTTTTATAAAGATGGCTCCTTTATTCAGCATAACACGATCCCTTATACTGGTTCTTATGGAAATGTACTGATCAAGGGTGTGGGACAAATTCTAGCTATCACGCAAGGGTCAAGTTTTGAGATGGACGCTGATCTCGTACAAACGTTTGTCAAAAATGTTGATCAAGCATTCTTGCCGTTGATCTATCAAGGAGAAATGCTGCCGTTGGTCAATGGTCGTTCGATTTCAAGAGCTCCAGCCAAAAACAAAGTCGGTTATGGCTCATCAACAGTTTATAATTTGCTGATCGTATCCCAATTCGCACCAACTCAATACCAGCAAAGATTCCGTGAAGCTGCCAAATATTGGCTCAAAGAAAATCCAGACTATTATTTGACGAATGCAAGAGACTTCAATGATTTACAAATGACGATGAATCTCTTGACAGACCCATCGATTACAGGGGATGCATTACCTTTTACGGGAACAAAACTGTACGCTTCAATGGATCGCTTTGTTCAACGAACAACTGATTATATGGTGGGTTTAGGACTATATTCCAGTCGTATTTCTTCCTTTGAAGCTGGCAACAAGGAAAACAAGCGTGGGTGGCATACAGCAGACGGGATGCTCTACCTCTATAATGATGATCAAGTTCAATTCAATTCTAGTTATTGGCCGACCGTCGATCCATATCGCTTGCCAGGAACAACCGTGGATACCATACAATTAGCGGATGAAAATTCAGCTTTTACAACGGTAACGTCTCCAGAAAAGTGGGTAGGCGGTGTGGCTTATGATGGTGCAGCTGCGGTGGGAATGGCATTAAACAAAACGGGTACAAAAAATAACGGGAATGTTTTACCTATGAACGTGCGGGCAAAAAAATCGTGGTTTATCATTGATGGGCAGATTGTCGCTTTAGGTGCGGGAATCACTGGTGATACGACAGCTTCTATTGAGACGGTCGTGGATAATCGCTTACTAAATGATGAGTATACTTATCAAATCCTTTCTGATCAAGGAAGCATTAATCAGTCAAATGAGACAAGCAGCAAGCAGTGGTTGTTGTTAGACTCCAATCATTCTCAGGCCAATATCGGTTACTATTTTCCAGAAGAAACGACAGGAAACGTGGTAAGTGAAACACGAACAGGCAGCTATACAGAAATCAATGAGGCATTTCCAAGTAACGCGGTTTATACCGGAGAATATCGGAAATTCTTGATCAATCATGGCAAAAATCCCGTGGAGGATCATTATGCGTATGTCATGTTGCCAGGCATCAATGAAACAGAACTGACTGCTTATGCCCAAGAAAAACCGCTGGAGATTTTAGCCAATACCTCGGAAGTTCAAGCCGTAAAACTTGATCAAACTGACTATTTAGGTATCAATTTTTGGCAGAATGATGGAGGTAGTGTCGCCGATATTACTACTAACAAGCCTCTTTCATTGATTAGAACAAGTAGAGAAGGCAAAACCATCTATGCCTTTTCTGATCCAACTCAAACAACGACGACCATGACCTTAAAATTGCCAAAAGACTACCAAAAAATCGTCTCTCAAAGTGATGGAATCAGTTATGATGCTTCGACGGATCTATTTACGGTGAACTTTGCGGAGAAAGACGGTGGAAATAAAGTGATTGTGGTGGAGTAAGGTCGTTCAATACTATCTATCTCATCATCAGCAGCTAGGGATCAATCTCTAGCTGTTTTTTGTCATCTAGAAAATGAAACGATGAAAGGCTAAACATAGATTTTTTCTTTGACTATTAATTCCTTTAACTTTTAACTACTTTTCAAGTGCCGAGGTTTTGTCAAAAAAATCCTCACAGAAAATGCTGAAAACTTGCGCATTGGAATGAAATGTTTGCTAATTTTCTTATTACTTAAAAGACGTATGTTTGCCACTAAAGAATGTATCTAAGATTGCAAGCACACTTTTCCAAGATTGTAATTGTTCCAACATCTCCTTCATTTTGTAGACATTTTGCTGCGTGATCGACTTAATTAACTAATGAAATATAAGAATATTCGTTCCATAAGAGAAGACAATGACGTCACACAGCACCAAATAGCAGAACTATTAAGCGTTTCTCACGCAATATGAAACCGAGGAAATTGAATGAACAAGCAGTACATTAATTAAAATAGCCGATTATTTTGATATGTGTATTGAATATCTGTTGGAAAGAATCAAAATAAAAAAAGACAGAAACCCTTGATACAGAGGGTTTCTGTCTTTTTGAAGATTATTCCCACTCCACAGTAGCAGGTGGTTTGCTCGTAATATCGTACACGATCCGATTGACGTGTGCGACTTCGTTGACGATGCGGACGCTGATTTTTTGTAGGACTTCCCATGGGATGCGGGCAAAGTCAGCGGTCATGCCATCGATTGAAGTGACTGCACGGATGCCGACGGTATAATCGTAGGTCCGGCCATCACCCATGACACCGACGGAGCGGATGCCTGGTAAGACGGTGAAGTACTGCCAAATGTCGCGGTCTAAGCCGGCATTTGCGATTTCTTCCCGCAAGATTGCATCCGAGTCGCGGACGATCGTTAGTTTTTCTTCTGTTAATTCGCCAAGGACACGAATGCCTAGACCTGGTCCAGGGAATGGTTGGCGCCATACGATGCTGTCTGGCATACCAAGTTGAGTCCCTAATTCACGGACTTCGTCTTTGAACAAGGTGTTCAATGGTTCGATCAATTTGAATTGCATGTCTTCAGGTAAACCACCTACATTGTGGTGTGATTTGATGGTTTGAGCAGTCTCGGTTCCTGATTCGATGACGTCGGTATAAAGGGTTCCTTGGGCAAGGAAAGAAACGCCTTCTTCGCCAGCTAGTTTGGTTGCTTCATCATCGAAGACGTACACGAATTCATTTCCGATGATCTTGCGTTTTTCTTCAGGATCAGAAACCCCAGCAAGTTTTGATAGGAAACGTTCTTTGGCATCAACTTTGATGATGTTCAAGCCGAATTTGCCGCCTAGGCTTTCCATTACTTGCTCGGCTTCGCCTTTACGCAAGAGGCCGTGGTCAACAAAAATACAAGTCAGCTGATCGCCGATCGCTTTTTGTAAAAGAACACCAACGACAGAAGAATCGACCCCGCCGGAAAGACCAAGCAAGACTTTTTTGTCGCCCACTTGTTCGCGGATTTTTGCGATTTCCATATCGATGAAGTTGTCCATTGTCCAATCACCTGTACATTGACAAACGTCAATGGCAAAGTGACGCAATAAGTCGTTGCCGTATTCTGAATGGCGAACTTCTGCGTGGAATTGGATACCGTACATTTTGCGCTCGGCATCTTGGATAGAAGCAATCGGGCAATCTTTGCTCGTTGCCACGACATCAAAGCCTGCAGGTGCTTGAGTGACCAAGTCCCCGTGGCTCATCCACACGGTTTGGGTTGCGGGCGTGTTTTGGAAAAGGGCCGCTGCATCAGAAGTGACTTCCAATTCTGCTTTGCCGTATTCACGGTTTTTGGCAGGTTCAACTTTTCCGCCTAATTTATAAGTAATCAACTGCATGCCGTAACAGATCCCTAAAACTGGGATGCCTAACTCAAAAATTTTCTCGTCGATGCCGAAAGAGTTCTCGTCGTAGACGCTGTTTGGTCCGCCAGATAAGATGATCCCTTTTGGGTTCATCGCTTTTACTTCTTCAGCGGTAATGCGGTGGCTCAATAATTCTGAGAAAACACCGAACTCACGAATACGGCGTGTAATCAGCTGGTTGTACTGACTACCGTAATCAAGTACGATAATTTTTTCGACGTTTGGCAAAGTGTCAACGTTTGTCACAATAAATTACCTCAATTCTTTTAGTTTTTATTGAAAAAAGGCTGGGCCTTTTCAACAGCATAATCATAAAAATGAAGCGGTCAATACTTGCGCAAGAACACTTCATCGATCAAATGGTGCTTTGTTTTATGAAGAATTATATCGGCTCTGCTGCGTGTAGGCAAGATATACTCGTGTAAATTCTTTAAATTCACATTTTTCCATACTTCTTTTGCCATTTTAATCGCTTCCTTGCGATCCCCGATCGCATATTGGTAATAATAATTGCTGGGATCTTGAAAGGCCGTGTCTAGTAATGATTCAAATCGTTCCAAATACCATTTTTCGATCAGTGCTGGTTGGGCATCCACGAAAATTGAAAAATCAAAAAAGTCACTGATATAGATTTGTTGGTTGGCAGGCAGTTGTAGGGTATTGATGCCTTCCACGATCAAGATATCTGGTTGACTGATCGTTTCATACGTATCAGGAATAATATTGTAGACTTCATGGGAGTAGACAGGGATCTGAATGTCTGGTTCTCCTGATTTGACCGCATTCAAAAAGTTGATCAAGGCTTCCATGTCATAACTTTCTGGAAATCCTTTGCGATTCAAGCTGCCGCGTTCCTCCAAGACTTCGTTCGGGTACAAAAAGCCGTCAGTGGTGATCAGTTGGACGGTTCTACGGGGAAACAAACGGGCCAACAAATTTTGGACGAGCCGTGCGGTGGTGCTTTTGCCGACGGCGACACTTCCAGCGATGCCGATGATAAAAGGCGGCATTTTGACGTAGCGGTGTAAAAAGAGTCCCTTGCTGAGGGTCAATGATTCAAACTCTTTCATATAAAGATGGATCAGATGGCACAAAGGCACGTAAACATCTTCCACATCTTGGACCGAGATCCGGTCGTTCAAACTTTTGATATTATCCAATTCTTCTTGAGTGAAAGGCATCATGCCGTTCGTATAAAACCCTTGCCATTGCTCACGAGGAATTTGATAAAAATTCATGGTTTCTTGCATAGTAGGCTCCTTTTTTGCGGCATCATCGGTTTCTGTTAGAAGCGACGGGCCACTGTTCGAAAGTATTTTACCATAGAAACTTGCGGAACTTGGAAAAAAGACATGATTTCCTTTGCAGAAACAACAAAAAACTGTTTTTTCGTTGTTTTTTTTGCTGGGCGTTTACTTCTGACTGTTTTTCGGTATGATTAGAAAGAAGCAGCAGACAAATCTTGCAGGGCTTTTTTACTGGTGATTTCACTACGTACACTCGTTCGAATAGAAGAAACAAGGAAAAACTAGTAGAAACCAGTAGAAAAAACAAGCGAAGAGGAGATAGAAGAAAGGAGCATAACCATGAGTAATCATTACTATACAGAAAATCCTGATACGGCCCATGATTTTGAACAGTGGTCGTTTGAATTAAGAGGAAAGAACTTTCATTTTGTGACAGATAGCGGGGTGTTTTCCCGTGACACGGTGGACTATGGCTCGCGGGTGTTGATCGATGCGTTTGAGTGGGGGGAGCTACCAGAAGGAAGTCTGCTGGACGTTGGGTGCGGCTATGGACCTGTTGGCTTAGCGTTAGCTTATGCGAGTCAACGACCTGTCGAGATGATCGATATCAATCAGCGGGCAGTGGATTTGGCAAAAGGCAATGCCCAGCGTAACGGCATTGAACAGGTAGATATCCATCAATCCAATATCTATGCCCAATTAAATCAACCTGCTTATGCGGCGATCCTCAGCAATCCGCCGATTCGGGCAGGAAAAGAAGTCGTTCATGAGATTTTGACGGGGGCGTTTCCTTTGCTTAAAGCAGGCGGGACTTTAACGATCGTGATCCAAAAGAAACAAGGGGCGCCGAGTGCTCAAAAGAAAATGCAAGAGACCTTTGGCAATGCCGAAATCATCAAAAAAGACAAAGGCTATTACATCATTCAAAGCGTAAAAGAAGCGTAGCTGCTCCTTGATTCTCAACAGATCAAAGGCATCGCTAAGACAAGCACTGGTTAGCGGCAACTGGACCAGTTGGTTTCTCAAAAAGCCTGTTGTCATCAGCCTTTGGGGCAATCGCAGCTCCGCTAAAAGAGCTGTCTGTATCATCGGGCCATTTTTGATCAACGAAAGAGAAAGTCGCACACTTGTTGAAAGTGTGCTATTTTTTTTGAGAAAAATTTGCTACACTTTAGGCAAGAGAGGAGAGAAGCAGATGAAATTGACGATTAAACAGATTGCTGAAATGGCTGGCGTCTCTGTCACGACCGTGTCGCAGATCCTAAACAATAAAGGCAGCCGTTTTAGTGAAGAAACCCGAAAGCGGGTCTTAGATATCGTAAATAAATATCACTATAAGCCGGATTTTTTTGCTTCGAATCTTATCAACCGCCATTCAAAAACGATCGGAATGATCGTGCCTGATGTGACGGATTTCTTTTTCTCTAAAGTCATTGAAGGGGCGGAAAGTTATTTCAATCCACTAGGTTACATGCTAGTGTTATGCAATTCGCGCCACAGCCAAGAAAAAGAGGTTCAATATTTGAATGAACTGTCTCATCGTTCGGTAGATGGCATCTTATTAGCGACGCCGCATTTGCTGCCAGAGGATTATTCCTTGAAGAGCGGGTTCTTTGATGACCGACCAATTATTTTAGTCGATCGTGGGATCAATCAGCGGGACAATGGTCGTTTGATCGTGAAAGAATACGAAGGCGCCTACCAAGCCGTCAGCTATTTGATCAAAAATGGTCACCGCAACATTGCGATGCTCAAAGAAATCACCGGCTACTATCAATTAGAGGAACGGTTCAATGGCTATCGCCATGCCTTAAAGGATCATCAGATCCCTTTTAAAGGCCGATATGTGGAAAATGCTGAATTAACGGTTACTGGCGGGTACGAAGCAACGAAGGAATTATTGAAGTACAAAGAGATCACAGCGTTCTTCTGTGGCAACGATGCTATGGCGATCGGCTGTTATCAAGCGATTTATGAGGCGGGCAAAAAAGTACCAGAAGACTACTCGGTGATCGGCTTTGATGCCTTGAAATTATCGGAATACATCACACCACCGCTTACCACGGTCATGCAGCCGACTTTTGAGATCGGGTTTACCGCAGCGAAGTTTTTAGTGGACGCCATTGAGTTTCCGACACGGCGAATTCCAAATAAGATTTTTGATACAAAATTAATTATTCGTGAGAGCGTGAAGACATTGACAAGCGAGAAATAATGCGGTATATTTCTTCTTGTAAGTGTTTTCATAGTTTTGCGATATTTAGTAAACTGTTTTACTAAAGTGGTTTACCCTACGAAAAATTATTGTATAATGTTAAAGGAAGCGAGGGTCATTTCGATGCGAATGGTGGATTTAATTGAAAAGAAACGTGACGGCAAGTCATTGACGAAGGAAGAAATTGACTACATTGTAACTGCGTATACTGAAGGAAGTATTCCAGATTATCAAATGAGTGCCTTGTTGATGGCTATTTTTTATGTAGATATGACAGATGAAGAAATCACGAACTTAACGCTAGCAATGGCAAATTCTGGTGAAGTGATCGACCTATCCTCAATTGAAGGAATCAAAGTCGATAAGCATTCGACTGGCGGTGTTGGTGATACGACCACATTGATCTTAGCGCCCTTAGTGGCTAGTGTTGGCGTACCAGTTGCGAAAATGTCTGGGCGCGGCTTAGGCTATACTGGTGGGACGTTAGACAAGCTTGAAGCGATCCCTGGATTTAAAATCGAGCTTTCTGAAGCCGACTTTATCCGATTAGTCAATGAAAGCAAAGTGGCCGTGATCGGTCAATCAGGAGATTTAGCTCCTGCAGACAAAAAACTGTATGCCTTACGAGATGTGACGGCAACGGTTAGTTCGATCCCATTGATCGCCAGCTCGATCATGAGTAAAAAAATCGCGGCAGGTGCCGATGCGATCGTGTTAGACGTAACCACAGGCGATGGCGCCTTTATGAAAAACTTGGAGGATGCCAAACGCTTAGCCCAAACGATGGTCCGCATCGGAAAATTGGCAAATCGCCAAACGATGGCAGTCATTTCTGATATGTCACAGCCTTTAGGGGAAGCGATCGGCAACAGTTTGGAAGTGGTGGAAGCCATTGAGACGCTGCAAGGAAAAGGACCGAAAGACTTGGAAGAAATGTGCTATGCACTGGGCAGCCAAATGGTCGTTTTAGCGAAAAAAGCTGATTCATTGGAAGAAGCACGCCAACTGTTGGAAGAAGCCCTGCATTCAGGCAAAGCGTTAGAAAAATTCAGACAGATGATCACAGACCAAGGCGGAGACGCTACAGTGATCGATGACCCGAGCAAGATTTTGACAGCGAAATATGAAGTGGAAGTCCCAGCGAAAACTAGCGGCGTGGTGACGAAATTAGTTGCCAATGAGCTAGGGATCGCGGCGATGATGTTAGGGGCAGGTCGTAAGACCAAAGACGAAGACATCGACCATGCCGTGGGCATCAAATTGCATAAGAAAGTTGGCGAATCCGTAAGCAAAGGGGAATCGCTATTGACGATCTATAGCAATACCGAAGCAATCGAGGATGTCAAAGCATTGATCGACCAAAATATTGAAATTGGGGAAGATGGCGCAGAACCGCCATTGATCCATGACATTATTACAGAATAAGGAGCGAATAAAAATGGAATTGAATCGCATGATCGACCACACGATTTTGAAAGCAGACGCAACGGAGGAAGATGTTTTACGAATCATCGAAGAGGCAAAAACCTATCACTTCTATTCTGTCTGCATCAATCCAACGTGGGTTTCATTAGCAGCAGAAAAATTACAAGGCGAACCAACGGCTGTTTGTACCGTGATCGGTTTTCCTTTAGGGGCAAACACATCTGAGGTCAAAGCTTATGAAACAACAGATGCGATCAAAAACGGCGCAGATGAAGTCGATATGGTAATCAACGTAGGTGCCTTGAAATCAAAACAATACAAAAAAGTTCAAGCAGACATCGAAGCAGTCGTTGAAGCAGCCAAAGACAAAGCGCTTGTCAAAGTAATCATTGAAACAGCGTTATTAAACAACGAAGAAATCGTCAAAGCCTGTGAATTAGCCAAAGCAGCTGGTGCAGATTTCGTGAAAACCTCAACTGGCTTTTCAACTGGTGGGGCAGTCGTTGAAGATGTTCGCTTGATGCGTGAAACAGTAGGACCAGAAATGGGTGTCAAAGCTTCTGGTGGTATCCACAACGAAGCAGAAGCAGCAGCTATGGTCGAAGCGGGCGCAAACCGCTTAGGAACAAGCGCAAGTGTTGCTATCGTGACTGGCTCAACAGGTGCTGGCTACTAAGCTTAGCATTATTAAGTAAAATAGCAAAAAATAAAAATAAGAGCGGGGAAGACAATGACAATAGCGAAAAAAGAGTGGATCGACACCGCCGTTTCCGCCTTAGATAAAGCGTATGTGCCGTACTCTAAGTTTCCGGTCGGTGCTTGTCTCGTTGCCAAAAATGGTACGATATATCAAGGGATCAACATTGAAAATGCCTCATATGGCTTAACAAATTGCGCAGAACGAACCGCTTTTTTCAAAGCCGTTTCTGAAGGCGAAAAAGAGTTTCAACATTTGGTTGTGGCGGGTCATACGCCAGAACCGATCTCTCCTTGCGGTGCTTGCCGCCAGGTCATGGTGGAATTTTGTGCGCCAGATATGCCGGTGACCTTAGTCGGCGATGATGGTGTCATCAAAGAAACCACGGTAGAAGGCCTATTGCCTTATTACTTCACGAACAAAGATTTATAAACCATGTTCATTCAGTCGATGCGGCTGTTGAAAAAAACTATATTTTTAGGGGGCTTTACAGCAATGAAAAAAGCAAAATTATTTAGTTTAGGTATTGTTGCAGTAGCTGGGTTGACTTTACTTGGTGCTTGTGGCGGAGGAAATTCAGGTTCAACTGATTCAACTGGCGGAGGTTCTGCAGACGGTACGACTGATGCAGCGCATAGTGTCGCAATCGTTACCGATATCGGTGGGGTGGATGACCGTTCATTCAACCAATCAGCGTGGGAAGGCTTAGAAGCATGGGGTGAGGAACACGGGATCGCTCGCGGTGCTGGTGGTTATGACTACGTGCAATCAAATGAAGCTTCAGAATACACAACCAACGTAAATGGTGCCGTTCAAAATGGTTTCAAAACAGTTTTCGGTGTAGGTTACTTATTGAAAGATTCAATCGCAGCAGCAGCTGACCAAAACCCTGATACACAATTCGGGATCATCGATGATGTGATCGAAGGCAAAGACAACGTTGTTTCAGCAACATTTAAAGATAACGAAGCAGCTTACTTAGCTGGTTTTGCCGCAGCGTATACAACCAAAACAAACAAAGTCGGCTTCATCGGTGGTGAAGAAGGCGTCGTTATCGACCGTTTCGAAGCTGGTTTCATGAAGGGCGTTCAAGACGCAGCTGAAAAATTAGGCAAAGAAATCACGGTTGATCCTCAATATGCAGCATCATTTGGTGATCCTGCTAAAGGGAAAGCATTGGCAGCTTCAATGTACCAAAGTGGCGTTGACGTAATCTTCCACGCATCTGGTGGTACTGGTGCAGGTGTCTTCCAAGAAGCAAAAGCAATCAATGAACAATTGAACGAAGCAGACCTAGAAGACAAAAAAGTTTGGGTCATCGGTGTGGATAGCGATCAACAAGACGAAGGAAAATACACAACTGCTGACGGCAAAGAAGATAACTTCACATTGGCTTCAACATTGAAAGGTGTTGGCGCAGCGGTACAAGATATCTCAACTCGTGCGTTAGAAGACAACTTCCCTGGCGGCGAACACATTGTTTACGGCTTGAAAGATGGCGGTGTAGACATTACTGAAGGGTTCCTTTCAGATGATGCCAAAGCAGCGATCGAAACAGCGAAACAAGACGTGATCGACGGCAAAGTAGAAGTACCAGAAACACCTGAAAAATAAAGTTGTTCTTTTCGGTTATCTTGCCCTAGTTTAGGGCAAGATGATCGTTGTTGGATTACTATGTTGATGAAAGCTACGGGTTTTCATGAGGATAGTAATCATCCTAAGCAATAGCAATTATTTTTTTGACATGACGAATGGTTTGTATAAGCGAATTAGAAAGTAAGGATGTGAGTAATTTGGCTGAGGAAAAATATGTTGTAGAAATGCGTCATATCACCAAAGAGTTTGGAACGTTCAAAGCCAATGACGATGTCAACTTGCAAGTAAGGCCAGGAGAAATCCACGCATTGCTTGGTGAAAATGGAGCGGGCAAGTCGACCTTGATGAATATGCTGTCAGGATTATTGGAACCAACATCTGGTGAAATCTGGATGAATGGTGAAAAAGTGAATATCACGAGTCCGACCGCAGCAAACAAATTGGGGATCGGGATGGTGCATCAGCATTTCATGCTGGTAGACGCCTTTACTGTAACAGAAAATATCATTTTGGGGAGCGAACCCCATCATCTCGGTGTGTTAGATCGCAAGAAAGCCCGCAAAGAAATCAAAAAAGTTTCTGAACAATATGGTTTATCGGTTGATCCAGATGCTTATGTGCGTGACATCTCTGTCGGGATGGAACAACGGGTAGAGATCTTGAAGACTCTTTACCGCGGCGCAGATGTATTGATTTTTGATGAACCAACGGCAGTTTTGACACCGCAAGAAATCGAAGAGCTTATCGAGATCATGCGCGGATTGGTGCGTGAAGGCAAATCAATCATCTTGATCACCCACAAACTGGATGAGATCAAAGCGGTGGCAGACCGTTGTACAGTTATCCGTCGGGGACAAGGGATCGGCACTGTCAATGTCAAAGACGTCAGCTCACAACAGTTGGCCGATATGATGGTTGGTCGTTCTGTGTCCTTCAAGACACCGAAGAAAGAAGCGTCACCAAAAGAAGTCGTGCTTTCTGTTGAAAACTTAGTTGTAAAAGAAAACCGTGGCTTAGAAGCAGTAAAAAACTTAAGCTTAGAAGTACGTGCAGGTGAAGTATTGGGGATTGCTGGGATCGATGGCAATGGGCAATCAGAGCTGTTACAAGCCATCACTGGTTTACGGAAAGTCGAAAGCGGCAAGGTCTTGCTGAATGGTGATGACATCACTAACTTCAAGCCTCGGAAAGTCACCGAAGCCGGCGTTGGTCATGTGCCAGAAGACCGCCATAAATACGGGCTTGTCTTGGATATGATGTTATCAGAAAACATCGCCTTGCAAACCTACTACAAAAAACCTTTGAGTAATGCAGGTGTCTTGGATTACGGAGAGATCAACGAGTTTGCTCGTGACTTGATTCAAGAATTTGACGTACGAACAGTCAACGAGATCGTACCAGCACGGGCATTGTCCGGCGGGAATCAACAAAAAGCGATCATCGCACGAGAAATCAGCCGCGATCCTGATCTATTGATCGTTGCCAATCCGACCCGTGGGTTGGATGTTGGAGCGATCGAATTTATCCACAAACGCTTGATTGAACAGCGGGATAAATTCAAAGCGGTGTTGTTAGTCAGCTTTGAATTAGATGAAATTTTGAATGTATCAGACCGCATTGCTGTTATTCATGCTGGTGAGATCGTTGGGGTCGTTGATCCGAAAGAAACATCAGAGAAAGAGCTTGGCTTGTTGATGGCAGGGTACTCCTTGGAGGAAGCAAGACGAGAGCTGCAAATGGAGGAAGTAGGTGGTTCGGTTGAATAACCGCAAAGAAAAGATCCGCAATATATTAGTGCCGATCATCGCTGTCTTGTTGGGATTCGTCCTTGGCGGGATCATCATGGCGGCCTTCGGCTACAGCCCAATCACAGGGTATACACAAATGTTTCGGACCGTTTTTATCAACGGACAAACAGGTGGGTTAAATGCCCGCAACATTGGTGAGATTTTTGTTACAGCAGGACCATTGATCTTTACCGCTCTGGGGTTTGCCGTTGCAAACTCAGCCGGATTCTTCAATATCGGTCTTTCTGGTCAAGCGCTAGCAGGTTGGGTTGCCAGTATCTGGGTCGCACTAGCGATGCCAGATGCGCCTCGGTTGGTGGTCTTGCCATTAGCCGTGATCGTAGGGGCTTTATGCGGGGCGATCGCAGCTGCGATTCCTGGTTTCCTACGGGCATTCTTTGGAACAAGTGAAGTCATCGTGACGATCATGATGAACTATATCTTGCTTTATACGGGGAACCATTTAGTCAATAATGTGATGAGCGAATCCATGATCACGACAAAAGGGGTCACAAAAATGGTGGGGGAAAATGCCTCCATGCAGACGCCGTTTCTAGCAAGCATCACGAGCAACTCTCGCTTGAACTTAGGGATCTTCTTAGCCTTGATCTTCTTAGTTTTGGTTTGGTTCTTGATGAAAAAAACCACTCTTGGTTATGAAATCCGTGCGGTGGGCTTGAACCCAAGCGCTTCTGAATATGCGGGGATGAGCAGCAAACGGACGATCATTATCTCCATGATCATCTCTGGAACGCTTGCTGGATTAGGTGGAGTCGTTCAAGGACTAGGAACGTTTGAAAACTTCTTCGTTCAAGGGTCATCATTGAGCATCGGGTTTGACGGTATGGCTGTATCCTTGTTAGGAAGCGGCTCATCGATCGGAATCTTGCTTTCAGCCCTCTTGTTCAGTATTTTGAAATTAGGTGGACAAGGCATGCAGTTTGCAGGTATTCCATCTGAATTAGTCGATGTCAATATCGCAATTATTATTTTCTTCGTAGCGATCAGCTTTGTGATTCGTTTCTTGTTGGCAAAAATCTTTGACGGCAAAAAAGAAGCGCTGGTCGTACAGGAGATTGAAGCCCAACCAAACGATCAAGATCAGGAAGGAGGAACCATCTAATGGATATTAGTTTAATTTCTTCGATCGTCACTCAAACATTGATTTATGCGTCTCCTCTGATTTTGACGGCGCTAGGTGGCGTGTTCTCAGAGCGCAGCGGGATCGTTAACGTGGGTCTTGAAGGAATCATGGTTATGGGTGCTTTTAGCTCGATTGTTTTCAATATTGAATTTGCGTCACAATTTGGTGCGTGGACACCGTGGTTAGGGATGCTCGTCGGCGGACTGGTCGGTGTGGTTTTCTCCTTGCTGCATGCGGTGGCAACCATCAACTTCCGTGCCGACCATATCATCAGTGGTACGGTGATGAACTTGATGGCACCAGCTTTGGCCGTGTTCTTAGTCAAAGCGATCTACAACAAAGGGCAAACGGATAACATCCAACGGACATTGGGGTATTTCAATTTCCCGATTCTTAAAGATATTCCTATCATTGGCCCGATTTTCTTTAATCAAACATTCTTACCGGCGTACTTCGCTATTTTGATCTCAGTGATCGCGTGGTTCGTGATTTTCAAAACACGCTTTGGGTTGCGTCTTCGTTCTGTCGGTGAGCATCCACAAGCAGCGGATACCTTAGGGATCAATGTTTACGTGATGCGCTACTCAGGTGTCTTGATCTCTGGTTTCCTTGGCGGGATGGGCGGTGCCTTGTTTGCTCAATCGATCGCGGGTCGCTTTGCCGTGACAACGATCGCCGGTCAAGGGTTTATCTCGATGGCTGCGATGATCTTTGGTAAATGGAATCCACTTGGTGCGATGGGAGCTGCGATTTTCTTCGGTTTTGCGCAAAACATCAGTATCGTAGGTGGCCAACTGCCAATCATCTCTTCCATTCCAGCGGTTTACTTACAGGCTGCGCCTTATGCCTTGACGATCATCGTGCTCGTTCTTTTCCTTGGAAAAGCCGCTGGTCCGAAAGCTAACGGGAAGAACTACATTAAATCTAAATAATTTTTCAGTATGAAAGGGTGGGGCTATGGGACATGAATGTGTTGCTGTGTCCTGCCCTTTTTCTATCCTCTGGGTGAAAGGAACGCATCAGGAAATTTCCAAAGCAACCCAGCGCAATTTTTGCTTAAGTTTAGTATGATAGAGGTAGTAGATCCGCTTGTAAAAGCATAAAATAAAGAAAGTAGGGAATAGAATGTTTAAACGTGTACACTTGATCGTGATGGATTCAGTCGGAATTGGTGAAGCACCTGATGCGGCAGCTTTTGGTGATGTCGGTTCAGATACGTTAGGCCATATTGCAAAAGAAGCAGGCTTGACGATCCCTCACTTGGAACAATTAGGCCTAGGGACGATCCGTCCTTTAGAAGGCGTGAAGGCGGTAGCTGACCATGATGGGTATGCAACCAAATTGGAAGAAGTTTCCGTTGGGAAAGATACGATGACGGGGCACTGGGAGATCATGGGCTTGAATATCCAAAAACCTTTCCGCGTATTTCCCGATGGGTTTCCCGATGAATTGTTGCAACAGATCGAAGCGTTCTCTGGACGTAAAATCGTCTGCAATGCGCCGTACTCAGGGACAGCAGTCATTGATGACTTCGGCGAACATCAAATGAAGACAGGCGATTTGATCGTTTACACCTCGGCTGACCCAGTGTTGCAGATCGCTGCGCATGAGGAAATCATTCCATTAGAAGAATTGTATCGTATTTGTCAGTACGTTCGGGACATCACGAAAGATGAGCCATATATGATCGGCCGCATCATCGCGCGTCCGTATGTCGGTGAGCCTGGAAACTTTACTCGTACGAGCAATCGTCATGACTACGCACTCGATCCATTTGGCCATACAGTATTAGATTCCTTGAAAGAAGCTGGAAAAGACGTGATCGCCGTTGGGAAGATCAATGATATCTTCAACGGACAAGGAATCACCGATTCTGTACGGACGAAGAGCAATATGGACGGTGTGGATCAGTTACTGAAGGTGATGAAACAAGACTTTACAGGTCTAAGCTTTACGAACTTGGTCGACTTCGATGCGCTTTATGGTCACCGTCGCGATGTCGTAGGGTATGCCCATGCCATTGAAGATTTTGATTTGCGTATTCCAGAGCTTTTAGAAGCAATGGGAGACGAGGATCTGTTGTTGATCACAGCTGACCACGGCAATGACCCAACCTTTACGGGAACGGATCACACGAGAGAATATGTGCCATTATTAGCGTACAGCAAGAAATTCCAAGGCCAAGGCAAATTGCCACAAGGCTACTATGCGGATATTTCCGCAACGATCGCTGAAAACTTTGGTGTTTCAGCTACAGAAAACGGAACAAGCTTTTTACAACATTTAAACTAGAGGTGATGAAATGACAACGTTACATGAGAAATTACAAGAAACAACGGCATTTATCCAAGAAAGCGGCGTCGGTGAAGTGGAATTTGGGTTGATTTTAGGATCTGGCTTAGGTGAATTAGCCGATGAGATCGAAAACCCAATCGTGTTGCCTTACAACGATATCCCGCATTTTCCTGTTTCGACAGTGGTTGGTCATGCAGGACAATTGGTCTATGGAACATTAGCTGGGAAAAAAGTCTTAGCGATGCAAGGACGATTCCATTATTATGAAGGCCATTCGATGCAGACGGTTACTTACCCCGTCCGTGTGATGGCGGCATTGAAAGCTCACTCTTTAGTCGTGACCAATGCCTGTGGCGGCGTAAACGAAAGCTTCCAGCCGGGAGACTTGATGTTGATCACCGATCAAATCAACTTTATGGGGGACAACCCACTGATTGGTGAAAACGAAGAAGAAATGGGTCCGCGTTTCCCAGATATGAGCCAAGCCTACCATTCGCCTTATCGGGAAGCGGCACAAAAAGTTGGTGCATCAAAAGGATTGCACTTAAAAGAAGGCGTCTATATGGGCTTCTCAGGTCCTACGTATGAAACGCCAGCAGAGATCCGCTTTGCTCGGACGATCGGTGCCGATGCTGTCGGTATGTCGACTGTCCCAGAAGTGATCGTTGCTGTTCACAGTGGCTTGAAAGTCTTGGGTGTTTCTTGTATCACAAACTTGGCTGCTGGTATGCAAGCGAGCTTGAATCATGAAGAAGTCGTGGAAACGACGGAACGGGTCAAGGCAGAATTTAAAGCGTTGATCAAAGAAACGTTAGCAGTACTATAAAAAGCAGACCAAAGGAGAAAAACGAATGAGCGTTCATATCGAAGCAAAAGCAGGCGAGATCGCAGACAAAATCTTGTTACCAGGTGATCCACTGCGGGCAAAATATATTGCTGAAACATTTTTAGAAGACCCGATCTGTTACAACAACGTTCGGGGAATGTTGGGCTATACAGGCGTTTATAAGGGCGAGCGGGTCTCTGTCCAAGGAACCGGCATGGGCATGCCTTCAGCGAGCATCTATGCCCATGAATTGATCAACTCTTACGGCGTGAAGAAATTGATTCGGGTCGGTACGTGTGGTGCCATCTCAAAAGATGTCCACGTGCGTGATCTTGTGATTGCTCAAGCGGCAGCCACAAGTTCATCGATGGTGGCAAAAAACTTTCAAAGTTTCCATTTCCCACCAATCGCTGACTTTGCACTGTTGCGTAAAGCCTATGATACAGCGATTGAATCAGGATTTACGACTCACGTCGGTAACATCTTATCTGAAGATACCTTCTACAAAGATGACATGACGGAAACGTTACAGTTGGCAGACCTTGGGGTGATGGGTGTTGAGATGGAAGCCGCAGCCTTATACTATTTAGGGGCGAAATTCCACGTTCAAACTTTAGCGATCTGCACCGTCAGCGACCACATCATCACTGGAGAAGAAACAACGCCAGAAGAAAGACAAACGACATTTAACGACATGATCAAAGTTGGCTTAGAAACAGCGATCGCGTAAAAAAGATACCGCAGGATCGGTGCATGAACGATGCGAAGGCTGCTTGCTTTTGATAGAGCAAGCAGCCAAATCGTATTGGTTTGCATGCAACCGAGAATGTGTTATCTTTTTTTGTTGGCAAAAAGCCACGAAGAAGCGTTGCACTTTTGCCAGAAAATGGTTTAATGAAAAGAAAAGGTGTAAAAAGGAGACGAGACAATGAATAATTTTACGTTTCATGTAACGACGGACATTCGTTTTGGGAAAGACCGTCTGAACGAGCTGCCAGAAGTACTGAATACATTTGGAAAAAACGTCTTGCTAGTCTATGGTGGCGGCAGTATCAAGAAAAACGGTTTGTACGATGCAGTCATGGCGCAATTGACTGCCAACGGCAATCAAGTCACTGAATTGACTGGTGTCGATCCAAATCCACGAATCGAAACCGTTCGTCAAGGAGCCGCTCTTTGTCGTTCAGAAAAGATCGACGTCATTTTAGCTGTTGGCGGCGGTTCTGTAATTGATTGCAGCAAAGTGATCGCTGGGGCGGCTTGCAGTGAGCAAGAGCCTTGGGACTTAGTTCTTTCCAGAAGCTATCAAGGACCAGCGATTCCATTAGTAACGATCTTGACCCTTGCGGCTACTGGCAGTGAAATGAATCGCGGCGCGGTGATCTCTAATCTAGAAACGAAACAAAAACTTGGTGTTCACGGACCCGAATTTTTACCGAAAGTATCTTTTTTAGATCCAACAACGACCTTTAGTGTCAGTCGCTATCAAACGGCTGCCGGTTCAGCGGATATCATGAGCCATCTGATTGAAAATTATTTCAGTAAAACAGAAGGAACAGATGTCCAAGACGGTGTAGCAGAAGGATTGCTAAAAGCAGTCATTAAAAATCTGCCCATCGCATTAAATGACCCCACAGACTATGATGCACGGGCGAATTTGATGTGGGCGAGCACCTTAGCCTTAAATGGTTTGACTGGAAGTGGCAAGGGTGGTGCTTGGTCTTGTCATGCGATGGAGCATGAGTTGAGTGCGTTTTATGACATTACCCATGGCATCGGCTTAGCGATCCTGACCCCACGCTGGATGCTTCATGTATTGAATGAAGAAACGGCGCCGAAATTTGCGCGGTTTGCTAGAGAAGTCTTTGGTGTCCAAGAAGCAGTGCCAGAATTAGCTGCCCGAATGGGGATTCAAAAACTGTATGACTTTTTTGCTTCTTGCGATATTCCGATGACTTTGCCAGAAGTAGGGATCGCCGATGACACCCATTTTGCTGAAATGGCGGCTCAAGCAGTTCAATTCAGCTCTATTGCAACAAATGCGTATGTACCGCTGCAAGAAGAAGACGTGATCGCAATCTACCAAGATTCCTTGACTCCTTCAACCTATCTTTAATCATAAAAAAGACCGTTCCTGCGACTTGGTTGTCGCGGAGCGGTCTGTTTATTTACCCTTCAGAAGAAAAAGCCAAACGGGCCATTAGCTGATCTGCAATCAAGGCGTGTCCAGCAGGAGTGGGGTGCACACCGTCATCGCCTGTCAGTGCCTGCGGGGAGCTAGCAACGGCAGCTTCGGCAAACAAGCCATCCAGCGGCAGCAGCTGACAATGAAAGGCGGCAGCTAAGTGACGAACGATTTGGATTTTCGGATCAAGATCGATCCGCCAAGTTTGGCGATCCTCAGGATATGGCAAAACAAAAGGTTCCAGCAAGAAAATACGCGTGATCCCCTGTTGGGTCACTTGTTCCAGAATTTGACGGTAGGTTTCCTCAAAGGACGTTGCGGCCTCTTCTGAACCAAAATCGGGACCACCGGCATTGTGCCACGTGTCGTTGATCCCAATCATAAAGATCAAGACGTCAGGTGCTAATTGAAGGCAATCTTCTTGGAGACGGGCTAAGACGTCGGCAGCTTTGTTGCCGCCGATCCCCCGATTATAAAAGGTAAATCCTGCAGTGGGGAATGTTTCTGCCAGCTGATCGGCAACGAGACGGGCAAACCCATGTCCTAAATCGTGGGGATCTTGGCGATCACGATCGCAATCTGTGATGCTGTCACCTAAAAATAAAACGGTATCATTTTTGACTAGTTTCATAATAAGCTCCTTTCGAGTACGCCCTCAATTATAAAAGAGGGGGGAGGAATTGCCAATAAAAAAACTGCCCTTTTTTAAAAAAGGGCAGCGATAAGCGAGGCTTATAAGTAGTATTTTTTCGCAACAGTCAAATCATCGTTCAATTCATAAACAAGTGGTTGACCAGTTGGGATCTCAAGATCCATGATATCTTCGTCAGAAATACCTTCGATATGTTTTGCTAATGCACGTAGAGAGTTTCCGTGAGCCGCAACTAAGACAGTTTTGTCGTCTTTTAATGCTGGGGCGATTTCATCTTGCCAGAAAGGCAATGCACGTTCTAAAGTAACTTTTAAGTTTTCTCCACCAGGTACGTCGCGAGGGTCAAGCATTGCATAACGACGGTCGTTTGCAGCAGAACCTTCATCTGAAGCTTCCATCAATGGAGGTAAAACATCGTAAGAACGACGCCAGATGTGTACTTGTTCGTCACCGTATTTTTCAGCAGTTTCTTTTTTATTTAAACCTTGTAATTTACCGTAATGACGTTCGTTTAAGCGCCATGATTTGATCGTTGGTACCCAAAGTTGATCAGAATATTCTAAAATGTAATTACAAGTTTTGATGGCACGAGTTAAAACAGATGTGTAAGCAACGTCAAATTCGATGCCTGCTTCTTTGATTTTACGTCCGCCTTCGATTGCTTCTTCGACACCTTCTGGCGCTAGATCAACATCAGCCCAACCGGTAAACTGGTTTAATTTGTTCCATTCGCTTAGTCCATGACGAGAAAATACTAATTTTGGCATGTAAAACTCTCCTTTAGATATTCGATATTTTTCTGAAATTTTCAATTCCGTATTTATTGTACACTCTTTCTCAAAGAATTTCCATGGTTTTGGAGGAAAAGCTGGGGGAAAACGCCATTCTTAAGGAAAAACAAAAGGGGATCATTAAAAAGAGGACCGCTTTTGTTTCATGCTGTTCTAGGGGGAGTCGACAACTATGAACGTAACTTGTTCCATTCTTCTTCGGATAATTTTATGTATTTATAGCATGTACCTACAGAAACACCGCATTTTTCAGAAATATATTGAATCGTTTCTTTTTTCTCGTAGTACAATTGACGGATTTTTTTGATCGTTTTCGGATCGATTTTTGGACGACCGCCAATTTTGCCTTTTTTGCGGGCTTTATTTAAGCCGACCAGCGTGCGCTCTTTGATGAGTGAGCGTTCCATGATCGCAAGTCCTTCCATTAAATTGAAGTAAACCTGTCCCATCGGACCGCGGGTATCGATTTGTTCTGCCAGTGAAACCAGATGAAGCTCTCGCTGTTTTAATAGATCAGTGAGATCGGTCAGTTGTCTGGTGGTTTTCCCTAAACGATGCAGTTCCGTAACGACTAAGGTGTCGCCGGGCTGCATTTGTGCCACCACTGACTCCAATGAATGATTTTCTTCACTTTCTTCCACGCTAAATGTCTCATGGAAAAATTCATGACACCCAAATTCTTCGAGCTTGTTTAATTGTTCACTTGTTGAGTTGTCGGTGATCGTTGAACGAGCATAGCCTATGATTTTCATAAACCCTCCTACCTTTCCCTTTTTATTGAATGTATCATAATTATTTCTTAAATGATAGGGTAATTTGCACAAAAAATAATAAAAATTAAGTCGATTGAAGAAAAATAACGAAAAAAAGAGAAGCATTATTGCTCCTCTTTTTTGTTTCCTTTATCTAACGTGCTTGGTACTCGGGCCTTCAGGCAATCCAACAATGATCGTATGGACCATATCCAAAAACAGACCGTGTTCAACCACGCCCACTGTAGCATCTAATTCCTGTGCCAACTCAGTAGGGGCGGTGATCGTTTCTAGATGAAGATCGATGATGTAATTGCTGCAATCGGTTTTTAACGGTTCGCCTTCTTCATTCAGACGCAGTTTTGGATGGTAGTTTTTCTTCTCGAACAGACGCAGCAGCTGTTGGCTGCCATAAGGGATCACTTCCACTGGCAACGGGAAGGCACCAAGTGTTTCGACCATTTTCGATTCATCAACGATCCACAAGACTTTTTTTGAGTTAGACGCCACGATTTTTTCGAATAAAAGGGCTGCACCGCCGCCTTTGATGCCATGATAATCCTTGCTGATCTCATCTGCACCGTCGATCGTTAGATCCACAGCGTCCACTTCATCGATGGTGCGAATCGGGATACCTAATCCTTCTGCTTGTTTTTTCGATGCCCAAGAAGTTGGGACACCCGTGATCGATAGACCTTCTTCTTTTACACGTCGACCCAGTTCTTCAATCATGTAGTAGGCTGTTGAGCCAGTGCCCAAGCCAACGACCATGCCATCTTTTACATAACTAGCCGCTTCAATGCCGACCATTTCTTTTAGGTTCATTTTCTTCCCGCCTTTTTTAAATAAATGCTTTGTCTCTATTATATAGGAAGAAGCGCAAAATTTGCGGATTTTTTCGTAACAGATTTCTTTTGAAAAAAGCTTAGGAGGATACTTGACAGGTAAGAATAAGCATGATATTCTATCAAAGGTGCTTTATCTACAGGTCTCTCGTTGGAGACGTGCTGACTGTCTATCAAAGCATAGTTGATATGAATGCAGAGAATGCATTATTTTTTATCGCAAAAAAAGAACCACCTGGATGTGTGGGACTATAAAGCGAATCAAGGAAGGAGGACAACTAGGGATGCCTACAATTAATCAATTAGTACGTAAACCTCGTAAATCCAAGGTTGAAAAATCAAATTCACCAGCATTGAACAAAGGATATAACAGTTTCAAGAAAGCTCAAACGAATGTTAACTCACCTCAAAAGCGTGGGGTAGCTACTCGTGTGGGAACTATGACACCGAAAAAACCGAACTCAGCTCTACGTAAATATGCGCGTGTTCGTTTGTCAAACTTGATTGAAGTGACAGCTTATATTCCAGGTATCGGACACAACTTACAAGAACACAGCGTGGTCTTGTTACGTGGTGGACGTGTAAAAGACTTACCAGGGGTACGTTACCATATCGTTCGTGGTGCATTGGATACTGCCGGTGTTAACGATCGTAAACAATCTCGTTCTAAATATGGTACAAAACGTCCTAAAGCTTAATCTTTAAGACAAACAGATCAAATGAATCTTATTTAAATCAGAACTGATATCTCGGAAGGAGGAGTTACGGATGCCTCGTAAAGGTCCTGTTGCAAAACGTGATGTTTTACCAGATCCTATTTATAACTCAAAATTAGTAACTCGTTTGATCAACCGTGTAATGGTTGATGGTAAACGCGGTGTTGCTGCAAATATTATCTACAATGCTTTTGGCATTATCAAAGAATCTACAGGAAATGATCCATTGGAAGTTTTCGAACAAGCAATGAAAAACATTATGCCTGTATTGGAAGTTAAAGCTCGCCGTGTCGGTGGTTCTAACTACCAAGTACCAGTAGAAGTACGTCCTGAACGTCGTACAACTCTAGGTCTTCGTTGGGTGGTAAACTACGCTCGTTTGCGTGGCGAACACACAATGGAAGAACGTCTTGCAAAAGAAATCATGGATGCAGCGAACAACACTGGTGCTTCTGTGAAAAAACGCGAAGACACACACAAAATGGCGGAAGCCAACCGCGCATTTGCTCACTATCGTTGGTAAGATCCTCACTGCTTTTTATTGGAAGGTACTGAGACAACCTTAGCTTAAGTTAAGTAAGAATGAGAGGGGAACAACCTAGAATGGCAAGAGAATTTTCGCTAGAAAAAACTCGTAATATCGGGATCATGGCCCACGTTGACGCTGGTAAAACAACGACAACTGAACGTATCCTTTATTACACAGGTAAAATCCATAAAATTGGTGAAACACATGAAGGTGCTTCTCAAATGGACTGGATGGAACAAGAACAAGAACGTGGGATCACAATCACTTCTGCTGCGACAACTGCGCAATGGAAAGAAAACCGCGTAAATATCATCGACACACCAGGACACGTGGACTTCACAATCGAAGTGCAACGTTCATTGCGTGTACTTGATGGTGCTGTAACTGTGTTGGACTCACAATCAGGTGTAGAACCTCAAACAGAAACAGTTTGGCGTCAAGCGACAGATTACCGCGTACCGCGTGTTGTATTCTGTAACAAAATGGACAAAATTGGTGCAGACTTCTTATACTCTGTATCAACTTTACATGATCGTTTACAAGCAAATGCTCACCCAATCCAATTACCAATTGGTGCGGAAGATGACTTTACTGGTATTATCGACTTAGTAAAAATGAAAGCTGAAATCTACACAAATGACTTAGGAACTGAAATCCAAGAGACTGAAATTCCTGAAGAATACGTAGAATTAGCTGAAGAATGGCGCGAAAAATTAATCGAAGCTGTTGCTGATACTGATGAAGAACTAATGATGAAATTCTTGGAAGGTGAAGAAATCACTGAAGAAGAATTGAAAGCTGGTATTCGTCAAGCAACATTGACTGTTGACTTTTTCCCTGTTCTTTGCGGATCTGCCTTTAAAAACAAAGGGGTTCAATTGATGTTGGATGCAGTCATCGACTACTTGCCTTCACCACTTGATGTTCCTGCGATTAAAGGGATCAATCCTAAAACAGACGAAGAAACTGATCGTCCGGCTGACGATGAAGCACCATTTGCTTCATTAGCATTTAAAGTAATGACTGACCCATTCGTAGGTCGTTTGACATTCTTCCGTGTGTATTCAGGTATCTTGAACTCTGGATCATACGTATTGAATGCTTCAAAAGGCAAACGCGAACGTATCGGTCGTATCCTACAAATGCACGCCAACACTCGTGCTGAAATCCAAACAGTATACTCAGGCGATATCGCCGCTGCTGTTGGTTTGAAAGACACAACAACTGGGGATACACTATGTGATGAAAAATCACCAGTAATCCTTGAATCAATCGAATTCCCAGAACCAGTTATCGAAGTCGCTGTTGAGCCTAAATCAAAAGCTGACCAAGATAAAATGGGGGTTGCTTTACAAAAACTTGCTGAAGAAGATCCATCATTCCGTGTGGAAACAAACGCTGAAACAGGCGAAACTGTTATCGCTGGTATGGGAGAACTTCACTTGGACGTCTTAGTTGACCGTATGCGTCGCGAATTTAAAGTTGAAGCAAACGTAGGTGCGCCTCAAGTTTCTTATCGTGAAACATTCCGTGCAGCAACACAAGCGGAAGGTAAATTTGTACGTCAGTCTGGTGGTAAAGGTCAATACGGTCACGTATGGGTCGAATTTACACCAAACGAAGAAGGTAAAGGCTTCGAATTCGAAAACGCGATTGTCGGTGGTGTGGTTCCTCGTGAATACATCCCAGCAGTTGAAAAAGGACTTGAAGACTCAATGGCGAACGGTGTCTTAGCCGGTTACCCATTAGTAGACATCAAAGCAAAACTTTATGATGGTTCATACCATGATGTCGATTCAAGTGAAACTGCCTTCCGTGTTGCAGCTTCTATGGCTTTACGTGCTGCAGCGAAGAAAGCAAACCCAGTAATTCTTGAACCAATGATGAAAGTAGTTATCACTGTACCAGAAGATTACTTAGGCGATGTTATGGGTCACGTAACTGCTCGTCGTGGACGCGTAGAAGGAATGGAAGCACACGGTAACTCACAAATCGTGAACGCAATCGTGCCATTAGCTGAAATGTTCGGTTACGCAACAACACTTCGTTCATCAACACAAGGTCGCGGTACGTTCATGATGACATTTGATCACTATGAAGATGTACCTAAATCTGTTCAAGAAGAAATCATCAAGAAAAACGGCGGCAAAGCTGAATAATTGATGGAAGTATAGGAAATTAAGTAAAAAGCTATATTTTTTTCTGAGTTTCGTGTACAATATTATCGATGATAAGGGATGGGGAGCTGCGGCTCCCTACCTATCAAATATAAAAAATAAACTGCATTTTTAGGAGGAACATTTTAAAATGGCAAAAGAAAAATTTGACCGTTCTAAACCCCACGTAAACATTGGTACGATCGGACACGTTGACCATGGTAAAACTACACTTACAGCTGCTATCACAACTGTATTATCTAAAAAAGGTTTGGCTCAAGCTTCAGCTTACGACCAAATCGATGGCGCTCCAGAAGAACGCGAACGCGGAATCACTATCTCAACTGCTCACGTTGAGTACGAAACTGAAGCACGTCACTATGCTCACGTTGACTGCCCAGGACACGCGGACTACGTTAAAAACATGATCACTGGTGCTGCTCAAATGGACGGCGCGATCTTAGTAGTATCTGCTGCTGATGGTCCTATGCCTCAAACACGTGAACACATCTTGTTATCACGTAACGTTGGTGTACCATACATCGTTGTTTTCTTAAACAAAATGGATATGGTTGATGACGAAGAATTACTAGAATTAGTTGAAATGGAAGTTCGTGACTTATTGTCAGAATATGACTTCCCAGGCGACGATGTTCCTGTAATCGCTGGTTCTGCTTTGAAAGCTCTTGAAGGCGATGCTTCATACGAAGAAAAAATCATGGAATTAATGGCTGCAGTTGACGAATACGTTCCAACTCCAGAACGTGACACTGACAAACCATTCATGATGCCAGTCGAAGACGTATTCTCAATCACTGGACGTGGTACTGTTGCTACAGGCCGTGTTGAACGTGGACAAGTTCGCGTTGGTGACGAAGTTGAAATCGTTGGTATTGCTGAAGAAACTGCTAAAACAACTGTAACTGGTGTTGAAATGTTCCGTAAATTGTTAGACTATGCTGAAGCAGGGGATAACATTGGTGCATTGCTACGTGGTGTTGCTCGTGAAGACATCCAACGTGGACAAGTATTGGCTAAAGCTGGTACAATCACACCTCATACAAAATTTAAAGCTGAAGTTTACGTTTTAACAAAAGAAGAAGGTGGACGTCATACACCATTCTTCACTAACTACCGTCCTCAGTTCTACTTCCGTACAACTGACGTAACTGGTGTTGTTGAATTACCAGAAGGAACTGAAATGGTTATGCCTGGTGATAACGTAACAATCGACGTTGAATTGATCCACCCAATCGCTATCGAAGACGGAACTCGTTTCTCAATTCGTGAAGGCGGACGTACTGTTGGTTCAGGCGTTGTAACTTCAATCCAAGCTTAATTTGATTGATCGAAGAGCAAAAGCGTACGCGCTTTTGCTCTTTTTTTGACTCTTGTAGAAAAAAAGCCGCTCTCTCTAGCGTGGATGAATCCGTTACGGTTCATCGAAGCTAAAGAGAGCGGTGCTTTTTATTTTATTAGATTTTGCTTCTTCAAGAAGGCGTCAAATCCTTGGTCAGGACGATTGCTGTAAAAGCCAGCGAATTTTTCTGACCATGGTTTGGTCTCGCGGGCTTCTCCAAAAGCAGTCATCGTTTGATCGTACGCTTCGATCGCCTCATAAGAATAGTTCTGGTAGTGATTGTAATGAATGACCGCTTCTTCTGGCAAGCGAGGTTTGACCTTCATTTCTACGATTGGTTTACCAATGCTCAAGCCAGCCACAGGATAGACATATTCTGGTAAGTGCAACAATTCAGCGATTTTGGCGCTGTCTTTGCGGACGCTGCCAGAAATGACGGTGCCTAAGCCCAGTGATTCAGCAGCGATCGCACCAGATTGCAAAGCGATGCTGGCATCAGTGGTGGCGATCAATAGTGGCTGATAGCCCTCATCGATTGGATAGGGGGTCTGTTTTTCGTCAGCAACTTTTTTGGTTCGATTTAAATCAGCTAAAAATAGCAGAAAGAGTGAACTTGCTGCGATATGAGGATTGCCAGGATTCCATTCGACCATTTGTTGGCGAATCTGCGGGTCGTCGATCACTAAGATCGAATAGGCTTGCCCGTTCATCCAGCTAGGTGCTTGACGAGCCGCAGTCAAAATCGCGGTTACTTCCTCTTGGCTCAAGCGGTAGTCAGGGTCAAATTGTCGGTAAGTGCGGTGATTGTGCAAAAGCTCAATGGTTTCGTTCATAGGTTTGCTCCTTTAACTGTTGGGTGATTTTTGTGAATCGTTCTTGAAATAGCGGTAAATCATCTTTGGCTAAGCGGGTATAGTTCAAACGCAAGCCATTCGTATCGTTACTGAAAAGAAACGCAGGTGCTACTAAGCAATCGTTCGCCAAAAAGAGTGACCAATCTTTGCGAGTCAATGTGCGGTGACGCCAAGTCAACCACAGGTAAAGACCACCTTTCGTCGACTGCCATTGCCAATCCTCCTGAAATGCCTGCAAGAGTTGGAGTAAGTCTTGCTGGCGCTGGGCCATTTCTGCAAGCAGTGTCCGCTGCTGCTGGTGGTAATCAGAGGAGCGTAAGGCGATGTTGGCAAGGACTTGCGGGAAGATCGTGGTATCGATCGCCATCCGTTTTTTCGCTTGGGCAAATTGGTCGGCTAACGCTTCTGGCACCAAAAGCCAGCCGATTTTGATGGATGATCCTAGTAATTTTGAAAGCGAGCCTAAATAAATGACGGTTTCGGGAGCCATGGATTTTAGCTTGGGTGGTACTTTCTCAAAAGCCAACTCGCTAAAAACATCGTCTTCTATGATCGGTACTTGGTAGGTCTGGCAAAGGCGGATGATCGCTTGGCGCCGATGGTCACTCATAGTATGTCCCGTTGGATTTTGGAAGGTAGGATTCAGATAGACGAATTTGATCTTCTTTTCCTTCAACACTTTTTCCAATGTCGCAGGCCGCATTCCTTCGCTATCTTGCTTGATCCCGATCAACTGGACATTCATCGTGGAAAACAAGGGGAGAGAGAACAAGAAAGAAGGGTCCTCTGTCGCGATACAATCCCCCGCATGCAATAAGACTTGCATTAGCAAGGTGATTCCTTGTGTCGATCCAGCAGTGATCACTAGTTTTTGTCCGTTGGTGGGCAAATTGAAGGAATCAGCAAGGTGCTGCAATAAGATTTCTTGCAAAGGTTCATAACCCGTCGGTAATACTTTGGTGCTTTCTTTGCGAATCTCTTCCCAGGTAAAGGCAGGAAACGTGAAATCGGGGATCAGATCGGCAGGTAGATCACCTGTGTACAGATCCAGCACATCCTTCTCAGTGCGCAAATGCTGAATCTGTTGAACGTAAGGGTCTTGCTGCAGATAAGGGCTGCTTAAAGACGAGCGCAAATAAGAAAGTGGCGTTTGGCGGTTCCCCCAACGACCTTCCAATACACGAGAGCCGCTGCCTTGTTTTCGTTCGATCCATCCTAAGCTTTTCAATTCATCTAACGCTTTGACGACGGTGGAACGATTGACGCCAAAAGTCTGGGCGAGGCTGCGCTCTGGTGGCAAACGATCCCCAGGTCCATAGATTCCCGCTTGGATCTCTTCGATAAAATGAGTCACGATCTGCTGGTAAATCGGTTGTTTCTTCTGTTTGTCGATACTTGATGAAGCCATCCTGCACCACCTTTTTCAATTGGATGGTTTAAAAATAAGCCAAATGGCTCTTTTCGTCAAGGGGAAGATTGACTATACTTAGCAAAAAGCACAAGGAGATGAGGAAGATGGAAAAAGTCCTATCAATTGCTGGGTCGGATTCAACCGGAGGTGCCGGTATCGAAGCAGATTTAAAAACATTTCAGGAATATGGTGTCTTTGGTTTTGCCACGATCGCTTCGATCGTCACGATGGACCCACAAGCAGGTTGGAGCCATGAAGTAACGGCGATGGAAACAGCGCTTGTCGAAAAACAAATGATCTCTGCTTTTGCAGGTGATCCGATGGATGCTCTAAAAACGGGCATGTTAGGCAATGAAGACAATATTGTCCAAGCTGCGCAGATGATCCAACAGCAGCAAGTCAAAAATGTGGTGATCGATCCTGTCATTGCTTGCAAAGGGACTGCAGAAATCTTACAGCCAAAAAGCGTCGATGCCATCATCACGCATTTGTTGCCGTTAGCAGATGTTGTCACCCCCAATTTAGTAGAAGCGGGGATTCTTTCAGGTTTGGGTGATTTGACGAGTGTGGAGGCCATGAAGCAAGCTGCTGAAAAAAACCATGAATTAGGTGCTAAATACGTCGTGATCAAAGGGGGGCATCGCTTGCCAGGAGCAAAAGCCATTGACCTCGTTTATGATGGGCAATCCTTCCTCTTGTTAGAAAGTGAAAAAATCGCTACCGATTTCAATCACGGGGCAGGCTGCACCTTTTCAGCAGCGATCGCTGCGGGTCTTGCAAAAGGCAAACCCGTCGTGGAAAGCGTTCGGTTAGCGAAAGCCTTTGTCACAGCGGCAATCAAAGAAGGAGTGGTGATCAATCCTTATGTGGGTCATGTGTGGCATGGTGCCTATACTCACGCCCAAGACCGTATGCAGGAGGAAGCGCCGCAATAGCAGGTTTTCTTCTATAATAAATGGGAAATGAAGAAGTGCTTGAAAGAAGCGGTCAACGCTTCTTTTTTTGTGTTACGAAACCAAAAGAAAATTTTCTGAAAGAAATGCAAAAGAATCCCGGTTTTTCCATAAAAAAAGCTTGCAATCAATGTTTATCCGTAATATAATCATAAAGGTGCTGTTTACGTAAATACGTAAGTCACACTGGCAGCAAAGAAATTTTCTGCCGGCTACGAAACGAGAGGTTGCGACACGCCCGGACGCTTTGCCATGGACGAGCGTGACGGAAAATTTTCGTGGAGCTATGTCTACTTTTCAAAATAGGCGAAGGAGGGAAAACAATGGCAAAACAAAAAATTCGTATCCGTTTAAAAGCGTATGAACATCGTATTTTAGATCAATCAGCGGATAAAATCGTAGAAACTGCAAAGAGAACTGGAGCTGGCGTATCTGGTCCAATTCCATTACCAACTGAACGCAGCTTGTACACGATCATCCGTGCGACGCACAAATACAAAGATTCACGCGAACAATTCGAAATGCGTACACACAAACGTCTAATCGACATTGTGAATCCAACACCAAAAACTGTTGATGCTTTAATGAAGCTAGACTTGCCAAGCGGTGTTAATATCGAAATCAAACTATAATAATTAAGATGGAGGTGTAATCATGACCAAAGGAATCTTAGGGAAAAAAGTGGGAATGACTCAAATCTTCACTGAATCTGGCGAATTGATTCCAGTAACTGTAGTAGAAGCTACACCAAACGTAGTGCTACAAGTGAAAACAATCGAAAATGACGGCTACGAAGCAATTCAAGTCGGCTACCAAGATATGCGTGAAGTTTTGTCTAACAAACCTGCGAAAGGTCATGTTGCAAAAGCAAACACGGCTCCTAAGCGCTTCATTCGCGAATTCAAGAATGTAGAGCTAGAGGGCTTAGAAGTAGGATCAGAAATCAAAGTTGATATTTTTGAAGCAGGAGACATCATCGATGTAACCGGCACTTCGAAAGGTAAAGGATTCCAAGGCGTTATCAAACGTCACGGACAAAGCCGCGGACCAATGGCTCACGGTTCTCGTTACCACCGTCGTCCTGGATCAATGGGTCCAGTTGCACCTAACCGTGTATTCAAAAACAAACGTCTTGCTGGACGTATGGGCGGAAATCGCATCACGATCCAAAACTTGGAAATCGTACGCGTAGACGCAGAACGCAACGTTATCTTGATCAAAGGTAATGTACCTGGCGCGAAAAAATCATTGATTACAATCAAATCAGCTGTGAAAGCTAAATAAGTAGATAGGAAGAAAGGAGGAACTAAGGAATGCCGAATGTAGCATTATTCAAACAAGATGGAAGCCAAAATGGCGAAATTACATTGAACGAAGAAATCTTCGGAATCGAACCAAATGAATCAGTTGTCTATGATGCAATCATCATGCAACGCGCTTCATTAAGACAAGGAACACACGCTGTGAAAAACCGCAGTGCCGTTCGTGGCGGTGGCCGTAAACCATGGCGCCAAAAAGGAACTGGACGTGCCCGTCAAGGTTCAATCCGTTCACCACAATGGCGTGGAGGTGGCGTAGTCTTCGGACCAACACCACGTTCATACAGCTACAAACTTCCTAAAAAAGTTCGTCGCTTAGCAATGAAATCTGTATTGTCAGAAAAAGTTGCTTCAAATAACTTGGTAGCAGTAGAAGGATTAAGCTTTGATGCTCCAAAAACAAAAGAATTCAAACAAGTTTTAGCTAACTTGACAATTGACTCTAAAGTATTGGTAGTTTTAGAATCTGAAAACGACTTTGCCGCTTTATCTGCGCGCAACTTGCCAAAAGTTTCTGTAGTTACTGCTGATAACATTAGTGTTTTAGACATCGTTTCTAACGACAAAATGTTAGTGACACAAACTGCTCTTACTCAGATCGAGGAGGTGCTTGCATAATGAACTTACTAGACGTTATTAAACGCCCAGTGATCACTGAAAAATCAATGCTTGCCATGGATGACAAGAAATACACTTTTGAAGTGGACACAAAAGCTAACAAAACTTTAGTAAAACAAGCTGTAGAAGCTGCCTTTGACGGAGTGAAAGTGGCAAACGTGAACATCATCAACGTTCGTCCGAAATTCAAACGCATGGGTAAATATGCAGGATATACAAAAAAACGTCGCAAAGCTGTTGTGACTTTAACTGAAGATTCTAAAGAAATCCAAATTTTCGAAGCTGCTGAATAAGCAACTCACGCATAAACTTTACATGGGAGGGAAAAAGACGTGGCGATTAAAAAGTACAAACCTACCACGAACGGCCGTCGTAATATGACAAGTTCTGATTTCGCTGAAATCACAACTTCAACACCAGAAAAAACATTGTTAGCTCCTTTGAAAAACAATGCTGGTCGTAACAACAACGGACGTATCACGGTTCGTCATCAAGGTGGCGGTCACAAACGTCAATACCGTTTGATCGATTTCAAACGTAACAAAGACAACGTCGTTGCTACGGTTAAAACGATTGAATATGATCCAAACCGTTCTGCTAACATTGCGTTAGTACATTACGAGGATGGAGTAAAAGCATACATCTTAGCACCTAAAGGATTAGAAGTTGGCATGACTGTCGTTTCTGGTCCAGATGCAGATATTAAAGTAGGGAATGCATTACCACTAGAAAACATTCCAGTCGGTACTGTTATCCACAACATCGAAATGAAACCTGGTAAAGGTGGACAATTGATTCGTTCAGCTGGAACAAGTGCTCAAGTACTTGGTAAAGAAGGCAAATACGTATTGATCCGCTTGAACTCTGGTGAAGTACGGATGATCTTAGCATCATGTCGTGCAACAATCGGTTCTGTTGGTAATGAACAACACGAATTGATCAACATCGGTAAAGCCGGTCGTTCTCGTTGGATGCGCAAACGCCCAACTGTACGTGGTAGCGTAATGAACCCTAATGATCACCCACACGGTGGTGGTGAAGGTAAAGCACCAATCGGACGTAAAGCACCAGTTTCTCCTTGGGGACAACCTGCACTTGGTTACAAAACACGTAACAAAAAAGCAAAATCAGACAAACTTATCGTTCGTCGTCGTAAAACTAAGTAATATACTTGACCGTGTGTCGCACATTTTGAGAGGAGGTACACCATGGGTCGTAGTTTGAAAAAAGGACCTTTTGTCGATGACCATTTGATGAAAAAGGTCGAAGCACAAGAAGGCGCTGAAAAGAAAAAAGTGATCAAAACTTGGTCACGTCGTTCTACAATTTTCCCTAATTTTATCGGATTTACAATTGCTGTGTATGATGGACGGAAACATGTACCAGTTTACATCCAAGAAGACATGGTAGGACACAAATTAGGTGAATTTGCACCAACAAGAACTTATCGCGGACATGCTGCCGATGATAAGAAAACAAGACGCTAATTTTGAGGGGAGGATATCCAAAAATGGCAGAACAAATCACATCAGCGAAAGCAACTGCTAAAACAGTCCGCGTTTCTCCTCGTAAATCTCGTCTAGTTATTGACTTAATCAGAGGGAAAAGCGTTGCTGAAGCAATCGCGATCTTAAAGTTCACACCAAACAAAGCAGCTGGAATCATCGAGAAAGTCTTGATGTCAGCTATTGCCAATGCAGAAAATAATTTTGACTTAGATGTTGAAAACTTGATTGTTTCTGAAGCATTCGTAAACGAAGGACCAACGATGAAACGTTTCCGTCCACGTGCGAAAGGTTCAGCTTCACCGATCAACAAACGTACAAGTCATATTACTGTAGTCGTATCAGAAAAATAAGGAGGGACAATCAGTGGGTCAAAAAGTACATCCAATTGGAATGCGTGTAGGCATCATCCGTGACTGGGATGCTAAATGGTATGCTGAAAAAGAGTATGCTGAATTTCTACATGAAGATTTGAAAATCCGTAAATTTATCGCATCTAAACTTGCTGATGCCGCTGTGTCTACAGTTGAGATCGAGCGTGCAGCAAACCGCGTGAATATTTCAATCCACACAGCTAAACCAGGTATGGTTATCGGTAAAGGCGGATCTGAAGTCGAAAACCTAAGAAAAGAATTAAATAGCCTAACTGGCAAACGAGTTCACATCAACATCGTTGAAATCAAAAAACCAGATTTAGATGCTAAATTAGTAGGCGAAGGAATCGCACGTCAATTAGAGAACCGTGTTGCTTTCCGTCGTGCTCAAAAACAAGCGATCCAACGCACAATGCGTTCTGGCGCTAAAGGAATCAAAACACAAGTTTCTGGCCGTCTAAATGGTGCGGATATCGCTCGTTCAGAAGGTTACTCAGAAGGAACCGTTCCACTTCATACATTACGTGCGGACATTGATTACGCATGGGAAGAAGCAGATACAACATACGGAAAACTAGGAGTTAAAGTGTGGATTTATCGTGGAGAAGTTCTTCCAACTAAAAAGAACACTGAGAAAGGAGGGAAATAAACATGTTAGTACCTAAACGTGTAAAACACCGTCGTGAGTTCCGCGGAAAAATGCGTGGCGAAGCGAAAGGCGGAAAAGAAGTAGCATTCGGTGAATACGGCTTACAAGCTGTTGAATCACACTGGATCACAAACCGTCAAATCGAAGCTGCCCGTATCGCAATGACTCGTTATATGAAACGTGGCGGGAAAGTATGGATCAAAATTTTCCCTCACAAATCTTATACTGCCAAAGCTATCGGGGTACGTATGGGTTCTGGTAAAGGGGCTCCTGAAGGATGGGTATCACCAGTTAAACGTGGTAAAATCATGTTTGAAATTGCCGGTGTACCTGAAGAAGTTGCGCGCGAAGCGTTACGTCTTGCTTCTCACAAATTACCAGTGAAAACGAAGATCGTAAAACGTGAGGAAATGGGTGGTGAATCGAATGAAGGTTAAAGAAATCAGAGAATTAACCACTGCCGAAATGCTAGATCAAGAAAAACAATTGAAAGAAGAATTGTTCAATCTTAGATTCCAATTAGCAACAGGTCAATTAGAAAACACTGCACGTATCAAAGAAGTACGTAAATCGATTGCACGCATTAAAACAGTATTGCGTGAACAAGCTAAGTAATAGTGGAAGGAGGCCATTTAGCGTATGACTGAAGAAAGAAATCAACGCAAAGTTTACCAAGGTCGCGTGGTATCAGACAAAATGGATAAAACTATCACTGTTGTCGTTGAAACAAAGAAAAACCACCCTATCTACGGCAAACGTCTGAACTATTCTAAGAAATACAAAGCACACGATGAAAACAACGAAGCAAAAGTTGGCGATATCGTGAAAATTATGGAAACTCGTCCATTATCAGCTACGAAACGTTTCCGTCTAGTAGAGATTGTTGAAAAGGCAGTGATTATCTAATCACACGAGATTTTCCTATATAGATTGTGAATTGCAAAATCTGAAAGGAGGATACACATCGTGATCCAAGCAGAAAGCCGATTAAGAGTGGCGGACAACTCAGGTGCCCGTGAAATTCTAACGATCAAAGTCCTTGGCGGATCTGGTCGTAAAACTGCCAATATTGGTGACGTGATTGTTGCTACGGTTAAACAAGCAACGCCAGGTGGGGTTGTCAAAAAAGGTGACGTCGTTAAAGCCGTTATCGTTCGTACTAAATCAGGAGCTCGTCGTACAGACGGTTCATACATCAAATTCGATGAAAATGCTGCGGTTATTATCCGTGACGATAAGAGCCCTCGTGGAACTCGTATCTTTGGCCCAGTTGCCCGCGAATTGCGTGAAGGCAACTTTATGAAGATCGTTTCCCTAGCACCAGAAGTATTGTAATAGTGATTCTTATCTAAAGGAGGTGCGAAACAAACATGTTTGTTAAAAAAGGCGATAAAGTTAAAGTTATCACTGGTAAAGACAAAAACAAAGAAGGCGTTGTGCTAGCAGCGTTTCCTAAAAAAGACAAAGTCGTTGTTGAAGGTGTCAATGTTGTCAAAAAACACCAAAAACCTTCTCAAACTGCTCCTCAAGGCGGAATCGTTGAAATGGAAGCACCAATTCATGTTTCTAACGTGATGGTGGTTGATCCATCGAACGGTGAAGCTACGCGTGTCGGTTACAAAGAAGTTGACGGCAAAAAAGTCCGCGTTTCTAAGAAAACCGGAGAAGTTCTTGATAAATAATCTGATGAAGGAAGGAGGGGCTAACAGATGAACCGCCTTAAAGAAAAATATTCAAAAGAAGTTGTCCCATCATTAATGGACAAATTTAACTACAGCTCAATCATGGAAGCACCAAAAGTTGATAAAATCGTTATCAACATGGGTGTCGGTGACGCTGTTTCTAATGCTAAAAACTTAGACAAAGCTGTTGAAGAATTACAATTGATCTCAGGTCAAAAACCATTGATCACAAAAGCGAAAAAATCTATCGCAGGATTCCGTTTACGTGAAGGAATGCCAATCGGTGCGAAAGTAACACTACGCGGCGAAAGAATGTATGAATTCTTAGATAAACTAGTAAGTGTGTCATTGCCACGTGTCCGTGACTTCCACGGTGTGAGCAAAAAAGCGTTCGACGGACGCGGAAACTACACTTTAGGTATCAAAGAACAATTGATTTTCCCTGAAGTAGATTATGATTTGATCGACAAAGTACGTGGTATGGATATCGTGATTGTAACAACAGCAAACACAGATGAAGAATCTCGTGAATTGTTGACACAATTAGGCATGCCATTCCAAAAATAAAAAAAGGAGGCGAACTACGTGGCTAAAAAATCAATGATTGCTAAAAACAAACGCCCTGCTAAATTCTCAACGCAAGAATACACTCGTTGTGAACGTTGCGGACGTCCACATTCAGTTTATCGTAAATTTCATCTTTGCCGTATTTGCTTCCGCGAACTTGCCTATAAAGGACAAATTCCCGGCGTGAAGAAAGCTAGCTGGTAAACTATACTCGCATAAAGGAGGTAAATTATCCCATGGTCATGACAGATCCAATTGCAGATTTTCTAACGCGCGTGCGTAACGCAAACATGGTTAAACACGAAAGCCTAGAAGTACCTGCTTCAAAAATCAAACGTGATATCGCTGAAATCTTGAAACGTGAAGGTTTCGTCCGCGATGTTGAATACATTGAAGATGACAAACAAGGCGTGATCCGCGTATTTCTTAAATACGGTAAAAACGGTGAACGTGTTATCACAAACTTAAAACGTATCTCTAAACCAGGCTTGCGTGCTTATGTCAAAGCTGACGAAGTACCAAAAGTATTGAATGGTCTAGGAATCGCGATTATCTCAACTTCTGACGGTGTAATCACTGACAAAGAAGCTAGAGCAAAAAATGTTGGCGGCGAAGTAGTCGCTTATGTATGGTAATTTAAAATATTCCACAAGGAGGTGCCTCTAAGTGAGTCGTATCGGTAATAAGATCGTCGTTCTTCCTGCTGGTGTTGAAATCAAGCAAAACGGAAACGACATTACAGTTAAAGGACCTAAAGGTGAATTAACACGTACTTTCTCTTCTGATATCACAATGAATATCGAAGGAAACGAAGTAACATTCACTCGTCCAAATGATAGTAAAGAAATGAAAACTATCCACGGAACTACCCGTGCAAACTTCAACAACATGGTTGTTGGTGTTTCTGAAGGTTTCCAAAAAGCGTTAGAATTAATCGGGGTTGGGTACCGTGCTCAATTACAAGGGAAAAAACTTGTATTGAACGTTGGTTACTCTCATCCAGTTGAAATCGAAGCGCCAGCTGGAATCGAAATCGAAGTTCCTTCAAACACTTCTGTGATCGTTAAAGGATCAGATAAAGAAGTCGTTGGCGAATTGGCTGCCAATATCCGTGGCGTTCGTCCTCCAGAACCTTATAAAGGCAAAGGAATTCGTTATGTTGGCGAATTTGTACGCCGTAAAGAAGGTAAAACTGGTAAATAGTCGTAATTCTTTACGACTAGCAGCTTAGGCTAGCAAAATTAAAAGAGGTGACAAATTGTGATTACAAAACCAGATAAAAACAAGACACGTCAGAAAAGACATCGTCGTGTACGTAACAAAATCTCTGGTACTGCTGAGTGCCCACGCTTAAACGTGTTCCGTTCGAACAAAAACATCTACGCACAAGTAATTGATGACGTAGCGGGTGTGACGCTAGCAAGTGCCTCTGCCTTAGACAAAGAAGTTTCAGGTGCAACAAAAACTGAACAAGCACAAGCTGTCGGTAAATTAGTCGCAGAACGTGCAGCAGCAAAAGGTATTAAAGTAGTAGTCTTTGACCGTGGTGGATACCTTTACCATGGCCGTGTAGCAGCTTTAGCTGAAGCAGCTCGCGAAAATGGACTGGAATTTTAAGAGAAGGAGGAACACCATTCATGGTTTATATTGATCCAAAACATTTGGAATTAGAAGACCGCGTTGTTGCGATCAACCGTGTAACTAAAGTTGTTAAAGGTGGACGTCGTCTACGTTTTGCTGCATTAGTTGTTGTCGGTGACAAAAACGGACACGTAGGTTTCGGTACTGGTAAAGCACAAGAAGTACCAGAAGCAATCCGTAAAGCAATCGAAGACGCGAAGAAAAACTTGGTGGAAGTACCAATGGTTGGTTCTACAATCCCTCACGAAGTTATCGGTGTATTCGGCGGCGGACGCATCCTTATGAAACCTGCTGTAGAAGGTTCTGGGGTAGCTGCTGGTGGACCAGTTCGTGCCGTATTGGAATTAGCTGGGGTAGCTGATATCACATCTAAATCTTTAGGTTCTAACACACCAATCAACGTTGTTCGCGCAACAGTTGAAGGTTTAAAACAATTAAAACGCGCTGAAGAAGTGGCAGCACTTCGCGGCAAATCAGTAGAAGAATTAATCGGTTAAGGAGGACACTATAATGGCTGAATTGAAAATTACTTTAAAACGCAGTATTATCGGACGTCCCCAAAACCAACGTGATACTGTAAAAGCGTTAGGTCTTACAAAGTTGAATTCAACAGTTGTAAAACCTGCTAATGATGCAATCAAAGGCATGGTTAACACTGTTTCTCACTTAGTGGACGTTGAAGAGGTCTAAGGATCAGCAGATCTAGTTTGATTAAGGAGGTGCCAAACCTATGAAACTTCATGAATTAAAACCATCAGAAGGCTCACGCCAAGTACGTAACCGTGTCGGTCGAGGAACTTCATCTGGTAACGGTAAAACAGCTGGACGTGGACAAAAAGGTCAAAAAGCTCGTTCAGGCGGCGGAGTACGTCTAGGATTCGAAGGTGGACAAACACCATTGTTCCGTCGTTTACCAAAACGTGGCTTTACAAATGTGAACCGCAAAGAATATGCAGTCATCAATCTTGATGTCTTGAACCGCTTTGAAGACGGTGCTGAAGTAACACCTGTTGCTTTACACGAAGCTGGAATCGTTAAAGACGAAAAAGCTGGAATCAAAGTATTAGCTAACGGAGAATTAACGAAGAAATTGACTGTGAAAGCAGCTAAATTCTCAAAAGCAGCTGAAGAAGCAATCGTTGCTGCTGGTGGATCAATCGAGGTGATCTAATGATCAGACTATTGAAGGATGCCTTTAAGGTTAAGGATATTAGATCCAGAATATTGTTCACCGTCTTAATCTTGTTTGTCTTTCGTCTGGGAACACATATTACTGTGCCAGGCGTAGACGCAAGTCGCCTAAATACCATCGCGGATCTACCATTTTTAAACATGTTAAACTTGGTAAGTGGTGGCGCCATGCAACAATTTTCGATTTTCTCGATGGGGGTTTCGCCTTACATTACTGCCTCAATTGTTATTCAGTTGTTGCAGATGGATATCGTCCCTAAATTTGTTGAATGGTCGAAACAAGGTGAAGTGGGTCGTAAGAAACTAAATCAGGCAACACGTTACTTGACGTTGGTATTGGGCTTTGTCCAATCCATGACATTAACGGCTGGATTTAACTATTACACTCAACTCGGGTTTGTAAACAATCCTAATATGGCAACCTATATCGTGATCGGTCTGATTTTAACAGCCGGAACGATGTTAGTCACTTGGTTAGGAGAGCAGATCACCGAGCGTGGTATCGGAAACGGTGTGTCAATGATCATCTTTGCAGGGATCATTTCACGCTTACCAGCAAGCATCAAAGAATTGATTGAAGATTACTTCATTAACGTGGATCAATCGGATATCTGGCTAAATGCTATCTTTATGGCGCTGCTTGTGATCGCTGTGTTGATCGTCATTACTTTAGTAACGTATGTTCAACAAGCAGAACGCAAGATTCCGATCCAATATACAAAACGGGTAGCAGGAGCGCCTACCAGCAGTTACCTTCCTTTGAAAGTAAATGCTGCCGGGGTTATCCCAGTTATCTTTGCCAGTTCTTTTATTACAACACCAAATGCGATCATTCAAGCATTAGGTAGTTCATATAGAGGAGAAACTTGGTACGAAGTGGTGCAAACGATCTTTAGTTACAACACTGTACCGGGTGCGATCATCTATACTGTCTTGATCGTTGCGTTTACTTTCTTCTACGCATTTGTTCAAGTAAACCCTGAGAAATTAGCGGAAAACTTGCAAAAACAAGGAAGTTACATTCCGAGTGTGCGTCCTGGTAAAGGAACCGAAGAATATGTATCACGTTTGTTGATGCGATTAAGCACGGTTGGATCGATCTTTTTAGGATTGGTTGCTTTACTTCCAATCATCGCTCAGATGGCTTGGAATCTACCGCAATCGATCGGTCTAGGTGGAACGAGTCTATTGATCATTATCGGTGTGGCACTTGATACTGCCAAGCAGTTAGAAGGGCTTATGCTGAAACGGAAATATACTGGTTTCATCAATTAAAGTTATTGAAGTGTTGAGGATTTCCTCAACACTATTCAAAAACTTACAGGAGGAATTAGAATGAACTTCATTTTAATGGGATTACCTGGTGCTGGAAAAGGTACTCAGGCAGAACGTATCGTTGCTGAATACGGTCTTCCTCATATTTCAACAGGCGATATGTTTCGGGCTGCGATGGCGAACGAAACAGAACTAGGCCTTAAAGCAAAATCATACATGGATCAAGGCGCATTAGTTCCTGATGAGGTTACAAATGGGATCGTTAAAGAACGTTTAGCTGAACCTGATACCGAGAAAGGTTTCTTATTAGATGGTTTTCCTCGTACATTGGATCAAGCAAAAGCGTTAGATGAGATGCTAGCTGACCTTAACAAAAAACTTGATGCCGTTATTGATATTCATGTTCCTGAAGAAGTTCTTGTAGAACGTTTAGCCGGCCGCTTCATGTGCCGCAATTGTGGGGCAACTTATCATAAATTGTTCAATCCTCCAAAAGAGGAAGGAACATGTGATCGTTGTGGAAGTCATGACTTCTACCAACGTGAAGATGATAAGCCTGAGACGGTCAAAAATCGTCTAGCTGTCAATATCAAAAGCAGTGAACCAATTTTGACTTATTACAAAGACAAAGGGTTATTGCAATCGATTGATGGGGATCGCGACATCGACGCTGTATTCGAAGATGTTCAAAAGATCATTGACTAATCATAGATTGCCCGAGTCCAACTTGCAGCTTAAAACTTTCTCTTGAAATCTTTGACAGGATATGATAGAATATGTCAGTCCGACTTCTACTTTTTATTAAGTAGGAGCATAGTTTGAGAATATCAGGTGGGAACCGAGTTTCCGCCATTTTATCGTGTGAAAATCACAAGTACAAGGAGGTACTGTGCGTGGCAAAAGAAGATATGATTGAAGTCGAAGGTACAGTCGTCGAAACTTTGCCGAATGCAATGTTTAAAGTAGAATTGGAAAACGGACACCAAGTTCTAGCGACCGTTTCTGGTAAGATCCGGATGCACTACATTCGTATTTTACCTGGAGACAAAGTGACGGTGGAATTATCCCCGTATGATCTGAACCGTGGCCGCATTACTTATCGCTTTAAATAATTGTACTCCGTAAAACCACAGGAGGTATTATCATGAAAGTAAGACCATCAGTAAAACCAATGTGCGAACATTGTAAAGTAATTCGTCGTAAAGGACGCGTTATGGTGATTTGCCCAGCAAATCCAAAACATAAACAACGTCAAGGATAATCGGAGGTGTAACAAATATGGCTCGTATTGCAGGAGTAGATATTCCTCGTGATAAACGTGTGGTCGTTTCACTTACTTATATCTATGGTATTGGTAACACGACTGCAAAACAAATTTTAGCTGACGCTGGCGTGTCTGAAGAAGTTCGCGTTCGTGATTTAACGAATGAACAAACAGATGCTATCCGTGCGGAAGTTGATAAATTAAAAGTTGAAGGTGACCTTCGTCGTGAAGTGAACTTAAACATCAAACGATTGATGGAAATCGGTTCTTACCGTGGAATCCGTCATCGCCGTGGATTGCCAGTTCGTGGACAAAACACGAAAAACAATGCACGTACTCGTAAAGGCCCGTCTAAAACAGTCGCAGGCAAGAAAAAATAATTCCTAAGTGAAGGAGGTTAAAACTTCATGGCAGCAAAAAAAGTGAGTCGTAAACGCCGTGTGAAAAAGAATATTGAAGCGGGTATTGCACATATTCACTCAACATTCAATAATACAATCGTAATGATCACTGATACTCATGGTAATGCATTAGCATGGTCATCAGCTGGTTCATTAGGTTTCAAAGGAAGCAAAAAATCTACTCCTTTTGCCGCTCAAATGGCAGCAGAAACAGCTACCAAAGCAGCAATGGAACACGGATTAAGAACTGTTGAAGTAACAGTTAAAGGACCTGGTTCTGGACGTGAAGCAGCAATTCGTTCATTACAAGCAGCAGGTTTGGAAGTGAGTGCGATCCGTGACGTGACTCCAGTCCCTCATAATGGATGCCGCCCTCCAAAACGCCGTCGTGTTTAATGAGTGCTGCTCATTTTGAGTGTAACAAATACGTCATTGAACAAGACACTTTTCGTTTTGAAAGGGGTAATAGATAAGAATGATTGAATTCGAAAAACCAAGAATCGCAAAGATTGATGAAGACAAAGATTATGGCAAGTTCATCGTGGAACCTCTTGAAAGAGGCTACGGAACTACACTAGGAAATTCCCTACGTCGTATTTTATTATCTTCTTTACCTGGTGCGGCAATCACCAATATTCAAATCGATGGAGTTTTACACGAATTCTCAACTGTTAAGGGTGTTCGGGAAGACGTTGCTCAAATCATCTTGAATATTAAAGGTCTTGCATTGAAAATGTACGGGGATGAAGAAAAGACCCTTGAAATTGATATTTCAGGACCTGCTACAGTAACTGCTGGCGATATCATCGTTGATAGTGATGTAGAAATCCTTAACAAAGATATGTATATCTGTACCGTTTCTGAAGGTGCTACGTTCCATGCTCGCTTAACAGTGAAACCTGGCCGCGGCTACGTTCAAGCGGACGAAAACAAAAAAGAAGACATGCCGATCGGCGTTCTTCCAGTCGATTCAATCTATACACCAGTACGTCGTGTCAACTACCAAGTAGAAAACACACGTGTCGGTCGTCGGGATGATTTCGACAAATTAACGATGGAAATATGGACTGATGGCTCAATCGAACCATTGGAAGCAATGAGTTTGTCTGCGAAGATCATGACTGAACATTTAGACATCTTTGTTAACCTAACGGATGAAGCGAAAAACGCTGAAATCATGGTTGAGAAAGAAGAAACACAAAAAGAAAAAATGTTGGAAATGACGATCGAAGAATTAGACTTATCTGTTCGTTCATACAACTGTCTAAAACGTGCAGGAATCAATACTGTACAAGAATTGACAAACAAATCTGAACCAGAAATGATCAAAGTAAGAAACTTAGGCCGTAAATCTCTTGAAGAGGTCAAAGTGAAATTACATGATTTAGGTTTAGGACTACGTAAAGACGATTAAACCGTTTTCGATTACGTTAGTTCGGTTCGTCTGACCGATACAACATTCGAAAGTGAAGGAGGGAAACCACGTGAGTTATCGTAAACTAGGACGCACATCTAGCCAACGTAAAGCGATGTTGCGTGATTTGACAACTGATTTATTCATTAACGAACGTATCGTTACGACTGAAGCTCGTGCGAAAGAAGTTCGTTCAACTGCAGAAAAAATGATCACTTTAGGTAAACGTGGTGATTTGCATGCACGTCGTCAAGCAGCAGCATTCGTTCGTAATGAAGTTGCAAGTGTACGTGAAGAAAACGAAGAAGTAGTTATTGAATCAGCATTACAAAAATTATTCAATGATATCGCTCCTCGTTACACAGATCGCCAAGGTGGATATACTCGTATCTTGAAAACAGAACCAAGACGCGGAGATGCTGCACCAATGGTTATCCTAGAACTTGTTTAAAATCACACTTATCATCACTTTATAGATGTTTACTAAGAGTGTTATGATGTTGGAAGAAACTTTCCGAGTCTAGCTCAGCGCCTACACCTCGATGTATTTCGAGGTGTACGCACTCATCATAAAGTGCTTTTTTTTTACTTTCGATTACCTGTCAAGACAGGTAATGGCAAGTGAAAAAAAGATCTGGAGACAAATCGTGCGTGAATCATTGAAAAACGTGCACTTTTTTGGTAGTGTTAGAAAGAATTAATCGCAAATGAAGGAGTCTATCATGAAGCCAATCATTGAATTGAATGCTATTACTGTGCGTTATAGCGAAGAAGAGCGTGCCGCGTTAAATAACGTATCCTTTTCCATCAACAAAGGGGAGTGGGTGGCGTTGATCGGCCATAACGGCTCTGGTAAATCAACTTTAGCAAAAACCATCAATGGCTTGATCTTGCCGCAAGAAGGCAGTGTTTCTGTCGGCGAATTGCCTTTGAATGAAGAAAATATCTGGAATATTCGAAAAATGGTCGGTATGGTCTTTCAAAACCCTGACAATCAATTCGTTGGTTCGACGGTGGAAGATGATGTGGCTTTCGGTTTAGAAAATCAAGGAATCCCGCGAGAAGAAATGCTGGTTCGTGTCAAAGACGCTCTGGAACAAGTACGGATGAGCGAGTTTGCGACCCGGGAACCCGCGCGTCTTTCTGGTGGTCAAAAACAGCGGGTAGCCATTGCTGGCGTCGTTGCATTGCGCCCAGATATCATCATTCTTGATGAAGCCACTAGTATGCTAGATCCAGAAGGTCGTGAAGAAGTGATCGCAACGATCAAAAAAATCAAAGAAAAAAACAATTTGACCGTGTTATCGATCACCCATGATATCGATGAAGCAGCCAACGCCAATCGGGTGCTGGTGATGCGTCAAGGAGAGCTCGTCCGCGAAGGGACACCCGCAGAGATTTTTTCTGCAGGTCCAGAACTGATTGAGCTAGGCTTAGATCTGCCATTTCCTGAAAAATTAAAGGCAGCGCTAAAGCAGCGGGGCGTCACGGTACCGCAAGCGTACTTAACTGAAGAAGGGATGGTGGATTGGCTATGGACATCCGTTTTGAACAAGTAGGATTCACCTACCAACCGCATTCTCCGTTTGAACAACGGGTTTTGTTCGATATTGATTTAGAGATCAAAGAAGGCTCTTATACCGCCTTAGTCGGTCATACAGGGAGCGGAAAATCTACGTTGTTGCAGCACTTGAATGCATTATTAAAACCAACGACTGGCACGGTCACGATCGGTGAGCGAGTCATCAAACCCGAGACAGACAACAAAAATCTAAAACCGTTACGTAAAAAAGTCGGGATCGTTTTTCAATTTCCTGAATCCCAATTATTTGAAGAAACCGTTGCGAGAGATATCGCTTTTGGACCGAAAAACTTTGGGGTCTCCGAAGAAGCAGCCAAAGGTTTAGCCCAAGAATACATTCAATTGGTAGGTTTAGATGAAAGTTTTCTGGAACGTTCACCATTTGACCTTTCAGGGGGCCAAATGCGCCGTGTAGCGATTGCTGGGGTCTTGGCTATGGAACCAGAAGTTTTGGTCTTAGACGAGCCGACAGCTGGCTTAGATCCACAAGGACGCAAAGAGATGATGGAAATGTTTGATCGCCTGCATCGGGAAAAGAACATGACGATCATTTTGGTGACCCACTTGATGGATGATGTGGCAAACTATGCTGATTATGTCTATGTGTTAGAAAAAGGCCGTCTCGTCAAAGCAGGCACGCCGTCTGTTGTGTTTCAAGACACTGCCTGGCTGCAAGAAAAGCAGTTGGGGGTACCGACAGCAACCGCATTTGCGGAGCAACTACAAGCCAGAGGATTGGCATTTGAGCAGTTGCCGCTAACAGCTGATGAGCTGGCGGATGTTTTAGTAGCAAAGGGGGGCGACTGCCCATGATGAATAAACTGATTTTCGGTCGTTTTATTCCCGGAGACTCCTTGATCCACCGTTTAGATCCACGAGTCAAATTGATTGCTAGTTTTTATTTTATCGCGATTATCTTTTTGGCGAATAATTGGCAAAGCTATTTATTAGCGGGTGCTTTTACGCTCTTTTGTATCTCCTTTTCAAAAATCGATTTTGGCTTCTTTATTCGAGGCGTGCGACCTTTGATTTGGCTGATTTTATTTACTGTGGCGTTACAGATTTTATTTACTACCGGCGGCGACGTCTACTGGTCTTGGTGGATCTTTAACATCACAGAATTTGGTGTCCAAAACGGGATTTTTATTTTTTGCCGTTTTGTTTTGATCATTTTCATGTCGACCTTGTTGACGTTAACGACGCCTCCATTAGAGCTTTCAGATGCGATCGAATACATTTTGCGTCCTTTAAAAGCGATCCGTTTCCCTGTCCATGAAATCTCACTGATGCTGTCGATCGCGTTGCGCTTTGTGCCAACCTTGATGGATGAAACAGAAAAAATTATGAATGCTCAGCGTGCCCGCGGGGTCGATTTCGGCGAAGGGGGACTGTTGCAGAAGATGAAGGCGATCGTTCCTTTATTGATTCCTTTATTTGTCAGCAGCTTTAACCGTGCGGAAGATCTAGCTACCGCTATGGAAGCCAGAGGCTATCAAGGCGGCGAAGGGCGTACGAAGTATCGTATTTTGCACTGGCATCAACGGGACACATTGGTTGTCATCGTTTTTGCGCTCTTTACAGTCGCGTTAGTGTTCTTACGAGGATAATCGAAGACCTATGATTGAAGTCAACCCGCGAAAGGTTCTTAACGAAGCAACGAGGCTGCTGGCGATCCCAGCGGCTGGTTCGAAAAGGCCTGTCGATCGATCAGACTTTTCTCATAGGCTTTTTTGTGAAAAAATAGAAAGAAACAGGTGATTCAATGGTCCGCTATAAAGCGACGATCGCTTATGATGGCACGAATTTTCAAGGATTTCAGCGTCAACCCAATGGACGAACGGTTCAAGAAGAGATTGAAAAGACATTAACGAAGATGAACAATGGGCAGCCGATTCAGATTCATGGTTCTGGCCGCACTGATGCGGGGGTCCATGCGCATGGGCAAGTGATCCACTTCGATTTCCCTCAAAAGCGCCCACTGGAAAAAATGCGCTTTGGTTTAGATACCCAAACGCCAGAAGATGTTGCGGTAAAATCGGTGGAGATCGTTGATGATACCTTCCATGCCCGCTACTTAGTCGTTGAAAAAACCTACCAGTTTCGAGTGGACATTGGGAAACCCCGCAGTCCTTTCCGCCGTCATTATGCCAGCTATTATCCGTATCCGCTAGATTTGGAAAAAATCCAACGAGCGTTGCCAGATTTTTTAGGCACCCATGACTTTACCAGTTTTTGCGCGACGGGCAGTTCCGTCGATGACAAAACACGGACGATCCATGAGGCGTCCATGGCGGTCAATGACGCTGCAGATGAGTTGATTTTCACCTTTCGCGGCGATGGATTTTTGTACAAGATGATCCGAATCATGGTGGGCACATTGTTGAAAATCGGCAATGGACGACTCGCACCTGACAGTATTCCTGCAATCATTGCGCAAAAAGACCGAAATGCGGCAGGACCCACAGCTCATCCAGAAGGATTGTATTTGGTTCACGTTGCCTATGAATAAGGAAAAACACAAGCTTCGCTGCTCTTGTCCAAAAAGAGAAAACGAAAGCTTGTGTTTTTATTTTTTTTCAGGCAAAACAGGGGTGGTTTCTTGCCAATTCTCAGTTCTTTCCGCAGCGGTTTTAGACGCAGCAGTGGGGGGTGTTTTTTCTAAGGTACTGGCAGCGACTAAAGCGGCGATGGCTACCAAAAATGCGAAAAGCAAGTAAAGCAGCCAGCTCCAAGCCACGTGATAGCGATTGCCGATGCCTAAAAAGACCATTTGTCCGACGGGCCCCCCTAGCATCACAATGGTGGAAAAGATCCCGCTGCTGATGGCGAGATGTTCTTCATCGATCTCACGAATCAGATGTGCCGAAAAGCGGGGATTGATTTTTCCAATCAGATAGCCTTCAGCAAAGAGCAGCACAATCATAAGCCAACGATTATGCAGGAAGAGAAAATTCAAGGTCAATAGACATAAAACGAAAGAGGTATACGCAATCAAGCGAACCAGACCAGTATTCTTGAACCAGTCGGCAGCAAACAAGGCGCCAGCGACCATGCCGATGGAAGTGGCGATGCCTGCCATCGCAACGGTGTTGCCATAAGTGGCAAACCAAAGCGCAAGGTCATCCAACAGCTGGAGATTTAGTAGACCGCTCGTGCTAGCAGCTAAGGTATTGATCAGTAAGGCAAAGAGGATCATCTTTTTAAGAAAAGCTGTACCAGTCAATAATTTAAAGGTTTCCGAGAAATTCTGAAAGAGTGGTGTTGGTGCTTGATTGATTTTCCCTGGCACCGCATAAAAGAGCGAGCGGTTCCAGAAGATCACGATGGCGGCTAAGAAAAACGTCACGGCATTGATCAAACCAAAAGCGGCAAAATTATTATTCAGTAAAATGATCCCCCAAGCACCGATCCCTTGAAAGACGATTTGAACGGTGGTTTGACACGCCATTTGAAAGCCCATGGCACTGTCTAAGGCGTCAGCAGGCACAAGACGGCGAACATAGGGCAGCTGCAACCCAGAACAATAAGCGCCCAAACAATCAGATACAATGTTGATGCCTAGCAAAAGGAAGAAAGACCATAAACTAGGCGGCAGTTGGATCAAAAAAGCGAGTGCCACAAAAAGGACCCCTTGTAATAGTCGACTGCTGATCATCCATTGCACTTTGTTTTTGGTACGATCGGCTAGATAGCCAGTCAGGATCCGTAAGAGATCAGGGACTAACAGTGCCATGGAGGCTAAGGAAACAGCAAGGGCATTAAAGGGTAATGTACTGGCATAAACTACAAAGACGATATTAAATAAACTCATGCCGATGCCGCTGAGTAAGGCGGCGTTGACTAAGGCACGATAGCCTTTGTTTTGTTGATATTCTTTCATCGAAATCATCCTTTCACGTTCTACGTTGTAAAATCAGTATAGGATGCTTTATACTAAGAGAAGAAAATAATCCACTATAGTGGAATTTAAATGTACCAGGAGCGTACCAGAGGTTACTGTCACGAGTGGCTAACAGCTAAAAGAGTGGCATGTAAATAGGGTACCGTAGATTTTGTTCCTCAACATTTTATAAGGTTGAATCTAAATTTGAATCTAAAATAGTAGCATTTAATGGCAGAGCTTCATTCGTAAAGCAAGTTTGGTTTGGCGTTTGCAGACTGATCGCTAGGAGGATGGTTATGGAAGAAGGAAAACTGTACCGACAATTGCGCAAAGAGCGCGGCTATACGATCGCTCAAGTGGCGGATGAACAAAACAGTCGCTCGTTTATCAGTAAATTTGAGCAAGGTGCTTCAAGTATCAGTATTCATCGATTGGAACGCTTATTAGAAAATATCCATGTCACGGTGGAGGAGTTTTATTATTTACGTGCGCAGCAAAAAGGCATAAAAAGTCACGACAACCTGATGAGCTTCCCCAGCTATATGACGAGCGAATTTATGGATTTACTGGATCGAATTTTAGGGATCAACAAAGAAGCTTTCTTGAGTAATGCCCACGCCCAGCGAAGCAAAGAAGGACTGGAGGAAATGCGCAGCGAACTGATCGCCGCTTCCAAACAGCATTCTTTTGTTTTTCTGTACCTTGAGATCACAAAGGAGATACATGAAATCAATCTCTCAGGTCCTAAACCCAATCACTCTTCTGGTGACTATATGGAAAAGCTGCGCACCAAAACTCGCCCCGTCATTTCCTACCTTACGAAAGTAGACAACTGGGGCGTTTATGAGATTTTACTGTTTCGGTATTTTCAATTCTTGTTTCCTGTCGAAACCTCCTATCACTTACTGCAGATCGCTATTTCCCGCACAAAAAAAGAACAAGGCTTGTCCTTGATGCGAGAAATTCAAATGGATTTGATTTTTAGTTGTTTTACGACGTTTGTCAATTTTCGCCGCCTGGAGTGGGCAAAAGAGGTGTTGACCATTGCAGAGGAATTATTGGCAGAGCGCGGAGACATGCTAAACAGCACGCATCTTCTTTGCTATCAAGGGTGGTACTGGTATATTTATGGCGATCAAGAAAAAGGACTGTTGAAAATCGACCAAGGGCTTTCGATCTTTCGCGTCTTGAAACAAACCAAAATGGTTAACTTATGGGAGCGATCGTTGCACTCCATCAAGAAAAATGCGGAAGAACCTAACAGTTATCTTATGTTTCGCTAAACGCTCTAAGGGCTAACGGGCTAGGCATTGCCCCCGCATCGAAGGGGATCTAGTCGGCAGTGGAGGCTAAGACCACTAGAGCGAACAACTGCGGAACGCCAGCACAAAAAAAGAACCAAACTCACCGATCATTGAGCGACACCCATAAGTCAGCGATTGCTCTAACTTATGGGGAGCGCCTCAAAAAGACGAGTTGGTTCTTTTTCGATTAGGTTTCTGGTGGTTGATCCATGAGTTGACGTTGGTCGTCTAAGACTTGCTTTTTGGCTACTTGTTTCTGGTAAAACCAAGCAAACAGGATAAACAATGCGATGCAGCCGAAGAACAAGCAAACACCGATAACAAAGCCTTGCGGCAAGAAGGACAGTTCCAAGTGATGGGTGCCACTTGGGATCGTCACACTGATAAAGCCGTCTTGAAAGGCGGTGATTGGAACTTCTTTGCCGTCAAGCGTAGCAGTCCAGCCCTTGTCATAAGGGATGGTCGTTACAAGCTGCTGCTCTTTTTCAGTCGTGATATCGGCTTTGGCACTGCGCTTGCCGACCGTCATAGCGACCCCTCGATCTTGGATCGCATCAATTGCTTGTTGGTAGGCGTTGGTATCCAAGGTCACGACTTGCGGGTTTTGGAAGGAGATTTCAGGCGTTCCGTAGAAGCTGACGGTGAATTGAACCGTCGTATCGGTCTCATAGTGCCCTAAGTCGTAGTATTGACCGTTGATACTGATTTGCGTTTCTCGCTGCTGACCGTTGACTGTCACGGTGGCAGATGAGCTTTCCAATTCCCCAAAGTTGGCAGGGAAAAGACTCAAGTATGCTTGCGAGTTCGCTGGAACCTCCACTTGCCAAGTCACTTCTTTTGCGACATTGCTTTCTTGCTCGGTAAATTTCATATACATGCCGTCATTGGTGATATCTGTATTTTTACTATGGATCACCTTGATTGGCTGAAAGGCAAAATACTCTAAATTTAAATCCGCCAAGCCATTGAAAAGATTTTTCTGGCTCGTCAAGTTGTCATTTTGCGGCTGATCAATCGATTCAATGGTTGGTTCAGCCAAGAAACCTAGCGGTAACGCATTTTGATTCTCATAAAGCTTGTATTCACCAGATTCCCCCACACGTTGAAAGCCGTATTTGGTGAGATTTGGCTTGGAGATATTGTATTTGATCCCTGTAAAAGCATCCATCAGCAAGGTATTATTCGGATAGCGGATATTTAAATTGGTGCCGCGGGACCGAAAGCCCAGCTTATCCAGGTAGCTTGAGGAATTGCGGTTACGGATCGAAGAAAACATGCTGACACCGCTGTAGCCATAATTGATACTGTCGTTGGAAGAAACAGGATCAAGGTTTTCTAATCGGAAAAAGGTATCATTGTCTTCGTTGGCTTGAGTGACTAGTTTTTTGATGTCCGGATAAGGTTCTGTATACAAACTGCGAGAAGCATAGTTCCAATCATTCAAAATTCCGCGAACCATACCGCTCGTATTGACGGCCATTTCTCCGCAGACGAAGATCAGCATCAAGATCGTCACTCGTTTTTGTGTTAAAAGACCTAATTGCCCGAACCCAATACATAACAAGTAAAGAACAAAGAATACGATCGTTAGAGCAAAAGAAGTAGCGGAAACATATTCATAGGTTCCAGGTCCTTTCAATGCGTAGGAGAGAGCAAACACCACGATCGTAGAAAGACCAATAATGAGAAACAATCCGCGATCTTTTTGCTGCAGCTGCTCCCACCCGTATCCCGCCAGCATGATCACTAAGAAGGAGAACAAATAGGCATAACGGAAAAGGAACATATTTGGGGCATGCATCCCGTGCCAAAAAAGATTCATCGGCACGATATAAAAACTGGCGATCAAAACAGCAAACATGCCAGCGTATAAGAATTTATCCTTCAAGCGGATTTTCTTCGAAACAAAATATAAAATACACAACAGCAGCGGCAATAAACCGATATAGATGAAGGGAATGGAGCCGTATTTTGTCGTATCGTAAACACCGATCATGTTTTTCATCACGAGGTCAAAGACATCGGTGGCTTCGGTTTTAAAGGAAGAAATCGTTGTTAATTCTTCCCCGTTTGAGCGCAAATCCAATAAGGCAGGTAAGATGATCACCATTGAGGCGCCGCCAGCTAACAAGGAGGTGATGCCGTAAGGAATGATCGCCCCCCGAGCTTGCTTCCAGTTGCGCCCCAACTGAACCAAGAAATACATTACGGAAAAGAGACCGATCATAAAGCCCATGTAAAAACTGGATAAAAATAACAGCAGATAACTGATAAATAACACGACTGGTTTTTTCTTTTTCACTAAACGGTCAATACCTAAAATCACTAGCGGTAGATAGATCATGGCATCAAGCCACATGATCAGTTCCGAATGGGCGGTGATGAAGGACATCAAGGCATAACAGACGGCTAAGGTCACATGCTGCCAACGTTGGATCTTAAAGGTTTGGCTGGCATAAAACCAAAACGCCAAGCCCGCACTGCCGATCTTGATCAAGGTCAAGAAGTACAACGCATCTGGCATCAGCTGATTTGGGAAAAACAAGACCAGAGGAGTGAAGATCCCACCTAAGTAATAGGAGATCAGTGCCAGATAATTCAAGCCTAAAGAGGCATTCCATGTATAAAAGATACTTTGCTTGCCTAAGAGCATATTGCGAAAGCTGGCATGAAAGTTTGAGAATTGCGAAAAGGCATCACTGGCTAAGACACTGCGGCTGCTGCCAGGGTAGATGCCGATGGTCAAATAGATCACTGCCATGATAAGAAACGGCAAGAAGAAACTAGCAAGCATATAAGGCCAATGTTGTTTGGCAAATGTTTTTATTTTCGTCACAAGAAGTCACCTGTTCTTTATCAATTTTTTCTTAGTTTACCACAGGTGAATCGATTAAAAAAACAAAGACCTGTTTTCTTTAATGAAAACCTAAGTGAAAGCGCACCAAAGAAAAAAGGGTACAAAAAAAGCCGTTCAAAACGAACGGCCGAAAAGGTCTAATTATACGCGCTCAACTTTTCCAGATTTCAAAGCACGAGTTGACACCCAAACTTTTTTAGGTTTTCCGTCAATCATAACGCGAACTTTTTGCAAGTTAGGTTTCACAGTACGTTTTGTCGCATTCATTGCGTGAGAACGATTGTTTCCACTTGTAGTTTTACGTCCAGTAAAGTAACAAACTTTAGCCATGTGGTTATTTCCTCCTTTGCCTTGATGTTGGAGCGCTATTTCAGCTCATACCATCTGAATTTATCACAGAAAGGTGAAAAAAGCAAGAGTAATTTTCAAGAAACATTGACTTTTCCCGGTAAACATTGTAAATTAAACAAGGTCGAAATGCAAGACGTTTGGTCAGAAAGCCCCTTTTCATATGTCTCATCCTTTTATTTGCGGTACAGCTATGATAAAATATGTAAGAAGAAAGATGGGTCATGCCCATTGAAGGAGGCTATAAAATGGCTGTAAAAATTCAAACCTCATCAGGTATTATTGAAATCAGCAATGAAGTCATTGCAACAGTGGTCGGAGGCGCAGCAACAGATGTGTTCGGCATTGTTGGTATGGCTAGCAAGAAACAAATCAAAGATAACATCAATGAAATTTTACGAAAAGAAAATTATTCTCGCGGTGTCGTTGTCCGCCAAGAAGAAAACGGCATTGCAGTGGATGTATACACGATCGTCAGCTATGGAACAAAGATTTCCGAAGTTTCCCGCAACGTGCAGGAAAAAGTGAAATACAACTTAGAAACGATGCTAGGTGTATCTGCGAACTCGGTAAATGTATTTGTTCAAGGCGTACGTGTACTGCCAGATTAGGCAAGGGATCCGTTCATGGCGGATGATTTTAAGGAGGACTATCTAAGTGAAGGTAACGAATATCAGCGCAAGTCAGTTTCAAGAAATGGTGCAGGCAGGCGCGGCTCGTCTACAAGTTAATGCAGAGTTTGTCAACTCATTGAATGTGTTTCCTGTTCCAGATGGAGACACTGGGACAAACATGAATCTATCCATGACCAGTGGAGCAAAAGCGGTCGCAGATGCGACTTCAGAAAACGTCGGCGATCTTGCCGCTACACTTTCAAAAGGACTATTGATGGGCGCACGTGGGAATTCTGGCGTCATTTTATCTCAATTATTCCGCGGTTTTTCTAAAGCTATCCCGACCGCAGAAACACTCACTGCACCAGAATTGGCTCAAGCCTTTACTCATGGAGTAGAAACCGCCTATAAAGCAGTCATGAAACCTGTGGAAGGAACCATCTTGACTGTGGCACGCATCGCAGCTGAATATGGCGAGAAAAAAGCACAAACTACCGATGATTGTATCGAAGTGATGAAAGCCGTGGTTCACGGTGCAAAACGTTCATTGGCGAAAACCCCAGATCTATTGCCCGTCTTAAAAGAAGTCGGCGTGGTAGATAGCGGCGGTCAAGGATTGTTGTTCATTTATGAAGGCTTCTTAAATGCGTTGACGGGTGAATACCCAGCCGATGAAATCTTCGAACCTTCCCCAGCGGCTATGGATGAAATGGTCAATGCCGAACATCATCGCAGCGTTCAAGGACACTTAGCGACAGAAGATATCACCTTTGGTTACTGTACAGAAATCATGGTGAAGATCGGTGAAGGTCCGACTGTAGATAGTGAATTTGATTATGAAACATTCCGTAATTACTTAAATGAGTTAGGGGATTCCTTATTAGTGGTCAACGACGATGAGATCATCAAAGTCCATGTCCATACGGAACATCCTGGCGAAGTCATGAATTATGGTCAAAAATTCGGCTCATTGGTGAAAATCAAAGTTGACAACATGCGTCTTCAGCATGAAACGATTTTGGAACACGACCAGCAAGGTGCAAAACCTGCACCAGTGAAACGTCCACGGACACCATTTGCGATCATCGCGATCGCGGCTGGCGAAGGCTTGAAAGAGTTGTTCACTAGCCTGGGTGCTTCATATGTCATCAGTGGCGGCCAAACGATGAACCCAAGTACGGAAGACATTTTGTTGGCGATCAATGAAGTTAATGCCGACCAAGTGATCGTTCTACCAAATAACAAAAACATCTTTATGGCTGCACAGCAAGCAGCGGAAGTTTCCGAAATTCCAGTAGCGGTTGTTGAAACACGGACGATCTCACAAGGGATGACAGCGATGCTGGCATTCCACGAGCAATCCACACTAGCTGAAAATCAGCAAGCTATGACCGATGTCTTAGCAAGTGTTGTCAGCGGATCAGTGACTCATGCGATCCGTAATACATCAATTGATGGCATCGAAATTACAGAAGGCGACTTCTTAGGAATGGTCGACGGCAAAATCGTTGTTTCTGTTCCGGATCGTTTCTCTGCTTCCATGACTACCTTAGAAAAAATGATCACAGAAGATACTGAGATCGTCACCATCATTATCGGTGAAGAAGGCAAAGCCAAAGAAGCAGCGAAAATTGAAGAAGCGATCGTTGAGCTGCATCCTGAGATCGAAGTAGAGATCCATCAAGGCGATCAGCCAGTTTATCCGTATCTTTTCTCAGCAGAATAAACAAATTAGGCGGCGGGGGCAAAAATCGTAGATGATTTTTGGCTCCGTCTTTTTCTATGAATGCAGGAATCTCTGCAATAAACAAAATTACTTTGGAAAAGGAGGGTACCTATGCTGAATCAGCCACTTACGGTATTAAAGGGTGTCGGAGAAAAACGCGCCCAAGACTTGGCGAGTTTAGGGATCGAAACCATTGAAGACCTGCTGAAGTATTATCCGTTTCGTTATGAAGACATTCAAGAACGGCAATTAGCGGAGATTCAAGACCAAGAAAAAGTAACGATCAAGGGGATCGTCGTTTCCCCGCCGGTCGTCAATCGCTTTGGCTATAAGAAAAGTCGGTTGCAATTTCGCATGATGCAAGACCACGATGTCTTTAATGTCTCCTTTTTCAATCAGCCTTATTTGAAGGATAAAGTAGAGGTCTCAGAAGAGATCGCCGTCTATGGCAAATGGGACGCCAAACGCAAAGGACTGACGGGAATGAAAATTCTCGGCAGCAAGAGCGCAGAAGACTTTGCCCCCATTTATCATGTCAATAAAGCCGTGCGTCAAAGTGTGTTGATCGAACTGATCAAACAGGCATTCCTTGATTTTGGTGATCAGATCACAGAGATCTTGCCTTTGTCATTGATTGAAAAATATCGCTTGTTGGATCGGAAATCCGCGATGTTTGCGATGCACTTTCCTAAAGATCCCCAAGAGAGTCATCAAGCGAAGCGTCGGGTGATTTTTGAAGAGTTCTTTTTGTTCCAAATGCAGATCCAAGGACTGAAGAAAAGCGAAAAAGCCGAGAAAAACGGCTTAGCGATCGATTATGATGTGCAACGCTTGAAAGAATTTACTCGTAAACTGCCCTTTGAATTGACGAATGCGCAAAAGCGCGTGACCAATGAAATCTGCCATGACCTGAAAAGTCCGCAGCACATGCAGCGACTCTTGCAAGGAGATGTAGGAAGCGGGAAAACAGTCGTGGCGGCGATCGCCCTTTATGCCACGATGACGGCTGGCTTTCAGGGCGCACTGATGGTGCCGACTGAGATTTTGGCCCAGCAGCACCTAGAAAGCTTGAATCAGCTCTTTGACCCCTTAGAAGTGACCACCGCTCTTTTGACAGGCTCGACCAAACCAAAAGAACGGCGAGTCATCTTAGAACAATTAGCAGCCGGGGAGATCGACATCATCGTTGGGACCCATGCGCTGATTCAAGAAGGCGTGGATTTTGCACATCTTGGCTTAGTCATCACCGATGAACAACACCGTTTTGGCGTCAATCAGCGAAAAGTCTTACGGGAAAAAGGCTATCTGCCTGATGTGCTCTTTATGACCGCCACACCGATCCCTCGTACGTTAGCGATCACGGCTTATGGCGAAATGGATGTTTCGGTGATCGATGAAATGCCAGCAGGACGGATTCCTGTAGAGACTCGCTGGGTCCGTCCGCCGCAGTTTGAATCGATCTTAGAGTGGGCGCAAAAAGAATTGGCACAAGGGCATCAGATGTATGTCATCTGTCCTTTGATCGAAGAATCCGAAATGCTGGATGTCAAGAATGCCACGGAGATTTATGAGCAGCTGCAAAGTTACTTTTCTCCTACTTATCAAGTGGGGATGCTGCATGGGAAAATGAAGAATCAAGAAAAAGACACTATTATGGAAGCATTCAAAGAAAATCAACTGCAGATCTTGGTTTCCACGACGGTCATCGAAGTAGGGGTCAATGTTCCCAATGCGACAGTGATGCTGATCATCGATGCTGATCGTTTCGGATTAGCCCAGCTCCACCAATTACGTGGACGGGTAGGGCGCGGCGCCGATGCTTCTTACTGTATATTGATCGCAAACCCGAAGAATGAAACAGGGGTCGAGCGAATGAAGATCATGACAGAAACCACCAACGGCTTTGTAGTCAGCGAAAAAGATTTGCAGTTGCGAGGACCAGGAGAAGTCTTCGGCAATCGACAATCGGGCTTGCCAGAGTTTGCGGCTGCCGATTTGGTCGCAGATGCCCATATTCTAGAAGTGGCACAAGTCGAAGCTGCCCAGCTTTGGCAAAAAAATGGCTGGCAGCTGTTGCCAGAATTTTCGGCATTGGCGAACTATTTAGCAGCAAAAAAAGCAGACAAACAATTTTTTGATTAAAGAATATGCTATACTGATTGGGAAAATGAAGGGAGTGGCAGCGAGATGCGGATTGCTGTTGATGCAATGGGCGGAGACAACGCCCCAAAAGCGATCGTAGAAGGAGTCATGCTGGCAAAAAAAGACTTTCCAGAGATTGAATTCCTCCTTTACGGAAAAGAAAATGAAATCAAAAAATACATGACGGATGATAAAAATGTCACCATTATCCACACGGATGAAAAAATCAATAGTGATGATGAACCTGTCAAAGCGATCAGACGAAAAAAAACCGCCTCAATGGTCTTGGCAGCACAAGCGGTCAAAAATGGTGAGGCAGATGCGATTTTTTCAGCTGGAAATACTGGGGCCTTATTAGCGGCTGGTTTGTTTATCGTCGGTCGGATCAAAGGGATCGACCGTCCCGGATTGATGTCCACGATGCCAGTGATCGGCAAAGATGCTGGCTTTGACATGCTGGATCTAGGTGCCAATGCCGACAATAAACCAGAACATTTGGCAAACTATGCCGTCTTAGGGTCCTTTTATGCCCAAAAAGTTCGCGGGATCAATCGACCACGGGTCGGCTTGTTAAATAACGGAACGGAAGAAACCAAAGGCAGTGAATTAACGAAAAAAGCCTTTGAACTGCTTTCGCAAGACCCGACGATCCACTTTATCGGCAATGTCGAGGCTCGGGAATTATTGGATGGTGCAGCTGACGTCGTCGTGACAGATGGCTTTACTGGAAATGCTGTTTTGAAATCGATCGAAGGAACCGCCTTGAATTTGATGGCGCTGTTGAAACAATCGATTCTCGATTCCGGTGCCAAAGGGAAATTAGGCGCATTATTATTAAAAGATGCGTTGCGGAAAGTGAAAAATGAAATGGATTATGCGAAACACGGCGGTGCCGTATTGTTTGGGTTGAAAGCCCCAGTCATCAAAACCCATGGTGCGACAGGACCAGAAGCGGTGGCGTACACCATCAAGCAGATCCATACGATGTTAGCGACAGATGTCGTGGCACAATTGGTCGCCCATTTTGAAGAAATGCCGACTGACAAAGACGAAACGCAATCATAATGCAATGATTGTAATGAAATTGCAAAAATATCTAGACAAAAAGCATAGAAAGCAGTACAATGTTTGTTAGCCATTCTATGTTTTGTGCAAACGCGTGGAGGTGAAGCCAGTTGACACGAGATGAAGTATTCAAGAAAGTTGCGGTCGTGATCGCCAATCATTTTGAAATTGACGCAGAGAACGTAACGGATACGATGAGCATTAAAGACGACTTGAACGCTGATTCGATCAGTGTGATGGAATTCGTCCTTGAACTAGAAGATGAATTTGGTACCGAGATTTCTGATGAAGATGCCGAGCAGATCGAAACAGTCGGTGGAGCGGTTGATTATATTTCAAGCCATCTTGCTTAAGACAGACATAAGAGCTAAGTCCTAGATGACTTAGCTCTTTCTTTCTCATAATTGATCCGCAGTGATTTTGAGCGGCTTTTCTTTGGTAGCGGAATCTAAAAAACGGTCGTTAAACCTGACATGACGGCGTTGAAAGCATAATGTAAATTTTCTGAAAATTCAGTGTATTAACTTTTCTGGGACTTGCATTATTGGTGGCATTTCTATATAATTATTAAGAATATATTATACAATGTTAAGAAAGCTTTTGGAAATGAAATGCATGTTCCTTCTTTTTTTACATTAAATTGCAAGACATCTTAGAAAGTAGAGAGGGGTATTCGATTGTCCAGAGATAATCAATTACTAGATGTTCAAAACCTTCACACAGGTTTTCGTATTAAAGACGATTACTATGACGCAGTAGATGGTATTTCTTTTACACTGGATCGCAATGAGATCTTAGCGATCGTAGGAGAATCTGGTTGCGGCAAGAGTACGTTAGCTACAACGATCATGGGGCTGCATGACCCAAACAACACGAAAATCACCGGAGAAATCTTATATAAAGATTTAAACTTGTCAAACTTAAACGAAACGCTGTACAACAAAATTCGCGGAAATGATATTGGGATGATTTTCCAAGATCCATTGTCTGCACTGAATCCTTTGATGCGGATCGAAGATCAAATCAAAGAAGGGTTATCTTACCATACGGATATGACCGCCGAACAGCGTCAAGCACGAGCATTAGAATTATTAGAACAAGTGGGGATTCCCAATCCACCGCGAGTAGGACGTCAATACCCTCATGAATTGTCAGGTGGGATGCGTCAGCGGGTCATCATTGCGATCGCGATTGCTTGTAAACCACCAATCATTATTGCCGATGAACCAACGACCGCGTTGGACGTGACGATCCAAGCACAGATCCTTGATCTACTAAAAGATTTGCAAGAAGAAACGCAAACGGGGATCATTTTGATCACCCACGATTTAGGTGTCGTAGCAGAGATGGCCGACCGAGTAGCCGTAATGTACGGGGGACAGTTTGTGGAAGTCGCAACAGCCGAAGAGTTGTTTGCCAATCCGAAACATCCATACACCCGCTCATTGCTTAACTCGATCCCTCAAGAAAATTCACAAGACAGTGAACTGCACGTGATCGAAGGCGTAGTTCCTTCATTGAAAAATATGCCACGGACGGGTTGTCGGTTTGCCGCACGGATTCCTTGGATTCCTGAAAGCGACCACGAAGCAAACCCAGTCTTGCATGAAGTAGCACCTGATCATTTGGTCCGTTGCACATGCTACAAGCATTTTCATTTTAGAGACGAAGAAGGAGAAGTGTAGATGACAGAATTAATTACAATTAAAGATCTGAAAGTCCACTATCCTATTCGCAGCGGATTTTTCAACCGCGTCACGGACCATGTGTATGCCGTTGACGGTGTGGACTTCATCATAGAAAAAGGAAAAACCTACGGATTGGTTGGTGAGTCTGGTTCTGGTAAATCCACGACGGGGAAAGCCATCGTTGGGCTAGAAAAAATCACCAGTGGCGAAATCATTTATGACGGGCAAGACGTGACCAAACGTTCCGTCCGCAAAAAAATGAACTACAACAAAGATGTCCAAATGATTTTCCAAGATTCAATGTCCAGCTTGAATCCTAAAAAACGCGTGGTCGACATTATCGCCGAACCATTACGCAACTTTGAACGCTTAAGCGATCAAGAAGAGAAAAAACGAGTGAAAAGCCTTCTGGATATCGTTGGGATGCCAGAAGATGCCCTATACAAATATCCTCACGAGTTCTCTGGTGGCCAACGTCAGCGGTTAGGGGTTGCCCGCGCGGTAGCATCCAATCCAAAACTGATCGTCGCCGATGAGCCGGTTTCAGCCCTTGACTTATCCGTTCAAGCGCAGGTACTGAACTTTATGAAACGGATCCAGCAAGAATTTGGCTTAAGTTTCTTATTTATCTCTCATGACTTAGGGGTCGTAAAACACATGTGTGACAATATCGCCATCATGTACAAAGGCCGCTTCGTTGAGATCGGGACACGGGAAGACATCTATCAAGACCCGCGTCACATCTATACAAAACGTTTATTATCAGCGATTCCTCAAATCGACGTAAAAAATCGCGATGCTCACAAAGAAAACCGCCGCAAGGTCGAGTTGGAATATGTGACCCATCAAAAAGATTACTACGACGAAACTGGCAGAGTGTATGACTTGCGTAAAATCACCGAGTCGCACCAAGTCGCATTGAAAAACGGGGGTGCTGAATAATGTGGAAAACAATTCTACGTCGTTTGTTGTTGATGATCCCGCAAGTCATTATTTTGAGTATCTTGATTTTCTTGATCGCACAAGCAATGCCTGGGGATCCATTTACCGGTTTGATCAATCCAAACCAAGATCCAGCTGTTATTGAGCGGATGCGTGAAGCCGCTGGTTTGAATGACCCATGGTATACCCAGTATTTCCGTTGGATCGGAAATGCCTTAAAAGGGGACTTTGGTCAAAGTTTCATCTTTAAATTACCTGTTTCAACGTTATTAGCAGGACGTATCAGCAATACATTGTGGTTATCTTTATTGACGGTCATTTTGACTTACGTGATTGCCATTCCTTTAGGGATGTGGGCAGGACGTTACCAAAATTCATTGCTTGATAAAGTCGTCGTTGTTTACAACTTCTTCAGTTTCGCCGTACCGTTGTTTATCTTTGCGTTGATCGCATTGTTCATCTTCGGTTACCGATTGGCTTGGTTCCCAACGGGTGGTTCCGTTGCACCGGGGGTCAGCGGCATGGCTGAGTTTTGGAGTCGCTTGTATCACCTACTATTACCGGCGATCACTTCTGCATTATTAGGAACAGCAGTGACGATCCAATACTTGCGAAGTGAAGTCATTGATTCGAAATCATTGGATTTCGTTCGTACCGCTCGTTCAAAAGGGGTACCAACGAATAAAGTCTTCTCACGTCACGTTTTCCGTAATGCGTCGTTGCCGATCGCATCACAAATGGGCTACGAGATCACTTCATTGATCGCAGGTTCTGTGGTCATTGAGAAAATCTTCGCTTACCCAGGTGTCGGAAAACTGTTTATCGATAGTATCGTCCAACGGGACTATGCCGTGATCACTTCACTGACATTGATCTTAGGACTAGCGACCTTGATCGGTACGCTGCTATCAGATATCATCATGAGTATTGTCGATCCAAGAATCAGAATCCAGTAATAGGAGGGGATAAATGTGTCTGAAAAGAAAGAAAAAGTACTAAAACAAGAGAGCATCCCGCCTATGGGATTAAAAATGATTTTTCGCGAATTCTTAAAAGATAAAATGGCTATCTTTTCATTAGTGTTGTTAGTCGCAGTTTTATTGTTCGTGTTTATCGGCTCAGCAGTTATCGACCAATCACAAGTGATGCGTGTCAGCATCCTTGATAAATACGCTGTACCCGGCGCGATTTCGCCAAACGGCGGCACCTACCTTTTAGGGGCGGATGAAGGTGGCCGTGATGTTTGGGGACAATTGATCATCGGTGCGCGTAACTCAATCTTGATTGGTTTTTCAATCACGATCATTACGTCGATCGTTGGGGTCGGACTAGGGATCATCTCAGGTTACTATGGTGGCATCATTGATAACATTTTGATGCGTATCGTTGACTTCGTTATGATTTTGCCGATCATGTTGATCATTATCGTTATCGTATCGATCGTACCTCGTTATAACGTTTGGACCTTTATATGGGTCATGAGTGCCTTTTACTGGGTCGGAAAAGCAAGGCTCTTCCGAAGTAAGACCCTTTCAGAAGGCCGTCGCGACTATGTTAGTGCATCGAAAACCCTCGGAACCAATGACTTCGTCATCATGTTCCGCGAAATCATGCCGAACCTTAGCTCATTGATCATCACCAACTTAACAATGAACTTTGCAGCGAATATCGGTATTGAAACGACACTAACATTCTTAGGTTTTGGTCTGCCGACCAATGTTCCAAGTTTGGGAACACTGATCGGATATGCCAGCAGCGGTGATGTGCTGGTCAACAGACAGTGGATCTGGTTACCCGCATCAATTCTAATTTTAGTCTTGATGTTGAGTATCAATTACGTTGGTCAAGCATTTAAGCGTTCAGCGGATGCGCGTCAACGACTAGGATAAACAAGGAGGATACAGGATGAAGAAAAATATTTTTGGTATGGTCACTCTTTTGTCAGTGTTAGCATTGGCAGCTTGTGGCAGCAACGGCGGCGGAACCGATTCTTCTGGTGGCGGCAGCAATGCAGCAAACGATACGGAAGATGTAAGCAACTTCCCAATCGAAGTTAGCAATGATGCAGAGGCAATCGAAGGTGGTACTTTGGATGTTGCAGTAGTGATGGATACGCAATTCCAAGGGTTGTTCCAAACAGAATTTTATCAAGATAACTATGATGCACAATTTATGTTGCCAAGTAATGAAAGTTTATTCGTCAATGACGCTGATTTCAAAATTGTTGACGGCGGGGCTGCAAACCTTGAGCTAGATGAAGACAACAACGCAGCAACAATTACTTTACGCGAAAACCTGAAATGGTCTGATGGCGAAGATGTTACGGCAGATGATATCATCTTCACTTACGAAGTAATTGGTAACAAAGATTATACTGGTATTCGTTATGATAGTAACTTTACTAACATTGTTGGTATGGAAGATTACCATGATGGCAAAGCTGATACTATTTCTGGTATCACCAAAGAAAGTGACAAAGTCGTTAAAATTCAATACAAAGAAGTTCACCCTGGTATGATGCAAGCAGGTGGTGGTATTTGGGCTTCAGCATTACCAAAACACGCCTTTGAAGGAATCGAAGTCAAAGATATGGAATCAAGCGATCAAGTTCGTAAAAATCCAATCGTCTTCGGACCTTATGTAATGTCAAATATCGTAGCTGGTGAATCCGTAGAGTACGTTCCAAACGAATACTATTATGGAGATAAGCCAAAACTAGATAAATTATCATTTAAAGCAGTTCCAACTTCATCTATTGTTGAAGCGATGAACGCAAAACAATATGATATGGCTTTATCAATGCCGACAGATACGTATCCTACTTATAAAGATACTGACGGTTATCAAATCTTAGGCCGAACAGATACTGCTTACACTTATTTAGGTTTCAAATTAGGTAAATGGAATGCCGATGAAGGAAAAGTTGAATACAATCCTGATTCAAAAATGGCTGACAAGTCATTGCGTCAAGCAATGGGTTATGCATTAGATAATGATGCTGTCGGAAGCCGTTTCTACAATGGCTTGCGTACAAATGCAACGACATTGATCCCACCAGTATTTGGCTCATTACACAATACAGATGTTGAAGGTTATACTTTAAACATCGACAAAGCAAATCAATTACTTGATGATGCTGGCTACAAAGATGTCGATGGCGACGGTATGCGTGAAGACAAAAATGGTGAGAAATTAACCATTAACTTTGCTTCAATGTCAGGTGGCGAAACAGCACAACCATTAGCAGATTACTACATCCAACAATGGAATGAAATCGGACTTGATGTACAATACACAACAGGTCGCTTGATCGACTTCCAAGCATTCTATGACAAATTGGAAAATGATGATCCTGAGATTGATGTTTACCAAGGTGCATGGAATACTGGTTATGACCCATCACCAATGGGCTTGTATGGACCTAACTCTGCGTTCAACTACACTCGTTTTGAATCAGAAGAAAATACGAAATTGCTAGAAGCAATCGATTCAAAAGATTCGTTTGACGAAGCAAAACGTAAAGAAGCATTTGATGCATGGCAAGAATATGCTGCTGATGAAGCGTTTGTTATCCCAACACTTTACCGTAGTGCGGTGTTACCTGTATCAAATCGCGTCAAAGACTTCACATGGGCTTATGATGTGAATTACAATCCTTGGGCAACAATTTCAGTTACAGCTGAATCTCGTTAATCAATGATCGATGAAAAGACGTCCTTTCCAGGACGTCTTTTTTTTCTGTTTTTTTGCGGGTATCTGAGGAAAACAGGCTTTTTTATACAGGAGAAGATTAAGTAAATAAAATTTTATTACAGTCTTTCCAAGAATTTGGAGGAAACATTTCATAATTCGGCAAAAACCAGTATAATAGGGAAGTGTCGATAAACTAATGAAGGAATGTGACAAATGAATACACAATTAACGAAAGAACTAAAAGAAAAGTTTGATATTGTGTTCCATGATGTAGATCTGCTTGAACAAGCGTTTACGCATTCATCTTATGTGAATGAGCACCGCAACTTGCACTTGTCAGATAACGAACGTTTAGAGTTTTTGGGCGATGCTGTCTTAGAGTTGATCGTTTCACGGTATTTGTATCGTGAATTGCCAGATCTGCCCGAAGGTAAGCTGACGAAGCTACGGGCGGCAATCGTTCGCGAAGACAGTTTATCCATGTTTGCCAAAGATTGCCGATTCGATGAATACATTCGTCTAGGCAAAGGGGAAGAAAACTCTGGCGGTCGTAAACGACCTTCTTTGCTTTGTGATCTATTTGAAGCCTTTTTAGGTGCGTTATACTTGGACCAAGGACTGGAAAGTGTCAGCGGCTTTTTGACGAAAGTTGTCTTTCCAAAAGTAAAAGCAGGTGCTTTTTCCCATGAGATGGATCACAAGACCCGCTTGCAAGAAGTCTTGCAGCGTGGCGGCGATGTTTCCATCAATTATCGTTTGATCAAAGAAGCAGGCCCCGCCCATGAACGGATTTTTTGGACGGAAGTCTATTGCGATGACACCTTGATCGGAAAAGGACAAGGAAAATCGAAGAAATTATCAGAACAGGACGCCGCTGCGAATGCCTTGGCGGATCTTGAACAGTAAGAGAGGACTGGCGGAGTGTATTTAAAACGAATAGAGATTGCCGGCTTTAAATCCTTTGCCGACCGCACAGTCATTGATTTCGAACATCGAGTGACTGCAGTCGTCGGACCAAATGGCAGCGGCAAGAGCAATATTACCGAAGCGATTCGTTGGGTTTTAGGAGAACAATCTGCCAAAAATCTACGTGGTGGCAAAATGCCTGATGTTATTTTTGCAGGTTCTGACACCCGCAGAGCGCTAAATATAGCGGAAGTGACGATCGTTTTAGACAATAGCGATCATTACTTGCCGATGGATTACAGTGAGATCAGCGTGACTCGCCGCTTGAGAAGAACCGGCGAAAGCGACTTTTTCTTAAATAAACAAGCTTGCCGCTTAAAGGATATCCAAGAGTTGTTTATGGACTCTGGGTTGGGGAAAGAATCATTTTCGATCATTTCCCAAGGCAAGGTAGAAGCAATTTTCAGCAGCAAACCAGAAGACCGTCGTGGGATTTTTGAAGAAGCGGCGGGGGTATTGAAATACAAACAGCGGAAAAAGAAAGCCGAGCAAAAATTGTTTGAAACGGAAGACAATTTAAGCCGTCTACAAGATATTATTTATGAACTAGAAGATCAGTTGGTGCCTCTGGCAGCCCAAAGTGAAGCAGCCAACCGCTTTTTAGCGTTAAAAGAAAAATTGACGACGGTCGATGTGGCCTATGCGGTCTTAGAGATCACGAAAGCAAAAGAAGCGTGGGAGACAGCCAAAGCTCAACTGAGTACCTTTAACCAAGAACTGGCGCAGATTTCCGAAAAGATCAACCAAGGGGAACTGTCGCTACATTCTTTGCGGCAACAACGTACTGCTTTTGATGAAACGTTGGAGCGTTTGAATCAGCAGCTTTTAGAGGTCACCGAAGGACTGAAGCAAGCCGAAGGGCAAAAAGAAGTCTTAGATGAACGTTCAAAGCATACGCAAAAAAGCTCTGCCGAATACCAAGAAACTTTAGAGGAAGTCACAGAGCGGGTCACACTTTTAAATGAAGAAAAAACGGAACTGATCGGCTTGCTTTCACAAAAGAATCGTAGTGTGCAGGAAGTTGAAGCAGCGATGCTGGCGTGTCAGCAAGAGCAGGAAAAGTACCAACGTTCAGCAAAAGAAATCATTGAAGAGTTGCGCAGCCAATATGTCGAAGCCATGCAGGAGCAGGCAACGATCGGAAACGAATTGAAATACTTGGAGCGTCAATACCAACAAGAAGCCGCGAAAAATCAAACGGCGCTAAGCAAGCAGACGCAAATGAATACGTCGTTGAAAGAAAAGACGACGGAAGCGCAAATCGTGGAAGAGCAGCTGACGCAGGCTAAGGCGATTTTAGAAGAACAACGCAAGCAATACATCCATCTTCAAGAAAAAGCTCAGACCAACAAAAAACGCTTTGATGAAGAACAAAAGAAAATGTATCAGTTAATGAGTCAAGTGCAGCAGGTACGAGCGAAACAGCGCAGTCTGCAAGACATTCAAGAAAATTATAGCGGCTTTTATCAAGGCGTTCGCTTGATTTTGAAAAACAAACAGCAGATCAGCGGTATCGTTGGCGCAGTAGCGGAGTTGATCGATGTGCCGCAAGACTATACCGTGGCGATCGAGACCGCATTAGGCGCCGCTGCACAGCATGTCGTCGTTGAAAATGAGCGGGATGCGCGAGCAGCCATCACGTATTTGAAAGAAAATCGAGGGGGGCGTGCAACCTTCCTACCGCTGACGACCATCAAAGCCCGTCATTTGCCAGATTATGCCCGCAATCAAGCCAAGCAAGTGTCTGGATTTATCGGCGTTGCCAGCGAATTGGTCCAGTCGCCCGAACACGTCCAAACGATTACGGATAACTTGTTAGGCAGTATCTTGATTGCCGAAGACTTGCAAAGTGCCAATGCGTTAGCACGGGCATTGAACTATAGCTATCGGGTCGTTTCCTTAGAAGGGGATGTCATGAATGCTGGCGGTTCCATGACGGGTGGCGCAACGAAGAAAAATGCCGGTAGTTTGTTTAGCCAAAGCAACGAGCTGCAACAATTGACGGCACAAGCGGCGCAACTGGATGAGCGGCTTTTAAAAACGGAAAAGCAAGTCCAGCATTTTGAAGCAGCGACCAAAGAAGCACAAGCAGCATTAGAAGAATTGCGGACGCAAGGAGAACAGGCTCGCATGACGGAGCATGAGCTGCAAAGCCGCTTACAAAATCTTGAGAATGACCTGAGCCGCTTGAAGCAAGAGCAGCAAGTGTTTGATTTTGAACATCGCGAAGTGCAAGCCTTCTTTGAGGAATATGATGAGAAGAAGACGAGCTTGGAAGAACAGCAAAAGAATATTGCAGCGCAATTGGCGAAAATCGACCAAGATATTCATCAAATGAATGCCGAAGAAGACTTGATCGAGGAAAAACGCCAAACCTTAGCACAAGAAAGTGCGCGCTTGCAGGCAGCTTTCGCAGTTCAAAAAGAACAAGTGGCGCATTTGCAGCAAAAAATTGCCGCTACGAATCAAGCATTAGAAGAAAACGAAGCGCGTCAACTCTCCTTAGAACGGCAGTTAGCTGCCTTGACAAGCAACGTCAGCGATCATGAGTTTTCAGAAGAAAGCATTCTTCAGCGAATTGAAGCCTTCACAAAAACCAAGCAGCAGGTAACAGCGGAATTGACGGTGATTCGTGAACAACGTCAAGTCGTTCAACAAGAAATCGGCGCATTAGACGAAGCCCTGAGTGCTGAAAACTTAACGCAAAAAGAAAAGCTGTCAGAAAAAACCGAAGTTGAGATCGAAAAAAATCGCGCAGAATTGGTGATGGATAATCGTTTGTTGTATTTACAAGAAGAATACAATCTCACCTTTGAAAAGGCAGCGCAAGATTTCCCTGAAATTGAGGATGCAGAACAAGCCAAAGTCGACATTCTGGAACTAAAACAAGCGATCGAGCAAATTGGTCCAGTCAATTTAAATGCGATCGAACAATATGAGCAAGTCAATCAACGGCATTTGTTCTTGACGAGTCAGCGAGACGATCTGCTGTCGGCTAAAGCACAGCTGTTTGATACGATGTCTGAAATGGATGAAGAAGTCAAAACCCGTTTCGGCGAAGTCTTCGATGCGATCCGTTTGCAATTCAAACAAGTATTTCCTAATATGTTTGGCGGCGGTCATGCGGAATTAGTCTTAACAGATCCGAAAGATTTATTGAACACTGGGATCGAGATCGAAGCCCAACCACCGGGCAAGAAATTGCAAAACCTCAGCTTGCTATCAGGGGGCGAACGGGCACTGACTGCGATTGCGTTATTGTTTTCCATTATTCAAGTTCGTCCAGTACCGTTTTGTGTGCTTGACGAAGTGGAAGCAGCATTGGATGAAGCCAATGTCTCTCGTTTCGGTCATTACTTGAGTGCTTTCCAAAATGATACACAGTTTATCGTCGTAACTCACCGTAAAGGAACGATGGAGGCAGCAGATGTGTTGTATGGTGTGACCATGCAAGAATCTGGAGTGTCGAAGACCGTGTCCGTGCGCTTAGAAGAAGTGCGTGAAGGCGGTAGTTTTGCAGCAGATCAAGCATAGAGGAGGAATGATATGATTAAACTGATTGCGATCGATTTAGACGGAACGTTATTGAATGACAAAAAAGAAGTGACTCCTCGCAACAAAGAGGTACTTGCTCGTGCCAAAGCACAAGGCGTAAAAATCGTCATTTGTACGGGACGTCCATTACGGGCGATCCGTCCGTACTTAGAAGAATTATCGCTGAAAGAACCCGGCGACTATAGCATCACCTTTAACGGCGGTTTGGTTCAAAAAAATGAGACTGGCGAGATTATTGAAAAAGCAGCGATGCAGCTGGCAGATATCCATGAATTGGTTTCAGTAGCGGAAGACTTGAATTTGCCTCTAGACGTGGTATCCGAAGAGATCGTCTTGAGTTTACCCACTTCAGCAGCGCATCCATCGATTTATGGCTCGTTAAATCCTTTATTGGATTGTCGTCCTTTTGCCGTAGCTGATCTTGATGAATCGATGCTCTATAATAAAGCGGTGATCGCCTACCATCAGGAAGTCTTGGATCCTAAGATCCCTGAGATTTCCTCAGAGATCCGCGAGAAATATGAAATCATCAAAAGCCGGAATAACCTGTTGGAATTTATGCCTAAAGGAATCACCAAAGCCTATGGTATCAGCCTATTGGCGCAAGATTTAGGGATCAAGCAAGAAGAAGTGATGGCGATCGGTGATGAAGAAAATGACTTGCCGATGATTCGCTATGCTGGGATTGGCGTAGCGATGGCCAATGCCGTGCCAATCATTAAAGAGGCGGCTGACGTTGTCACCGTTTCAAACCAAGAAGACGGTGTGGCAGCAGTGATTGAAGAATATGTCTTAAAAGGAGGTGCGTAAGATGGGATTTTTTGACAAAATCAAAAAAGCGCTGATTGGAGAAACCAAAGAAGCAGAGCAAGAAACCGACAAACCGTTAGTCGATGCTGACTCACCAGAGGCACAGCGTTCAGAAGAAAGCCAGCCAGCACAAACTCCTGCTGAACAAGGCGCTTCAGAACCAGTGGTACCTGCAGAAACCGCCGACTCCAGTGATTTGGAGGCAGAGCAAGAAACTGCTGAAGTGTCCCCGCAGCAAGAAGCAACGACAGCGAATAAAGGAGAAGAAGCACCAAGTATTCCAGAAGAAGTGGCTAAGGATACACCATCAAAGCAAACCCCAGCGGCTACACCAATCCTTCAACCAGCGCCAGAAACGGAAAGTGTGCAGGATAAATACACCAAAGGATTGACGAAATCACGGAAAACCTTTGGGCAACGGATGAACGAATTGTTTGCCAACTTCCGTACGGTGGACGAAGACTTCTTCGAAGAAGTGGAAGAAACGCTGATCGGCGCAGACGTCGGCTTCGATGCGGCGATGAAGATCGCGGATGCATTGAGGCAAGAAGTCAAACTACGTAATGTGAAGAAAACGGCAGATGTCCAAAATGTCATCATCGAAAAATTGGTTGACCTATATGGTGAAGCGGGTGTCGGTGAAGTCAACGAGTTGAATATGCAGTCAGGGTTGACCGTCATTTTATTTGTTGGCGTGAACGGTGTTGGAAAAACCACCAGTATCGGGAAATTAGCCCACCAATTCAAAGCCGAAGGCAAGAAAGTCTTATTGGCTGCAGCGGATACTTTCCGTGCCGGTGCCATCGATCAATTAGTGGTCTGGGGTGAACGAGCTGGTGTTGAAGTCGTTCGTGGCAATGCAGGAGGCGATCCAGCAGCAGTCGTGTTTGATGCGATGGAGCGCGCAAAACGAGAAAATGCTGACGTTTTATTAGTAGATACCGCGGGTCGTTTGCAAAACAAAGTCAATTTGATGAACGAACTAGAAAAAATCAAACGGATCATTCAACGAGTGGACCCAACGGCCCCTCATGAAGTCCTGCTCGTGTTGGATGCAACAACAGGTCAAAACGCGATGAATCAAGCAAAACAATTTAAAGAAACGACGGATGTTTCTGGTCTCGTCTTAACCAAACTTGATGGAACAGCCAAAGGGGGGATCGTCTTGGCGATCCGTAACGAGCTGCGGCTGCCCGTCAAATTAGTGGGACTCGGAGAAGGCATCAATGATTTAGAACCATTTGATCCAAATGAATTTGTCGTTGGCTTATTCAAAGGCTTGATCAAAGAATAAAAAAACAGAGCCCTGTGTTAGGTGATACACCTACACATGGCTCTCCTTTATTGTTGCTTTTGTGAGATCAAAGGGAAGAGAAAACGGGTCGTCGTCTCTTTCCACGAGCTTGACTTGTGACGTAAAGCTGAGAACACTTGGCGTGGCAAATGTGGGTACAGCGATGCACGACTTTGCCAAAAAATCAGGAAAAGCAGTTTGAAGGCTTCGTTTTCTTCTGCACTGTCTAAAAACTTTGGGAAGTATCAGGCAGAATACAACGAGTTGAACGATGGGGAAAGATTATTTCTTAAGTTCCCCTTGGCGCTCAGTGATCATTTTTTCCAAGTTGTTCAATGTATCGATATCTTTATTGGTTTCGATAAAGTTCGTAATCAAATTCAATAAAGATTGATCAGACAATTCTGCTGCTAAGAAGTCTTCTTGGGTCACATTCGGAGAATACAACCGAGTCAAAACAGTACCGCTGTAGCCGATATCCGCTACTTTCAATAAGTCGTGGTTTTTTAGTTTACGTACGACTGCTTGAATGGTATTCTTGCTTAGATCTTGCTGTTGGACAGCAATGTCATTTGCAGAAAGAGGTTTGTCTGAATTCCAAAAGATATTCATGATTTGACGTTCGCGTTTGGTAAGATTAAGTGGCTTCATTCACTATTCTTCCTTTCAAAAAAGAGTAATATGGACATAATAATTTACTGTTCTATAAGCAGTATACTTTATTTTGAAGGTAAATATCAAATTTATTCAAGTATTTTATAAATTCTTGGTAATTTTAGTAAGAGATATTACAAGTGAAGAGCAAATTTCTGCATTTTTCACCAGTTTTCACTATAATAGATGGAAAGAAATAGCATTTGAGAAAAAATTTAGTAGAAGAACATAGAGGGCAGTCGAATGAAAATAAAAACATTGTTATCACATAAAGAGCTTTTTCCCTATTTATTGAAAGGACGCTACGGGATTGAGCGTGAAGCGCAGCGGGTGCGGCTCGATGGGACGTTTGCAGGTACCGATCATCCTAAAACGTTAGGCAATCGACGCTTCCATCCGTATATCCAAACGGATTTTTCCGAAAACCAACTGGAACTGATTACGCCCGTTGCTGATTCCGTGGATGAATTGTTCCGTTTTTTAGGGGCTATTCATGATGTGGCGTATCGTTCGATGTCAGCAGAAGAAATGCTCTGGCCATTGAGTATGCCACCAGCTTTACCAGAAAAAGAAGAAGACATCGTCATTGCTAAATTAGACCAATTTGAAGATGTGCTCTACCGCCGCTATTTAGCCAAAACATATGGTCGCCGCAAGCAAATGGTCAGTGGGATTCATTTCAATTTCGAATTTGCGGAAGACTTTTTGCAGCAGCTGTATGCTTTGTCTGAAACGAAGGAAAGCTTCCAGACGTTTAAAACGGCACTTTATTTGAAAGTAACTCGCAATTATTTGCACTATCGCTGGTTTTTGACGTATTTCTTTGGGGCGACTCCTGCATCAGAAGCCAATTATTTTACGACAGAAAACGGACCGCAAGAACCAGTCCGTAGTATTCGCAATAGCCGCTATGGGTACACGAATCACGAAGACGTCAAGGTATCTTACGCTTCGTTAGAGACCTATCTTGCAGATATTGCCAAATTAGTGGAGACGGGAAAGCTTTCAGAAGAAAAAGAATTTTATGCGCCAGTGCGTCTACGTGGGGGAAAACGGGTCGCAGATTTAGCCTCAGCGGGTATCCGTTATATTGAGTTAAGAAATATTGACATCGATCCCTTTGCCCGCTATGGGATTTCCAAAGAGCAAGTCGCATTCTTGCATTTCTTCTTATTGTTTTTAAGTACAAAAGAAGAAGGCAGCGATGCGGATGCGTGGATCGAAGAGGGCAATCAGAAAAATGATCAGGTCGCATTAGAACATCCGCTTGCACCTTTGACTTATCAGCAAGAAGCGCAAGCGCTGATTACTGAAATGATGGACTTTGCCCAAGCCCTTGAGCTGCCGCATCCACCATTTTTGGATCAGCTCTCAGAAATGCTGGCTGAACCAGAAAGAACCTTCGCGGGACGTCTTTTCTCAGCAAGTCAAGCAACCAGTCAAGCGCAGACAGCAACATTGCTGGGACAAAAGTATCATCAAGCTGCTTGGGAAAAACCGTATCAATTAGCTGGCTTTCGAGCAATGGAATTGTCGACCCAGATTCTCTTGTTCGATGCGATCCAAAAAGGAATCGAAGTGACGGTACTGGATGAAACGGATCAATTCTTGAAATTAGCCGTGAAAGACCACATCGAATATGTTAAAAATGCCAATATGACCAGTAAGGATCAGTACATCGTCCCATTGATCATGGCGAATAAAACGGTCACTAAAAAAATCTTAGCCGAAAATGGCTTTCATGTACCAAGTGGCGCTGAGTTCGCTTCGGCAGAAGAAGCGATCGCGTTTTATCCTCAGATTGCCCACAGCGGGTTTGTGGTAAAACCGAAAACCACCAACTATGGGATCGGTATCTCGATTTTCAAAGAAGGTGCCTCTTTAGCGGATTATCAAGCGGCGGTCGCCATTGCCTTTGCGGAAGATGATTCGATCCTCGTTGAGACTTTTTTGTCAGGGACGGAATATCGGTTCTTCGTGATCGATGGGCGAGTCGATGCGATTTTACTACGTATCCCTGCCAATGTCGTGGGTGACGGCAAGCGCACGATCACGGAACTCGTCGCAGAGAAAAATCTTGATCCATTGCGCGGCACCCATCATCGGACCCCATTAGAACTGATCCAATTAGGGGAACTGGAACAACTGATGTTAAAAGAGCAAGGGTATCAAGTGGATTCAGTACCCGAAGAGGGGCAGATCGTTTATTTGCGAGAAAACTCGAATATCAGTACTGGCGGTGATTCTATCGATGTGACGGATGACTTCAACGATGATTACAAACAAGTAGCAGTCGATGCGGTAGCCGCATTACAAGCATCTATCAGCGGAATCGATCTGATTATTCCAGATAAAACCAAGCAAGCCAATGAACCGGGGGCTTATGGAATCATTGAAGCCAATTTCAACCCAGCGATGCATATGCACGTTTATCCATACAGCGGGAAAGGCCGACGCTTAACTATGTCTGTTTTACGCCTGTTGTTCCCTGAAGTCTTCGAGAGCTGATGGAAGTACAAAAAGCAAAGAACTGCACACTTTGGAAGGAGAGTTCCTTTCAAAGTGTGCAGTTTTTTTTATATCGTTGTTTGATTCCTGATCTGACAGTTAGCACAATAGTTAATTCCCTCGCTTTTTTGTCTTTATTTATCAAAAAATATTTATTTTAATAGGAATACTGGAAAAATAATTGTATTTTTGGTAATCTAAAGAAAGGAAGTTCTAGTTTTTTTTATACACGATTAAATAACTATCGTTTTTTGAAGAGCCGCTAAATTAGGTCAGCATGTATAAAAAAGATATGAACATAGATATTGTCTTTCAACTATGCTTTTACATATAACAAAATGGTTGGCATCAAAAAAGCGGCAAAGGCAGACGGGTTCTCTTATCTTTGTTATTGACAAAAGAAGTGCAAAGATTGTTTTCAATTGAATCAAAAATGAAAGTTCATCATCGGAAACGGAGTTGAATCGATACTCAATGTTCAAGTTATTAGGAAGTAAGGCAGGTTTTATAGCCGAAACTGATTGTGGTTCGATGAGTGACTCCTAAACATAGGCGCATTGCTTTAAGAATTTGCGGAACGGTCCTTTGGCAGCACCTTATAGGTACACAAAGGATATGGATGATTTTTTCCGATCCCTGCGAATGTTTGACAGTGCTTTGTCGGTTCTTCATTCAGTGTGCAGGCTTTTTTCGTAGGCTTAAATCAATGGTTTTAGTGCTTCCAACCGAGGAATCACTTTTTCTTTAGCCGCTCTTTTCTGTCTTTCAACGGGCTATGATTCACACGAGCCCTTCTGCGTAGATAAGTATACTAAATTTATTATACTGATCCATCCTGAAATTTTAATCAGGTTATGGTGTGTAATAAGTTGAATATAATAGCATTACAAAAAAGGAGAGTACGGAATGAAAAAATTTAATGGTAAGATTGTTAAAACGTTGGCATTACTAGCAACAATTTTTACGGCTGGTGCGTTATCAAATCAAGTTTCAGCATCAGAAGAAACAGCATCCCCTATTTCCGCAAGCGTATGGGTTGCCAGAACACCCGAACAAATCAAAGCTGATATTACTGGGAATGAATATACGATTGTTTGGGGTGATACACTTAGCGCCATCAGTAAAGCGACAAATATTACGATCGAACGTCTAGCACAATGGAATAATATTTACAATATTGATTTGATTTATGCTGGCAACAAATTAGTGTTTGATGGAAATGTGGTTTCTCTAAAGGATGCAGAGGGTAATACGATTAGTCAAGCAGTGATTCAAGATACTGACAAAATTGATCCGACCAAACCAATTGGGGGAGGAAGCAATACAAATCCTGGAAACAGTAATAATGGATCAAATGTCTCTACAAAACCGACACCTCCAGCAACAGATAACGGATCAGGAGACGGATCAACAAAACCAACGCCGCCTGCAACAGATAATGGATCAGGAGATGGCTCCACAAAGCCAACACCACCAGCAACGGATAATGGTTCAGGTGGAGATAATGGTTCCACTAATCCACCAGCTGATCGAGAGTTTGAAGTGACAGTCGTTGCAGAAAATGAAGAAATTACACGCCTCCGTGTCGGACCATTCTTAACTACCGATGAAGTGGCGGCATGGCTGCTTGAAAACTATGTTGGCTTAGTTTCAGACCTACAAATCTATCTAGAAGGAAACTATATCTATATTGAGTTCAATATTCCGACACCTGATAATGGAGGCGCGACTGACCGTGAAATTGTAGTTGAAGTTGTCTATGAGAATTCATATTATACTCGTCTACGTGTCGGACCATTCCTAAGTAACGAGGAAGCTACTGCTTGGAAGCATGAAAATTATCCAGAAGTAGTTAAGGGGCATGAAGTTCATTTTGTAGGTGATTATATCTATATTGAATTTGGTGTTGGTAATAAAGATAACGGTGGAGCAATTGATCGTGAAATTACGATTACCGTTGTCTATGAAAATTCATATTATACACAACTGCGGGTCGGTCCATTCTTAAACACAACAGAAGCCTCCGCATGGCTGCGTGAGAATTACCCTGATGTAGTCAAGGGCTACGCTGTTTATCCAGAAGGTGATTACATTTACATTGAGTTTGGTACATCAAGCCATGGAACTGGCGGCGGCGATATCGGAACCGACGGTGGCGGTACAGACGTAGACGGCGGCGATAACGGAACCGACGGTGGCGGTACAGACGTAGACGGCGGCGATAACGGAACCGACGGTGGCGGTACAGACGTAGACGGCGGCGATAACGGAACCGATGGTGGTGGTACAGATGTAGACGGTGGCGATAACGGAACCGATGGTGGCGGTACGGATGTAGATGGCGGAGAAGATGGCTCTGGCGAAACAGATGTGAATACTCCAGTCAATCTGGGTAATAGCGGCATTTTTGCAGCTACTAGTGCAGAAGCGAGTGCAAGTGCATATTCTTTATGGGCTGAAGGGAAGTTTTTAGAGTTTACAGGCTTTGTTATTCGGCCAGCGCTAAATGCAAATGGAGATCCAATTGGTTTTACAGTTGATTTTTACTAAATAAAAAAAGTTAAGTTGATTCTTTGATGTTTCATATAAATTAAGAAGAATACAACTTAAAACTAATAAAAACCAGTCAGAAACTGCCTCTGACTGGTTTTTATTTGAAGAAATCATGAGAGATACGTTATCGTCCTGCTTTATGGTTCGCTTCATTAGCAATCTATTATATCCAGTACTTTCTATCTGCAGGAAGTATCGTGAGCCTTTCTTTATCTTCTTATCCTTCAAAAGCAGCGATCTCAATCGTTTGTTTCGTTTCTTCCACCTTGAGACCCGTTCGGGCTTCCCACCATTGTTTCATTTCTTTTTCATACGTGGTAGGAAAACGTTGGATCAAGGTTAATAACGGTACGCCTTGAATCGAGGCGTAGGGAAAGTTTAAAACCAGATTGTACTTCAGTTCCGACAGGAGGCTATAATATTGAAACATCATAAAGTTCATTTCATTCTTATCCTCCAGCAGGAGTACTTTCGGAGCGCGATCCAGCATAAAACCCAAGCTGCGCATCATGAACAATACGCCATCTAGATGGCTGGATTCGATCGTGGGTGCCGTTTTAAACAAATCGATATGCAGATCCAAAGCATCAAGCAGTTCTTTCTTTAATGAAAGGTAGGGCGGTGTTGATTGTTCCATGATAGTTCCTCCTTTTAATGGAAAAGACGTTTCCAAAATGACGTTTTCTCTGGTTGTTCCTGCTCTTTATCCGATGGAGCGGCAGCTGCAGGGAATTTTTTTTCGATATCGATGACGTCTTCATTGACGGCTTCTTTCCCAGCAATCAGCAAGCCGATACTGTCTGGACCGGCATCTTGGGCATCGGAGACGATCCGAAATTCCATCTGTTGCTTGGTCAGTAAAGTGATGTAATCGGTCTGGATCGATTCTGGCAATTTTCCATTAAGCAGCACGAGCGCTCCTTGATAATCTGGTAAGGCGTTCAAGAGCGTTTTCTGGTTGTCCTTCTTCTTCATTTCTGTTACTGTCATACTAAGATAACACCGTTCACGAAACGTGCCTAAATACTTGCGCTGTTCATCTGGGTTGACGCGAGGCGTCCCATACATTCCTGTATCAAGGCGTTTTTCTAATTCGTCTGACATTGAAGTATCCTCCTCAAAGCGTTTACTTATGCTTATTATAGCATATCCAACAAATAGCAAAAGAGGGGTGCGATCGTGAGAGAGTTCTGATAGAAAGTAGGGATCCTATGACAACAAAAGAACGACATTTGCTATTGTTAGCAGAAAATCAACGGTTGGAGACACCGAGGCTGCTCTTGCGTCCTGTTTCCTTGGCAGATGCAGCGGACATGTTTGCCTATGCAAATGATGAAGAAACGACGACCTTCGTCTTTGCTAGACATGGGTCGGTTGAAGAAACAAAACTACGCATCGCCGAGTATTTTGTTGCTGCACCCTTAGGAAAATTTGCGATCGAAGAAAAAGACTCAGGAAAAATGATCGGGACCATCGATTTGCGGGTAGAATCAGAAAAAGAGATCGCTGAGCTCGGTTATACATTGAGTCGCGATTATTGGGGGCAAGGGATTATGCCAGAAGCGGCAATGGCACTGCTGCATTTCGGTTTTGAAACACTCGAATTGATTCGAATTTTTGCTCGACATGATGACCGAAATCCCAAGTCTGGACGGGTCATGGAGAAAATTGGGATGAAATTGGAAGCAACGATCCCAGCTGCCCGCAAATCGGGTGAAGAAATCATCGATGAAGTCACGCGTGGCATCACCCTGGAGGAATGGAAAAAACGTATCATGTAAAGGAGGGCTCTCGTCATGGAACTGAACATTGAGCCAGCAGCAATTGAAAAAATAACCCCTTATGTGCAGCCAGGTGATCGTCTCTACTTGGATTTTGAAGACGGCGTTGGTCCGTTTCCTGCAACGGAGATCACCTGCCGTTTGGACATCCATTTTCGCCTGATCATCGTGCCGCAAAGCTATCCAGAAGAAGGATTGGCGATCTACGACACCCCTTTAACGACACCCTTAGGCACGATTTGGTTGAAGCAAGGGGCTCAGGTGTATTTAGAAGAACAGACTCGGATGCAGGTGGAACCGACCTATCAACGGTTGCAATTGGTGGGAAATAGCGGGATCTTAGCTAACGATGTCCAATTGTTACGGATCGAAAAGCAGACGGCGGGCCGCTGAGATGGGCACGCTGGCGGTTATTAGCGACTTGCACGTCGATATCAACCAATTATTTGATCCCCATCTGCAGCTGATCGCTGATTATTTGCAGCAAAATCAGGTGACCCATCTGCATCTGGCAGGAGATGTGGCGAATAAAAAACAACGGCTATTAGACGTGGTCGCATTTTTTCAAAGTCGACAGGTGCCAACGACCTTTCACTGGGGCAATCATGAAATGGTGGACTTGACGGAACAAGAGATCGAGGCTTTCGATGATCCCGCCTTTCTTAATTTTCAGACGTATCGCTTATCAGAAAAAACACTGCTGTTGGGAATCAATGGCTGGTATGACTACCAATATTCTGATCTGACCAGTGAAGCTGAGATCTTGCGGCTGAAAAATTTGTTTTGGTATGACCGCATGATTCAACGAAAGGGATCGGATAAGGAGATCAGCCAAGCCATCAATGAGCGTTTAGCGGAAACATTGGCCCATTTGCCGCAAGACCAAGAAATTCTTCTTTCTACGCATTTTGTGCCCCAAGAAGCGTTTATTGTGCGGCAGACCGGCAAGTACGCCCGCTGGAACCACCTAAATGCGTTTTTGGGGACGCCTGATTTTGGCGCAGTGATCGATCAGTACGCCAATGTGCGGGCAGTCGTCTTTGGGCATACCCATCGACGCTTTGAGAAAAAAGAACTTGCGGGAACCAGCTACTATTGCCGTCCCTTCGGCTACTATTATGAATGGCAGTTGACCCGACGCTTCGTTTTGGAAAATCACTTAGCAGAAGCATATTCTCCAACGAAAGTTCGGACGCTGCTGCGAAACCATCATGAGGCATTTGAGGACTATAAAACGGCGCATCTTGTAGAGGAATTGGCGCAAGCGATCACGCTGCTGCCGTATTAGCGCAGCAAACGAGTCCTGCTTGTTTTCGTGATTGAATTTCCAAGCAATTTAAACCATTAGAAGAAACACGCAAAGGAGAAAAATCATGACATTTGAAGAAATCTTACCAGAATTAAAAGCCGGCAAAAAAATCATTCGTGAAGGTTGGGGCGGCTTTGAACTTTATGTGACATTCGTTGAAGGCGAAGTGTACGACAATGCCCCAGTCACCCCTTACTTTTTGATCAAAACAGCAGATGAGGGATTCTCGAGTTTCGCACCGACTGTTTGCGACATTCTTGCGGAAGATTGGAAAATCGTGGAATGACGGCAGCGTGGATCGATGACAAAACGATTGTGTTTGTCACAGGGGCTGCTTCAGGCATCGGTAAAGCGCAAGCAGAGGCGTTTCTTGCAGAAGGCGCTCAAGTATTTGGTGTTGACTGCCAATCGTTTCCTGATTCGCTTTTAGCCCAGCCCCGCTTTTTCGGCACATGTTGTGACTTAGCGGTGAAAGAAAATTGTCTTGCAGCGGTCCAAGCTTGTGTGACGCACTTTGGCGGTATCACAGTCTTGTTAAATACAGCAGGAAAGCTTGACGGCTATCATACGATCGCTGAGACGACGTCAATGGAGTGGGAGGAGATATTTCAAACCAATGTCTCCAGCATGTTTTATTTAACGAAAGAAATTTTGCCGCTGATGCAAGCCAATTGCGGCGGAACGATCATCAATATGGCGTCGATCGCTGGAATGGTCGCAGGTGGGGGCGGGATCGCCTATACAACCGCAAAACACGCGATCGTCGGGTTTACCAAACAGTTGGCGTTGGATGTTGCAGATCAAGGGATCTCGGTGAAGGGCATCGCGCCCGGTGCGATTCAAACGCCGATGAATGCGGCTGATTTTGCCGGTGACGGGAAAATGGCGCAATGGGTGGCAGAAGAGACGCCAGTCAAGCGTTGGGCGCAACCAGAAGAAGTTGCAGCGCTGACCCTTTTTCTTGCCAGTCCGCAAGCTAGTTACTTGCAGGGGGCGATCGTGCCCATCGACGGTGGTTGGACCTTGAAATAACTAGCCTGAACCCATTAGAGGAGGACGCCAATGAAGGAACAAGCGATCCAGAACTTGTTTGCAAAAAATCGTGAATGTCGACAACTGCTTACGATCATTGAAGCGTTGCAGCTGTCGGATTGCTGGCTGTGTGCTGGGTACCTGCGGAATTATTTATGGGGGTGTCTCAGTGGGAAAATAGCGGAGGTGCCAATAACCGATATTGATGTCGTGTTTTATGATCCGACTGTAAGCATAGAAGAAACAGCAGCGATCGAAGCGCAACTGCGCCGTTCGTTTCCCGAATTTCCTTGGGAGGTTCGTAACCAAGCGTTGATGCACCAACATAATTTTGCCGAGGAGCCGCCTTATACAAGTACCTTCGATGCATTAACGAAGTTTCCAGAGCGTTGTACAGCGGTAGCGGCACGAATGAATCAAGGCAAGCTTGAATTGATGGCGCCTTTTGGCTGGCAGGATATTTGCAGTTTTCGGGTGCGTCCAACACCGCATTTTGCCCAAAATGAACAGTATCTTGCGGTTTATCGACAACGCCAAGCGATGAAGCAGTGGCAGAAAATTTGGCCGCAGCTCTCGATTGAAGAAGGGAAGAAATAAAAAAGAACACTCGCGTGATGCGGCGATTTTCAAAAGTTAGACGAAAAAGCTAACTGATGGGAATCGCTGCATATGACGCGAGTGTTTTTTATTAACGTAAAGCCAATGGTTGCGCCAAGCGGTTTCTTAAAAAGATACCTAGATAAGCTGCGGCAACGGCTTTGATGATCCCAGGGATAATAAACAGAACAAAGCCACCGTTAAAGGCAGCCGGCCATGCCATGCCCGTGCTCCATTTCAGCCATAATGTACCAAACAACAAAGTTGCCAGCGCACCGACAATATTGCCGATCACTGCTCCTGTGTAGTGAAACGCTGTTTTTTCTACGATCAATCCAGTAAGCAATCCATTAAAGAGGAAGCCAACTAAATAGCCACCAGTTGGTCCTAACAAAACACCGACACCGCTGGAAAAACCAGCGAAAACGGGCAAACCGATCAATCCTAACAGCAAGTAGATGACGATCGCCATCGTTCCAGTTCGCGTGCCGAGGAAAGTCACCGCTAGCCCGATCGCAAAGGTTTGTCCTGTCAATGGGATCAAACCTAATGGAATCGTCAGTTGGGAAAGACCAGCAATAATGATCGCAAATAAAGCGGCATGGATTTGTTCACGTAATGATAATTTCATCGAATCCTTCTCTCTAATAATAATTTCGTTAACCTGAAATTAGTTTATTTGGTTAACGAAATTATAAACGGTGGTTTACCAAAAGTAAAGAAGAATCTTGTTTTTTTAGTGTCCTTTTTTAAAAAGGACAATCAAGTTCTTTGAGGAGAGGAAAGGGGCGATCTCTTCCAGCTCATCTGTTGAGAAGGGCAGTGCTTGAACGAGCCGGCAGATCGTTGCTTCTGTCAGAAACGGCAGCAGTTCTTCGATTTCATCATAAGCCAAGCGTTCTGATGCGGAAACGTTTGGCTGTTCCAAGGCGGTCAGCAGGAGTTCATCCAGATAAGGCGCAGGTAAAAAGGGTAGCAGTTCTTCAATCTCAGAAAAGCGGAAGTCAGGATTTTCAAGCCAGCCTTTGATTTCTCCCGCCAAAAAGTTGGGGGGTAAAAAGGGCGCCGCCTCTTCCCAAAAAGCCATGGAATAGTGCTTGCCTTTCAAGAGCTCTTCTACTTGGGGCTTTTTCAAAAACGGCAGGAGTTCTTCCAGTACCTCTTCTGGGATATTCTCGGCGCCATTTAACAGGTGTTGTAAGTCGGCGCTGGTCAAATGAGGTGCTAGCCTAGGCAATAAGTCTAGGTCTAAAGAAGTTTCTTGAAACGGTTCTTCTTGAATCAATGCTGACAATTCTTGCGGTTTGATCAGTGGAGCTAGTTCGGCGATTTCTTCTGGTTGTGCGGTTCCTGCTTGATAATGTTGCACCGCAGCTGCTGGCTTTCCTAACAGCTCATCGATGGATAAGTCTAAAATCGCTGCTAGCTGCGGCAATTTTTCAATGTCCGGCAGTGAGTTGCCCCGCTCCCAATTACTGACAGCCTGATAGCTGACAAGTAACTGGTCTGCCAAGTTGCTTTGGGTCAGATTTTTTTCTTTGCGTTTGGCAGCGATCTGCTGACCGATTTTTCTCATGTTGAATTCACTCATAAATGAATTCCCCCTTTCATGCTCTAAGTATAGTTTCTCAAAAGGTGGAAACGCAATCAAGCTGTGGTTGAGCAGGCAAATGCCGACTCAATCACAGCTTGAGTTTACGAATGGATGAGCTGAAGGAGGTGTTCACCAAACGCTTGTGTCGTTAAACAGACCGCTTCTGGCATCAACTGCGCGAAGTCGGCAGTGACGTGTTGACTTTGCAAGGCTTGTTCAATGGCTTGTGTTAGGATTTGAGCTGCTTCTGGCCAGTTCAAATGTTCTAATAGCATGCACGCTGACAGCAGCAGCGAACAGGGATTGGCTTTGCCAAGTCCTGCGATATCCGGTGCTGTTCCGTGGGTAGCTTCAAAGATGGCTGCCCCAGTAGCGTAGTTGATATTGGCACCGGGGGCGATCCCGATGCCGCCGACTTGTGCTGCAAGTGCATCAGAAATGTAGTCGCCGTTCAAATTACAAGTGGCAATGACGTCGAATTTTTCTGGATACAAAAGGATCTGTTGTAAAAAGTTGTCTGCGATCACGTCGTTAACAACGATTTTCCCAGCCGCTTTTGCCGAGGCAAGGGCGGCTTCGGCTGCCTTTGAGCCGTTTTCTGCTTTGATTTTGTTGTATTGATTCATTGTAAAACACTGGTCGGCGTATGTGGTCTCTGCAAGCTGATAGCCCCAGTTTTTAAAGCCGCCTTCTGTAAATTTCATGATATTGCCTTTATGCACCAGTGTCACCGTGGGCCGCTTTTGAGCGATCGCATACTCAATGGCAGCAGCGATCAAGCGCTGACTGCCTTCTAAAGAGATCGGCTTGATGCCGATAGCGGCAGTTTTAGGAAAACGAATCGCCTTGACAGCAAAGTCTGCTTGCAGTGTCTGGATCAGACGCTGCGTTGCGTCGTCGTCTTTGGCAAATTCGATGCCAGCATAAACATCTTCAGTATTTTCTCGAAAGATCACCATATCGGTTTTTTCTGGTTGTTTTAAAGGCGAAGGGACCCCTGTAAAATAGCGAACAGGTCTGACACAGGCATAAAGATCCAGCGTTTGCCGCAAGGTGACATTCAAGGAGCGAAAGCCCTCGCCAATTGGGGTAGTCAACGGTCCTTTTAAGGCGTATTGTTGAGCCTTGATCGTATCGATGGTTGCTTGCGGCAGCCATTCCCCCGTCTGTTCAAAGGCGGCTTCTCCAGCTAAAACTTCCAGCCATTCGATGCGGCGTTGATTGTCATAGGCTTTATTTACAGCGGCATCAATCACAGGTTGCGCAGCCTGCCAAATCTCGGCACCGATGCCGTCTCCTGCAATGTAAGGAATGGTGATCGTCGTTGCTTCATGGGTTGTTTGGTCAGGCATGGGCAGTTCCTCCTAATTCAGCTTTTTTTCGAATGACCATCGGTAAAATTCCTTGATGCTTCCAATAGCGAATATCTGCAGGGGCATCAAAGCGCAGGCGGGTCATAAAGGAGACAGTCCCGCCGTCGATCCGTTGCGCAGTGACTTCGATCAGCTGCTTGACCACTGGCTCTTCTGGCAAAGCGATCGAGAATGTTTCGCTGCCGTCCAAATCAAACGATGCGGCACTTTCACCAGCAAGATATTCAAGCGGAATGATCCCCATCATGACCAAGTTGCTGCGATGGATTCGTTCGAAGCTTTCTGCTAAGACGACTTTAACGCCTAACAATTGTGTTCCTTTGGCGGCCCAGTCGCGAGAAGAACCCATGCCATAATCTTTACCAGCTAAAATGATACAGCTTTGACCAGCTTTTTGGTAATTCATAGCTGCGTCAAATATCGACAGGGTTTCCCCTGTTGGAAAATAATGCGTGACACTGCCAGTACTGCCAGGCACTAGCTGGTTTTGCAGACGGATGTTGCCGAAAGTCCCCCGCATCATAATCTGATGATTGCCGCGTCGCGAACCAAAGGAGTTGAATTCACGATACGGAACTTCTTTTTCTTGTAAAAATTTTCCAGCTGCAGAATCCATACTGATGCTGCCAGCAGGAGAAATATGGTCAGTGGTGACGGAATCACCCAATTTTGCCAAGACTTTCAGATCAGCTAAGACATCTGGTTTAGGCAACTCTTTGGTCAATGTTTCAAAGTAGGGCGGATGAGCGATGTAAGTGGATTGCTCCTCCCATTCATAACATGCGCTCGTGGTGGTTTCGATCGCATTCCAGCGTTCATTGGCATCAAAAAGATGCTCATAGGCAGCGCGAAATGCTTCTGGTCCGACGTACTCTTGAACGTAAGCATTGACTTCTTCATTGCTAGGCCAAATATCAGACAAATACACCGGCTCGTCATTGACGATAGCTAACGGTTCTTTTGTGAGATCTTTGCGAATGCTGCCAGCGATGGCATAGGCAACAACTAATGGCGGTGAAGCCAAATAATTGGCTTTGATCTGTGGATGGATTCTTCCTTCAAAATTTCGATTGCCTGACAGAACCGATGCCACCAGTAGATTTTCTGCCTCAATTGCTTCAGCGACCTGCGCTTCTAAAGGACCTGAATTTCCGATACAGGTGGTACAACCGTAGCCCACCAAATAAAAGCCGAGTTGCTCTAAATACGGCAGCAAACCACTGTTTTGCAAATAGGTGGTCACGATCTGGGAGCCCGGTGCAAGGGAGGTTTTGACCGTACGAGAGACGGTCAGACCTTTTTCAATGGCTTTTTTAGCCAATAAGCCTGCCGAGAGCATGACGAAGGGATTGCTCGTATTCGTACAGCTAGTGATCGCCGCCAAGACGATATCGCCGGTCACTAATTTGTCAGGTGCAGCATCTGGCCAGGTAACGCTGGCTTCTTTTTGCCATTCGTCCTCTGAAAGACCAAAGCCCTTGGGACCGACGGCAGCCGTGACCGATTGTTCAAAATCCTGACGGACTGCTGGAAGCAAAATCCGATCTTGCGGGCGCTTAGGGCCTGCTAATGCTGGCTGAACTTCTGCTAGATCGATGGTGATCGTCTTAGTATAGGTTGGCACGATCGCTTCATCATAAAAGAAATGGTTGGCTTTGGCGTAAGCGGCAACGAGTTCGATCAGCTCGCTGGAGCGACCGGTCGTTGCTAAGTAGTTCAAGGTCTCTTGATCAATCGGACAAAAACCGCAAGTCGCACCATATTCGGGAGCCATGTTTGCTAACGTTGCTCGATCAGCTAAACTTAAATGACGATAGCCAGGACCGAAGTATTCGACAAATTTTCCGACCACTTTTTCGATCCGCAGCACTTCAGTTACTTTTAGTGCTAAATCGGTGGCGGTGGTACCTGCAGGCATCTCGTTGATAAATTTCACCCCGATGACTTCAGGCGTAGGGAAGAAAGAAGGTTCGCCAAGAATCGCAGCTTCCGCTTCAATACCGCCAACCCCCCAACCGAGAACCCCCAAGCCGTTGATCATCGTGGTGTGAGAATCGGTTCCTTGCAATGTATCAGGAAACAGCAGTCGTTGATCTTCGTGTGCTTTTTGCAAGATCACATCAGACAACGATTCGATGTTGACTTGATGAATGATCCCTGTTTCAGGCGGTACGACTTCGAAATTGTCGAAAGAACCTTGCGCCCATTTCAAGAATTGATAGCGTTCTGCATTGCGTTCAAATTCCCGCTCCGTATTAAAAGCGATCGCCCCAGGAGTACCGGCTTGATCGACTTGCACAGAGTGGTCGACGACGAGTGTGACGGGAATCTCAGGATTGATGTCTTCTGCGGCACCGCCTAAAGCGACCATCGCATCCCGCATGGCAGCCAAATCAACGACTGCGGGTACCCCAGTAAAGTCTTGCAAAACGACCCGCTCTGGTTTGAATGGCACGACACCAGTAGGGGTTTCTGCCTGCCAGTTCGCTAAAAATGGTAAATAATCCTCTGTAATTTCCTCGTCTTGATGACGAGCAACACTTTCCAATAAAACTCGAATGGAGTAGGGCAAGCGAGATAAATCAGCCCCTAAGTCTTGGGTGATTTTCGCTAAGTCAATATACGTGTATTGCGTATCATTGACGGTGAGTTGAGATTGCCACTTCATAAGAATCCTCCTTTTTACGAAGATAAACGTACTTATTAGGAATAATTATACGTTGATAATTTAAAAAATCAATTAAATTTATGAAAAATATTTCATTTTCTAAACATCGTGCTATAATGTGTGAAAGTTTGTTAAAAAGCAACGATTTTATAGGATGACTATTTTAACGATGTTTGTATACGGTTAAATAACATTGTAGTCGATAGTTTGTAGAAAGATTGGAGGTAACATCACCGTGGAAAGATTAGAAAAGAAAGAGAAGATGTCCTATCTTGCATCGCAATGTCAGAAATACAATTTGATAGATGTGAATCTTTATTCAGAATATGATGTGAAACGTGGACTGAGGGATTTAAATGGCACGGGGGTCTTAGCAGGGCTTACGACGATCTCCACCATTTATCCAGAAAAAATCATTGCTGGCAAGCCAATTGAAGCTTGTGGCGAGCTGCGTTATCGCGGAATTGACATCAACGAGTTAGTTGCAGGGTTCGTCAATGAAAAACGCTTTGGCTTTGAAGAGGTTGCATATTTATTACTTTTCGGCGAACTGCCAAACAAAACAGAACTTGCAGCCTTTCATTGCCTATTAGCAGAAAAACGTACATTGCCGACCAATTTTGTTCGTGACGTCATTATGAAAGCACCTTCTTCTGATATCATGAATAGCTTATCTCGCAGTATCTTGACACTGGCAAGTTACGATCCACAAGCAGATGACATCAGCATTGAAAATGTATTGGAACAAAGTCTGATGCTGATCAGTGTCTTTCCGCTCTTGGCAATCTACGGCTATCATGCCTACAATCATTACAATCAAGGGGAGAGTATGTATATCCACCGTCCGACCGAAGAGTTGAGTACAGCTGAAACGATTTTGACTATGCTACGTCCAACGAAAGAATATAGCTTCCAAGAAGCCCAAACATTGGATATGGCACTGGTTTTGCATATGGAACATGGCGGCGGGAATAATTCGACCTTTACGACACGAGTCGTTACCTCCAGTGGGACGGATACCTATTCAACGATTGCTGCAGCGCTAGGTTCTTTGAAAGGGCCTAAACATGGTGGTGCTAATATCAAAGTGACGGAAATGATGGGAGATTTGAAGCGCAACGTTGCTGACCTTACCGATGAACAGGCGATCCGCAGCTATTTGGAAGCAGTCTTAGATAAAGAAGCATTTGATCGTAAAGGATTGATTTATGGCATGGGCCACGCGGTATACAGCGACAACGATCCCCGTGCGGCGATTTTTAAAAATTATGTGGCAAAACTGGCCCAAGAAAAAGGATCAGAAGCTTGGCAAGAATATCAATTGTATACGATGGTCGAACGTATTGCTCCTCAAGTCATCAATGAAAAGCGCAAAATCTACAAAGGAGTCAGTGCCAATATCGACTTTTTCAGCGGGTTTGTTTATAACATGTTGGATCTGCCAGAAGAACTGTATACACCAATGTTTGCTATCGCGCGGATCGTCGGCTGGTCCGCCCATCGGATCGAAGAGCTGGTCAACGCACAAAAAATCATGCGCCCCGCCTACAAAGAAGTGTCAAATGATCGCGAATATATCGATATAGAGTCAAGATAGATCAAAACAGCAGGGAGGAAGCTCGCTGCTGTTTTTGTTTTGTTCAAAATCCTAGTGCTTATACGACCATCCAATTACTCAGAAGAGGTTTGTTGTTTTTTATTAATGAAAGCGTTGACAACGAATAAGTTTAACGTTAAACTTTGTCTTATAGTTTAACGTTAAACCTTCAAGAGACAGACTAAAAAATTGATTCACTTCTAAGTAAAAAACAATCAGGATACGTGGCCAATGATTGTTTTACATTCGTTCTATAGTAGACGAAAGGCTATTTGGAGGAGTAGTTACTTTTTTCCTATCTCTACCGTAAAAAATATGAAAAGAATGATTTTCTTTGTAGGAGGGTTACATGTGCAAAAAAAAAGCAACGCAAATTTTCACAAGAATAAAATGAAAAATAGTCTTTCTTTGTACGTCTTATTAGCGCCAGCTTTGATTTTATTAGTCATATTCACTTATATTCCAATGTATGGTTTAGTAATTGCATTTAAAGATTACACCCCATCACTGGGTATTTTGGGAAGTCCGTGGGTTGGTTTTAAGCATTTTTCTCAATTTTTTAATTCGTTCCAATTTGGAGTAACCCTTAGAAATACGCTAACTATTTCCCTCTACAGTATGATTGTCGGCTTTCCATTGCCAATTGCATTAGCAATTCTTTGCAATCAAATTCGTGTAGAAAAATTCAAGAAGTTTTTCCAAGTCACCACCTATTTACCTCACTTCATTTCTACAATGGTTATGTGCGGGATGTTGATCTTGTTTCTATCACCTACCAATGGTTTGATTGTCAACCTCATGCGGCTTGTTGGCATAGAATTGCCTTCCTTGCTTTCTCAGCCAGGAAGTTTTGCAAGCGTATACGTTTGGAGTGATGTCTGGCAACATGTTGGGTGGGACAGCATTATTTATCTAGCGGCTTTATCAGCGATCGATCCCACTTACTACGAAGCTGCGACTATGGATGGTGCCACAAGACTACAAAAAATCAAGCACATTGATTTACCACTGATTCTTCCCACCGCAATGATCTTGCTTATATTAAGAGCAGGCAGTTTATTGAGTGTTGGGTTTGAAAAAGTGTTGCTGTTACAAAATGCCTTGAATTTAGCAGGAAGTGAAATTATCTCCACATATGTTTATAAAGTAGGGTTAATAAACTTTCAATATAGTTATTCAACTGCTATCGGCTTATTTAATACAGTGATCAATATAATTATATTGATCTTAGTGAATGCATTGTCGAGGCGCTTGACGAAAACTGGGCTGTTTTAGGAGGAGATTATGAAAAAAAGTAAAAAAACTGGTTCTGAAAGGATATTCGATTTCTTTGTTTATGGGGTAGCCATTTTGTTGATCCTTCTAATCATTTATCCGCTTTGGTTTGTGATCATTGCTTCCTTTAGTGATCCAGCGGATGTCGGGAATGGAAATGTTTGGTTGTGGCCAAATGAATGGCGATTAGATGGGTATATCCGCTTGTTTGAGCAGAGCTTATTCTGGCGAGGCTACTTGAATACCATTTTATATACCATCGTAGGAACCGCTGTCGCATTATTCGTTAATATCCCCGCTGGTTATGCCTTATCTAGAAAAGATTTGCACGGTAGGAAATGGCTGGCTTTATTGTTTATTATTCCCATGTTCGTTTCGGGCGGCTTGATCCCGATTTACTTAACGATCAAGAATGTCGGTCTCTTAGATACGTTTTGGGTAATGGTCATTCCTTTTGCAGTATCTAGTTACAATATCATCGTAGCTAGAACATTCTTCAACAATAGTATTCCTGCTGGTTTATGGGAAGCAGCTCAAATTGATGGTTGTGGAACGATCCGTTATTTCTTTAGCATGGTGTTACCACTTTCAAAAGCGATATTGGCTGTTATCGGTTTATGGACAGCAGTTGGTATTTGGAACTCGTGGTTCAATGCATTGATTTATTTGACCAATGACAATCTACAACCACTGCAATTGATACTTAGACGATTACTAATAAGTAATCAATTACTACAAACACAAGCAACCGGAGAACTTGCATCTGAGCTAAGAGCAACGGCAGACATGATGAAATATGCAGCAATTGTCGTATCAACAGCACCAATTATGATGTTATACCCGTTTTTACAAAAGTATTTTAATCAAGGTGTCATGATCGGCGCGTTGAAAGAATAAAAAATGGAGGAATGATGATGAAACAGTTTAAATGGAGGTATTTGTTTTGTTCTTTAGGAATTTTAGGGATGATGACTGGCTGTGGAAATGAAGGAGCCGTAGAGGAGCAAGGAAGTGACACGAATCAATTTAAAATCACCACTGTTCGCTGGTCAGACTGGGGAGATGATTTTACAAAAGGCTTTTTAGAAGAAGCAGAAGAAAATGCAGGGATTCAAATCGAATGGGATATTCATCTTTCAGCAGATTGGGGTGAGAGAAAGTCTGTTTTGATGGCTGGAGGCGATTTGCCTGATGCCTTTTTAGGGTCAATCACCTTTAATGATGCCGAAATAGCCCAAAATCAAGATGTGTTTATCCCTTTAGAAGACTTGATTGCAGAAAACATGCCTAATCTTACTCGCATTATGTCGGAAGATCCGAAAATTAAAGCAATGATCACCTCTCCAGACGGGCATATCTATAGCTTACCGAAAAAACTACCGATGCGTCCGCTCATTGCGAACCAACTATTTATCAATCAAACATGGCTTGATAATCTTGGCTTGGAGATGCCTGATACGTATGAAGATTTTATTGATGTCTTAACAGCTTTTAAAGAAGAGGACGCCAATGGAAATGGAGATGCAACGGATGAGATCCCGTATGGTGTCGGAAACTTTAGTGAAACCTTCTCATTCATTTTACCGTTTAACAATCGGCTTGGAGCTGACAATACGTACGAAATGTCAATGAAGGATGGAAAACCAATCTATTTACGCATGGAAGAAACCTATCGTGATGGCATTGCTTGGATGAGTGAGGCGTATCAAGCAGGATTGATTGATCCAGAATTGTTTACCCAAGATACATCCATGAGTGATGCGAAACGAATGAATAAAGATACCGCTCTTGTAGGGGTGGCTGCTGGATGGACGGCGGATGCAACGTTTGGCTTACATGCTGAGGAGTATGTTGCACTACCACCATTGAAAGGACCAGATGGACAACGCTATGTCATATCCGATCCAGATCATTATAACTACGGTCGGAATGAGTTTATGATAACAACGAGTTGTGAAAACCCTGCTGCGCTCTTAAAGTGGGCTGATCAATTCTATACAGATGATGCAAGCATTCAAACCTTTTATGGCTCATTTGGTGTTGGTGTTGAGAAAAACGGGGACCAGTATACAGTTTTACCACCACAGGATGGGAAATCAGCGGATGAATGGGCTTGGATCAATTCATTGCGCGATTTTGGACCAAAATATGTGGATGATCAATTTAATGAGCGTGTGACGATTGATGAAACACAAGGGGATGGATTGAAATTGATTCTTGATAGTGAAATCAATCAATACGTCCAACCTGCATTTCCGAATGTGATTTACTCGCAAGAAGAATTGGCTCGGTTGTCAGCACTTTATGTAGATATTAGTTCTTATGCTTCGCAAATGGCTGCCAAATGGGTAGTAGAAGGCGGAATTGAAGAAGAATGGGAGGGCTATCTGGAACAATTGAACGCAATGGGGATCGAAGAGTTTATGGGGATCCAAAATGATGCCTTTGATCGATACTCAGCAATTATAAATTAGATCGTGCGGGCTGAAGTAGAAATACTGCTTCAGCCTTCCTATTCTAGGTGAAAGGAGTATACATGAAAACTTTGTTTCGATTTGATACGCCATTGATGAAAGGATTAACAAGGATTACCGATATATGCTTGCTTAATGGCTTATTTCTTCTTACTAGTCTGCCGATCCTTACAATCGGCGTCTCTTTGACAGCCATGAACACTTGTTGGCAAAAAATACTGGCGGGGCATGAAGAAGGGCTCGTGCGACACTACTTTTCTACGATAAAAAGGGATTTTTTTGAAGCAACAATTATTTGGGTAGGTATTCTTTTTTTTACAACGATCTTTTCACTCAATTTCTATTTGTTTACCCTTCAAGATATAGTCTTTAGGGTGATTGGCTTAGCCATTTTATTCCCTTTCATCGTCTGTCTCTTATTATTGTTTGTCATGCTATTTTCTTATATTGGTAGATATGAAGATGGTGTGTGGCGTAGTATCAAGAACTGTTTGCTGATAGCGATTCAAAATGGGAAGCAAGCGGGTTTGCTGTTGCTCTTTAATAGTATGATGATGTATTTTAGCTTGAGTAGTCCCGAAAGATTGTTGACTGCTATTTACGTTTATACGTTTGGTGGGTTCGCCATGACTTCATTGATCAATAATCTACTCTTAAAAAAAATGTATCAAAAGACTGAGCGAACCATCGCTGAACCCCAAGAAATTTGATGAGTTCGTAGTTAGCTAGAGACCTTGATCCATGTGCTGTGCCCCTTTGTCCTACAAAATAGAGAGCGTAAGAAGAACTAAAGGAGGAAAGAGTCCACTTTCTTAAATTGTCATTGTTCTAATAAAGGGTACCCATTCTTGTTGGCTATCCTTTGATTGATGCTTCTCGACAATGCGGTATAATAAGGAAAAACAAGTACTATCGAAAGGACAAAGCGCATGAGGATTACAATTAAAAAAATTGCAGAAGAAGCAGGGGTCAGTGTGACGACAGTCTCGAATGTTATAAATAAAAAAGCGCACCGTGTGTCCCAAGATAAGATAGAAATGATCGAAGGGATCATAAAAAAATATAATTATTCACCAAATATGAATGCACGAGCGTTAGTCAAATCTTCTTCTCGCTTAATTGGGGTACTGTATTTTTCAGATCAAAAAAATTTGGACTTTGCGGACCCTTTTGTGACAGAAGTTCTAGATGGTATACAGCGAGTGACGAAAGAGCACAGCTTTTTTACACTCGTCCATAGCGTGACCAAAACAGATGATATTGGAGAATTACAGAAAAATTGGAAATTTGATGGGTTTATTGCAGTAGGATTTAGTCAAGAATTATTTGAAGAAGTCAATCGGATTGTCCAGGTCCCAATCGTTTTCATTGATACGCATCTAGAGGATGAAGTGTTCAATCGAATCACGGACTATCCGAATAGTTTTTTTATCAATACGAATGATCAAAAAGCGGCATATGAAGCGACTGCCTTTTTACTTGAAAAGGGTCTGACTAAGATCGGCTTTTTGTCCTATGAATTTGATCAATCAAAGACATCGGTTATTCAACAAAGGTATCTAGGCTATCATCAGGCTTTGCAGGATTTTGGTATAAAGCCTGATGAGGGATTAGAGTATACAGAAGAACAACAAGCAACAATGATCAGCAGCATAGACAAGTTTCAAGCAGTGCTCGTTACAGCAGACTACTTAGCGATCAAGTTTATTCATAAATTAAAACAAGAAGCTATTTTTTATGAAAAGAAACTGTCGATCATCAGTTTTGATGATATCCGTTATGCAGCTTTAAATGATCCTCCGTTAACTACGATCAGATTAGATCAGATTAAAAAAGGGGAAGCAGCCATGACTACCTTGGTCAATATCATTGATAACCATTCGAATGAACCGCAAATCACATTACTCAATGGGAAATTGATTGTAAGAAAAACAACATACTAGAAAGGAACGTGTTATGGGGAAGATTGCAGATAGATACTATACGGTTGATCCGTGGAGTGTTTCAGAAGAAGGGTTTGATAAAGAACGAAGTGAAGTGTCCGAATCGATCTTTTCTTTGGCAAATGAATATATGGGCATCCGTGGTTATTTTGAAGAAGGATATTCGGGAGAACGATTGCTAGGTAGCTACTTCAATGGAATCTACGAAAATAGCCCTAAGGAAAACCGCGTAAAGTATAAGGGGATCATTTCGAGGAGTCATTTTATGGTCAATGCGGTCGATTGGCTATATACCAGAATTTGGTGTGGTGAGGTGTTACTAGATTTAGCTTATTCAGATATCGAATCTTTTCAACGACGACTTGATCTTAGAACAGGTATCTTGACTCGTAGTTTTTATTGGAAACCTGAGAAGGATATCAAATTAAAAGTGACTTTTGTACGTTCACTAGATAGAGAAACGGTATCATTAGGGTATCAGCAGATCTCGTTAAAAGTCATTGAAGGTAGTCCATCCATCTCAATTTTGATGGGGATTGACTTTGCCACGAGCCATCTATCTGAAGGTCAAAATTTTTGGGTGGAACGAGAAAAAGAATCTTCAAACAGGCATGCGTTTTTAGCAGCAGAAACAAGAAGCACCAAGCAAACCATTTATGCTGGCTTTTCTTTATCCGCCACTGAGTCCCTCGACACGCAACTTGTGGAAAGGGATAAATTTATCGGCCGCAAGTTTAACGTTAAACTAGAAGAAGGGATGAACTTTCAAGTAAACCGAAATGCGGTAAATATTGCCGATAAAACCGGACTTGATTTAAATCAACTAAAACACCATTGTCTCACCGATCTGGAAAAAAGTCTTTCCTTTGATGAGATGGAACGAAAGAGTCGCACCTATTGGCAAAATGTTTGGGCTAAGGAAGACATCCAAATCGATGGTGATCCAAGTAATCAACAAGGGATTCGCTACTGCATCTTTCAGCTACATCAAACATACCATGGTCAAGATCCTAGTCATAATATTGGTGCGAAAGGGCTCACTGGTGAAGCATACGGTGGCCATGCTTTTTGGGATACGGAAACTTCCTGCCTTCCTTTTTACTTATTGACAAATCTTGATGCTGCAAAAAATTTATTAGAATTTCGCTATCATACTTTGGCGGAAGCAAAAAAACGAGCACGCCAGCTTGATTGCCAAGGAGCGTGTTATCCCATCGCTACATTGAATGGGAACGAAGCCAGCGATCTTTGGCAGCATGCCAGCCTTCAGTTTCAGCCAAGCACTGCTGTTGCTTATGGTATCTGGCACTACATGCAGGTAGCAAAAGATACTGAATTTTTGTATGGACACGGAATCGAAATGCTGATTGAAATTTCACGCTTTTTGGCTTCTAGAGGTGATTGGTCTCCAGAAGGTGAATTTGGCTTTTTTGGGGTGATGGGACCAGATGAATTTCAGATGATGGTAAATCACAACACGTATACAAATTATATGGCGAAAAGAACATTCGATTATACTGTAGAGGTATTGAAAAAATTGAAAACGAGTGATGAAACTAGATATAGTACCCTTCTATCAGCGCATGGTTTGAGTGAAAAGGAGATTGGCTACTGGCAAATTTGTAGCAAAGAAATGCTTATTTTAAAAACGGAGTATGGTTTGTTTGAACAACATGATGGTTTTTTCAAATTACCTCATGTGGATATCCGGTCGATTCCCATCGAAGAGTTCCCGCTTTATGATCATTGGTCCTACGATCGAATCTATCGTAACAATATGATCAAACAACCAGATGTCTTAATGTTTCTTTTCTTGTATAACCAATCTTTTCCGAAAGCGGAAAAGCAAGTCAACTATGATTACTATGAACCAAGGACGATTCACGAATCCTCGCTGTCACCTTCAATTCATTCTATTTTGGCGGCAGAATTGGGCATGGAAAATGAAGCTTATCATTTTTTTGAATTTGCCACTAGAATGGATCTAGATAATTTCAATCGTAATACTCGTGAAGGATTGCATATGACTTCGATTGCTGCAGCTTGGATGAATATCGTCTATGGATTTGGTGGCGTGAGAACTGATGGAGAAGGAATAAAAATAGCCCCCACAATTCCAGCAGACTGGAAAAAATATACATTCAAAATTACGTATAACCAATGTTTGATTGACGTGTCAGTCAACCATCAGTCAATCAAAATTTCGCTAATAGAGGGTAGTGCTATTCAACTACAAGTCTATCAAAAGAAAGTGACGCTTACTCAAAACCCCATCGTCATTGAGCGAGCAACGAAAAGAATCGTCTGAATTTCTTGGCGCTCATTCGCATAAAAAACAACGGTGAAGAACAGCACCGTTGTTTTTTGTTTTTTTGCAAGCAAGAGGAACTTCTTGTGCGTAATTAAAGATAGGGAAGAGTAGCGAAAAATCAAGTTTTTCTCGTTTTTCATATAGGAATGCAAAAATTGATTACAAAGTTTCTTGCATTTTTTGTATGATAGAGGGAGGAATAAAGGAGGAAAGTTCACGAATGAAAATAAAAAAATGGATGGCGATTGCCATTATTACCAGTCAATTTTCAACAATGCTGCCAGTATCGGCTGCCGCATCTGTTTTGACGAACGAGTCTACTGCAGGTCAAAATACAGCTGAGTCAACGGTTCCGGGAGTGAACGGGCCAACCATGGGCTTGGTCCCTGAAGATGCCGCAACGGTACCAGGAGAAAACGGCGAAGGAGTTCCAGGAGAGTCAACACCTGCTCCTGAACAGCCAACACCAGAACCTTTGCCAGAACCAACCCCGACACCAGAACCAACACCGGAACCAGAAGAGCCGACACCAAATCCTGATCCTGAGCCGAATCCAGAACCAGAACCAACACCTGAGCCGGCGCCAGAACCAGAAGAACCAGAACCAAATCCAGCACCAAATCCAGAACCGGAACCAGAACCGGAACCAGAACCGGAACCAGAGACAACACCAAATCCAGAGCCAGAATCAACACCAAGCCAGCCTTCGCCTGACATCAAAGAAGTACCGAATGTACCAGAGTTGACAGTAACGCCGCCACAAGAAGATGAGCCAGCAAAATTTGAAGTCACGCCAGTCAAAGAAACGTGGGACTTTATTATGGAGATTGGAGAAGATGCTCGTAAAGTTGGACAAGAAGAAGATCTTTACGCATCGGTCATGATTGCCCAAGCGATTTTAGAGTCTGGCAGCGGAAGAAGCCGTCTGAGCCAGGAGCCTTTTTATAACCTATTTGGTATTAAGGGACTTTATGAAGGGAATGGGATTTCCTTCCAAACGCAAGAAGACGATGGTTCTGGTAATTTATACACAGTTCATGCCACTTTTCGCCAATATGACAGCATCGAATCTTCTTTGAAAGATTATGCGAAATTGTTGAAAGAAGGATTGGACCACAATCCGAATTTTTATAAAGGTGTTTGGAAATCAGAAACGGAATCTTATGAAGACGCCACGGAATATCTGACCGGACGTTATGCATCAGATACACAATACAATGAGAAGCTGAATGCGCTGATCGAAGCGTATGCCCTGACGAGTTATGACAAAGAGAAACCAGAATTACCGACAGGCAGCGAAAAGATGATCTATCCTGTCAGCAATCCAGTTGTCTCCTCTGTCTTTGGTCCACGAGGCAATGGGTTTCATCGTGGAGTGGACTTCGCCGCACCGCAAGGAACGCCAATCATGGCTAGTCTTTCAGGAACGGTGATCCGCTCAGAATATCATTCTTCATGGGGAAATTATGTTGCCATCGAGCACAAAGATGGGTTGACGACATTGTATGCCCACAATCATCGCAATTTAGTGGAAGTCGGTCAAACGGTCGAACAAGGCGAGGTGATTGCTTCCATGGGAAGTACGGGGAACAGTACAGGCCCGCACTTGCATTTTGAAGTCAGTCTTTCACCAAGTTTAGCGCGGCACCAACTGATTGATCCGTTGGAAGTTTTGTCAAAATAACACGAAAAAAAGAGAGCGTTGTAGATGCTTTCTTTTTTTTTGTCAAGAAAAACGAATCATTTCAGGAAAATTATGCTTTGAGATTTTTTTAGCGCATTCATTTTATCTTGCACGATAAATTTATTCCGAAAACAAGTGTTTTTCTTTGTAAAAAAAACAAAAAGAATTTATGCTAGAAAGGTAGGGAAAAAAATTCCCAAGAGGAATGTCCACTTTAGACAAGGTCGTGTATGCGACTTTGCGATGTCTCTAGTATCCTTTCTTATTTAACCAAGGAGTGTGAAAAATGACTGACGATCAGCAAACAACGAATGTGTCTAATGAAGCAGCGCAAGCAAGTCCACTGTCCTTTGAAGAGAAAGTCATTGAAACAATTGTTGGTGTCGCTTTGCAGTCAATTGATGGCTTGATTAGTGTAAATGGCAGATTTCTTTCAGATATGACCGAAAACCTTGAAGAACAGCCGCAAGTCGCTTCTGGCATTGATGTGGAAGTTGGCAAAGAAGAGGTTGCAGTTGATTTGGAAGTAATCGTGGCTTACGGCAAAGATATCCCCAAACTCTTTGCGCAAGTCCAAGAAGTGGTCTTAGAAGAAATTAGCCGCTTGACTTCTTTGAAAGTCAAAGAGATCAATATTCGAATCGCCGATATCGTCAAACAGGAAACGATCGATCAAATCGAAGGTTGAGCACCAAACAAAAAATCGAAGTACATCAAAGAGAAAGGAAGAATGAACAAATGATATCACTATATACAACACCCAGCTGTACGTCATGTCGTAAAGCCCGTGCATGGTTGACCGAAAATGAACTACCATTTAAAGAGAGAAACATTTTTAGCAATCCATTAAATAGTGATGAACTAATGGAGATTCTTTCTTTAACGAAAAATGGAACGGAAGACATTATATCTACTCGTTCGAAAGTGTACCAAAAGCTAGACATTGATTTAGAAGAGTTGAAGCTAGAAGAGTTACTTTCATTGATCGAAAAATACCCGAACTTATTGAAACGACCAATTATCTTAGATGAGAACAAGCTCCAAGTGGGATACAATGAAGAAGACATTCGTAAATTCGTGCCACGAAACTTACGAAAGATCATTTTCAAACGACGCCAAACAGAGCTGCTCATGTTTAATTATCGCCAAAAGCAAGAAGAAGGCGAATCTGTTGCGAACTTTATCTAAAATAGGAACAAAACCGGCAAATGAATACAGCGATGTATCATTGTCGGTTTTTTTGGTATTTTTCAAAGGTCTTCTTAAAGGGATCCGTAAATCCGCTGAGTCCACAAAAAAACACGATTCCCAAAAGGAATCGTGTCGGTTGAAATCTTAAAGTTTTTGGTTGTAGAATTCAACGACTAGTGCTTCGTCAACTTCTGCAGACAATTCATCACGCTCAGGTAAACGAGTTAATGAACCTTCTAATTTTTCGCTGTCAAAGCTTACAAATGACGCGCGGCCAGCTGTTGCTTCAACTGCTTCTTTGATTGTTGAGATGTTTTGTGATTTTTCACGAACGCTGATGACTTGTCCAACTTCAACGTGGTATGAAGGGATATCAACGCGTTTGCCATCAACTAAAACGTGACCGTGGTTTACTAATTGACGTGCTTGACGACGAGTAGTTGCTAAACCTAGACGGTAAACAACGTTATCTAAGCGTTGTTCTAGCAAGATCATGAAGTTAACACCGTGTTTACCTTCTTTGATTTTGCTTGCTTTGATAAACAATGTACGGAATTGACGTTCGTTCATGCCATACATATGACGCAATTTTTGTTTTTCAGTTAATTGCATGCCGTATTCTGATTTTTTGCCACGGCTGTTTGGTCCGTGTTGACCTGGAGCGTAAGGGCGACGTGCCAATTCTTTTCCAGTTTCTGATAAAGAAATTCCTAAACGACGAGAAATTTTCCATGATGGTCCTGTATAACGAGACATAATTTAGTTCCTCCAATAAAATAGTTTGGAGTAAAATAATCCGTTGAAAAACTCACATTCGTGCAGTTCGTTCTTCAATCTTCACCTTTGCAGCCGCGGTTACGCAATTGCACCCGAGGGGCAACGAACTGGTGACGAGCTGTTATTTTCCTGCTGCATTATTTTACACAAGGAATAGTATACGACAAACTAGGGGCAAAAGTCAAGATGGAGCTGGCTTTGGATTTGATGAAAACAAAGCTGGAAATTTTTCATTAATTACTTATATTTTCAAATATCTCTTTACAAATCAGCATTTCGTCATTAGAATATGGAAGTATTGTGCAAATTATAACGAAGTAAAATTTTTCATAAAAGGAGTAGAAAAATGAATCCAGTATCCCCATTATTTGAGAAGATCGATTCATCCATAGAAAAGAAAATCGATTTGATCAAGAGTAGTTATTTGCGTTACGCTGTACGTGCGATGATGGCTTGTTTATTCTTAACCCTCGGAACAGCTATTGCTTTTGCGATCGCTATGAAAGGTGAATCAATGGTTCACGGGTTAGGAAAAATTTTGTATGCATTTATGTTTAGCTGGTCTTTAGTCATGATTCTTTATATGAACGCAGAATTAGGAACATCGAATATGTTGTATATGACTGTTGGGGTTTACCGTAAACGTCTAAGTATTCCTTTGGCATTGAAAATTTTGCTTACGTGTGTCTTATTCAACTTGATCGGCGGGGTGGTCTTCGGCTCGATCGTTGCGCTAACGGGACCTTTTCAAGGGCTGACCGCAGACAACTTTATGCTGACCTCGATCACTGCAAAATTAGAAAAATCCACTATCCAAATTTTAGTGGAAGCGATGTTCGCTAATATCGTGGTAAACACAGCCGTGTTGGTCAGCATGCGGATGAAAGACGATGCTGGAAAAGTCGCAGCAATCATTTTCATCATCTTCATCTTTGCTTTCTTAGGCTTCGAACACGTCATCGCTAACTTCCCAGCGTTTACCTTAGCTTTCTGGGCTTCAGGTGGACACTTGGCAGGCATGACTGTCGGCAGTGTGATCCATAATTTAGTTTTTGCCTTTATCGGTAACTATATCGGCGGTGGCTTGGTCATGGGACTGGGTTACGCGTGGTTGAACAACTCAAAATCGACCTATGTCGACTAATCAGAACCTACAAAAAGAAGCAGCGATGCTTCTTTTTTTCTTTTCTCTAACATTTCTCCAGGAAGAAGCTATCATCCCTTAACGGAGCGTTGAAATCAGCGGTCATTTGTGTTAAGAATAAGTATGTACGGTTTTTCTTGCTGTTTTTTGTAAAAATGACCGCAACCAAGACCAAAATCTTAGTTACTTCTTAATAGAAAGCGAGCCTTAACCTTTTATGAATCGGAAATTCTTTGCCTTTGATATTGATGGAACCTTGCTTGACTCGAACAAACAGCCACTAGATAGTACGCTAAAAGCCCTTGACCTTCTGCGAGATGCTGGCCATTTCGTGACCGTTGCCACTGGGCGCAGTCGTTTTCACGCCCAAGACATTATTCGTTCATTGTCCTTTGATAATTACATTCTATGTAATGGGGCAGCCGCCTTTCTTTCGCATCAGCAGGTGTATAAAAATTTGCTCGATGAAACGCAATTGGCTGCTTTCGTGGCAGAAGCCCAAGAGCTTGGGATCGATACGGCCTTTGTCGGGATGGATACAGCGAAACGAGCGTCTTCGTTGGATATTGCTAAAATGGAAGCAGCGATGCATTCCTTTGGTGCCCAACTTCCTGAGTTGGACATGGACTTTCCTGAAGAAAAAGAAGTCTATCAAGCATTGGCTTTTTACGGAAAAGAGTATGAGCATTTCTTTGACGAGAAATACAGCAAACTGCGTTTTGTACGTTGGCATGAAAACAGTGTGGATGTCGTTCCAAAAGAAGGCTCCAAAGCAGCAACGATCCTGTGCGTCGCGGAACAATTAGGGATAGCACAAGAAGATGTGATCTGTTTTGGTGATGGCCAAAACGATCGTGAGATGCTGACTGCCGCAGGTGTCGGTGTGGCAATGGGCAATGCGGTCCCTGAGATCCAACAAGTCGCAGATATGGTGACTGCTAGCAATGATGAAGATGGCATCTGGTTAGCCTTGAAAGAATTACAACTGATTTAAAAAGGAATCCTTTAGACATAGCACAGTCGATTTGCGGCATCTGTGCTATGTTTTTTTGTTTTTTCTCGGTCGCAAAGAAAATAAATTGGTACAATAGAAAAAAGGGGGAATGCAGCAAATGAAAATCGCATTGATTGCTCATGATCGAAAAAAGGATGTAATGGTAAAATTAGTGACTGCCTATCGAGAAATTTTAGCGCAGCATGAACTTTTCGCAACAGGAACTACGGGGAAGAGGATCGAAGAAGCAACCCAGTTGCCTGTCCACCGCTACAAATCAGGGCCGCTGGGAGGAGACCAGCAAATTGGCGCCATGATTTCGCAAGATGACTTGGACATGGTGATCTTTTTGCGCGATCCTTTAGCCGCACAACCCCATGAACCAGATGTAACGGCATTGATTCGCTTGTCAGACGTGTACGAGATTCCTTTAGCCACCAATATGGGAACGGCAGAGATCTTGCTGCGCGGGTTAGCAGCTGGCTTTGCTGATTTTCGACAAGTGATCCACGAAACGGACAATCGTCCCCTGTCGTTATAAAGATAGTAGAAGAATTGAAGAAAAAGGACGTGCAGAATTGAAAGCAATCTTAAAGGATTTTTTGACCTATGCAAAAATGAATACTCGCTCGGATGCCACGAGTCAGACCATCCCAACGACGCAGGGACAAGTTGAGTTGGCTCTTTTATTGAAAGATCAGTTGATCGAGATGGGGTTAGCGGATGTTGCTTACTATGAAAAGAATAGTTTTGTGATCGGACGTCTACCTGGCAATCCTGAAAAAACGGCGATTGGCTTTATTGCCCATGTAGATACGGCAGATTTCGAAGCTGAAAATATTCAACCGCAGATCCATGAAAATTACGATGGCAAGGATGTTTGTTTAAATAAAGAAAAAGCCATTTATATGACAACTGCTGAATTTCCTAATCTCAAAGACTATGTCGGCGAAACGTTGATCACAACGGATGGAACGACCCTGCTGGGTGCAGATGATAAAGCTGGTATCGCAGAGATCATTGATGCGCTGCGGATCTTACAAACGATGGATGCGCATAAGCGTGGCGATGTCTGGGTCGCTTTTGGCCCTGACGAAGAGATCGGGACTGGCGCTGATCGCTTTGATGCGGCGGATTTTCCAGTGGCATTTGCTTACACGATGGACAGTGGTCGCGTGGGGCATATGGAATATGAAACCTTTAATGCGGCTCGTATCGATATAACGATCGACGGTACGAGTGTGCATCCTGGGACTGCCTATGGTCGTTTGGTCAACGCCTTGAAAATCGCGCACCAAATCGACGATGCCCTTCCAGCAGAGGAAGTTCCTGAACGCACCCGCGGGTATGAAGGCTTCTACCTGCTGCACAATTTGACGGGACATATTGGTCGAGCAGAAGTTTCTTATATCATTCGTGATCACGATCATACGCTTTTTGAACAGCGAAAAGCCAACATCGTAGGGATCATTGATGAACTGAACACAGCCTATGGGCAAGAACGTATCACCTATACGCTGTATGATCAATATTACAATATGGGGGATTTGATCAAGAAAGATCCCCGCAGTATCGAAGCTGCCCGAGCAGGGATGCAAGCGATTGGCGTGACGCCGATCGAAGCACCGTTTCGTGGCGGGACCGATGGCTCGAAAATCACCTATAAAGGGATCCCAACACCGAACTTATTTGTCGGCGGTGAAAACTTCCATGGCCAGTATGAATTTATTACCGTGGAAGCGATGGAAAAAGCCCGTGATTTGATCGTGGCGATCGTAGAACATGTAGGACAAGAGGACACCACTGTTTCCTAAGAGAATTGAGCGAAACGCTAGACTGATGCGAAAGAGTCTAGCGTGTTTTTTTGTCCTGCTGCAGGGAAGAACCGCAAGTGAAAGAACCTTTTTTTTCTGGACCAAAACCCTTATAATAGAAAAGAAGCTAAAAGAGAAGAGGAAAAATGTGTGCGGGTATTATTCATTGGAGATGTAGTTGGTTCATTAGGAAGAGAAACGATCACGGAGTACCTTCCAAAATTAAAAAAGGCGTATCGGCCACAGGTGACGATCGCAAACGGCGAGAATGCGGCGGCGGGTCGTGGGATCACTGGTAAAATCTATAAGAAATTTTTGCAAGATGGTGTCGATGTCGTGACATTAGGCAATCATACATGGGACAACCGTGACATTTTTGAATTTATTGGCGATGCGAAGAAAATGATTCGTCCAGCCAATTTTCCAGAGGGAACACCGGGCGTCGGCATGGTATTTGTGAAAGTCAACACCATTGAATTAGCGGTGATCAACATGCAAGCTCGCTCGTTCATGGTAGACCTTGATGATCCGTTTCGCAAAATGGATGAACTGGTTGCGATTGCCCGCAAACGTACACCGTTTATCTTTGTGGATTTTCATGGGGAGACCACCAGCGAAAAACAAGCGATGGGCTGGTATTTGGATGGCCGTGTTTCGGCAGTCGTCGGCACGCATACCCATGTCCAGACCAATGATGCGCGGATTTTGCCCCAAGGAACAGCTTATTTGTCAGATGTCGGCATGACTGGTCCTTATGATGGGATCTTGGGGATGAAACGCGAACCAGTCATTGAAAAATTTTTGACGGCGTTGCCGCAACGGTTTGAAGTGATTGAAAAAGGCCGCAGTATTTTGTCGGCTTGCTTGCTTGAGATTGATGAAGCCACTGGTAAAGCAAAATCGATCCGTCCGATCCAAATCAGTGAAGATCGCCCGTTTACAGAATAGGAGAAGCATGGAAGAGCAATTAGCCAAGGAACCACACGTTGCCCAAGAGCTGGCTGCTTTGCAAAGGCTCTTGTCTGATCATCCGATCGTTCAAGAATTTCAAGAAATTCAAGCACGAGCTTTGCAAAACCAAGGGCTATTGGAGCTGGAAGCAGCGCTGAAGCAAGCGCAAAAAGAGATCGTTCAATTTGAGCATTATGAGAAAACCGAAGCAAAAAAAGCTGCCGAGCAGCGTTATGCGTCATTGACAAACGAATACGAGCAGCATCCTTTAGTGGTTGCTTATCGCCAAGCGTTACTGCAAGCAGATGAATTGCTGCAATATGTCACGACGGAGATCCAAAAGAAAATGAATAAAGCCATCGAGGAGGATGAAACCAATGCCTCAAAAAACTAAAAATACCCCGATGATGGAACAGTATTTAAGCATCAAGGCTCAGTACCAAGATGCTTTTTTATTCTATCGTTTAGGGGATTTCTATGAATTATTTAATGAGGATGCTGTCAAGGCAGCACAAATTTTAGAACTGACGTTAACCAGCCGCAACAAAAATGCGGAGGAACCGATCCCTATGTGTGGGGTGCCTTACCACGCTGCCAGCAATTACATCGACACCTTGATCGAGCAAGGCTACAAAGTAGCGATTTGTGAGCAAGTGGAAGATCCAAAAACCACCAAAGGAATGGTCAAACGCGAAGTCGTTCAACTGATCACGCCGGGAACGGTGATGGACAGCAAAGGCCTATCCGCCAAAGAAAACAACTTTTTGACAGCTGTTTTGCAGCAAGGGGAGCGTTTTGGCTTTGCCTATGTCGATCTAAGTACCGGTGAATTAAAAGCAGCGCAATTGGAAGATGAAGAAGCTGTCGTCAATGAGGCCGCCGCTCTGCAAACGAAAGAAGTCGTTTTGTGCAGCGAGATCCCTGAGTCATTGCAAACAACACTGACCAATCGCTTGAATGTCGTGTTTTCTAAGCAAGAAACGTTGGAAGAAAATGCCGAATTTCAATTTTTAACAGAACCTCTCTCCCAAGAGTTAGAAAAAGTAGTCACAGGGAAGTTGCTAAGTTATTTGGCGATCACCCAAAAACGCAGTTTAGCGCATATTCAACAAGCCGTGGAATATCAGCCCGATCATGCCTTGAAAATGGATCATTATTCCAAATTCAACTTAGAATTGACGCAGTCGATTCGAACCGGCAAAAAACAAGGGACTCTTTTGTGGTTGCTGGACGAGACAAAAACCGCAATGGGTGGCCGTTTGTTAAAGCAATGGTTAGACCGTCCCTTGATCCAGCCAAAGAAAATCACTGCCCGCCAAGAAATGGTCCAATCGTTACTGGACAGTTTCTTTGAGCGAGCAGATCTGCAAGAAGCGCTGACGAAAGTCTATGACATGGAACGCTTAGTCGGACGGGTCGCCTTCGGAAATGTCAATGGCCGCGATTTGCTGCAGTTAAAATCTTCTTTGAAGCAAGTGCCTTTGATCGCGCAATTGTTGCAAGGCATCAACCGTGGCGAGTGGAATGACTTGCTGCTGGAATTAACGCCCCTAGATGATTTGGTTGCACTGATCGAAGCGGCGATCGATGAAGATGCCCCGTTGCAGATCACAGAAGGCAACATCATCAAAGACGGGTTCCATCAACAATTAGATGAATACCGTACAGCGATGCGTAACGGCAAGCAATGGCTGGCGGAATTAGAAGCCAACGAACGCCAAGCGACGGGAGTCAAAAACCTGAAAGTTGGGTTCAACCGCGTCTTTGGCTATTACATTGAGATCACGAAAGCCAATCTAGTGAATTTAGATACCTCTCGCTACGAGCGCAAGCAAACGTTAGCCAATGCGGAACGGTTTATTTCACCCGAGTTGAAAAAACTGGAGACTTTGATTTTAGAAGCCGAAGAGAAATCGGTGGATTTGGAATACCGCCTGTTTCTTGACGTCCGTGAAGAAGTGAAAAAGAGTATCACCCGTCTACAAAAGCTAGCCAAAGCCGTCAGTGCGGTCGATGTCTTACAAAGTTTCGCCACAGTTTCGGAACGCTACCAATACGTGCGGCCAACAGTAGCGAAAAAACGAGCGGTATCGATCATCGACGGCCGTCATCCTGTAGTGGAAAAAGTCCTTGGTCACCAAGAGTACATTCCGAATAGTATCGTGATGGATGAAGAAACAGAGATCTTGTTGATCACAGGCCCAAATATGTCTGGGAAAAGTACGTACATGCGGCAGTTTGCCTTGCTAGTCATTATGGCGCAGATCGGCTGTTTCGTACCCGCACAATCTGCAGAGATGCCGATTTTTGATCGGATCTTTACTCGCATCGGTGCCAGCGATGACCTGATCGCCGGTCAAAGCACGTTTATGGTGGAGATGATGGAAGCCAACCAAGCGCTGCGTCATGCAACGCCTAACAGCTTGATTTTGTTTGATGAGTTAGGGCGTGGGACTGCGACCTATGATGGGATGGCATTGGCACAAGCCATCATTGAATATATCCACAAAGAAGTTCATGCCAAAACACTTTTCTCCACCCATTATCATGAGCTGACGGTTTTAGATGAGGAATTGGCGCACTTGCGCAATGTCCATGTTGGTGCCGTTGAAAAAGAAGGCGAAGTCGTCTTCTTGCATAAGATGATGGAAGGTCCCGCAGATAAAAGCTATGGGATCCATGTAGCCAAAATCGCTGGACTGCCAAGTGCACTCTTACAGCGCGCAGCCACGATCTTAAAAGCGCTGGAAGAACATGAACCGACGGTACAACCAAAACCCGTCGTCGAAGAAAGTCAGCAGTTGTCGTTGTTTAGTGAAGTATCTACGGAAGAAATCGGCGTCATCGATCAATTGAAGAAATTGAATCTGTTGGAAATGACCCCGATGGATGCTCTGAATACATTGTACGAGCTGCAAAAACGAATTTAGAAAGAAGGTCAGCAGATGGGAAAGATCCAAGAGTTATCCGAACGTCTGGCGAACCAAATCGCGGCAGGAGAAGTCGTTGAGCGACCGGCTTCTGTCGTCAAAGAATTAGTTGAAAACGCCGTGGATGCCGGCAGTACCCAAATCGATATTTTTATTGAAGAAGCGGGCTTGCGTAAAATCCAAGTCATCGATAATGGCGAAGGAATTGCAGAAGAAGATGTCTTGACTGCCTTTAAACGCCACGCCACCAGTAAAATCCACAATCGGGATGACTTGTTTCGAATACGTACCCTCGGGTTTCGCGGGGAAGCTTTGCCTAGTATCGCTTCGGTTTCGATCCTCTCGATTGAAACGGCAGTCAAAGGCGCCCAACAAGGCTCCTTTGTGCGCTTAAAAGGCGGCGCTGTTGAAGAGCATCTGCCTGCCAACTTGCGGCAAGGAACCAAGATCACTGTGGAAAACCTCTTTTACAATACACCGGCACGTTTGAAATATGTCAAGACGCTGCAAACGGAACTAGCGAACATCGGCGATATCGTCAATCGGATCGCCCTGAGCCATCCAGAAGTGGCTTTTCGTCTCGTTCATGAAGGCAATAAGATGTTGAGCACCACTGGAAGTGGGCAGTTAAAACAAACCATCGCAGGGATCTACGGGGTGGAAACCGCCAAAAAAATGATCGCGATCGATACTGAGGACCTCGACTTTAAAGTCACTGGCTTTGTGTCACTGCCAGAAGTCACCCGAGCCAGCCGCAACTATTTATCCACGATCATCAATGGTCGTTATATTCGCAATTTCGCTTTGAATAAAGCGATCGTTGCTGGTTACGGATCAAAATTGATGGTCGGTCGTTTTCCATTAGCTGTCCTTGAAATCAAAATGGACCCCTTATTAGTCGATGTCAACGTTCATCCGACTAAGCAAGAAGTTCGTTTGTCAAAAGAAGAAGAATTGACCAAGCTAATCAGTAAAGCCATCAATGAGGCGCTGCGGGAAATCAATTTGATTCCTAACGCGGCTGACAATCTGCGTTTCAAGAAAAAAGTGGCCGATCAGCCAAAAGCCCAGCAGCTTGGCTTGGAACTGGAGTCAGCAGGAAATTCGACTTCTGGGTTGTCTTATAATCGCGAAACAGGGAAATTTGAGGTGCAGGGCAACACTTATCAACAGACTGTGGATAACTCTGTGGAAAAACCTGTGGAGGAAGGTGGAAAACTTCCAGAAATGCCACAGGAATCTAGCGAAAACCTGTTGGAAGAAACCGAGGAAACCTTTCGCAGTTTGGAAGAGACGCTGCCAAATAAGCCTGTCCGAAAACCATTTGTGGAAGGCCAGACGGAAACAAAAGCGTCGCTGCCAGAAGCGCCAGTCTTTCTCCCAGATGAGACGCCAGAGCTTACGGCGCAAGATCTGCAAAGTCAAGCGACTCTGCACCCTGAAATGCATGGGGATGACCGCAACTACCTGAAAACGGTCGAACGGTTGCTGGAAGAAGAACCAGCGAAGGAGCGTTTTCCCCAACTGGATTATTTTGGGCAGATGCATGGGACTTATTTGTTTGCCCAAAGCGAGGCGGGTCTATATATCGTCGACCAGCATGCGGCACAAGAACGAATCAAATATGAGTACTACCGCGAAAAAATCGGCGAAGTGACCAATGACCTGCAAGAATTGTTAGTGCCGATCGTTTTGGATTATCCCAACAGCGATGCGCTGCAATTGCAGGACCAAAGTGAAAAGCTGGCAGAAGTCGGGATCCATCTGGAATCTTTTGGGACCAATAGTTTCATCGTCCGGGCGCACCCGACGTGGTACCCTAGCGGTGAAGAAGAAGCCATCATCCGCGAAATGATCGATATGTTATTGACCACAGGAAGTGTCAGTGTCAAAAAGTTTCGTGAAGCAACAGCGATCATGATGAGCTGCAAACGATCCATCAAAGCCAATCACTATTTGAATGAAGCACAAGCCCGGATCTTGTTGCAAGATTTAGCGAAATGCGAGAATCCCTTCAACTGTCCCCATGGTCGCCCGGTGCTGATCCATTTCACCAACAGCGACATGGAGCGGATGTTCAAACGGATTCAAGATCCTCATCGAGCAAGGAGTGGCATGGAATGATTATTTTGGCTTCACAGTCGCCGCGGCGCAAAGAATTATTAGCGGAGTTAGTCTCGGAATTTGCGGTCATACCAGCGGATATCGACGAGTCGGTCCGACCAAACGAAGCGGCGATCCCTTATGTCCAACGGATGGCAGCCGAAAAAGCGGCGGCTATTGCGCAAACCTATCCTGAAGATCTGGTGATCGCGAGCGATACGACGGTCGTGGTGGGTGAAGAGATCTTAGGAAAGCCAGTCGACCGTAAAGATGCTCGGTCGATGTTGCGAAAAATGAGCGGACGGACCCATTGGGTGCATACCGCCGTCGTTTTGCAAAAAGGCAAACAGCAACGCGAAGCAGTGGTTTCGACGGAAGTTGTGTTTCGTCCTTTGACGGATCAAGAGATCGACAAGTATCTTGCCTTAGATGAGTACCAAGACAAAGCGGGCGCCTATGGGATCCAAGGGGGAGCCAAAATATTTGTCTCATCGATAAACGGCGATTTTTATACGATCGTAGGATTTCCTGTCGCTACGGTCTATCAGTTGTTGCAAGAGTTTACGGAGGAGGAATAAGGATGGATGTTTCTGGTAGTTGTCTTTGCGGCAAAGTCACGATCAACTTGACGGGAGTTGCGAAAGAAATCACGGTTTGTCATTGTAGTCTCTGCCAGAAATTTCACGGCGGACCAATGTTTGCTCTTGCGCCATGCGCTGAGGACCAGATGGCTCTTCAAGGAGCGAAGTGGCTGCGACGTTACGATTCTTCTGAGTGGGCACAGCGAGGATTCTGCAGTCAATGCGGCTCGAGCCTGTTCTTTTACCTCAAAGAAGCACACACCTATTTTTTTGCGGCTGGGTTGTTTGGCAACTTGCCAGAAGCTGTCTTAACCGAAGAAATCTATACAAAAGACCAACCGCATTTTTACCACTTTGCGGAACCAACGACTCGTTGGCAAAAGCTGCAAAACCCTTAAGCAATTTGAGCAAGTCATTTTACATTCGCTAAGAAAAAAGGCATGATAGAGCATACAGGATGAGTCTAGAGGAAAAGCAGGTGAAAAAATGACAGATAAAAAAGAATTAAAAGAAAAATTGTCGCCGATCGAATATGCGGTGACCCAAGAAAATGCAACCGAACGCCCCTTTACTGGCGAGTATGATGATTTTTATGAAAAAGGGATCTATGTTGATATCGTCAACGGAGAACCATTGTTTGCTTCTACTGATAAATATGACGCAGGTTGTGGCTGGCCGTCCTTTTCGAAACCGATCAGTCGCCAAGATATTCAAGAAAAAGCCGATTTTTCTCACGGCATGCATCGGGTAGAAGTCCGCAGCAAAGAAGCTGACTCTCATTTAGGACATGTTTTTTCAGACGGTCCTCAGGACAAAGGCGGTTTGCGCTATTGTATCAACTCGGCAGCATTGAAGTTCATCCCTTTAGCAGAAATGGATGAAAAAGGCTATGGCGAATTCAAATCACTCGTTGAGTAAGTATTAGGAACTGTGTGCGAAAAAAAGACGCAGCAGCATGTCTCGTTTGAAAAAATGCGACTGAAACAACGGTTTTTCCTCCGTTTGTTTCCTGCTAAGCCTTTTCCTTCGTTCACAGTCCTTTTTTTGCCCTCTCGTCTGTGCTACAATAAAGGGAACATATGTACAGAAAGGAAAGCACATGTACGAATATATCATAGGAAAAGTAACGGATATCTTACCGGCGTATATCGTCGTTGAGACACATGGCATCGGCTATCAGATCGCTTTTGGCAATCCGTATTCATTTAGCGGCAAGTTGAACCAAGAAGTAAAAATCTATCTGCACCAAGTGATTCGTGAAGATGCTCATAGTCTCTACGGCTTTGCCACGATCGAAGGCAAGCAGTTGTTTTTAAAATTGATCAGTGTCTCAGGTATTGGACCAAAGAGTGCGTTAGCAATCATGGCCAATGAAGACCATACAGGGTTGATCACGGCAGTCGAAAATGGGGACGTCAATTATTTGACTAAGTTCCCAGGTGTCGGTAAAAAGACGGCGCAGCAAATGATCCTAGACTTGAAAGGCAAAGTGGCTGAACTGGTTGGAGAAGAAGCGATCGTTCCTCTAAGCGTAGCAACGACTGCTTTAGATGAAGCGATGGAAGCCTTGAAAGCATTGGGTTATAGCGAAAAAGAAGTCAAGAAAGCCGAAAAACAATTAGCGGCGAATACCACAAAATCGACGGATGAGTACTTGCGGGAAGCTCTCCGATTGATGATGAAAAAGTAAGGAGCAAGTAAACGATGGATGAACGAATTGTTTCGCCAGAAAGCACAGAACAAGAAGAGATCATCGAAAAATCCTTGCGTCCGCAAACCCTTGCCCAATATATCGGACAAGACAAAGTCAAGCAGGAGCTTTCGATTTATATCCAAGCGGCGAAAAATCGAGAAGAAGCGTTGGATCATGTCCTCTTATATGGTCCGCCAGGCTTAGGGAAAACAACGATGGCAATGGTGATCGCCAACGAGATGCAGGTCCAAATCAAGACGACCAGCGGTCCTGCGATCGAAAAACCAGGGGATTTGATTGCAATCTTGAATGAGCTGCAGCCGGGGGATGTTCTGTTTATCGATGAGATCCATCGCTTGCCTCGTGTCGCCGAAGAAATGCTTTATTCGGCAATGGAAGATTTTTATGTGGATATCATGGTGGGGCAAGGGACAACGGCTCACCCAGTTCATTTTCCGCTCCCGCCGTTTACCTTAGTCGGCGCAACGACGCGGGCGGGGATGCTCTCGGCGCCACTACGGGATCGTTTCGGGATCATTTCTCATATGCAATATTATGAAGACCATGATTTAAAAGAGATCGTGCAGCGGACTGCGTCGATCTTTGAAACGGATATCGTGGAAGAAGGGGCGATCGAAATCGCCCGCCGATCCCGAGGCACTCCACGGATCGCCAACCGGTTGCTTAAACGAGTTCGCGATTATGCGCAAGTGCAAGCGGATGGGTTGATCGATCGCACCGTTGCTGACCAGGCATTGGCGCTTTTGGCAGTCGATCATGCTGGCTTGGATTATATCGATCAGAAATTGATCCGCACGATGATCGAATTGTATCAAGGCGGCCCGGTGGGATTAAGTACGATCGCTGTCAATATCGGGGAAGAAACCGAAACAGTGGAAGATATGTACGAACCGTTTTTGATCCAAAAAGGATTTTTGAAACGCACCTCGCGTGGGCGGATCGCAACGCCGTTAGCCTATGACCATTTTGGCTATCCCCAAAGAAGTGAATAGAACGAAGCAGCAATCAGCGATGGTTGCTGCTTTTTTGTGTTCTTGGTGAAACGTTTCTTTTTATTTTTTAATGATTTCTGAGAATTAATCGATGTTGAAAAAATACAATATTTGTGAAATTTGATTAAACGGAAATGTTTGTAAAAATTATTTCTTTTGAAAAAGCTGATATGAAAGCTTTTTTATTTGTGAGGAACCCAACAAAATTTGTGAAAAAAGAAAAGCTGAAAAAAATAATTGGAAAGGCTTGCATTTTCGATTGGCAGCGGATATAATCTTTTTGTAGAAACGTTTCACCAAAATGTGGAGATATAGGTAGTGTTGCGAGGATAGAAAGAAGGAGATTTTGTGTATGAGTAAACTGCAAAAGTTTTATAGTCAACGGCAGCTTCACTGGATGGTTTTTCCCGGCGTGGCATTTATGATCGTATTTAATTATATTCCGATCTACGGAATTATAATCGCTTTCAAAAACTATACGGTGATTGACACGATTTCATCAGCACCATGGGTCGGGTTAGAGAATTTCCGTATCATTATGAATGACAGTTTTTTCTGGGAAGCGGTTAGAAATACGTTAGCCATCAGCTTATTGAAATTAGGTTTAGGTTTTGCGATCCCGATTGTGTTAGCCATTATGATTTTTGAAATGCAAGATGGCCGCTTGAAGAAATTTATTCAAACGGTTTCATACATTCCCCATTTTTTCTCATGGATCGTGCTAGGTGGGATGATGATTTCTTGGCTGTCAACGAACGGCTTTATCAACCAAGTGCTGATGTCTGTAGGATTGATGGACAAAGGGGTCAATCATCTATTGGATCCAAGCAAATATTGGTGGATCGCGGTCCTTTCTGATCTATGGAAAGAAGTCGGCTGGGGAACGATCCTTTACTTGGCAGGTATGTCGCGGATCGATCCAACGTTTTATGAAGCCGCACGAATCGATGGTGCCAGCAAGCTAAGACAGATTCGTTCAATCACATTGCCATTACTGACACCGATCATCTCCTTAAACTTGATTCTGAATGTGAGCGGTATCTTAGGGTCAAACCTAGATCAAACATTAGTTTTAATGAATTCACAGAACCAAAACCGTTCAGAAGTCATCAACTCCTTCGTTTATAAAATGGGGTTGACGCAAGGTGATTTCTCTTATGCAACTGCTGTCGGCTTGGGGATCGCGGTCATTTCTGTCATCTTATTGGTGATCACGGATCGAGTGACCCGCAAGTTGAACAACGGCAATTCAGTTATCTTATAGGAGGAAAAAACATGATCAAAAGAAAAGCAAAAGAAAACACGTGGTTTTACTTCTTCAATACCGTGATCTTGATTTTATTCTCATTGATGATCATCGTACCGATTTGGAATATCTTGGTTTCCTCCGTGTCTTCTAGTTCTGGATTAGCGGGCAACGGCCTCGTGTTATGGCCCAAAGGCTTTACCTGGGAAAACTATCGGAAAGTTTTTTCTGACGCAAGTATCCCCCGTGCCTTCTTGATCTCAGTGTTAAAAACGGTTCTTGGGGCTGCGACCCATACCTTGTTTTGTGCGATCGTGGCTTACGGATTGAGTAAATCACGCTTGGTCGGCCGCAACATCTATACAACGATGGGGGTCATCACCATGTACTTCAGTGGTGGGATGATTCCAACATACTTGCTGATTCGCTCGCTAGGATTACTGGATTCTTTCTGGGTCTACATTATTCCAGCCTTGTTCAGCTACTATGATGTCGTGATTTTAATGAACTTTTTCCGTGAGATTCCGCCTTCACTCGAAGAATCTGCGAAGATCGACGGTGCAAGTGAATTCCAAATCTTCTATAAAATCTTCTTACCATTAACGAAACCGGCCTTGGCAACCATCATCTTGTTCAACGGGGTTGGCCAATGGAACGATTTTATGACGACAAAACTGTATATCACAAAAGAGTATCTCTATCCGCTGCAAATGAAGATTTATGAAATCATCGTCCAATCCAACTTGAGTACGATGACTGAAAGCGGTAGTACCGACTTTATCGTCCAAGCAACGACCCGTGGGGTTCAGTTGGCTACGATCGTCATCACGACAGTGCCAATTTTAATTATATATCCATTGCTTCAAAAACACTTTATCGGCGGTATGATGGCCGGTGCAGTAAAAGAATAGAAAGAGGGATAGACATGAAAAAAGTAGTAGGCGGTTTATTGGCAGCATCAGCATTACTCAGCTTAGCAGCATGTGGCGGCAGCTCAGACAATGCCAGCAGTTCGGATTTTTCTATCAAAGATCGGTATGAGTTAGATGAAAAGACACCAGCATGGAAACTCGATACCAAAGAAGAACCAACCAAGATCACATGGTACATCAATTCAGACTGGACAGCTTTGCCATTTGGTGAAGATGTGACGACAGCCCAAATCAAAAAAGATTTGAACATTGATATTGAATTTATTTCAGGGGATGATTCGAAATTAAATGCTTTGATTTCAAGTGGTGATATGCCTGATATCGTGACGTTGATGGATAAAACCAGCCAAGCAGCCACAAAAGCTGATAGTTGGGCATACTCATTGAACGATTTAGCGGAACAATACGATCCGTATTTGATGAATGTCGTGACCGAAGATACCTTCAAATGGTTTGCTTTAGATGATGGCAAAACTTATGGCTATCCAAACTATTCCAACACAGCAGCAGACTACGAAAGCGGCAATATTCCCGTCAACGACAACTTTGTGATCCGTGAAGATGTCTATGAAGCATTAGGCAAACCAGATGTTTCGACTCCAGAAAACTATGTGAAAGTCATGAAAGAAATCAGCGAGAAATTCCCTGATTTAACACCAATGGGCTTCACAACGATCGGCGAAACAGCAGGACCATTCTTAGATAAATTGCAAGATTTCTTAGGTGTTCCATTAGAAGATGAAGATGGTGCGTTCTACGACCGTAATTTAGATGAAGAATATATCTCATGGTTGAAAACCTTCAATCAAGTGTATCGTGACGGCAACATCAGTGATGACAGCTTTACCGATGACGGTCCAACCTATGATGAAAAAGTAAAACAAGGGGACTATGCAACGATCTTAGTCGCAGGAACGAGCGGACAAGGTGGGAACTTCACTGAATTCATGAAAAACTCTGACACACGCTACATCGCAATCGATGGCCCTGCCAGCACGTCTGGTCGTGAAGCAACCTTGAACCAAACAGGAATCTCTGGCTGGTTGATCAACTACATCACAAAAGATGCGGCGGATCCAGCAAAAGTAACCCAACTCTTCACGTACTTGATCGATGAACCAGGACAAATTTTGACAAAATTCGGTGTTGAAGGCGTGACGTATGAATACAACGATGAAGGCAAAATCGATTACTTGCCAGAAATCAAAGAAATGGAACAAACCGACAACGAAGGCTACAACAAAAAATATGGTATCAGCCGTTTCAACTACTTTAACAATGACCGTGTCAATGCACTGAAAGTCAAAACCGAAAATGCGTTGACTCAAATGCAAGAGTGGGGCGAAGGCAAATTGTATCCACACTTTGTGATCGAAAATACGGATCCAGATGCTGGAACTGCTGAAGCACGTTCAAACACAGCCATCAAAACCAAAATCAACAGCACGATCATCTCATTGATCCGTTCAAAAGATGAAGGAACATTTGACAGCACACTAACCGACTTTGAAAGCTTCTTAGATTCAAACAACTGGGATGCAATCAAAGACATTAAAACTGAAAAAATGGCCGAAAACCGCGAACGACTAAAATAACCCCCATAGGAGAGGAAAGGAAGCCAAAAAAAAGACCTTTCCTCTCCTTTGCTTTGAAACACAGGTTTTGCGCGTACTTTGCGCAAAATCTGATGTTTCAAAGTACTAGGCGACCGCAGGGAGCGTAGTGACCGTACAAAGAATCACTGCGATTGGCTCACGTAGTGAGACATGCAAGCTGCAAGCTGCAACCCAGAAAACTGTACGTTGAGAAACGACCCAAATTCACAAGAAGGCAAGAAACAAGTTTACGTAGCACCCGCAGCACAAATCAGCAAGTTTTGATTGGAGGATCATAATGAATCGACTATTTTCTTATGAAGGATGGTACTATCGGGTCTTTGCTTTTTTAGCAGATATGATCATTGTTAGTTTTCTCTTTATGATTCCAGCGATGACGCTGATTCTCGCAGGACCAGCATTGATCGCGCTGTATCAGACGATCGATCAATTGTACAAGGAACGGGATGTCCCGATTTGGCAGCGATACAAGCAAGCATTCTTAAGCAACCTCAAACGTGGGCTCTTCTTAGAAGGTCTTATTATTGCGTATGTCGCAGTCTTTGCTGGGTTGATCTATTCCTTGATGATGATTACACCTTACTTTGGCGTTTTAGCCGTGATCCTCGTCAGCTTGGCTGCGCTGTATCTCGTCGTGTTCGTTCTCTTGTACAGCTTGTTTGCCCAATCATTGCAAGAAACAGCAAAAGAAACGGCCTATGCGGTTCTTAGCAGTACGGCGAATGCGATCATTTTATTGGTGATCCCCATTCTTGTCTTTGTATTGTGCAGCAAAGTGAACCTATTCTTATTTATTTGTTTAGGGATCTCAGGCTCAGCCTTTGTCCAAGTGTTGTTTTTCAATAAAGTATTAGCGAAGGGGGAAGAGACAAATGACTGAATCCACAGCGACGGATCGATCCTATTTTTGGGCTTCGGTCCAACAAGAACTTGACACCCTTCCGCTAGCCTTTGAAAGAACCAAACAAGCGCCTTTGCTGAAAGGGATTGATTGTTTTACGATTTCTTTTCAAAGTCTTGGTAATGAAACGATCTATGGGCATCTGCTGCTGCCAGAACAAGCGGCAGATTGTCCAATCGTGATTGATTTTTTAGGCTATATGAATCATGTGCAAGAACCGTTCCAATTTGCTCATTGGTTATTGATCGGCTGCGGCTGTCTTGTCATCGACAATCGCGGACAAGGGGGACGCACGCAAGATCAGGTTCCCTATGAAACCACGCAGCATGAAGCACCTTTTGGACGCGGCATCTTGAAAAAAGAAGATTTTTATATGAAGCGATTGGTCGCAGATAGTTTGCGCACACTAGAAGTCCTTCAACAGATACCGGAAATCGATCCGCAGCGCATTATTTTAAGAGGCGGCTCACAAGGAGGCGGCATCGCCTTATTGGTCAACGCATTAACGAACGTCCCGATTTTTGCGACGTTTGCCGATGTGCCAAGCCACTCCAATCTTGTCCATCGGATCGAACAAAAAACAGGAAGTTACCAGGTGATTCAAGAGTATATCGAACAATTTCCAGAAACGCGGGAAACGATCTATCAAGTCATGAGTTATTTTGATTTGAAGTATTTTGCTCATCAGATAACTGGTCCTGTTTATACATCGGTCGGCAGTGCTGATCCCATCTGTCCCATGGAAGATTTCTTCGTTTCCTATAAAAAGATTCCTGGACCGAAAGAATTACGTATTTACTTAAATAAAGGGCATGGCGGCGGCGAAGCGAAACAAATCCGACGTGAGATGCAGCAAATCACAAAATTACTCAAAGGAAATGAATGCAGATGAAAGCAGCAACCTATAATCTACGAGTCGATACCGACTATGACCAAGAATGGCAATGGCACTATCGATCGGAGGCGGTCTGCTCCTTGATCGATTACTACGACTGGGATGTTCTGGCGATCCAAGAAGCTCGTCCCAGCCAATTTGCAGATTTAGCAAAGTTAGCGCAGTATGCTTCCGTCACGGCTGAACGTGACGGTGATGGCTTAGGCGAAGGCATCGGACTGTATTATCAAAAAGAGGCTTTCGAGTTATTAGCTTCAGGTTCGTTTTGGTTGTCATTGACACCGACTGAACCAAGTATTCATCCAGAAGCTGCGTATTCACGCTTATGTGTTTGGGCAGTCTTGCAGGAAAAAAAGAATCCGCCGTTTCTTGCTATCACGACTCATTTAGATAATATTTCAGAAATGGCTCGTTTTGAAGGGATGAAAGTGATCCTTGAGCAGCTGGCAGATCAGATCGAACGCTATCCTGTATTGCTGATGGGCGACTTGAATGCGGAGCCAACGGAGCGGGTGCATCGGTACTTAGAGCAGCATTTTCAAAATGCCAAAGAACATGGACAAAAGCCCCATCATGGGCCAAAAGGCTCCTATCAAAATTTTATTTATACGTTACCATGGCAAGAACTAGAAGAAATTGATTATATCTATACGAAAGGCTTCACGGTGGTCAAAACCGCCTGTCTAACGGATTCTTATGATCGTCGTTTTCCCTCCGATCATTTCCCTTTAGAAGCAGAAGTCCAATTTGAAGAAAGCAAAGGATGAATAAAAATGGAACAGCAGAAATTAACCGAACTACTTTCAGAAATGACCTTAGATGAAAAAATCGATCAGTTGCTGCAACTGGCAGCGGCTTTTTATTCAGATAAAGCAGAAGAGAAAACAGGTCCGATGGGCGACTTAGGACTGACACAAGAAAACATCAACAACGCGGGAACAACGCTAGGTGTTTCTGGTGCAAAAGAAGCGATCCGCGTCCAAAAAGAGTATATCGCCAATAACCGCTTGAATATCCCGACGATATTGATGGCGGACATCATTCACGGCTTTCGGACGATTTTCCCGATTCCATTAGGATTAGGTAGTTCATGGGGTTTGGCAGCAGCGGAGAAAATGGCGGAAGTATCTGCCAAAGAAGCAGCTGTTTCTGGCTTGCATGTGACCTTTTCACCGATGGTGGACTTAGTAAGAGACCCACGCTGGGGCCGTGTCATGGAATCGACGGGGGAAGATCCTTACTTGAACAGTCGTTTCGCTGAAGCCTTTGTCAAAGGCTATCAAGGGGATGATCTGCGAACGGATTTCAACCGCGTGGCTGCTTGTGTCAAACATTTTGCGGCTTACGGTGCGGCTATCGGTGGTCGCGATTACAACACGGTCAATATGTCAGAACGCCAACTGCGAGAAAGTTATTTGCCAGGCTATAAAGCAGCCCTTGATGCTGGTGCCAAGCTGGTGATGACCTCCTTTAATACGGTAGACGGCATTCCAGCAACGGCCAATCGCTGGCTTTTCCGCGATGTTTTGCGAGAAGAATTCGGGTTTGAAGGCGTTGTGATCTCTGACTGGGCAGCAATCAAAGAAGTGATCGCTCATGGCGCAGCGGAGGATGAAAAACATGCCGCTGAACTAGCCATCAAAGCTGGGGTCGATATCGAGATGATGACGACTTGCTACACCGATAACTTGAAAGAGTTGATCGCAGAAGGCACCGTTGAGGAAGCCTTAGTCGATGAAGCGGTGCTAAGAATCTTGACCTTAAAAAATGAGCTAGGGCTATTTGAAAATCCATACCGCGGCGCTGATGAAGCCGCTGAAGCAGCCACTGTTTTGTCTCAAGAACACCGAGAGATCGCCAGCGATATCGCAAAGAAATCAATGGTGTTGTTGAAAAATGAAGGTGTCCTGCCGTTGCAGAAAACCGAAAAAGTCGCGATCGTGGGCCCAGGCGCTCACTCCCGTGATCTATTAGGTGCTTGGTCTTGGCAAGGGAAACAAGAAGAAGTAGTGACTTTAGTGGAGGGTGCCCAAGCCTTGGGTGCGGATCTGTTGATCGGTCAAGAGCCCTTTGATTATTTTGCACCGTCTGAAACGGCGATCCAAGAAGCAATCGAATTAGTGAAGGCAGCCGATAAAGTGGTCTTAGCACTAGGAGAGCAGGAATGGATGAGCGGCGAAGCTGCCAGCCGCAGCGACATTCGTTTGCCGCAAGCCCAATTGTCCTTGGTTGAAACCTTAAAAGAATACAACGAGCAATTGATCGTAACTCTTTATAACGGTCGTCCTCTTGATTTGCAAGGTGTAGATGCAGCCAAAGCGATCGTCGAGGCTTGGTTCCCTGGAACCGAAGGCGGAAACGCACTTGCTCAGATCCTGTGGGGAGAATACAATCCAAGCGGTCGCTTGAGCATGTCATTCCCAGAAACCGTTGGACAAGTTCCTGTGTATTACAACGTTGACAATACCGGTCGTCCTTATGAAAGTGCACCGGATGAAAAATATGTCTCGAAATATTTGGATGTCTCCAATTATGCCAAATATCCATTTGGGTTTGGCTTGAGTTATAGCCCAGTTGCGTATTCTGCGGTGACGTTGGATCAGCCGACTATGACCAAAGATCAAACGGTCACGGCTTCCATCACTGTTACGAACCAAGGAACAGCAGCGGTCTGGGAAACGGTCCAATGCTACATTCGCGATTTAGTCGGTGAAGTGGTTCGCCCAGTGAAAGAACTGAAAGGCTTTAAGAAAATTTGGCTAGAGGCTGGCGAATCAGCAACCGTTCAATTTGAGATCACGGAAGAACTGCTGCGCTATGTCCACAGCAACCAACAATTAAGCAGTGATCCAGGGAAATTCCACATCATGATTGGTGGGAACAGCCGAGACACCCAACAAACAACCCTGCAATTAGTTAGGTAAGATAGGAAGGTTTCTATGACGAAAAAAATAGTGATGAATAACGCAAATACGACCGTGACGTTTTTACCAAACGGTGATTTATATGAGATCCAAAGTCACGGTGTGATGATCAATCAGTTGAACGGAAATGCGCTAGATGGTAGTTTGAATCAAATCTATCTACGTCTGCGTGAGGCGGGGGAGTTGTCCTTTATTCCCTTGATCGGTTCAAATGCTAACAGTGCCTTTGCCTACTCAGAAAAACAGCTGACTTGGACTGGGACGTACCAGTCCATCGATTACCAAGTTGATTTCCAATTGGCACAAGATTGCTGGTTCTGGCGGGTTCAATTGAGTGGTTCTGGGGAAGCGGAACTAGTTTACGGACAAGACCTTGGCAATGCCACCAAAGGTGCTGTTCAATCCAATGAAGCCTATGTTTCGCAATATATCGATCATCATGTTAGCCATGATAAGGATCGCATCGTGCTTTCTTCGCGCCAAAATCAACCACAAAATGGTCAATTTCCATTGGTGGAACAGGGCAGCTTCCAAGCCTTAAAAGGTTTCTCGACGGATGGCTATCAATTTTTCGGTCGCAGCTACAAAGAAACGAATCAACCAGCTGCACTTAGCCAAGAAACGTTAGCCAATGAAGTGTATCAATACGAATTTGCCTATACGGCACTGCAAACGCAATGGTTGACGGTAAGTGAGACGCCTACGGAAATCGTTTTTTACGCAGCGGTCAAAGCCAATCAAGCGACGGCAGTCAATGAACCGCAGTTTGCACTTGAAACGCTAAAAGAAACGTATCAAGCCTTGTCCTTTGACTCGTTGCAAGCAACGGCGCAGCAACGAAAAAACTTCGGTCGACCGCTCACAGGGCTGACATTTTCCACAGAAGAAATCAACGAGCGGTTCCCGCAGCAAGAAGCAGTGGAAATCGTTGACCAACAGCTTTATTCCTTTTTTACCCCTGACTATCACCATGTCGTATTGAAGGAAAAAGAAGCACAGATGGAACGCTCCCATGGGCATATTTTGATGAGCGGACAAGAGTTGATCGTCGATCAACCCATTTTGAGCACGACTGTTTACATGACGGGGATGTTTAACTCCCAAATCGTATTAGGCAATACGAACATGAATAAATTGTTGAGTAATAGCCGCAACTCATTGAATCTGTTCAAACGTTCTGGTCAGCGGATCTATCTGAAAGACGGCGATCAATGGCGGATTTTAACGATGCCATCTGCTTTTGAAATGGGCTTGAATTCGGCGACGTGGTACTACAAAACAGCGGATGATGTCATTCAAGTAACGACCTTCACGAAAGCAAACGGACGCACGATCGCAACCACCATCACCAGTGAAGCAGGACGTGCCTACACCTGGGCCATCACTAATCAATTTGTGATGGGGATCGATGAAGCCGCACCGACTGCTGCTGTTACGCAAGACCAACAATTGCTCACCATCAAAGGAACAGCGGATTCACCGATTGCGGAAACTTATCCAGAATTGACGTATTATCTCCATGCAGCTCAGCCTTTTGAACTGACCGATGAAGCAATATTCAATGTGGCCGCTGCTGATAGCACGACCGTATTGACCTTTGCAGAACAGGCGACGGTTTCCTTCGTGATCCAAGGCACACTGACTGGTGAACCCTTTGTTTCCGAAACGTTAGATCGCCAGCAAGAAGACACTGCCTATACGGCCTTTGTCGATGATTTGTTGAATCAGTTTGAATTGAAACATTCGCAGGCGGACGTTACATCCTTCAATCACTTGGCACGCTGGTACACCCACAATATGCTTGTTCATTACTTGTCTCCTCATGGTCTTGAACAGTACGGTGGTGCTGCTTGGGGGACTCGAGACGTTTCCCAAGGACCGACTGAGTATTTCTTAGCACTTAATCGTCCTGAAATGGTGGCGTCCATCATCGAGCATTTGTTTGAAAATCAATTTGCAGATGACGGCAACTGGCCACAATGGTTTATGTTTGATCGCTATGAGAAACAAAAAGCCGATGAGAGCCACGGAGATGTGATCGTCTGGCCAATGAAAGTCGTTAGTGACTATCTCGAAAAAACCAAAGATTTCACGATTTTGGAAAAAGAACTGCCTTATACGGATCGCGCAACCTTCCTGAAAACCAAGACCAAAGCTTCGTTGTTTGATCATTTGAAAAAAGAAGTGGCGTATATCGAAGCGAACTTCTTGGAAGGAACGTACCTGTCTTGTTATGGCGATGGCGATTGGGATGACACCTTGCAGCCAAATAACAGTAAGTTGAAGAAACAAATGGCCAGCAGCTGGACCGTTGCCTTGACCTATGAAGTATTGAAAAAATTAGCCAGCCAGTTGCAGGCATTTGACCCAGAGTATGCCAAACATTTAACAGAACTGTCTAAGGGCATCAAACACGACTTTGAAAAATACATGTTAGCTGCTGATGGCACTTTGCCAGGATTTGTCTATATGGAAGATAGCGAGCACGTGGAACTGATGGTCCATCCGACTGACAAGAAAACTGGTATCCAATACCGCTTGCTGCCGATGCAACAAAGCATGATCGGTGAGCTGTTATCTCCCGAACAAGCCGATCATCATGTGGCGATCATCAAGGAGCATTTGCAATTTCCAGATGGGGTGCGCTTGATGAATCGTCCAGCGACTTATGCGGGTGGTGTCAGCACCAATTTCAAGCGAGCAGAACAAGCAGCCAACTTTGGACGAGAAATCGGTTTGCAGTACGTTCACGCCCACATCCGCTTTACCGAAGCGATGGCGAAATTAGGTCGAGAAGAAGAGACTTGGCAAGCGCTTGGGGTCATCAATCCGATCCAGATCGCTCAACGGGTCGAAAACGCGGAGATCCGTCAAGCAAACGCGTATTTCAGCAGTTCTGATGGCGATTTCAAAACAAGGGTTGAAGCCCAAGAAAATTTTGGTAAACTTAAGGAGGCAGCAGTCGGCGTCAAAGGCGGCTGGCGCATCTATTCTAGTGGTCCAGGGATCTATATGAATCAGTTGATCAGCAATGTGTTAGGCATACGTACTTTTGTTGATCACGTTGAACTTGATCCCGTCTTGCCAGCGGAGCTAGCAGGGTTGACACTGACGTATCGACTCTTTGATCGGCCGGTCGAAATCGTCTATCATTCGGCAAGTACGCCGAAAGTATTGATCAACGGGGAAGAAATGTCCACTGAGTTTGCGGAAAATCGCTACCGTCAAGGTGCGCTTGTCCTGAAGAAAGCAGCACTTTGCGCCAAATTAAACGAAAACCAAACCAATACGATCGATATTTATCGTTAAGAAAGGAGAAGCCATGGTAGGAATCAAAGATATTGCCCAAAAAGCGGGTGTCTCCATATCCACCGTTTCGTATGCATTGAATGGCAGTCCAAAAGTGACCGAGGAAACCCGCGCGCGGATTCAAGCGATCGCAAACGAATTGAACTATGTTCCGAACATGGCTGCTCGCACACTGAAACGCAGACAAACCAACATCATCGGTGTTTATCTCGCCGATTACGCCGGAAGTTTTTATGGGGAATTGCTAGATGGCATCAAGAAAGGGCTGGAACTTTTCGGCTATGAAATGATCGTCTGCAGCGGCAAGAAATCACACTTGTTTATTCCTGAGCGGATGGTGGACGGTGCCATTATTTTGGATTGGACGTTTCCAGCAAAGGAAATCGAGCAATACGCCCAACGAGGGCATCAAATCGTCGTGTTAGACCGTGTCTTGTCTCATGAAAACATCCATCAAGTCTTGTTAGACAATAAAGGAGGGGCTGCGCTGGCGATCGATCGCTTGATCGCTGGACAAAGCCAAAAAGTCTTCCTCTTAGCAGGGCCAGAAAAAGGCTACGACAGTCGGGAGCGCTTGGAAGCCAGTACGAAAGAATTGACGCGCTTTGGTATTCCTTATGAAGTCATTCCTGGTGACTTCACGGAACCTTCTGGTTATCGAGCGGCAAAACAGCTCTTAGCAAATGATCCCCAGTTTCCCATTGATATCTTTGCCTTCAATGATGAAATGGCGATCGGTGTCTACAAATATGTCCGCGAGACCGACTATCGCATCGGAAAAGAGATCCGCATCATCGGGTTTGATAACACGGAATTAGGCGCTTTTGTGCAGCCGCGCTTAGCGACGATCTCCTATTCGAAACATCGATGGGGCATGGTGGCAGCTGAGAAAATCGTACAATCGATCCAAGGGGATCCAGTGGCGGACGAGCATATTTATACCACTTTTGTGGATGGCGGATCATTTATTTAATTGATCCATTAAAGAAAAAATAGTTGAAAAAGGAATGGTGAAATGGGAAGGATTTTATCTTACAGAACATACCAAAGCAATTGATGGAGAAAGAACTATTGAAAGAAGTAAACCAATTCAAAAGTTCCAGATGGATGTTAATGAGATCGCCGAAACTTTAAATCAGGCAACACTCAAGAACAAATCAGTAGCTATCTAAATTGAAGCGCATGATCGAGATGGGAATTACTTTCCTGATATAGTTGGCCATACTTAGGGGGCATGATGAACTAGAAATATATGTTGGTGGTAATAAGGTTGGCTATGATAAAATTAGGAATATTAAAATAGCCAACATAACCAAGTGGTCGGACAAAAGTAACCTCTTATAAAAAGTACTCACAAATTATTAAATTATATTAGCGATAATTATTTAAAGCTAGCTTTCTGATATAATAGTTTGTAAAGGAGTGCTAAGATGATTAACTTTTTAAAAGGTTTAAAAATAAGAATCCTATATATATATTCAATGATTTCGCTACTTATAGGTGTCTATTTAAGTGTAAATTGGATTCCTGTAAGCGTTGAAGGACTAAGCAAATCCCAAAAACAGGAGCTTTTAAGAGAAGGATCAATCAACTGGGAACTTGGTGTAGTTTTTAAGGTATTAGCCCTGATACTTTTCTTGGGTGCACTAGTAAAATCCATTATATATATCTTAAACAAAAAGAGATAAGCGTAAAGCTCATCTCTTTTTATACTATCTAGAAACTTCGTGGATCACTTCGATTTTATAAGGAATGATAAAGCCTGCTCTTTGCATTGCATAACAATAATTGTTTCCGAATCCCACCTCGAAGTTGCCATCATAACCATTTAGCTCCCATTTGAAATCAAATATATCCGTAACCTTTACTTGAGTCCAATAATTTCCATTGGCTTGTTTCTTATAAGTTACTGTGTAACTAACTCCACGTAACGCTGTGTGAAGTTGGCCGCTTAGAAATGTATAACTTCCTGAGAAAGAACCAGATTTTTTACCTGTAGAAAATGCTTCTTTTTTAAGTCTAGAATAATAAGCGGTCATTAACTCCTCGCCGTCTACAGTCTTTGCCCAGCTATCGTTTTTATTAACATATGTCGAAGGTTTCCATGTTGGATTCCAATAGTAATTCTCAGCAGAAATAATGGCGTGCTTCATATAAGCAGCAGTCTGATTGTGACCTTTTTTCTTAACCATTGATATACCTTTATTGTATGCAGCAATTGCAGCCGCATAAACTGGATTTGCAGGAGTTACCGATGATCTAGCACCTATCTTAGACTTTGGTTCAACATAAAAAGGATCAACTGATTCGGCAACGTCCGCTTTATACTCTTCCAACAATGCATCTTGTTCGGCATCATAGGAATTTAAAACTGTTAAACTCTCATTTAAAGATGCGTTGAACTCTTCAGCACTATCAGAATCTTCAAACATTCTAATTACACCATCAATATACTCTCTATTGGACTCTTCATTGGATATTGCCTCATTAATTAATGATTGATTAGTTTCATCTATCTCAAAACCATTCTCATCTGCATAACCATTTATTTGACCAAAACTTAAAACTGATATACCAAACACTACACTAATTAAAAACTTCTTCATTGTTTTAATCTCCTTTTTCATTAATAATTTACTAACAAAATTAATATAACATACTATAATATATAAAAAGTGTTTTAAGTTATATTTATATCCTAACAATTTTGTAATATGTAGGAAAGGATGTAAAATTGAACAAAGTTGAATACAATAATATGCAAGTAAACCTTCGTTCTTTGCGGCACAAACTTGATTTTCAATGCATAATATTCGTTATACTGTATTATTAAAAAACGAACATAATAGGGTATTTATGAAAAAAGTATAAAAATATTAGGGTTTACTTGTTGGTTATAATTGGATTTGTAGGAGGCTATTTTCTATCTGTAGATCCAGCTAAAGACTTCTATGGTGATTGGTATGGTGTTGCTAACGAGGGGAAGGAGAGTTTTATTTTAGAATAGATAAAGAAAAAAATAATCGATTATGGAAATGATGATTATAATTCACCTGGTTTTCCTTACACAGTGAAAAAGTCTGGAAATGGATTTTATATTGAAGTGTCTGATGATGAGCTAAAAAATATTTTTCCCGAATTAATAAACTTTAAGTATAAAAACAATATGACATTTTTACTGAATGATGATGAAGAATCAATTGAGTACTTTGTGGCTATAGATGGTTTTTTGAATAATGTAAAACTACATAAAACATCCTTTGAAGATTCGTATAACAAAACCGAAGAGTCAACCTCACAAAGTCTAATAGCAAGTGAAACAGAAACTTCTTACAGTTCTTTGCTTAATGAAACTCATTCATCAGAAACGACATCATCAATTGATTCTCCAAAAGTATCAGATCTAAGTGAAAAAATTGATTCATTTATTGCGAATTATACGTCAATTCCACCAGATTAGATTATGGAAAAGGAACTTGATGGAATTACAATAAGAGCAACAAACTTTGCTGCAACAAATGAAGCCGAGGCATCATCTATTCAGTATCATTTGCTAATGGAGAGGCAACATCTTGCAACGATGTATACGCACAAGTCATTGGAGAATAATAGCTATTTTCAATAGAGGCTAATATGCAAAAAGATAAATCTGAGCAGGATGAAACTCATTCTAGCTCAGATTTTTTTGAATATTATTTTCCTTGTTTTGTATTCATATTTGTAGAATCATTCATACCACTTATCGTCCTCTTAGTTTGTTTATTTTGTCGTGATTTAATCATATTAGAGAACGATATTTTTTTTAATACCGAAAATGAAAATGAGGCTGAAGAATCAATTTTGACTCATCAGTCCCATAAATTATAGAGCCTTTCTTGCGGCTTTCTTTTATGGGCTTTTGTCACAGTCTCTTTTTTGCGTTATTTCAAAAATAACTTTACTTATTTTATCAAAATCAGTGATTTATAAAAAAAATAATAATTTTTATTTTGTTATTTTATATGCAATGGAATTTTTAAATAACGTTTTTTATTCATTTTTGATTATAACATTATCATTATCTACAGTCAGAAGATAGGAAGCGTTCTTTTAACTTATTATTTTAGGTCGTTAGAAAAGAGTTTTGTGCCGCTGAATTTTGTCAAATATTATAACTTTTTATTTATTTTTCTCATCTTAATTTAATTATGAGTGTTGATTTATCCCTCGTTTTTTGTATGATTTATGAAAGAGAAAAGCAGTTTTTTTGAAAAGAATCGATGATTCATCCTGATAATTTGCGCTTTTTTTCAATCGATGAGTCACAGATAGCTCTAAGATGTGGAAGTTACAAAAATCAGAATTATGAAAAATAAATTATAATCATAATTTTGAATGGAAGAAAAAAAGAATTATAATTCTCTTTCGCCAACTCGCTAAACTAAGAGTTGTAACACAGGGCGTGCACTGCGCGATACGTTTATTTTTTTAAGATAGGAGGGATAAAGTGAAACGGTTTTTAACAACTTTACTTGTTTTTCTACTAACATCAGGTCCGTGTTTTTCATATGCAATGGTAGTGGCACAAGCCGAAAGTGTTACAAAAACAAGTGAAGAACAAAGTATGTCTTCTTCTGACCCTGTCGTTTCATCGATCGACAGTCTGGAAGAGACGAACGAAACTGAAGTGCAAGCATCTAGTGAACCTGCTTCGACAGATTCGTCTACAGGAGCCACTGACACAGCTTCATCTGAAACAGAAGCTTCATCGGAAGCTGTAGAAGAAGTACAGGTGACCTTTCTGACAGACACGGAGCATCTATTTGCTACCGGGGAAACCCGCACTCAGATCAGCAAAAACAAAGGGGAAGCACTAAAAGAAAGTGAGTTGCCAGTTTTTGAAGATGATACTGCTTTTGAAGGCTGGTCGTTAGATGGCACGGTCTATACAAGTCAAGCGTTGACCGAATTGATTCTCACGGAGAACCAAACCTTAACTGCTGTTTTTAAACCGACGGTTAAGGCAAGAGCGGCGGACATCTCGTTGGCAGAGCAATCGATCAAAGAGATCATTGCAGAAGCCGATAAAACGAAAGTGATCGCTGTACCAAGCCCAGCTGGAGATGGATCAGCATATGCGGAATACACCAATAGTGCTGAAGGCATTCGTCAAGCGTTGTTTGATATGTATCAAAACGGCAATGGCCAAGAATTTGCTTTGTATGTTGGCTCGGGTGGATCGCTATCACTGCCAACGAATCTGACTTCAAAGACGATTCCAGCCACAGTCGATAATACGAACATGACTTTTTATGCGCTACAAGGAAAAGTCAGCCGCTTGATCATCACAGGGCATAGTGATGATCCCATCACAGATGCAACAACGTTGACCACTGGGAGTCGCACGGTTGCACTTGGCACGGACATTTACTTCGGTTCTGATGTAGTGATTCGAAACCTCAACTATAGTGGTACGAGGATGTACATGAATGGGTATAGCCTTTCATTGAACGGTGGGTCCACCGGGAATGGTCTTGCGATTTATGGGGGAAGCAACAATGGCGACCTTTCGGGAAACCCAACAATCACATTGAATGCGACAGGTTCAGGAACTTGGAACATTTATGGGGGGAATCAAAACGGTGGTACGTTGACCGGGAATACAGCGATTGTCGTAAATAATACAGTAGGTAATATCAGTACGATCGCTGGAGGTGCCAATATCGGTACGATTGATGGGAATACCAGTGTCACGATCAATCGTTTGAATGGGACCTTAAGTAATTATTATGGGGGCGGTGTCGGAACCACTACTTCAAATACAGCCAATGTTACTGGTAATGTCGCAACAGTCTTTCAAACAACGAACACCAATTTCCGTTTAGGAACCTACTATGGCGGTGTTCAATACGGCAACATTGGTGGAACAGTCAACAATACTCTCACAGGAGTGGGTGGTTGGACCGGCACAGGATTGAATTATTATGGTGGTTCCAGAGAAGGAAATATTGGACTGACACGAGAGCAAACGGCCATTACGAACCAAGTAGACACTAGCGCCTATTCTACAGGAGCGGCCTATTTTATTGGCGCCAATCGAACCAATGGAACGATTACTGGGAGTATTGAAAATACGATTAAAGCAGGAGACTACAATCAAGGGTCTTTCAATCGTGTCGATGGTGGAGCAGGAATGGACGTGAGTGTTACCAGTCTACAAACTGGATCCGATAGTGTGTATGACGCGATGACACCTGATGATCGTCGGGCTTACGCTGAAACCACAGCTCGCTTTAAGGTATACGGAGATATTACGACGAAAATCCTAGAAGGCTGTGTCAGTTATGGAGGAGACAACTTATCCTATACGCGGGCAGCTGGGTACGGCGGTTTTATTGATGGCAACACAACTGTTGAAGTAGGGGTATTAAATGATTCCCGAACGGTTGGTGGTCCTGGATTTGTCTATAGTTATGGAGGACGGTCCTATAAAAATGGTGTGGCCTATTCAAACAGCTTGAATTCACGTGCGAATGGTGTCGGAACGTTTGATATCGTAGGCGGAGGCGGTACCAATGGTGTACAAGCAACCAATCTTTATATTTATGGGGATACAAAAACAGTCTTAAACAATGTAGTTGCTCGTTGGACCTATGGCGGTGGCTTTTCAGGGATCATCGAAGGAAACACGTCAAACATCTTGAATGGTGGGATCGTTGATACGTTAGAAGGTGCAGGATATACCGGGAAACGTGTATTCGGTGATTCACATGCTGAAGTAAATTACGGTCAAGTTGACTGGTTTCTCAGTGGTGGTGGTTGGGGTGATGCCAAAATTACAGGGGACGTTTCAGTCACTGTTCATGATGGTATCATCAATGCCTCAATGGGTGCCTCGTATGGGTATTTTTCAGGACACACGATCAATGGTAATTCTGATAATCGAATTTACGGCGGAGATTTTTCTGGAACACCTCGGACAGGTCCAAGTGCTTTTTCCGGGGGAATCACGAATGCAGGATCGCTGCTAGGGGATGCACAATTAACAATCGATTTAAGAAACTATGATGGAGAATTCAAGCTTCCTTCTGGAACGAACATCTCAGGCGGTAATCCGTTTAACAGTACAAATATCGTTGGGACCGACAGCTCCAATACGATTACATTGAACATTTACACAAAGCCGGGGTCAGATGCGCTGAATGGGGCAACGATCTATGGTGATGGCGGACGGACTGCTAGCAATACGAGAAGCGGCAAAATTTATATGAATATCCAGGCGGAAGGATCAAGTATCGGGAATTTATACACCACGTATTATTCCAATATTTCTTCCAATCAAATTTTAAGAGATGTCGAGATGCGACTTCAAGGAGCCAAAAGTATCAATGGGATCTCAGGCGGAAACGCGTCAGATAACTTTACGAACACGATCGTAGCCAACAGCAGTAATCAAGTGAAGATGAACTTTGGTGAAAATGTCGATGGGACAGCTTCTTATCAAACTGATCCAATCGCTGTGACGGGTCTGGGGATCGTCAACTTTACCGAATTGAATGTGACAAACGGCATCAAGCTGATGGCCAATGGGGGAGACATCAAAAATGGCCGTTCAGCGACTGCTGCCAATCACGCAACGACCTATCATCAGTTCGGTAACATCCATCTTTCCAAGGATGCTGGTATCGGGATTTCTTCCGCAACGAATTTGATTTCAGGAGCGAAGTTAACGGTAGAAGACAAAGGGACGATCGAGTCGCCGCCGGGAACGGGGCGAATCAATCTCTCGGATTTCGCCACACCAGATACGGATAAAGATCATTTAACGTGGCTGAAAACGACGACCAATGATGCAGGTTCTCGAGTCAACAGTCAAGGAACGTGGTTTGGTGCGGTTAGTGCCTATCAAGTACTGACCATAAATCCAACTGCTGCTAATGCTGCAGCGATCACGCCAATCAATTTCAGCGGGATCGAAAAAGCGACTGGGAAAACCTTCATCGGGGACAACGATGTGACCAATGCAGCCAACGGGTACGGTATTGCGATACCAGGTTCGATCATTAACTACGAAGTCGAAACACCCGGAGTCGCGAATGGGATCGGTGCCATTAGTCACAATGTAACGGCAGTCAAAGAGAACAATACGCCGTTGACTTTGCAAGCATGGGGAACTGAGCAGGCGGGGACACAGGTGCAAAAAGGGCGTTTATTGATTCCCTACACGGTAACGGAATTGCCAACATTGACGTTCACACCAGAAACCCAAACGTCCGGTTCATGGGTCTATGGGGGTCAAATCAAATCCAGCAAGCTGGATAGCACGGATCAGCAGTTGACGGAACAACCAGATTCAGAGCCAGTTGATTGGACGAGTCCTGATGGGGAGTATAGTTACGATATCAGTGTCCGCTACTCAAATAAGGCGGAAGTCCAAGCCCGCAATGTGATTCTTACAGAACAAGAGGCACAATCGCTGACCAAAGAACAAGCTGTGACTTATCTCGAAGCTAGTGGGCGTCCTTTCTTTAAGGATACGCTGACAGATGAGGTCTTAGATTCGATTCAAGAACCGTTAGAAACAGCGGTCTATCGCAAACAAGCGATCACTTTCTCAGTAGGGGAAAACGATCAGAATCAGGCAGAAACTACCGTGAATCTGGTGGTGGTCAAAAATGAAAGTGTCATTTCTGCTGATCGGCAATTTGCCGTCTATGCAAAAGATGTCCGTTTGACCTTACCAGAAGCAACGGCGCTGAGAGATGAAGCCGCTTTGGCAGACTATACCCAAGCAACCACGATTTTTGCAGATAATCGGGCAAATGTACCACCGACTGTCGATCCGCAAGCTTTTGCCGCGATCCAGCAAGCAACGGAAGCTGAGCTGTTGAAAAATGTGTCAACGGCTTACCATTATGAAGCAGGCAGTCAACGGGCAGAAAAAGTCGTCAATGTCGCAGTTGCCGGCGAGCTTATTTTAAGCAGTGTGCCAACAGACTTTGATTTTGGGCAGCAGAAAGTTGCCACAGAAACACAAGATTATTGGCCAACGATCACAGGCGAGCTAGCAGTGAAAGATACGAGAGGGTCCGAACGGAGTCCATGGCGCTTGACGGTCAAAGAGCAACAGCCATTAACGGATGGGACAGATCAATTAACCGATGTCTTCCGCTTTGTGACAAACGGTCAAGAACAGATGATAACCAGTGGGGAAATGATCATCGAGGAAACGGAATTGACAGAAAATGGCACATACGTCGTGAATCAGCACTGGGGCGAAAGTCAGAATGAAGGAATCAAGCTTACCGTTCCAGTCGAACAGCAAAAAGTCGGGGACTATCAAGGAACCTTGAGCTGGCAGCTAGTTTCGGCACCTGGCAACCCATAAAGGCAGGAAAATAAATGAAAAAAATCATGATCGGTATTATTGCTGGCTGTCTATTAATGTTTCCTCAGCTCGTTTCAGCAGCCGAAGCAGGTGCCTATGACAGCAATGGCATTACTTCCTTTTTCGGTGTCTATGAAGAACCAGTTGAGGAGCCAGAAGAGCCCGTAAAAGAACAGCCAGGGAATAAACAAGTAAATCAAAAAGGCAACAACATTCTGCCGGCAACAGGGTCGGATCACTTTAATAGCTATCAAAGCAGTGGTCTTGTCGTTTTGTTGGCAGCAGGAATCATTTTAATCAAAAGGAGAACAAAAAATGAAAAAACTTTTCTTGACGGCAGGCATTCTATTGATGAGCACTGCTCTGTTACCAACAACCGTTAATGCCGCTGAATACACCTCAAATGGAGCAATCACTTTTGAAGCGGACCCGAATCCAACCAATCCAGTTGATCCGACCGATCCAGAAAAACCAGTGGATCCCGTCGATCCAACCGATCCAGATGGACCAAACCCTGGAACAGCTGGACCATTATCGATCGATTTTGCTTCAAGCTTTCAATTTGGCAACCAACTGATCACTTCCGAAACAAAAGATTATTACGCACAGCTGCAAGAGTTCACAGCTGGCGCTGCTGGACCAAACTATGTGCAAGTAACAGATAAACGAGGAACACAAGAAGGCTGGTCATTGAGCGTTGTGCAAAACGGACAATTCAAAACGGCTGATGACGAAGAACTAGTCGGGGCTTCATTATCGATCGCCTCAGGTGCAGCAACTTCGGTCACCGATATGCAGTATGCACCAACGGTTACGGCAAGTCATACCTTTGTACCCGATAGTGAAATCACATTGGTCAACGCACCTGTCGGAAAAGGAATGGGCACTTGGATCTACAAGTTTGGGAACGATGCAACGGAAGGGTCAACGGCAGTAAAATTAAATGTACCAGGCAGTTCCGTAAAATTAGCCAAAGAGTATCGGACGACATTGACTTGGAATTTAAAGAATGTCCCTGAAAGCAATTAAAATCACTGATTTTCAGTAAAACAGATAAAGGAGTGTCAAATAGAAATGAAAAAAACAGCATGGGTCTTTTTAAGTCTTGCCGTATTGGCAGCAGCGAGTGCAGCAACTGAGGTTTCAGCAGCTGAAGCGGCTTCTTACACCTCAAATGGGGCGGTTGATTTTATTCCAAATACCGATCCGACGAACCCAGTCAATCCAGAAAATCCAGATCCAGAAAACCCAGTCAATCCTGTGGATCCAACCGATCCAGATGGACCAAACCCTGGAACGAATGGACCATTATCGATCGATTATGCCTCTAGCTTAGATTTTGGCGTCAATAAAATCTCCAATAAAAACGAAGTCTATTATGCACGAGCACAAGGGTATTTGAATGACGATGACACAGTTTCTACATTAAAAACTGCCAATTATGTCCAAGTAACGGATAATCGCGGTAGTAATGCCGGTTGGCGGTTGTCTGTGAAACAAAATGGGCAGTTCAAAAATGAGTCAACGTTGAATCAAGAATTGACAGGTTCTGTCATCACCTTAACAAATCCTGAGGTTAATTCTAATGCAATTGGCGTTACTAAACCAGTGGCAGAAGCAACGATCACATTGGATGCAGCAGGTGCTGAATCAGTGGTGATGACTGCAGCAAATCAAACGGGGGCTGGAACATGGGTCAATGCTTGGGGAAGCGTTGAGACGGTCACTGAAATAGATAAGGATGGCCAAGAGGTACAAGCAGATGTTACCAAAGCTGTCGCACTTTCTGTACCCGGCAGCACACCAAAAGATGCCGTTAGCTACACGACTACACTAACTTGGGTATTATCAGATACACCAGGAACGGAAGGATAAGGAGTATAGACATGAAAAAAACACTAGCATTTCTCTCAGTATTAGGGCTAAGCTTCGCTGCTCCTGTGCTGGCACAAGCAGCGGACAGCGCAGAATACAATTCAAACGGACAGATCACTTTTGAACCAAATACAGACCCAACCAATCCAATCAGTCCAACAGACCCAGATCCAGAAAATCCGATCAAACCAGTTGACCCAACGGACCCAGATGGACCAAATCCAGGAACCAACGGACCGTTATCGATTGATTTTGCTTCAAGCCTTTACTTTGGTACACAAAAAATCACCTCGAAAACAGAGGTCTATCATGCGGAAACCCAAAAATACGTGGATTCAGCAAATGTGAATCAAGAAGGACCAAATTTTGTCCAAGTGACAGACAATCGGGGAACAGAGAGCGGTTGGACATTGAATGTTCGCCAAAATGGCCAGTTCAAAACAGCGGAAGACCAAGAATTGACTGCTGCGCAAATTCGTTTGACAAAGGGAACTGTGGTAACACCTTCCTTGTCACCAAAACCATCAAATGTGAGCGCAACGATCACATTGAATCCGAATGGTGCCCAATCCTTAGTGATGAGTGCCCAAGATGGTGAAGGAGCAGGAACCTATCTAATGAGTTGGGGCGATAGTTTAGCTGCAGCTATGGATAGCATTGAGTTGGAAGTTCCAGGCTCAACGACAAAATATGCCAGCCAATACAACACCACGTTTACTTGGTTACTGACAGACACACCAACAAACCCATAAGTACCAGCTTTCTCCTTGAACCCTTTCGAGGTTTAAGGAGAATACATAGAAAGAAGGGACATCCATCATGAAAAAAATCAACCAGCTTTTGGCGCTCCTATTCGCAAGTATTTTCTTTTTTGTACCAACGATAGGAACCGCTTCTGAATTTAACTTTGCCGTCAATCCCGTAATTCCAGAAAATCAAATCGATAAAGAAAAAACTTATTTTGATTTGAAAATGGCGCCAGGTACGGTACAAACCGTTGAAGTCCAATTGCGTAATGACACCGATCAAGAGGTCGTCATCGCGCCAGTGATCGCTTCAGCTACCACAAACTTAAACGGAGTCGTGGAATATGGCGAAAACGACATCGAAGCGGACGAAACCTTGCCTTATGATATGGCTGATTTGATTGAAGTGGATGAAGAGATCACGATCCCCAAACAATCCCAAATCACCTTGCCCTTAAAGATCACCATGCCTTCAGAATCCTTTGAAGGGGTCATCGCAGGCGGATTGACCTTAAAAGAGACGACAGAGGAAGCCGATACTGCTGACAGTGAAGAAGAGCAAGGGTTAGCTATCAAGAATGAGTATGCCTATGTCGTTGCGATTTTACTGCGACAAAACACAACAGAAGTTTCACCGGATCTAAAACTGCTAGATGTTGGACCAGGTCAAGTCAACGCCCGAAATACTATCAATGTCACCCTTCAAAATCCTGAAGCAGCTTACTTGAATTCATTACGCCTGATCAATGAAGTGAAGAAAAAAGGTGATAGCGACGTCTTGTATTCTTCGGATACCTCACGAATGCAAATGGCACCTAATTCCAACTTCTCGTACCCAATCTCTTTAGAAGGACAACGTTTAGAAGCAGGGACCTACGTGTTGACTTCCGTTGCCTATGGTGGAAAAAGCGATGAAGGGCAATACAAAATTGAAAATGAAGAAGGCGAAGAAGAAAGCTATCTCTATAAATGGACCTTCGAAAAAGAATTTACAGTGACGGGAGAGGTCGCACGTGATCTTAATAAGAAGGATGTGACGATCGAAACAGATTACACATGGCTTTACTTCTTGATCGGCGGACTGTTGCTACTACTCGCCTTGCTGCTGCTTTTATGGTACCGACGAAAGAAAAAAAATGAAACGGATGAAGCGTGAGCGCCTTGAGAAATGCTTGATCGATGGGTTGATCATCTTAGGTATTCTTTTGCTGGCACTGCCTTTTCTAAAAGAAAGCATCGTCAGTTGGCAATTACGCACCACGCAATTGACGATAGCCACCCAGCTGCCGGCAACGATCCCAGAAGAAGAAACGATCCGAATGCCGGCTCTGTCAGATGTAATGGCGCCTCAGCCGACAACGATCACTGGGTACGGCTTTGTCGCAATCGAGGCGATCGATTTCCAGCAGCCGCTGTTGGTGGGACTAACGAATCAACAGCTGCTGAGAGGCGGCGTCGTGATGTTTCCCGAACGTTCGTTGAAAAATAGCAATTTTGTCGTTTTAGGGCATCATCTTGGCAGACAAAGTTTGTTATTTGGTCAATTGCTAGAAGCACAGGTGGGGATGGAAGTATCAGTGACCTATCTCGAGGAGAGTCAACAGTATATCATCACGGATAAAAAAATCGTAGACGAATCGGACTTGGCGGTGCTAGAGGAAGAACAGACACCAAAATTGACCTTGATCACTTGCCCTACGCCTACTCGAACAGAAGAACGGTACGTGCTGACAGCGATTCCTGTTGAGCAGGCAACTGCCGATCATCCACAAAAACCAGCGGCGACAATCAGCACGACGAAAGCAGCAAAAGTGATGGTTGAAAAACAAGAAACGGTATGGAAACAACAATCAATGAAAAATTGGTTTCTTTTATTTGTTATTTTATTTATAATTAGTGGATGTCTGCTGGGCGCCCATAAGTTGTTGGACCGTTCAGCGTCGTAGAAACATCATCAGAAGATGCGCTGATGATAAGGAGGGTGAATAAAATGAAACGCAGATTTGGCTTTGTCATTGGTGCGTGCATGATTATCGGAATGATCGATCTTGTTACAGAACAAGTCGTTTTTGCGACCATTTATAATCCGCTGGACCCCTCAGAAGAAATCGTCCCGACGGACCCACCAGAAGAAATACCAGAAAAAGTGGAGGAACCGCCAACTGAAATGGAAGAATCCAAAGAACAACCCGCGCCTGAACCAGAAACCGTTCCGAAAAAAGAGCCGGAGCGATCCTCACTGTCAGAAAGCAGTTTTTTGGAGAAGCAAAAACATTTTGCCCAACGAGTCATGCTGGAGGATGTCTTTGCGCCGGATCGTTTGAACGTCGATCTAGCACTGCCAGGAAATAATACAGATGGTGATGGCGATGATAAGCCTTCTTATCTTGCCAGCTTGTGCTACTTATTTTCAGGAAACGTCCTTTATGGCCAAAAAAACAATGGAGGCTTGAAAACGCATGTTTGTGACATTTTTGAATAAGGCGGACAAACGAAAATTGGTGATGCTGCAATATTTGGAAAACGCAGTCGCTCTTTCGGAAACGAAGGAAACATTGATGGATCAATTGACCATGTCGGAATTTTTGATCAACAAAACCGTTCAAGAATTGAATCTTGATTTTTATGAACTCGGATTGAATGAGGAATTTGAGATCGTGACCGATGGGACGGTCATTAAACTGAATGCCTCGGGGCTGGCAACTTCCGATACACTGCTGACCTATTATTTGGATCAAGCGTTGAAATTTTCCATGTTGAAAGAATGTTTTTTTGAGCAATTGTCTTCTTTATACGAATTTGCTACCAATCACTATTTAAGCCATAATCCCGTCTATAAAGAATTTAAACAGTTCAAACTGATCTTGAAAGAATATGATATTGAAGTGACGAAAGAATTTCAGCTGGTTGGGGAGGAAAGTGAGATCAGGGAATTTATTTTTCTCTTTTTTATGAAGGAATACTATCTGAATCATTCGCCTTTTCCAAAAGAAATCCTAGAAAAAGAAAAGACCTTTGATCGTTTTAATGAAAGCACCTGGCTTAAACCAGAACAGTCTGCTCGCATGCGGATTCGCAAGAAACATTATCTAGGAATCGTTTTGGCACGGATGACGAATGGTCATTACCTGCAAAACAGCGTGGAAAATGATTTAGTCTTGCCCAAGCATCTCGTGATCATTGAGGAATTGAAACGCTGGCTGCAGGAGATTTTGACGATCACCGATCAAGAAGTGCTAGAGCGTGAAGCTCGAGATATTTTGCGCTTTTTGATCGTTGAGGGCTGGCTGATCGACAACAATAGCTACATCGATCAAGAACAAACCTATATCCAACAATTAAACGAGCATTTTATTCAAGCCGTCCAACAGCAGTTTTCCTTAACCGCGGACACGTTGGCACTTCTTCATGCTGAAACGACAACGATCCATTATCAGCTCTTGTCGTTTTCCTTTAGTTCTCGCTATGAATACCAATATATGGATGTGACGTATTTTCTTGAAACCTATCCAGAATATGCTGCCTTTTGCCGTAACTATCTGGAAGAAAGCCGCAACCGGCCGATCTTATGGAACAATAAAGAGTTTTTGTTTTTCAGGTACCTGATTCTGTTGATTTCCACGATTCCGCTAAAAGAGATTTTGGTTCCCTTGTATGTCTGCGTGGACTTTTCATTTGGCGATTCCTACAATCAGATGATCCAAAAGAATATCGAAAAAATCCTCGATTTAAATGTCCAATTCCAAAGTTACCCAGATGATCATACGCATCTGATTCTTTCAAACTTACCCTTTTATGGTGCATTGGGGATCGACCATATCTTATGGCTGGCACCACCTAGACCCATCGACTGGGCCAATTTCACTGAAAAAGTCAGTGTGATTCGAAGAGAACAGTTTCAAACCAAAATGGCACAATGAGCAACCTGCCGTTTAACTATCGAAAGCAACGTCTGCCTCAAATGGAGGCAGGCGTTTTTTGTAGAAACCTGTCCTATTTAAAAAGCGCCCAGGAATCTATTGCTCTGATGAAGGTTTCGGGGAAGGTCTGTGAAAAAGGACCATTTGATAGGATTTTTTTTTGCAGGAAAATTTGGTATGATAGAAAGAGAAGAAAAAGAGGTGCCCTATGATGGATGGGAAACAAACGAAGGCTGTGATTGGCCAGACATTGATCACCCTTTGTGAGACCAAAGAAGTGAATAAAATCAGCGTACAGGAGATCGCCGAAAAGGCGCAAGTCAATCGGCAGACGTTTTACTACCATTTTCCTGATAAAAAAGCTTTGATCCAATGGATCTATCGGCAAGATGCCCTGATTTTTTTGACGACAGAAGATGTCTCCCTTGATAACTGGGAAGAAGCCGCCTTGCGCATGCTGAAAGCAATGAAACAAGCGCCGGCCTTTTACCGCAAATCACTGGCTTATGACCGCGAAATCTTAATGAACGGATTTCTACAGATCACAGAACCGCTTTTTCAGCGCTTGTTCTTGGAGGTCGATCAAGAGCAACAATTGACGAAACAAGACATTCTATTTTATAGCCGGTTCTTTTCCTACGGCTGCGGAGGCATTTTGGAAAATTGGATTCACAACGACTTTCCAGAGACCCCTTTAGAGATTGCAACGCAATTGTTTCGTTTGGCGAAGGATGTGGAATTTTTTGGCCACCAAATCTATGAAAAAGAGGAGCAGTGAGCGATGACGAAAGTTTTATTTGTTTGTTTAGGTAATATTTGCCGTTCCCCCATGGCAGAAGCTATTTATAAAGCAGAAATAGCAAAACGCAAATTGGATTGGCAGATCGATTCGGCAGCGACCAGCTCATGGGAAGTCGGACATTCTGCTCATCCCGGAACCAAAAAAAGATTGCGTCAAGCAGGCTTATCCAGCGAGGGACTCATTTCACGGCAGATCACAGAAGCAGACTTTGCCAAATTTGACTGGATCATCGGTATGGATCAAAGCAATGTTGAAACACTTCAAGCGCTGGCACCTGCCGATACCACCGCAAAGATTCGTTCGTATTTGAGTGTTGTTCCTGGCAAAGAAACCGCGGAAGTACCAGATCCTTATTATACAGGAGATTTCGAAGAGACCTATCAACTGCTACAAGAAGGAATTCCTTTTTGGCTAGAGGTTATTTCTTCTGAAAAATAAGGCGTGTTCGCTTGTATTTTACCAAAAATTTGCTAAAATAGAACCATGGAAATGCGAACGTATGTGTGGTTTTTATAAACTGCTGCAACGCGCAGAAAGGAATGTCCAATGGAAAAGAAACCATCGCCCATCAAACAATTGGGCAAACTCATTGTGATGACATCCACAACGTTGCTGGATACCTTTTTCAGTGATGATGCTGACAAGAAGAATCAGTCTGAAAAAGTCAAAGAAATCCAGCGAACGCTGCAAGAGGCAGCCGCTGCCAAGCACCTGGTCGTGCTGCAAGTAAAAACAGAGAAATTGGGTGGTTTTGAAACCGTTACCGGTTGGATCGTCGGCAAAACGGTAGCAAAAGAACAAGTTGTCTTGAAATTACAAAGCGACCGTCAGCAGCTGCGGATTATTCCCCTGCATCATGTGCTGAAAGTTAGCACCTTGAATACAAAACCTGGCTTGTAGACAAGCCTGTGCATAGCAAAAAAACCGCTGCGTCATTAGACACAGCGGTTTTTTTATTGCTGGTTAAGCGTGCTTGTTTTTGACTTCTGCGAGTCGCCAAGCGGTCATCACAGCGATCAGTTCGTAAGGGATCGGCTGTGCAAAAGGAAACTGAACCGCCCCTTTACTGGTTTTGTAGGGTTGTAGGTCTTCTTGGAAGGCCGTGATCGCAGAAGGCGTGGGATAAAAGCCAAGATGCTGTTTGGCGCAGGCAAAATGCACGATAGTTTCTCCCTGATGATAGGTAGGCATTTGATAACTGATTTTTTCAACCGCTTCAGGTAAAACGGCTTTGATGGTTTGACGGACCTTTCTTAAAATCGCTTGTCGTTCTGCTGGAGCTGTTGCAATGTATTGGTCAACTGTCGTAATGGCTTTTGTCATAGGACACCTCCTGGCTTTAGTATACGGCAAACCCCGTAAGAAAAAAAGGAGCCTGTCAGTGGGTAGCTGACAGGCAAGGAGTAAAAATGAAAAGTGTTAGTTAGGGTTGTTTGTTGGGTTATGTATACTATACTGTCCAAATATGAATTTTTTGTGGAGAAAAGATTGGAAAGTGTTTAAGTTTGCTGGCTGCGAAAAGAAGCAAAAAAAGACCCGTCGGTGGGTGGCCGACGGGAAGGAGTTAAAAATGAAAAAGTGTTAGTTAGGGTTGTTTGTTGGTATACATAGAGTATACGAGATAAATATGAATATTTTGTGACAAATCTTTTCGGAAGTTCTTAAGAAACCGTAACGGTTTGATTACAGAGAAAGGTTCTTTTCATCAAAACGGTTTTTCAAGGTACGATACAAATCAATGTATTGCCGATCATCTGCCGCATAATCCCAAATATAACTCATTTTTTCTGGTTTGAGTTTTTTCATCAACTGATTGGAACTAACGATGACATCATAGTTTTCTTGCTGGTTTAGATCATAAGGTTCTGCTGCTACGAAGGTCAAGTCATGTAAGAATTGATTCAATCCTTGAACGACTAAGAAATTGTCTTCTAACGCAACCCCTACCCGTAAACGATTCGAATAACGGATTTGATCATAAAACGGCAGCAGGGCGTGGGTATACATCGTTGCCATCTGCTCTTGGTTTTCATCGTTGATATAGTCCACCGCGGATTCTTCGCGATAACTCGTTAAGAATTCATCGATTTTTTGCTGCAGCTGCTCTTCAGCAGACCCGCGATTGATCGATGGCGTCAGCAAGCGATAGATATTTGGAAACGGCTGACGGAAAACGTAGTTGCCGAAAGTCACATTGATTAAATTACCCACGACCAATGGCTCATCTAACAGGCCAGGTTGTGAAGCAAAGAAGGTTGCTTTCATCTCTGCTAACAAGTCTGCGACTAATGGATAAACTGGGTTTTGTTTGCTTGAAAAGAATTGCAAGGTTTGTTGCAACGCTTCTTCTTCAGGACTCAAATAGAATGGGAAGATTTGCGCCATCAAGTAAATAAACCCTGATTCGCCTTTTAATTGTTTGTCTGTCATTGAAACTTCAGGATCAACGACTTGTGTCAAACGCTCAAAATCGAAATATGGATTATTTTTCATTAGGAAATTATACCGCTTGTCGTATTTGGCAAAATTTCCTTTTTTGATTCGTAAAAGAATCAAGGCGGCGAAATACTTCAACTCTAATCGGCCAAGATAAGAATGAGTCATTGGGAAGTACTCCGTGAATCGATCCACCATTTTTTCTGTCTCACTCTCAGCGATCGCAAATGGCCATTCTATTCCACGAGTACCTAACCAAATGATATTGAATAGGGAGAGCCGCACAAGACGCTCATCGCCCACCAAGTTTGATTCAGTGTACGTAAAGCGAAGCTGAAATTGCTTCAAATGTTTTTTTAGATGTTCAAATTTGCGAGACACCGTTGAACGACTGACATCGTATTTTGCACAAAAATCCGTGATCGTAGGATGGTCTTCATTCAGCATGTAAAGAACATATAAGAACGGAACGCTTTTATTCAATAAATAGAAGCGGTATTCATCGATCGTTACCGCGATATTCTGAGGCTGTAATTTACCGCCACGACCGAGTATCGACATATGATCCGGAGTTAACTCAGTTAGATCTTGGTCGATCTCAGTCAACTCTATAAAAGCTTGTTGGTAGCTTAACTCCATTTCCTTTGCCAATTGTGCGATTGGGTGGCTAGGGTTTTGCAGAGTCAGCATACGCCGGAATATTTTAAATTTAATTAATGTTTGCGGGTCCATCATAAGTTCTTCATAAAACATAGGTATCCTCCTTTGTGGCTCTATTGTATCTTTTTTTTACGAAACTGTCAGTCTTTTTAATCAAAAAAATAGCCTACCCTTTAAAAAAAGGTAGGTTATTTTCATCTTTTTAACTAATTTAGGCTGAAACAGGGTCTTTTTTGAACCACGACCATAGCAAACCGATCAAAAATCCGATCGCAGCCGGTACGACCCACCCCATCCCGATTTGGAAGAAGGGCAGATATTCTGACGCAAAAGACAAGATTCCTTGCACGAAAGCGTTGTTGGTAATCAGTGCAGGACTTGCATTTAAACCGTCGATGATTGCAGCGATCAATGTGAAGTATGTCGTCATTCGATAGACACTGGCACGATGATGAAACAAGGGACTGATGATCGCCAACAAAATCAACGTGATCGCCAGTGGATAGATAAACATCAAGACTGGAATAGAAAACTCGATGATATTGGTCAAGCCGACATTGGCGAAGATCGCTGGCAAGATACTTGTCAAAGCGATAAAGAACCCGTAGCTTTGCTTGGGAAACAATCCAGCAAAGGTTTCGGAAAAAGCCGTGATCAAACCAATGGCAGTTTTTAAACAAGCGGAGATAACGATCAAAGCCAACAGCAGACTGCCGACAGTGCCAAGGTAATGGTTGGCGATTTGTGCTAAAGCGATCCCCCCGTTTTCGCTGATAGGAAATTGCCCTAGACTTTTGGTTCCCATATAAGAAAGTAAGGTATAGATGATCCCCATCAACACGATGCTGACAGAACCAGAAAGGATCGTGTCTTTTGCGACCGTCGTAGGTTTTTCAACCCCCATATTGCGAATCGTCGAGACGATGATGATCCCGAAGGCTAAAGATGCCAGCGCATCAAGGGTATTGTAACCGTTGGTGAAACCAGTAAAGAAAGCATCGCTTTGATAGCTAGGATAGATCGGCGCATCGCTGATGGTTCCTAGAGGTTGCCAAAAAGCAAAAAACAGCAAAACGCCTAGTAAGACCAGAAATAATGGATTCAAAAATTTCCCTACATAATCTAAGATTTTGCTTGGTTTACGAGAAAACCACCAGGCAGCGCCAAAGAAGAGGGCAGAAAACAACGCCAATAACCAAGTTTGCATGTCAGATGAAACATGGGGAGCGATCCCGATCTCATAAGAAGTGGTAGCCAACCGGGGCAAAGCAAAGAACGGCCCGATCACTAAATAAAGCAAAATCGTAAAAATAAGTGCGTAGCGTCGATTGATTCGAGAAGCTAATTCAAAAACACCGCTGCTCTGGGAAACCCCAATGGCGATCACCCCTAAAAACGGTAAGCCGATCCCTGTTACTAAAAAGCCAAGATTGGCCAAGCCGACATTCGCACCGGCTTCTTGTCCCATGTGGACTGGGAAAATCAGATTTCCCGCACCAAAGAAAAGACCAAAAAGCATTGATCCAACATACATATAATCCTTAAACTGTAACTTTTTTTCCATAAATGAAAGCTCCTATAATTCCTTAGTTTTAAAAAAAATAACAAAGTTTCTAACAAATAGCAATGGTTTTTTGTGATTTTTTGATAAATTCTGACAATTGTCGTTTAGAGAATAAAAAAACACTTAGCATTGAATTCTTCCAAGCGTACTTAAAAAGGACGAAAAAGCTCGGAAGAAGACCGCTAAGTGTTTCAAGACAGAAAATTAATTCAACACACGGGAAAGGAATTCTTTGGTGCGCTGTTCTTTTGGATGAATAAAGATATCTTCAGGAGTCCCTTGTTCGGCAATGACACCTTGATCCATAAAGATGACCCGATCAGACACTTCTTTGGCAAAGCCCATTTCGTGGGTAACGATCACCATCGTCAAGCCAGTATGAGCTAACGTATTCATGGTCTTCAACACTTCACCGACCATTTCTGGATCCAGTGCAGAAGTCGGCTCATCAAACAACATGACATCTGGATTCATCGATAAGGCACGGGCAATGGCTACCCGTTGTTTTTGTCCGCCTGAAAGCTGGGAAGGCTTGGCGTTGGCATATTGAGCCATACCGACTTGCTCTAGATTTTCTTTGGCAGTCGCTTCTGCTTCTTTGCGATCACGTTTCAAAACAGTGACTTGTCCCGTCACGCAGTTTTCTAATACATTCATATTGTTGAATAGGTTAAAGGATTGGAAAACCATTCCTAGATGCGTACGGTATTTCGGCAAGTCGTAGCCTTTTTCCAGCACATTTTCACCTAAGTAGATGATTTGCCCACTGGTTGGTTTTTCTAACAAGTTGATGCAGCGAAGAAGTGTGGATTTTCCTGAACCAGAAGAACCGATGATCGTGACAACTTCTCCTTTATTAACAGACAAACTGATGTCTTTTAAGACTTCGTTGTCGCCAAAACTCTTTTTTAAATGGTCAATTTCAATGATTGCTGACATGTTCTTCCTCCTTATTCGTTCGGGTTGATGTCTTCTAATTTGACATACGCACTGGGACCGTCCATTTTGCGTTCAACAAAGCGCAAGATCTGGGTGGCACTGATGGTCAAGACTAAGTAGATCACACCGATGATCGCAAATGTTTGGAAGTATTGGAAGTTCGTTCCAGCAGCTGATGTACCTTGGAAGAAGAGGTCCGCAACACTGATGACACTTAAGACGGCAGTATCTTTGATATTGATAATGATCTCATTTCCGGTAGCCGGTAAAATATTGCGCATTACTTGCGGCAACACGACTTTGATCATGGTTTGCCAATGGGTCATTCCGATGGCTTGAGCTGCTTCAAATTGACCGTCATCTACAGCAAAAATCCCTCCACGAACGATTTCAGACATGTAGGCACCCGTATTGATAGAAACGATCAGCACGGCTGCCAGCGTGCGATTCATGGAGACACCAAAGGCTAGAGCCGTTCCGTAGAAAATAACCATTGCCTGAACCATCATTGGGGTACCGCGGAAAACTTCGATATAGATGGTCAGCAGGCCGTTGACGATTCGTTGGAAGAAACGTCCTACTGGATTTTCTGAAAGCGGCAATGTCCGAAAGATACCGACTAAAAGACCGATGATCAATCCGATGATCGTTGAAAGGATCGCGATGAATAAGGTCAAGCCAGCGCCTCGTAAAAAGAGCATGCCGTAATCATCAATGATTTTTTTGAAATCAGCGATCAGGCCTTGATCCGCCGTTTCTCCGCTGGCATCTGCAGGCTGATCTAAGACTGCTTGATCCATCAGGGAAACCCGATCTTCTTCAGAGATTCCTGCAAGGATCTCATTGACTTTTTCAACATCGGGATCGCCTTTGCGCATCCCGACTGCTACTTGGACGTCTTCTGGATTGGTTTCAAAACCGGCCCCTTCATCGAACTCGACCATCTTCAGATCAGGATTTGCCCCGACGGCAGTGACGCCTTCTGGACGTTCGCTGACGTAACCGTCAATGATGCCCGAAGCTAAAGCAACGCGCATGGAGGAGAAGTCCCGCATGGCTTGTTCTTTTTGGACCTCAGGGATTTGATCAATGACCGTATAATGGAAGGTATTCAGCTGAGCAGTGATTTTTGCCCCCGAAAGATCGGCGAGGCTTTTGGCATCGGCGAATGCCCCATCTTTACGTACTACGACCACCAAGTCGGATTCATAGTAAGGATCGGTAAAATCAATTTGCTCGCGGCGTTCGGCCGTTGGTGACATACCAGCGATGACGGCATCGATAGTCCCCGCCTGTAAAGCTGGCGGCAGACCGTCCCATTGGGTTTTAACGATCACTAATTCCTTGCCTAAACCTTCAGCGATTCGTTTGGCGATCTGGACATCGTAACCGCCGGCAAACGCCGAGCCTTCTTCCCCAGAAATCGGCACGGCACCATTGGCGTCCGTCGTTTGCGTCCAGTTGAAGGGGGCATAGCCTGCCTCCATACCGACACGGAATTGTTCCGCAGGCGTTTGGTCATCCGCTTGCACGGTTAGGGGCAGCTGAATGAGGGTTAGACAGAGGGCGAAGACCGCCCAGATCCAATTATTTTTTTTCATTTTATCTCTTTCCTTTCACGAGTTGGACAAGCAGGTAAGGATGAAAAAGCAAAAAAACAGCCGTACTCCATGATTGGAAAACGGCTGTTGACAGGTCATCGTCGACAAACCTTTCACAAAACATAGCGCAACTTAGACAAGCTAAGACAGTCCGCAAATTGTTCATTTGCGGCCCAACAAAATCGATGCAAGCAAAACCGATCTTGTTTCGGCGATATTCCCTAGCTCTGCTGTAAACGTGTTGCTTCACTCAGCAGGATTAATGAACCTCGCGACCTCTACCTAAATGTTAAAGGGTACTCGTATTTAATTTGATTCTTCTCAGAGTTTAGAAGAAAAGCACCCAAATGTCAATTCTTTTTAACAAAAAAACGACCATTTCCCTATTTTTATCAAAGAGAAAGCGGATCGTTTTTACGAGTGTCTATTGGAACCCTTAAGCGACTTTTGCTTTTGGTTCACGGCCTAAAACAGCTTGGATGACTGTCAAGCCAAGCAATAAGCCAAGTGCTAGATAGATGAGGCTTGAGTATTGTGTAACGCCCCAATCTTGTCCTAAGGTACGGTAAACCACAAGGACGATGGCTTGAATGATTGCTGTGATGACATTTAAAAAGCCGAATGCCCATAAATTGCCATTTTCTTTACGTGCTAAATAGAAGATAGAGAAATATAAGCTGACTGCCAACCAACCGAAACTGATAATGATCATTGCCCAATAAATAATAGCTGCTACCAATGTATTTCACCTCACTTTGATTCGTGACTAGTTTACCACGTTTTTTGTTCCTTGTCATGAAGGAATCTCTTTCTTTGTGAGGCAAAAAACAAAGCGCAAAAGCAGTAATGAAAAGATCGTCTGCTACATTTGCTATTGGTGGGTTTGCTGAAAAAGGGATGATTTTTCTCACTAGGGCTATTTTCAGCTGTGTATAATAGAAATAAGTTGTTTTTTTGCAAAAAACTACGAGTTAAGAATCAATTAATAATTAGTTAATAGCTGATTTAGATCTGCTTGCTAGAATGATCACAGAAGCAAGCAAGGAGGAAGTAGAAATGGAAAATGTTCTTAAAATCAAAGGATTAAACAAGCGTTACGGCAAACAGCTGGCGCTGCATGATGTCGATCTAACGATCGCCAAAGGAGATATTTATGGATTGGTAGGGAGAAATGGTGCTGGGAAGACGACCTTACTAAAAGCGATCGTGCAGTTGATCCAACCCACCAGTGGCAGTCTGCAATTGTTTGGTGTTGAAGGCGGCAAAGCGTACATCCAGATGCTGAAACGGGTCGGTAATGTGATTGAGACTCCAGTCGCTTACGACCAATTGACGGCTGAACAAAATTTGAACTATTATTGCAAAATCAGCGGGGTGGTGGAACCTGATGCCGTTAGTAAGGCACTGGCGTTTGTTGGTTTGACCAATGTCGGCAACAAGAAATACCGTGATTTTTCTTTAGGGATGAAACAAAAACTGGGCTTAGCGATTGCTTTATTGAATCAGCCAGATTTTCTAATTTTAGATGAACCGATCAATGGCTTGGATCCTGTCGCGATCGTTGAATTTCGAGAGTTGCTTTTACGATTGAATCAAGAACGCGGCATGACGATTTTGATCTCCAGCCATATTTTAGAAGAGTTGTACTTAGTGGCTACACGCTTTGGGGTCATTAGTGAGGGGCGTCTGATCAAAGAGATGACCAAACACGAATTCGATCTGATGGCGAAACGGTTTATTCAATTAGAAGTCGATGATGTAGCCACAGCTAGCCGCTTACTGGACAGTCAGCTGATTTCTGAATATAAAGTTGTCAGTGACCACAAGATCCACATCTACCAAGAAAATGTATTGATTCGTGATCTAATCCGTCAATTGGTTTATGAAGGGATCGCTATCGACCAGATTTCTTTTGAAGGGGAAAACCTAGAGTCGTATTTCAAAGAGTTAGTGACAAGTGAAGGGGGAAATTAAGATGTTGAATTTTATTCGGGCAGATTTGTATCGTTTATCTAAAAGTAAAAGTTTTTGGATCACAGAAGGAATTATTTTATTGTTGGTGATTTTAGCGGTTGTTTCAAATGGTGACGTGGGAGTCACCCTGGGAGATAGTACGCAAACCACAGGCAGCCTTGCCGAAATGACGGGCTTTCTTGCGATCCAGACCAGCCTGTCTTCCATGCTATTGTATTATTCACTGCCGTTAGTGATGCAAGTTTTAGGGAGTGAGTACACGAAAGGGACGATGAAGAATATCATTACCGTCGGTGTTTCTAAACCCGCCTATCTCTTTGGAAAATTCTTGGTGTATGCGTTGGTACTTGTCTTGCAAATTTTGGCTATTTGCTTAGTGAGCTTTGTTGCGGGAACGATCATTGGCGGTACCGGCTTTGAAGACATCTCTCAGCTAGAAAACTTAGTGTATTATTTCGCTGGCTTTGTATTGATCTTACTGGCTACCTCATCCTTTGCCTTGTTGGTGTTGTATTTGACCAAAAATACAGCAGTCAGCGTGTTGGCGACGATCTTCATTCCGATGGGCTTTGCGATTGCACGTTTTTCTTTGCCAACCTGGAAATTCTTAGAATACTTGGATTTCCAAGGCGGATTAGAGATGGTGACTATGACCACTTTCAAAACGTGGGAAATGGTTCAACCAATTTTTGTCGGGAGTCTGATCAGTTTGTTGCTTTGTCTTTTGGCTGCACATCTGGTGTTTAAGAGACAAGAATTATAAAGAAAAGAAAAACGTCCAACAGGACCGACCGAAAAAGGTCAGACTGTTGGACGTTTTTGTCCGTGTAGCTAGTGTTTAATGGGACTTAGCAGACTGCTGCCAAGACAAAGTCAAACGAAACGTCTCTTCGGTTGTATCCAGTTGAATCTTCCCCTCTAATGCATGAGTCAATGCCGCAATGATATACAGACCAAGTCCAGCTTGCTGTTTGTGCCGTGAAAGGTCTTCCGTATAAAAGCGGTGAGTCAATTTTTCTGGGTGCTGGATCGGTGTCCTCAGCTGATTTTCCTGTTGGAAAACGATGCGATCTCCTTGTTGTTTCAAGCGGATCGTTCCCGTTTCATTGCCATGTTCCAGCAGATTACCAAGGACATTTTGAAAAATACGCTGCCAACTTTTTTTATCTGAAATGATCATGATATTGGGTTGGATCGCAACCGTCAGTGATAAATGGTTTTCCTCAAAAGAAGGATAGAGCTGGAGCAGTTCCTCCTCCAGCAAACGAGAAAGATCGAATTCTTCTAAGGTCAAAGCCAGTTGATTGTCTTTGAGGCGCTGATAGGTCAATAACTGTTCCAGATGATTTTCGACTTTTTCTAGGTTACTGCTGACTTTTTCCAACAACTGCAGCTGTTGGTTGTTGAGGGTCGTATCGGCTTGCAGCAGTTGTGTGTAGCCGCTGGCGACCGTTAAAGGTGTGCGCAAGTCGTGAGAGATATTTTGAATGGCTTGTTCCAACTGCTGATTTTCTTGCAGCATTTGATAGTGTTGCTGCTTATTTTTTCTAAGTATCTGATTGTTTAACAAGGCGATCGCTTTTAAAGCGGGTACGCGGGTCTGTAAATGGATCTCTTGATTTGTTTCGATTTCGCTGATTCTTGCTAATTGTTGGTGGTACTTTTTCAGATCATACAGTAAGAATAGCCAGTAACCGATCAATAAAGCAACGATCAAGGCAGCGAAAAACTGAAGTATATGCACGGGGTTCCTCCTTTTTAAGCTAACTTGATGCCGATGCCCCAGACAGTATCGATATACGCTTCCTCTGGATCGAGTGTTTTGATTTTGCTGCGTAAATGGCTGATATGGACATTGATCGTGTTTTCTTCACCGTAATAGGGTTCTTGCCAAACAGCTTCATAGAGCATTTCTTTCGTATAAACTTTTTTGGGGTTGGCTAAGAGCAGGGAAAAAATCTCAAACTCCTTTTTCTTCAACTGAACCGTTGCTTCTCCTCGTTGCAGCTGAAACGAGTCAGGCAACAGTTGAATGTTTTTATACGAGAGGCTGCTGGCAACAGGAGAGGCTTGTTTATTTGTGCGCAACTGAACAATGATACGGGCTTTTAATTCTTCGACATTGAAGGGTTTCGTTAAGTAATCATTGGCACCCGCCAGCAAAAGGGTGGAAACATCGGCTGGTTCATCTAAGGCAGTCAAGATAATGACGGGGACCGTGGAGGTTTGGCGAATCTCTTGCAAGACTTGTGTCCCATCTTTACCAGGGAGCATTCGATCTAGCAAAATCAAGTCGAAAGCATCTTGCTGAAAAAGTAGCAGACCTTCCGTGCCTGAATAGGCTTGCTGGACAGTATAGTCAGCTGCTAAAATAGTAGCCAACATTTCGCTGATCTCATTGTTGTCTTCGATAATCAAAATTTTCATCTGGTTTTCCCATTCTCCTTGCATTTGTTGCATCTATTATAAGCAATTCCGCACGAAAAAGCATTAGTTGCTTTTAAAAAAGAAAATGGCTGATTTTTCGCAAAAACGGTTCTTTTTCGGTTAGAATAAGAGAAAAGCCATAAAGGAAGTTAGAACGATGAAGGTATCTATTGAGCAAGCAATCGCAGCGGTCACCGCCGCATCATCCGTGACCTTTTTGACGGGGGCTGGTGTTTCGACCCCATCGGGTATTCCTGATTACCGTTCCTTAAAAGGGGTCTATCAAGGAGTGGCACAGCCAGAGTATTTGTTAAGCCATGACTGTTTAGAAGACGAACCGGAAACATTTTATCAGTTCGTCAAGCACCTCTACCATCCTCAAGCACAGCCTAATATCATTCATCAAAAAATGGCTGAGCTGCAAGCGAAGAAAACCGTCTGGGTCGTTTCGCAAAACATCGATGGCTTGCATGAAAAAGCAGGCAGTCACCAAAGAATCGATTTTCACGGCTCCTTGTACAACTGTTATTGCCGAAAATGCGGCAATCAGGTACCTTGGCAAGCGTATTTACAAGATTGGCACCATGCAGGGTGCGGTGGTCAGATTCGGCCAGCGATCGTGCTTTACGGGGAAGGATTTACTGATGAAACCATTGAAGGAGCCATTCAAGCCGTTGCTCAAGCCGACCTGACGGTGGTCGTGGGGACTTCGCTGCAAGTCTATCCTTTTGCAGGGCTAGTCGATTACAGCCAGCAGGTGTTGGTCATCAATAAGGAACCATTGGCGATCCCGAATGAATATGGCATGTTGACCGCAGCAGCCGAAACGTTTTTCCAGAAAATTGAATGAAGGAGTTTATGATATGACACAACGTACCGAAAAAGAGAAAATGATTGCTGGCGAATTGTACTTTTCCCCAGATCCAGAATTGGTGGCAGATCGAAAATATGCCCGTGAACAAATGAACCTGATCAACCAAGAAACTGATACAAAAATCAAAGAGCAGTTACTAAAAGAAACTTTCGGCTCTGTGACTGGTCGAATCTATATCGAACCGAATGTCCGCTTTGATTATGGCTACAATATTTCTGTCGGCAAAAACTTCTATGCTAACTACGACTGTGTGCTATTAGATGTTTGTCCAATTACCTTTGGTGACAACTGTATGCTGGCACCCAATGTTCGGTTGTTTACGGCGACTCATCCATTGCATCCGGTCAAACGAAATAGCGGCTTAGAATTAGGGGCACCGATCGTGATTGGCGATAACGCGTGGATCGGTGGTGCGGCCACGATTTTGCCAGGGGTCCGCTTAGGCAACAATGTCGTGGTAGGCGCTGGCAGTGTCGTTACCAAATCATTCCCCGACAATGTCGTGCTGGCGGGAAATCCAGCACGGGTCATCAAGACGATCGATTTAGAAGAAGAAAACAACCAGCAAGATCCCTTGGCTGTTCAGCGGGCAGCGATCGATGACATTGATTGGCAACTCACGCATCTTTTGGAAAAACGTATGAGCACGGTCAACGAAATCGTACAATTGAAGAAAAGCAGTCAATTGCCAGTATTAGATGAAAATCGTGAAGAGAAAGTGCTGGAAAACATTCGGCAGGCGATTTCTAATCAAGCCTATGAAGAAACGATTTTGGCTATGTTTCAATCAATTATGAACCACTCAAAAACCTATCAAGAGAATCAATTGGAGGAATGAGTATGGATGGAGGAACACGTCGAGAAAACATTTTAGCGGCATTGAAGCAAGCGGACAAAGCGATCAGTGCCAGCAAACTGGCAGAATCCCTCGGAGTCAGCCGTCAAATCATCGTTGGGGACATTGCCTTATTGCGAGCAGCTGGTGAAGCGATTGTGGCTACGGCTCGCGGCTATCGTCTGCAAGCGCTGTTGGATGAGGCAGGGCATGTAAGTAAGCTAGCGGTGCAGCATCGACCTGAACAAACGGAAGAAGAATTGCGCATCTTTGTCGCTTGTGGTGTGGAAGTGGTCGATGTCATCGTTGAGCATGAGATCTATGGAGAGATCACTGGCAATTTGCAGATTCAAACAGACCAAGACGTGACTGATTTCATCAATAAAACCAAACATGCAGAAGCCCGCTTGCTCTCAGATTTAACCAATGGGGTACACTTGCATACGTTGCGCTACACCGATCCTGCGGCTCTGGAAAAAGCCAAACAACAGTTAGCAGAAAAAGGCATGCTCTATCAAAATTGAGGCGTAAACCATTTTGGCAAGGACGCTTTGCGGAAGTCTTGGCAAATCCTCAGATGAAAAAATTGTGAGTAAGTGTATAATATTTACCCAGTAAATGAGAATTCGATGAGACGGATGAATCACTTCTTTTTAGCTAAAAAAATTAAATAACAAATTTTAGAAAGCTTCTAGTGTGGATGAACTAGGAGCTTTTTTGTTTGTTTAGGCGGAAAGAGGAGAAACCATGAAACAACTATTCGAAATGGTCGGTTTGAAGGTTCGATTCCTTGTAGTTGTATAGGAGCTAGAAATAGCTCCCAAGGTTAATTGATTGGTCCTCTTTCTAGATGATCAGTATAGTTTCCGCCAGATCATTATTGATGACTATACTGAGGCGCAGGCATTCAGATGTTTTGACATTGGCGAGTACGGGTTCGACTCCCGTTGCCTGCTTACAAAATTTTATGAGGTTTTTCTATTTCTCTTGGCAAAGAAGTAGAAAAATCTGGAAGGAGGCCATGACATGGCAGATATTACAGTGAACCAATTAACCACACAAACGTTTTATCAAATTCCGCAAATCTTTATGACACGGACAGAGCGAATCAAAAATAGTATGGGAAAAGTGATTAAAAAGATTCGTTATACGAGCGATTACGCACAATTATCCAATGATGCCAAATTGGCGTATGGGGCATTGTATAATCGCTGTCAGTTATCGATTCGTTCGTATGAATCTGGGAAACGAGAGTTTGTCGATGAACATGGTTCTGTGTTTTTGATTTTTACGGTAGAAGAATTGATGGAGTTTCTAGATAAATCGAATAAGACGATTACAAAAATCAAAACAGAATTAAAACAGAAAAAACTATTACGCGAAGAAAGACAAGGTCTAAATAAGCCCAATCGTTTGTATCTTCAATTAGTGGAAGCGGATCATCAAATTATTGAAGAATATGATTCAGAAAATCGATTGATCAAGCGGTTGGATTATCTTGGAAATGCCCTTCCTCTTCCAGAGGATAAAAAAAGTGATAATTCAGAAAAAACGGCTGAATCCCTTGGGGGACAAGGACGTGTAAATTTTACACGTGTAGAAAATACACGTCTGGAAGTGAAAAATTTACACACAAGTAATACTGAATTAAGTAATACTGAGAGTATTAACGATACAAATCGATACGAGAAACCAACAGAAATATCTCTTTCAGAAATTCCAGAAGCAGAGCTGCTCAAAATGGGGGATTATCCATTTTTGACGAAGCGAACCATTGAGCTGCTTTCTCATTTTGGGACAGATGCACAAAGATTGATTGATAAAATCTATACCGCAAAACGCAAAATAGAAAAAGAGTATGCGGATATTCTAGCGATCCATTATCGTGTCTTGCCTCGATTAAACGGAGAGCTTTGGGCACAAGATTTGGAACACGAAGTAGAGAAATTCATTTTTAAATATCGTACGAGTTGTCATGAAGGAAAACCGATTCAAGAACCATTTGCTTATTTTTATCGGATGATGACCCATTTCTGGAAATTGGTGTTGTTGGCAGAAAGCATTGTTTCTTTTTCTGAGATCGAACGTTTAAGACAAGAATGGTTATCAGGTGAACGGGCAGAACCAAGCGTGCTTCAAGCGATTTTCCCTGATAAATATACGTTGACGCAATTGGATAACGAATTGCTTTGTTTGCGCGAAACAGCAGTAAAACGTGGGGACAAGGAGGAAACCCGATGATGTATCAATCAACCAATCGGGCTTGTTACAATAGCTATTATGTGCCGTTTGAGACACTGGCCTATGCCAGCTGGCCGCCAACCTATGTGACGTGTGATTGCGGCAATTTTGAAGAAACCAAGCGCCTTCATTTCTCAGATGGCTCCATTGAGAAAATTCCTGTTGTTCGATTCTTTGAATGGCACAAACACCAAGGCAAATTTCGTGAATACTTAGTGATTCCTGAACCACCCACTCGAAAAAAGCGATACAACACGCAACGGTTTTACTTAGAGTGCTATGGGTTTGAGGAATTGTTGCCGAAGATCGCAACCATCTATGATTTGAATGGGTTCTTGATTGCCCAACGCAATCATCCGTATCAACCCTTTCATTGGGTCTGTCGAAGGACATTTTATCGGACAGACACCCAAGAATACTTGACCACCTATCAGCTGAAAAGGAGGCGAAAGAACCGATGGAAAAACAATCGAACATCCTAAAGAAACCAACGCCGCGAGTGAAAGAACAAGGGATTTTTCGTATGACGGATATTCAACGGCTGGGGGCAGAATGCCAGGGATTCCCCACGCTTGAGACAGTTCATTTGCCAGAAGGAAAAACCCGGATCGTTCGGCGAATGCGCACCTTTCGTATTGATGGCCGAAACGTCGTGGAATTTGCGGAATATCATGAGGGCACGGAGCGCAAGCGCTATGAGAAACAGACCCTACCGTTAAAAGCGATCTATCCAGAAATCAAGCGCGTAACGGATGCTTCTGGGAAAACAATCGCTCGCCGATTGAAACCGGATCGGCCGTTGCGTTGGGTGCTTCCGGCAGGACGTCAGAACGAACACTAAAAACTGAATACACCAATCAAACACATCCTGTTCTCTTTTTCGATGTACCTTAACATCTGATCGAAAGCCATTGGAGACTTGGAAAGTCCATGGAGAACTTAGCGAATCCAGTAGCACTTAGGGAATCTGCGGGTAAAGTTAGGGCATACGTGCTAGACCTTTTTTGAAACCAACGTCGGTTCTCTTTTACGCAGGCATAACAACAAATCGGTGCTTGTGAGTCCATGCTGGCAGGAGCTGGGGACGGAAATGAACGGAAACGTGAGGGTTTTCGGTAAACCATGGATGGCACAGGTGAGAAGATGGTCGGAACGATCAGCGATAGCGCCTTATCTAATCAGAACCGCTACTAAGGGGATAAGGTTACGTACATTTATGAAATAGGAAATCAGATCTTCAGTAATGAGGAGATCACTTAGAAAAAAGTTTTTTAACAGACTTTTTTCTAAGCGTATGCGGGGAGTACATGTAGGCACTTGCCAGGACCCGATTGTTTCAATCGGCGAGCATTTACCGTTGTCTGCTAGGGTTCTGGATCCGGACGCCATAATCCAGTCGAATGCCCGTTAGGGTAGATCGAAGAAGAGAACACCCACGAATGGTGGACATAGGAACGAACAACTGACTGCGAAAAAAATGAGCTTGTAAGGGAGACAAGAAGTAGATGGAAAACAGAACAACGGAGAGACAGAAAGCCTTTCGACCAAAGAGACCCGTAAAACGAATGCCAAACCAGCGAGAGCTTTTGGAACGAAAGAAAGGACAGCTAGTCAAAGTCGCCTTTCTAGATGGGAAAATGGTGACGGGTACCTTGCTTGAAATTGGTAAATATGAATGCTTGTTGGCAGTGAAAGAAAAAGAACAGCCTGTGATCGTGTATAAGCATGCGATTAAGTACCTTTACTAAGAAATGAGGAGGCGAGAAGCATGGAACAACCAAAAAGCGAGCGCCAGCCAAAATATCGGTTGACAGAAGAAACCAAGCGCTACCAACACCGGACACTTTATCGCATTCAAGCCTGTCGAGCGTTTGGCACCGTGAAAGCAGGCGAATACGGCGGTTGGATAGAGAAACAGGAAAATCTCTCACACGAGGGCACTTGTTGGGTTTCTGACGAAGCGATTGTTTGTGATGATGCCTGGGTTCATGGCAATGCCCAGATTCAAAAATGGGCAAAGGTTCGCGACAAAGCGGAAGTGTATGGCGAGAGTATCGTGACGGATTTTGCGTTGATTAGCGAACAGGCCCGATTGACCCAACATGCGGAAGTCTTCGATCATGGGAAAGTCAAAGGCTGTGCGGTGATCAGTGATTTTGCGCGAATTCAAGACTATGCGGAAATCTCTGACCAAGCGTGGGTCTATCAATATGCGACCGTTGGTGGCTGGGAACAAATCGGTGGTCGGGAACGGATTATTAGTAATAGTCGAAATAAGGAACACTTTCAACGCAAACTGCAGTTTTGGACAGAAAGCCAAGGTTTTTTTGATCACTAAACACGTGTTTGGTTCATTGTCTTTCGATCTGTTGCCCCGTGCGAGTGTCGGGCTCCTCCTCCAGTGTTTTTCACTTTCTTTTTTCGCTGGGGTTCAATTAGACACCATCCGACACTCGTAGGAGCCAACAGATCAGGAGGTTAGAAAAAATAGTTGAAGGGATTGAAGATCTCTAAAAATAATTCGATAAACCAATCTTTCACGTTTTCCCGGAACGATTCTTTTTTTACAACAAAACGATATACACTGATCAGGCTTGCGACGATCAGGCAAAGAAGGGGATACAAGATAAGAAATACAGGAATGATCAATAGGATTTCTTTTATCTTTTCCATAACTAAGCTCCTTTATCTAGTAATCATGTAAAGTATAGCAGGGAAAGCGGATAATCGCATGACATTCTTGTAAGAAGAATAAATCGTTGAAAGAAGTAATAAACGAAGGAGCGAAAGGACATGACTGTTGTAGAAAAAAGCTCGGATACGATTGCCAAAATAATCAGAGAAAACGCGGATACGATCAGTGAAAAAGAAATGCTTTTAGCAGAACTAATAAATGATGAATTGTTGAGAGAAGACATACCCTTTAATCAAAAGTTACAAATTATCAAACGAGTGATGGAATTGGTTGAAATCCAAGAGCCTCTTACAAAAGAAGAACGATTCAAAATTGTTTGGGAGTATAAAAACTTGTTTTCAATCCAGACAATTAACTTAGATACAGGTAAATCGGAAATCGCTTGGAAAAAAGAGGAATTAGAGCGTTACTGCAACATGCACGAAGTAACGATGGAAGAATTTATTCACTGGAAACTCGGAAGAGCATTCGTTAATGAATAATAGAAAGTGTCGAATGAAGGAGGAATCGCACAGTTGGAATCGTTTAAAATCAATTTAGTAAGGCGTGACACGGTAAAAGTGGCGTTTGATCCAGAATAGTTCAATGAAGAATGATTTGAGGAGTTTCGGCAGTTCTTTTATGATTTCTTCACGTTGGAAGATTGTGCGGAACACATTGCATACAATGTCGTACACAATAACGCCACCTTCATTGAGGGATTTGGGATTCCCCTACGGAATGGCGAACGTCCTTATTGGATCAAAGACGAGGAAGAAGTCAATGAACATCTCAATGTGATCTACAACTCCTATGAGACTGATGTAGATTTTGAGTAATTCCACCATTCATAAAAAATAGTCGGCAAATGAGGAGGGGGACTTAATGAGTCTGAAAGAATTGGAAAACATTGAAGCGTTTAAACATGGCGACATTGTTCGGGTTGTCTCTCATGAAGAAAACTGTGGGATAGACAAAGGGAATTTCAAAGCAATCGTGGTCGATTCGAAAGAGGATGGCTTGATACTTGTACCTGAAAAATTTGAAGCACATGTGTTTAGTGCAGTCGAAAAAGGTGCTTATTGGGAAATAGGTGTCGAGTGGTTGCTTGAAAATGATGTAGAGGTGTATTTGCTTTATCGCTTTGACCAATTGGTGGAGGAACGTTGGGGAAGCTCTACAAAATAAAGTGAAACACGAAAGACAGAAAGCGTCGAAGGAGGAAAGTCGATGGGGTATGTCGTAAAAGCCATGTGTTATTTAGATCCCGAGGGCAATGGCTGCGCCAGTCAAGCAGAGGCTTTTCAGTATGAATCAAAAGCACTGGCGGACTTAGCCGCAGAGGTCTGTGAGGGTCAGGTGATCGAAGTGCGAACACCTACCAGTAAGCAACAAAAAAGAAAAGCCAATCAAGCGTGGATGAGGGAACCGTCATGAATAAAAAAGAGCGAAAACAATTTGATCGAACAAAAGGCATGCGTTGTCCCTTGCCAAAGCACTGGCGTCAAGGACCAAGTCCGAAATCAACGAACAGCTGTCACGGTTGGGTCGCGGAAATGGATCGAGGGCTTACGGATGGTCAGTATGCCGTATTGGTTCGAACGGTTGAAACGGAACCCTATGGACCTGTTTTGCATGCGGCAATTAGAAATCGAGAAAATACAGAGATTTCCTGGTGTGAAAAGCAGCGGATCAAAAATGAACTTTTTGGGGAAGAACGAGAAGCCATTGAATGTTTCCCAAAAGAAAGCGAGCTGATCGATGAGGCGAATATGTATCATTTATGGGTTTTCCCACCGGGGATAGGACTTCCTTTTGGATTGATTGAGAAAAACGTAATGGCGGAAAAGAGGGGAGGGACGTAAATGAAACGACAAGAAATTATTGCGTTTTATGTCGATAATGACTATGACTTTGTATTGACACAAAATGAAACGAGAATGCCTGCTTTTCGCCTACAAATTCTATTGGCGAAAGCAGGGGTGCTGAAAATTCAAGATAAAATCAATTATGGGACAAAAGCGCAAAAACTTGGTGGATTAGCAGAACAACGGTTTCATGAACTTGTTCCGAAAGCGATCGATGCCAATAAATTATTCAAGAAAAATTATCCAGGCTATGATTTTGTCGTGGGCAATTTGACGATTGATGTGAAATTTAGTTCGATTTATAGCAGAAAAAATACTGAATACGAATACTGGGGAGTTAAAACAAGTGGCTGTCAGGATTGTCTCGTTGTTTTTCTTGAACGAAATGCTGGTGATGAAATGAATGATCCATACATTTTATTTATCCCGATGTCGTTTATTGATGAGGGACAAAGGAATATTCATATTAGCCGAAATGGCGTATGGCTTAAGGAATTTGCGGTTTATCCCGATGAGTTAGCTAGAATCATTGATGACTATGCGGAATTGAAAGGAAGTGGGGATATTGCCTAGAAATACATTAGCAGATTTGAATAACCACTTGTTTGAACAATTGGAACGCTTGAATGATGAGGAATTGCAAGGTGAAGAACTAGAAAGAGAGATCAAACGCTCTCAGAGCATTTCGGCGATCAGCGATAAAATTATAGACAATGCCAATCTTCAATTAAAGGCAGTGAAAGTAGCACAAGAATATGGTGTTGCATTGAAAGAACTTCCTGAAAATATAGGGTTAGAATAAGAATCATGGCTGGAGGAATCATTTTTTTAGATGGTAATTGGAAAAACCGTTCACCAGAAAATTTATTCTATGTGACAACGGAAGAACTTCGGTTGTTTTATCGGCAACGGCAAGAAAAATTATCGATAGATTATACGAAAGCTGTTATCTTGCGAAATCGATTGAACAACGAAATCAAGAAGAAACAGGGGAGATAGAACCATGAGCCAAGTGGTCTATGGATTGGTGTTAGGTGGTACGTGTTTGTTGGTGTGGGGATTGTTTCGTTTGTTGGATTTGTTGATTCATTGGCTGGTGTCAACGGTTTGGTTGATACTAGAGAAACGCCAGAAGAGGGTGGATGTCAATAAAAAAAGACTGTCGTGAAAGGATAAACGACAGTCCCTGAGCTAGATTGTTTAGGGTTAGTGGGTATCCATGAAACTGATGATATGAAAAACTAGCTCATAGGTAGTATACAACAGAAAATAACGAAAAAGAAAGAGAAAACAAATGGTTGGTTGACTGGTGCGAGTGTTTCAAAACTCCTTGTAGAAACAATGGATCAAAGACTTTTAGAAAACTTTTCGCTAAAAACTTCCAACATAAATTCTTGACAAAAAATCGACGTGCAGTGAACACTCGTACCGGTCAGTCAATCAAAAAAGAAAGAAGGTAGAAAAGAAGATGAATAAAGAAGTGAATGGTTGTGTGGTGTTTGAAAAACAGGGGAATGATTTGTCGGTAAGTGGGAATTTAAGCGTAGCTGATGCCTTAACGCTATCGATTGTTTGTATTGTTTCTCTGGCCAAGACTTCTGGGATTTCACTGGCATGTATTCACCAAACGGTAGATCAGATTGATCAGCACTTGGAGCTAGAGGAGTGTGAACAGGAGTGGTGAGTGAAGAAATCTTAGCTACAAAGAAAAACCACCAGCTAAAGAAGCTGGCAAGAAAAGCATTATTTGAATTAACCGACGAAGAATATCATCCGAATTGGTTCAATGATCCGCAAGCAATCAAACGCCGGGATCGATTACTGGTGATTTTAGGTACGCCGATCGATCCGGTTCGAAAACCGGGAGAAACAAAAGAAGCGTTTCAACAACGAGCATGTCAATATTTCTTTGATGTGCGCCCAGGATTAGAAAAGCAAGTCGTTTTTGACTTGCTTGCAGGACAGACACTCAAGCAGGTATCTGAAGCCTATCAAGTCCCTTTATCGAGACTGAGGTATCTACGAAAAAAGTATCATTTGTTTCCTAAGCAGGCAACGAATACCAGTTAGAAAAAAATAAGCAAAAAAGCATATCACGTTGAAACTCACTTTGGCTTCTGTTGCTGTGAATGTTTCGATTGTCCGTATTAGAGCGTATGAAAATGAAATGAGGTGGAAAAATGTCTGATTTTGCGATACATTGGACGATGCGTCTGTTTATTGTCATGGTGATTGTGATTTGTCTACATGATGGTCTTCGCACGTTCTACTTAACCAGAGGGCGAACCCTTTTCGTTGGAATGATTGGCGCAGCGTTGATTTGTTGTTTTTTAGATTTCCCATATCTTTTGGCAGAAGTAAGGGAAATGATTAGCGAAATGACTGGTTTTTCTTACTAAAAGAGTTGATAAACAAACGAAGAACCTTAAACAAACGAAGGTTCTTGGAAACAAGGAGACTGATTATTTTTGATTATTAGTTTTGTTGTTTGGTTATTATTCGCATTTATGGCAGTTGTTGGCTTGATTGAATTGCTTGCTTTAGAAAATGATGAGGAATTGATACGGATCGTTTTTTTATCTTTTGTTACGGCTATTTCTTTGTTTTCTTTTTTGTATATATGTGGCTGACGTTACTAAATCTTATATTAGTAGGAGGAAAAGTGATGACAATGATCAAAAAAATAGAAACAGGAGCAATACTGATAATCCTTATGTTTTGTCATTTTCTTTGTTATGGGTACTTTTTGATTAGTATAGATAGACACGAATTCGTTTGTTCAAGTATTTTCTTGTTATCTATCCTATTCATCTATTTCGTAATGTATCGGCTTATAAAATGTATGTCCAATAAAGAGTAAATGGGATGTTCTTCAGTGAGAAAAAGTTTTTCCATTGAAAAGATCATTGACAAAAGACGAGGGAGGGAGAATTGTGGCATTTTCAACAACGCATTATTATGTGAAACCGATCGTTCCACCAATCAAAACAGGGATTTGTTTTAGGGGGAGTATTTTAAGAACATTTGATGCGAGAAATGCGTTGCTTCTTTCTGAGCCTTTTCTGTCTAGCAGTCGATTCTATTATCAAAACGATCCAAATTTCGCCAAAAAGTTAATGGTCTATCATGGACAACTTAAGGCTACAAGAAAAGCACTTTTGAGCCAAACCTTTGGTGTGAGTCGGCATAGCCATCATCTTTCCAATCATTTTGAGGCAGAAGCCGAAAGCATTGAGACAATCGTAAACAAACTAGCGAATTGGGTGTTTTCCCCTTGTGCGCTTTCTTTTGCTTATTCATTATCAGAAGAAGAGCGGCTATCCGTGAAAGAAGGACGTTTTTGGCTCAGAAAAATGTTCCGGCAGAGGAAGCGAGCGATTCAATGTCTTTATCCGAAAAAAGAGTATCGTACATTTCATCTGTTTTTACATGCGTGCAATGAGTTCTTATACTCGTTAGGGGAACAATCACTTCAACTTACAGATTCGCTAGATCTATTTTTTGACATTGGCTCAAACGTTGATTGGTTCTTGTTGAGTATCACAGAATGTGACTATCACCAATCAATAGCCTTTAAAAGGCTATTCAGTTCGACGATTCGAGTGATGAATGATTTAGTGAGTATAGCGGGAGTATTCACCATTTTCTATCAGCCAAATGCTTTAGAATTGTATTTAGCACAGGAAAAAACATTCCTAGAAAAAATAAAGAAATACAAAGAACTCTTTCGAGAATTAGTGAGGAGTGGCAATCGAATCATTGAGCTACAAACGTTAATGAATAAAGGAAAAAAAGAATTAGAAATCATTCTTAAAGAAACAAAAAAACGAAACGAGCGAGAAGAAGCATTGCAGGAAATTCAATCGATGCATACTATTGCAGTAGATCGAAGAAAGAATATGTACTAAATAAGGCTCAGTATTGCTAGCATAATATCTTATCAATTAACGTATTTAAGAGAAAAAGATAAAGCATAAATATGGAGCTTTTCCAAAGGCAACCTAATTCTAAAGACAGTATCCATTGGCCAATATTCCAAAATAATTGAAGATAAGTAAGAGCAAAAAGCATAATGAAAGTGACTAAAGCGAAAGATAGTAAGAATAAGAAAGGTGAAAGATGTTGCAATTGCAGTATTTGATCCAAATGAAAATCTGTTAGTTTGTTGCAAATTAAGAATAGAAGAAAAAAGCTCGAATTAAAAAAATGCAGGGAATCTATACTTTCAATAATAATTTCTTTATATCCCAAAAGAGCTTTATCAAGTATTTCCCAAACGACAAATAAAAATTGGAGAAGAACGAGTAGAAGCCATAAATCAAAAAGATTTGGCAATAATAATTGGAATTTGGTAGTGAGAGTAGATATTGTATCTTTTCCAAATAAAATAATCATTATTTTAAAGAGAGACTGTAAAATAGAAAGTACATTTTTAGTAAAGAAAGTTGATAAAAAGAGCATGCTCATCAATATTTTAGGGATAGTATCTACGAATTGTTTGAAATGAGTAAGTAATGTATTTATAAATGGCAGAATAATGTTCACCTTCTTATTTTTAGTTAATGATTAGGAATATACATGAAATAGTGGTTATTTTTTTGAGCCAACCCCACTTGTTGGGCAATGACAAGATTCGTTGGTGCGTAGTTGATTGTAGGAAGTGTGATTTCATTTTGGTCCTGATTGGTAACCTCAATAGGAAAGCTCAATTCTTTTCCATTTGTTGTGGTGAGGATGGCTTGGGTATTGCCTTTAAAAATGATGGTTTCGATTTGCCAAATGCCGAGATCTTTCAGATCGTCGCCTTCTTTTTCTTGGAGTTGGGCAAAGTCAAATATTTGTGTTTCTTTCGTTGGTTCGGTTGAAACGGTTGATTCTATTACTGGTTGGTTTTCTTTTGGTTTTTCGTTTAAGTGCTCAAAAGCTAGAAAAGCGAACAGGCCTACGAGTATTAAGAGAGCACCGAATAAGTATTTAAATGGTTTTGTCACAAAGCATCGATCCTTTCGTAGTTTGTAGATTTAGTATAAACCGAGGATTTTTCCTTTGTCTAGATAGGAAAAGGAATCAAATAAAAAGCGATTGGTAATTGCAGAAATAAAGGATAGAATCCTAGGTTAACAAAGTGATTCATAGCAAACAATCGTAGTTCGGTACCAAAAAAAAAAAAAAACGGTAAAACCTATTGACATTTACTTTCTATCAAGATAAACTTGATTTATAAAGAAAGAACGAAAGAAGGTGGGAACAAAATGGCCGAAACAAGTGCAGCAATCAGCCCGGAAACACGCGAAAAATTAAATGCGATCAAAAAAGTATGGGATGCACGCCCAAAAGAATTTCAGGTTCGAATTTCCAATCGAATCGTGATTGATACACTTGTCGAACGTGAATATCAAGCAATTCAAGAAGAACTGAAGGCATTAGAACAAGCAGGTGAGTAGTTTTCTCATTCGAAACAAGAATCAAAAGAAAAAGAAAAAAGAAAAAATAAAAAAGTGAGGAGAATTCAAATGAGTAAAAAAGCAGTGGTTAGTTTGATTGTTGGCGCAGCGGCAGGCGTGGTATTTTTCACGAGTGGGAATGAAGCCCAGGCGTCAGAAGTAGATGGTGTGTGGACCCCACGTACGGTGGAACAAATCAAAGCAGACATAAACAAAGCCAAAGACAACAAGTATACGATTGTCTGGGGCGATACCCTAAGCGGCATTAGCCAAGCAACGAATATCACGGTACAGAAACTAGCGGATATAAACAAGATTGCGAATGTCGATTTGATTTACGCAGGCAATACGCTCGTCTTTGATGGTAATGTAGTTACTGCGAAAAACGATAAGGGAGAAACCGTGGCACAAACAACGGTTCAACCAAAAGACAAGAATGATGCCAATAAACCGGTAGGCAAACAAGCGCCTGCAAAACAAGCAACAGAAGAAGCAAAACCAGCGGCACCTGCACAAAATAATCAAGGAACAACAAAATCAAGTACACCAGCGGAACCAAGCAATTCTGGGACAAGCACTTCGAATGACGGGACAAACAGCAGTAAAACCGGGACAAGTAGTTCTACTGGCGGGACAACGGCTTCTACGGGTAAGGTAGAAACACCTGCTCAACCAGCCCAATCAATAACACCAAGTCAACCGGCAGAAAGCAAACCAGCTGATAGTAAGCCAACGCAACCAAGCAAACCGTCTCAACCGACAACACCAACACAACCAAGTACCGGTGGAGAACAAGGCGGATCGACAACAGTTCCTGTCACTGATCCTTTGACAGTAACAGACCAAGAACCAATGCCGGGAACTCTTGGTAATAGCGGGAAAATATTTAACTCTGAGGTTGAGGCTGAAGCATACGGTGAAGCAGAAGCAACAAATCCAGATAGCAAATGGTATGGATACGAATGGCAATGGTTTGATTTAGTAAATAAAAATTATGAACCTATTGGTAAATGGACGGTAAACTTTAATCAATAACAAGTATATGGCAAAAGGTATCAGTATTTTTACTGATATCTTTTTTGTTTGGAGGAAACCACCATGAAAAACTATCCACGGGCACGTTCCCCGGATCGAATCAAATAGAAACTACCTATTCACGTCGTTATCCATTCCGATAACGGCGTTTTATTATACAAAATTTTTCAGAAAGGAAGGAATTTTTGTGCAACAAAGAATAAGAAAGAATTGGTTCAAGGCCGCAGCTCTCGTGGCATTTTCGCAGTTTTGCTTTTTGACCGGGACGTTTCAAGCACAAGCGGAAGAAACAGCTGTTGGACAACCAACGGTAGAAACGACAACACCAGCTCCCGCTGAAGCAGTCGAAGTTCAACCGATAGAAGAAGCCGTACCAGCTATAGAAACACCAGCTGAGCCTGTGCCAGAGACCGATGCGCCGACAACGAATTCAAAAGCAGCTCTTGATCAAACGATCGGGGAAACACAAAATCCGGGTGACAGTCCAGCTGTTGCTCAACCAGTAGAAGTAGAAACAGTCATTTCACCGGAATCATCAGAAGAAAGTACGTCGAATACGACACCATCTTCTGAACTAGCCGAAACAACAGAACCAACAGAGGAAACAACTCCAGAAACTGAATCAACACCAGCTTCGACAGAATCTTCTGTAGAAAAAGCGACAGAAACACCCGCTACGGATACAGAAAAATCCGTTGAAGAAGCTATAGAAAAGAAGGATACGGCAGAGAAAGTAGAAACGGAAAAAGCAGAAACATTGGTTGAGGCTTTGGAAACAAAAGAAACTACGGTTTCCGAGAAAGAAGTAAAAGAAACACTTGTGGTTACTCAACCACGAGCAGCTCGTGTTCGTCGTGCTGCAGTTTCTACTCGTGCCGCAAATACGGCAAATGTAAAAATGACAGAAGTTGCTCCGCAACCGACAGAAGGTATTTTTTGGGCAGAAATGCGTTTGCCAAATGGAACGCCATTTGCATATGATAAAATTGATCTTTTTGAAGTTAATGGGAAAGTTGCCTTTTGTATTGAACCTGGGGTAGAAGGTGCTTCAGGGACATTTACAGAATCAGCCTTGAATACGTATTTGACAAATGCAAACGTTCGTAAAAAAATTGAATTAATTGCTTATTTTGGTTGGGAAGATAGTAAAGATAAATCACTTCATCGTCGAATCGCAACACAATTATTTATTCATGAACAGTTGAACTCAACTCCGTTGATGGTTAATAAGGTGTTGAATTACGATGCATTTAAAAATGAGATCAACCAAAAAATAGCGGCGTTTGACAAAAAAGTATCTTTTGCTGGAAAAACCGAAACTGTTAAAGTTGGCGAAACAATCACTGTAACAGATACGAATAACTCTTTAGGGAATATCAAAAAGATAACTCCTTCTAAAGGGATTACCGCAAAAATTCAAGGCAATCAATTAGTGATTACCGCAACGAAAGATGCGTCGGAAAAAGCAACTATTACTCTTCATAAAACAAAATTGAATAGAACTTCTCTAGTCTATAAACAACCTGGAAAACAAACGATTTCTGTATTAGGAGATCCTACTGGTGGGCGAGTTACACTTAATCTAAACGTCCTTAAACAAGGCAACCTTGAAATTTTAAAGATTGATGCAGATACTAAGAAGCCTTTAGCGAATGCAGAAATCAAAGTGACGATCAATGGGAAAGATCAAACTGTCAAAACGAATGAGAAAGGGATTGCGACGGTTAAGAATTTGACCCATGGCACCAAAGGAACCGTTGTTGAAATCAAAGCCCCAAGTGGTTACGTTTTGAACAAAACAAGCAAAGATTTTACGATTGAAGCCAACAAAACCATCAAAGTGACCATTGAAAACAAGGCCCAAAAAGGAACCATTACCATTGATAAGTCAGGGGTAGAATTTGGTAAAACCATGCCAAATGATCGCTATGCATTGGCAGGAAATGTATTTGAGGTATTCGCAGGATCAAAAGCGGAAGGTACGCCAGTAGATACAGTCACAACAGATGCGAAAGGAAAAGCCAAAACCAAGGCGTTACCATTAGGGACGTACGCAGTCAAAGAAAAAACTGCTTCCGCAGGTTACGTGTTAAATCCAACCGTGTATGTTGTGAAGCTTTCGTATGCTGGTCAAAACGTTGCGATCACAAATGCGGATCAAAAAATTAAAAACAAAGAACAAAAAGGGATTGCGCGAATCTTCAAAGAAGATGCCGAAACGGGTAATAAAGCCCAAGGCGCTGCGACCTTAGAAGGCGCAGTCTATGGACTTTATCAAGCAGACGGCACAAAAATCAAATCCGTTACGCTAAAAAATATCAATGGAAAAGTCCAAGCAGAAATCAAAGACTTGAAACTCGGAGCTTATTACTTCTTAGAAGAAAAAGCGCCAGTCGGATACAATCTCAATACGAATAAGATCCACTTTGAGTTAGTCTATGGTGGACAAGACAAAGAAACTGTCACAAAAGAAGTTATCGCAAAAGACCAAGTAATCAAAGGAACGATTGAAGGGGTCAAGGTCGGCAATAAAGACTTTGTGGATACAAAAGATCCTGACAAGAAGCCAAAACTTGCAGGCATTGAAATTTCTTTAACCTCAAAAACAACCGGGAAAGTCGTTAAAGCAGTTTTGACTGACAAAGACGGGTACTTTACCTTCGGTAAAAACGCGGTGGTTTTTGATACCTATATTGTTTCTGAAACGAAAGGCAAGGAAGGCTACAAATTGTTTGAACCGTTCGAAGTAACGATTTCCGAACAAGGTCAAACCTTCCGTTATGTGTTAGAAGACCAAATCATTGAGCAACAAGTCAAAATTGTGAAAGTGGATCAAGAAACAGGCAAAGTGATTCCACTTGCTAATACGGAGTTCAAGATCTTTGATACCTTAGCGAATGAGTATGTTACGTTTGCCATTCCAAATGATACGGAAGTCACCGATATTTTCCGGACAAATGACAAAGGCTATCTCGTTACAAACGGTACGTTTACCTATGGAAACAATCGGTACCGTATCGAAGAAATCAATGCACCGAAGAATTATGTCTTAAACAAAACACCGTTGGTGTTCTCGATTACCGATGACACAGAACCAATCAAAGTGATCAATTTTGCGAACCGCCAAGCACGGAAAAATGTGAAATTGTTCAAGTATGAAGAATGGAACAAGAAGAAAACACCACTTTCTGGTGTGACGTTTACGCTGTATAACCAAACAGGCAAAGCCTTAGGAGAATACACCACCGATAAAAACGGGGAACTCCTGGTCAAAGGGTTAGTTGCCGGGGCTTACTACTTTAAAGAAAATGCGCCATTAGAAAGCTTCCAACCAAATACAGACAAACAAGCCTTCACGGTTGCTTTCAAACAAAATGCGCCCGATGATGGGGAAACGTTGTTGGTTTCTGTACGCAATTACTTGATTCCACCAACCTTGGAAACACAAGCGTCGAATAAAGAAGATGGCGAAAAAGTCGTTGATCCATTAGAAACAATCGTGATCAAAGACAGTGTTTCCTATACGAATTTGTTTGTCGGCAAAGAATACACCATTTCCGGTGTGTTGATGAATAAAGCAACGAACGCGCCGATCCTGCAAGATGGCAAAGAAATCAGAAAAACGTTGACTTTTATCGCAGACAAAGCCAACGGCACAAAAGACTTGGAGTTTGTGGTCAATGCCAGCGTCTTAAAAGGGCAAACCATCGTTGTCTTTGAAAAACTCTTCCGTGACGGCATTGAAGTTGCGGCACATGAAGACATTACTGATGAAGCCCAAAGTGTGAAAGTAAACAATCCAACCGTTCATACGACAGCTGTCTTTGAAGATGGCTTAACCGTCGCAGACCCAACGGGGCTGTTTACCTTAAACGATACTGTTGAAATTACCGAAATTCTTCCAGGAAAAGCGTATTTGGTCAAAGGAATCTTAATGGACAAAGCAACCGGTGAAGCATTACTTGTGCATGGCAACACGGTAGAAACCAGTGTAGGCTTTATTGCCAAAGCAGAAAATGAAACGGTGATCGTGCCATTTACCTTTGATTTAACCGGCTTAAATGGTCGTGAAATTGTCGTGTTTGAAAGTCTCTTTAGAAATGACGAAGAACTGGCAAACCACAAAGACCTCAATGACAAAGGCCAAACCGTACGTATCACCAATCCAGCAATCGGCACCAAAGCAACAGACAAAGAAACCGGCTTACAAGTGATTGATCCATTGACGGTTGTCACGATTACGGATGCTGTTTCTTATCATGATCTGATTGTAGGAAAGACGTATACCGTTAACGGCATCTTAATGGATAAAGAAACAGAAGAGCCAGTCCTGGTAGATGACAAAGAAATCACCAGTACGTTAACCTTTGTGGCAGAAAGTACCGACGGTACAGTCAACTTAGACTTTATCCTAGATGCCCGTGCGTTGCGAGGCAAAGAAGTCGTGGTCTTTGAAGATCTCTTTAGAGATGGCGTATTACTAGCAACGCATGCGGATATTACGGATGAAGGCCAAACGGTACGGGTAACGAATCCAAAAGTTCGTACCAAAGCAACCCACAAGCCAACCGGTTTGAAAGTGGTCAATCCATTAACGAAAGTCACCATTACAGACGCAGTGAGCTATCACGATTTGATCGTTGGTAGAACCTATACGGTTAATGGGGTATTAATGGACAAAGCAACAGAAAAACCAGTGCTAGTAGACGGCAAAGAAGTCACCAGTACGTTAACCTTTGTGGCAGAAAGTACCGATGGTACAGTACACTTAGACTTTATCCTAGATGCCCGTGCATTGCGAGGCAAAGAAGTCGTGGTCTTTGAAGATCTGTTTAGAGAAGGCGTATTATTAGCCTCTCACGCAGACATTACCGACAAAGACCAAACCATTACAATCGTCAATCCAACGATTACCACCAAAGCGACCAACGCCGAAGGTGGAAAAGAGATTTTGGCGTTGCCAAATCAGAAAGTGATTGAATGGGTTCAAGTCAACGGTCTAGCGATCGGTCAGTTGTACAAACTGATTGTTCAAGGTTACTTAACACCAGACGGCACGCCATTTGAAGGCACCCATGCGGAAAAAGTCTTTACGGCAGACAAAGAAACCATGGAATTCTTGTTTGAATTCTTGGTAGACGGTCGGAACCTTGCCGGAAAAGGCTTAAGCTTTGCGGAATGGCTCCAAGCCAAAACGGAAGACGAGAAAGAACCGTTTGAAGAAGTCGCAAAACATAACGTGGATCTCACGAATAAAGATCAAACCGTTCAATTTGTGGAAGCACCAAAACCACCAACTCCACAACCGCCAAAACAAGCGGCCGTGGTGCCAATGTTGCCAAAAACAGGTTCAGAAGATAATAGTATCTGGCTCATTATTGGCCTAATCTTTGTCCTTGCGGCAAGCTTGATCGGGTATGATTTGTACAAAGTCAAAGACTAAACAAGACGAACAAGCGGTTAGACAACTAGCCGCTTGTTTGATTTTTGTTTGTGGGTCGATTATTTTCCTAGTATATTCATTAATCCGGAATAAACTGTATTTTGAAATTTCGACCATTTTAATTGATCGATGAAGGATCGGAAATGTTTTGAAAACTTCGGAGAATTCCATTTTCGATGTCTTTTTTGATTGGAGGGATAATGTGAGATTATATATTGTTCAAAAATTCTATAAGGATGAACATCTTGAAAATCCTATTTTCTTTTACAACGAAGATTTGATGATTCAGTATTTAAGAGAGATCAATCAATCCAGTTTCTTTAATTATAAAGGAATTGTTGTTGAACCATTTTATAAAGACATTAATAGAGATTTTTTTGTGCTTGATAAAAGTATTTCAGAACTTTTTGATGAATTTAGGAAAAATATTAAGCCGGAATATCAATTTTTAGCACAAGAATTGTTTTATAGATTCTGTCCTTTCTGTACCAGAAAAACAACGAGTGTGTAACCAACAACGAATCAAAGAACAAGAAGAACAGTGCAAGAAGGAACGACGAGTGGATATACTAGAAACGATTTTTTCTATCCTTGTCATTCTTTTCTTTCTTGTAGTGGGTTATCTTTTGTGTATTTAGAACAATAAAATTGATTTTTAGAAAGAAGGGAAAGAAGATGAACAGAAAAAAAGGCTATTTTTGTTTTTTTGTGATTGTCTCAACGGCTCTTCTCGTTTATTCAGTTGTTGATCGGTACGATAAAGAATTACCCAAAGAGTTAGCGGAATTTTCTTGGCAACTGTCTGTGCTTTTGGATTATCCATTTTTTCTTTTGTTCTTTTTCTTGTTACTCACGGTTTTTGTTGTGATAGAAAAAGATTTTGGGAAGGAAGAAGAAGGGAAAATCCATTCTCGGCGCAAATATCGAAAAAGTATATTTTGGGATAATGAGTGATACGTGTTCTTTGGTCTCTTTTTTGTTTTTCGTAGGATCCTATTTCTTCTATGCCGTTTTGCATATTTTAAGTGTGTGGCAGAACGTTTTTTTGGTTGAAAAGAATGGAAAAAATGATACCCAAAATGAAGAATATGAAAGTTCATTGCCAAAATTCCGAAAATAAAGCTTTGTGTTGTCCATGAGTCAATAGTAGTGATTACTTGTTGAGAATATGCATCTTCTATATTTTCTATAGTAGTGAGCTCAGTAATTAGAGAGAATAAGGTACAAAATAAGGTAATGATTGTTGAAAGAGCTTTTGTCCATTCTAAAAAATGACTGATAGAGTGGTTTGTTTTTGTTTTAAGTATGTTTAAGGAACAATGATTGATAAAAATGCTTATTGCTAATATAACGCAAAGGAATTTAGGAAGTAAGTTTATGGTTAGTGGTTTATATAAACTGAATACTATTATAGAAACAAAGACTGAAGTAAAAACAATTATGTAACAATATAGATAAGTAATGGCAAAAAATAGGAGAGGATGGATAGTTCTATGTTTTTTCGAGTGAAAAGATGGCTTCATAAGGTACCTCTTTCTTTTTGGTATATATTGTTTGCTTCACTTTTTACGGTCTTTTCTGATAGTTGTGCGAGTAAAAAAATCGTTTTTTCTTGGGATCAAGTGATTTATATTGGTTTTGTGTTTATTTTACACTTTGGTTTTTGTTATTGTCTATGGATCGCTTATTTTTCTGATTGAATGATCATAAATACGTTTATTTTGCGATTTGAGACGTTTTAATTGATCGATGAAGAATCAGTCGAAAAAGTTTTTAAAACCTCGGAGAAAGCGATTCTCGAGGTCGTTTTTTTGTAAAACGGGATTTTTTAATTAAGCCTGCAAATAAAAAGTCAAGCAAAAAATTGGAAAAAGAGCTATCTGGATTGAAGGCATGACAAATAGAACCACCGATAATCGCTGGTTTCAACTTATGCTCTCAAAAACAAAAATCATTCCTCTTCTGAAAGTGAAGCCAGATACTCTTTTACTCGACCGTAATATATACGCAAAAACTTATTCGCACCAGCAGTCATGTAAACATAGTACGGTTTTCCCTCTGCTCGTTTCTTAGAAAGAAATGCGTAAACTGGATCATTTTCGGGTGATGTTTTCACTAAAACGTCCATTACTTGAAACAGTGATTTACGCAGTTGAGAAGATCCACGTTTAGAAGTTCGTACACTTTTCTGATTATAGGTGCTGGATTGATTGACACCTGGATCAACCCCTGCAAAAGCAGTCAAGGCGCCTCGACGTGAAAAGCGGCGAACATCGCCAATCTCTGCCATGATCTGTGGACCTAAAGAAGGACCTACACCTTTCATAGCCATAACTACAGGATATTCTGGTAATTGTGCAGCTGTTTGATCCATCTGTAGGCGTAACTGCTCAATAGTCCTAGAAAGAGTGTTTAACTGTTCAATTGCTTGCATAATTAAGTTTTTGGTCATTTTGTCTTTAGGTAAAAGAGCAATCAACTCTTTAGAGGCTTCGAAAATTTGCGCTGGTTTATCTGGATGGAAGTCGTAACCTTTACGCACACAGAACTTCCGATAACGTTCAGTGAACACACTCAAAGAGACCTTGCGAACACAATCGACGTGCCAAAAAGAGGCGACAAAATCAACCCATTTCTGGCTGCCATCTTTTCGAACAGGACTGGTGAAAAAAGTATTCGCTCCAGGAAAGGTTTGATCCAAAAGAGCAATGAGATTATTTTTAAGAGCGGTCTTATGTTTCATGTAAAAATCAAACTGTCGGTTCATGGTTTTTAGTTGATCTCTTGTCTTGTCCATAAAGCAATACTGTCGTAGGTCATTCCAGTTGTCAAGAGCGTAACGAGCAATTTTGAGTGCATCTTTTTTGTCAGATTTCACTTTACGAAGAGAATTGTTTCCAAAATCTTTAATGAGTTTTGGATTGACCACACTGACATAAAAATCCGCATCCGAGAGCCAACGAGCAATGGGTTCGTGATAGCGTCCAGTGTATTCCAAGACGATTCTAACTTCTCCTTCTAGGTTTGAAAGAGAATGAATGAAGTCGTCGATGGCACTAGAAGTATGACAGAGTTCAAAGGGACTAGAGATCACTTCACCGAAAGGTCGGAGAATCGAAACAACACTTTTACCTTTAGCAACATCAATACCTACTGCGTTCAAGACAATCAGCTCCTTCAGTTTTGTCGCAATGGAAAGCCAGCGTAAACACATTGCCGATTCAATCTACTGGGGTGTGATACGAACGTACTGGTAAACAGCAGTTCAACCTGCATAAAACGAACGCTGTGAATGAGCAGCTGGTTGGCAGACTTAATCACGGACGCAAAGTCCAAGGAGGAATATGCCCGACCATTGCCCTCTCATTTTAACAGCTTAAGCAACATGATAGATAAAAGGGATTACTAATGGGATTAGTAGTACCTTATAACCTATAAATATATTGTAGTAGGAGGGAAACAAATGGTTGTTTTATCAGGATTATTTTTATTTGGCATCGGATTATTCGGTGGGTATCAGTTGGCTCATTTGCCTAAATGGATCGAGCTTCAAAAAGAACGGGCGATTCGAGATTATTTTAAGGTCAAATCAAATGACTATACGTATGTGGAAGAAGAACTCGATAGTTATATTCTTTCGTTAGACAATCAAGAATATCGAATCAAGTTTTCAAAAAATCATCCTATTCAAGTGGTTTATGCAGAAGCGCTCGGAGTGGAGGCGGAGTGAAAGAAAAAATAACTATTTTTATGGCATTTGAAACAGAGGAAGATTCTCTCTGTTTGGATGTGCCGGTTCATTGTTTGGTCTCTGTAAACCAAGGGGTTATGTTTCTGGAAAAAGCGAATCGAGAATTGTTAGCTGCTGGAAAAGCAGAAGAACTCACCTATTTTTTGTATGAAGATGAAAAACAGGAATTGCCGACATGGGAAGCTTCCATTCAGCTACCGATCACCGAAGGAACCATTTCCGATGCCTTACGAGCCTCATTTTCCGATCTTACGAACGAATCTAGTGACGTCCAAGAAGAGGCACAGGCTTTTTTTCGAGTCTTTACACGCAACTTACCAGACAAAAACAAAGAGAAAGCAACATCGAAAAAGAAACCGAAGGGCGCATTTTCAGAAAGAGCCAGCCCCCCTGAAAAAGAGTTTCCGCATGTCAAACGGAAGCGTCGAGGGCTATGGTTACTTCTATTATCACTCACTGGGCTTTGTCTGTTTGTAGGAGGAGTGTGGATCGGAATCACTGTTTTTTCGCCGCCAGTTTCTACAGATGAACAACATGCGTTCGTGTCTTTAGAACATCAAGTCCAATCGCAAGGGAAGTTGGAGACCTTTAGTCGTTATTTTTTGACCAATTATTATACAGGAACCACGGAAAAAGAACAGGTTCAAGAAAAAGTTCGACGATTTGTCTCAGAAGAGTTACTTGATCAGATTTCTGGGCAAGAAGCACAACTGAAAAGTGCGTTTCCTTGGGAAAGGAAGGCGCAAAAAGGTTCTTGGAAAGTCAGCTATATTGTAGTATTACAAACGGATAAAGATCCTTTAACCACGAAAAAAGTGACTTTTCAATTGAAAGAAGAACAAGAAAAACTTTTTGTGACGACAATTCCAAAAGAAGAACCTTTTGAGATGAATCAATAAGTGTCAACACTTTCAATAGGAGTGTCGACACTTTTTATATTCAAATAAGAATGGAGGAATAGATGATGAAAAAAATCCTTTTTTTAAGCTTATTTAGTACAACTATTTTACTTGGAACAGTTGGTGTGTCCGCTTCGGCAGAAGAGACGACAACTGACAGTGGGGCAGCTGTGACAGTTCCTAGTGAGCCTGTCGTTCCTTCGGAACCCACACCGACAACACCTAGTGTAGAAACCCCAACAGATCCTGTCGTTCCACCTACTAGTGGTGAAGAGAGCCAACCAACAGTTCCGGTAGATCCTGGGACAAGTGGAACAGAGGTACCGGATACGCCAGACGTTCCTGTGACACCACCAGATGGAGGCGGTGAAACACCCGGAACAACGCCAACAGATCCTGGAACAAGTACGACGGAAACACCAGGGACAACAGAAGCGCCAGGTAGTACAACAGATTCTTCTACAACGGAACAACCAACAACGTCTTCTACGAGTGAAGAAGTACCAGAAACACCAAAAGAAGAACCAAATCAACCGGCAGAAGAACCAAAAGAAGACAAAGAAACTGAACCGAAGGAAAATAAACCAGCGGCTCCGGCAAAAGAAGTCACAGTGTCAGTAGATGCTTCTGGAAACATTACAACAGGTGCTGCTCAAGGAACAAGTGTACCGATTGTCACCAGTGATGTAAAAGAATTAACCCATATTCCAACACCGACTACGCCATTAAAAGCAGCAAGTGGTCAAACGATTGTTGGGGTGAAAGACGGGGTACCACTGGTTCAAGACAGTCAAGGCAATTTGATAGAAGATGTTTCGATTCCAGTAAAGAAACTGCCTAGCGGAAATATTGAAGTCAAAACAGCGGATGGAAAGACCAAAGTCTTACCAAAAACCGGGGAAGAAATTCATGCGGCACTTTCTATTCTAGGGGTGATTATGACAAGTATTGCTGGGTTCTTTGGCTATAAAAAGCACTGTAAAGGATAAAATCCGTGAAGAAAAAACTACTTGTCGGTCTTGCGGGCTTCTTTTCTCCGTTGTTCTTGTTATTGATTTTTTCTTTATTTGTGACATTATTTGTGACGAGTTGGGATGTCAAAGAATCTGAATGTTTGATGCCAGCAGACTATACGTCAGAAGAATCTACGACTGTCCCACGTTCTATTGATGAATTTGTCAAGACGCATAAAGATGCCTATATCCTCTCGTGGAAAGCGGGGGGCTTTTTGCCGTCGGCCAGTATCGCCCAAACCATGGTGGAAAATGGGTTTAACTTTACGAATCCTTTGGGAACCAGTTTTTGGAAAGCCCACAACATGGGAGGCGTCAAGACATCAAAACTCAGTGATTTTCCTCTTACGTTAGCTACGTTTGGCAAAGATGCGGTAGATATTACCGGCACAAAACCTGGGACAACTGTTGGGGATAATACAGGTGGCGCGTATACGTGGTTCAAAAGCTATAGTGCCGGGATTGTCGGGAAAGCGGAATTTATGGCGCATCAAAGCCTTTATAAAGGCGCGATCAATAATACAGATGGATTAGCTGCACTACGTGCGATTGCGCAAGGCGGTTGGGCAACTGATCCAACCTATCTCGTAAAACTAACAACCACCTACAATAATTTAGGTAGAAAGTTCCAATGGTTAGATCAAGAAGCAATCGAAAAGTATGGAACAACCCCTTACCAAGCAAAGGCAGATATTCACGATGGATGGATTGATTTACCAGAAAAACAAAGTCAAGCGACAATCCATGCATCTAAACGAAATAAGATCGTTGAATTGGCGAAAAGTCGGATTGGTGTGCCTTATGTTTGGGGTGGACGTGATTGGACGAGTGGAATGGATTGTAGCGGTTTGACGATGTTGGTGTATCAAAAAATTGGAATTAATTTACCGCCAACTGCGGAAACACAATCCAACGCAGTAAAAAGAATCGAACAAGACCAGGCCAAGCCAGGAGATTTAGTCTTTTGGGGACCTGCAGGACAATCCCATCATGTAGCGATTTACATTGGGGATGGGAAGATTATTGAAGAACCGCAACCAGGCGAAACCTGCAAAGAAAATGTGTTGTATGGGGACTATTGGTTTGGTTCGGTGGATGGCTTAACCAACGATTTAGATAGTGGTACCGATGAAGAAGGTTGTCTGTTACCAAGCGCAACCGAAACTGCCGCCGGACAAGTTGTCGGCCAAAATTCTGCGCCGACATTAGAAGTACCAGCGGAATACAAAGGCAAACTAACGTTACCCACTCCTGATAATAAAAACTATGCCGGTAACAATTATCCCTTTGGACAATGTACTTGGGGAGCGTATAATCGCATGGCACAACTTGGCACACCAATTGAATGGTTTTCAGGCGACGGTGGCAATGGCGGCTCCTGGGGCGCTTCTGCACGTGCAAGAGGCTATACCGTGGTGAAAGGCAAGCCACAAGTTGGTTGGGCAGCAAGTTTCTATGGTGGTTTAGCTGGGTCTACGCCCCCTTATGGACATATTGCCGTCGTGGAATATGTCAATCCAGACGGTAGTATGTTGGTTAGTGAAACTAATGTCGTAAGTAGTGGTTCTGGGACACGTTCTTGGCGTGTGATTGATAAAGCGACTGTGGATCAAGTGGAATTTATACAAGGAAAAGGAGGCTAGTGTCTATGGACAATTATGATTTTATTAGCAAAATTGGCTGTCCCGTATTGTTGATCCTACTTGTTTTAGGTGGTTTTTGGTTTGTGTCTGAAAGAAAAGAACAAGGAAGGGAAATTCAACGGTACCAACAGGCGTTAGCGAAGCAAAAAGAAACGCTTGTTGAGACTGAACAACGCTTAGAAAAATTTTCTAAGCAAACAGAAACCAAACCCAAAGAAACAAGCAACGAAGGGCTAGTGACTGCCACCAGCCAGCTGTTTTCTGCTGTATTTGACTATCATTCAGACCGTGAAAAAGAAAGCGTCAAAGCAAGAAAGGAACAAGCGAGCGCATTTGCGAACCAGCAAGCATTAAATGGGCTTTTTCCAAAAGACGCAGATACAATCACCCCTTCTGTCATAACGGTTTCCCGTTTAGAAAGAGAGCCAGAAATCTATGTAATGGCGTCTGAAAAGCAGGAAATCAAAGCGTTAGTCCTAGTGGAATATTCCGTAACGATTGCTGGGAGCAATGCTCAAAAAGGCACCTTTATGTATAAAGTATCGTTTGACCCTATAGCCAAACAATTTACTGCTGTTAAGAATTTAGGTGACATCCATGTCCCATAAAGGTAGAAGGGTTGATCTCCTTTTAGGAATAGGCACTTGTTTTCTGCTAGGAATTTTTTGGCTTACGGTTTCTACCATACAGACAAATCAAATCATTCAGCAACAATTCCTTGACCGGAGCGTTGTAACGATTGCCACAAATGAAGACCGAGCGCTGGTATTTTACAAAGATGATTGTTCTGATTGCCAAGAGATTTTTCCAGAATTGTACAAGGAAAATTTAGCCAACGATCATTTACTGTTTATTAATCTAAATCAGCCTCGAAATAAAGACTATATTGCGAAGTATCAGTTAAAAACTGTTCCAACGATTGTAACACCAAAAGGCAAATATGCAGGGACAGATACAAAGAAAATACATCAATTGCTAGAAGATCAGAAAAAGGAGTGAGTCTATTGTATGAAGAGTTAAACGATTCAGAACAAAAAGAAGAACTACCAAATGTAACGATCGCAACGACGTATGAATACCAACGTCCCGCGATTCAAGCGGCACTCTTTGTTTTGTGGCGGATTCATAACAAAGGGTATCAAGTCGGGACACGTTTGTTTTACGAAGAGATTCATCAACACATTCACGCGACTAAAGGGGCATATAAAGAAGCTTTGGCGTTTTTAGAAGGGGCAGGTGTTGTGGTCAATGAAGTGGTGGTAGAAAATAAAGTCCCAGCGGTATTGATTCAACGATACGGAATTCTTGAACATGACTAAACGAAAACCTGTATTTAATCCGCATGCAGCAAGCAGTAAAAAAACGGCGATAAAGAAGAAAAGACTACGCGGAACCCGTATTTTTTTCTCTAAGAGACAAAAGAAACAAGCGCCCAATACAAGAACGATTCGTTTTGCGCCACGAAGTGCGCAAAGTGTCGTTTCGTTCTTATTTTTTGGGTTCTTTTTGATTATGTGTGTGGTTGTTTTAATGACTTTTGGCCGGGTAGACACCTTATCTAGAATTGCGATGAGTAAGCAAGTAAATAAAGAGGAATTAGTAACAAATGTCAATAATGCCTTAAAAGACACCGAACAATTGCGCTATGAGGGCATGAAATTAGTCGATCGGTTATTTACCATTTCTCACAAAGACGAAGGAAAGAAGGTTTGGGAAGAGCAACTATCCCCTTTTTTAGCAACTGGATTAACTCCTAGTGATCTAGGCTTTCAGACAACAAGCGTAGACCGTATTGCACGAACGGTTCGTTTTATTAAGATGGACACCATCGATGAAAAAGAGTCGCTCTATCGTTTGTATTATGATGTTCAGTTTACAGAAGGGGAGACGTGGCAACAAGTACAACTCATTCTTCCAGTCAGTTACGAGGGACAAGTAATCAAATTGATAGATGTTCCCTCTTTTGTGAATCTTACACCAACTTCCGAAAAAAATACGAGTACCTACCAAGAAAATCGTTTTACGCCAAAAGGGACAGACGTCACAGACGAAGAAAAAGAGAAAATGATCGAGTTTGTCCAGCGATTCTTTGAGTTGTATGTGTCTAATGATGAAAAGTTAGCGTTGATTACGAATGTTCAAGGACTAGGAAGGGCGGAATTAGTGAATGTCGAACCAAAACAAGTGCTAAAAATAGACAATGGCAATTACTACGTTCAAGGCGTTTACACGTTTGCTTTTGATGAGAGTAACCCATTAACGTCTAAATTTACGTTAGAAATTAAACCCACCAAAGAAAGTTATTATGTAACGAAAATGAATGGAGAGTGAAACGATGTTTGATTTTAAACCCATTTGGGAGAATTTATCCGGACAAGTGATTATTTTATTGTCGATTGTTGCCTTATTTTTGATTGTGGTAGGCTTGTGTACACAAGGATTTGCCCGTACGATTTGTACCGTTTTAGGTGTGTTATTGTTAATTGCGTTGATTTTAATATTATCTGATGCAGAAAAAATAGGAATTTGGATTAAGGATAAGATATTTAACCCTGATGCAGGGGTTATTTTACCGCCGAAAGGATGGATTGATGGATGGAGTACAACTATACAAGAGAATTTAAACAGCCTATCAAAATTTATGCCATAAAGGGCCATGCGATTCCGTTAGCTCCTAATGGCATACGGTTGGAGCATATCGTTGTTGGTGGCGTGTTTCTCTTTTTAGCTTTATTGATTTGGTTATTAGGGTTTATTGCCAATGTGTCCTTTATCCAATCTCTGTTTACGAATTATTGGTTGATCATCATAGCAGGAGTTGGTGTTCTTGTTTGGACTCTCTTTTCATTGAAATGGGATAACAAGAACTTTATTGATTATATTCTAGGACGAGGAAGCTACGTTCTACAGAAAAAGAAACGGTACGAGCATGAACTATTCGTACCGTTTTTCCATGAAAAAGTCACGTATCAAGTGAAAAATTCAACGAGGTGAATAGAGTGTTTCATATAGACAGTGTTTCTAAAGATAAAAAATTAAAGTTTTTGGTACCGAATACTTATCGAAAAGAATTAGTGAAATCAAAGTCCAACGTCTTAATATACGAACATCTAAGCAAATCGTCATCAGACAAAGAGTAATTTCTCTTTAGGTTAGCTGATATGAAATAAGAAATGGGGTAATGGAGTGGCAGTGACAATGAAAGAACCTCGCTTAGCGTTTCCAATAGAAGCAATGACCCAAAATTTTGTTTTTACAAACACACAAGATGTTTGGGCAGGATACAAAATCGCTCACCAAGTGTTTCCTTTAAATGATTTGGATTTTTTTAAGGAATACATTGAAGATGGAGAGGGAGTATTCGAACATGATAACTATGAATATCATTTTATGAATATTCCAGAATATTTTGATCTGGATGAACATATTGAAGAAACGATTGATAAACTGGTACGTGGCAGTTTTTCTGATCTTGGAGAAACGTATTTTCGTCAAGCAGGAGAAATCTTACAAGACGAAGTCCAAATGAATCAGTATTGCACGTATTTATTTGTACGATTTACTACTCCGATTCAAGTAGCCAACCCTTTAGAATACGTGGAATTGTTTAAAGACATGTGTGTACGATTGATTCATCGGTTGACAGGACAACGTGTACCAAGAAGTGTTTTATTATCCACGTTTCGTAAAGCAGAAAAGCAGCTATACAATGATTTGTCCAATTACAAACCGATTGAGCGTTTAGACACGAAAACGGTGGGACGATTGTTTTATTATTTCTTCCACCGAGCCAATACACGCTTGCCTCAACGGGACTTGCTTGTAGAAGAAATGACCGAAGGTGTGATTGAAAATCATCGTGGGTACCTCACGATCGAACAGATAGGAAAGACCCATTATTTATCTTTTTTAACATTAACGGACGTTCCAACCAGTATGTTTGGCAGTGCATTTGTTCAAAACCTTCAAGACAGCTTGTCCTCGCCGATTGAAACGCATACCCGTGTGACATTTGACCATGTAGACAAAGACCGACGACATGTGCATAAGATGCGGAAACGAATTTTTGAACAAGATAAAGATCAAGAAACTGTTGACGGTATTTTAGATGATGATGAGGTGGTGCTATTCGGGGAAGAACGACTACGAGATCTGAATGAGCGATTAAAAACAAAAGAGCGTCGCTTATGCCGGATGACCATCACGTTTGTTTTAGCGGCAGAAAGTAAAAAGGAGTTGGAAGAACGGATCAAAGAAGTTGATTTTGTCCTTGATGGAACAGCGTATAAGTTGTATCGTCCGATTGTCGATCAGCTGACGCTGTTCCATCAGTGTTTAATTGGTAGTTCACAGACATTCAAAAGCTATGAACAAGTAGTAACCACAGGCTATGTGGCGGATCTAGGAATGGATCTGGAAAAAGAGGTAGGGAATCGGTATGGGTTGCCTTTAGGACGTGTGATCACGTCCAAAAAGATTAAATCTGTCCAACAGGCCCTTTCATTATCTAGTAAAATTGTTTGGTTTTTCCCGAACTTAACCAAGCGTGCCATTGAGGGAGCGCAACACACCAACGGAAATACGCTGATTATTGGGCCGCCAGGGCAAGGAAAGTCCGTGTTGGTCAAATATATTTTCTTGTGGTTAACCTTTTTAGGACAAAAAATTTTGTACGTCGATCCAAAAAATGAAACAGAGATTTTCTTCCGAAAAGCGTTGGAAAAATTTGGGTATATCCCAGAATTTAAAGCATTGTATGAGCGGATCAATTTTATTTCTCTATCGAATGAAGAACGATATCGAGGAATGCTTGATCCGCTTTTATTTTTGCCACGAGAACAAGCGATTCAAACGGCTCGTAATGTGCTAGAAAATTTTGGAGAAGTCAATACAGACAGCCATACAGCAAGTGACAAAAAAACGTTAATTTTAGAAGCAGTAGAAAGGGTGATGAATGGCAAAGGGAAAAAGCATTTGACGAAGGTGATTGAAGTCATTCGAGAAAAAGATCCCCAGTTAGCGAAATTGATTTCGGGCCATCATATGGGATTAGGGAAAATCCTTTTAGGAAATGATTATAGCGAACCGATTCGTTTTGAAAATCAAATCAATGTTTTAGGTACGCAAGGCTTGATGATTCCAACACAAGCAGAAATAGATAGCGGACGATTGAATAATGAACAAATTGCTGGAATGTCTATTATGGAAGTCATTATGAAGATGACGTATATTTTCTCTACAGATAAAAATGAAGATGCAGCGATTATTTTTGACGAAGCCAAAGGGTTTGAAGATACCGCTCAGGGACAATTCCTTATCGAAGATAGTTTACGTAAAGGGCGGGCAAATGTGACAGATATTTATCTGGTAACGCAAGCATTTATGGATTATGACAGAGAAGATAAGAAGGAATTGTTGTCGTATAAATTTGCTTTTCGTCCGAATCAAAAAGAAGCGCAAGAAAAAGTGTTACATTTCTTCGGAATGGAATCGAACAGTGCCAATCTACAATTAATCAACGAACTCAAATCAGGTACTTGTTTGTTCCAAGACCACAGAGGACGGAATCAACCGATTGCCATTGATGTTTTATTTGATAGCTGGTTATTGGCGATTTCCTCTACGAATAAAGAAGATGAAGCCACGCAACAAGCGCTTAAGCTAGAACAAGGGGGATAAGAGGGAGGTGTATTTGATGAAGAAATTCTTTATTGGCAGTTTTCTTTTCGTGGGTTTATTTTTGTTTACTGCTTGTGGACATTCGATGATCCAAACATTAACAGATCAAGGTGGCACGTGGGAAGCAGATGGATTTGGGGTAGAGACGGAACTTTATTTTGTCGATGAGCATCAAGTGATTGTGACAGAAGAGGGGAGAAGTTATCCAGGTGAGTATCATTATGAAGAGGATACGCAACGTCTAACGATTTCTCTTCCTGGAATTTCCGCGACTATTTTAACGGATGTCGTTGAAGAAGATGACATGATTCAAGCAAAAAATAATCAAAAATCGGTCTCTTTCACACGAATAGAACAAGGAGAGTGAGTAGATGGATCCGTTGCTTTTATTCAATTGGTTTGTCTTTTTTTTATTGTTATTGTGTTCTGTTGTGGCGTTCCTAACACCAAGCACCGTTGGCTAAAGGTGCTTTTTGATTTGGTAGGGTTAGCTTTGATTGCGATAGATATTTTTTACATTTTAAAAAATTAAATTTTGTTGTGGAGGATTGCCTGTATTAATTGTTTGAGAAAGAAAAGGAATTCTTTTGTTTTCTTTAGATTTAGGCGCCCTTTTTGTTTTTTGGATCTAATAATAGAGAGGATAATTGAATGATTTCTATTATATGCATAACGGATCTCCATAAATAAAAAAAGGATGATGAATACGTATGGGTGAATATTTTGCACGTTTTCTTCTTGTTTTGCTTTATGGATCAATGATTAGTCTTTTCGCAATGAGAGAAGCAAAACAAGAGAAAGGACAATTAAGAACGATTGACCAAGTATTTATTTGTATCAAAGCATTTTTTGCGGTTGTTTGGTTTGATGTTTGTGTTGGATTTTTGAATGTATTATAAACAAAAATAAAATTCATGAAAAGAGAAAACAAAGGAGTGAGTGCATGAAAAAAATGAGTTGCCTCTGCCTTTTATTTTTTAGCTGTCTCTTGCTTCTATCTGTTTCTACGCCAGTGTTTGCCTCTCCAGAAGGAGATAGAAATGGTGTGGTTGTGCAAGAAACGACAACGGATGTCGATCGGATTTATGAACGTTATAAAGACAATTCGTTTGAATTAATGACAAAAGAAATGCCTAAGGAATCTCTAACGGGATTTAAAGAAACGTTGACAAATGCGACAGGAACCATGAAAAATATGGTTTGGGGAATGGTGAAAGGAATCGGGCAATTTAACGCAGAGATGGTGAAGTTTCTTTTCACATTGGACGTCATTACACCCATTAAAGACCCGGTTCAAAAACTGACTGCTAGTATTGCTGGGAATATGTTAAGTATTGCCGGAAGTATTGGCATCGGGTTTGTCACATTGATCATGGGGATCAAATTTATTGGGGAGCAACGCTTTCGAAAAGCATTTCGTGTATTTGGAATGACGATTTTGATTTTTACAGGACTTTCTGTTTGTAAGGATGCCACTACGTCTGATTCATTGTTTAATCAAATGTTTGAAGCAGATAAACAAATCGAAGCCGAATTTGTCAAAGTGAATCCTGTATTAAATGGCGAAAGTGTTCCAGAAAGTAAAGATGGGAACGTCAATGCCCGCATGAAAAGTGCCGGTGAATTGATGGCTTCACGTATTTTTTATACAAACGTGTACGAGCCGTATTTATTGATGAATTATGGTTCGTCTGTTCCTGAGTATATTCGAAAGAAATCGGTCGAATACAAAGGGAAATCCTATGATCGAATTCAAATTCTTTTAGATAATGACGTCAATCAGGACAAAAATATTGAATTGCATGAAGAAGTGACGAAGTATGAGGCAGAAGAACTGAACAATCGAACCGTCCAATATTTTAAAAATTTAGACAATATGTTTTATGGTTGTTTTTACTTGATCGTTAATCTCATTCAAACGGTGGTTTATTTTCTTTTCTGCTTTATCCGACTAATTATTGCGGTGATGCAAGTATTTTTACTGCCTTTATTACCCATTCTTTTGTTAGTAGGACTGTTTATGACAGAGATGAATGTATTTGCGAATTATTTTAAGGCATTTGGCATAACGATCTTTATGAAAGGGATGATGGGCTTTGCCTGTGTCTTTTTTGCGACATTTTTGTCTTTAGGCTTTCAGTTGAGTAATAAAGTAAGCAATCCATGGCAGAAGATTCTAACAATGTTGGTGTATTTATTTATGCCATTTGGGTTATATATCTTCCGGCGATTCTTAGGCAGTTTGTTTACGGGCAGGGTCTCTTTAGCAGATGGCCTAGCGTTTGTGACACATCCATTTAGTACCGAAAAGAAACTGCGTACAGCGGCAAAAGAACGGGAAAAAGAACATAAACTTCGTCGAAAAATGGCACAAGAAGAACGAAAAGATGCACTGAGAAAACGACAAGAAAAAGCACAAAAGCAAGGGAAAACCGAGCTTGGATTAAAACAACAACCCGTGAAAGAACGAGAAGCCAAGCGCAGTGTCTTGCGACAGGAATTAAACGCAAAAAAAGCACAGCACAATGCACCAAATCACGTAGAAAAAGCACAACAGAGCCTACAAAATCTACACGTAAAAGGCCGCCAACAGGAATTGAAGGAACAACAACAGCTTGCCCGGCAACGGCAGCGTAAAGCCTACGACAAGGAGAACCTACAAACAGCCGCCGCACTAGTGGCCGCCAATCAACACTTGAGAAATGGAACACCGTTAACAGATAGTAAATCGGACCCAAGAGAGAACCCGCAAGGGACACAAATCCGTCAATCCAACCGACGGATCGGACAATCCAGGAAAGGAAGAGTAGACGGTCAACGTTCAACGGTACGCCGGCAAGGGCAAAAACAAGCGCTAGCTAAGACAGAAGGTGCACAGACGGGAATCAAGCAGCGCCAAGCGACACACCATCGATCCATCGCCCGTAGCCAACACCGAACGAGTGGTCAAAAACCGGTTAAACCGACCATTACACCAAACACCAACAGCCAACTAAGAGGGCGTTCTTTAAATGGCGCAGGAGGCAGTCCGCTGCGACAAAAAGCACCTGTTCGTCAAAAGATGCAAGCGGTTCAACAAGTAATTGAGCAACAGTCACCGAAGGGACAAAGGAGCCAAACAAAAGAAAACCGTCCAATGCCAACGGCTGCACCACCAATTACACGTATGGCAAAACGAAATGCACCACCTGTAAACGTAAAAAAAGCAAAGAACGGGCCAGCTGTTCGGCGAACCATTAAAGCCAAGACAGCCCGACCTTCTGTAACAAATCCAACGAAGGGAATGAGACAACCTCGTGCAAGAAAATAATTTTTTTAATGGACTGTTTCAGCCCAAAAAACAAAAAGGGACCAACCTCCCCCCACAACGGACAAGATACCAGCAACTACTCCTTGTTTTTTGTTTTATAGGTGTGTTGCTCTATCCGTTTTCATTTGCGGGCGTGATTCCTCTGTTAGTGGTACAAATGATTGATAGGAAGGATAAAGCAGCCCATGTGTATGATAGGGAATATGAGAGCTTCTTACTACGGAGAAGCTCTCTTTTTTTGATTGTTGCTTTTTTCTTTTTTGTTCTGAATCTTCTTTGTTTTATTTTCTGGATTCCTCGGGGTTATTTTTCTGCGTATCTCTTTTTTCCATTGAATTTGTTGGAAACCAGGTTAACATTTAACTGGCAGACAGTGATTGCCTTAGTTCTTGGTGGGTGTGGCATGGGCAGTATTTTTCTTTCGTTTTCCGCATTTCTTGTGAAACGAAAAGTGGTATCGAAAGAAGAAAAAGAGAAACAACTCATGGCATCGAAAGCCTATAAAATGCGAAAAAAGGAGAAGTTCAAAGAATCACAACGATACACGGAAGAGAATGAAGCCGCCTATCAAGCCGCCATTCATGAGGCGGATGATGTGTTATTTGAGCAATTAAAACAACAGTTTTTATTAGGGACAAGTGAATTTGGGTTACCTTATATCATTCCTTTTGAAGAGTTTAACCAACATACGCTCATTCCAGCGACAACGGGTTCTGGGAAGACGACGTTATTACAATTACTGGTTCAACATGCGGCTAAATTTCATATTCCGTTGATTTTAATTGATGGAAAAGGCGCACGAGAAACCTATGAAGCAATGAAAAAAGTCGCAGGGAAATATGGGCGGAAGGTTCGTTCTTTTACCGATGATGGAGAGATGCGATATAACCCAGTTGCCCATGGGAATGCGATTTCTGTACGGGATAAATTGGTCACATTGGCAGAAACGGAGAGTGTATTCTATTCTGGTGCCGCAAAATCATTGCTTCAAGCAACGGTCCAATTGATTGATGCGTTTCAAGGGACATCGATCAATTGGGAGCAGGGCAAAGAAGGCAAGAAAATCATTGAACGAAGCTTGCCATTTATTCAGTATTATTTACTTCCTAGAAACGTATTGGATTTGTTTGCGGATCAAATACTTGCGCATTATCCTAAACTATTTGAAGTAGAAGTTGAGAAAACAATTTCTAAAAAAAATGAACAAAGCAAAAAAAAGGCCATTCAACAAAGTGAGATGGAAGAAGTTTTTAATGATGATTTGCAAGAAAATATGGAACAAACTGACATTAAAACAGATGAAATGGAAGAGCAAGCTTCTCCAGTGGTTGAAACAGAAATCGTTCACTTGGATCGAAAAACATTGGATCTCGTGTCTTATTATGCATTAATCAAACGTCATTTGATGTATCTTTTGAATGAGGAAAACGAAGTTGATCAAGTGAAGCAAGAGTTATTCGAACGATTATTTGTACGCTACGAGCATAAAAAATCTCCCTTTTATTTGTATGCGACTTCCGAAGCGTTACAGAACAATATTAATATGTTATTGGACAGTGAGTTGGGGAGCTTGTTTGACACATCGAATCATCAAAACCTCTTAGACATTCAACAAATTGTGCGACGAAAAGACATCGTATATGTTTCGTTGAATGGGTTAATTTATAAAGAATACATTCGAACGTTGGCGCAAATGCTTGTGGGAGACATCAACTATTATGCCTCAGAAATGTATCGAAAGCATCGAAAAATCGAGCTCGTGGTGCTTTTTGATGAACCTAGTTCGTATCTCAATGAAACCTTTATTGATCTAGTGAATAAAGGTCGGGGAGCTGGGATCTATGGCTTTTTTTCTCCACAAACAATGGCTGATATTGCGAAACTTGGTGACAAATTACAAGAACAATTGGTGGGCAATGTGAATACATTGATCATCGGAAAGACGAATGAGCCAGGCGAAGCGGAGTATTGGAGTAACACGATTGGAACATATGAAGACATCGAATTGACAACGATGATTGAACAAGAAGAAGGCTATTCAGATGTTGGAAGAGCGGATTGGACGGGGCAACGAGGAACCAAACGAAATGTCAATAAATTCAAAATCAGTCCCGATCGAATCAAAGGATTACGCACTGGGGAATTCATTGTGTATCGAACAGCGAAAGAAAGTGACGTTCCCCCGCAATTGGTTTATGTGCGAAATGTATTAGGTAGGGACGACTGATCAAACTTTTTGGATACGAAAATAGTTCTTTTTTGTATCCTTAAAAAAGAGGTGAGAAAATTGGATCCAATCCTTTATAATTATTATATTGATTTCATTTCAAAAAAGAAAAATACTTATCGGCTTTTGTGTTTGCTTCATGAAATGAGAATTGTTTCAAAAAATCAACTAGTACGATTTTTTGAACTTGGGAATTTATGTAACAAACATACTGTAAAGCAAATGTTAGCTAGTTTAAAGAAGAAACAACTTATAGATAATATCAGAAATTCTGAAGGGGCATATTATTTTTTGACACAAGAGGGGTACAATTACGTTGGCGGATACTATTCTTTGCCGAAAGTCCCGGAATATAATTTGAATCATCATCTACAAGTGAATGATTATTTGATCAAGATGTTGGAGATGACAGGAACGCATCCTCATTTGAAATTTGTTCTCTCTGAGCGTAGACAAGTATATGAAACAAAAGATTTTGCGGATCGACGTAATCGAAAAAAATATTTTGTGGCAGATTTTATATTTCGTTTTCGAACAAAGCAAGACTATGAAGTGAATTGGTCATTTGAAATTGAATTAACCATGAAAACGAGAAGACGTTATCGAGAAGGAATTTTTCCTAAATATTTGGCAGAACTAAAGAAACGAGAATATGCTCGCCTAATTTATGTGACACCTAGTCCGGTTATTAAAGAAGAATTAGATCGCTTTAAAGGTTATTTCTTGAAAAAAGTAGGAGAAGAGAACGAACAATTATTTAATCGCCTTCATGTTTTTTCGTCAAATGAATTCGAAAACGAAATGAAACGTTTGATTAAAGAAGATCGATTTATTAATTGGTGAAAAACGGTGAATCGTTTTTCAGTTCCTAGCACTACGGTTCTTACGAACCTAGAATAGTCAATAATGAAAAAGAAAAAATAGGAAAGAGGGAAAAGAAATGATTACTGTACAAGCGACAGGGAGATTAACCAAGGAGCCGCAATTGCGGTATACAAATGAAAATGGAGTCGCAGTCGCAAATTTTACACTTGCGTGCAAAAGAAATCGTCCCAATAAAAAAGGAGAAACAGAGACGACTTTTTTACAATGCGTACTCTGGGGAAATCCAGCCGAGGTTTTAGCTAAATATGTTCATAAAGGAAATTTGATTGCGGTGCATGGGGAATTACAAAATCGGAATTTTGATGACCGTCAAGGAGTTACTCGTTATGTGACATCGTTGCTTGTTGAAAATTTTGAGTTTTTAGAAAAGAAAAAAGAGAATCAGGAAAAAGATGACCTAGATGAGTAGTTGGTCGATGGATGGGGGATCATTCTTGCAGATGTTAAGGGTCAAAAACTTTTAAGTTTTTGACCACAAGAAACACTCTTGATATGTCGGGCTTTATTAGGTGTCAGAAACTTATGTCCAGAAAGTGTGGTGAAAAAATGACTATTTTGGGTTATTCTAGGGTTAGTACTAGTCATCAAGAGTACAAAACCCAAATTCAAAAATTAGAAGCTGCTGGGGCAGAAAAAATTTTCAGTGAAACCTATACTGGGACAAAAAAAGAAGGTAGAAAAGCATTAGAAGAATTGCTTTTGACTGTGGAAAATGGGGATCACGTTTTCGTAACAAAGATTGATCGTTTAGCAAGAAGTATCGTTGATTTAAATATGATCATCTCTACTTTAAACGAATCCGGCGTGACAGTTACTTTTTTAGACAATGCCTTGACGTTTGAACCGAACAAAAAAGATTCGATGCAAACGCTGATGATGAATATGCTTGGTAGCTTTGCGCAGTTTGAGAGAGACTTAATCGTGACCAGGACGCAAGAAGGAAAGCAGTGGCAGAGAGCCAATAAAAAGAATTACAAAGAAGGTCGCCCTAAGCGAGTGTTGAACGATCGATACAAGCATGCGTTGGATCTAATGGAAATGAACAGCATGAGAGAAGTGGAAAAGAAAACAAAGATTTCATTATCCACGTTAAAACGAATTAAGAAACAAGCAATCGAAGAACAGAGAATCAATAAACGAGAATAAAAGCAGGAGAGGAGGACATTCGTTGGATTATTTTATTCATTTAAAAAATCAACTGATTCATGAGTTAGAGGGAGTTACGATCGATTCAAGTGAAGAGAAAGAAGCAACTATCCGCCAATTGGTGGACGGTTTATTTGTGTATCAAGCACTTTGGAAAAAATATCCTATGAAAAAAGAGTCAGAAGTCGCTCCGGAAAAAGAAAGTGATCGTTTACTTCGTAAACTACGTGGGGGATGGTTAGAAAAATATCAAGTGTTTGTCCCGGAGCGAGAGATTCGGGAAAATCAATGGGAACACGGAGATTGGTTAAAACCGGTAGCATCTGTTAGTAAGAAACAATCATTTGAGTTAATGAAAAAAGATCCTTTACCAATTGATCGGGAAGAGGCCACGTTTCTTCCTGTGGAACAGGCCGAAGAGGGGTTCTTATACGTCGTGATAAAGGATCAACAATTGGAAGTGCCGATAAAAGTGGGAATCAGTGAAAAAGATCAGCGGTATTTTTCACTTGAGGCAGGCGATATGGTGGACTATGCGTATCCAACAGATGATGTGTTGAGAGGAAAAGTCATTTGGAAATATCCGCATATAGATCAGGTACGAGTGAAAGAAGAGTTGCGAAAATTAAAAGCAACAGAACCGAAAAAGAAAGATAATTCTCCGTCAAAGGCACGTCGACGTGTTAAACAAGACCTAATAAATATTACGGTTTTAATGGTTGGAGGAGATCATAAGAAATTACAGCGAAATAACCAAGAAGCAATCGAAGCACGTGGGGGAAAATTTCTTTATTTGACTGGGGATGAGACGACTAAAACGATTCAAACGACTGTAGTAAAAGCGAATTTAGTGATTGTCTATACCCAGAGTATTGGACATAAGGGGATGCACGCGGTAAAAGCTTTTTGTAAGGAATACTGCATTCCGATTTCTTTTACAAAAAATATAGGCACTACAGGTTTTGTTCGTCGCGTGAAGGAACGATTAAAACGAAGAATCTGAAGACTTTGACAATTTAGAGAAAAACGAGACCCAGGTGGAGTAGACGTCACCTGGGTTATCTCTGTCTTTATCTACAAGTTTAAATAACAAATACAATTAAATGATTTTCTGTTAAAATAAAATAGATATTACAATAAAATTAATTATACATGAAAAAGACAAGAAAAAACAGACTGTTTTTTCAACGGATTTTATGACAATCTATTCTTGTGAAGGTTGTTACAAGGCAGAAAGGAGTAAAACAAAAAGCGGGAAAAGTTCGCTTTGGAAACGACAAAAAGAAAGTAAAAATAACTACCAGCCAAATAAAAAAGCCTGCAAATAAAAAGTCAAGAGGAAAATGAATAAAGATTTATCTGAATTGAAGGCATGACAAATAGAACCACCGATTATCGCTGGTTTCGACTTATGCTTAAAAACTAAGATCAATCCTCACCTGGAAGTGATGCAAGGTACTCTTTTACTCGTCCGTAGTAGATGCGTAGAAACTTGTTCGCACCCGCAGTCATGTAAACGTAGTACGGTTTTCCCTCTGCTCGCTTCTTAGAAATAAATGCGTAAACCGGATCCGTTTCAGGCGAAGTTTTCACTAAAACGTCCATTACCTGAAACAGTGATTTACGTAGTTGAGCAGATCCGCGTTTGGAAGTTCGGACACTTTTCTGATTATAGCTGCTGGATTGATTCACACCAGGATCTACTCCTGCAAAAGCAGTCAAAGCACCTCGATGAGAAAACCGTCGAATATCGCCAATCTCCGCCATCAGTTGTGGTCCTAATGATGGGCCCACGCCTTTCATAGCCATGACTATCGGATATTCTGGCAATTGCGCAGCTGTATGATCCATCTGTAGGCGCAACTGCTCAACAGTCCTAGAAAGAGTATTTAACTGCTCAATCGCTTGCATAATCAGACCTTTTGTCCGTTTATCTTTCGGTAAAAGAGCAATCAACTTTTTAGAGGCTTCAAAGATTTGTACTGGTTTCTCTGGGTGAAAGTCGTAGCCTTTACGCGTACAGAACTTCTGATAACGTTCAGTGAAAGCAGCCAGAGAGCCTTTCCGAACACAGTCGACATGCCAAAAAGAGGTGACAAAATCAACCCATTTTTGACTGCCGTCTTTTCGAACAGGGCTGGTAAAAAAAGTATTCGCCCCAGGAAACGTTTGATCTAAAAGAGAAATGAGATTATTTTTGAGAGCTGTTTTATGTTTCATGTAAAAATCAAACTGTCGGTTCATGATTTTTAGTTGGTCTCTTGTCTTATCCATAAGGTTATACTGTCGCAGGTCATTCCAGTTGTCAAGCGCATAACGAGCGATTTTGACGGCATCCTTTTTGTCAGATTTCACTTTACGAAGGGAATTGTTTCCAAAATCTTTAATGAGTTTTGGATTGACCAAACTGACATAAAAACCCGCATCGGTAAGCCAATGAGCGACAGGCTCGTGATAGCG
>NZ_NGLC01000002.1:733226-742875 GCF_002140755.1 Enterococcus sp. 5B3_DIV0040
GTGCCAAAAAGAGGTGACAAAATCAACCCATTTTTGACTGCCGTCTTTTCGAACAGGGCTGGTAAAAAAAGTATTCGCCCCAGGAAACGTTTGATCTAAAAGAGAAATGAGATTATTTTTGAGAGCTGTTTTATGTTTCATGTAAAAATCAAACTGTCGGTTCATGATTTTTAGTTGGTCTCTTGTCTTATCCATAAGGTTATACTGTCGCAGGTCATTCCAGTTGTCAAGCGCATAACGAGCGATTTTGACGGCATCCTTTTTGTCAGATTTCACTTTACGAAGGGAATTGTTTCCAAAATCTTTAATGAGTTTTGGATTGACCAAACTGACATAAAAACCCGCATCGGTAAGCCAATGAGCGACAGGCTCGTGATAGCGGCCTGTGTACTCCATGACGATTCTAACCTCTCCTTCAAGTTTGGAAAGAGAATGAATAAATTCATCAATGTCTCTAGAAGTATGGCAGAGTTCAAAAGGGCTAGAAATCACTTCACCGAAAGGTCGAATGATCGAAACAACACTTTTACTTTTAGCAACATCAATACCTACTGCGTTCAAGATGATCAGCTCCTTCAGATTATTCGCAATGGAAAGCCAGCATAAACACATTGCCGATTCAATCTACTGGGGTGTGACACGAACGTACTGGGAAACAGCAGTTCAACCTGCATAAAACGAACGCTGTGAATGAGCAGCTGGTTGGCAGACTTTTTTACGGACGTAAAGTCCAAGGAGGAGAATGCCCGACCATTGCCCTCTCATTCTAACAGCTTAAGCAACATGATAGATCAAAGGGATTACTAATGATACTAGTAGTGCCTTATAACCTATAAATATATTGTAGTAGGAGGAGACAAAATGACTCGATTATTTAAGTTGTTTTCGTTTGTTGGAGTGTTATTGCTTGGATTTAGTGTATTTGTGAGTGCTGGAACAAGTGTATATGCGGCTGAAAAATCGAATGAGTTTTTTGATATTGAGACACAAGAAAAACAAGCTGTTGAAAGTTTGAAATTTTATCTAGAAGAGGTTGGTTATGTCGATAGAGAATCTCATCGTTATGTTGTTACTGATTTAGAAGCTATACAAAAACAAGCGGAGTTATCTGGTCCTGAGGGAATAGTTGGTAGATTTATTTTAGATAATTTTGTTCAGACAGCGGGAGGACGTCAAAAACGAGATCTTCAAAAATATGCAGCATGTGTTGTAATGAATTCTTTACCATTTGGCGGAGTTGTTTGGGATATTCTTAATCGTGAAAATTTAATGCAAACTCTGATCAATGCTTTACAAGGGAAAAATTATGATTATGCAGTTAAAATACTCTTAAATGCGGCTAAAAAAAGTTTATCTCCTGCACAATTTGCAAAATTTAATGCTGTAACAATTGCAGCTGGTATAGCGATTAATGCTGTATCTTGTTGGGGTAATTAAATAAACGAGGGAGTGAGTATGTGAGTAAAGAGGATGGTTTAGAGAAACAAATAATTTCTTTTTTAAAGTTTTTAAAAGTGAAACCTCAGAATAATTATTTTACATGTTATAGTTATGTCCACCCTATTTTAAATAGTTTACCTTTTGATGCTTTGTTGCAGGGGATGATTACGAATATTGTTTTATTTGTATGTACTCCTAGTGAAGTGATTGTGAAGAAAATAGGTAATGGTGTTTCTTTAGTAAATTTAAAAGAGGAATCATTTAGAAAAAAGCTTATTCGTTTTTCTAAATCGGATATTAAAAAATTCGAAATTAAAAATTATTCTAGTTTAGGGATGAATTCTGGTTATTTGTTAACAATTGAAGCCGAGAAAAAATATTATTATCATGTAGCAAAAGTAACAGGGGATGATTTTTCTACACAAAACTTTTTTGAAATGAAGCGACAAAATTTTTGTGGGTTACTTACAATGGATAAAACAATTGAGTAATCGTGTTGGTGGTTTACTTTGTTGTTTCTAAGAAAAGAATAAGGAATAAATCAATAAAAAAGGTATCTATTTCCAGTAAAAATATCTTGGAAATAGAGCCTTTTTATTGATGTTTATTTTTTTATCCTCAATCAGGTTTCTTCATCGTTCCAATCACCGTCATTGCTCTTCCAAAACTCAATTTTTATTTGCATAGCATAAAAGACAAAGAGAGAATCAATTATATTTACTGACATTATCGGAATTACTATATCTTGTGGTTAGTGTAAAATAAATAACCTGTTGCCAAATTGTTATATGCGAAATACATATTAATCGGCGGCAACTGACAAACGATTCTCCTGCCAATCCTTTGTATCTTATACCTCATTTTCACCATCAATTGCTGCCAATTATTCAAAAAAATATCAGTAAATTTGTTTATCTATTGTTAGAAAATAATTAGTGAAATCATTGCCATTTTTCGTTGTTTGATAGACAAATCATTTCCTTTTTAGTGACACATATTCAAAAACTAATTATCAAATTGAAATCATTTGAAAGGAAAAGCGCATGCGATTTATCGATAAATTAATTGCCTTTTGCAGAAAAACGGCAAATGAAACATTAGTTATTTTTATGCGATACACAAACAATTTGACCGTCATTCGCATGCAAATTGCACGTCAATCACTTGTTTTTTGTGTGTCGTTTTTTATACAAAAAGATGCGAATCAGATATATTTAATTGATTATTAAATTGAATTTCGTATATAAAATGATTCAAACATGCAGCAAAAAACGAGTAATTATATCGAAATATAAACTGAAAAAGATTAATAAAAAATTACTAGCTGACGATCATTTTCCCCACGAATCAGTTGTCAATTGTTATCCACCGATGTATTTAATTGATATTTATTTTGATTTCAATTATCGATGATTGAGATCAGTTTTGCAAAAAATTTGTTGATGAAAAGACAACTGTTGATAGAAAAATTACGAATCAAATTGACTCAATTGACACACGAAAAACAGAAAAATAAGCAAAAATCGGTTGATTTTTATACCCCTTGGTACATCTTTTCCTATATCCTTTGGTATATCCATTGGTATATCCTTTCCTACATCTTTTGCTTTTTTGATGAAATGTTCCCGGCGCTTGGTATCAAAGGCTTTCTCCGCCTTGGCAATTCCTGACCACTTTCGCTCAACGTGGGTTAAAAACCCTCTTATGACCGAAAGTGGTCAGGAATTGCCAAACTACGAAAAAAATACCAAGCGCCGGGAACAACAAAACGAAAAGAGAAGGTAGGCGCATTTTTTTGCTGGTGAAAAAATAAAACAAAAGAAAAAGCTCAACCCCTACCCCAATCATGGGGTCTCAAAACTAACTCCCCCTAACCCCTCTTTCAAGCTCTTTTGAAAGAGGGGGGAATCAACCCCTGGGACTGCGCCCCAATGTTCTTGGGGCTGTCCAGAACACAAATTTGCAAGAAAGGAAAACCGAAACAGATACAGAAAAAATCAAGATTTAGTTTCTGTGTTTTTTGTCTTTTGTTTGCCAGGTTCCTTCATCGCTCCAACCACCGCCGCCGCTCTTCCGGAACCCAAGTCTTGTGGATGTAATCTGAATAGAAATAACCGAAGGCATAGCAATGGTTCGCTGCGCTCACGGGAAATGGAAGGAATGAAGCCGAGCTTCATTCCTTTTTTTCGTCGGCGAGCCGCCGTAAGGGTTCAGTCGCCAAGGCCCCTGAACCCGACTTGTTTTTCAGAAGATCAAGCACTTGATTTTTCCGTTCTCAAAGTCGTGGACATTCGAAGAGTCCCTAATCGTCTATCAGTCATTCGGGCAGTATAACCTAAACCATAACCTGCCTGCTTCCAAGGGTAAAGTGCACCAGCGCCAAAATTTTGGGAAAATTTTGGACCAAAAATAGAAAAAATAGAAACCCGCCATTTTTTCTATTTTTTCGCTGGCCCTTTTCAGCAGGCAGAACATGGTTTCGAGACGGTTATGCCGAACGACCGATATACGAAAAGGGACACTAAACAGAAGTCCACTAAGTTCTTTGACAACTGAAAAGCACAATCAAGCAAGCAGGACTTCTTCTAAAAACGAAGTCGAATCAAGACCTTGGGGGTTGCACCCCCAAACCCCAGCGCCTCACTCCCTCAACCGAAAAGGTGGGTGGGGGAGGCACAAATTCCAAAGTAAGTAAAAAACATATTTTTAAGGAGGAATCATCGATGACTACACAAACAAAAAACACCCTGTACCAAGTCGGAGACATCTTTTATAGCTCCTGGGGCTATGAACAAACGAATGTTACTTTCTGGCAAATCGTGAAATTAACGGAAAAAACAGCCTGGTTTCGACCATTAAAAAAGCAGACTGTCAAAACATATACTTCTATGAGTGGCGAAACAATGCCAATACCAAATGAATTTATCGATTATCCACTTGCACGAACCAAAGACAGTATTGTTCAAAAACGAATCAACCCGAACCATCCAAATGAACTCTACGGCAATCGCAGTTGGGACACCTTTTATCGCTATGATGGACAATCGGTTTATGAAAGCAGTTATTACTAAGAGGGATCTTTTCCCTCTTGGTTCAAAATAAAAAATTATTTTAAGGAGAGATTTCACATGATGAACAACACAAATTTAATTGGCAAACTAACAAAAGAACAATTACTAAACTGGGATGTTCGGGCAATTGGTTGTCCAGAAATCTTTGAACAATGGCTAAACGCAGTAGCTGAAGAAAATGTTGTTTCTACTACACTCATTTATACCAAAATTGATGGACAAAATGATCTCATTCTAAATGTCTGTTGGGCCGATACACAAGAAGAACTAGAAGAAAAATATCCTTACTTTTTCTTTAGCTATTCTTGCTTAGAAAAAGAATTTTGGGGATTTGTTTCTGCCGCCGCAAAGTCGAAAGCTACTTTTGACACTGAATTCTTCTTTGATCAACTTGCTGGATATTGTTAAGGGGCATAAGCCCCTTGCCCGAAAAAATTTACGAGGAGTACTTGCCATGACAAAAAGAAAAACCTGTTCAATGGTCGATTGTTACGACCGGAATACGCACGACTATTTAGGATCTTTTGAACAAACGAATGAAAACATTGTCAATTATGTTGCTAGTCTAAGCCCGTTTCAATCGGTTTATTTAGTCGAACATACGAGCGATACCTTGCTTCTAACAACCATCGGTAATTTTCTAGACCAGGTACCGAACCAACCATGGTTACAAAAGATCTTGCCTACACTTATTGCCAAACAAAACGGAGAATTGGTTATTGAACCAGTAGAAATGATCCTCTAAATCAATCACATACTCAAGGGAAGGTTTCTTCCCTTGAGAGAAAGGAGAATGCCTCATGTTTATTCAAACCAATCGTCGTTGTTATAACCGCTATCATGTACCGATCGATTCTATGCTCCATCCGGAGTGGCCACCGACTTATGTCACTTGTGACTGTGGGGAACGGGCAAAACATATCGTGCATTTTAAGCGCTTGCCTTGTGGCGCACCACATTTCATTGAAACACGTGTATGGAAATGTCCGGCATGTGGGCAGAAGTATGCTTTGCCACAATGGTCTTTTACATTCGAACGGCTGGAAGAGTTAAAGAAGTGATTTTGATGAAGAGAAACGAACCATTCCAATGTTCTCTTTGTGGGTGGACAGACAATAGAAAAAAGCCTTATCCGTATGAGGACATCAACGAACACTTTATCAACGCAGAGGCAATTTGGTGTCCACGTAATAGTTGTAAAGAAAGATACGAAAGAACTATTCCGAAAGGATATGTATGTAATTGGTGGTATGCATATAACGGCTGGTATACCTTAGAAAAAGAACCAAAAATTTTAGCTATTGATTTTGTTCGATCGCTTCATAAAGCCAAGGAACTTAGACGTATAGGCTTAGAAATAGGGCGTTCAGATCAGAAAAAGAAACGACAAATCAGAAAGGAGTGAGAAAGATGTCACAAGAAGTCATAGAAAAATTGATCCCGATTTTGGCGAGTACAGTAGGTGTAGGCTTTATTCGATCCATGACCGTGGGGGTGTTGCGAAAAGCAGTCAAGGGAATGGTTAAAGGCGTGATCACCGTATTGATTCTTTTGGCCTGTGGCTGGTTGTTTTATCAGTATTGGTTGTAAACAAATGGAAAAAAACAAAAAATAAACAAGTAAGGAGAGAAATACAAATGTTGAACAGTGTAACTTTAGTCGGACGATTAACAAAAGATGCGGATTTGAGATATACCGTGAAAGGAACAGCGGTCGCAACGTTTACCCTAGCAGTGAATCGGAACTTTACCAACGCACAAGGACAACGAGAAGCGGATTTCATTCAGTGTGTCATCTGGGGCAAAGCTGCCGAATCGCTTGCCAAATATACCCGCAAGGGCAGTCTGATCGGAATTACTGGTCGAGTCCAAACCCGTTCGTATGAGAATAAACAAGGCCAACGGGTGTATATCACGGAGGTCTTTGTCTTAACCTTCACCTTGTTAGAATCCAAAGCAGTCAATGAACAGCGACAAGTCGGTACGCAATCAACACATGCACCGGTAGAAACTCCTTCGGATCTCTATACTGGAGGCATTGAGATTCACGACGACGATTTACCATTTTGAGTGCTTTATCAAACAGAAAGCCCTTGATCCTGCCAACGAACAAAAGCGTTGGCAGGTAAGGGAAATAAGAAGAAGGAGTGTAAGACAATGAGACAAGGAAGAAACCCAACACGCAAACAAAAAGAATGGATTGCTGGGCACAAATCAGGCAAAGGCACGCTTAATCCTAAGAATTGGCTGGTTTGTCAGGTGACAGATGAAAAAATGATTGTGATGCACAAAGACACTGGAAAGAAAAAAGAATTGTTACTCCATAAGAAAGGATAGGTGAGGATCGATGAATAAAAAATATGAATTGACAAACGAAACGATAGAAGTAAAAGGACGTCTGTTGCGCCGTATTCGAGCAGTACGAGCGTTTGGAACGGTTGAAGCAGGTGCGTTAGGTGGCTTTGTCGAAGGAGAAAAGAACTTAAGTCAGGAAGGGAGCTGCTGGCTTTACGATGAGGCAAAAGTCTATGAGGATGCTTGTGTGCTTCATGATGCCCGTATTTATGATCAAGCGCATGTATACGGCCAGGCAATGGTCGCAGAACAAGTCCAAATCCATGATGATGCTCGGATTTATGATCAAGCCCGTGTTTCAGGTCAAGCACATGTCTTTGGCGATGCCCAGGTATACAGTTATGCCAGGGTGTACGGTGAAGCAATTGTTTATGATGACGCACAAGTCTGTGGATGTGCCGAAGTCTGCGAGGAAGCGGTGATTTCTGAAGCAGCCATCCTCTATGGTTACGTATCTGCTCGGGGCAAGATGCAGGTTTCCGGGGATACCGAATGGTATTTGTGGCCGAACAATTGCTAAAAAAGAAGAAACGGAGGATCACAGGAAATGAACCACCAATTAAACCAAGCGAAAGGATGGTTTGTCAGCTTCTTTGTTTTCTTGCTTTTTGTCAGTGCAGGATGTGAACGAATCGATAGTTTGCGTGAAGGATGTCAAGCCTTCCAACAGGCACAGCCCACTGATTCGACGATAGAGCTAGTAGAAACGCTAGAAAAACCGCGTTTTTCTAAAGAGGAGTTGTCATTAGACCAAGGCACATGGCAAACGTTCTCGGATTTAGATGCATTCAACCGTGTAGGAGAAGCGAACGCTTTGTTGCATAAAAGTATGATGCCGACAGAAGAACGGGAACGATTGTTTATCAATCCTACCGGATGGAATCAAAAGAAATTGAAAAATGGGGACTATTTGTACAATCGATGCCATTTGATCGGCTTTCAGTTGACAGGAGAGAATAACAATCCCAAAAATTTGATGACGGGGACACGTGCGTTTAACACGCCAGGCATGGTAGAGATTGAAAATCAAGTGGCGGAGTATCTGCGAAGTACCGGCAATCATGTTCGTTATCGTGTCACACCGGATTTTCGAGGGGAAGAGTTGGTCGCACGAGGAGTAAAGATCGAAGCCCAAAGTGTGGAAGACGAGGCGTTGTCTATTTGTGTGTATGTGCACAATGTTCAAACAGGGGTAGTGCTGGATTATCAGACTGGAAAAGCAAAGGAATCACCCCATTCACCTTAAAAAACAAGGACTGGAAGGAGAAAAACCAATGGAAGAAGGAGGGATCACCATGAATCACCGATTGATGGCTGGCATTTTCTTATTAGGGATGTGCACGCAGTTTTTGCCATTTCTTTTGCGCTTAGGGCTGTTTTGTTGGTTGGGGGTCTATTTATACCTTGCGTGGGATGAATTCGCTTATAGGCGCCGTCAGGCGGCAAAACGAGCAAATAAGGAGGAAATGAGGGATGTATCGACACTATCGAGCGATCCTTTCACCGACATTGTCTAAACGAGGGAATGCTCGGTTTGTGATCGTTGACACCCAGACAGGCGAAATCGTGGATGATTGTCAAGGGTACGGGTACAAAAGTCCAAGACGAGCCTATGCGGGTTTTGGTTATCAGTACACCCGTCGAAAAAGAAGAGGAGGGATCCGATGAACAACCACAAAACAGGTCCACATGTAAACACAAAGACTCCACATGTGGAGCCAGCTGTTTTAGGTGTGGAGCCAAAAGCCAGAATTGATTGCCTGGTATCACAAGAGGCGAAAAGGATGTGGGAAGAACTTGTCGCAAGGGATCAAGTAGAAAGCAATGTGCGGTATTATCCTGCGCATACATTGGAACGAATGATCCGCGCAGAGTATCAGCTCATGAAATCCTTTGGCCCGTATGAAAGGAGAAAGAAAAAATGACAAAAGTGATCACAATAAACAACAAAAAAGGGGGTACAGGCAAAACGAGTATTTCCTGTCTATTAGCTGTGTATCTTTCACGATTTGGAAAAACGTGTTTGGTGGATGCGGACGAAAGCGGCAATGCGACGAAACGATTTGTTTCTGACAGTCAGGAAGAAGCGAAGCTTTCACGACTGTTTCGAAAACAAGAAGTGTTTCCGATGAACGTACGGGAAGGGCTAGACCTCGTTTGCGGGTCACCAGAGCTGGAACAAGTCAATACGGAATTGGTGTCTCGAATCAATAATACGCTGGTCTTTGCGAGTTATTTACGCCAGTATACGACGTTTGAGGAATATGAGTACGTAGTCATTGATACACGCAACGATAGCAATCTCACCACGAATAATATGCTGGTTGTTTCTGATTTGGTTTTAGGGGTTTCTGATCCAAGTGCGGATGGATTTGAAGCGTTAATGAATTTAGAAGAGCATGTATCCTTCTTGACCGAAGAATTGCGGGATCTATTCACGGGAGAAAGCTATGTGCGGGCAAAAGTGGCCTTTGTAGGGAATAAAGTTGCGCATAACACGGATGTTTCTCGTCAGTTCAAACAGGTGATTGCGGAAACGCCGCAATTTTTAGGGTACTTTCAAGATCGAACCGCGTTTGATGAAGCGGGATTGCAACAAAAAACGGTGCTGGATTTGTTTGACGAAGCAAAGTACCAGCAAGAGAAATACCGTGTTTTTCGAGAAGAGACCGTGCAGGCATTAGAAGTGATCAAAACAACGATTGATGATGTGGCAAGCCAGCGCTAGCGAGGCTTGCCATGTACTAGAATGATGTACTAGAATGATGTACTAGAATGATGTAC
>NZ_NGLC01000002.1:742975-1012975 GCF_002140755.1 Enterococcus sp. 5B3_DIV0040
ATGTACTAGAATGATGTACTAGAATGATGTACTAGAATGATGTACGTTTATTGCGCAATCAAAGTACAACCTTACATGAGAGGGTTGAGGAGGGAACCAACATGAATCAATTTACAAAAATCAAACAAGAAGCCCAGGAAAAAAAGAAGCAGCGATCGGCACATATGCCCGCTCCACAAAGTATTAACAATATCAATAAAGGAAATTTGATGCTTTCCTTGGAAAAACTCCAAAAGAAAGAGAAGAAAGAACGGTATGTGTTTGCCTTATACCCAAAAGAACATGACTTATTGAAGGAGTTGGCTTTTCAAGCTGGATTTACCAATCAATATGGCGAGGGCAATGCTTCTGCTTTTCTCAGTGCGATCATTCAAGAGTTAGGAGGGGACAAGAAATGAAACAATTACGTATGGGTCAAGAAATTACGGCTATGACGGTTCACGGGAAGGTATTTACTGGGAAAGTAACAGGATTGAATGACCATACGGTTGTTTTATGTAACGAGGATTCTTTAGAACGTGTGGTGGTATCTGAAAAAGAATTACAAAAACAAGGCTGGACCTGGAAAAAGCCGAATCGCAAAGGGTCGTTATCTGTCAGGGGGTAAAAGGAATGAATCAGAAGTATTTGGTCTTTACCGGTACGTTATCAACCATGACTCGAAAACAAGCCCAAGCGTTGGTGGTTGCCCTTGGCGGGGAGTCGCAAACGAGTGTGACGAAACAAACCACGCACTTAGTGATCGGGGCGAGTCGCCCGACATTGTTTGATGAGTCTCATTCATTCAAGTACCAAATGGTCGAAAAAATGAAAAACGACGGGCAGACGATTCAGTGTATCGATGAACGAGCCTTTTTAGAAGGCGCAATCACTGAATTGCAGCGACGTGTCAGAAATTTATAAGCAAATGAGAGAAAAAAGCGGAGGAACAAAGAAAAGATGCAGGCGTATTTCCAACAAATGGATCAGATTTTATCGCAGGAACCATTGGATCCAATCGAAAAAGAGCGAAAAATTCAGTGTTTGATGAATACACTGATTGAAGATTATTTTCAACAATATATAAACTATAAAGAGAATAGCCAACGTTCCTATTATCAAGCACAGGGGTATCAACCAGAAAAGAAAGCAGTACGAACCGTTCACTTTTTGTTTGGTTCGATCACGTATGCACGCACCCCATGGAAAAAAGGAGGCGAAATCCTTTATCCCGTAGACGAGTTGTTTCAAGTAACTGCCTATGAGCGGTATTCACCTGGTGTCACCTTTTCAATCGCGAAAGCCAGTAAAAATTGTCCGTATCGGAAAGTGTCAACGATGATCGAAGATTTTACACTGATTTCCTGTTCAAAAGATACCGTAGGTAAAGCGGTTCGAGCATTTGGTCAAAAAGCAGCGAATCATTTTTCGTATCAACGAGACTATGGTGAAGCAGGCAAGCGCAAGGTGCCCTATTTATTTCTAGAAGGGGACGGGGTTCTTGTGAATGAAAAAGGCCTTTCTAGCAGAGGTCGAAAAACGAACCAAGGGCCTGGGAAAAAGAAAGAATTAAGCCATTTTGTGATTCATGAGGGAATCGACGACTTAGGGAATCAGACCAGCCGGCGGTTAAAACAGGCGCGCACGATTATTTCATCGAGTTATGCCGAAGCTGTCCATCAGGTAAAGGATTATTTGTATCAAACCTATGATCTGACAGAAACGATCGTTGTCGCAAATACCGATGGTGGGAAAGGGTTCACGAAAACGAAGATCCAAGAAGTATTGCCGGCAAAAATCGGCGGCTTCGAATACTTTATCGATCGGTACCATGTGACGCAAAAATTGATTCAACGGGTCTTCAAATCAGAATTAATCGATTCCTTTCAAGAGGCGATCAATGCGTATGATCCCCGTAAACGAGATGTGTTGTTAACGACATTGGAGAGTTGTTGTGAAACGCAGGAACAATGGTACCAGTATACCAAGCTTAAAGGCTATTTGTATCGGAATTGGCCGTATCTGAAACCGTATTATTTAAGAAATTTGCCAAAGAAAAAACAAGGCATAGGGATTATGGAAAGCCGGCATCGAAGCTTTACGTATCGAATGAAGAATCAAGGAAAATATTGGGGACGAGGATTAGAAGGCATGATCCAATTGATTGCCTCAGAGAAAAACCAAACCATGAAAACCATCTTTTTACAAGAACACCAGAACGCTTTTGCATTGGATGAACGCTTAAAAGGCCAGCCTTTGTGCGGGTTTGAACAGGTGGGCGAACCGGAAAACGATGGTATAACCAAGGGAGTGGTGCGTCTTCAAACGGATCGAGGGGCGGTCAAAGAGTATGTTAATTGGCTCAAAAAAGGAGCCCCCCTAAACAAAAGTTAGGAGGGACTGGGAAAAAAGATTGTAAAGAGGGATTGAGCCTCTTTACAATCCGAGTATAAAAGAAATCGATTTGAAAGACAATCTTTTTTTTATGGAAGGAGGGGGACATAGGTGAAAAAAGTTTTTATTGTTTTGATTGTTGGATTGACCATCTTAGGGAGCAGCTTATTCTTAGGCAATCTCTTTTTTTCAAAAGAAGAAGGGAAAGAAACGACGACCACAAGCACTACAGAAGAACTAAAGCCGGAACTGTTTCTAGACATTGAAATTTTAGCGCCTAATCAAGAAGAAAGCCAACAAGAAACCACCATCAACGAGCTCTATCGAGGGGAACTGGATTTCCAACATGCCGATCCAACAAAACCGTATCTCCTTACGGTTCAATTTATAGATAAAGAAAAACGGGAATTTGTTGGACCAGATAAACAGCCGTTACATCTGGAAAAAGAAATCATTTTAGGGAAAGAACAGGGAACGGTTTTTCTTGTGGTAAAGGGAAACAAACCAATGGTGGCACATATTCAGAGATTAAACGATGTGCAAGTTTCAGCGTCGCTGAAAGAAAAATAAGAGAAGGAAGTGCGTGTAGAATGGAAAATAGAGGAAATCAAACGATGTATTCTTATAAAATCCCCATTAGCAAGACCGCATTAAGAGAAAAATATGACACTTTTCTTTTGAAAAACTATCTGCTTTTTCAAAAGCATGGGTATAGCTATCATTCGTATGACCGGATGGACTATAACCTTAAACTGTCTCTAAGAGACATGACGTTAACGATTACCAGAAAAGATAGTGCAGCACTTTCTGCAAAAGAACGTGCATTTTTTGCGCAAATGCTTCCGGATTTTTTTGAGAAATTAGAAATAGAGTTCATACAAGAAAAAGAAATGATGGAAGAATACGATTTGCAGTAAAGAAAAGAGAAGCGGAGATCCTTTCATATTTATAAAAAAACGACGTCATGGGATAACACGACCCATGACGTTTTTAGTTCAAAAAGAAAATTTTAGATGTTTTTTATTGACAACACTTACAATACCAACTAAAATATGGGTTGTCAAGAAGTATTTTTTTCTTTTTTCTTTACGAATCCAAGCAAAGAAAATCAGAAAATCTACTTTTTAAATAACAGAAAAATCATAATATAACACAAAACCTCGCTAGGAGCTAATAAAAATTATAATCAAAATTTAATTTTTTTGGTTCAAAAAGAAAAAAGGGTAAAACGCAGACACATACAAATTGTGATTTTTTGTTGACAAGGCGTTCATTTTCCAGTAAAGTACTCTTCAACAAGAATAATGAATCTGTTGAGAAGGAAAGTAACCGCGGATACTTCAAAGAGAGACTCTGGTTGGTGGAAAGAGTCAAGTCAGAAGCGATGAAAAATGGCCTTGGAGGATTGATTGTCGATAAGTAGGCAATCACGGATGCGCACTACCGTTACAAAGTGCACCAATCTCTAGCACGACTAGACGTTGGGATGAGGGAAGGGAAACCTTCTAAACAAAAGGTGGTAACACGAGTATTCGTCCTTTTACTAGCAAACGCTGGTAAAAGGACTTTTTTTATACCCAAAATCAAATAGCACCACACACGAAGAATTGGTAAGTACAAAAGCACGTTTTTTCAACAGAGAGTTTCGGTAGCTGAAAAGAAGCATCAAACGACTTTTAGAAAATGGCCAAGGAGTGATTCGTTCCGAGCAGTAGTTTGCAAGGCGACGACGGTAGCGACCGTTATCTGGCTAGAGTATGATCGTACTCGAAAAGGAGCTGTATGCGAGTGCAGCTTAAACTGAGGTGGTAACACGCAAAAAGGCGTCCTCAAACAAGTCACAGGTGACTTGTTTGAGGATGCCTTTTTTTATTGAAAAAGACAAGAACTAGGGGGAAGACGATGATTTCATTAAAAGACATATCAGTAACATTCAATCAACCAAAGAAACCCGCGATCCAAGCGGTCAAAAACGTATCGATCGAGATCGACAAAGGGGACGTTTACGGCATCGTGGGCTACTCAGGCGCCGGGAAAAGTACACTCGTCCGTGTGATCAACTTATTGCAGCGCCCAAGTAGCGGCAGCGTCGTCGTCAATGGTACCGAGCTGACCACGCTTTCTGCGAAAGCCCTGCGAGAAAAACGGAAAACGATCGGAATGATCTTTCAGCACTTCAACTTGATGGACAGCCGCAATGTTTTTGATAACGTGGATTTCTCCTTAAAATATGGGGGACGGTCCAAACAGGAACGTCATCAAAAAGTAACCGAGCTGTTAGCATTGGTGGGATTGGAAGAAAAAGCCCAAGCGTTTCCTAGCCAACTATCTGGAGGACAAAAACAGCGGGTCGCGATTGCCAGAGCGTTAGCGAATGATCCAGAGATCTTGCTTTGTGATGAAGCAACCAGCGCCCTTGATCCGAAAACGACCTTACAGATATTGGCTTTGTTGAAAAAATTAAATCGAACCCTCGGCTTGACTATCGTGATCATTACTCATGAGATGCAAGTCGTCAAAGAAATCTGCAACAAAGTGGCAGTGATGGAAGACGGCGAAGTCATCGAGCAAGGTTCAAGCGTTCAGATTTTCAGTCAACCAGAAAAACCATTGACCAAAGATTTCATCCGAACGGCGACGCACATCGACCAGGCCTTAGAAACGATCCTTGGCAGTTCGAAGTTTTCTTCCTTGGCACCAAATGAATGGCTGGTGGAGCTGTCCTACGTTGGCGATCAAACCAATGAACCACTGATCGCCCAATTGTACAGCCGCTACAAAGTGACCACCAATATTCTTTACGGCAACGTGGAGATCTTGCAAGAAGTGCCGATCGGCAGCTTAGTCGTTAGCTTATCTGGCGAATACCATCAGCGTAAACATGCCTTAGAATACTTGAAGGATCAAGGAGTTTACACCAATATTTTAAAAGAAAATCATGCAGAACCATTAAACAATGTGATTAAAGGAGGATTTTAGATGGCTGCCTTATTAGAAAGATATTTTCCCAATGTTGTTGCGATCCAAGATGAATTTGTGACAGCAACGATCCAAACCTTGTATATGGTTTTTTGGACCTCTTTGATTGCGGGCATCTTAGGTATCTTGTTAGGGATCGTCTTGGTAGTAACTCGACCGAATGGGATTTTAGAAAATCGACCGCTCTTTGAATTTCTCGATAAAGTCATCAATGTGGTCCGCTCGATCCCCTTTATTATCTTATTGACGTTACTAGGAACCTTTACCCGATTCCTTGTTGGAACGACCATCGGCGAAACAGCAGCATTGGTTCCTCTGATTGCTGGGATCATCCCCTTCTTTGCTCGGCAGATCGAGATCGCCTTGCTAGAAGTTGACCCCGGTGTCGTAGAAGCAGCTGAAGCGATGGGCACCAGTCCTTTCGGTATCATTTTTCGGGTCTATTTACCAGAAGGCGTGGCGGGAATCATTCGGGTCTCTGCATTGACCGTGATCAATGTGATCGGATTGACCGCCATGGCAGGAGCTGTTGGCGCTGGTGGTTTAGGCAACTTAGCCATCACCCGCGGGTACAACCGATTCCAGACCGATGTCACGATCATGGCGACCTTGATCATCTTGGTATTCGTTTTTATCAGTCAATTTGTCAGCAACCTACTCATTAAACGAGTATCACACTGACCACCACTTACGTACAAATAAAAAATCAAGCAAGTTTATGGAGGAAGCAAAAATGAAAAAAATCGTACAATCAATCGTCTTAGGGGCAGCATTATTATTTATTACAGGATGCGGAAACAATGGCAGTGCCGCAGCCAATGATCAAGAAGAAGTGACGGTGAAATTAGGGGTGATCGGTGCGGACACCGACGTCTGGGACGATGTCAAGGATCGTTTGAAAGACGAAGGCATCAATTTAGAATATGTCCAATTCTCTGATTACAACCAACCCAATGCAGCTTTAGCTGATGGTTCCATCGACCTTAATTCATTCCAACACCAATTTTTCTTGGACAACTATAATGAAGAATTTGGTACTGATCTCGTATCGATCGGCAATACAGTCAATGCGCCATTAGGCATTTATTCCGACAAAGTGACGGATGTCAACGATTTGGCGGAAGGAGCTAAAGTTGCGATCCCTAATGATGTGACCAATGGTGGTCGGGCATTGCTTTTATTACAGTCAGCTGGAATGATCAAAGTGGATGAAGCAGCCGGACAAACACCAACGGTCGCGGATATTACAGAAAACCGTTTGAACTTAGAAATTTCAGAACTGGATGCAGCGCAAACCGCCCGGGCACTTTCGGATGTCGATGTTTCGGTCATCAATAGCGGCATGGCGGTGGATGCAGGATTTGTACCAACCGAAGATGCGATCTTTTTAGAGCCTGTTGATGAAACGGCCCGTCCTTACGTCAACATCATTGCCGCCCGTAAAGAAGAGGAAGACAATGAAGTTTACCAAAAAGTGGTCGCGGCTTACCAAACAGAGGATACGAAAAAAGTCATCGAGGAAACGTCAAAAGGATCAAGCGTTCCTGCTTGGGAAACCTTTGGAGCAAAATAAGCACCATGTAATTTGATAAAAAAACTGAAAAAGCATGTATAAAAAGGAGAGATTTGATTATGACAACAGCAACTATTACGAAAGCAGCCATCAAACCATTTATCCAAGAGCGTTTAGCCGCTTATCAAGCCTTGGCATTAGATATCCACAATCACCCAGAAGTCAGCAACTATGAGTTTTATTCAGCCGATGCCCTGATCGCCCAATTAGAAAAAGAAGGCTTTGCTGTTAAAAAGGATGTGGCAGGCCATCGCACCGGCTTTGATGCCCGCTATGTCAGTGGGAAACCGGGTCCGACGATTGCCTTTTTAGCCGAGTATGATGCGTTACCTGGCATCGGTCATGCCTGCGGACACAATCTCTTCGGGACTTATTCCGTCTTAGCTGCCAGTGCTCTGCAACCTTTCATCGATGAGCTAGGCGGGGAGATTCGAGTCTATGGGACGCCAGGAGAAGAAGGTGGAGAAAATGGTTCCGCTAAAGGCAGTTTTGTCCGTGAAGGGTTCTTCGATGATGTCGATGCCGCTCTTTGTGTCCATCCAGCCCATCGCTATGGCAAAACGACGGCTTCATTAGCCAATGATCCAGTGGATATCAAGTTCTATGGTCGGGCTTCCCATGCGGCAGCTGCACCAGAAAAAGGCATCAACGCGTTAGAAGCATTGCTGCAAGTCTTTAACGGGATCAATGGGTTGCGCCTGCATTTACCAAAAGATGTCAATATTCATGGTGTGATCACCGATGGCGGCGTGGCAGCCAATGTCGTGCCAGAATATGCAGCCGGTCGTTTTTATTTACGAGCTGCCAATCGAGCAACCTTGAATGATGTCTACGAGAAAGTCGAAAACATCGTAAAAGGAGCCGCTTTAGCTACGGGAGCGACCTATGAATTTGGTTTGTTCCAAAACTCCGTCGACGATGTGATCGTGACACCAAGTTTTGATGAGATCTTCTTCGCCCATGCCCAAGAAGCGGGCGTACCTGCCGATGAGATCGATACGGAAGCCAAAACAAGCCTTGGTTCGTCTGATGTCGGCAATGTCAGCCAAGTGATTCCAACGATCCAACCCACTGTTTCGATTTCAGATGATTACATTGCGGGGCATTCGGAAGAATTCAAAGCCGCTGCCAAGAGTGAAAAAGGCTTGCAATCGATCGCCATCGCGGCGGAACTTTTAGCGCTGACGGCATTAGACCTTTTTGAGCAGCCAGCGTTATTAGAAAAAATCAAAGCCGATCATCAAGAAAGCCTAGCGAAAGGCAATTAATGCCAAAACCGTGAAGGAAGATAGTCAATAGTATAGAAAAAAAGTCTCTGCCGCAAAATGTCGGTAGAGACTTTTTAGTTAGTCGATGACTAAAATGCCTTCTTTCAATGAAAAAGGATTTTGTTGATTGATATGATCGTAGAACATGACCCCGTTCAAATGATCGATCTCATGCTGAACGACGATCGCAGGATAGTTTTTCAAACGAACTTTTTTCTTTTTACCGTTGATGTCGTAATAGCTGATCGTGATCCGGGCATGGCGTACCACGTAGCCAGGGACTTCCCGGTCCACGGACAGACAGCCTTCGCCTTCACCCAAACAAGCTTCTTGCACGGAATGACTTAAAATTTTGGGGTTGTATAGAACATCTTTAAAATCAGGTTCTGTTTTTTCTGGGTCGCTGCTAGGAACGAGGACCGCTGTGATTCGTTTTGAAATATCTAATTGAGGAGCTGCTAGACCAACGCCGCCTCTTAATTCAAGTTCTTCTGCCTTGACTGGGTCTTGGCTATTTTCTAAAAAGGTCATCATTTCTTTTCCTAGTGCGATATCTTCTTCGCTCAAAGGAAAAGGTACTTCTTTTGCTACTTCACGCAAGGTTGGATTGCCTTCGCGAATAATATCATCCATTGTAATCATTGATGATGTGATTCCTCCTACTATGTAAAAATGACGAAAGCAAGTTTCGTTCCTAATAAAGTGTACCATAAGTGTAGAAAGAAGGGCATAAGAAAGTTTAAACGGTAAAGCTTTCTTATTAAATGAAACGATATTTCTATATTAATGATTTAATTATGAAATATAGTTGCGAATGGGAAAAGAATCAGTTATAATGCTTTTATAGAAAACGGTATCACGAAAGTGACCCATCAAGGAGGCAAAGAGATGTTCGGCTTTTCTGTATTTATGAACGAAGACTTGACGGCAGCAGAACTTGAGCAGATGACTGCGATGGCATCAGGCTTTAAAGGGATTTTCACCTCCATGCACATACCAGAAGATGATCGCAGTACTTATCGGCAGCGTTTGACGGACTTGGGAGGTTTCGCAAAAGACCATCAGCTGTCTTTAATGGTAGATATTTCTGGAAACGCATTAGCAGAAGCGGGCTTTTCCATCGACAATCTGGCGGAACTAAGGGAGATCGGTGTCACTGGTTTACGAATGGATTATGCGATCGACAATCAGCAAATCGCAGCTTTTTCAAAAGAAATGACCATCAGTTTGAATGCCAGTACATTGACGGAAAAAGACATTCGAGAGCTGCAGGCGTATGGAGCCGATTTTACTCGTTTGGAAGCTTGGCACAATTATTACCCCCGACCAGAAACGGGACTGGATGTTGGCTGGTTTCAGGAGAAGAACCGCTGGTTGAAAGCACAAGGCTTTTTCGTCCAAGCCTTTGTTCCAGGGGATGCCAAGAAACGCGGACCGTTATTTCAAGGATTACCCACACTGGAAAGACACCGCAACTGGTCGCCTTTTGCCGCAGCGATCGACTTATTGGCAACTGGCTCAGTCGATGCTGTTTACATTGGCGATGGCATGGTTTCTGAAAAAAGTGCCCAGCAGTTTGCGACGTATCTGCAAGAAGCGCGGATCGTTTTGAGGGTCAAAGATCTTGGTTCCACTTACTTTGAACACGTCTTAGGGAATCACCAAAATCGTTACGATGAAGCTCGGGATGTCTTGCGCAGCGCCGATGCCCGTTTCAATGCCATTCCAGAAGTCAAACCTGAACTTAGTCAAGAGCGGCCAGTGGGGGCTGTGACGATCGATAACCAAGAGTACTTGCGCTATATGGGAGAGATCCAGGTGTGCAAACGACCTTTGCCGGCAGACCCAAAAGTCAACCTCGCCGCTCAGGTGATACCAGCCGATCTGCCGTTGATCCAACAAATCAAAGCAGGGATGCGATTTAAATTAGAAAGAGATGATTCCGATGAATAAAATCAATTTAGACAAATTAACGACCGAACGACGCAATAGCGAAACGAGCAATTTAGATGAAATGACGATTTTAGAAGCGTGTCAAAAAATGAACCAAGAAGATCAAAAAGTTGCCTATGCGGTGGAAAAAGAAATTCCTAGTATTGAAAAAGTGATTGAACAAACCATCGTCGCTTTTAAAAAGGGCGGACGCTTGATTTATCTTGGCGCTGGGACGAGTGGTCGATTAGGCGTCTTGGATGCGGCCGAATGTGTCCCAACCTTTGGGGTATCACCTGAGATGGTGGTCGGTTTGATCGCCGGTGGCGAAGAAGCGATGACGGTCGCTGTCGAAGGAGCAGAAGACTCCTTAACGCTAGGCAAACAAGACCTTATCGATTTGAAGTTGAACCAAAATGATATGGTGATCGGGATCGCTGCCAGTGGCAGAACCCCTTACGTGATCGGGGCGCTTGACTATGCCAATGAGCTCGGTGCCACAACGGCTACGATCGCTTGTAATAAAGACGCGGAGATCTCTCAGCATGCCAGCTTTCCAATCGAGGTCGATTGTGGACCAGAATTTCTTACAGGTTCGACTCGTTTGAAATCAGGGACTGCCCAAAAATTGATTTTGAATATGATTTCGACGTTATCGATGGTAGGGATCGGCAAAGTCTACAATAATTTGATGGTCGACGTGAAAGCGACCAACGAAAAATTGGTGGAACGCTCAAAACGGATCATCATGCAGGCGACTGAAGCTGATTATGAAACAGCCGCCGCGGCATTTGAAGAAGCAGATCAGAATGTCAAATTGGCGATCGTGATGCTGTTGACTGATAGCACGAAAGACGAAGCACAAGCAAAACTTGCCACGGCACAAGGGTTTGTCAAAACGGCGTTAGGAGGAGAAAAGTAATGGCAAAAGAAACACTAACGGTAGAAGAGTTAGCGGAGAAGATTTTTCAAGAAGCCGGCGGAATGGACAACGTAGAAACAGTCAATCACTGTATGACTCGCGTACGAATGACCGTCCGCGACCACGACAAGGTCGATCAACAAGGGTTAAAAGAGATTCCCGGTGTGATGGGTGTGGTCAATGATGAGCAGCTGCAAGTCATTATCGGACCAGGGAAAGTCAACAAAGTAGCCAATGCAATGGTGGCAAAAGCCGGTGTTGATTTAGGGCAAGAGATCCCACCGCAAAAATCAGGCAAAGAGGCGTTATCAGAAAAAACGGCAGAGATGAAAGCAGCCCAAAAAGCCAAACAAAAATCATCGCCATTAAAGTCGCTGCTGAAAGATATTTCTAATATCTTTGTTCCAATGATTCCAGCCTTCGTTGGTGCAGGACTCGTCGCAGGGATCGCTTCTGTTCTGACCAACATGATCACGGCTGGCCGATTAGATGGAGATACTTGGAATTATTATGTCATGATTTTAAACGTCCTCAGAAATGGGATGTTCACCTATTTAGCGATCTTTACTGGGGTCAATGCAGCGCAGGTCTTTAAAGCCAATCCAACCCTTGGTGGCGTGATCGGTTCGATCATCTTGCTGACAGGTATGAACCCAGAAGCCCCGATCCAAAACTTGTTCACTGGCGAAGCTTTAGCTGCCAACCAAGGAGGGATCATCGGTGTGATCTTCGCAGTATGGCTTTTGGCGAAATTAGAGGCAGTGCTGCATCGAGTGATTCCTGAAGCGATCGATATTATCGTGACCCCGACGTTGTGTTTGCTGATCATCGGTTTGACGGAGATTTTCTTGATCATGCCATTGGCAGGTCTGATCTCTGACAGCTTAGTCGGTTCGATCACTTGGGTCTTGAACGTGGGCGGTGCTTTCTCTGGGTTTGTCTTAGGGGCGGCCTTCCTACCAATGGTCATGTTTGGTTTGCATCAAATTTTGACCCCGATCCACATTCAAATGATCGAAGCAACAGGCAGCACGCAATTATTACCGATCTTAGCCATGGCTGGTGCTGGTCAAGTCGGTGCAGCTTTAGCCTTATGGGTACGACTACGTAAAGACAAAGAGCTTTCTGAAATGATCAAAGGCGCATTGCCAGTTGGGATCTTAGGCATCGGCGAACCATTGATCTACGGAGTGACGTTGCCATTAGGTCGACCATTTATCACTGCTTGTATTGGTGGTGGGATCGGTGGTGCGGTCATTGGCGCTTTGACAAATATCGGCGCAACGGCGATTGGACCATCAGGACTAGCTTTGATCCCCTTGATTGCCAACGGCCGTTGGATGGGCTATATTTTCGGCTTGTTAGCAGGCTATGCTGGCGGCTTCGTTGCCACCTACTTCTTTGGGATTCCGAAGGATCGCTTAGAAGCAGTCAAAGAAAGCGAGGCAGAAGAAGCAAAACCAGCTGCAACCGTTACTGTGCAACCGCAACCAAAACAAACGAGTGAAACGGCTGCAAAGGAAACGACAGCAAATCCATCAAAAGAAACGATCGATACCCCTTTATACGCAGTAGCCACAGGCACGACAAAAGTGATCAGTGCATCAAGTGATCCGGTATTTTCGCAAAAAATGATGGGCGACGGGTATTTCGTCTTGCCAGACAATGGTGCGATCTATGCACCAGCAGCAGGAACCGTCACGACGATTTTTCCCACGAAACATGCATTGGGGATCAAGACTGCCAGCGGGCTAGAGATTCTGCTGCACATGGGTGTTGACACCGTCGAATTGCAAGGAGCACCTTTTGAGATCCTGGTGGAGGAAGGCCAAGCCGTGACACCAGCTACCCAAGTTGCCCAAGTCGATTTGGCACAGTTGACGGCTAAAGGCAAAGCTTCTGAGATGCTCGTGATCATCACCAATATGGAGCAAGTAGCCAATATCGAAGGGTTACCAGGAACAGAAACAAAAGCGGGTCAAGCCGTCATGCATGTGGCAACGATAAAATAATGTTAAAACCTCTATCGGATAAAGATAGAGGTTTTTTTTAAGAAGTTACTAAATAGATTGCGAAAAATTTTCCTTTATGTTACAGTTTCGTTACAAAGGGAGTGATCCCATTCGAGGAGGCAATGAGGATGAAAAAAATAATTTGGTTCGGACTAATGACGCTGGCTTTTTCACCACTGATGGTTCATGCAGATGAAACAGCTACGAGTGAAAATGGCAATCAGGCTACCGTTAGCGAGACGCTTTCATCAGAGGAGCAATCAGGAACGGATCAGACACAAGCTGCTGTCCAAGAAAGTACAGTAGAAAATCAAGAGACGGATCAATCCGCTGCTTCAGAAACTACGACTACCGAGAATCAAGAACCAGTCGATTCCGAAGCTGTTATTGCCTCGATCCAAGCAGAGACGGGGACGCAAAACGTCAATGAGATCAACACGTTAGCCGATGAACCTAGTTCGCTGCGTAGCGCCTTAACCCAAGGGATCACTGAAGGCAGTGTGACCGCATTTACCCAAGAACAGTTGGACCAGTTGACAGATGAAGAATTGACCAATGGCAATCGCCTAGCGCTACGTTATTCTAGTGATGCGATGGGCTTTGATATTGCTTACTTGGCAAAAATCATCGGCGCCTTGTTTGTCGATCAGACGTTATCCTGGGAAGCCATTGAGCCGCAACTGGCTTTTGATGCGAATAGCTACGCCAGTTTTGCTGACTTGATTCCTGTCGTGGATCAGTTGCAGGAATATTTAAGGGTCGTCTATCCAGCAGACGGAGTCTTTTTACATTTGAATCAAGCCGTTTCCAACGAATGGATGATTTCAATTTTGACCAATTTGAATCAGATGGAACAAGAGATGCAAGTCGATCCAGGTGCCTTTGTCCCAGGAAGGATCTCTTATATCATTCAAGCGGCAAATGATTCCATGTATCTGCCTACAGGCACGCAAACGAGTACGACTGAAGAAGCGACGGCAACATCGACGACTGCTCAAGAAACAGCGACAACGACTTCTTCGAAAGAGGCCAACGCTACTGCCGATGGTGAAAAAACATTACCTAAAACCAATGAAGCGCCAAGCTATACCTTACTGATCGCAGGTGTTATCCTGCTGCTGATCGTTTTCTTGATTCTATGGCGCCGCAAGAAAAAATGATCGTTATTTATAATCGGCAGAATGAAAAAATAGCAACCTTCGTTTTCCATCAGGGAAACGAAGGTTTTTTGTTTTCAGAAATTTCATTGGTTATTTCTTTTCAAATAACGTCCTTTATAAAAAGACCAGAATCGATTCCTTCATAAAAAAGTCAAATTTAAATTCTTGCATTCTCTGGTGAGGGGTGTATAATGACACAGTGTCATATGACAACGTGTCATATCGAGAGCTGTGATTTATTTTAAATTAGAAAGGAGTTGCTTGTGATGCCGACCGATACATTTTTTCACTTGCCGCCAGAAAAACAAAAGCGCATCTTAAATGCGGCGAAAAAAGAATTCTCAAGACTGCCGCTGAAAGACGCTTCGATCGCCAACATCATCAAAGATGCCGAGATTCCTCGCGGGAGTTTTTACCAATACTTCGAAAACAAAGAAGATCTTTATTACTATTATTTCCATACGTTGAAAAAAAATAGTCAGCGAGATCTGCTGAAATCGATCCAACATGAAAACGGGGATCTGTTTGCGGGGTTCGAATGGTACTTTTCACGGATGATCGCCGAGGTTTTCAAAGGCAAAAACGCAAACTTTTACCGCAATTTATTTATGAGTATGGATTATCGTTCCTTCCATAAAGTCGTGCCAGAGATGCAGCACAAGATGCATCAAGAAAACAAAGCCGATCGGCAGAAGCAGCAAGCCATCTTTTTGTCAGAGGTCGACAAAGATTTATTGAAAGTCAAAGACGACCATGAGTTGAAAATGCTGATCCAGCTGCTGATGCATACCGTCTTTTCGACGATTGCCGAAGCCTATCGCCAATCAGCGTTTGATCCAGACTATGATCCTGCCGAAGCGATCGCTGATTTCAACAGTAAAGTCCGCTGGTTAAGAGAGGGCGCAAAAAAAGAAAGAGGGGAAACCTATGATTAAGCTGATAAAACGCGTATCCGTCATTTCCATAATCATGGCAGTGGTGTTTATGGTGATCCAAGTCGTTTCTGATTTGTATCTACCGACATTGACTTCCAATATTATCAACAATGGGGTGGCGACAGGCGACATTGATTACATTTGGAAAACCGGCTTTTACATGATCGGCTTTTCATTGATCAGTATCATCGCCGCTTTAGGAAATACGTATTTCGCAACAAGAGAATCACAAAAATTAGGACAAAAACTACGTTCGGACATTTACCAAAAAGTTGAGAATTTTTCTTCTCGATCTTTTGATAAATTTGGGACCGCATCATTGATTACAAGAACCACCAACGACGTCAACCAAATTCAAATGGTGACGCAAATGTTTTTACGTATGATGATCAATGCACCGATCACACTGATTGGGGCGAGTTTCTTGGCCTATCAAAAAGATGCCCAATTAACACGAATCTTTTTAGTCGTTATTCCTATCATGCTAGTATTGGTCGGCGGTATTATGTATTTTGCCGTTCCTTTATTCAAAAGTATGCAAAAGAAAACCGACCGTTTGAACTTAGTCTTTCGTGAAGGCTTGACGGGGGTCCGCGTTATTCGGGCATTTGACAAGACGGATTATGAAGCGAATCGCTTTGATGAAGCCAACAAAGATTACACCCACACCGCGATTAAAGTAAACACCATCGTGGCATTGATGATGCCATTGATGACGTTGATCATGAGTGGGACGAACATTGCCATCACATGGTTTGGGGGTCATTATATTGCCGAAATGACTTTAGAAGTCGGAAACTTGATTGCGTTTATGACCTATGCAATGCAAATTTTGATCAGCTTTATGATGCTGTCCATGATCTTCGTGATGGTGCCAAGAGCCCAAGCATCAGCTGATCGGATCAACGAAGTCTTAAATGAAGAAGATGAAATTCTCGATCCAAAAACACCAGCGACATTGAGCTTACAAGGGGACCAAGCAACCTTGGCCTTTGACCATGTGGCGTATCGCTACCAAGGCGCTGAGAAATTGGCGTTGGAAGATATCGATTTTCAAGCAAAATCTGGTGATTTTGTTGCCATCATCGGTGGGACGGGCTCAGGGAAAACGACCTTAGTCAATCTCTTGCCTCGTTTGTACGATGTGGAGTCTGGTGCAATCAAAATCAATGGGGTCAATATTGCAGAAGTCACCCAGCACAATCTACGAGAAGTCGTGGGCTTTGTTCCGCAAAAAGCGGTACTGTTTTCTGGTACCATTCGTGAAAATATGAAATACGGAAAACCCGATGCATCAGATGAAGAAATCTGGCAAGCCTTAGAGATCGCCCAAGCCAAAGATTTTGTCTCCGAACTGGCAGATGGCTTAGATAGCCGTGTAGAACAAGGCGGCGGCAACTTCTCTGGTGGACAACGTCAACGTTTAGCGATCGCTCGTGCGTTAGTGAAACAAGCAGATGTCTATGTCTTTGATGATTCCTTCTCCGCACTGGACTTCAAAACCGATGCTAACTTACGAGCAGCGCTGAAACGCGACATGCAAGACAGCATTATGGTCGTGGTTGCCCAACGGGTCAGCACCGTCATGGATGCCGATACGATCTTAGTATTGGATGAAGGAAAACTCGTAGGAAAAGGGACCCATGAATCATTAATGGCAGACAATGAAACCTACCAAGAAATCGTTTCTTCACAATTGAGAGAGGAGGATCTTGCATGAGTGAAAAGAAAACAACAACACAACACCGTGGCGGACCAATGGGCGGCGGTCCAGGCCGTAACATCGGTGCCAAAGGACCAAAACCAAAAAACTTTTGGGGGACGGTCAAACGGCTTTTCGGGTACATGTCGAAACGCTCCATCGCTATCATTGCCGTCTTCGTTTTAGCGATCGCAGCCGTGATCTTCCAAATCCAAACACCGAAAATTTTAGGGGAAGCGACCACTGAAATTTTTAAAGGTGTCATGATCGGTGCGCAGCAGATGCAAGCCGGCCAACAGGTAACAGAATTTCCTATCGATTTTGAGAAAGTTGGTCAAATCATTTTGATCGCGATCGGCATGTATGTGATTTCAGCCGTCTTCAACTTTCTACAACAGTTTATTATGACCCGTGTCTCGCAACGGACGGTTTATGAGCTGCGTCGTGACTTAGATGAAAAAATGAACCGCTTGCCGATCTCTTACTATGATACTCACTCAAATGGGGATATCATGTCACGGGCGATCAATGATATGGATAATATCGCAAGTACCCTGCAACAAAACTTGACCCAATTTATTACGAGTGTCGTGACCTTTATCGGGGTTTTGTGGATGATGTTGACGATCAGTTGGCAACTGACTTTGGTTGCTTTAGCAACGGTTCCTTTAAGCTTGATCGTCGTGATGATCGTCGCACCAAAATCGCAAAAATTCTTTGCGGCACAACAAAAAAGTTTAGGATTGCTCAATGACCAAGTCGAAGAAACTTACGGCGGTCATACCGTTGTCAAAACCTTCAACCATGAAGCCGCCGATCAAGTCGTTTTTGAAGAAGAAAATGACCGTCTGTATTCCGCTGGTTGGAAAGCCCAATTTATTTCAGCGATCATTATGCCCTTGATGAACTTCATTAAAAACTTAGGCTATGTCTTCGTGGCTGTCCTTGGTGGGATCAAAGTGGCGAATGGGAACATGACGTTAGGGGATGTGCAAGCATTCTTGCAATACACCAATCAATTCTCTCAACCAATCACTCAAATCGCTAGCTTACTAAACACCATCCAATCAACCGTTGCATCTGCCGAACGGGTCTTTGAAGTCTTGGATGAAGAAGAAATGACTGATGAGCCTTCTGGATTGCCAGTGGAAGACAGTGAATACAAAGTTCGTTTCGATCATGTTCAATTTGGTTATGCGCCAGACAAATTATTGATGACCGATTTTAATCTGGATGTTAAAGCTGGTGAGATGGTGGCTATCGTAGGACCTACCGGCGCTGGGAAAACCACGCTGATCAATCTCTTGGAACGTTTTTATGATGTTTCTGGCGGTAGCATTCGTTACGATGGCAAAGATACCCGAGACTTGACTCGTGATGAGTTGCGTAGTAATATCTCGATGGTGCTGCAAGATACGTGGTTGTTTACTGGTTCCATCTATGACAACATTCATTATGGAAATGAAAAAGCAACCAAAGAGCAAGTGATCGCTGCGGCGAAAGCTGCCCATGTGGATGATTTTGTTCGCAAATTGCCAGAAGGCTATGATACGGTCTTGAATGAAGAAGCCAGCAACATCTCCCAAGGTCAACGTCAGCTGATCACGATCGCCCGCGCCTTCTTAGCGGATCCCGACGTTTTGATTTTGGATGAAGCAACTTCTAGTGTCGATACGCGGACGGAAATCTTGATCCAAAAAGCAATGGGTCGTTTGTTAGAAAATCGGACCAGCTTTGTGGTTGCTCACCGTCTCTCTACGATTCGTGATGCTGACAATATTATCGTGATGAATCACGGGTCCATTGTTGAGACTGGAAATCATGAGGAATTGATGGCACAAAACGGTTTCTATGCAGACCTGTATAACAGTCAATTTTCAGAAGAAGTGGCATGATCCACTGTTTGTAATGAAAGAAATTCTTCCCCAAATGATGATAAACAGACCGCCAAAGGTTGACTGAAAGAAAGCAGTGATTGTCACTGCTTTCTTTTTTTTATGAATTTTTATCGCTTTATTTTAAATATTTATTGCAATTAGCTGGATAAAAATGTATATTAATACATAATTTCGGATAATCTAAGACAAGGAGTGAACCCAATGAGTCATCTTTTTCCTAATTACAGCCGTTTACCCATCGATATCCAGCAAGGCAACGGCAGCTATGTGGTAGATTCGCAAGGCAACCAATATTTAGATTTAACAAGCGGCATCGGGGTCGTTAATCTCGGTTATGGGCATCCCAAAGTGCAAGCCGCGTTGATGACACAAGCAGAGCAGATTTGGCATGTGCCGAATTTGTATGACAGCCAGTTGCAAGAAGAAGTTGCCCAAAAGCTGACCCAAAATCAAAAGAGCGCCTCAGACGAGCCGTATCTGGCTTATTTTTGCAACAGTGGCGCTGAGGCGAACGAAGCTGCTTTAAAGCTGGCTCGCAAAGCGACTGGCCGCAGCAAAGTCATCAGTTTTGAACAATCTTTTCATGGTCGGACCTTTGGGGCGATGTCTTTGACTGGGCAAAGTAGTATCCATGATGGGTTTGGACCGTTAGTACCAGAGATGGTGTATGTACCCTTTAATGACCTTGAGGCATTGCAAGCCGTTTTAGATGAGCAGACAGCAGCCGTGTTTTTAGAATTGATCCAAGGCGAAGGCGGTGTGATCCCTGCTGAGGTGGCGTGGGTCCAAGCGGTGACAGCCCTTTGTCAGGAGTTGGGGGTATTACTGGTGGTGGATGAGATCCAAACCGGGATGGGGCGGACAGGAACACTGTTTGCTTTTGAAGGATATGGCATTGAACCTGATCTTTTTACCGTAGCAAAAGGGCTTGGTAACGGGATCCCTGTCGGAGCGATGCTAGGCAAAAGCCATTTGCAAACGGCTTTTGGACCCGGTAGTCACGGTTCGACCTTTGGTGGCAATAAATTAGCGATGGCCGCTGCTAGTGCCGTTTGCAGTGTGTTGCAAGAAGGGGACATTCAAGTCAATGTTCAATTGCGCCAGCAGCAGTTTCTCGACGGATTGCAAGGACTATCTAAGGTGCAGGCGATTCGTGGGAAAGGATTGATGATCGGTATCGAATTAGCCGATTCGGAAAGCTTGCAATCCGTGTTGACCCAACTGCGGAACCAAGGCCTCCTCGCATTAAAAGCGGGAACCAAGGTTTTGCGCTTGCTGCCGCCTTTAACGATCTCGCAAGAGGAAACGACAGCAGCCTTGGCGATTTTGCAAGCTGTCTTAGCATAATTGCATAAAAATAGATTTTTCGGGCTTTTTTTCTTATAAAAACCGAATAATAGCGAATTTATTTTGAATAGTTTTATAAATAATCATTGACAGAGCGATGGGAGTTTCTTATAATCTTAAGTAAATTCTTTTGAGGAGTGACGTGTTTGAAGGCAGCAATCGTTGGTGTAACAGGGTATACCGGAATTGAATTGATTCGTTTGATCCAGCAACATCCCCAATTGGAGGTGGGCACCTTGCATAGTCATTCTATGCATGAAAATTCATCAGTTTTGTATCCTCATTTAATTGGACTGACAGAGCGGCTGATCGAACCTTTTGATGCAGAAAAAATCCAAAAGGAAAATCAACTCGTGTTTTTTGCGACTCCTGCTGGAATCAGCAAAGAACTCGCAGCGACTCTTGTCGCAAATGACTTTCCAGTGATTGACCTTTCCGGTGATCTGCGATTGAAGGATCGGGATAGCTATCAAAAATGGTATCACCAAGAAGCTGCACCTGCCGAGTTGTTGGCACAAGCGACCTATTCGCTGCCTGAGTTTGCAACGACTCCTGGCAATTTGATCGCCAATCCAGGCTGTTATGCGACTGCTGCCATTTTAGCTGCTGCGCCGTTGGTTCAGCAAAAACTATTCAGCGGTACGTTGATTTTTGATGGCAAGTCGGGTTTGTCGGGTGCTGGTAAGAAATTGACGGACAGCAGTCACTTTGCAACCGCTGCGGATAACATGACGATGTATAAGCCAAATCAGCATCAGCATATTCCTGAGATCATGCAGCAGTTTCAGCAATGGGATCAGGCAATGCCGCCGATCCAATTTTCTACCAGCTTACTGCCTGTCAAAAGAGGGATCTTTATGACGCTTTATGCGCCTATCAAAGACGCGATTTCGCAAGAGGACATCTATGAGCAGTACGTAAAAACGTATCAAGACCATCCGTTTGTCCGAGTGCAACCGTTAGGAAAGCTGCCCGAGCTGCGGCAAGTGACGGGAACGAATTTTTGTGACATTGGCATATGTTTCAATCCGCTGACCCAAGTGTTGACCGTTGTCGCAGTGATCGATAATTTAGGCAAAGGGGCTGCTGGCCAAGCGATCCAAAACTTCAATCGATGGGCAAAGATACCAGAAACGACTGGTCTTATGCAAGCACCGTTATATCCATAAAATAGCCAACAGACGCGTGAGGATACTCGTGTCAGCCAGTGGACAATCCGCAAAAAGGTGGCAGTAGGAGGAAAGAAAATGAAAGAAATCGAAGGAACGATCGCAACCCCCAAAGGTTTTTTTGCCGACGGTCTGCATTGCGGTCTGAAGAAAGAGAAAGTCGATCTTGGTTGGATCGTCTCTGAAGTGCCAGCCAGTGCTGCGGCAGTCTTTACCACCAATCAAGTACAAGCGGCACCCATTCTCGTTACAAAGGAAAAAATGCAAGCAGGCACCTTGCAAGGCGTGATCGTCAATGCGGGCAATGCCAATGCTTGTACCGGGGAGCAAGGTTTAAAAGATGCACAAGAGATGGCCGAATTGGCAGCAGCCCAGCTGCATACGAGTCCCGAAGCCTTTGCGGTAGCCTCCACCGGGATCATTGGTAAGAGCTTACCGATGGAAAAAATCACTGCAGGGATTCAGCAACTAAACAGGCAAGGGGATGCCCACCGATTTCAAAGAGCGATTTTGACGACGGATCTGACTGAAAAAAGCAGTGTCATCCAATCAACGATCGCTGACAAAACGGTGACTGTTGCGGGCTGTGCCAAAGGGTCTGGTATGATCCATCCCAATATGGCTACGATGCTGGCCTTTGTTACGACGGATGCGGCGATCGCTCCAGCACTCTTGCAAGCACTGCTGAAAGAATTAACCGACGTTACCTTCAATCAAATCACGGTCGATGGCGATACATCCACCAATGATATGGTGTTAGTTTTAGCCAACGGGTTAGCCAAAAATCCAACGATTGAAGCTGACACGCCAGCTTATCATGAGTTTAAAGGGATGCTCAAAGCAGTTCTGACCGCACTAGCCAAAGCAGTTGCAAAGGATGGAGAAGGCGCCAGCAAATTGATCGAAGCTCACACGAGTGGAGCTGTGACCGATGAAGCAGCCCGAATGATCAGCAAAACCATCGTTGGTTCGCCACTGGTCAAAACAGCCCTCTTTGGCAAAGACCCGAACTGGGGGCGTATCTTATGTGCAGTGGGCTATAGTGGGCAGCCGATCGATCCAGCAACGGTATCGATTGCATTAGCCGACATTCCCGTCTTTGTCCAAGGGACACCGGTAGCTTTTGACGAAACCATCATGCAAGAACAATTGGCGGAAAATGAAGTCAAAGTCGTTGTCGAGCTGAAAGAAGGGGCAGGTGTTGGCACCGCTTGGGGCTGTGATCTGACGTATGACTATGTGAAAATCAACGCACTATATCATACCTGAAAGAAATCAGGTACTAGACAAAAAGGAGCGAGTAGATGGAAACGATCGTAGTAAAAATCGGCGGTGTCGCCTCAGACAATTTAACCCCGTCATTCTTTGAGACGATAGCAGACTGGCAAGCTGCGGGCAAAAAAGTAGTCATCGTCCATGGCGGTGGTCACTACATCTCAGAAATGATGGAGAAAATGGCGTTGACAGTCACGATCAAAGACGGCCTGCGGGTGACCGACCCCCAGACGCTTGAAGTAACTAGAATGGTCCTTTTGGGACAAGTTCAACCGCTGATCACGACCGCTTTCCAGCAAGCTGGGTTCCACGCCGTAGGACTGAATGCTGGCTGTGATCAACTGATTCAAGGAGAAGTCATTGATGAAGAAAAATTAGGACAGGTGGGGAAGGTTCAACAAATCAACGCTGCTTTCCTGAAGCTCTTGACAGAGAAAAAACATGTCCCGATCCTGGCACCGCTAGGAATTACCCCAGAGGGGCAATGGCTGAACATCAATGCCGATGAAGTAGCGTGTCAGGTTGCTGCCAGTTTACAAGCCGAAAAACTATATTTGTTGACGGATGTCCCTGGGATCAAGCAAGAAAGCCAGTGGTTATCGGCTGTTTCTTTTGAAGAGATCCCCCGTTTGATCACCGAAGAAGTAGTCACAGGCGGCATGCTGCCAAAACTAAAAAGTGCGCAGAAAGCCTTGAAAGCAGGGGTAGCTGCCGTTTGTATCACCGATCGAATCGATCATTTAGGAACCCAGATCCTCGCGGCAAGTCCAGCCGCAGCTGTCTGTAGCTGAAGCCATTAGCAACACCCAAATGCCTCTTCTCTACTCATAAAAATGCAAAATTCTGACTTTTCTGTGCTTTTCTTCTTATTTTCTCTAAAAAAAGAATAAAATAGGTAGGGATTTCATTTGCTAGAATTTCGTTTTATCAGTACAATGAGTACATATGTAAGTAGGGGGAGAAACAATGACAGATTTCTTATTGGGGAGCAGTACGAAGTTGCTGACTGTTGCAATCCGGGTAAAAGACCGCGATCAAGCGATTGCCTTTTATCGGGATGTACTTGGTTTTGAGTTGAAAAGAGAAGAAAATGAATTGGCCATCTTTGGTCTAAAAGGATTAGATAGAGAAGTTTTATGGTTGGAAGAAAGCCCGCGTGCCAACGATCACTTCGGCGAGATCAAAAAAATGCAGCGCATCGTCTTAGCCGTATCCTCATTAGAAGAAGCGGCAACTATCGCGAGCAATGCCCAACAAAAAGCGATTGCTTTCGAAGAAGCTCGTTATGAAGCGAATCAATTAGGCTTTATTATAGCTGATCCAGAAGGGAACAAAATTGAAGTCTTATTTACAGCACCCGCAGGAACTGCGGTACCAAAAGACGAAGCAGAATTGATCAAAGCGGCACCTGCAAAAGCGGCTGGCTTATCAAAAGAAGCTCATTTTGGCAAGCTGTATTTAAACGTCAGTGATCTAGCCAAAGAGCAGCTTTTCTTAGAAGAAAGCTTAGGCTTGAAAACAAAAGAAGCCGAAACGAAGGAATTTATCCTCAATGATGGTGACTTCCAAGTCGGCTTGACTGAAGCACAAGGTGGTACGATCGATTTGCCGACCCATGAGGTGCTTGGCTTAGACTTCTTGAAAATCTCCATCAGTCAAGAAGATATCGATACATTGGAAAAACACTTGTCTGAGAAGAACCAAGAGTTCTTCATCGACAAAAAACGGAAGTTGTTGACGACCTACGATGCGATCGGTATCGAATGGTGGTTTATCGTTAAAAAATAATAGGTTATGAAAGAAAAAGCAGAGAGGCCGATTCTCTGCTTTTTCTTTTTTTTGTCAAAAAAAGAAACTTTTGTTTTTATTTCGCACGAAAGAGTGCAAAAACCTGTTACATCGATTTGAAGACCAATCATTGAAAAAACGGTAGTTTATCTGTATTAGCAGAGCAGGTCCAATCTATTTGACTTTTCTTGTTTTGTTATTTAATAGTTTGGGTGCTTATTTTAAAACTTAATATAATAGCCATTATGATTCAAAAAACCTAAACATTATATTGAATTGTGGTTATTCTTAATTTATAATAAAAAAGAATCGAGATTCGATGGCTCTGGACGCAGAGATTGTTCGTTGTTTATTTTGTATGCGGTTTCTATTGTGGGTGCGACAAGGTGGAATTGGGAAGACAAGGAGTAGATGTGATGGAAAAAAAGTGGATACAGCGATATTTTGCTCAGTGGGATCTGCAGATGATGGTACTGCCTGCGATCTTACTGGTAGGCATTTTTAGTTATATCCCAATGTACGGGATTTTGATGGCGTTTCAACAGTACAATATTTTTGAAGGTATGACAGGCAGTCCATGGATCGGCTTTGATAATTTTCGGCGCTTTTTTAGTGAACCACGTTTTTGGGAAATTTTACGGAATACCATTATGATCAGTGTGCTAAAGATTGCTATTTGTTTTCCAGCACCGATTTTGTTGGCATTGATGCTTAACGAGGTCAAGAACGTTGCCTTCAAGCGTGTGGTGCAGACGATTACTTATCTCCCACACTTTTTATCATGGGTGATCGTGGCGGGATTTACGATGTCGATTTTATCGATGGATAACGGTAGCTTAAATATTGCTTTGGAGAGTTTAAACCTGATCGATGAACCAATCAACTTTTTATCGATCCCTCGCTATTTCTGGACGATCATCGTTACGACAAATCTTTGGAAATCGATTGGCTTTGGCTCGATCGTCTATATGGCAGCCATTGCTGGGATCGATCCGCAACTGTACGAAGCAGCATCACTAGATGGCGCAACGAAATTTCAGCAAGTCTTTTTGATCACTCTGCCTTCGATCGTTCCAATCATTACGATTTTTCTCATTTTGGAGATCGGCAACTTATTGAATGCGGGCTTTGAAGATTTGCTTTTACTGGGGAGCAATCCAGCTCTTAGAAATGTGGCGGATGTCATTGATACCTATGTGTATCGGGTAGGGATCAGCAACTCTCAATATTCATACGCAACAGCTGTTGGTTTGTTCAAAGCAGTCATTAGTGTCACTCTTTTGAGCGGAGCAAACTTTTTCGCACGCAAAGTGGGTCACAGCTTATGGTAATCAGCAGAGGAGGAAATGAACAATGAAGAAAAATTGGGGCGACCAAGCGATGATGATTTTTATTTACCTCTTCTTGATAACGCTTGCATTCTTGACGTTTTATCCCTTCTGGAATTCGCTGGTGATTTCCTTTAATTCTGGACGTGACACGGTGACTGGTGGGATCACGTTTTGGCCAAGAGAATTCACGTTGGAAAACTATCAGATCGTCTTTCAAGATCAGCGCTTGATGAATGCCTTTTTCATCAGTGTCTTACGGACAGTGATCGGGACGTTTTCATCTATCATGCTGACAGCGATGGCAGCATATGGAATGTCAAAAAGAGAACTGATGGGGCGAAAATTTATTACGATTTTTTTCATCCTCACGATGTTCTTCAGCGGCGGCTTGATTCCAACCTTTTTAGTGGTACGTTCACTTGGACTGATGGATTCTTTTTGGGTAATGATCATTCCTGGTCTGATCAGTGTTTGGAATATGATCATCTTCCGTACGTTCTTTCAGCAACTGCCGAAAGGATTGGAGGATTCAGCGAAAATTGATGGGTGTGGGTATTGGGGCACGTTTTTCCGAATCATTTTGCCGTTATCAGGTCCAGTCATTGCCACTTTGTCGCTATTTACCGCCGTTGGGCATTGGAATGATTGGTTTATGCCAAGCATCTACATTACTTCAGATCATCTCATTCCCTTGCAGACCTTTTTGCAACGAGTCTTGAATTCGAATACGGTGAGTTCGCAAATGAGTCAAATCGATTCTGGCTCAGCAGCACGTTTGGCGGAAATGACTGGTGTCACTGGCAAGTCCTTATCAATGGCAATTATGATGGTGGCGACTTTGCCGATCGTAATGGTTTATCCGTTTGTCCAAAAGTATTTTGTAAAAGGTGTATTGATTGGTTCGTTGAAAGATTAGCAGAGCAGGAGGAACTCTCTTGATTAGAGGGGAGAAGGAACGAAACGTTGAAAGGGGATAAAAGAATGAAAGCAAAGGTATTAAAAAGCGTGCTGTCAGTGACTGCGATGAGTCTCTTACTGGCTGCTTGCGGCAGTGAGTCAGGGACAAAAGAAAGTGATGGGGCGGCAGCGAATGACCGTGACAGTTCGGAGGTCTTTGAATTAGGTAGTGAACCGTTGGAGATCACGATGTTTGGTAATTATGATTGGTACACGATGGATCGTTGGGGAGATGATCCAGCAACTGCTGCTATCAAAGAACTGACCAAGGTAGATATTCGCGCAATCGATGGTGGCGGGAATGCAGCACAGCGGCTAAGCACAATGATCGCTGGCGATGATCTACCTGATTTTATTTGGCTTGATCGAGGGTCGGATGTGGAACGGCTGCGAGAAGCGGGTGCCTTAGTGCCATTTGATGATTACTTGGATAAGTATCCAAACTTGAAAGAATGGGCGGGAGAAGACATCCTGAACATGCTTCGTTCAGAAGACGGCAAACTTTATCAGTTTCCCAACTGGTATAGCTCGGAGCCTTTCGGGAATGCCGGTTATGTCGTCAATAAAGAGATCCATGATGCTTTAGGTGCGCCAGAATTGAAAACAACAGAGGATCTTTATGAGTATTTGAAAGAAGTTCAAACAGAGTTTCCTGATGTCATTCCATTTGAAACAGATGTCAGCGGACAAGGGATCAATGTCTTGTACTCCGCATTTGCAGAAGGGCGTTCACCAGCAGATATCCGCATTCGCGCTGTTCCTGAAGGCGACGTATTGACCTCGATCTTTGCCAATGAAAACTACGTAGAATCGATTGAATATGCGTCAAGACTGTACCGTGAGCGCTTGATGACCCAAGATACCTTGACCCAAGATGCAGATATGGTGGCAGAAAAAGTAACCAGTGGTCGTGTAGCTGTCTATGCGGCTGCCAGCCCGTCCAACTATGCTCGCGATGCCCATTACATCTTGCAAGAACAAAATCCAGATGCGGGGTATTTCTATATCGAGCCGATTGCAAAACCAGGACTAGACCCTGACAATATTTTCCCAGGTTCCTATGAAATGCTAGGGTGGAATGTCAGTGTCATTACTAGAAATGCAGAAGACCCAGAAAAAGTCTTTGCCTTCTTAGACTGGTTGACTGGACCGTTGGGCCAATCGATCTTGATGTTTGGTCCAGAAGGCCAGTATTGGGATGGCTTTGACGAAGAAGGCTATACGCAATTTACGGATGCCTATGCAGAAGACAGTGCAGGCGTTTCAGAGATCGAGCAAGCAACATCAAGTTTCCAATGGAACGGCAACTCCGCCTTTTTAGACAATACCAAAACAAAATTTGAGTTAAATCTTCCAGAAGATCAAATGAACTGGGCAACGAAATGGCAGCATGCCATCACTTGGGATACGCAAAAAGACGACACGGAATTTGCGGCGATCAACCCGATGCCAGACTCACCAGAAGGAATTATTCAGCAACGGATCAACGATATTTTTGAAGAAGCCAATGCTTCAGCGATCTTTGCTGACAGCGATGAAGAAGTGCGCGCCATCTTTGCTGAGGCGGAAGCCCAAGCACAAGCAGCTGGCTATCAAGAGTTGCTGGATTATCAAACAGAGAAATGGCAGCAAAATCTACAAAACTTAGCCCGCTAGAGGGTAAATCAGCTGATTAGAGAAAGGAGGCGGACTGATGGGAAATGAACGATGGTATCGTTGGTATGGTGCCAGTCAAGCGATAGCTAGTATGTTGCTTTTGAATGGCTACTGGTTACTGTTCAATCTGCCCGTTCTATTGCTAGCTTTGGGGCTGATTTTCCCCAGCTCTCCTCGTCAGTTTCTTTTCTCTTTGGTTGGTTTGATCATTAGTTTTCCTAGCATTCTTTTGCCAGCGACCTTTGCTTTATTTGGGGTCATGCGGCGTTGGTTGTACTATCAAGAACCACGTCAGGCCATCAGAGGGACCTTTTGGCGGCTCTATCGGGAAAATTATCGGCGCAGTTTTGCCGCAGGCCTCTTTTTCGGTAGTCTCGCTTTGCTGCTGTTAGGCTCTTATCGCCAAATCGATTCCTTTCAGTTGCCCTTATTGGCTGTCGGCTATTTGTTTTTAAGTATCATTTTACTCGTGTGGTTGCTGTATTTTATCTGCGACAGTGTGCATTTGGCGGCACCCCTGCGGCTCGCCTTGATCAAAAGCTTTTTCATCATCTTTTGGGCACCGTTGCAGACACTGATGTTGCTAGGGCTGTTGAGTGGCCTCGCTTTACTGCTCGTCTTGATCCATCCCTTACTCGCGGGATTGATCGTAGGGGGACTAGGTAGCCAATGTGCGTGTTACAGTTATTTGAGAATCATCCAAAAGGCGCAAGCAAAAGCTGCACCAGTCGACGAGTAATCTATGTAATACTGATTAGAAAAAAATCTGAAAACTATCCTTAATGGGTAGTTTTTTTCATTGGCGAAAAGTGCTAAAGTTAGAAGCAAGACAAGCCTGAAAGGAGCAAGTATGGAACGATGACAATGTACCCAAAAACAGTACAGCTCATTCAAGAAAAAATGCCGACCGTTTTCCCAGGAGCGGTGCTGCGTTTTATCGCTGGTGAAACCCAAGAGACCCATGTATTCGGACAGGCAGCGCTTCTTCCGAAAACCGAACCTATGACGAAAGATCATTTGTTTGATTTAGCCTCATTGACGAAAGTCGTTTGTACAACGAGTGTTCTGTTAAAATTGTGGGATCAAGGAAAAATCGAAATGGAGGCGCCGCTTACTCGTTGGCTGCCAGCGTTTAAAGACGATCGGGTAACGATCAAGCACTTGCTGACGCATACGGCAGCCATCAACACGTGGATTCCTTATCGAGACCAGTTGGATGCTGCTGCCTTGCGCAAGGCGTATTTGCAGCTTGAAAGCAGTGATACGATCGGTCAAACGGTCAACTATACGGATACTGGGACGATTTTGCTGGGCTTTTTATTGGAGGAGCTGTATCAAAAACCAGTGACCGAGATTTTTCAAGAAGAAGTCTTGACGCCTTTAGGCATGAAGAACAGCGGCTTTCCGCCTTTTCCTCCCTCACAGCTGCCAATGATCGTGCCTACCCAGCAGCAGCCAGACGGCAGCATCCTTAGAGGAATCACCCACGATCCTAAAGCACGGGTGTTGGGAAACCATGCCGGCAACGCAGGGTTGTTTTCTACCGTGGATGACTTGACGCTTTTCGTTCAACTGTTACTGGCAAATGGTCAGCAGCAAGGGGCGCCGTTTTTCTCAGAAAAAGTCATGCAGGCGCTGGCTCAGCGGCAGACGCCTGAAAGCACAAAGCCCCGCACCTATGGCTGGGACTTATTGGGTGCGCCGTACCAATTATTTCATACAGGCTATACAGGCACGTTTCTCGCAGTAGATATCCCTAACAAAAAAGCGTTTATTTTCTTATCGAATCGGGTCCATCCAGTGGATCATCGAGAAAGCTACTTGGGTCATCGTGACGAAATCCTGCAATGTTACTTAAAAGAATCTGCCGAATAAGCGGATTCATGCTATAATATGCACGAACAACTAGAGAGGGGAACAATTATGGAACCATTGTTTATGAAACCTGTTTTTCAAGAGAAAATTTGGGGCGGCAGTCGCCTGCATTCTGTTTTTGGTTTTGATTTACCGAGCGACAAGATCGGTGAAGATTGGGCGATCAGTGCGCATCCTCATGGGGTGAGCGTCATTGAAAATGGTCCGTTTAAAGGCAAAACATTGGCGGATCTTTGGCAAGACCATCAAGAACTATTTGGTCATTCAGACGAACCAGTCTTTCCATTATTAATTAAAATTTTAGACGCGGAAGATGATCTATCCGTTCAAGTCCATCCTGATGACACGTATGGGTTAGCCCATGAAGGGGAATTAGGGAAAACGGAATGCTGGTACATCATTGATGCCGAACCAGGTGCGGAAATCATTTATGGCCACCATGCACAAACCAAAGAAGAACTTGCGGAAATGATCGAAGCGGGTCGTTGGGATGATTTGTTAACAAAAGTCCCTGTGAAAAAAGGCGATTTCTTCTATGTGCCAAGTGGAACGATCCATGCCATTGGAAAAGGGATCATGATCTTGGAAACCCAGCAGAGTTCGGATACGACTTATCGGGTGTACGACTATGATCGTACCGATGATCAAGGACAAACTCGGGAGCTGCATATCCAACAATCGATCGATGTGACGACGATTCCTGCACGGACGCCAGAATTATCGATCCGTGAGGTTAAACAAGGACAATCAGCAGTTGTTACCTATCTTGAAACGCCATTTTTCAATGTGTATGAGTGGGAAGTACGTGGAAAATTATCGTTGGCACAAAAGGCCGATTATACCTTGATGACCGTGATCGATGGGTATGGGCATTTGATGATCGACGGTCATTCCTATGAACTAAAAATGGGCACGAGTTGCATTTTGCCAAACCCGATCAAGAAATGGGAATTGGTTGGTGAATTGACTGTCATTGCCTCTGAACCTGGAAAAAAATAAAACGATCAGTAAGTGACGTGAGCCGCACAAGCAAAACAGCACACGTTCCTGATTTTTCGTAAGGCTGAACTCGTTCAGCTGCCTGTCATCATTGGCGATTTTTCCGCTTTTGACTGACAGGTTTTTTCGTATGGACACTCACGATAGACGTCTGAGGAAGATTTGTTATAATGGCAGTAATGAAGGATAGGTGAAAAGAATGGTTTACTTAGATCATGCAGCAACGACACCGCTGCATCCAGAAGTGATCAAAGTGATGAGTGAAACGATGCAGACATTTTTTGGCAATCCATCAAGCATTCATCATTATGGTCGAGACGCCCACACCCAATTAGAATTGGCTCGTCAAGCGATCGCTCAGCAGCTAGGAGTCAAAGAACATGAGATCATTTTTAATAGTGGTGGTACCGAAAGTGATAATACAGCAATCATCGGTACAGCCCTTAGCAAACAAGCACAAGGCAAACATATCATTACGACCCAGATCGAACATCCGGCGGTCATTGAGAGTATGCGCTATTTAGAAGGCTTAGGCTTTGAGGTGACCTATTTGCCCGTAGATCAAAAGGGGCAATTGGCCGTCAGTGAAGTTGAGGCTGCCTTACGTCCCGATACGATTTTAGTATCCATAATGACGGCAAACAATGAAACGGGCAATTTGCTGCCGATTGCAGAAATTGGGGCCCTTTTACGGGAGCATCCCGCCGTGTTTCATACCGATGCCGTGCAAGCTTATGGCAAGATCCCGCTTGAAATCAATGAAAACAGTATTGATCTTCTAAGCATTTCTGCTCACAAAATCAACGGACCAAAAGGGATCGGCTTTTTGTATAAACGAGATGGCTTGTCGCTGCCTGCGCTACTCCATGGCGGCGAGCAAGAAGAAAAACGGCGAGCAGGGACGGAAAACTTAGCAGCCATCATGGGAATGGCCAAAGCAGCTTCTTTGCATACCCCCGAAACGCAGCAAGCAGCGGCGGAACAATATCAAACGTTTGCCGATGTGCTGATGGAGACCTTAGCAGCACAAGGCATCGATGTTCAGTTGAATGGTGATCCAGCACACAAATTGCCGCATATTTTGAATCTGCGTTTCCCAGGTGTCAGCAGTGACTTGCTGCTGATGAAATTGGACTTAAAAGGGGCTGCGATCTCGACAGGCAGCGCTTGTACGGCGGGCAATGTGGAGCCCTCCCATGTGCTCGAAGCGATGGTGGGCAAAGAGCATCCAGCTATTCGGGAATCGGTCAGAGTCAGCTTTGGCTATGGCAACACATTGGCGGAAATCGAAGCATTTGCTCAGCTATTAGCAGAAACTGTCTTAGCCACGAAAAAGTAGGAGAACAGCTAGCAATCTCGCTGAAAACTATTTATAATGAAAGAAATGATGTTAAAGAGGTGAAGAACATGGCATTTGAAACAACAGCAACCGTTTTAGGCGCAGCAACCCAATACCGCATTGCTCCTGAAGCAAAAAAATATACGTTGCGGGACAATGGCTTTACAGAAACGAACGGCGGCAACTTCCAATTGATTCGCGGCCTTGAAGCAACACCCCAAAGCAAAGAAGGCTTTAAATTAAAAATCACTGTTGCAAAAGATTTGCAAACCTTCAAGATGTCCATCACGACAGCCAATGGGTTAAAAGCAGTCAATATTTTCAAAGATGAACAGCACAAAATGCTGCAAGAAAAATTTTACTTTTTAATGGATGGTTTTATCAGCCGCGGGTTGTTTGTCAAAGCGTAAGCTTTTGTCAAAAGCAGCTATATCGTTCAAAGGGCAAGAAGTGTGTCACTCCGCCAAGCAGGCATGGGATTGATACACTTCTTTTGTATCTTTGGCGGTTTCTTTTTATACTATAGAAAACAAACCCAAGGTGTTCGCAGGAACAGGATGAGTTAAGACGAGAAAGAGGGAATCAAGATGAAACGAACCTTAAACAAGCAATCAGTGCTAGCCGTCGGCATGGGGACTTGGCATATGGGGGATGACCCAGCCAAGGAAAAAGCCGAGATCGATGCGTTGCAAGCGGGCATCAAAGCTGGAGCGGCTGTCATCGATACCGCAGAAATGTACGGCGAGGGAAACGCAGAAACGCTAGTTGGCAAGGCGATCCAGCCCTTTACACGAGGGGATCTTTATTTGATTTCAAAAGTCTATCCCTGGAATGCCTCCGCAGATGAATTGCCGAAAGCTTTAGACCGCAGCTTAACGCGTTTAGGCACCGACTATCTTGATCTGTATCTGCTCCACTGGCGAGGAGATGTGCCGTTAGCAGAAACAGTTGACGCACTAGAAGCTGCCAAAGCCTCTGGAAAGATTCGTGCATGGGGTGTCTCTAATTTTGACGTGGCAGATATGGAGGAGCTGTTGCGGTTAGAAAACGGCGATCAATGTGCCGCCAACCAAGTACTCTATAATTTAGGTGCCCGGGGGATCGAATACGATCTTTTGCCTTGGCAGGCAGAGGCTGAGATTCCTGTGATTGCCTACTCACCCATTGCTCAAGGCGATCGGCTAGGGCACCACTTCAAAAATGATGAAGTGTTGAAAGAGCTGGCAGAAGCCAAAGGCTGCACGATCTTTCAGCTGCTTTTGGCATGGACCCTTCGACAACCCCACGTCTTAGCGATCCCCCAAACCAGTGACTCGCTGCATATGCTGCAGAACATTGAAGCTTGCAAAATCGTTTTTTCCCAAAGCGAATTGGCAGCAATCGATGCGCGGTTTCCTGCACCGACGAAAAAGCAGCCGCTAGCGATGATTTAAAGACGCTGATCACAGAAAAAGCACCAAGGTAAGGAGCGACTATGAAATTTTTTACGTCTGATACCCACTATTTTCATGCAGCCTTGCTCGGGGACAATGACTTTGCCCCACGCCCCTTTGAGACAGTGACGCAAATGCATGAAACGATGATCGCCAGCTGGAATGAGGTCGTTGCGGATAAAGATGTCGTCTATCATTTAGGGGATGTCGCGATGCACCCTGATTACGAAGCGGGCTTTCCAGAAATTGCTGCGCTGTTAGCACAGCTGCAGGGCAAAATCGTTTTTATCAAAGGCAATCATGATACCCGAGCTTTCTTTGCGTACTTGCGCAAGCATGATCCTGGTTGTTTGGGAGCCGAAAAGTATGCGTTTGAAGATGTCGGTGTCTTGCTGAAGTTTGCTCATCAGCAATTTATACTGACCCATTATCCTATGCTGCTGGGGATCACCAAAAACAGCCGTAATCTGCATGGCATATTCATCATCACAGTGTACCGATCGCTGAGAATCTCAACGTAGGAGTCGATGCATCAGAATTGGCGTTTCTGCCACAGCCGCGTCCTTTTGGTCGGCCAGTTTCCGAAAATGAACTGGCGGTGTTGTATCATGCAAAACAACAAGAACTTACTAAGCTGGCTCGTTAACAGATAACAAAAAAAGCAAGCGTCCAAACAGATTTGGGCGGCTTGCTTTTTTTGTGATGACTTTGACAGCAAGCTTTGATTAAGGAAATTTTTTTGATAAAAATAAACTTTATATGTAAAAAATAATCGATTCCAAGAGTTATTATTTGATGGATATTTAAGAAATGTGTATGCTTTAAGTAGAAAGCAGTAAAGGAGGTTGCCAATGCGTAAGATTTCTAAAGTGATTTTTATCATCGGATTGCTTTTACTCTTACTTGTCTTTTATTTTGGGATCATCGCCAATCAGCAAGCGGCTTCATTGCCTGTTTACTTGATTCCTTTGGATGAATATCCTTGGGTCGGATCTTCCATGAGTATGCTGCTCTTTTGGTTATCTGTTGGCTTCGCCATTTTTACCGTGATCGCGCTCTTTGTCGTTTTGTTTTATCCAAAACGTTCGGACCGCTTGATCATTTCCCATAAGACAGGCGATTTAGTGATTCAGAAGAAGGCGTTAGAGCATTTTGTGCTTGAACGGGTGAAACAAGCAGATTTCATCCATCAGCCATCCGTAAAAATCAAAATCGTCAAGAATAAAGTATCCGTAAAAATCGATGGAGAAATGAAACAAACAGCAGCCATCCCGCAAAAACAAGAAGCATTGGTTGGTGAGATCAGCAGCAGTCTGCAGCAGCTTTTCGGTATCGAAAGCAATATCCAAACGGAAGTTGTCTTAAAAGATACGCAAGAAACGCCAGCAGCCCATGACCAGCCGCGTGTAGTTTAGGAGGAACAGGTATGAGTGAATGGTTCTACCACTATAAGATCCCGCTTATCTTTGCAGGTTTCGGTTTGATCCTAGCGATCCTGTTTCTAACGATCGGCTTTTTGAAAACCATACTGCTGGTGCTGTTTACGGCACTAGGTATGTATCTGGGATTTTATCTCAAAGAAGTCGGATTCTTTGAACAATTTCAAAGACCGCGCCGTTAACTTTGGTAACATTATTAGTTTAATTTATATCAAGATTATAGTAGGAGGAATGTACGATGGAAAACCAAACAAAACCAACAACAGGTGTTAAAGGAGAATTAACTTACGAAGATAAAGTGATTCAAAAAATCGTAGGCATTGCATTAGAATCTGTAGACGGACTCTTAACAGTCGATGGCGGTTTCTTCTCAAATATTGCAGGTAAATTAGTCAACACCGATGATGTGACTTCAGGGATCAACGTTGAAGTTGGGAAAAAACAAGTGGCAGTCGATCTTGATATCGTTGCAGAATACGGCAGCGACATGACCACGATCTACGACCAAATCAAAGAGGTTGTTTCAACACAAGTCAACAAAATGACGAATTTAGACGTCATCGAAGTAAACGTGAACGTAGCAGATGTCAAAACACGTGAACAATTCGAAAAAGACTCTGAAACAGTTCAAGACAAAGTAAGCAGTGCGGCAGAAACAACTGGCGACTTTGCGTCAAAACAAACACGTAAAGCCAAAGGTGCCTTCAACCGAACAACGACGCGTATTCAAGAAAACAACGAACCACGCGTTCAATAATAGTAAGATAAGCAAAAGACTAGCTTCGGCTAGTCTTTTTTTGTCGCTTCAGCCGATCAGAACATCAAAGCCAAAAGCTCCAATAATGGATTCCTTCTGCTTGAAAGACATCGTTAGGGTAGCTTTTCTCATAATGGGCTTTTTCGGGGGAATCATTAGGATCGAATACTTGAACATTTCCTTCTTTGTTCAAAGCCAATACCATGATATGTCCTGAGGTCGTAAAGGTTCCTGCTTGAACCGAGACCACAACGGGGATACCTTGTGTCATTTTCTCATAGGCAGCCGCAAAGGAACTTCCTAAATCGGCAAATTGGTAACCAAAAGCTTCGGCAAACTGAGGAAAGATTTGCCAACTCGTTCCTTGTTTGGGAAGATAAAATTGATCGCCAGCCCACTTTAATAATTTGTCAGGATTCGACGGATGATCCGTCCAAAAAGAATCGATCATCGCTAAAGAAGCAATAGCGCACCCGTTTGCTGCAAACGTATTTTGCGCTTCTCCATATCCATATGTGTCATTGCCCCAGCGTTGATCGGTTTGTACAATCAACGACAGTTGCTGCGTGTCTGCCATCGCTTGTTGAATCACTTGATTGGCTCGGTGAGTGAACTCTTTTGAGACAAGCGCTGTCTGATCAAACGCAACATCCCTGACCTGATCAATCACGTAATGAATGACAAAAACACCACCGATGAGAAAAAACAGCAGTGCAAGGCTCTTTCTTTTCTTTCCGTCGTTTCTCCTAGTTTTCGATATCCCTGTGTGTGATCTCATGAAATGCCCCTCCTCATAAAGTAGTATCTAAAAGAAGTATAGTCTTTTTCTGATAGCGGCATTTCTGCTTTTCCTGAAGAATTCCATACGATTTTATGACAAACGACCGTTTAAAAGGTAAAATGCGGCTTCTTAGCATTCGCTTATCTAGTTGTCTTTGAACAATGGGAGTCGTTTGGACGGCTATCGATAAGATACACAAAAAGCAGCGCTTCTTCTATTGGGCTGAATGGGGGAAGAACGAACAGCGGGTTTCCTCCAGATGACTTTTCTAAAAAAGGAATTTATAAGAAAAGACAGCAAACAGTGAACTTTTTTGTGTTTTGTTGTATAATGCAAATTACTGAAAAGTTGCGACCTTCAAATCGTAGATGATTTCAGAATCTATAATTGAAATGATGGTGAAACGATCATGTCTAACGAAAACACCCGTGTGGTGGTTGGAATGAGTGGCGGGGTAGACTCGTCAGTAACAGCACTTTTGCTGAAAGAACAAGGGTATGATGTTGTCGGGATCTTTATGAAAAATTGGGATGATACCGATGAAAACGGTGTTTGTACCGCAACAGAAGACTACAAAGACGTAGCCAAAGTGGCTGCGCAAATCGGGATTCCTTATTATTCAGTGAATTTCGAAAAAGAATATTGGGACCGTGTATTTGAATATTTCCTTGCAGAATACCGTGCCGGACGGACACCTAATCCAGATGTCATGTGTAACAAGGAAATCAAGTTCAAAGCCTTTTTGGATTATGCGATGGATCTTGGTGCCGATTATGTAGCAACTGGCCATTATGCGCAAGTGACCGTTGATGAAAACGGCGTGACTCATATGTTGCGAGGCGTGGATAACAACAAAGATCAAACGTATTTCTTAAGCCAATTGTCACAAGAACAATTGAGCAAAACCATGTTCCCCCTAGGCGGCATGGAAAAATCAGAAGTACGAGCGATCGCTGAACGGGCAGGTCTAGCAACAGCCAAGAAAAAAGATTCCACGGGTGTCTGCTTTATCGGAGAAAAGAATTTCAAACAATTTTTGAGTAATTACTTGCCAGCGAAAAAAGGCAATATGGTTACATTAGATGGCGAAGTCAAAGGACAACACGATGGCTTGATGTACTACACCATCGGACAACGTCAAGGCTTAGGCATTGGCGGCGGCGGTGCCACTCAAGAACCATGGTTTGTCGTAGGAAAAGACTTAGCGACCAACACTTTGTATGTGGGACAAGGATTCCATCACCCCGCTTTGTATGCAGATCGCTTGGAAGCAAGCCAAATCCACTTTACTACAGAACAAGACCGCGGCACGGAATTTTCATGCACAGCAAAATTCCGCTACCGTCAACAAGATGTACCGGTAACGGTGCGTCTATTAGATGGAGATCGAGCAGAAGTGATTTTTGACGAACCAGTACGCGCCATCACTCCTGGACAAGCAGTCGTTTTTTATGACGGGATGGAATGCTTGGGCGGCGGTTTGATCGATGCAGCCTACAAAGAAGCCAAAGAATTACAATATGTTTAACCACTAACACAATCTGCCCTAGCTAAGAACACTGAACCAATCAGTTGCACTTAGCTAGGGCTTTTTATAAATCAATTCGAAAAACCGATTAGAGCGAGCGCTTTCCATTTTAAAAAAATAGTCAAATTATGCTATAATTTAGATAGAAAATGAATGTTTTTGATGTATTGGCATTTTTAAAAGAAAGGAGGAGGAGCATGAATCGTACCAAAGCCAATCTCATGAAATGGGGGTTTGTCGTTAGTGTCTTAGGGGTGGTGATGCTTCATCAGACTCAGGTCATTTCAAGCCAAATCAACCATCTTGCCTTAGCCGTACTATTGGGTTTAGCCGGGTATTTGCTTGTTTTTAAAAAGTTCTACTTTTTGTCCTCTCAAATTGCGGGGCATTCCGATCAGTATAATCAAGCAGAAGTCAAGTGGGGCAAAATTGCGGGAGTTGTCGCCTTCTTTATTGCTCTGATCAATTTGATTTTAGTCTTTGTGTGAGTGTGGCGGAAAAAAAAGCCGCCAAAAGAAATCTTTGACGGAAACTGGGTTGCTTGGCTCATGATCGATCATCAAATTCGGCTTGGTGTGCTTGAAAAAAGCGGTAATACTGCTGGACACTAGCTAACTGGGTCCACTTCCGAACATCGACGGGCGTTTGATCCAAATCATAGATTTTGGCTTCCTTTAAAGACAAAACGAAAGGACTATGGGTAGCAATAATGAACTGACACTGTTCATAGCGAACAAAATCTTCCAGTAACTGCACCAGTTCCAGCTGACGCTCAGCAGAAAGAGAATTTTCTGGTTCATCTAATAAGTAAAGGCTGTTGGGACGAATCTTTTCTTGAAAGAAGCGAAAGGCACTTTCACCATTGGAATATTCTCGGACATTGTCGATCAAGTGCTTGCGGGTGAATTTGGACTGTGTGTTGGATCGTGCAAGATTGATTTTCTTCAATTCATGGTAATCGTCAAAACCCGTGAAACGAAAGTCTGCATACTTTGCTTGGTAGTATTCTTGGAATACTTCTTCTCGGCGATGATCGATCCCTTGATTCAAAAAAATTCGAGCGATTATACGCAGCAAAGCGCTGCGCGTAGATCTTTTCGGCAATCACGTTCAATGCGGTGGTTTTGCCAGAACCATTGCCGCCATATAAGATCGTGACCGGTTCAAAATCGATCTGCTGAAAAAGGCGGGCACTGAGAATCTGAAAAGGGTAGTAAGAATCATAAACGGTTCGTTTGATGGAAAGGAAAAAATCAAACTCGGTCTCTTGATCGGGAAAAGTGATTTGTTCGAGATACATGGGGCACCTCCTGGCAATTTCGTGATTGTCATTATTGTAGCATATCCATCGCAGACAAATTTTTTTTACGAGGTTAAAATAAATCTTGTTTGATATTTTTTTAATCTTTTGATGTTATATTCACAACAGGAAACATCTGTGCTAGACTATAGGGGCATAGAAATGATGTAATCTTAAACAACCGATAAATCGTACAAAAAAACGAGGGTTTAATGAATTTTTAAAGCAATGTTTAAATGCTGAAACTTATTCCTTGCAAGTTTAAGTAAAAGTGACTAATATGAGGAAGGAATCGTGAAAGGAGCAATGGAATGTATCAAGTAGTAGTCATGTATGGGGACAATGAACCGTGGTGGTTTTTTGAGGGATGGCAGTCAGATATTCAAGAGGCGTTCACATTTGCAACTTTCAGCGAGGCGCAGTCATTTTATGAACAAAAATGGCAAGAAATCAGAGAAGAGTATTCGTACATAAATGCAAAATCAAACTTTATGACGGCTTTTTGGAATGAAGAAGACGAACGCTGGTGCGAAGAATGCGACGATTACCTCCAACAATATATTGGACTGGCATTGCTCAAAGAATATCAGCAAGTCGTCGATGAAAGCAGGAAAGATTTTTATGAAACAACTAATTCTAGCGGAAAAGCCAAGCGTTGCCAAAGACCTCAGCAAAGTTTTGGGCTGTGAGCAAAAACATAAAAATTATTACGAAGGACCCAAGGCGATCGTTACTTGGGCCCTTGGTCATTTATTGGGCTTGAAAATGCCTGAAGATTTAAACAAAGACTGGGCATCATGGCAGATGGAAACGTTACCGATGATCCCTAAGTCCATCGGGATCAAGCCGTTGCCAAAAACCGGTCATCAACTAAAAGCCATCAAACAGTTGGCTCAAAGAAAAGATGTCGGGGAAGTCGTGATCGCTACCGATGCGGGAAGAGAAGGGGAGCTAGTCGCTCGCTGGATTTTGGAGTGGGTTCGTTTTGACAAACCAGTCAAACGTTTGTGGATTTCTTCGCAAACCCCTAAAGCCATCAAAGAAGGCTTTGCAAAATTGCAGTCAGCCAAGGACTACGACAATCTTTACTACTCCGCCCTTGCGCGGGCAAAAGCCGACTGGCTGGTAGGGTTGAATGTCACCCGGGCGTTGACGGTCAAATATCAAGACAATCTTAGTGCGGGTCGGGTCCAAACCCCTACCTTAGCTTTGGTGCGCAGTCAGGAAATGCAGATCGAGAGTTTCCGTCCGCAAACCTATCATGTGATTACCCTAAACGTAGGCGATGCCAAGGCTCGCCTGCAGCAAAAAAATCCCTATCAACTAAAAGAACGCAGCGACGCCGAAGCATTGGTCAAGCAAATGAGTCAACAAAATGGTCGCGTGACAGCGATCGAAGAAAAGGTCAAAACAGAAAGTGCACCATTGCCTTATGATTTGACCGAGATCCAACGAGAAGCCAATCAGCGTTATGGGTTTTCAGCCAAGAAGACCTTGTCGCTTGTTCAAAGCTTGTATGAAACCCATAAAATCGTCACTTACCCAAGGACGGATTCCAAGTATTTGACCAATGATATGAAGGCAACCATGAAGGAACGCCTGCAGGCAGTTGCGGATTTTGCCCCAGAAGTCAAAGGATACTTGAAAAATGGCGGACAAGTGGTGCAACAAGCTGTCTTCAATGATAAAAAAGTTACCGATCACCATGCCCTATTGCCAACGGAACAGCGGGCACGTTATGAAAAATTAACTACCGATGAACAACGAATCTATCAAATGATCGTTAGTCGTTTCTTGATGCTCTTTGCGAAACCCCATAAAAAGCAGCAGCAGAAAGTGACCGTGACCTTTGGTTCAGAAACCTTTGTATTCAACCGCAATACCGTGTTAGAAGCGGGATGGAAAACGACTTCTGAAGAAGAAACCAGTGACATAGCTTGGCAAAAAGGCAGTACTGTCAAGCCTGAGTTTACCATCCAGAAAGAGTTGACTACACCACCGAAACCGTTGAATGAAGGAACTCTTTTAGGCAAAATGGAAAAACACAGTCTTGGTACGCCGGCAACCCGTGCGGAGATCATTGAAAAGCTGATCAAATCTGAGCTGATGGAGCGGACCCCAAGCGGCTTGCAAGTATCGCCAAAAGGCAAGCAGCTGTTAGTCTTAGTCAATCCATCCTTGGTGACACCAGAATTGACGGAAAAATGGGAGAAGGAACTGGAAGCCATTGCGAAAGGCACCTATTCTGCCCAAACCTTCCTCGCACAAATCGAAGCAGACACAAAACAACTGGTCAAAGAAATCAAGCAAAGCGAAAGCAAGTACCAAGATTTCTCATTGACCCAAAAACGTTGTCCCGAATGCGGCGAACCCTTGCGGGAGAAAAATACCCGTGATGGCAAGATCTATGTTTGCTCCAGTGGGACCTGCAAGTACCGTCGTCGGAAAGACCCGAAAGTTTCAAACCGACGCTGCCCGCAATGCCACCGAAAGATGGAGATCATTGAAGGCAAAAACGGCGCCTATTTCCGCTGTAAATTCGATGGGACCACCGAAAAAATGGCGGATAAAAAGGAACGCAGCAAAAAGCTGTCGAAACACGAAGAACGCCGCTTGATGAACAAAATCAATCAAGAAGAACCGCAAGAAAGCCCATTAGCAGCTGCTTTAAAAGCTGCTATGGAGAAGAAATAACTGCATGAGGTAGAAAATGAAAAAGAGTGAGGACGATTTTGCTGTCCCTCACTCTTTTTTTGCATCCCTTCACTCATTTAGGCATTTTTTTGACGATATTCTTTCGGTGAGATTTTTTCTTTCTTCTTGAACAAAAAGGAAAAATAATTTGGGTCATTGTAGCCAACATCAAAGGCGATCTCAGATAGCCGTAGATTGGTCGTTAACAGCAGTTCCTTAGCTAAGGTCAACCGTTGCTCGGTCAAGTATTCGATAAACGTAGAATCAGTGGCTTGCGAGAAGATGGTGCTGAAATGTGCTGGACTCAAATGAACTTTTTCAGCAACTACATTTAAGGAAATATTGGGATCAGAAAAGTGCTCACTGATAAAGGCTTTGGCTTGATTGATGACGCTTTGATATTTCGCCATTGCAGGATTGATGGGTTGTTGGGTCAATAGCGGCAACAGTTCTGCCAGAGTCGTTTGATAGTTCTCTGGCTCATGGGTCAATGCCGCTAGATAATCTAAGTCATGGGCGTGTTGAACGATCTGGGGCAGCGAATGACTGTCTTTTTTCTTCAACAATGCCAGCAGTTCGACTAAGACGAACAAACGGTACATTTGCGTTCGCTCAACGGTTCCTTGAGGCGCCATCAATTCAGCGATCAGCTCAGGGATCGTCTGTTTCCCAGCATTTGCCAGCCGTGAAGCAAGGTCGGTTTTGAAGGGATTGGTGGGGGACAGTTCCCCTTCGCGAATGTCGTCTTCATAGCTGATGATTTTTTCCTTGCGGATGCTGCCATAGGTTTTTAGCATGTCACGAGCTTTCTGATAAGAAAGAGAGATGCCCGAGAAGCGATCTGCTACCGGTCCGATCGCCACTGCTACTTCTTCCCCAGAACCATGAACGAGGCTTTGAGCGATCTGATAGGCTTTTTCTAAAACTTGTTCTCGGTCATGGTCAAAAAGCAAAAACTTGATGAAGCGGCTAGAAACACTGGAGAACAAGACGGCATCGTCTTGTTCATAGGCTTTGGTCAGCTGCTGGCTAAAGCGAGTGTAGTCAGAAAAGCTTTGATTGAAGGGGGTTTTTGCTAAGAGCACACAAAACTGTTTGCCTGAAAAGCGCCGGCCCAGTTCTTCTGCTTGCAAAAAGGCTTCTGAGATCGTGATCTTTTGTTTAAAGAGGTGATTCAGAAAGTGATTCTTTTTGATTTCCATTTCGAATAAATCGTCTTCTTTGGATAATTGTTGATGAGTGGCTTGTTGTTCATCTAAATGTTGAACGACGGTTTTGATGGCTTGTTCTAATTCTTCGTTTTTGATGGGCTTGAGCAAGTAATCGTCTGCTTGCAGCTGCAGTGCCGTTTTTGCATAGTCAAAATCATCAAAGCCGCTAACGAAAATAATGCGAACTTGCGGCAATAATTTCTTGGCTTCTTTCGCAAAGACCAAGCCGTCCATAAACGGCATTTTGATATCACTGATAATAATATCAGGACGCAGATCAAGGATCGAAGCCAGCGCCAATTCGCCATCTGCGGCTTCATCGCTATAAACGATCGGGTATTGTTTGGCGAGAGTCATGATTTGGTGGCGCAAACTATCGCGAATCAGATGTTCATCTTCAACTATGAACACTTTGTACATGGTTGGATTCCTCCCTTTTTGGTACTGTGACGTTAATCGTGGTGCCTTCTTGGTATTGACTGTGGATCGTCAGTTGCGCTTCGCTGCCGTAGTTCAGCTGGAGACGGCGATAGACGTTATATAGGCCATAGCCGCTCTCAGAGGCGGGATCAGTGGTTTCTTTAAGGTTACGACGAATCTCCTGCAAACGCTCAGGGTCGATCCCAACACCGTTGTCACTGATGGTCATTTGAATCTGGTGAGGCAATTCTGACACTGTGATTCGAATCATGCCGACACGACGGACAAATTTGGTGCCATGATATACGGCGTTTTCAACAAGGGGCTGCAGGACCATTTTCAAAACCTGTAGTTCTGGACTGACGGTTTGATCTTCAATGGTGTAAGACAGCATCCTGCCATAGCGGATCTGCAAAATCTTCAAGTAATCATCCACATGCCGCAATTCTTTTTCCAGCGGAATCCAGTCTTGCCCTTTGCTTAAGGAGATGCGGAAAAAATCTGACAGCGCATAAGTCATTTCGGTTGCTTGCTCAAAACGGGCAGCTTCGATCAAAGAAACGATCGCATCTAAACTATTATAGATGAAATGTGGAGTGATCTGGGCTTGTAAGACCCGCACCTCACTTTGGGCTAAGTGATACTGCTTCAAGGCATTTTCTTCCAAGAGCCGAGTCAAGTCATCTGCCATTCGATTCAAGCTACTCGTCAGAGTCCGCAGTTCTGGGGTTTCGGGCAGTTCTGCTCGGTAGCTCAAATGTCCTTGGGATAGTTCATTGGAAAGGTCTAACAACCGATCCAACGGGTATTGCAGATTGTCACGAACAAAGCGGCGGTTTTTATTGATGATCGCAAAGATGATCAAAAGCAACACGACCTGAAAAAGGATCAGCAGCAACACGGATTGGACCAATTCGTGATTGGTTTGGCTGGCTAAGCTGATCTCTACCCCGACAAACTGCTGCAAAATATCGGATAGCAAATCGATCACCGAATCCACTTGGATCATGACGTATTGGTTTTGTTCCACCGGTTCATCGTTGAGAATATTATCGATCAACTGTTGCTGATAGGTTTCTAAAGAATCGAGCGTCCGAAAGGCGACTGCTAAAATATTGAGCTCTTTGGCAGTGCTGGTATTTTCTTGAATGTGCTGCAGATCGCTCCTTAGTTCATCGATCACATTGGTTTCTTGGACTTGTGCGACGGTTTTTTGACCAAAGACTAAATCCCACATTTCTTCCAAGACAATGGCATCGACTTTTTCCGATAATTGATTGGCTTCTTCAATATTGTTGATGGTGTTTTGGTAAATAAAAATCTGTCGCGAGTAAAAGACACTGCTTACTACGAGGGGGATAAAGGCGACGAGGATCATCAGTTTGTTGGTCTGCTGGAAGATGCCCTTGATACTTTTTGTTTTCATCTTTATCTCCTCAATAATTTCTCGGTGGAATTTGATCAAAGTCCATATCACTGGAAAAAACTGTTTCATGGACATAGATTTCACGAGGAATGGCATCGGCGCCGCGAGCCAAGTAGCGCGAGATGGCATTTTTGACGAACACACCAGCGTCTGGGTTGCATTCAACGACACAATTGACGATCCCTTGTTTCAATTTGTCGATCATTTCTTTTTGGGCATCGATCGATACGATCACCAAATCCTTCCCTGGCTCAATATCGGTTTTTTCGAGGGCTTCAAGAGCGCCAAGAGTCATCTCGTCATTGTGACTGAACAAGACATCGATCTGCTCCATTTTGCCTTCTGCGATGTATTGTTCAATGACTTCTTTGCCTTTGCGGCGAATGAAGTCACCATTTAGCTCATCTTTGACTTGGATCGTTACATTGTTGTGGGCATAATCACGCTTGATGGTTTCTCGGAACCCTTCTGAGCGCAAATACGTCGGAGAAGTAGCATCCAGTCCCGTCAATTCTAAAACATTGATCGTTTCATTTTGATGTTCTTTATAATAATTGCTGACGTAGAGACCTGCACGATTGCCCTCGGCTTTGAAGCTTGGCCCGATATGAGTCAGAAACAAGGAGGGATCGCTGACGTTGACATGACGGTCCACCACGAAAACGGGAATCCCCGCTTGCGCAGCTTCTTCCAAAATCGGTTCCCAATTGTTTTCCTGAATCGGGGTAAAGACGATGGCATCGACTTGATACACGATAAAACTGCGGATATCTTGAATCTGACGTTCTTGATTCATATAGCCGTTACGATAGAGCACTTCATAGCCTTCCTTCTCTAATTCAGTGCGAATCGATTCGGTGTGGCGCTTGCGCCAGCTGCTTTCTGTTCCCGATTGAGAAAAACCGATCACGATACTTTCTTCCGATGTTTCAGCGGTCGTTTCTTTGACTGCTTGGCAACCAGCCAAGAAAGACAAACACAACCAAACGAGTAACCCAATTTTTATATTCCTCATTTTTTTCACCTCTATGGTCTATTCTACTAAAAAATACGGAAGCGCTTTACACAAAATATCAAATCAAATAAAAACCAAGGGAATCTTAAAAAATCCAAGATTACGAAAAGAAATGGGGGCAACTGAGTCGTTTTTTCTCAAGAAATCCAAGAAACCTCGAAAAAATCTAAATGTAAGCGATTCCTTAACTGGCTATACTGAGAATGTAAGAAAAAGACATGGAGGGATCACAATGAAAGGTACTTTTGGTAAATTGGTCGTCCTAGCATCCACCTTATTGGTTGGCGGATTGTTAGCAGCTTGTGGGAATGGATCAGACAGCGGGGCAAACGGTGACGGAGACAAAGGATTTGTTGGGATCGCGATGCCGACCAAATCGGCAGAACGGTGGATCGCAGATGGCGACAACATGGTAGAAGAATTAGAGAAGCTCGGCTATAAAACTGACCTGCAATATGGAGAAGACAAAGTAGAAAACCAAGTGGCACAAATTGAGAATATGATCACCAAAGGCGTTGATACTTTAGTGATCGCCTCTATCGATGGTTCGGCACTGACAGACGTGTTGGAAAAAGCCCATAACGAAGATATCACAGTCATCGCCTATGACCGTTTACTGATGAACTCGGAATACGTCGATTATTATGCCACCTTTGATAATTTTGGAGTCGGCGTGCTGCAAGCGTCTTATATTGAAGACAAATTGGGTCTCAAAGACGGTGAAGGACCATTTAACATTGAATTATTCGGCGGCTCTCCAGATGATAACAATGCACTGATCAATTATAATGGGGTCCTTTCGGTCTTCCAACAATACTTTGACAGCGGACAGCTAGTCGTTCCTTCTGGTCAAACCAACTTCAACCAAATCGCTACTTTGCGTTGGGATGGTTCAACTGCGCAAGCTCGGATGGACAACTTGTTGAGTGCCAACTATACGGATCAAACATTGGATGCCGTTCTTTCACCTTATGATCCAATCAGCCTAGGAATCATTTCATCGCTTAAAGGCGTTGGCTATGGTTCTTCCGATAAACCACTACCTGTGATTACCGGTCAAGATGCGACGGTGGCAGGGGTGAAATCGATCATCGCGGGCGAACAGACCCAAACGATTTTCAAAGATACACGGGTGTTGGCGAAAAACACGATCGAAATGATCGAAGCCATCACCAATGGCGAGGAAGTGCCAGTCAACGATACGGAAACCTATGACAATGGCGTCAAAGTCGTACCAACCTACTTGTCAAATCCCGTTTCTGTGGATAGCGACAACTACAAAGAAGAACTGATCGATACCGATTACTATACAGAAGAAGAGCTAGGCATTTAAGCAAGAAGCGCTGATCCAGCGAGAAAAGATACATGGTTTCCCCGAAAGCAGTAGGGAAGAACGAATCATCCCCACTATTCGTTCTTTCCGCTTTTCTTACAAAGGCAGCGCACCACTTTTACATAAAAAGGAAAAGGGTGAAAGAACATGGCAGATAATATTTTGATGATGAAAGGCATCGTCAAAGAGTTTTCAGGGGTTCGCGCCCTTGATAACGTCAACCTCTCGATCGAGCGAGGAGAGATCCACGCACTGTGTGGAGAAAATGGCGCTGGCAAGTCCACGCTGATGAATGTCTTAAGCGGACTCTATCCTTACGGCAGCTATGACGGAGAGATCTATTATGAAGGGGAGTTATGCAAGTTCAAAGATTTGCGGGACAGTGAGGACAAAGGAATCGTTATTATTCATCAAGAGTTAGCATTAAGTCCTTACCTGTCGATCAAAGAAAATATCTTTCTAGGAAACGAACAAGCCAAACACGGCATCATTGATTGGGATCTGACCGAAAAGAAAACAGACAACCTCTTAAAGATCGTTGGCTTGAAATTAGACCCGAATACGCTGGTTTCACAAATCGGTGTCGGGCATCAACAGCTGGTGGAAATTGCCAAAGCATTTTCAAAATCCGTCCGATTGTTGATTTTAGATGAGCCAACCGCGGCGTTGAATGAAGAAGAAAGTGCCAATCTGTTAGAGCTGATCAAAGAGTTCCGCAACCAAGGGATCACCTCGATCATCATCTCTCACAAGTTGAATGAAATCGTCAATGTGGCGGATCGCATCACGATTTTACGTGACGGGCAAACGATCGAGACGCTGAGTGGTGCCGAAATCTCTGAAGAGCGCATCATTCGCGGCATGGTTGGGCGAGATTTGACCAATCGCTACCCAGAGCGGAACCCCACTATTGGTGAACCGTTTTTTGAAGTCAAAAATTGGACGGTCCATCATCCAATCGACCATACCCGTGTGGTGAATGAGAATTTGAACTTGATGATCCGCAAAGGAGAGATCATCGGCATCGCCGGTTTGATGGGTGCGGGACGGACAGAGTTTGCCATGAGTGTCTTCGGTCATTCCTACGGCAGTTCGATTTCGGGGGAAGTCTATAAAGACGGCCAACCGATTTCTGTCAAAGACGTGCCAACCGCCATCAAAAATGGGTTAGCCTATGTGTCGGAAGATCGAAAAGCGCTGGGCTTGAATCTGCTGATGGATATTCGCGAGAATACCACCATTGCTAGTCTTGCCAAAATCAGCCGCCAAGGGGTCATCGATAAAGAAAAAGAAGTCACGATGGCTGAAGAATTCCGCAAAAAAATGCGGACGAAAACCAATTCGATCTATCAAAACGTCGGCAGCTTGAGCGGCGGGAATCAGCAAAAAGTTGTTTTGGCAAAATGGCTGATGACCACACCAGACATCTTATTTTTAGATGAACCGACCCGTGGGATCGATGTCGGGGCGAAATACGAAATCTATACGATCATCGAAGAGATGGCAGCAGCTGGCAAAGCCATTTGCATCATCTCCTCGGAGCTGCCAGAACTATTAGGCATGTGTGACCGAATCTATACGATGAACGAAGGCCGCTTCACTGGCGAGGTCCTGCGGGAAGAGGCGGACCAAGAACGATTGATGAATCTAATGACATTAGAAGAGAGTGGGGTTTGAGATGGAAACAACCAACAAATTAAAAAAAGAACGCAGCCATTCGCTGAAAGAAAAGGCACTGGAAATCTTTAGCAAATACAGTATGATCATTATCTTAGCAGTGCTGCTGGTGGCCTTTCAGCTCATGACCGACGGGATTTTCTGGCGGCCGCTGAATATCACCAACCTCGTGTTGCAAAACAGTCATATTCTCGTTTTGGCAGCTGGTATGCTCTTGGTCGTCTTGTTAGGACACGTTGATTTATCCGTAGGGTCCGTGATGGCGTTTGTCGGTGCGATTGCAGGCGTCTTAATGGTCAATAACGGCATCAGTCCTTGGCTGGCAGTGCCTCTTTGCTTACTGATGGGCGCAGTGATCGGTGCCTGGCAAGGCTTCTGGGTCGCGTATGTCGGTATCCCAGCATTTATCGTGACCTTGTCTGGTTTACTGATGTTTCGAGGACTGACCCAAGTCGTCTTAGGGGGTCAATCATTGGCGCCGTTTCCCAAGGCATTCCAACAAATTTCTACTGGGTATTTGCCAGATATTGCAGGCGGTCAGATCCATTTACTTTCCATGATTTTAGGTGTAGTGATCACGGGCATCCTGATTTTAGGCCAATGGCGGACCCGTGAGCGTCGCAAAAAAAATCTTTTTGAAGTGGAATCAATGGCAGCCTTTGCCTTTAAAGCCGTCTTTACTGCGGTCGTATTTCTCGGCGCTACCTATATCTTTGCCTCTTATCAAGGGTATCCGATCATTTTGATCGTCTTAGGGGTGATCGTGGCTGCTTATGGCTTTTTGACTAACAAAACCGTTGCTGGTCGTCAAATCTATGCAACCGGCGGCAACAAAAAAGCAGCGGAACTTTCTGGGATCAAGACGAAGAAAATCACCTTCTGGGTCTTCGTGAACATGGGGATGATGGCAGCTTTGGCGGGCTTGGTTTTAGCCGCTCGGTTGAACGCAGCCACCCCGCAAGCAGGAACGTCAATGGAATTAGATGCAATGGCCGCAGTGTATTTCGGCGGTGCTTCCACCTCAGGCGGTATTGGTACTGTGATGGGTGCGATCGTTGGTGGGCTCGTGATGGGTGTCTTAAACAATGGGATGTCGATCTTAGGAGTCGGTGTCGATTGGCAGCAAGCCATCAAAGGGTTGATTTTGCTGCTGGCCGTCGTGTTGGATATCTACAATAAGAAAAAGAAAATATCGTAGGAGGGCCTGTTTATGGAGGAACAAGCACAAAAGACGATTTTATTGATTTGTACCGCAGGTATCACTACGGGTCTCTTAGTGAAAAACATGCAGCGGGCTGCAGATGAAAAAGGATTAGCCGTGCATATCTATTCGGCACCAGCCATCATTGCTGAACAGATCCTGCAGCAGCAGACTGTCGATGCCTTGCTGATCGGTCCGCAGTCGAAGTACGAAGTCAATCGATTGAAAGACTTTCTCATGGTCAAAGCGGTGCCTTATAAATTGATCAAAGAAACAGATTACGAGTTGTTAGATGGCGAAGCTGTCCTTGCAGACAGCCTGACCCTCTTGCAAAACGATCGCTAACCAGCAGCTTGGCAAAAAGCTAGGTGGTCAGCAGTTGAATAGGCTCCCCAGAGTAGTGCTTGTCATCCCCCACAAGCACTACTCTTTTTGTGGTGCTTTTCTGCCTACACTAGCCAAGAAAGCCCCTCTTAAGCAGCAATGCGTGGCAAGCCCGTTGGTTCGTTTTCTCGTGTTTAGGACATCGCATCATAGACAAACAAAAGAGAAGTTGAGGGGGAAGAGGACGAAGCTGACACCACGCGTATGCTGTCTAAAGGCAAGTGATGGGCGAGTGTTTCACGTACTTAAAGCATCGTGGCTGTGGGCGGTAGGAGGGGGGAAATGAGCTGATTACACCGCTTCTGGTTTCTCGTTCGTAACTAAGCGTTTCGTAGGAAACACAACGAAACCCAAAAACAGACAGTCTGCTGACTGTCTGTTTTTAGGGGATACAAATAAGGAATAAAAGTGGATATTAGTTAAATGCGACTGCCTAGGGGGCAAATCCGAGAACAGTGCATGGTAACTACAAATTAAGGAAGTGTGATGACATTTTCTGAATCTTTGTCGAAGAAGTGTGCTTTGTTGATGTTGAAAGCCAAATCAACCGTTTCACCTGGACGGTGGAAGTCACGAGCATCAACTTTCGAGATAAATTCAGTCGCACCTACGCGTGTATAAAGCATCGTTTCTGCACCTAATAATTCAGATACGACTACTTCGGCACGTACAGTTGCTTCAGGAGAAGCTTCCAATGCGATTTGTTCACTGTGAATATCTTCTGGACGAATACCAAAGACTAATTGTTTGCCTTCGTACCCTTTTTCCACAAGAATCTTGTTCTTGCCTTCAGGAATACGTAAGTTCAAGCTTTGTCCATCAGAGATCATACCGTTTTTCAACGTAACATTGAAGAAGTTCATTGCTGGTGAACCGATAAAGCCGGCAACGAAAATGTTTTTCGGTGTGTTGTAGACCTCTTTTGGTGAACCGATTTGTTGAATGAAGCCATCTTTCATGATAACGATCCGGTCAGCCATGGTCATCGCTTCTGTTTGGTCATGGGTTACATAGATCGTCGTTGTTTCTAAACGTTGGTGTAATTTTGCGATTTCCGCACGCATGGCAACCCGCAATTTCGCATCTAAGTTTGACAACGGCTCATCCATCAAGAAGACTTTGGCATCACGGACGATGGCACGGCCTAGGGCAACCCGTTGACGCTGACCACCTGAAAGGGCGGCTGGTTTACGATCTAAGTATTCTGTCAATCCTAAGATCTCAGCGGCATTTTCTACCCGTTTTTTAATTTCTTCTTTGTCGTATTTACGCAATTTCAAACCAAATGCCATGTTGTTGAAAACAGTCATATGGGGATACAATGCGTAGTTCTGGAAAACCATCGCGATGTCGCGGTCTTTTGGTGCCACATCGTTCATTACTTTTCCACCGATGCTCAATTCGCCTTCAGAAATATCTTCTAAACCAGCGATCATTCGAAGCGTTGTTGATTTTCCGCAACCAGAAGGTCCAACGAAAACGATGAATTCGCGATCCGCGATATCTAAATTAAAATCAGTTACCGAATACGCATCATTATTATCATATTTTTTGTGGATATTTTTTAAGGCCATTTCTACCATTGGGATTACCTCTTTCCATTTAGTTTACATGAACATCATAAATGAAAACGCTTCGAAGGTGCAACGGAAACATGCACAAGAAAAAAACGTTTTCTTGTGCATGTTGTTTAATTGCTCTGATGGGTGAACTGATCGATCAATAAATAGCAAAGCAGCAGATCATCCATATTTTTTAAATTTAAGCGCGTCAGTGTTTGAAACTTATCGATCTTATATAGGAGAGAATTCCGATGCATGAACAGTTCTTTGGCTGTGGAGCTTGCATTGCCTTGATTGCGCCACAGGGATTGAATGATCGTTTCGGTCTCTTCTTCAAACCAATCTAGATACAAGGTACGAAACAAGGAAATATACTCGGAAAAGCCGTTGCGAAAAAGAGAGAAGACCACTTTGGGCAGATCCATACTTTTACTGGTGGTTTTCGTTTTTAACTCATTTTTGAACAGGGTAGACTCACTTGCCCATAAGGTAGTGAAATCGTGGCGCGGATGATGGAAGGGACCGACGAACAGCTGAGAATAGCAGTCGAAATCCATATCCAAAGCGACGAATAAGCCGTCGAGATCTTCGATGGGCAAATTGGCACCATCTTGTTTTTCTACGATCACTGCATGGTCTTCGGTGAGGAAAAAAAGATCCACCACGCTAGGGAGCATTTGCTGGATCTCTGCGAGCCATTCGGATTGCAAAGAGTCGATGGTTCGGGTGAAATGAACTTGCAGCAAGCGAATCCACTCTGGCTCTTGAACGGGCTGATGTTCAAATAAAATCGGATACCATGGATGGTTTCGGTTATCGATTTCTGGTTGCAAAGAGCCGTTTCCCAGTTGGATCAGCAATTTTTCACTGTCACTTAATTGGTCAGTTGGCAGCCAAATATATTTTTTGCCGAAGGCGATGGATTCGATATCCTTCGTTGTGGCAACTTTGTCATGCAACGTTGCCTGGGGGAAACGTGCTTTGATGTCATTAAAAGAAAAAATGAGAAAGACCTCCTTTGAGATACTCTACGTATTCTTCAATTAGTATAGCATGTTCTAAAAAAACCGTTCAAAATTTTCCCAGGAAAAAAGCACAGCCCTTCACCGAAAGCTCTGTCTTCTCATGGCAGGAGGGCGGCTTTTTTCTCCGAAGCGATTGCTTCTATAATCCCAACAGTTGTTTTTTCTTGAATGCAAATTCTTCTTCAGTCAAAATTCCTTCGTCGACCAACACTTTTAGTTCGCGTAGTTCAGCAATGAGCGCTTCCGTCGGCTTCGCAGCTGGCGGCGGCGATGGGTTCGTTAACGGGACCGACCGCTCCCGAGGGAAGTTGGTGAGGTAGCGCTGTATGATCCGAGCAATCACCAGGTCTTTTTCGGCAAAGCAAAGGGAGTGATTCGGTTCCATTCGTCTGAAGGAATGGGTTTCTCTGATCGCTCCGCCGCCAATATACAATTCTAAAAAGCCATTGCCTTTCCAAAGACCTGATTCAGCAACTTCTTTCAAATTGACACTGGTGATTTGGGGAATCTGCAGAACCTGTTTCGCTTTCTTCTTGTAATCGATGATTGTGAGGGTATCTTCTGAAATGACCCAAGCATCACGATAATGATAGGAAAGTAATTTGATTTTTCCAGCCTCTTCATCCACGTAACTTTTGGCTGATTGCCCACCAAGTGCTGTCAAATGATCTGTTAAAAATTCATAGGCTTTTTGGGCATCGATTCGATTGGTGAAATAGAGCAATTGAGAATTACCTGGTACCTGCAGTCGGAGGTAGTCCACTAAGAGACCTTTGCCTATATGTAATTCCACATCGGCAATTTTTGCCATGGGGATTTTTTCATCTGGGATTTTTGGATGGGTGTTGTTTATCCAGACGCCTTTTTTCGTAATGAGCCAACGACAGCTGGCATCATGTCTGCGATTTTCTCGATATTTTTTTGAATACAAAATAATGGGTTCCTCGTAGGTTTCATTAGGTGTTCTCGTCAAAATACTTACCTCCTTAAACGTAATAAGCAACATTTTATTCAATTATACAACAAATAGTGTTTTGATTCGTTTTATTCTGATGAAAATAAGGGGAATATATCATTTACCTTCTTTTCGTTAGGTTTTTTTAGAAAAAAAGCCATAGCAGCAATTGACACGGAAGCGGTTTCTTGGTATCTTAGATGTACGGACAACTTTTGAAAGATGGGATTAAAATGGCGAATAAGTACGAACAACTTGCGGATATCTTAAGAGAAAAGATCCGCTTAGGCACCTATCAAGAAGGCGATGCGATCCCTTCAGAAGCAACCTTACAGGAAGAATTTCATTATAGCCGTCACACGGTGCGCCAAGCGATCGCTGTTTTGGTCAATGAAGGCTATTTAAGAAAAGAACGGGGCTCAGGCACCTACGTTTCAAAACCTGAGACTGTCAATCATAAAAACCGCAAAACGATTGGGATCATCATGACCTATTTGTCTGATTATATTTTCCCTTCGATCATGCGCGGCGTGGAGCAGACATTGCGGGAGCAAGGCTATTCACTGCTTCTAGGATCAACCAACAATGACCATGAGCAAGAAAGAGCGTGCTTGCAGCAAATGATGGATCAAGGGGTAGACGGGTTGATCGTTGAGCCAACGAAGAGCAGCCAGTACAACCCGAATCTTGCCTATTATGTCGCCCTCCAAGAAGCTGGGATTCCTCTCGTCATGATCAATGCCTATTACGAAGAACTAGACTTGCCGCATATTTGTGTCAACGATACACGTTCTGGTTTTTTAGCAACCAATTATTTATTAGAACAACAGCATCAGCAGTTGATGATGATCACGAAAATCGATGACTTACAAGGGAAATATCGGATGAAAGGGTTTGTCAAAGCATTGACCCAAGCCAAGCGGACGTTTGCAGCAGAAGACGTCTTGACGTATACGACCGAGACGAAAGAAGCCGTTATTGAACAAGCGATCCAGCGCTTGACGGCTGCCGATAATCAAGTCACAGGCATCGTTTGTTACAACGATGAGATCGCGCATCGCTTGATTCAAGCATTGACGGCTGCTGGGAAGAACGTTCCTACTGATTTTTCGATCGTGGGTAACGATGACTCGCCCCTTAGCACCTTGTCCACACCGACGATCACCACACTGACTCACCCGAAAGAAGCGATGGGGGAATTGGCGGCACAATGGATCACTACAGGTAAGGCAACAGAAGCGCAACGCTTTTATTTTGAACCGGAGCTGATCGTTCGCGGTTCAGTCAATAACCAAAAAGGAGAATAAGAAGATGACGCAACAAGTAAGGCAAGCAATTATTGACGGGCGCACGTCTCTTGGGATCGAGCTAGGCTCGACACGGATCAAAGCTGTCTTGATCGATGAGCAGTTTCAGACGATCGCTTCAGGTAGCTTTGAATGGGAAAATCAATTGGAACAAGGGATTTGGACCTACTCACTAGAGGCGATTTGGCAAGGACTGCAAGCCAGCTACCAAGAGTTGGCGCACAACATCCAACAGCAATTCGAGGTACCTTTGACGACGATCGGCAGTATCGGTTTTTCTGCAATGATGCACGGCTATATGGCTTTTGATCAACAAGGCACGCTGTTGGTACCTTTTCGGACATGGCGCAATGCGATCACGGAAGAAGCAGAAAAAGCCTTGACGGCATTGTTCCAATACAACATTCCGCAGCGTTGGAGTATCGCGCATTTGTATCAAGCGATTTTGAATCAAGAAGCCCACGTCCCAGAGGTTGCTTTTTTCACTACCTTAGCCGGCTATGTCCATTGGCAGCTGACAGGGGAAAAAGTTATCGGAATCGGCGATGCATCAGGGATGTTCCCAATCGACAGTACGACAAAAAACTATGATGCGAATATGCTGCAGCAATTTGATGCACAAATCAGCAGTCTGGGGTATCCTTGGCAGATCAAAGACCTTTTGCCACAAGTGTTGACAGCAGGCGAACCAGCCGGCACATTGACGGTAGAAGGCGCAAGAAAACTCGACCCAACCGGTACCTTGCAAGCCGGCATCCCGTTATGTCCGCCAGAAGGCGATGCGGGTACTGGCATGGTTGCCACGAATAGTGTGGCTCAGCGAAGCGGGAATGTTTCAGCCGGGACGTCGGCTTTTGCCATGATCGTTTTAGAAGAACCCTTAACGCAAGTGTATCCAGAGATCGATTTGGTCACGACGCCTTCTGGTGATTTGGTGGGGATGGTCCATACGAATAACTGTACCTCGGAGATCAATGCCTGGGTCAAACTTTTCCGCGAATTTGCCGACGCAGCTGGAATGAAACTCTCCACGGAAGAATTGTTTGCGACCTTGTTCAACGAAGCATTGAAAGGGGATTCAGACTGTGGTGGGATGCTCTCTTATGGCTATTATTCTGGTGAAAATATCACCAAGATCCCTGAAGGACGACCGCTTTTCGTCCGATCGCCAGAGAGTTCTTTTACTTTAGCAAATTTCATGCGCTTACATCTGTTTAGTGCCTTTGGTGCGATGAAGATCGGGATGAAGATTCTGGAAGCCGAAGACGTCGCCATTGATCGAATCGTTGGCCACGGGGGGATCTTCAAGACGCCAGAAGTTGCCCAGCGTGTCTTGGCAGCTGTCATGGAAGCCCCAGTTACGGTCATGGAAACGGCTGGTGAAGGCGGCGCCTGGGGGATCGCCCTTTTAGCAGCATACCTTCGCCGCCACAAGCCAGAACAATCCTTGGCCGCATTTTTAGCAGATCAAGTGTTTAAAAATGACCACGGCGTGACGTTAGCCCCAACGGACGCCGACATTCAGGGGTTCACCGTCTTTACCCAACGTTACCAAGCAGGGTTGCCGATCGAGCAAGCGGCAATCGATGCGTTGATTTAAAAAGAAAGAAGGGAATTTTGTGTTAGAAGGATTAAAAGAAGAAGTCTTTCAGGCCAATTTGGCATTGCCGAAGCAAGGATTGATCAAATACACCTGGGGCAATGTGTCAGCAGTGGATCGCCAACAGCAGTTGTTTGTCATCAAACCTAGCGGTGTTGACTATGAAACCATGCAAGCCAGTGATATGGTGGTTTGTGATTTTGAGGGCAACGTAGTGGAAGGAGCAAAAAATCCTTCCTCCGACACGCCGACGCATGCCGTTTTATACAAAGCATTTCCAGAAATTGGTGGAATCGTCCATACCCATTCTACTTGGGCGACGAGCTGGGCTCAGGCAGGACTCGATTTGCCAGCGATGGGCACAACCCATGCCGATACGTTTTATGGAGCAGTCCCCTGTGCGCGCTTTTTGACGCAAGCCGAGATCGATGAAGGCTATGAAGCACAAACAGGACAGGTGATCGTCGAAACCTTTAAGGAACGCGGCATCACGCCAGAAGAAATTCCTGGTGTCTTGCTTCACGGTCATGGACCGTTTACCTGGGGCAAAACGGCGGATGCGGCGGTGATGAACGCAGTGGTCTTAGAAGAAGTTGCTAAGATGAATTTTATCACGCGCCAGCTGAACAGTTACGCACCCGAATTGCCGCAGCGGGTCTTAGACAAGCATTATTTACGCAAACATGGAGAAAATGCCTATTACGGGCAAAAATAACGAAAAAGGAGCAAGTAGAATGTTAGAAATCGGGAAAAAAGAATTTTGGTTCGTCGTAGGATCACAGCACTTATACGGAGAAGAAGCATTACAAGAAGTACGGGACCATGCAGAAGAAATGGTCAAAAGCTTAAATGACAGCTCAAAGCTGCCTTATCCAGTCGTTTTACAAGAGCTCGCTGTTACTGCCGATACGATTACGAAAATCATGAAAGAAGTCAACTATCGGGATGAAGTCGCTGGGGTGATCACCTGGATGCATACCTTCTCACCAGCAAAAATGTGGATTCGCGGCACGAAATTATTACAAAAACCATTGCTGCACCTTGCCACTCAATACAATGAACAAATTCCATGGGAAACCATCGATATGGACTTCATGAACTTGAACCAAGCGGCTCATGGTGACCGAGAATATGGATTTATCAATGCCCGTTTGAAAAAGCAAAACAAAATCGTTGTCGGCTATTGGAAAAATGAAGCCATCCAAAAAGAAATCGCTGCTTGGATGGACGTGGCAGTCGGCTACAATGAAAGCTTCCAAATCAAAGTCGCTCGTTTTGGCGACAACATGCGTAACGTTGGGGTGACCGAAGGCGATAAAGTCGAAGCACAGATCCAATTTGGCTGGACCGTTGATTATTTTGGGATCGGCGATTTGGTTCAAGTCGTCGATGCGGTGACTGACGAAGAAGTCGATGCACTCTTTAAAGAATACAGCCAGCTGTATGATTTCGATTATGGCGATTACGACAAAGAAGAATGGGCACGTCATGTCAAAGCCCAAGCCAAACAAGAAATCGGTCTGCGCCGCTTCCTTGAAGCAGGCGGCTATACGGCATTTACCACGAACTTTGAAGACCTATATGGTATGCAGCAGTTGCCTGGTTTAGCTGTACAACGTTTGATGGCAGAAGGCTATGGATTTGCTGGTGAAGGGGACTGGAAAACCGCCGCTATTGACCGCTTGATGAAAATCATGGCCCACAATAAAGCGACTGGCTTTATGGAAGACTATACCTATGAGCTGACACCAGGAAAAGAAGCCATCTTGCAATCCCACATGATGGAAGTCGATCCAGTATTAGCAGCCAACAAACCAAAAATCGTGGTTTCGCCATTGTCGATGGGGGATCGTGAAGACCCAGCCCGACTCGTCTTTGACGGCCAAGGCGGCGAAGGTGTCGTGGTTTCGATGGCAGACTTTGGCACCCACTACAAATTATTGATCAATGAAGTCGATGCCTTTGAGCCAACTGAAGAAGCACCAAAACTACCGGTTGCACGAGTAATGTGGACACCAAAACCAAACTTCCACGATGGGGTCAAACAGTGGATCGAAACAGGCGGTGGCCATCACACCGTTGTCTCACTTGTCCTAAATTCTGATCAGATCGAAACATGGGCGAAGCTTGTGGGATTAGAATACGTAACGATCAAATAAATACCCAATCACAAAAGAAACCGTTGGCGATGGTCGGCGGTTTCTTTGCGTTTTTCTTAAGCTTTCTTGCCTTCTAGCTGCAAAGTGCGGATAAGCAGACCCCTGAAAGCACCAGCAATCAGCAAAATTGACTTTTAAATATAGGGGGCATAGACTTTTATGTAAGAGTGGAACAATGGACTAAAAGGAGGAGCACAATGAAGACAACCTACGATACACCAGAGTATTACCAGAAAATGAACGCTTGGTGGCGAGCAGCCAACTACCTTTCCGTTGGTCAGATTTATTTGAAAGATAATCCCTTATTGCGCCGCCCCATCGAAGAAAAAGATTTGAAAGTGAATCCGATTGGTCACTGGGGAACGATCGCAGGGCAAAATTTTATTTACACCCATCTCAATCGCGTCATCAATAAGTACGACTTAAACATGTTTTATATCGAAGGACCAGGCCATGGCGGACAAGTCATGGTTGCGAATGCTTATTTAGACGGCAGCTACAGCGAGATCTATCCAAAAGCCACCCAAGACGAAGCAGGGATGAAACATCTATTCAAAACCTTCTCTTTCCCAGGTGGGATCGCTTCTCATGCAGCACCTGAAACGCCAGGTTCGATCCATGAAGGCGGCGAGCTAGGCTATTCCATCGCCCACGCTACTGGAGCTATTTTAGACAATCCCGATGTCATTGCAGCAGTAGTGGTCGGTGATGGCGAAGCCGAAACTGGACCATTAGCGGGCAGCTGGTTTTCAAATACCTTTATCAATCCAGTCAATGATGGCGCAATTTTGCCTATCTTGCATTTAAATGGCGCCAAAATTGCCAATCCAACGATCTTGGCTCGTAAAAGTGACCAAGATCTCACGAAATATTTTGAAGGCATGGGTTGGACCCCTTATTTCGTAGAAGGGGACGATCCAGAAGCCGTTCATCCGCAATTGGCACAGAAAATGGATCAAGCCATCGAACAGATCCACGCGATCCAAGCAGAAGCCCGCAAAGGTTCTGCGGAAGAAGCCGCTATGCCTCATTGGCCTGTTTTGATCGTTCGCACACCGAAAGGGTGGACTGGACCGAAAGTCTGGGATGGCGAGCCGATTGAAGGGGGCTTCCGTGCTCACCAAGTGCCGATCCCTGTCAATGCGAAACATATGGAACACGTGGATGCTTTGACGGATTGGCTGCAGTCATATCGTCCAGAAGAGCTTTTTGACGAAAACGGCCGCATCAAAGCTGAGATTCAAGAATTGGCACCAAAAGGAGAGCAGCGGATGGCGGTCAACCCAATCACCAATGGGGGGATCGATCCGCAACCGCTACGCTTGCCAGATTGGCAAGCACATGCCATTGCGATTGAGACACCAGGGGAAACGACTGCCCAAGACATGATGGTCTTTGGGAAATTTGCCCGTGACATCATCAAAGAAAATCCCGACAACTTCCGCATCTTTGGCCCAGATGAAGCCAAATCCAATCGTTTGAACCATGTGTTTGAAGTCACGGACCGCCAATGGTTGGAGCCAAAACATCCTGATTATGATGAATGGCTGTCTTCAGTGGGCCGTGTGATTGATTCACAATTATCAGAACATCAAGCAGAAGGCTTCTTGGAAGGCTATGTGCTGACGGGTCGTCATGGCTTCTTTGCCAGCTACGAGTCATTCTTAAGAGTCGTTGATTCTATGATCACGCAACACTTCAAATGGTTACGAAAAGCCCATGATCTTGACTGGCGCAACCCGTACCCCTCATTGAATTTGATTGCTTCATCAACGGTCTTCCAACAAGACCATAATGGGTACACCCACCAAGATCCAGGGATCATGACCCATATTGCAGAGAAAAAAGCCGACTTTGTGCGGGTCTACTTGCCAGCCGACGCCAATAGCTTGATGGCTGTCATGGCAGAAACACTCGCTTCTGAAGAAAAGATCAATCTAGTGGTCTCTTCAAAACACCCACGTCCGCAGTTTTATTCGGCGGATGAAGCGAAAGTGCTTGTCAAAGATGGCTTGAAAGTCATCGACTGGGCATCGACAGATGAAGGACAAGAACCCGATATTGTGATCGCAGCTGCTGGGACGGAACCGAATTTGGAAGCTTTAGCCGCTGTTTCCTTGCTGATTGAAGCCTTCCCAGAGTTGAAAGTCCGCTTCATCAATGTGGTCGATCTATTGAAATTGCGTCGTCCAGAAGTCGATCCTCGTGGGTTAAGCGATGAAGCATTCGAAGCCTACTTTACGAAAGACAAACCGATCGTGTTTGCTTTCCACGGGTATGAAGGACTGATTCGCGATATCTTCTTTGGCCGTCGCAACCAACAGCTTCATATTCATGGGTACCGAGAAAATGGCGACATCACGACACCGTTTGATATGCGGATCCTTTCTGAATTGGATCGCTTCCACTTAGCCAAAGACGCCGCCGAATGGGTCTATGGAGAAAAAGCAGCGGACTTTGCCAAAAAAATGGCAAACACCGTTGCGTATCACCATGACTTTATTCGAGCAAACGGCTATGATATCGCTGAAGTCGAAGAGTGGGAATGGAAACCATTGCGTTGATTTATTCTCCACAACGCCAACGTAAGACAGGTTAAGAACAAAAAAAGCACAAAAGAAACAAAACGATCCGCAACAGGGTCGGGACACCTTACTAAGGAAGCCCGACCGACTGTCTGCGGATCGTTTTTTTAAAAGACGTCGAAACCGTAATTTTTGATATGCTGTTTCAACAAGGCGAGATAGTCCAAAGCCATCTCACTCAGTTCCATTTTCTTGTGTTTTAGGTAACCTAGTGTCATCGCATCATCGACTTCCAAAGGGATCGCAACGATTTTTTCATCATTCAGCTCACTGCTGATGATCCCAGAGCTGATGGTATAGCCGTTGAGACCCACCATCAAATTGAAGATCGTGGCACGATCGCTGATGCGGATGTGTTTTTTGCGCTGTAAAGTGCTTAAGATCTCTTCAGAAAAGTAGAAGGAATTGGTTTCCCCTTGTTCGTACGACAAATAGGTATATGGTTCCAAATCAGCTAATGTGATGCTTTTTTTCTGAGTCAGGGGATTTTCTCGGCCGATGAAGACGTGGGGTTTGGCTTCAAATAAAGGAATGAATTGCAGGTCTTTTTCGTGGATCAAACGGGTCAAGACCGTTGTGTTGAAATCATTCAGATAAATGACCCCTAATTCGCTCTTAAACGTCTGGATATCATCCAGTACATTTTGTGTCTGGGTCTCCCGCAAGGTGAATTGAAATTCATCTTCCCCTAACTGTTTGACCAGCTCCACGAAGGCGTGGACGACGAAGGCATAGTGTTGTGCGGAAACACTGAAAACATGCTTGCGATGGCTGTCTTTGCGAAAGCGTTCGTCCAAGAGATTGACTTGGTCTAAAACATTTCGAGCATAGTTGAGAAAGGAACGGCCATCATCGGTCAAGGTCACCCCTAATTTACTGCGGTAAAACAGCTGCAGATCATACTCTTTTTCCAACTCTTTCATGGCTTGAGAGAGGGAGGGCTGACTGATGAAAAGCTGTTTGGCGGCTTCATTGAAAGAGCCAGTTTCTACGATTTTTTCCAAATATTCAAGCTGCTGGATACGCATGGGATACAACCTCCTTTTTATGTTATAGGTATTGCCTATGGAATATATAAGTTTATAAGTATTATCTATAGTATAAGATGTTTGCTAGAATAAATCTAACAATTTTGAAAACTTTGTATAGGAGGAATGGATATGGCAACAGACAAATTTCAGCTTGTGGGGTCATTGTTACGACCACAAGATTTATTGGACTACAAAAATCAAATCGAGCATCGGGAGGACATCCGCTACCCGTTTTATGATGCGTTTCCTGGCTACCAAGAAACGGAAGCAAAAGCGATCGCTGACATCATTGCAGCGCAAAAAGAACACGGCATCACAGTCATCACAGACGGCGAACACGGCCGCTCAATGTGGCACCTGGATTTTCTCTGGGGATTAAAAGGCGTTGAGCGCTATATCTCCGATCATGGGTATGCCTTTGAAGATTTGGACGGTGGACATTTTGAGACACGTAAAGACATCGGCATCCGAATCACAGAACCATTATCTGGCAAAAACCATCATTACTTGACGTTGTTTAAAGAAACCAAACGCCAAGCTGGCGACCTGCCAGTCAAAATCACCGTCTGGGGGGCTGCCCACGCCTTTACCGAGCTGACTGTCTTTAACGACCTCGTTGGTGAAGGTCAGGTGTATCCAACGAAAGAAGCCTTGCGGGAAGGGCTGCTTAACGCCTACAAGGAATTCTTGCAGGAATACCGAGAAGCAGGTGGTGAAATCGTTCAGTTCGATGATTGTTTATGGGAATTATTTGCCGAAGACAATGACAAGAGCTTCTTCACCCAAGGCAATGACGGCTTAGAAGCGTTAGCCGATGAATTCGTGGCGATCAACAACGAAGTCGCTGACTACGCCCACGAATTAGGATTAAAAGTCTGGACCCACAATTGTCGCGGCAATTACCAAAGCCGCGCGGCAGCCAGCGGTACCTACAAAGCGATCGCCGAAAAATTCTTGCGTGATCAGCATTATGACCGCTTTTTCCTAGAGTGGGACGATGACCGTGCTGGTGATATCTCGGCTTTAGAAGCGCTGAAAGATCGTCCAGAAGTGGAAGTTGTCTTAGGCTTATTATCCAGCAAAACCGCCACATTAGACGATGAAGAGCGAGTGATCGCTTTATTAGACAAAGCCAGCCAAATCATTCCTAAGGAGCGGCTTTATCTTTCTCATCAATGCGGCTTTGCCTCTTGTGACTGCGGCAATGAGCTTTCGACTGAACAGCAATGGGCAAAAATCAAGCAAGGACAAGCCTTAGCTGAAGCGTACTTCGGTTAAGCAGCTGCGTCTTCTTTTCCCTGAATCTTCCCCTCGAAACCGGTGCATGCGACAAAGTTTCGAAAATTTCAGAAAAAATGTTTGACATTTTCTTTAAGAGCGAGTAAAGTAAGACACAACTTAATGAAACAGACATCGAAAAGAAGAGTAGCAAGGCTTGCTGTTTGAAGAGAGTCTCTGGTTGGTGCAAAGAGATAACGCATGGTTGTGAAACACATCTTGGAGTCGTTTTTCCGAAAGAAAAGTAGGAGAGACCGGGTTTGCCCGTTACAGCAGCAGTCATTGATTGATGACTTTCTGAGTTCAGTTGCTGTGAAGCACTGATAAACAAAGGTGGAACCGCGTTGATAACGTCCTTTAGCTGTAATGGCTAGGGGACGTTTTTTTCTCTTTTTTTGCATCTCACCGAAAACCGAAAGTGGAAGGATCACAAGGACTGCACGAGGCCTTTTCCTGTGAAGGAAAGGCAAATTGAGGTGGAACCACGTATCAAGCGTCCTCTGGCAAATGCCAGTGTGCGCTTTTTTTGTTTTTCTTTTTTAGAAAAATGAAACTTGCCAGTTGCCCCTCACCAGCCAACGCCCAGCGTCACATAAGCGTCGGAGCCAACCGTCGCGAAGCTGTATCGCTGCTAATCGAAATTGAAACCTATCAAGGAGGAAGTCACCATGTTTGAGTATTTAGTCAATGTTATGCCCCAACTGATTTCAGGAACTGGAATCACCGTTAAATTGTTCGCACTGACCTTAATCGGGTCCATTCCCTTAGGCATCTTGTTGGCCTTTGTTTTAGCCAGTCGCCTGCGTATTTTGAAATTGATCGTGCAAGTCTACGTATGGTTGATGCGAGGAACGCCTTTATTGCTACAGCTGATCTTCGTATTCTACGGTCTGCCGATCTTAGGGATCGTCTTTGACCGCTTTGAAGCAGCCATGATCGCCTTTATTATCAATTACGCTGCTTATTTTGCCGAGATTTTCCGTGGAGGGATCCAATCGATTCCAGCAGGACAATACGAAGCCGCGAAAGTCTTGCGTTTGTCCCCGATCCAAACGATCCAAAAAATCATCATCCCACAAGTCGTCAAGATCACCCTGCCATCTGTCGGCAATGAAGTCATCAATCTTGTCAAAGACACATCCCTCGTCTACATCTTAGGATTGTCAGACGTGATGCGAATCGGAAAAATCGCCATGGAGCGAGACAGTACCTTGCTTCCGTTAGTTGGGGTCGGCTTGATCTACTTGGTGATGACAGGCGTCTTTACGTTATTGTTAAAACAAATCGAGACCAAACTGGACTATTACCGTTAGGAGGAACCACGTATGTTAGAACTAAAACAAGTATCAAAATCATTTGGCGCCAAAAAAGTCATCGATCAGCTAGACTTGACGATCGAAGACGGCAGTATCTTAGCGGTGGTCGGTCCTTCCGGTGGTGGGAAAACCACCTTGCTTCGGACACTGGCTGGGTTAGAAACGATCGATTCTGGAAGCTTTTTACTGGATGGCAAAGCCTTTGATCCCACCGACACAAAAGAACAAGAACAAGTCGTCGGTGTCGTCTTCCAAGACTTCCAATTGTTTCCCCACTTGTCGGTTTTTGAAAACATCACTTTGGCACCAAAAATGGTGCTAAAACAAGACAAAGCCGCGTATACAGCAAAAGCCGAACAGTTGGCAGAAAAACTAGGGTTAAGTGACCTATTAGCCCAATACCCCTTCCAATTGTCTGGGGGGCAGCGGCAACGGGTGGCTATCGCACGAGCGATGGCGATGAATCCCAAAGTGTTGGCCTATGACGAGCCTACCAGCGCCTTAGATCCAGGCTTGAGACAGCAAGTCGAACAGCTGATCTTGGATCTGAAAAAAGAAGGAGTGACCCAGATCGTGGTGACCCATGATTTGGTTTTTGCCGAAAATATCGGCGATCAATTATTAAAAGTAGCAGGAGAATAAGGGGGAGAACAAAATGAAAAAATTACTATTAACGGGAATCGCAGCAGCAAGTGTATTTTTATTAGGGGCGTGTGGCAGCAGCAATGACACCACAACCAGTGCCGCTGACAAAGAAGAAGTGATCGTCGGCCTAGACGATACCTTCGTACCGATGGGCTTTAAAGACGACCAAGGCAACATCGTTGGGTTTGATGTGGATTTAGCCACAGCGATTTTGGATCTAACAGGAACCAAAGTCAAATTTCAACCAATCGATTGGTCCATGAAAGAAACCGAATTAAGCAATGGGACCATCGATATGATCTGGAACGGGTATACCAAAACCGCAGCTCGTGAAGAAAAAGTATTGTTTACAGATACTTATATGGAAAACAAACAAGTCTTGGTCACAGCAAAAGCAAGCGGCATTACTAGCTTTGATGATATGGAGGGCAAAGTCTTAGGTGCCCAAGAAGGTTCTTCTGGTTATGAGACCTTCAACAACCAACCGAAAGTTCTGAAGGATCTCGTAGACGGCAATGACGCAACCTTGTATGCCAGCTTTAATGAAGCCTTTATCGATCTAGAAAACGGTCGGATCGACGGTCTTTTGATCGACCGCGTCTACGCAGAATATTATTTGACTCAAACAGGCAAAACCGATGACTTCAACGAAATCGAAAGCCCCTTTGAAGCAGAAGATTTTGCTGTAGGTGTGCGTAAAGACGATCAAGCCATGGCAGATAAAATCAATGATGGCTTGAAAGAATTGCAAGACAATGGCACCTTTGCTGAAATCTCTGAGAAGTGGTTTGGCGAAGACGTCACACCAAACTAAAACAAGTCAACAAGATACACTGGCTGCTTAGCAGCTGGTGTTTTTTTCATCATTTAAGAAATTTTCGCTTAAATTCCAACAGCTAACCAAAATTTCTCACAGGAAAACTTTTGTTCGCCTTCTTTTTTCGTTATAATAGGGAAAGATGAAAAGAGGGATAGAAATGGCGCAAAAAAAACGCGCAAAGAAACGCAAAACAAAAAAACAACAAAAACAGCAAGAGAAATTAATGCTGGTCGGCGTCGGCCTGCTCTTTGTCTTGTTTTCGATATTTGGCTTTTTCCATTTAGGTTTTTTAGGAACCTTGATTGCCAACGGGTTTCGGATCGTTGGCGGAAACACGTACCAATTTTTGAGTGTTGCCCTAGCCGCTTATGGTGTCTGGTTAGCGATCAAAACGACCGATGCTCGCTTTAAGAGTATTCGGCGAGTGATCGGCTGTGTATTGGTGTATTTTGGTTTACTGATCATCCTCCATGCGCAAATCTTTAGTAATGTGGTGGGAGAACAAGCCAATATCTTTCAAACGACGTGGATGACGCTGTTAGGCGATATCCGGCGCAGCCAAGTGACCCAAAATGTCGGGGGCGGAATGATTGGCGCCATGCTTTATGGGGCGACCTATTTTCTTGTTTCCCAGATCGGCAGCTACATCATCGCTGTTTTACTCATGCTGATCGGGGCGTTCTTGTTCAGCCAAATGAGCAGCCACGAGTTAGTGGAGCACCTGCAAGTAGCTGGTGACAAGCTGCAGCGGTTGTTAGAAGGCTCTCCAGAAAAGCAAGCCGAACGAGAAGCCCGCAAAGCGGAACGAGCAGCAGAGAAACAAGCGGCGAAAGAAGCCAAAAAAGAAGCCGAACGAGCAGCAGTCATGGCGGAGATCAAAGAAAAGAATCAAGTGCGACCAATGACAGAAGACGAAAAATCAGCAAAAGAACAGCAGATGCAAGCGCCAGATGATTTTGAACCAGAGCAGTTGAGCTTTGTACCCATCGACCACTTCCAGGAATTGCCGCAAGCGGCGGGACCAGAAGCCGCTCAAGCACCACATCCAGCAGGAAACAAACCAGGACCAAGCAAAAAGGTCAATGAAGACGGGGAGATCCTTGATGATGATGGTGAAGTATTGGAATTTGAGATTTCGGAAGAAGCTGAAAATCGTGATTATGAATTGCCTTCAGCGCAATTACTCGATTCGATCCCTTCAACGGATCAAAGCAGCGAGTACAAAAAGATCGAACAAAATATCGGTGTCTTAGAAACTACCTTCCAAAGCTTCGGTGTTGACGCAAAAGTCGTCAAAGCCAGCTTAGGACCAGCAGTAACCAAATTCGAAGTTCAACCAGCAGTAGGGGTCAAAGTCAGCAAAATCGTCGGGTTGACCGACGATATCGCCTTGGCTTTAGCTGCCAAAGATGTGCGGATGGAAGCGCCGATCCCAGGGAAATCATTGATTGGGATCGAAGTTCCAAACAGTGCAGTCAGCATGGTTTCATTCCGAGAAGTGATCGAAGCCCAACCGGATCATCCAGATAAACTATTAGAAGTACCTTTAGGACGCGATATTTCTGGCCGTGTCCAAACGGCAGACTTAACGAAAATGCCCCATCTCTTGATTGCCGGATCGACCGGGAGCGGGAAGTCCGTAGCCATCAACGGCATCATCACCAGTATTTTGATGCGGGCAAAACCCCATGAAGTCAAACTGATGATGATCGACCCGAAAATGGTTGAATTAAATGTTTATAATGGGATTCCCCATCTCTTGACACCTGTCGTGACAAATCCCCGCAAAGCGGCGCAAGCGTTGCAAAAAGTGGTCAAGGAAATGGAAGAGCGCTACGAAAAATTTGCGGCAACTGGGGTCCGAAACATTACTGGCTACAACGATTTAGTGATCAATAAGAATTTAGAAGACGGCGAAAATCGTCCGATCTTGCCATTCATTGTAGTGATCGTCGATGAGTTAGCCGACTTGATGATGGTTGCCAGCAACGAAGTCGAAGATGCCATCATTCGTTTGGCGCAAATGGCACGGGCAGCAGGTATCCATATGATACTAGCAACGCAACGACCAAGTGTGGATGTCATTACAGGGATCATCAAAGCCAATGTTCCATCACGGATGGCCTTTGCGGTTTCCAGCGGTGTCGATTCGCGGACCATCATTGATGGGAACGGAGCCGAAAAACTGCTGGGACGCGGCGACATGCTGTATCTGCCGATGGGTGAGAACAAACCGATTCGGGTCCAAGGGGCCTTTATCTCCGACCAAGAAGTCGAACGAGTGGTTGAATTCGTGACCGATCAGCAAGAAGCCAATTATGAAGAAAAAATGATGGTCACTGAGGAAGAAACGAGTACCGGCAGCAGCGGACAACCGCAAGATGAGCTATTCGAAGATGCCAAAGCCCTTGTGGTGGAAATGCAGACCGCCAGCGTTTCTCTCTTGCAGCGACGTTTTCGCATCGGCTATAACCGAGCGGCTCGGTTAGTGGATGAATTAGAAGATCAAGGTGTCGTTGGCCCTTCTGAAGGCAGCAAGCCGCGGAAAGTCTTGATCGAGCCGCAACCAGAAGACATTCCTACCTTTGATGAATAAGGAGAAAAAGACCAATCCAATGAGAGAAAGGCGAGATAGCAATGAAACGCAAACACATTCTTTACCGTGATGTTGCCGATAAGCTCAAAGAAGACATCATGTCGGGTCGCTACCCGATTGGTTCATTTTTACCGACGGAAACAGAATTGGAAGCCACCTTCAATGTCAGCAAGATCACTGTCCGCAAAGCCATCGAATTGTTAGCGGCAGATGAGTATGTGGAAAAACGCAGCGGACGTGGGACGACGGTTTTAAGCAATCGCCCTTATAACAAGCTGTCAAAAGGCACGACGTTTAGCCAATTGCTTGAAAAGACTGGCAAGGAATACACGAAGAAAAACCTCAGCTATGAATTAGTCGAACTTGCGCCTGAGCACCCCGCGTATTCTTTGATGGGCAAAGAAGTCATGCGTTTACGTCGCATGTATTATTTTGACCACCAACCCTTTATTTACTATGAGTACCATTTGCCAAAGCAGCTAAAGGGTACCTCCATCGAGGTCTTTGAAGAAAAATCATTGTATCGCCTATTGGATGAACATCGAATGATCATCGATCGCTTTCAAGATGCGTTCGTGGCAACGACCTTGACCGAAGAGCAACAGAAGTTTATGATCACGCCAGAGGTCGCTGCCTTGAAACGAACCCGTTATTCGTATGATCTACAAGGAGAAGTGGTAGAATATACAGAAGGGATCTATAACACCGCCTTGCATCCGTATATGATCGAGTTTGAAGCCTAGTCATTGATTAGGCTTTTTTAGCAAAAAGTGGTACCAAAATCAGAAGTGGAGCGTGAAAACTATGAGAAAAATCGCCTTTTTAGGAGCCGGTAACATGGCAAAAGCCATCATCAACGGCTTGATTGCAGCAAACCTGTATGAACCAGCAGAGATCTTGGTTTATAACCATCGCTACGAGCCGACTTTGGCACAATTAGAAAAAGAAACCGGGATCACTGGGACAACTAAGCTAGCAGATGTCACCGAAAAAGCGGAGATCCTCGTCTTAGCAGTTAAACCTTTTGTCTTTCCCCGCTTGCTTGCTGATTTAAAAGACGGCTTGACCAAGGAGCATTTGCTAGTATCCATTGCCGCGGGTGTGACAATCGCGCAAATGGAAGAAATCATTGGTGCGCACAAAATCGTGCGGGTCATGCCAAATACCCCCGCACTTGTTGGCGAAAGCATGTCTTCTATCAGTCCCAACGGTCAAGTGACGGAAGCCGAAGCCAACGAAGTCAAACAGCTTTTTGAAAGCCTAGGCAAAGCCGAGCAAGTACCAGAAAGCATGATCGATGCAGTCATTGGTGTCAGCGGTTCTTCACCAGCCTACACGTATTTGTTCATTGAAGCTTTGGCAGATGGAGCAGTGGCAGAAGGAATGCCGCGGCCGATGGCGTATGAATTTGCTGCTCAAGCGGTATTAGGCGCAGCGAAGATGGTACTAGAGACGAAGGAACACCCAGGCGTCTTAAAGGATCGTGTCAGCTCGCCAGGGGGCACAACGATCCAAGCAGTTAAAACCTTAGAAGAAAATGGCTTTCGTGCGGCTGTCATCAAAGCAGTGCAAGCAGCTGCTGACAAAAGTCGGAAGATGTCTTGATCCCCAGTGAGTGAGGAAAAAATCTTAGCAAAACGAAGGAGCGTTTATGAAAGAACTTTTGATTTTTGATTTTGATGGATTGTTAGTCGATACTGAAAGAGTCTATTTTGATGGGTGGTTGGCGCTATTTAAAAAGTATGAGCTTCCGATTACAGCCGCTGATATTTTTGGTTGGCGTGGTCAAAGCTGGCAACAGACTGCCACTAAATTAGCCGACCTCGTAGGCGGTCAGCAGCGGGTGCAGGAATTACGAGCAGAACGGGAAGTCTATATTGCCCAGCAAATAACTGATGGCACCTTCAAAACTAAACCCTATGCGAAAGAAACCATCGCCTTGGCTCGTGAGAAAGGCTTCCAAACGGCACTAGCCACCTCGACGATGAAAAAAAGAGCCTCTGAATTGTTGGCGCATTTCGATTTGTTGCAGGCCTTTGACTATCAGACCTTTGGCGATGACGTTTCCGCCCATAAACCTGATCCAGCACCTTACTTGCTGACTTTAGAAAAAGCGCAAGTCGCAGCGGAAAAAGCTTTAGTCATGGAAGATTCTCTTGTGGGAGCAACAGCCGCGACACGTGCGGGCATCGATGTCGTGCTGATTCCCGATCAAAGCTTTGATCAAGTCTATTCCCCAGAGGAAAAAGCAGATCTTCAATTATATGGCGAAGCTACCTCATTGAAGTATGTGTATGAGTTATTGGCAAAGGATCAACTGAAATAATACCTAAAAAAGCTTCCTTTTTCATTGCAGAAAAAGGAAGCTTTTTTTGTATAGGAAAGGCCTGTAAAAAAACAGAACAAAGGATATGAGTGGTGTGTTTTTCGCCATCATGGTAAAGTTAAAGAAAGTTTAACAATAAGCGAAAAAAAACAAAAAGTAAAGGGGTTTCATTTTGACAAAAACGTCCATTTGTCAAAAGGACTTTTCTTGGTCGATCCTAGCCGTTGGCGGCAGGGGAAAAACATGGTAAATTATCCTTCGACGAAGAACTAGTGGGGGAAGAAAAAAATGAATAAACTAAAGAATGTTTTCTATTTATATAAACTGGACTGGAAACGAATTTTCAGCAATCCAATCTCTGCATTTTTGATCATTGCCTTAATGATTTTACCCTCGCTTTATGCGTGGTTCAATATCAAAGCCCTCTGGGACCCATACGGCAACACCAGTGAATTGCCGATCGCCGTTTACAGTGCGGATAAAGGGGCAGAATTTCAAGACAAGCACATCGATATCGGTGATGAAGTCATCGACACCCTCCATAAAAACAAGCAGTTGGGCTGGCGCTTCTTGGATTCAAAAGAGGACTTAGTAGAAGGGGTCAAGTCAGGAAAATATTACGCGGGTATTTACCTACCAGCGGATTTTTCAGATGATCTGATCAGCTTTACCAGTGGAAAAATCGAAAAACCGACCATCGAGTATTATAGCAACCAAAAAATCAATGCCATCGCACCAAAAATCACCGATAAAGGAGCCAGCAGCCTTCAAGAAGAGATCTCACAAAACTTTATTGAAACCGCCAGCTCCACGTTGATAAAAGTCTTCAATGAAATCGGCTATGACATTGATTCCAACTTAGTCAGCATCAACAAAGTCAAATCGATGATCTTAGACACCGATGACAATTTGGCTACGATCGATGGCTATACGAAAGAGATCGTCACCTTGCACGATAAGTTTCCAGAAATCAAAGAAAAGATCGCAAAAGCCGAAGAATTCACCGATTATATCCCACAAGTGGATGCCATGGGGGAAAAACTGATTGGCTTAAACGATAAGCTGCCTGCATTGAAGAAAGAAGCCAGCATCATTTTGACCTTGCAAGAAAAGATCCCAGAGATCCAAAATGCCGGCAAACAATTGAAGATGATCGACGATGATTTCGATGACATTGCCAGCACCATGACGGACGGCATCGACACCGCCAAGCAAGGACTGCAAGTCATTGAACAAGTGCAAGCCGCTTTACCACAGATCGAACAACTAGGCGACCAAGCCGCCAGCTTCGCCACCGCGACCAAAGATGGGGCGCAACAATTGCAAGATGCCCTGCCAAGTATTTCTAGCAGTGTGAAGGTGACGATTGAGTCTATTCGTCAAGTGGCAACAACCACAGCAAAGTGGTCGCAAGCACTGAATGATTCAATCGATCAAGATCAGTTGGACCAAGATCGAGAATCAATTTTACAAACGATTGATGGGTTGCAGCAAAGTATTCAGCAACAACAAAGTATGCTAGATGCCTTAATTGCATTTTTAGGAAATATTGAAGGCTCAGCTGAAAATGCCCAAATTCAAGGCGTAATCGGTCAGTTAACTGACATAAAAGGGCACTTGACGAATGTATCTGGATTGTTAACTAAGGTTAGAAGCGCTGTGCAAAGCGGTGATGTTAAGGCAGCTAAGCAATATCTTAGTGAAGTCACCGCAGCTGCTCAAAATGTTGCTGATCTTCTGGATCCTAAGAGTTTTAATGTTGATGCCATTACTAAAACCATCAACGACATCCTAACCAAACTAATCGAAACCATCACCACCGCCGAAGATGTCTTGAAAAAAGCCCAAGAGATCGATTTTGACTCGTTGCTGTCTTCCACCAAATCAGTGGTCAGCAATGCCGTGACGATTTTGGAAAAATATCAAAAAGAATTGCCTGTCATCAAGCAAGAATTGCACGATGCCAATACGATGCTGAATGGTCACATGGATGAAATCGTCAATGCCATCAACAAAGGAGCCGACCTATACAACAACGAATTGCCAGTTGTCGAAGAAAAATTAGGGTTGGCCGTAAACTTCTTGCAAAACGACTGGCCAACCATCAAATCAGAAATCAGCTCTACGATGGCAATGGTGGATGAAAAACTGCCAGAAGTTGAAAAAGCCTTGGATGCGGCCGTTGATTTGATCAATAACGATTGGCCAAGTATCAAAGCAGGCATCCACAAAGCCGCTGATGCGATCCGAGCAGGCGAAAATGAAGTCGATCTCGGGGAAGTCATCAAATTATTGAAACTTGATGCCACCGATGAAGCCGACTTCTTCAAACAACCAGTGGAATTAAAAAGCAATGAAATCTATCCAATCGCCAACAATGGTTCAGCTAGCACACCGTTTTATACCGCATTGTGTTTGTGGGTAGGGGCATTATTGTTGTCAAGTGTCGCTACAACGGAGTATCATTTAGAGAAGAAAGACAAAAAACGCTTTACCCAACGTGAAACCTTTGTGGCACGAATGCTGACGTTCTTGACGATGGCAGTCGCCCAAAGTTTGATCGTGACCCTAGGAAATATGTTTTTATTAGGCGTTGATGTCCACAATCCAGTGTACAGTGTCTTCTTCGCATTACTCGTCGGACTCGCCTTTATGATGATCGTTTACGTACTGGCAGGACTGTTCGGCAACCTCGGGAAAGGGATCGCCATCATCATTTTGGTTCTCTCCATCTCAGGTGGGGGAGGAAACTACCCGATCCAAGTTTCTGGGAAGTTCTTCCAATTCATTAATCCGCTGCTGCCATTTACCCATGCAGTCAATCTGTTAAGAGAATCAGCTGGCGGGATCTATTGGCCAAATGCCGTACCACAATTGGTTATTTTAACGATTTTGTTCCTGGTCTTTGGGATCGTCGGTACCTACGCGTATCCTTATCTAGTCAACTCTACGAAGAAATTAAGCGACATTTCAAAAGAAAGTCATTTCTTCCACTAACATCGAAAAGCAGAAAGAGCATTTGTTCTTTCTGCTTTTGTGCCATCACGTGAAATTTCTAATAATCAAAAGAGGGAAAAAGGGTCGTTTTTTCATCTGATTTTCATTGACTTTTCGCGGTTACAAGAGTAGCATACAGTCTTGATAATTCAATATTTGTGTGGATATCGTTACAAGTTTAACGAAGGATTTTTTCATGAAAAGGAGTGTAGAAAAAGTGGAGTATTTGAAACGTTTGTTGGTCGGACGTCCATTGAAATCCGCAGAGAATGATGAACAAAAACTGAGCCGGACGGCGGCCCTTGCGTTGCTATCTTCTGATGCTTTGTCTTCGATTGCTTATGGGACAGAGCAGATCGTTGTCGTATTAGTGGCACTTTCCGCTGCTGCTATCTGGTATTCATTACCGATCGCTGCTTTTGTTATTATTCTTTTGATTTCATTGACCTTGTCTTACCGTCAGATCATTCATGCATACCCTCACGGTGGTGGGGCGTATGTAGTAAGTAGTGAAAATTTAGGGAAAAATGCGGGCCTGATTGCCGGCGGCTCACTGTTGATCGATTATATGCTGACAGTAGCAGTATCCGTCTCAGCAGGGGCAGAAGCCATCACTTCTGCTGTGCCAGCGTTGTTCGGCCATCAAGTGGCGATTTCTGTCGTGATCGTGCTCTTGATCATGATGATGAATCTGCGAGGGCTGCGAGAATCAGCTAGCTTCTTAATGATTCCTGTCTACACCTTTATCGCAGTGATCACAGTCTTGATCGTGGTCGGCTTGTACAACATCGTAACTGGTGCGCAACCGTTGAATGCAACCGCACTGCCAGGAGCTGTCGTACCTGGGGTATCCGTAGCCTTGATCTTACGGGCTTTCTCATCAGGTTCCTCTTCTTTGACGGGGGTCGAAGCGATCAGTAACGCGGTGCCATTTTTCAAAAAACCACGGGCGAAAAATGCAGCTGCGACCTTGACGATCATGGCTGCGATCTTAGGGTTCTTCTTCGTCGGTATCACTTTTATCAACTATTGGTACGGTATCGTACCAGAAGCAGAAGTGACCGTCCTATCTCAAATCGGCTCTGCTGTTTTTGGTCATGGGTTTATGTACTACGTTTTGCAATTTGCCACAGCGCTGATTTTAGCAGTTGCCGCAAATACAGGATTTTCCGCCTTCCCCGTGTTGGCGTATAACTTAGCCAAAGACAAATATATGCCACACATGTATCAAGACCGTGGGGATCGTCTCGGCTACTCAAACGGGATCATCACCTTAGCTGCTGGTTCCATCGTCCTATTGTTTATCTTCCAAGGATCGACCGAGCGTTTGATTCCGTTGTATTCCATCGGGGTATTCATTCCTTTTGCACTATCCCAAAGCGGAATGGTCGTCAAATGGAAAAAAGAAGGCAAAGGCTGGTTCTTTAAATCGATCGCCAACATCATTGGGGCTTTGATTTCTTTTGCGATCATTGCCATCTTGTTCGTGTATCGCTTAGGCGATATTTGGCCATTCTTCATTATCATGCCGATCCTCTTGTATATCTTTTACAAGATCCATGATCATTATAAAAAAGTCGCAGAACAGCTGCGATTGGAAAAACAAGAAGCACTGCATGTTTATGAAGGAAATACCGTGATCGTTCTCGTCGGAAATGTTACCCGAGTAAATATCGGCGCATTGAACTATGCCCAATCGATTGGTGATTATGTCGTGGCGATGCACGTCTCGTTGGATGAAGATGTGAAGAAAGAAAAAGAGATCGAACAAGAATTTAAGCAAAAATTCCCAGACGTGCGTTTCTCCGTCGTTCATTCTTCGTATCGTTCGATTGAAAATCCCATCTTGCGTTATGTGGATCTAGTCAGCCGCAATGCAGCCAAACACAATTACACAACGACCGTCATCATTCCACAGTTTGTCCCAAGACGTCGCTGGCAAAATATTTTGCACAACCAAACAAGCCTGCGCTTGCGTTTCAGACTCTCTTGGCGTGAGAACATCATTGTAAGTACGTACAGTTACCATTTGAAGAAATAACAAAAACGCTAGTTTAGCGACCTGATTCCCAAAAGAAATGTTTGGGGCAGCCGCTAAGACTAGCGTTTTTTTTTTAGCTATAAAACATTTTCAGTTTGATATCCTGATCGTAATTCCCAAACCCCTTGCCAAAGAGGGTACAACCGCCGACATGCTCGGCATCTTCTTTGACTTCCACTTTTAAGTGCCACGTATCTTCGTAGGCAGGTATATCCTTGATCGTAATGTCGGAAAGAGGAACACCTTCCATGTAGGTTCCGTGATCCATGATGCGGATCGTCTTCAATAACCCGTACTGATTGAGATTGTCTGGATACCAATCCGGTGTATACTTGCCGCGAATATCTGCAAAATCCCCTGGGCTAGTCCATGTACCAAGCTCCACACCATTTAAGCTGAAGGTGATGTCTGACGGCCAGTTGTTATTGGAAAAAGGAAATTCAGACGAAACTTCCATTGAAATCTCCATCATTTCAAGTTTTTCTTCTCTTGCTAAGAAGTTTGGCGATTGGTATTCAACAAATCCTTTCGTAAACCACAAGATGCGGGCATCCATTCGTCGGGGATCCATGAAAAACTTCGGTTCATCCACCATTCCCACAAAATCAGCTGAAGTAGCAAGCCCGCACGTTGGTTCTACCGAATAATTTGTATAATGACCGATCGGTATCGCCGTTTCTTTCGTATCAAAGGCATTAAAGATTTTCTCAGGAAAGTTGATATCGATATGATCCACTCTCAAACTGGAAATCTTTTTTTGTCCCACACGCTCTGTTTTGATGATTTTGGCTTCTTCTAATTTTTTGATGTGCATCGTAATGATAGCGCTGCTTAAGCCCAACTCCTGTGCCAACTCTTTGACATTCATCTTGTTTTTAGCCAGCAATTGAATGATTTTGATTCGCACGTTACTGGCAAGTGCCTCATAGACAGGCAATGCTTCTTGATTGATTTCTAATTGCATCGTGTCACCTCCGCTTAAACTGTTTGATTTACTTGAATGTTAACATATTTGCTAATTTGTGTAAATAGCGTTGTTTATTTCGCTAGTTATTAATATATTTATTAATTAATATAGATATTATCCTAAATAAATTAATCAAAATATTGTTGACAGCGATTACAAATCAAGTTATGATTTATTTGTAAATTGAAAGTGTTTGCAAACGCTAGAAATGAATAATGCAATTATAAATGCTGGGATAGCAAATAAGAGAAGGAGGATAGGCGTGTTCGGCTTCAAAGACCAAAATTCAATTTCTATGAAAGAGGGAAAAACATGAAGAAGAAACTTATTATTATTGGTGCTTTAGTTGCAGTCGTTGCAGTTGCCCTTATTGGTTTTAATCGTTATCAGGCAGCGGAAAAAGAAAAATACACGATTAATTTTTGGTCACCCCTTACTGGTGATGATGGCGCTTATATGGATCAGATCGTAAATGAATTCAATGAACAATCAGGTTCCGATTATACAATCAATCATGTGATCACGTCTGATATGTACACTAAATTAAGTACGGTTGTAAGTTCTAAAAGTGGGATTCCAGATTTGACTTTGATGCATTCTTATAAAGTAGAGGAATTTGTCAATTCCGATATTATTGATCCGGTTGATCGTCTGGTTTCTTATCAACCTGAGTTAGAAGAAAGCAATTATTTAGATACGGCGTGGAATGCAGGGAAAATCGGCGATACTCAATATACGATCCCATTAGATATCCATGCCAGTGCCATGTATTACAATCAAGATCTTTTAGAAAAATACAATGTCACTTCTTGGTTAGACGATAACATCGTGACGTTTGATGAAATGATGTCATTAGCAGGGCAGATGGAAGAAGGCGATTATGTCGTAAATAATGCGTTACTTTCTTGGGTTATCTTAGCGCAAATCCGTAACTTAGGCGGCGCGATTTCAGACGATGCTGGGAACCCGACGGTGAATACGCCAGAAATGAAAGAAGCGTTAGAAAGAATTAAAGCGTTAACAGATGCAGGCCTGATGACACCTTATGGAGAAGATGGGTATTTGATGTTCCAAGGCGGAAACGTACTCTTATCAACAGATGGTACTTGGACTTCTACCGCTCATGATGCGGTTGAGGGCTTGAATTGGGGTGTAACAAATATTTATTCGACTTCAGATGACATCGCAACCAACCGAGCAGCTTCTCATATGTTTGGCATGTTGAAGAGTGAAAGCAGAACAGAAGAAAAAGAAGAAGTAATCGCACAATTTTTAGAATTTGTTCGTACAAACTCGATCGAATGGGCAAAAGCCGGTCAAATCGTTGCAAGTAAAGATATTTTAGAAAGTGATGATTACCAACAATACCCACAATCATTCTTTACTTCTACACCAGAGGAAGAAGAAACACTTTACATCTTTGACTACGTTTATTTCTCTTATGTCTTAGAAGCATTAGATGTTTATAGTACAGATATCGCTTACGGTGAATTAGATATGGATGAAGGATTAGAAACGATGCAACAATATGTCGAAGATAAGATTGCAGAAGTAGCTAGATAAGTGAAGGGGGGATAATTCTATCCCCTTTTCCAATTTTTAGAAGGGAATGAAAGGAATGAAAAAAAAGAGCATTAACTGGGCATCGATCGCATTCATTGGACCACACATGGTACTCTTTATTATTTTTGTATGTATTCCAACGATCTATGGTATTTATGCTTCATTTACGCAATGGAATTTGATCTCTGATCCAGTCTGGGTCGGTTTTAACAACTATAAAACATTATTGTTTGATAGTTCCTCGACGTTCTATACCCAATTTTGGAATGGTTTGAAAAATACCTTTATTTTCGTTTTGATCATGGTGCCGTTACAAATCATCATTCCACTGATGATTGCAGCTGCATTGCAACATAAAAAAGTGAAGCTGAAAGGACTTTTTCAAGCAATTCTATATATTCCAGGTCTTATCTCTGTTTCAGCAGGTTCTTTGATTTGGTCATTGATTTTCCACTCTCGATTAGGTGCCGTCAATAATATTTTTGGGTTCGATTTCTCTTGGGCTTCGCGACAACCCTATGCTTGGATCTTAATTTTTGTTGTCAGCATTTGGGGAGCAATCGGTGGTAACATGATCATTTATCGCTCAGCTTTAGCGGGTGTCAATGAAGACCTTTATGAAGCGGCAGAGATCGACGGAGCGGGAGCATTCCAAAAATTCTTGAATGTGACCTTGCCATCTATTCGCTTTCCACTGTTATATACGATCGTGATGACAACTGCTGGAGCATTTAATGTCTTTGCACAGCCTTTGATGATGACAGGTGGAGGTCCAAACCAAAGCACGACTGTATTGATGATGTATATCCGCTCACTGGCTTTTAGTCAAGGAGAATCAATTGCAGGAATGGCTTCGGCAATGGCAGTCATCTTAGGATTGATCATTATGTGTGTGTCCGTATTTCAATATTTTCTTTTAGATAGAAGCAATACTTAAGGGGGCAAAAAAATGAATACACAAAAGAAACATATACCTAGTATGGTCATCGCATATTTGTTTCTGATCGTTTTATGTATCATCTGGGTTATTCCATTGATTTTTAGCTTCGCCACTTCTTTTCGTTCTCAAACCGAAATCGTCTCCACTGGGTTTCGTTTATTACCCGTAAACTGGATATTAGATAACTATGTAGCGATTTTGACTAATACGTCTACTGCACCAATTATGCAGTGGTTATGGAATTCAATGTTTATCGCAGTCACGCACACTGTTTTAGTTGTGATCGTTGTTTCAGTGACCGCTTATGGCTATGGCAGAATGCGGTTTAAATACCGTGATCGTATCTTTTATCTTTTGATGGGGATCTCGATGTTTCCCGGTGTAGTGAATTTGATTCCGTCTTACAAAATCATTGAAACCTTCGGCTGGGTCAACTCTTCTCTTGCCATGATCATTCCAGGCTTAGCAGGGATGGGAAATATCTTTCTTGTGCGACAGTTTATGAAAGGTATCCCGCTTGAATTTGACGAGTCAGCACGAATGGATGGTGCAGATGAATTTACAATTTTTGCAGAGATCATCGTTCCTTTGATCAAACCTGTGTTGATCGTTGCAGGCCTCTTTTCTTTCACAGGTTCATGGAATGATTTCTTATGGCCAGTGATCGTGTATACGGATGTTAGTAAAATGCCGATCACAGCCGGTTTGCTATTACTACAAGACATTTATGGCAACTACCGAATGATTGGTCAATTGATGGGCTCGGCATTGATTGCGATCATTCCCACCGTCATGCTGTTTCTATTTGCTCAAAAATACTTCATTGAATCTATGAACTTAAATGCAGGAATAAAAGGATAGTGAAGATCATGAATCGAAAATTGGAAAGAAATTTACTACGTGCCAGTGCGGTCTGGGATGTCTGTATTGGTCTTGTAACGATGTTTGGGTATTATCCTTGGTTTGAAGAACAAGGGATCGCAGCATTTCAAAATCAAAATCAGTATGAATACTTGCAGTCAAGTCTGGTAGGAATGATATCGAAGGTAGTTATGATCGTTGCGTTAGCGACGATTTTGATGGGCGTTATCAGTTGGATCAACGCGAAGAATATGCGAGACAAACAAATAAACAAAGGAACGATACGTTGGATGATCGCCTGTGTCATCATCCATTTGATCATCTATGATGTGATCGGTGTCGTCCTCTATTTACTAGCTACGACGATGTATATGTCTAAAAACAAAGCAATAAAAATACTAAAAACGGAAAATGGAATTATTTAAGAAGGTGTAGAATTTATGGCAGAAAATTATTTGGAACCGATTGTATTAGAACGTGCAGACCCATGGATATACAAGCATACCGATGGATATTATTACTTCACTGGATCAAAACCAGGGTATCAGGAAATCGAATTAAGGCGTGCGAAAACCTTGAAAGGACTGGCTGACGGTGAAGTAAAAGTCATCTGGACGGCTCATGCCGAAGGCCCCATGAGTGAACTGATTTGGGCACCAGAGATTCATTTTATTCAAGGGAAATGGTACATCTATTTTGCTGCTGCAGATCATGGAGAAGTCAGAAATGATCAGCATCATCATCGGATGTTTGCGATCGAAAATGCGAATGAAGATCCCTTTGCAGGCGAGTGGGTAGAAAAAGGACAGATCAAGACGCAATTTGAGAGTTTCAGTTTAGATGCTACGGTATTCGAACACAGGAACCGATTGTATTATGTCTGGGCACAAGCAGATCCAAACATTCCAGGCAATTCCAATCTTTATTTATCAGAGATGGAAAATCCTTGGACATTGAAAGGAAAGCAGATTCTGCTGAGCATTCCTTATTATGAATGGGAAAAAATTGGCTTCAAAGTGAACGAGGCACCAGCTGCTTTGATTAGAAATGGAAAAGTGATCATTACTTATTCAGCCAGTGCGACGGATGAAAACTACGCGATGGGACTGTTGTGGGCAGATGAGGATAGTGATTTATTGAATGGGTATTCTTGGCATAAGTTGAAGGAACCAGTCTTTTCCAGTTCTGAACAAAATTCCCTATACGGACCAGGACATAACTCCTTTACAGTCGATGAGGAGGGGAAACAAGAGATCTTAGTGTATCATGCAAGACCAGAAAAAAATGATTACAGTAATCCTTTAGAAAATCCCAATCGACATGCGTATGTCCAACCGTTTACTTGGAAAAAAAATGGATTACCTGATTTTGGCGAACCCGGTGTAGTCAAAGGATAGATAAAAGAGAGGGAAAAAATGAATACAAAAAGAAAAATGCTCTGTTTAACCATGTCCGTTTTTTTTACTAGTTTATTTCTTGCTGGCTGTCAAACAGGAGATGCTGCTGAGCAACTTTCACAAAAGGAGTGGGAAACAACGACAAAAAATCGAGTGTCGATTCATGACCCATCGATTACTTCTATTCATGTTGGTGACCAAGAGCTATTTTACGTATTTGGTTCGCATCTCGCCCAAGCGAAAACAGAAGATTTACAAACTTGGGAAGTGCCTTTCACTCACGAATATGAATCAATGGAAGACAATATGATCTATGGTAACACAAAAGAAAATCTAGCTGAGACTTTTGAATGGGCAGGCTATGATGATGCCGATTCACAAGGTGGTTACAGCCTTTGGGCACCAGATGTCATTTGGAATGCTGATTATGAATGGTCAAATGGAGACAAAGGAGCCTACATGCTCTACTACTCAGCTAGTTCTACTTGGCGGCGTTCAGCGATTGGATTGGCCGTAGCTAAAACGATCGAAGGACCCTATAGCTATGCGGATACCGTGATCTATTCTGGCTTTACAGAAAAAGATTCGACAGATGGTAGTGAACGCAATACCAACTATCAAAATACCCATTTGGCCAAATTGATCAAAGAGGGGAAAATCAGTGGGTTCAGTGAAAACTGGGCGATCGAAGATGGTCTGACGTATAACACCGATTATGCGCCAAACGCCATTGATCCAGCGTTGTTTTATGATGAAGAAGGGAAACTATGGATGACCTATGGTTCTTGGTCTGGCGGTATCTTTTTATTGGAAGTTGATCCAGCCACTGGAAAACCAATGTATCCTGGGGAAGATAGCACGACGGAAGATGGGCGTATCATTGATCGCTATTTCGGGATCAAGCTTTTTGGCGGCTATCATCAATCAGGAGAAGGTCCCTATATTGTATATGATGAGGAAACCGATTATTATTACCTATTCGTCACTTACGGTGGTTTAGCAGCAAAAGGTGGTTACAATATGCGACTGTTTCGCGCTGAAAAACCAGAAGGACCTTACCTTGATGCCCAAGGAAATAGCCCAATCTTAGAACAAGGGGACCAAAATTCAAACTACGGCATCAAATTGATTGGAAACTACCAATTCTCGTTTCAACAAATGGGGTATCGAGCAGCGGGACACAATTCGGCGATCATCGATGAAAATGGTCAGTGGTCCTTGGTGTACCATACGCGCTTTAACAATGGAACCGAAGCCCATGAAGTGCGGGTCAACAGAATGTATATGAATGAGGAAGGCTGGCCAGTTCCAGCACCCTACGAGTATCGAGGCAATGAACAAGTAGCGGATGCTTTGACAGAAGATGACATTATCGGGCGCTATGAAATCATTAACCATGGTACCGACAATGGAACGACCATGCTAAAAACGCAGACGATCGAGCTTCAAAAAGATGGAAGCGTTACTGGTGACCTGACCGGAACTTGGACGTACGATGCGGGATACTTGGCATTGACTTTTGAAGAAGCGACCTTCAAAGGAATTTTATTAACTCAGGAAATAACAGAATTTGAGCAGCAAAAATTAACGTTCTCAACGATTGGCGATAATAATGAGTCCATTTGGGGAATCAAAGAATAGGAGTATAACAATGACGATTAACATTCAAAACACAAAATCAGGAACAACGATCAGCAAATATATCTACGGTCATTTTGCAGAGCATCTAGGCCGTTGTATCTATGAAGGATTATACGTTGGAGAAGATTCGCAGATCCCAAATAAAAATGGGATGCGGATCGATGTGGTTGAAGCACTGAAAAACATTCAAATCCCTGTGCTGCGTTGGCCAGGCGGCTGCTTCGCCGATGAATACCATTGGAAAGACGGGATTGGTCCTAAAGAAAACCGCAAAACGATGGTCAACACTCACTGGGGCGGCGTGACTGAAAACAATCATTTCGGGACCCATGAATTTTTTGAATTGATCAAGCAGCTGGAATGTGACGCGTATGTCAACGGCAATGTCGGCAGCGGAACGGTGCAAGAAATGTCGGAATGGGTGGAATACATCACGATGGATGGCATTTCTCCGATGGCTGATCTTCGCAGAGAAAATGGCCATGAAGATGCGTGGGAAATGAAATTCTTTGGCGTAGGAAACGAAAACTGGGGCTGCGGCGGCAATATGCGGCCAGAGTATTATGCGGATCTGTATCGCCGCTATCAAACCTATGTCCGCCAATACGGTGACAAAAAAATCTACAAAGTTGCTGGCGGAGCGAATGTCGCAGACTATCATTGGACAGAAACGCTGATGAAAAACGCCCATTGGTTGATGGACGGCCTAAGCTTGCACTACTACGTTCATCCGCAGGGCTGGGAAGAAAAAGGGAGCGCCTTGGAATTTGATGAGGCAGAGTGGCAAGTGACCTGTGAAAAAGCAGCCTACATGGATGAATTATTGACCCGCCACAGCGCGATCATGGACCAGTATGACCCAGAACAGCGTGTGGGAATCATTGTTGATGAATGGGGCACTTGGTTCTCAGCAGAACCTGGGACGAATCCAGGCTTCTTATACCAACAAAATACGATTCGTGATGCCATGGTCGCAGCGATCACCTTGAATATTTTCCATAAACATGCCAAGCGAGTGCATATGGCAAATATCGCACAAACCGTCAACGTCCTGCAAGCGATGATTTTGACAGATGGCGAACAAATGGTGAAAACCCCAAGCTATCATGTCTTTGATTTGTACAAAGTCCATCAAGATGCTGAAACCGTTGATAGCCATGGAACTAGCAGTGATACCATTACGTATACGATTTCGAAAAAAGAGGATACGATCCATCTATCGGTTTGTAATTTTGCTACCCAAGGCACGGAAGAATTATCCTTCTCCCTGGAAACAGCGATCAATGAAGTGAAAGAAGCTCGTTATATCGTGGGGGACAAAATGAACGCACACAATGATTTTGATCATCCTGAAGATGTGGTGATCCAAGACTTCACCGCTTACGATGTTAAAGAGAACAAAGTCAGCTTGCGGGTGCCAGCAATGAGTGTTCTAACGATCTCATTGACAGTCTGATCCCATGACTTGTAAAGGATGCGAAGTGAAAGATGCTGCAGCAGCACAGGAAGACATTGAATCCTTGATTGCAGAACAACTTTCTTTAGAAAGCGACTTGGCTTCGCCGGAGATCGTCAGTAGGAGAATCGTTGTTTGTGAGACTTGTCCATTGCGATTGAATCATACCTGTACCAAATGCGGCTGCTTTTATCGGTTTCGCGCAAATTTAGCTAAGAAAAACTGTCCTGCAGGAATGTGGGAACAAACAGGACAGCTCGTCAAGTAGCTGTCCTGTTTGTTTCAATTGGTCAAAAGGATTAACAGATAAACTATTTTTTTGATTACGCTTACATAATCGTTGTAGATACGCTATGATTAAACGAAAAACAATGTTAACAAAGTGGAAAGTGAGCGAGTGATTCAATGAAAATAAATCAACCTGCAGCGCTTGCTTATTATGAAGCTGCGAACCATGGCACGGAAGATTTCCCATTAGCATATTATCCTAATTTAGTGAGTGTTTGGCGAGAATTCTTTTTTGTGCCACATTGGCATAAAGAAATCGAAATTTTATGTGTCCATCAAGGACAGCTAGAATTAGTCGTTAATGGAGTCTCACGCAAGATTAAGGCAAATACGATCGTCCTGATTCCTCCCAACACTTTACACACTGCCTATCGAATCGCACAACAAAGCTGCCGTTTTTCGTGTATCGTTTTTTCTGAACAATTAATCACGAGTCGACAATCAGATAGAATTCAAAGCCAACAAATCGATCCTTTTTTGATACAAGAAGGTGTTACTTCTTATGTGGATTTTCCAGATAAAAGTCAACAAAGTCTCACCTTGTTTCAACTATTTGATCAATGCTTTATGGGGAAATCGTCCTATCGTGAATTACGTCTGAAAGGGATTGTTATCCAACTCTTGTCACATCTATTAGAAGTTGGGACCGACCAGCCAGCAAAAAAATCAAGCGAGCGCCTCCAAGAAAAACGGGAAAAAATAGTTTTATCTTATATTCATAGTAATTATCATGAAATGATCCAATTACAAGATTTGGCCGATTCTGTTTCCTTAAGTAAAGAGCAATTTACACGATTTTTTAAACAATCATTTCGAACTTCCCCAATGGCTTATCTAAATCATTATCGCTTGATCCGATCGGCAGAATTGTTGCGAGAGACTGATTTGACCATGGTGGCGATCGCTCAAGCTGTCGGTTTTTGTAATAGTAATCATTTTTCTGTGTGCTTCAAAAAGATGTTTGGTGAGACCCCTACACAATATCGGAAAAATGACATGATTACGATAGAACACGCCATAAAATCGAAGGATAGCCCTCTGTAATCCAGCTATACTGAAAAAAAGGAGGGTTCAAAAATGTCGTTTTTTTCAATAGGTGAGAATTACCTCGAATTTCAAAATGGAAATGAAGTCGTGCGCATTATTGCTTGGGGCACGAACAGTTTGCGGGTGGTGAGTGCACCGTCTGGTGAACTAGATTTATCCTGCTGTGCATTATTAACACAAGATTCTAAGGCCGAGGTTGCGATTGAGGGGGATGTAGGATCTATCGGTAATGGAAAAATCCACGCAGTAGTCACCAAAGAGTCAGGCTGGAACAACTGTGGCAAGATCACTTTTTACAATCAAAAAGGTGAAGTGATTTTGAAAGAAGCAGCATCTGGCGGTGCGCTCTTGAAAAAGGCGCGGTTTTTCAAGTCGATTATTGGAGGAGATTTTCAACTAAAAGCTACTTTCGAAGCCAATCATGAGGAGAAAATCTATGGTATGGGACAATATCAACAGGATATTTTTGATCTAAAAGGGTGTAATTTAGAATTAGCGCATCGAAATTCACAAGCTTCGATCCCCTTTTATTTATCAAACAAAGGATACGGCTTTTTTTGGCACAATCCAGCAATCGGTTCGGTCTCTTTTGGTAAAAATACGACCGAATGGCGTGCCGAAAGTACGAAGCAATTGGATTACTGGATCACTGCTGGAGAGACACCAGCTCAAATCGAAGAACAATTTAGCCAAGTGACAGGACGGGCACCTATGATGCCCGAATATGGTCTAGGATTTTGGCAATGTAAACTTCGCTATGCGACACAAGCGGAAGTAGTGGCGATCGCTAGGGAACACAAAGAGCGGAACATTCCCGTTGATGTACTAGTGATCGATTATTATCATTGGCCGCGCTGTGGTGATTTTCGCTTTGATGAAAATTTCTTTCCAGACCCCAAGGCGATGGCAGAAGAAGTACGAGATAAATATGGAATCGAGCTAATGGTATCGATCTGGCCCCAAATCGACACGCGTAGTGAGAATTTTCAAGAGATGAAAGAAAAAGGCTTATTAGTCAAAACGGATCGCGGCATTGATGTACAGATGTTGTTTCATGGGAATAACATTTTTTATGATCCAACAAATCCTAAAGCTCGAAACTATGTCTGGGAGAAAGTATCAAAAAATTATGTCAATAACGGCATTCGCTTGTTTTGGTTGGATGAGGCTGAACCAGAATTTGGTACGTATGACTATGATTCCTATCGTTATTATGTAGGGAGTGTGTTGCAAAAAGGCAATATTTATCCCCGTGAGTATGTTCGTGGTTTTGATGAGGGAGAAGCCTCCTCACAAAAAGAACATTCAATCAAATTGGTTCGTTGTGCTTGGGCGGGCAGCCAACGATATGGGGCATTGGTTTGGTCCGGCGATATTCATTCGACTTATCAAGACTTTCGCAACCAAATCGTTGCTGGCATGCAAATGGGGTTAGCAGGCATCCCGTGGTGGACAAGTGACATCGGCGGATTTCATGGTGGTTCTGTGACAAGTCTAGATTTTCAAGATTTATTGATCCGCTGGTTTCAATACGGGACTTTTTGTCCAGTCATGCGATTGCATGGTTCACGTACTCCCCATAAAAAAATCTTCAAGGCAGATGGTGAAGAAACAGAGCAAACCGGAGCAGCTAACGAAATATGGGCGTTTGGGGAAAAGAACTATGAGATTATGAAAAAATTTATTGGAATTCGTGAATTGATGCGGGACTACTCGCGTGAATTGATGCGCGCAGCTCATGAAAAAGGAACGCCAGTCATTCGCCCAACTTTTTATGAATTTCCAGAGGATCACCAGGCATGGGAACTGACAACACAGTATCTCTATGGTTCTGATATTCTAGTAGCGCCCATCGTTGTAGCGCATGCTACTGAGCGTGAGGTATATTTGCCAACAGGAGCAAAATGGACCGATGCTCGAGATGGAACTATCTATGAAGGTGGACAATGGATTGTCGCACAGGCACAAATTGATTCCTTACCAATCTTTTTACGAGAGGGAAAACAGAGTTACTTGATTCATGAAGTATAGGCTGGAAATGGTTACGGTGAGTTGTTTGTAAGACTAGTAGGTTCCTTGTTGAGAGGGGAAGAACCATATGAATAGAAAAGCAACACAATGTGCTAGGCACATTGTGTTGCTTTCATTGAGAGGACTATTGTAATGGGCTTTTGAATAACAAGACACCATGAGTAGGAACCTCAGCATCGGCAATTGTTTGTTCTTTTTGTTGCCATAACTCAGTGCCGTTTTTAATTGGTAGTAAAGCAGCGATCGATTTTGGGATGGTTTGCGTTTGATCAGAAACATTGAAAATGGCATAGTAGACGGCTGTGTCGCTCAACGCCTCCCAAATGATCCACTCTTGATCACGATAGAACTCTTTTTTCGTATGGATTCTTCGATACATTTCTAAGACTTCAATATTCGTCAATAAACGTAACGTAAAGGGATCGATGTCTGGTAAAGTACCACCGAACATCAATGGAGATTGGAAGATCGTCCATAAACTCATCAATAAGTATTGCTCGTCTTCCGTAAAACGTGTCCAACTATCACCACCGCCACCATCAACTGCCCGAATGCCGATATGACCCAACGGCAGCATATCACAGTCAGGCCAGTTACCTGGACGGACGAAAGGTGCCCACTCTGCTGCTCGGTCAAACATGGAGTAAAGGGCGTCCCAATGATCCCAAAAGTCATCCGTCAAGCGCCACATATTGGCATGATTTTGAAAGAAACTACCATTTTTGAGGGCAGCTGGTCCGGGAGACAAAGAAAGGACGATCTCTCGACCCGATCGATCGATCGCACGGCGAATCGCTTTGATTTCTGCTTTATGGGCATCACCGTAAATTTTCGAATCGCCGATATCATCCACCTTTATAAAGTCAACACCCCAAGAAGCATATAATTCGAGCAAAGAATCATAATAAAGCTGTCCTTCAGGCAATGAAACATCGACCCCATACATATCGGAATTCCAAGGGCAGATTGAATTCATAGCAATGTCCCGTGCCCGTTTATCCGTTCCTTTGATCGGCGTATTTTGGTGAACTGCTTGTCGTGGAATGCCGCGCATGATATGGATACCAAACTTCAGCCCTTTTTGATGCAGATAGTCACCAAGTTTTTTGAAACCAGCGCCATCTTTTGCTGAAGGGAAACGGTTCTCAGCAGGAATCAAGCGAGAATAGTCGTCCATACACAACGGATAAAAATCATTGTACCTTGTAGACTTTGCTTCTGGTTCGCTCCATTGAATATCCACGACGACGTACTCCCAACCATAAGCTTTCAAATGCTCTGCCATAAAATCTGCATGGGCGATCACTTCTGCTTCGGTTACAGAAGCGCCATAGCAGTCCCAAGAATTCCATCCCATTGGGGGTGTTTGTGCAAAATGTAAAAAAGACATTGATTTCCTCCTAGTACGTTTTTCTTATAGTATAGTAAGCAATAAAAAAGAGAGGGAAAGTTTTGTCTACTAGAAATAAAAAAGAAAGAAATCGTCAACGAATGAAAAAGGAGTTGATCAATGGTGTTTCCACAAGAATCAAACTATGCGAAGATTACAGCATACTATAGTGTTGCCCTTGAGCGTTTTTCCATGGATCCACATCAACACCCAGCGTGTGAGATCATGTTTGTGACCAAAGGGAAGTGTAAGATAAAGGTGCAAGATCAAGTAATTGTTCTGGAAAGAAATGATTTCGTTTTCATAAACGCGTTTGTGGAACACGCCTTACTCGTTGAAGGAGATTCCTGCACCTTACTGAATATTGAATTTCTTCTGAGTGAGACACCGTCCGGCCTTTGTGTTCGTGATGTTTTTGCATACATCAAAGGAAATGTACAATTGAATGAGCCTTACGCGAAAAGTCGCGATGTCCGCCAATTTGGACAAGCGATCAAGTCATTGCTGCAGCTGCTAATGATCGATGATACTCAAGAGCAACCGTCTGCTGAACGGCAATTTACGATCGAGCTCTTGTTTAAGCGGATGTTGATGGAATTAGCCTTTTCATTACGTACGAAAGAAACCAAACGGGGCAATTGCTATGTGAACGCTGCGGTCAACTATATTCAACAGCATTTTGATGAAGATATTCAAGTCTCCCAAATCGCAGCGGCTGTGGGGATTACGAAAGCCTACTTGCATAAACTCTTTCATGAGCAACTGGGAGTGACGGTCAACCATTTTCTCACCAGTGAGCGTCTGAAGCAGGCAGCATTTTTACTAAGCAATAGTCAGCTGCCAATCGTCGAAATTGCCGCTCAAGCAGGATTCAACAGTAGGCAGCACTTTACCAATACCTTTAAACAGAAAAAAGGCATGAGTCCTAAAGTTTATCGTCAAATCTACACCCATCAAATCAAAGAAGAAGCCGGACAACATATATTAGGGGAACATACAGCTTTTTTAAGAATGAAGTAAAGACAGATAGTTAGAAAGTGTGAAGCGATTGAAGATAAAAATGAAACTTATGGTAACGATCATTATTGCGAATGTCGTTACTTCGTCACTGATCATTCTCTTTTTTTCTAATACCGCGAATAAGATCATTGATAAAAATATGGAGATCCAAGCGAAAGAGATCGAGGTCTCTATTTTACGTAATATCCATACGATCAGTACGGATCTTAATCATATCAATTATAAATTGATTATGGATGGCTACGACACGTTGAAAGAGGCCAGTGAACAACCACGGATTACGAGAGACACCTTTGAGAGCATCAAACTGACCATGGAATTGAAGGAGATCGTGGAACCATTGTATCAATTTCAACCTTATTTGCTGGGAATGGCGATTTATTCCAAAGAAAATCGATTGATGTCGTTTGGGTTAGTTGATCCAGTTGTTGAAGAAACGTTGATTGGTTACACCAATGAGGCCGCTTATGCAAGAGAAATTGATGATTCGACTGTTTATATCAAAAATGAAATCAAAGTCGGGCAAGTAGTCCTAGGGCACTTGGTGGGATTCCTTCATACAAGCGAGTTTCTTAATGATCAATTAGAAAACCTCCCAGCTGGGACGCAGATCGCCTTGTTAGATCAAAAGCAAACGGTGCTTGCTGAAGTTGGCACCATTGATGAAGACCAAGCCAATTTGTATGAGAAATCATTCTATAGTGAAGAAGTCGAAGCGTGGTTTCATCTCCATCTCCCCAAAAAACCATTTTTGGGACCGTTGACACAGAATTTGCGACTGATGATTTTCCTGTGTATCGTGATCGTCAGCATGAGTATTTTTGTGGCTACGCTGATTATATTAAAACTGTCGAAACGAATCGATCAATTAAACCAAGCAATGGAGCGGGTCAAGAATAAGGACTTATCGACCACTGTTGAGATTCAAGGAAATGACGAATTAAAACAAATGAGTATAGTCTTTAATTCGATGGTTGCCAATATCAATACTTTAATGGAAGAAAATAAAGCCAGAGAAAAAGAGAAAAAAGAAATTGAAATCGACTTTCTACAAGCTCAAATCAACCCCCATTTTCTGTCCAATACGCTAAACTCGATTACCTGGATGGCTGAATTACAACAGGCTAACAATATTGCCTATCTTTCGAAATCACTTGTATCATTGTTGCATGCCACGATGTATAAGGGACAAGACTTGATTCCTTTGTTTGAAGAAGTAGCCCATGTCAAAAGCTATGTGTCCATCCAAAAAGTTGCCTATATTGATAGCTTTGATGTTCATTGGGCGCTTGATCCAGCGATTTTATCTTGCCGTATCCTTCGATTTATTTTGCAGCCCATTGTTGAAAATAGCATTTTGCACAATTTTGTTGGAACAAATAGCGAAAAAGGGCAAATAAAAATAAGTGGAGAAAAAAAGGGAGATAAGCTTTGTTTAATGGTTGAAGATAATGGCAATGGACTAACAGAAGAAGCGATAAAACAGATAAACGAGCGAGAAAAAAGCAATGGAAAACACTATTCGAAAATTGGTATCCATAATATCGATAAACGAATCAAGCTCTACTATGGTCCAGACTATGGGATCACATATGAAACAGAGTTAGGGGTTTATACCCGGGTCATTATTGAGCTTCCTATGATTGGAGAAAAAGACGATGAAGAAAATAGCCCTCTTAGATGATGAGTTGATTTCACGCAACAAAATAAGTACTATTTTACAAAATTTCCCTCAATTTGAAATTGTACTCAGTACGGCAAATCCTTACGAGTTGTTAAATTATTTGGAGATTTATTCTGTAGATCTCATTTTTTTAGACATGAATATGCCAATTATGAATGGCTTAGCCTTTTTAGAACAATTGGAACTGATCGATCGCACGACTAAAGTGATCGTGATGAGTGGCTACGCCGACTTTAATTATGCGAGTGGTAGCATGAAATATGGAGTCGTTGACTATCTTTTGAAACATGAATTGAGCGAGGAAGTGATTTCGGAAGCGCTGAAAAAAATCAATTTTTTTACAGACGAGCCAATGGCTGCGCCTGCTTACGAGACACCCTCTCTACGAGACTTTTTTCATGGAAATACAAGCTTCTTGATGCAACAGTATCCGCATTTTGTAACTGAAAAAATGGTAGGACTTGTTATGATACCTATCTCTATCAGCAAAAATGTTTGGGACAAAGAAAAGTATAAACGAAAAGTGAGCGCTGTTTTAGAGCAATTGATTTTAGACACAAAGAATGAAACCATAGAAATGCTCTCTTTTGTGACTGATGATGGGAAGCTTTTTATGCTCTACTCGTTTGCAAAAATCAAATCCTATAAAGCGATCAATGATTACTTGGAAACGATCAAAACCAAGTGCTACCATGCTGCCAAGCGCTTACTAGATGTTGAACTTTTTCTCCTGCGCTCCCCAGTAAGCAATCAACTGTCGGAGGTATTAGAACTATTTAAGAGCGATGAACGAATCTCAGATTTACTCTTTTTTTCACGTCCGAATGAGTTGCTGCATTTTTCAAGCCAAGAATGCAGCAAAAACGTCTTTCAACAGCATGAGATCGCTTTGTATCTGAAAAAAATCTATTTTTATACCAAATACATCGAACCAGAGAACATCGAATATTATAGTAAAAAACTGTTTGAGTATATAAGAGAAAAACGGGTCGCACGTTCGCTGGCCTTAGAGCTAATTGCACAAATTGATTTTCAAATCAGTTTAGCGATGAGTAATAGCTTTAGACAGCCGATGGAAACGATGATTCAAATCAATTATTATCAACAGTTCGATACGTTACTAAGAATCGAAGCAGATTTTTTTGAAGCCATTTCATTAAGTGTAAAAAATTTCCAAAAAGAAGTCTTTAAGCCTGTTGACGAGCCGGTAAAAAAATGTATTCTTTATCTTCATCAACACTTCAAAGAACCGATCAGCTTGCAGACCTGCGCCGAAGCGATTGATTTAAATTATTCCTATTTAAGTAGGGTGTTTAAGCAGCAATGGGGACAGTCTTTTTCAAAATACTTGTCTGAGTTGCGGATCGATTATGCAAAATTATTGTTGAGTACCTCGTCTTGTAGTGTCAATGAAGTCGCAAGGCAAAGCGGATTTGCGAACTATAATTATTTTTTTCGTGTTTTTAAAGAACGTGTAGGAATCTCTCCATATCAGTTTAACCGCAACATTATGGACTATGAATGAAGCGGATCATGTAAAAATGGTTGGCGAGTAAAAAAAAGAGAGTAGAAGTAAAAATTGTTAATAAAAGCGTTTTCATTTTCGACGTTATACTTAGTGTAACAAGAGTGAAAGGGATGAGAAAATGAAAAAATTAGGTTTGGTGTTTTGTTCTGCAGCATTGATCGGATTGCTCTCTGGATGCGGGGGAGGATCTTCAAGTGAGGGAGATGGAGAGTCGTCAAGCAACCAGTTAAATGTGTTAGTGGTAAAACATGGCTTGACGCAAAAGAACAAAGATATTGAGTGGTTGAACAAACTAGAAGAAGAACTTGAGCTGACCATAAAGTGGGAGGAAGTTTCCGCTGATTGGGATCAGAAAAAAGCCCCAATGTTGGCTTCTGGAGATATTCCCGATTTGATTCTGGGACCAAATGTTGTGACGGATGCGGAATTTGCGAAGTTTCCTGGCTTGTTCACCGATTTATCTGATCACTTAGATGCCCTGCCAAATGTTCAAAAGATGTTTGAAGAAAAACCAGAAACAAAAGCACTTGCTACTCAACTGAATGGAGAGATCTATGGCTTACCAAAATACCAGCGTTTTTGGCCTAAATCTGCTTCTCGTCAATATATCAATCAAACGTGGCTGGACAATCTTGGGTTAGACGTACCTGAAACATGGGATGAACTATTCGAAGTGTTGGTCGCATTCAAAGAAAACGATGCGAATGGAGATGGGGATGCCAGCGATGAAATTCCAATGGATTGGAGTCCAGTTGGAACCGGCGGTTTTGGCTATTTCCAACCAATGCAGCTTTTAGCAAGTACGGGTATCGTTGTTTCTGAAGGAGGAAATACCGGCTACTTTGCTGAAAATGGACAGGTAGGCAACTTCTTTGTTGATGAGCGTTACAAAGAAACAGTGGAATTTTTGAACAAGTGCTGGGAAGCTGGCTTGATTAATCCTAAGGCTTTTTCTCAAGATTATAGTGCCTATCAGTCCACTGGTAGAGGAGAAGGCGAGACGGCAAAAGTCGGTTTTACTTGGGGCTGGGAAGCTTCAGACCGATTTGGTAATCAGTTAGCAGATCAATATACATCAATGGCACCATTGATTCAAAAAGCTGGAGTGGAACCGACATGGAGCTATGAAACCTCGCTTAATTATGGGGTAAACTTTGCCGTTGTTTCCTCTCAAACCAAAAATATGGACGGAGCCTTAAAATTCGTCAATGCGCTATACGATCCAGAAATCGGAATCCAAGCATTGTTTGGGTCATTGGGCACTAACATCGAAAAAGACGGGGACACTTACCGCGTCTTGCCACCTGCAGATGAAAATGTCGATCCAGGGACATGGAAGTGGACAACAACTTGGGCGGACAATAGTCCAATGTATATTTCAGACGCTCTTGATGTCGAACTTGGCGCAGATATGAAAGCAAATGAGGTCCAAGATGAAGTGTTGCATCCTTACGTGGATAAAATCGTTCCTGAAGAACAAGTAGTACCATTCAATCTCTTGAAATTTAGTAATGAGGATGCTACAACACTAGCAAACAACAATACAACGATCCTCAATGAAGCAATGACAAAATTTGCTAAATGGGTGACAAAAGGCGGCATTGAAGATGAGTGGGAGCAATATGTCACAACCTTGCAAAATAGCGGCTTAGATCAAAATATCGAGATCGTTCAAAAAGGATTTGATCAATATTACGGGAATTAAGTGAGTGGTGAGGCTGGTCAGAGTTGAGTAAAGCAATCGCAAGTTCATGCTTGAATAACAAAGACCAGCCATTTACCTAAATCTATCAAAGGAGTGAAGATCATGGACACAGTTCTCGTGAAAAAAAATAATCGGCTACTCTCTCATTTCAGTCGACAATGGCAGCTATGGTTGATGGTTTTACCGGCATTAGCGATCATTTTGGTTTTTAATTACATACCAATGTATGGTATCCAACTAGCATTTCGGGAATTCGATTTTACGAAGGGACTCACTGGTGGCGAATTTGTCGGTTTCAAGTATTTCCAACAATTTTTCGAAAGCCCGATGTTCCAAACCGTGATAGTCAATACGTTGCGGATCAGTGTGACAACGCTGATTTTTGGGTTCATTGCCCCCATTTTATTGGCATTGATCATCAATCAAATCAGAAACCCTAAAAGAAAAAAAGTCATGCAAACTGCGGTTTATTTACCTCACTTCATTTCTACGGTCGTGATGGTAGGGATATTGCAAGTCTTTCTTTCACCAGAAACAGGTGTTTTAGTCAACCTCTTGAACTTGGATTCTTCTGTCAACTTAATGGGGAGCGACAGTACGTTCGTGCCCGTCTATGTCATTTCTGAGGTTTGGCAGCACTGTGGCTGGAACAGCATTATTTACTTAGCGGCACTTTCGAGTATCGATACGCAACTCTATGAATCAGCAGATATCGATGGCGCCAATCGTTTTCAAAAAATCCTCCATGTTGATATACCAGCATTAGTGCCAACGATGGTTATTTTGTTGATTATGAATATGGGTGGGGTTTTAAATGCTGGCTTTGAGAAGATTTTCCTGATGCAAAATAGTTTGAATTTGAGCGTCTCAGAAGTCATTTCTACGTATGTGTATAAAATTGGGATTTTAAACAGTCAATTTAGTTATTCAACAGCGATCGGGCTATTCAATAACATCATTAATTTTCTCTTTTTAGTTTTAGCAAATGGTCTTTCGAAAAAATACACGAACCGTAGTTTATGGTAAAGGGGTGGCTATATGAATCTATCACTAACAAACAAACCTAAATCAGATCTTCTTTTTAACCTAGCGATCATCATACTTTGCTTGAGTATCTTTTTGATTGTCGTCTATCCGCTCTTTTTTGTCGTCATCGCTTCAATTAGTGATTCCAACATGGTTTCTAAAGGATTAGTCACACTCTTTCCTAGGAATATCAGCTTTTTTGGTTTTGAAAAAATTTTACAAGATGCTAGGATCTGGACGGGCTATCGCAATACCTTGATTTATACGTTAGGAGGAACGGCGGTCAATTTAATTTTTACTTTGCCCGCAGCTTTTGCCTTATCAAGAAAGGAATTTAAACCTCGAAAACTTTTGATGTTTCTCTTTACCTTTACGATGTTTTTCAATGGTGGCTTGATCCCTACGTATTTACTTTATCGAGATGTGGGGTTGATCGATAGTATGTGGGTCTTTATTATTCCCTCAGCAGTCAATGTCTATAACTTGATCATTGCAAGAAGCTTTTTTGAGACAAGCATTCCGGATAGTCTCTATGAAGCAGCCGCTCTAGATGGTTGCTCCTATGCAAAATTTTTTGTTACTGTGGCGCTACCGCTATCCAAAGCAGTCATTTCTGTGGTGGGTCTTTACTATTTGGTCCAACATTGGAACGATTTCTTTACAGGACTCGTATTTATTCGCGACTACGAAAAACAACCTTTACAGATCGTTCTGCGAGATATTTTACTATCAAATCAAGCATCTGCAGGTGGTGCGGGCGCTTTGGGTGATGGCTACGGACAACAATATGCAGATCAGATCAAATATGGCGCCATCATTGTTTCGACCTTACCGATTTTGGTGATCTATCCTTTCCTACAGAAATACTTTGATAAAGGAGTCATGATTGGTGCAATGAAAGGGTGAGTACATGAATAAGCTAGTCGATATACATGTGAGCATTGGGAAAAAAGGCTTACTGTTATTTCTGTTGCATTGCTATTGGCTGCTGTTTACCTTATTCGGCTTAGTTCTTTTCGGACTATTGCCAGCAACCAATGCGGTTTACGAACTTTGCAATGATGAAAAATATCAAGAAGCAAATGCGATAAAATTGTTTCAGTCCTTTGCAAAAAGCTTTCGAAAAAACTTTTGGAGAATGAATCGATTAGGACTCTTTATCCTTCCTTTAGCAGCCCTTTTTTCGATTGACTTGATGCTAATGAGACACTATGTCTTTACCGAAGCCGATACAACCGTTTATTTGTTGATCCAACTTCTGATAGTGATTAGTCTCCTTTTTTTAGCCAATCTCTTTTGGTTTTTTCAACACGAACGAGCTTGGAAACCCATGCTTAAAAAAAGTTTGATTCTAATGCTTGGCAAACCTGGATTGACCGGTCAAATTTTCGTCCTTATGGTCGGGATCAGCTGTTGCTACTACCTACTACCGGGTTTATTCTTCGTATTTGGTGTTACACCGCTGGTTTATTTTCAACTTAATTTGTTTAAACAAAAAGATGCGTATGTCTTTTTACCTGAAAAAAAGCATACGACTGTCTAAGCTCGTACATTTACCATAAAATCTCAAAATAAAAGAACAGGAGAACGAAATGAAAGAATTCGCATTAAACAAGATCCAGCTCACGGACGAGTTTTGGCAAGGATACCAAGAGCTTGTTCGCAAAGAAACGATTCCTTACCAATACCAAGTCCTAAATGATGAAATCGATGTAGATGTTCAAGCAGAACGGGAAGATCCCAATTTGCCAGCTGGGAAAAGCCATGCATTGGCGAATTTTCGCATCGCTGCAGGGCAAATGGAAGGGGAACATTTTGGCTGGTTTTTCCAAGATAGTGATGTCTACAAATGGATCGAGTCGGCTGGGTATAGCTTGTTGAATACTAGCGATCCGCAATTGGAAAAGACAGTAGATGAAGTGATTGACTTAGTTGCTGCGGCGCAAGAAGCGGACGGCTACTTAAATACCTTCTTTCAATTGACCCGACCGAAGTTAAAATACCGTCAGCTGTATTTCAGTCATGAACTTTATTGTGCCGGGCATCTAGTCGAAGCGGCTATCGCTTATGATCAAGCAACAGGCAAGGATAAATTACTGACCGTGGCAGAGAAAAATATCGCCAATATTTGCACGTATTTTGGGCGGGAGCCTGGAAAAATTCAAGGTGCTGATGGCCATCAAGAGATCGAATTGGCTCTGGTGCGTTTGTATGAATACACTGGTAAACAAACCTATTTGACATTAGCTGATTTCTTTCTTGAAGTACGTGGGGAAGATCCTGCCTTTTACGAAAAAGAAATCTTGAAAAACCAAGCGGATGGCTTATCAGATGAAACGCCAAGGGTAGACCTCACCTATTTACAAGCCTACGATCAACCTAAAAAGCAGCATGAAGCCAAAGGTCATGCGGTACGAATGCTGTATATGGCAAGCGGTATGGCAAAAGTTGCCCAGCATACCCAAGATCAAGCATTAAGCGACGCTTGCGAAGCGATTTGGGAAGACATCGCCTGTAAGAAAATGTATGTGACCGGTGGCGTCGGCTCAACCGTTCACGGGGAAGCCTTTGTCGGTCCCTATGATTTGCCAAATGATACGATGTATTGTGAAACTTGTGCAGCCATTGCATTGGTCCAATTTTCTTTTGAGCTGTTCAAACTAACCAATGAACCAAAATATTTAGCGACGATGGAACGAGCGTTGTATAATAGCGTCCTTTCTGGTGCGGCAATTGACGGCAAACACTTTTTCTACGTGAATCCTTTGGAGGTCAATCCCCAACGAGATCAGGAAAATCCTGGCAAAGGCCACGTCAAAGCTCAACGACCTGATTGGCTCGGTTGTGCGTGTTGTCCGCCCAATTTTGCACGGATGGTCGCTTCGCTGCAGCGCTTGGTTTACACTTGCGATCAAGAGAAGCTTTACGTGAATTTATTTGTAGCAAGCCGTTTAGAAGAACCTGATCAATTTACGTTTGAACAAACGGGCGGGTTTCCTTTTACAGAGGACCTCACGATTCGCTATCAAGGCATTCCAAAGACGCTCATCATCCACAAACCTAACGGACTAAGTAAGTTTCAAATCGATAGTGAACACGAATGGCAGGAGACGAGCGAGGCAATCATCTTTGAGGCAGTCGAAAACGTGACGGCCAATATCCGTTTTGAACAACCATTGCAAATCTTGCGTGCGAATCCTCAAGTTATTCAAGCTATCAATCAAGTCGCATTGCAACGTGGCCCCTTCGTGTATTGCATAGAAGAAGCCGACAATGGTCAAGCACTCTGGCGTTGCCGCATCGACCCACAGGCGCTGGAGGCGACCTTTTCGAAAGAGGATACGTTGTTGCCAACTACTTTACGTTTGGCGATCAAAGGCTACCAAAGCGAAGAATGGTCGGGAACAACCCTTTACGAAGAACGAGCGGAAACGGTCATACCTCGTACGTGGCAACTGATCCCATACCATTTATGGGGCAATCGGGGCATAGGCGAAATGCGCGTTTGGCTGCCGCTCGTTGGAAAGGAGTAAGAAGTAAGCAGGGCCAAAGAGCTTCCCTAAACGGAGGCTCTTTTTTTTCTAAACTCAACCTTCTTGGATTTGTTGCATGATTTCTTTAATTTGTTCCTATATTCCGGTCTTTGAAAGCGTTATCGTTTTAGTGTAGGAATGTTGGCGGGTTTATGTAAAACAAGGAGGAAGAAGTGTGACAAGGAAAATCAGTAAAGTTGGCGTATCTTTGTTGGTATTGGCAGCGGCAACGGCAATCGGCGGCTGCACCCAAAGTGAGGCGAAGACAACTGGAAAAGTCGTTTACCAAGAAACAGCCAAAAGTACGTTGGAAAAAGCGATGGACAATCAACCGGAGTCGTCTTATTGGTTCCCAGAAGATTTGTTGGCATGGTCTTTTGAAAAAGATCCAGATGCGAAATATAATACCAGCGTTGTTCCATTAGCGCAGCGGGCAGCTAAAGAGACGTTGCCGAAGATGAATGACACGCAAACGGCAGAAACCAAAGTCGTAGCGCTTTCGATCATGAATAGCAGTACGAGCGGCAATGCACCACGAGGGATCAATACCTTTGATGCCAATGTCTTTTCTTATTGGCAATACATCGATCAATTGGTTTATTGGGGCGGCTCTTCTGGCGAAGGGATCATCGTACCACCAAGTCCTGATGTGACAGATGCTGCTCATAGGAATGGCGTGCCGGTTTTAGGAACGATCTTCTTTCCACAAACTGCCCATGGTGGGAAGTTGGAATGGCTAGATACGTTTTTAGCTAAGGATGAGGACGGCAACTTTCCGATCGTAGAAAAAATGATCGAAGTTGCCAATACGTATGGCTTTGATGGCTGGTTCATCAATCAAGAAACCGATACGGCGGTCACTAGTTTTGATGATGCAGCGGAAGGTGTCGAACAATCGGGGACTGATGGTAAAGGATTAAATGAAAGCCACGCCAAAGCGATGCAAGAATTGATTGCCCAATTCAAAGAACAAGCCGACGAGCATTTAGAGATCATGTGGTATGATTCCATGACGAGTGATGGGAAAATGGATTGGCAAAACGCTTTGACGGATAAGAACAAAGCCTATTTGGTGGATGCAGAGATGAACCCATTGGCAGATAGTATGTTCTTGAATTTCTGGTGGACCACTGACAAACTGGCGGACAAAGAGCTGTTGAAGGCCTCCAAGGAAAAAGCCCGTGAAATCGGTGTCGATCCTTACAATCTTTTTGCTGGGATCGATGTGCAAGAAAATGGCTATTCAACGCCTGTACGCTGGGATCTGGTTACGGATGAAAAAGGCGTTCCTTATACCTCATTGGGCCTGTATGTGCCTAGCTGGACCTATTCTTCTGCTAGTACGCCGGATGATTTCCAAAGCAAAGAGAATGCTTTTTGGGTCAATAACACGGGCGATCCTCGGGAAAGCCAGCTGCCAGAAGCGACAGAGTGGCCTGGGATCTCCACCTATGCCCTGGAACAGACCGCTATCACAGAGCTGCCTTTTGTGACGAATTTTAGTCTGGGGAATGGCTACAACTATTTTATCGAGGGAGAAAAAGTGTCCAGCCGCAATTGGAACAACCGAAGCTTGCAAGCTGTTTTGCCGACCTATCGTTGGGTCTTTGACCATGGAAAAGACAATGATTTGGCTGTATCAATCAATTATGCGGATGCCTATAATGGCGGAAATGCACTGAAACTACGTGGACAGATGACAAAAGGTAGTACCAGTCACATGGCATTGTATCAGACAGCATTTCCTGTGACGAAAAAGACGAAGCTGACGACGACTGTCAAAGCAACGGTACCGACAGCTCTTGATTTGGTCGTGACTTTAGCTGATGGTTCAACACAAACGATCAAAGGAGACAAAGAGGTCGCAACAGACTGGACGACGATCACTTACTCATTGAAAGACATCAAAGGGGAAGTGACAGCGATCGGTTATGACATAACCACGAAAGAAACCAGTGATGTCTATGAGTTGAATCTAGGGCAATTAACGATCGGAGATCAGAAAGCAGAGAAATTCGCTGCCGAAGCATTGACGGTTGAGGATGTGCTCTTTGATGAAGAAGAGGGCAACTATGCGGGGGTCCGTTTAACGTGGGAAGCTGCCAAGGACAAGACAGCTGCGGTTTATGAGGTCTACCAATTGAACGATGACGGCTCACGCTCCTTCTTAGCAGCTACGCCAGCAACCAACCACTATTTGAATGCCGTTGAACGACCAAAAGGGACGAAAACCAAGTTCGCGGTGGTGGCAGTGGATCGCTATGGCAATCGCGGCAAGCTATCCGATACGGTGGAGATCACTTGGCCAAACAATCAGCTGCCAAAAGCAGCCTTTACAGCCTCTAAAACCTTAGCGGCACCGGGGGAAACGATCACCTTCACGAATACCTCATCTGCGAATGCCGAAGCATTTGAATGGACGTTTGAAGGCGGCGATATCACAAGCAGTACAGAAGAAAATCCCCAAGTGACCTATTCGGAACCAGGTACCTACAAAGTCACGCTTGTTGCCAAAAACGAAGCAGGAGAGACCCCTCTGGAAATGGCGGGATTGATCACGATTTCTGCTGATGCGCCGAAAGAGTTGCTGCTGCTTTCAAAAGATGCCGAAGCAACTGCTTCATCGTTTGTCAATGATGCCGAAGCACCAGCTTTTGCCCTCGATGGTGATTTGAGTACGAAGTGGTGTGCGACAGGCAATGCGCCTCATGAGTTGATGATCGATCTCGGTCGACCACAAACGGTCAGTGAAGTACGCCTCGCCCATGCGAAAGCTGGTGGAGAAGGTCCAGACATGAATACGCGGGCGTATACGGTGCTCGTCAGTGAAGATGGCAAAGACTATGAGCCAGTTTCACGAACGTTGAAAAATGAAGCGGGCACTAGCACCAATACGTTTGCCGTCAAGAAGGTGCAATATGTAAAAATCAGTATCGATAAACCAACACAAGGAGCAGACTCAGCAGCCCGAATCTATGAAGTCGAAGTATACGGAATGGATAAATAGCAAAAAAGAGCAGGGCGTTAACCCTAAAAAGGGAAGCGGCTGAAGCGATGCTTTTCTGAAAAATGACCGAACCAAAAAAGCCGTTGCGACCAATAAATGGTCACAACGGCTTTTGCTTTTTCCCAATAAGATTAGCGTGAAGTACGGCTGGCGGGATCTAAGCGGCGTTCAATAAAGCTCAATCCAAGATCCGTAATGATCGCCATCAAGGCAGTTGGTAAAGCACCGGCTAAGATGATCGATGCACCATCTGTCGCATTGGTTCCGCGGATGATGATGTCCCCCAGTCCACCAGCACCAACGAAAGCCCCAATGGCGGTGATACCGATCGCCACGACTAAGGCGTTTCGAATCCCTGCCATGATCACCGAAACAGACAAGGGCAATTCGATCATATACAATCGCTGCCAGCTAGTCATCCCCATCCCTTTGCCGACATCTAACGTATTGCGGTCGACTTGGCGCATGCCGGTATAGGTATTTTTGATGATCGGTAACAAAGAATAAAGGAAAATCGTTAAAATCACGACATTCACACCTAAGCCCATGCCGATCATTAAAATCGAGATCATCGCTAAAGATGGAATCGTCTGGATGATATTGGCGAAACGAATCACCCAATCTGCCAAACGCATTTTTTTAGAAATCAAGATCCCGATTGGAATCCCGACGATCGAGGCAAAAAGTACCCCGTAGATTGAAATCAAGAAGTGACGAATGAACTGGGCAAAAACATAGCCGCCGTTTTCTTGAAAATAGAAAAGAAATTGTTGGAATAAATTCATGTCTGCCATTTCGTCACTCTCCTTCGAAGTAATTATTTTCTTCTAAGAAACGTTCGGCAACTACCGTTGGTTCTAGAAGGTCATTATCCACTTGGTAATTCAATTCTTGCATTTTTTCGGTATCGATTTTGCCTGCTAATTTGTTCAGGGCATCGCCGATTTCAGGTGTTTCTTTCAACAATTTGTCATCGACGATCGGTGCGGCATCATAAGGCGGGAAGAAGTTTAGATCATCTTCCAGCATCACGAGATCGTAACTGCCGATCCGGCCGTCGGTTGAGTACCCTAAAACGATATCCATTTTTCCGTTATCAACAGCATCATAGACGAGACCGATCTGCATCGGTAGGATGTTTTGGAAAGAGAACCCATAGGCTTTCTGGAAGCCATCGTACCCATCGCCGACCCGTGTAATCCACGCGGTATCGACCCCTGCAACCAATTGATCTGCGACATCTTTCAAGTCACTGACTTTTTCCAATCCGTATTCTTCGGCAGTATCTTTTCTGACAAGAAAGACATACGTGTTATCAAAGCCGTAAGAAGGGAACCAAGTCTGTTGGTACCGTTGCTCAAATTCTGATTTGACTTTGTCAAAGGCGGCTTGCGGATCAGATTCTGGCTCCAACCCTAACGTCGTGGTCAAGTCAGTTCCTGTGTAGCGGGCAGCTGAGATCGACGCATCGCCATTCATCATCGCTTGGTGATTGATGGTCGTTGTTGCTAAGTTGTTAATGACGGTTGTGTTTTTATCCGTATAGTGTTCGACCATACCGGCAACCACCGCGCCAAGAATTTGGGCTTCGGAAGTGATCCCACCTGTGATCGCCACGGTATTCTCATCAGAAGTCGAAGCTAAACCGGGAAAGGAACAGCCGGACAGTAAAGCGACACCTAAGGAAAACAACAGCGCTAATTTTGAAGTTTTTTTCATTACGCATCCCCCCTTAAGGCAGCTGGTGTCAGTTTGTTTTCTAACAAACCCAGTAACCAGTCAGCTAATAAAGCAAAGATCGTCACTGGAATCGTCCCAGCAAAAATCAAAGGCGGTTGGTAGTTGTTTAGTCCGCTAAAGATCAAATCACCAAGTCCACCGGCACCAATGTAAGAAGCCAAGGTAGCCCAGGCTAAAACATACACGGCCGATAAGCGGATCCCTGCCATGATCGTTGGGATCGCTAGAGGTAATTCCACACTGATGATCGACTGCAAGTTGGTCATCCCCATCCCTTTGGCAACATCGCGGTAATTCCAATCGACTTTTTTCATTCCAATGTAGGTATTTCGCAAAATCGGCAACAAGGAATAAATGAAAAGAGCGACGATAGCAGGGACTTTTCCGACACCTAAAATCGGGATCATCAATGCCAATAGTGCCAAAGAAGGCACGGTTTGCAACGCACTGGTGATGCCGATCACGACCGTTGCTGCTTTGGGGAAACGGGTCAAGATCACACCGATCGGTACGGCAACAAGAATCCCTAAGAGCAAAGCAGCAAAGGAGATATACAAGTGTTCGAGACTTTTGGTGACCAATTGGCCGCCATATTCATTAAAGAAGCTTTGCATGCGCTAGACCTCCTCAGTTTCTTCAGGTTTCGCCGACTCAATGGCTTCCATGATCGATGGCTCATCGCCCCAAATCACGTCATAAACGATATCAACTAAGGAAGCACGGGTCAAAATCCCGACTAAATGTTTGTCGGCATCTACTACTGGGACATATTTTAAGCCGCGTTTTAAGATGCGTTGCAAGGTATCCCGCAACAAGGCGGTTTCACGAACGAAAAAGACATCTTTGTTCAAGATATCGCCGACACTAGTAACTTTGCCACGGTTGCGGTCGATGGATTCGACATCGATGTAGCCTTTTAGCACGTTGCTATTGTCGGTAACCAGCAAGGTATCGACCCGTTTTTCCCGCATCAAATGAATCGCTTCTTGTAAGGATTTTTCTGGTGTGATAGCGATCGGGGTATTCAACATCACGTCTTTGACTGGCGTTGTGTCAGGTTTTGCTTGCAACAAGCGGTCCTCACCGATCAACTCTTCCACAAACGGTGTTGCTGGGTGTTGCAGAATATTTTCTGGTGTATCAAATTGAATGACTTTTCCTTCACTCATGATCACGATGCGGCTAGCAAGTTTCAATGCTTCATCCATATCATGGGTAACGAAGACGACGGTTTTTCCAAGCCGTTCTTGCAAGTCTTTGACCAAATCTTGTAGGGAATCACGAGTGATTGGGTCTAGTGCGCCAAAAGGCTCATCCATTAAGATGACATCTTGGTCAGCTGCCAAGGCACGGACAACACCGATTCGTTGCTGTTGCCCCCCAGATAATTCGTTGGGGTAACGGTCGAGCATTTCTCGCGGCAATTCCACCAAGTCGATCATGCGCTCGGCAGTTTTGTTGCGTTCTTCTTGGCTGACTTTTAACAATTTTTGAACCAGTGTAATGTTTTCCCGAATCGTCATGTGAGGCATCAAACCGATGCTTTGGATCACATAGCCGATTTGACGGCGTAATTCCACTGGGTTGATCTCTGTAACGCTTTTTCCATTGATCAAGATTTTTCCTTTAGAAGGATCCGTCATACGGTTGATCATCCGCATACAAGTCGTCTTTCCGCTACCACTTGTCCCGATGAAGCAAATGAATTCGCCTTTTTCAAAGGAAAGATTCACATCTTCAACAGCGACTTTACCACCTTTGTAAATTTTGGATACCTGCTGAAACTCAATCATGATGTCACCTCTATTTTTATTTAAGCAATCTGAATAATGGCTTAGAATCTGTACTAAGTATGCCGAAAAGTCCCTTGTTATTCAAATAATCTGCCCATTTTTTTCATAATTGTATAGACAAAACCGAAAATAGCGCCAGAAGCAAGTCCAAATTAAGGAGCGATGCATAGGGAATAGAAACGGCGAAGATCCCCCGTTATTTTCCATTGGGAAAAAGGGGGTTTTTTTGCAGAACGCCTTGGCAGCAGTCTCTTTATTTTTTTCTAAGAAAGGGCAGAATAAAAAGCTGTTTTTTCAATTTTTATAAAAACATGCTAGAATAGAGAAGAATTTAGGGAAAGAGAGGAACAACATGCTTACAACTGAAGATTTTGATTTTGAATTACCGGAAGAACTGATCGCCCAAACGCCATTAAGCGATCGCTCAAGTTCCCGTTTATTAGTGGTTGACCGTGAGACTGGCAAATTTGAGGACAAGCACTTCTATAACATCATTGATGAATTGGCACCAGGGGATGCTTTGGTGATGAATGATACGCGGGTATTACCAGCTCGTATCTATGGCGAAAAACAAGAAACAGGTGCCCATTTGGAAATCCTTTTACTGAATAATATTGAAGGGGATACGTGGGAAACCTTGATCAAGCCAGCCAAAAGAGCCAAAGTCGGCACGAAGATCACCTTTGGCGACGGACGATTAGAGGCAGTGGTGGAAGAAGAGCTCGATCACGGCGGCCGGATCATTCGTTTTCAATACAAAGGGATCTTTTTAGAGATTCTGGAATCACTTGGCGAAATGCCGTTACCGCCTTACATCAAAGAACGGCTAGAAGACCCAGACCGCTATCAAACGGTTTATGCCAAAGAAAACGGCTCAGCTGCTGCACCGACTGCTGGCTTGCATTTTACCCCAGAATTGCTGGAGCAGATCGCCGCAAAAGGCGTCAAGCTGGTTTATCTGACTTTGCACGTTGGTTTAGGAACGTTTCGTCCAGTGAGTGTCGATAATATCGCTGATCATGAGATGCACAGCGAATTTTACCGTTTGACAGAAGAAGCTGCCGCTCAATTGAACGAGGTTCGGGCAAATGGCGGCAAGATCGTTGCAGTCGGAACGACTTCGATCCGTACGTTAGAAACCATTGGGACTAAGTTTGATGGGCAAATCAAAGCCGATAGTGGGTGGACGAGTATTTTTATCACGCCAGGCTATCAGTTTAAAATCGTGGAAGCTTTTTCTACCAACTTCCATTTACCAAAATCAACCTTAGTGATGTTAGTCAGTGCCTTTGCAGGACGCGACCTAACACTTTCTGCCTACCAGCATGCCATTGATGAGCGGTATCGCTTCTTTAGCTTTGGCGATGCGATGTTCTTAAAATAAACAAAAAAAACTGAGCGACGTAAGCGGCTCTTTAAGTTGACACAATTTCTCAACTTTTAGAACTGCTTTTTTGTCGCCCAGCTTACTACTAGAGGAAGGTATAAGTGGTGGTCGCTTTTTGTGGTCCATGCAAAGCAATGTTTCTCGAAAATTTGTTTTCATTTACAAACTTACACATGTTTCGTGTATTCCGATACAAAATGAGACGTATCATTTTTCGATATGGAAATGTTCGATCCTTGTTACGTTTTTCTTCTTGTTACTTTACACGTTTGGTACTAGGTGAAACTTGTACGTTCAACAACTTTTAGTAGATTGAGTTTGCGATATTTACGAAAACCACCAACAGAGTTGCTACCTTCCTTACACGTATACTATAACACGAAAAGGAAGCGTTTGCAAAAGAAAAAGGTCGTTTTCCTCAAAAAAAAGACCGGCGAACCGATCTTTTAAGCAAGTGCTCGTTTAGGCAGATTGTCATAAAACGCTGCTTTGGTTGCACTGATGTATGGCGTCAACCATAAGTAGCCGATTCCTGCAGTCATGATGGCCAAAATGTGCCAGCCGATGAAGCTCAGATCAAGGATGAACAGTTGCCCTTTGTAGCCTCTCATTAAATGACGGCTACCTGTGATGCAGCTGAGAAAATCTGGTCGCATGCCAGTTTCTTCATAAGTATCATAAAAGACAAAATATGCTTGAGAATAAGAATAAGCTTTGATGATCCCAGGAATGATAAACAGGAATGTCCACAACGTCGTGAAGATAGTCGACAAAATATAAATGACGATGATCCCTAACACGAAAGCACCACTGAAGCCACGAAAGACATCAGAAAAGGGTTGGATCGACTGTTTTTTACCGCGTAAAAGATCAAGGAAAGTCCAAGAGATCCCAGCACCGAATAAGGCAGAAAATAGACCGCTGATCAAACCGCCGCCGCCACTGCCACCACTGCCGCCAGCGGAATTGACTGCATCGGTAGAACCAAGATCATTGAACATACCGCTTTGATACAATGGAATAACAGTAAGGACGATAATGACGAATGCGATAGCGATCGAGATCAAAGTCGGTACAATACACATCAAAACACTGTCTTTCCAGCGGCCTCGCAGGATTGCTTTTGCTTCTGCTTTTAGCTCTCTATTTGATTTCATTTCAAAAAACCTCCCTTCAATATAAATAACATGATAGCAAACTTTCGCTAAATCTTCAAAAAAAAGTAATAGATGTTTCGCATAACTAGGAGAAAATACTCTTAGTTTCTTTAAACTTCCTTGCAAAATGTAAGGGCAACCCTTATCATAGATAGCGTTGCACAGTTAATCGAGTATAGAGAGAAAGTAGGGAAATGAATGACGGAACCAGCCATTCGTTATCGTCTGATAAAGAAAGAAAAGCATACCGGTGCCCGTTTAGGCGAACTGATCACGCCTCACGGAACCTTTCCAACGCCAATGTTCATGCCAGTCGGCACATTAGCAACGGTCAAAACCCTTGCCCCTGAAGAATTGAAAGAAATGGGTGCAGGCGTCATTTTAAGCAATACCTATCACTTGTGGTTACGTCCAGGAGAAGACATTGTTGCAGAAGCAGGCGGCTTACATAAATTTATGAATTGGGATCAACCAATCTTAACAGATTCAGGTGGTTTCCAAGTCTTTTCATTAGCCGAAATGCGCAACATCGTCGAAGAAGGTGTCCATTTCAAAAACCATTTGAATGGGTCGAAAATGTTTTTATCTCCTGAAAAAGCGATTGATATCCAAAACAAATTAGGGTCAGATATCATGATGAGTTTTGATGAGTGTCCGCCATTTGATGAAAGCTATGACTACGTCAAAAAATCGGTGGAACGGACGTCTCGCTGGGCGGAGCGTGGCTTGAAAGCCCATGCCAATCCAGATCGGCAAGGCTTGTTTGGGATCATTCAAGGTGCAGGCTTTGAAGACTTGCGCAAGCAAAGTGCCCAAGACTTGATCAGTATGGACTTCCCAGGGTATTCCATCGGCGGCCTGTCAGTTGGCGAACCAAAAGCGGAAATGAATCGCGTGTTGGAATTTACGACTCCTTGGATTCCAGAAAACAAACCACGTTACCTGATGGGCGTTGGGGCAGCTGACTCCTTGATCGATGGCGTGATTCGCGGTGTCGATATGTTCGACTGCGTTTTACCAACACGGATCGCAAGAAACGGTACCTGTATGACTTCAAAAGGTCGTTTAGTCGTGAAAAATGCGCAATATGCCCGTGACTTTCGACCAATTGACGAGAAGTGTGATTGCTATACATGTAAAAACTATTCTCGTGCGTACATCCGCCACTTGATCAAATGTGATGAAACCTTTGGTATGCGTTTGACGTCTTACCACAATGTCTACTTCTTATTGAATCTGATGAAAAATGTCCGTCAAGCCATCATGGATGACAACTTGTTGGAGTTCCGTGAGCATTTTATTGAAGAGTATGGGTTCAACAAGGAAAATGCGAGGAATTTCTAACATTCTCTACTAAAATGGTGGGAATAATAGAGGAATTCTGATAAAGTATCTTATAGGAAAGAAAATAAATCGAGGTGAAAAAAATGGCACAATCTTTACCAATGCTCTTTATGCTGGTTGCTTTAGTGGCAATGTGGTTCTTTATGAGTCGTTCACAAAAGAAACAACAGCAAGAGCGTAAAAATCTTTTAGAAAATATGAAAGCTGGCGATGAAGTCGTAACCATCGGCGGACTCCACGGCGTTCTTTCTGAAGTCAACACAGAAAAAAGTACCGTGATCATCGACTGTGAAGGAATTTTCTTAGAGTTTGATCGTTCAGCGATCCGCACAGTGAAACCTGGAACTGTTGCATCCGTTGAGACACAAATCGAACCAGCTGATGTCGAAGACGCAACGAGCATCCAAGACGAAACCAAAGAATAAGCACAAATGCACCGTCGCTTTCTCAGAAGCGACGGTGCATTTTTTTAGTAGTCGGACAGTTTCTAAAATAAAACAAGCACCGCAGCAAAACAGAGATCGCTCGTTTTGCTGCGGTGCTTTGATTGCCTTCGTTACTCGATGGGAATCAGTTTCTTTGACGCTTGTTTGCCTTGGTCTTTTGGCAACGTCAATTTCAAAATTCCTTCAGCGTAAGAGGCTTTGATTTCATCCTCTTTGACGTTTTCTAACAGGTATTGCCGCCGAACGCTTGTCAAGCTGCGCTCGCTGCGAACCAGACGTCCTTTTTCATCTTCGGTCGCATGATCCGTCTGGTGTTGTCCCGTAATCGTTAAAACCCCATTTTCATAGGTTACTTGAATATTTTCTTTAGGGATGCCAGGCAGTTCTGCTTCAACGAGAAATTCCTTGTCATTCTCGTGAATATCGGTTTTGATCAGGTTCGATGGAAACCCATCAAAAAAACTGCGGCCAAAATCTTCAAAGAAATCAAAAGGTGTCATACTGTATGAATCTGAGCGGCGTGGCACAATCTCATGTGTCATAAGAATCATCCTTTCTTTATTCTTTTGTTTTTACACTTTTTATTTTATTCATTTTTTAGCGAATTTCAAGTGATTTACTCGCTTTAAAAAAATCTTAAAAAACCTTTGATACCAACGTTTTACTCCTTGATTTTGGCGTGTTTTTACCTTGCTTCGTTCCTGTTTTTCCCCTCATTTCGCCTGCTTTTTCTGCGTGACAGTATATACTTAATGATATATACTAAAAGCGAAGTGGAGGAGGGAAAACATGGCACGTTATAGAAAACGAATGCTTGTTGCTTTAATCTATGCATTGCTGTCGTCGATTGTCCTAAATCTCTTTTGGCTGCCGGGAAATATTTATGCGAGTGGGATTACTGGTTTGTCGCAATTGCTGTCGCAGCTTTTAGATGAGCAGTTGAATCTGCAGCTTTCGATCCCGCTTTTGGTGCTTTTTTTTAATGCGCCATTGTTAGCGGTTGCTTGGGTCAAAATCGATCGAGAATTTACCATCATGACGGTTTGTACCGTCGTCCTGTCTTCTGTTATGATGAAGGTGGTCCCGGTCATTGCTTTAACGACCGATCCGGTGATCTGTGCCGTGTTTGGCGGATTGCTGCACGGGGTGTCGGTGGGCTTGACATTGAACGACGATTTTTCAACGGGTGGGCTTGACATTTTAGGGATTTTAGTGAAAAAAGCCACTGGTAGAAGTATCGGCAGTTTCTTTATCGGCTTCAATGTCAGTTTGCAGCTAGCAGCTGGGCTGATCTTTGGCTGGCCTTATGCTTTTTATAGTGCCATTTCCTTCTTCATCAGTGGGCGGATGGTCGACTACGTCAACCTGAAGCAGCGGCGTGTACAGCTGCTGGTCGTTACAGAAAAAGCAGAACCCGTCATTACGACGTTGCAATGTGCCTTGCAGCGAGGCATCACGGTCATCAACGATGTCGAAGGTGGATTTGATCATCAACAGAAAAAACTATTATTACTGGTCATTTCCCATAGAGAACTCAAGACCGTCGAAGGCATGATCCAAGGAATCGATGAACAAGCGTTTGTCAGTGTTTCTTCTGGCGTCAGTGCCAATCGATCGTTTTATGAATGGTAGCAAAGTGAAAGAAAGTAGGAGAGACGTTGAAAAAACAAGCAGTATTTCAAGAAGTTGCCCAGCAGATTGCGCAACGGGTTCATGAAGGTACGTACGTGACGAGCCAAAAGCTTCCTTCCGATTATGATTTAGCAGAGGAATTTCAGTGCAGCCGTTTAACGGTGCGCAAAGCCATCGATCTATTAATTGGCCAAAATTTGTTAGTGAAAGAAAAAGGCAAAGGAACCTATGTCATGAAACAGCCCAAGATCCAAAGCGGCTCTGGCGGGCTCCAAAGTTTTACCGAGACCGCCAAAATCCAAGGGAAAAAGACCCGTACGGAAGTTTTGCATATCGAAACCGTCAAAGAGCTCCCGATAGAGATTGGTCAGCTGTTTGGCGATTACGCCAAGGAACCAATCGTTTATTTGGTGCGCTTGCGCTACTTTGATGATGAGCCGATGACGGTGGAAAATCTTTACGTACTGAAACGCTATCTGCAAGAAGACACCGCAGAACTCACGAAAGCTCAATTAGAGTCGTCTTTGTATCAAGTCATTGAAGCCAACATCGAGATTGGTTATTCCCATCAAGAGGTGGAAGCTGTGAAAAGTCCTGCCGATATTGCGAAACTTTTACAGGTGCCTCAAGAGGAACCGATGCTTTTGGTCCATTCGATGACCTATTCCGCATCAGCCAAACCGATCTTATACGATATATCCTATTACCGAGCAGACAAATATACCTTCAAAAATACATTAGTGCGTCAAAAATAAAATCAATCCTTTAGAGGTGAAGACAATGGATCCACTCACAGCAAGTATTGAAGCCAATTGGTCAGAATTTCTCACGCTTTTGAGCGAGGTGATGCAGATCGCAAGCGTCAAAGGTGAGCCGGCGCCTCATGCGCCTTATGGCACAGGACCACGAGAAGTGTTAGCATACGTCATGGAAAAAAGCGCAGCATACGGTTTTCAAACAACGGTCATCGATGATGCGATCGGCTATGCCCATTGGGGACCAACGGATACCGACTATATCGGTGTGTTAGGACACTTGGATGTCGTCTCGGCAGGTTCTGGTTGGAGCTACCCACCGTTTGCACTAACTGAAAAAGACGGCAACTTTTATGGCCGAGGGATCTTAGATAACAAAGGCCCGATCATCAGCTGTTTGTTTGCCATGAAAGTATTGAAAGACCTTGGTCATCAACCGCAATTACCGCTGCGGATCATTTTCGGTACAGATGAAGAAAGCGGCATGTCGGATATCCCGCATTATCTAGCGGTTGAGCAGCCACCGCGTTTTGGTTTTACGCCAGACTGCAAGTATCCAGTGGTTTACGGCGAACGGGGTGTCGTCAATGTGCAACTTGATTTTCCATTGCCCGTCCAAGAACAGCAGCTGTTAGCTGCGTTTTCTGGCGATCAATTCCGCGATCATGTGCCAGACCACCTATCGGTAACCGTAGGCAGCCAGTCCTTTGAAGCACTAGGCAAACGCTCCCCTAGCAATGCCCCTGAGCTAGGGGACAATGCCATTACAAAACTTGCGCAGCAAGCGGCACCGCAACTGGCGGCGACACCGTCATTGCAAGCAGCTTTGCAGTGGATCACCCAAAGTTTTCACCAGCAGCACTATGGCGAAGGCATTGATTTGGTACTAGAAGATGCCGACTCAGGAAAATTGATCTTGACCCCTGTGGTTCTCCAAAAATCCGCCAGTGGACTAGCGTTAGAAGTGGCCTTTCGCTATCCTGTATCGGTAACGGAGGAACAAGTGCTCGCTGGGGTGCAAAAGGCATTGCCAAAAGGGGCAAGTCTTACGATCCTTCGCAGCATTCCAGGGTTCTGCCGATCAAAAGATGCCCCCGAAATCCAAAAGCTATCGACAATCTATCACCAAGTAACGGGCAATGATCCAACCCCCGTGACGACTACAGGAGCAACCTACGCCCGCAAGATGCCAAACATCCTTGCTTTTGGTCCGTCTTTTCCAGGGCAAAAAGGGATCGCTCATAACCAAGATGAGTACATGGCGGTTGCCGATCTACGGACGAATCTTGAAATTTATTTGCGCAGCTTACAAGCACTGACAAAATAAGCGAAGACACGAACGAAGAAGAGTTTTTCCAATTTTTTTGAGAAACTCTTTTTTTAGTATAGACATAGTAGTATATACCGTATAGAATATACTTGAAAGCGCTATGAAAAATGGAGGGATATTTATGTGGGGAATGATTGCTACATGGCGGATGGCACACGATGGCGTGCTCGCTGCTAAAGCAATATTAGAGCAACAAGGCTCCTGCCAAGATGCAGTAGAAACAGCCATTAAAGCAGTGGAAGATTATCCATTTTATAAATCGGTGGGGTATGGCGGACTGCCCAACGAAGAAGGCGTGTTGGAAATGGACGCTGCCTTCATGGATGGTGATACCTTCAAAATTGGTGCCGTCGCTGGGATCGTCGATGTGGAAAATCCTATTTCCGTGGCACGCAGCCTAAGTGAGGAGAAATTCAATAGTTTTCGGATCGGCCAAGGAGCGGTCGCTTATGCGCTTGCCGAAGGATTCCAGCCCAAAGAGATGCTGACACCGCGAGCTAAAACCATTTGGGAAAAGCGCAAAGCAGAGATCGCTGCCAACAACCTCGATCCCTATGACGGCCACGATACAGTGGGAGTAGTTGCGCTGGATGAACACCAAAGCATGGCAGCAGGAACCTCTAGTTCTGGTTTATTTATGAAAAAAAGCGGTCGTGTTGGCGATTCACCTTTATCTGGATCTGGTTTTTATGTGGATAGTGAAATCGGCGGTGCCGCTGCCACAGGGTTAGGGGAAGACTTGATGAAAGGCTGCCTTTCCTACGAGATCGTCCGTTTGATGGGAGAAGGGCTAGCACCGCAAGAAGCATGTGATCAAGCCGTTTACGACTTTGAAGCGCGATTGAAGAAGCGCTACGGCAAAGCCGGCGCCTTCTCGCTGATCGCCTTAGATAAACAGGGTCGCTGGGGGGTGGCAACCAATGTAGAATTTACCTTTAGTGTCGCAACCACCAATCAAGAGCCTGCTATTTTTATGGCAACACCAGGACCTGAGCAGACAACCATGATCGAGCCTATTACGAAAGAATGGTTGGAAGCGTATGAAGAACGAATCAAAGCGCCGGTCTAACAACCGCGATTGAGAAAAACAAACATTGGAGGAATGGATATGGCAACGAAAAAAATCTATTTGTTTTGTGAAGCTGGAATGTCAACGAGTATCATGGTCAATAAAATGATGGAAGTCGTCAAAAAGCACAACATGCCTTTGACGATCGAAGCATTCCCTGCGATCCATGCAGAAGAAAAAGTCGAACAAGAAAAACCAGTCGCTATTTTGTTAGGTCCACAAGTACGACACTTAGATAGCAAAATGAAAGCAACTTTCGAGCCAATGGGGATTCCAGTCGGCACGATCGCGACAGAAGCATACGGCATGATGGATGGCGAACGAGCGTTGAAAGATGCCTTAAGCTTGATCAAAAAAGCCAAAGCAAAGTAATAAAAGTGTTGGAGTAACAGGGGACTACGTGTTATCTGCCAGATAGCACGCAGATGGGAGGAAGAAAAATGCAGAAATTTTTAAACTGGTTAGAAAAAGTGTTAACACCGATGGCAAAGACGATCGGTGAAAACAAATACTTGATTGCGATTCGTGATGGTTTCTTATTATCCACACCGTTGTTGATCGTGGGTTCACTCTTTTTAGTCTTGACCAATTTTCCGATTCCAAATTGGAACGAGATGATGAGCAGTTTGCTGGGAGACAACTGGGCAACGATGTTGAATATGCCAGCAACAGCCAGCTTTGACATTATGACGATTTTAGCCGTTGGTGGGATCGGGTATAGTTTGGCAAAACAGTTTAAAGTTGATGCCATGCAAGCAGCCATTATTTCACTCGTTTCTTTTTTTATCGTGACACCATTTACGACCGTTTTCACACCAGAAGGCTCTACGGAAGTATATGAAGTTGGCAGCCTGCCATTACGATGGATGGGTTCTAGCGGTTTGTTCTTAGGGATGGTTGTTGCCTTGATTTCCACCAGAATGTTCGTTGCGTTATTACGCAAAGGGTGGACGATCAAAATGCCTGACGGTGTTCCCCCAACTGTGGTGAAATCCTTTGAGGCGTTGATTCCCAGCTTTGTGATCGTGACGGTCTTTATGATCGCCAACTGGTTAGCCAACTTGACGTCTTATGGCAATCTGCAAGAGATCCTCTTTAAGTTCTTACAGACACCGTTGTTAAGTTTAGGAAATACTTTAGGTGCCATGATCATAGCCTACCTATTTTTGCATTTTTTCTGGTTCTTTGGGATCAATGGTTCCAGTGTGGTCGGCGCTGTCTTCAACCCTATCTTACGAGCATTATCTATTGAAAATTTAGATGCTTTCAAGAATGGCGCAGAAATTCCTAACATCATCACCGGTCAATTTCAAGACATGTTCGCGACCTTTGGTGGGGGCGGTTCGACATTATCTTTGATTTTAGTCATGATCTTAGTCTGTAAAAGCCAACGGGTCAAAAAACTATCACAGTTATCGTTAATCCCAGGTATTTTCGGGATCAATGAACCCATCATCTTTGGGTTACCGATCGTCTTGAATCCAGTTCTGCTGATTCCTTTTGCTTTAGTGCCAACGATCAATATTATTATCTCTTACTTCTGTATGGATCTTGGGTTAGTCAACTATACCAATGGAATTCAACTGCCATGGACCACGCCACCGATTATTTCTGGTTTCTTAGTCAGTGGTTGGCAAGCGTCCGTGTTACAAGTCTTGTTGATCCTCTTAGGAATGGCTATTTATTATCCGTTTATCAAAGTCTTAGATAATCAATATCTAAAAGAAGAAGCGGATACCGTTGAACAAGAAGAAGAGGAAATCAATTTTGATGATTTCGATTTTGATGATCTATAAGAAAAGAGGCACCGCTCATGAAAAAAATAATTTTGATTCTCAATCATGTCACTGCAGGGATGGGAAGTGATGAAAATGCTCAGTTGCCGCCAAGCGGCAAAAAAGCTGCCCTTGGTCCAGGTCGAACCTTGAATCCACTTTTTCAAGAGCAAGACGCACAAATCGTTGCAACGCTTTATTGTGGTGACCAATATTATCACGAGCATCAAGAAGAAGTGAACAAAAAATTTGTGGGGTTTGCTAAAAAATTTGACGCCGATGCCGTTCTTTGCGGACCTGCGATGCATTATCCTAATTTTGGCGAAATGGCAGCAGGATTGACGAAAGTATTCAATGCGCAAGGAATTCCAGGGGCTGCAGCGATATCAGAGGAAAATCCAGCAGTGACAATCTATGCCAAAGACATCTATATCTTGAAGATGCCGAAAAAAGGCGGAATCGGATTGAATGATTCCTACAAAAAGATGGCGCACGTTGTTTCCCAGCTTGCCCACGGAAAGCCTCTAACAGAAGCCGACCAAGAGGATTTGTTTTAAAGAGAAAGACGATCAGCGATGGCTGGTCGTTTTTTTGTCCTCGATAGACACTAATAGCCATTGAAAGAAGGGCAGAATACTAGAGGGAGTATACGGCAATCTTAGATAAAATAGTAGAAGGAAGAGTGATTTTTTTCAAAAGTGAACAAAAAGTTTTTTTAACCTATTGTTCAACTTAGCACATGACATTTTTCTTAATAAAAACCGAAACTTTTGTCCACTTCTTTTCCTTAAAAGTTCTTGAAAACGCTTAATTTAAAGGGAGTTTAATAAAACTGTGAAAAAAATCACAAAAACTATTTACAAACGAAAAAAGATGTTGTATGATCTGTATGTGAAGTAGTTAACAAACAAAACATGTTTAAAAACTAGGAGGACATACAATGGCTAAGACATTGGAAAAAGAAGTGACAATCGACGTACAAGCAATGATTGACGATTTAGCAACGAAGGCAAATGTGGCGTTAAAAGAAATGGAAAGCTTTGATCAAGAAAAAGTGGACCACATTGTTCATGAAATGGCAATGGCAGCATTAGACAAACATATGCCTTTAGCTAAAATGGCAGTAGAAGAAACTGGCCGTGGTATCTATGAAGATAAAGCGATCAAAAACATGTACGCTTCAGAATATATTTGGAACAGTATCAAACATGACAAAACAGTCGGCGTGATCAATGAAGACAAACAAAAAGGCTTGATCGAAATCGCTGAACCAGTTGGTGTCGTTTGTGGGGTAACACCAACAACTAACCCAACATCTACAACGATCTTTAAAGCAATGATCGCTTTGAAAACACGTAACCCGATCGTTTTTGCTTTCCACCCATCTGCACAAAAATGTTCAGCAGAAGCTGCACGTATCGTTCGTGATGCAGCCATCGCTGCTGGGGCACCTGAAAACTGTGTGCAATGGATCGAACATCCATCAATCGAAGCGACTGGCTTATTGATGAACCACCCAGGAATTGCGATCGTATTAGCAACTGGTGGCGCTGGCATGGTCAAAGCAGCATACTCAACTGGTAAACCTGCATTAGGTGTTGGACCAGGGAACGTACCTGCATATATCGAAAAAACAGCGAAAGTGAAACGAGCAGTCAATGACTTGATCGTATCAAAAACTTTTGATAACGGAATGATCTGTGCCTCTGAACAAGCAGTGATCGTTGATAAAGAAGTCTATGCCTCTGTGAAAGCAGAATTTGAAGCACATCAAGTCTATGTTGTAAAAGCAAAAGAATTACAAAAACTTGAAGATGCCGTGATGAACGAAGGAAAATATGCCGTAAATCCAGCAATCGTTGGACATTCAGCAATGGAAATTGCGAAATTAGCAGGCATCAACGTACCAGAAGGAACAAAATTATTGATCGCTGAACTTGACGGTGTCGGTGCTGATTACCCACTATCAAGAGAAAAACTTTCTCCAGTTTTAGCAATGATCAAAGCAAACAACACAGAAGACGCGTTCGAAAAATGTGAAGCAATGCTTGATTTAGGCGGATTAGGCCATACAGCGGTGATCCACACTGAAAACGAAGACTTGCAATTAGCATTCGGCCTACGCATGAAAGCTTGCCGTATCTTAGTTAACACACCATCTGCAGAAGGTGGTATCGGAAATATCTACAACGAAATGATTCCATCATTGACACTTGGTTGTGGTTCATACGGGAAAAATTCTGTATCACGAAATGTTTCTGCTGTGAACTTGATCAATGTGAAAACTGTAGCGAAACGGAGAAATAATATGCAATGGTTTAAATTGCCACCAAAAATCTTCTTTGAAAAGAACTCTCTAATGTACTTGGAGAAAATGGAAAACGTTGAACGTGTCATGATCGTTTGTGACCCTGGTATGGTTCAATTCGGCTATTGCGATACGGTTCGTGAAGTACTTGCTCGTCGTAAAAATGACGTGAAAATCGAAGTCTTCTCTGACGTAGAACCAAACCCATCAACAAACACCGTTTACGCTGGAACAAAAATGATGGTTGATTTCAAACCAGATACAGTGATCGCCCTTGGTGGTGGATCAGCAATGGATGCTGCCAAAGGCATGTGGATGTTCTATGAGCACCCAGATACTTCATTCTTCGGCGCGAAACAAAAATTCTTAGATATCCGTAAACGGACATACAAGATCGACAAACCAGAAAAAACGCAATTCGTTTGTATCCCAACAACGTCTGGTACTGGTTCTGAAGTAACCCCATTTGCGGTTATCACTGACAGTGAAACACACGTGAAGTACCCATTAGCTGATTACGCATTGACACCAGATGTAGCAATCGTTGACCCTCAATTCGTAATGTCAGTACCTGCTTCTGTTACAGCAGACACTGGAATGGACGTTTTGACTCATGCGATCGAATCTTATGTGTCAGTAATGGCATCTGATTACACTCGTGGATTGAGCTTACAAGCAATCAAGTTAGTCTTTGACTACTTAGAAAAATCAGTGAAAACACCTGATATGGAATCTCGCGAAAAAATGCATAATGCCTCAACAATGGCAGGTATGGCCTTCGCCAATGCATTCCTAGGTATTTGTCACTCAGTAGCCCACAAAATCGGTGGTGAATATGGTATTCCTCACGGACGTACAAATGCGATTCTTTTACCGCACATCATCCGTTACAATGCCAAAGACCCACAAAAACATGCAATGTTCCCTAAATATGACTTCTTCCGTGCTGATACAGATTACGCAGACATTGCGAAATTCTTAGGCCTTAAAGGCAAAACAACGGCTGAATTGGTTGAAGCATTGGCAACAGCTGTTTACGAATTAGGACAATCTGTTGGTATCGACATGAGCTTGAAAGCGCAAGGCGTCACTCAACAAACACTAGATACAACAGTTGATCGCATGGCTGAATTGGCTTATGAAGACCAATGTACAACAGCAAATCCAAAAGAACCACTAATCTCTGAATTGAAACAAATCATCGTTGATGCCTATAACGGCTAAACAATGAATCAAGAACACCCTGCGGTATCTTAGCTGCCGCAGGGTGTTCTTTTGTCGTCTCTTTTTTTGGAAAAGTAAGCCGGCAGTTGCCGCCTTTTTGCCCAGATCAGTTAAGAATGCGAAAAATAGCAAGTGAACAGGGGGGACCATAAAAAAGGAGTGGATTTCTCCACTCCGTAAAAGTCTCGTTTTTTCAGGATGTCACCAAGGCTGCTGCTTTTTTTGGCTAAAACAGATACGCTCGTTACTTGCTGACGTTTTTCTTCAAGCGTAGCATCTGGAAGCTTTGTTTTTCCAAGACGACACGCAAAATGCCGTCATTCAATTCCGCTGTTTTTCCATTGACGGGCACAACGTTGTTCGGGGTTGCTTCGGTATTGACGGCATGCAAGTCTGGGTGGTGTAAGACTTGATGGGTAGCGATTTGCAATGAATCATATTGACGCAAGTCGCAAGTGAATTCATTGGCATCCTGCAAATCCTTATTTACTAAGAAAAAGGTCAAATAGTCATCTTCGTTTTCGATCGCAATGGCATCCACATAAGAAGCTTTTCCGTGGCTGCTATCGAAATCAGCTCCTCGAAGGATGCTATGCAACACGTGACCGCGACCATAGTTGCTGATCATTTCATAGGGATAAAAAATCGTTTGTTTCCAAGCGGCAGTATCGGAAGTCATGATCGGTGCGATCACGTTGACCAGCTGTGCCATGCAGGCGATTTTGACGCGATCTGCGTGATGAAGCATCGTGATCATCATGCTTGCGACGAGTAACGCATCTTCAAAGTGATAGACGTCTTCTAATTGTGGTGGGTGTTGACTCCAAGGTTCAATTTTTTGATCCTGTTCATTTGAGTGATACCAGACGTTCCATTCGTCGAAGGAAATATTGATCGTCTTCTTGCTTCGGCGTTTGGCTTTCACTGCATCACAGATTGCTGCGACTTGACTGATGAACTGATCCATTGCGACATTGCTTGCTAGATAATCTTGGCTATCGCCATTACGGTTGCCATAATATTGATGCATGGAAATGTAGTCGACTTGATCGTAACAATGACTTAATACTGTATCTTCCCACATGCCAAAGGTCGGCATCGTGAGAGAAGAACTACCACAAGCGACGGTTTCGATCGTTGGGTCCACCAGACGCATCGCTTTGCCAGCTTCTTCTGCGAGACGGCCATATTCATCGGCTGTCTTATGTCCTTCTTGCCAAGGACCGTCCATTTCATTGCCTAGACACCAAAGTTTGATGTCATGAGGATCGGCCACCCCATGGGCACGACGGAGGTCACTATAATAGCTGCCGCCTTTTAAATTGGTGTATTCGATCAAGTTTTTTGCTGCTTCGATTCCTCGTGTCCCAAGATTGATCGCCATCATCGGTGCCGTATTGACTTGCTTGGTCCAATCCATAAATTCGTTTAAGCCGAACTGATTGCTTTCGATTACCCGCCAGGCCAAATCGATTTTTGCTGGCCGTTGCTCTTTAGGGCCGACGCTATCTTCCCATTTATACCCAGAGACGAAATTGCCTCCTGGGTAACGGACGATCGGCACATTCAACTGCTTGATCAAGGCAGCGACATCTTGACGAAAGCCTTGCTCATCGGCAAAAGGACTTTCTGGTTGATAAATCCCTTCGTACACACAGCGCCCTAAGTGCTCCACAAAAGAGCCGTAGATCCGTTCGTCGACTGGTGCCAAAATAAAGTGTTTGTCTAAATACATCGTAGTTTTCTTCAATTTTGCAACCCCTTTCTTTTCTTTCATTGTAGCGATAGTCCATGAAAATAAACACTACATTCTGTCTTATTCTATTGACGTTTTGTCCGTTTTCTTTATACTAAAGGCAAGTAGGAAGGAGTGAGAAGTTGAACGTAACCTATTCAGGATTTCAAATGCACAATGCTGTTTCCGATCATATTTATCGCCCCTCTGGCTTAAAGCATTATCTTTTCGTGTTGACGTTGTCTCCAATGGTTTTCACTTTTGAAGATGGTCATCAAGAAACTAGTGAAAAAGGTAGCTGCATTCTTTTTCCTCCAACCGTCTATCAAGATTATCGTGGCAAAGAAGATTTTTTTAATAGCTTTGTTGAGTTTCAAACGGATCAGGTGATCGAAGAAACCTATGCGATCCCTTGTAACCAACTGTTCCAGCCGAAAAATATTCAACAAATCAACAAATTGATCCAAAAGATCAATCATGAATCCTTGTTGCCACAACGGCACACGGAAGAATTGATCGCGGCGTATATGACAAATCTATTGGTCTTACTTGAACGCAATTTTGAAGAAAGCATCCCGCAACCACAAAACGAACACTATCAACTGTTTCAAGCGATGCGGTTGAAAATGTTAGTCAATTGTGAACAGCAATGGGATTTTTACCAGTTTAGCCGAGAGCTTTCCATCGGTAAAAGCCAATTCTATAAGCTCTATCAACAATTTTTTCATACCACGCCCAAAGAAGATTTATTGCAAGCTCGGTTTCAAAAGTTTTTTTATTTACGCAGCAACGAAACACTGACGATTCGAGAGGCGGCGTTTCAATCTGGGTTCCAAAACATCAACCATTTTAATCGGCTCTTTGCGAAGCGCTATGGCTGTGCACCGACAAAGTACCAACAGGAGCAATAGGCAGGTCTGATCGGTAAAAACGCAGAAAAAAGTCCGACGAATTCTTGACGGATGAAAGAGAAAACGGGACAATGTCATTAGGAGGTGGCGTATGGATACAGAAACGATCGTAAGCGAACTTTCTAAACGTTCAAACGAATTGGAAGCGCTACAAAGCAAGTTGAGTCAAAGCCAATTAATGAACAATGAAGCGGCACAAACGTTCATTTTTGACTTAAAGGATTATTTAGATAGCTTAAAGCTCGTAACGGATTTAGTACCGTCAGCGGCCACTACAACAGTGGAAGTTGACCAGTTGTCGTTCGTCTTAGGTGAACAAAATCAAAGCATCCAGCAGCTGCTGGTTATTTTGGAAGAAGCCGAAGCAAATGACGACCAGCGCTTTTTCGGCAAAAGTGCGGGAGAAGTGCGGCGGATGATTGGCAGTCTGTCTGGGATCCTGGAACTAAACGGTCTGTTGCTGCAAGACAATCGGGGCTTTCAGCAAGTCGTGAAGGAAACTGGACCGCTTCAGGTGACTGAAACAAAGGAAGTCCCTGAGAAAAAAGGGTTTCTCCAAAAGCTTTTTGGGAAATAAGCACTGATCGTCGATCGCAATACGTGTACTTGTATCTCAAACGGTTCTCCATAATGCGTGAAGAACCCTTTAAGGAGACGACTTTTTTTAGGAGAAAGGGGGGCTTGAAGATGGCAGAAACAGTCACACTTCAATCGATTACGGAAGAAATGATTGCTGAACTTTGGTCGATCAGCTATGGGCCTAAGGCAGATTTAGAATGGAAAAAATGGGACGGACCGTATTTCCAAGACCCCGTGTTGACGTGGGAAGAATTTCGAACGGGGTTTGGCGCTAGCTGTATCGACAACCCGTTACGTAAAGCGATCAGCTATCAAGGAAGAATCGTAGGGATCGCGACCGCTTATTGGGAAGACAATACCTTGCAGCAGTGGTTGGAATTCGGGATAGCCATCTATGATGCTTCCCTTTGGAATCAAGGCATTGGCAGCCAAGCAATTCGTCAGTGGATCAATGAGTTGTTTGAATCACAGCCTCATATCCAGCGTGTCGGTTATACCACGTGGTCGGGCAATCACCGCATGATGAAACTAGGAGAAAAGCTAGGGATGACCAAAGAAGCCCAGATCCGCAAAGTCCGTTTCTGGGAAGGCACCTATTATGATTCCATCAAGTATGGCATCTTGCGAGAAGAATGGGCACAGCAGAAGTGAAGGTAGGGGATGCGAGATTTTTTCGTGTCCTCTTTTGTTGTTGATGATTTATCAGATGCATTTTGCGTATAGTAAAGTACCTAGTAAAAAAGGGGGCTGATCTCCTAGCTGTATTTTGTAATTACAGTAACTACGTGGTGAAATAGACTATATATGTTATGAAGGAAAGGTGATTGTTTTGGATACAGTGAAAACAAGAAAGCAAGGAAATGCGGTAATGGTCACGCTAGCAAGTAAGTTTGAGATTCCTGCTGGTAAGACCTACTTTATCAGCAAAGAAAACGATGGTACGATTTCCTTGATTCCTAAGATCGATGATTATTTTTTAGCTGCGAAAGAGAAAGAATTTGTTGATGAAGAAGATATGCTAGCTGCTGATTTTATTGTTGAAGGCAGGCAGCTTGATGAATAGGCTCGAACAAGGGACTCTTGTATTTATTGATTTTGATCCCTCGAAAAGGAGTGAAATCAAAAAGCGCAGGCCTGCTTTAGTCATCAGCAGGGATGAGTACAGTTACACCTCAAATTTGATCATTGTTTGTCCAATAACGAGTACAGATAGGAAGCGTCCTTACTTTGTCGATATTCAACACGATAAATTGAAACCTGGGAGTAAAGTAAATACAAAGCAAGTTTATACGCTATATTATTCCGAGCGTGACGGTAGAAAGATTGAAATATTAGGGAAACTATCAAAAAAAGAACTGATTAATGTTGCACAGCATTTTATGATGAACTTTAATTTTCCATTATAGTTAAAAAAACAGCAGGATGGAAAAAGTGAAGGACCCTCACAAAAAACGAGTGAGGGTCCTTCACTTTGTTTTCCTAAGAATACAAGGTTTCAACAATAGAGAAAAGAAGATAGTGGAAAGATAAAAGTAAAATTTCAAAAATAGTCGACTTTCTGAACAATAACCATGTACTATCTCTATGTAATACTTTATAATAATTCCAATGTACAGATTATAAATATTTTAAAAAAGTCGGGAATAGCGTTTGAAGTTCATTCTCAATTAGTCTAAAATAGTGAGAAAGAAAAGATACTGGAGGGAAAGAAATGTCAGTTTTAGAAATCAAAAATCTACACGTCCAAATCGAAGATAAAAAGATCTTAAAAGGCGTTGACTTAGTGTTAAAAACTGGAGAGATCCATGCCATCATGGGACCAAACGGTACAGGGAAATCAACCTTGTCCGCTGCCATCATGGGTAACCCGAATTATGAAGTGACAGAAGGGGAAATTTTGTTCGACGGCGAAAACGTCTTGGAAATGGAAGTGGATGAGCGAGCTCGTTTAGGTCTGTTCTTGGCGATGCAATACCCAAGTGAAATTCCAGGCATCACCAATGCGGAATTCATGCGGGCAGCGATCAATGCCAAACGTGACGAAGACGACAAAATCTCTGTCATGGATTTCTTGAAAAAATTAGATGAAAAAATGGATTTATTGAATATGCCAGAAGAAATGGCGGAACGCTATTTGAATGAAGGCTTCTCTGGTGGAGAAAAGAAACGAAATGAAATCTTACAATTGTTGATGCTAGATCCAACCTTTGCGATTTTGGATGAGATCGACTCTGGTCTAGATATTGATGCCTTGAAAGTCGTAGCAAAAGGCGTCAATGAAATGCGCGGCGAAGGCTTTGGCGCTTTGATCATCACCCATTACCAACGTCTGTTAAACTACATCACACCAGACGTGGTTCATATCATGATGGAAGGCCGTGTCGTGATGACCGGTTCGGCAGATTTAGCCAAACGCCTAGAAGCAGAAGGCTATGCTGGGATCAGTAAAGAGTTAGGGATCGACTACAAAGAAGAAGAAGCGTAAGGAGGCAAGGTAAATGGCAAAATTACAGGATTATCTTGAACAAGTCAACGTTTTTTCAGCGTTAAAAGAAGAGCCTGAATGGATGTTGGAATTACGCCAAGCAGCCCTTGCGAAAGTGGATGAACTTGCGTTTCCAAAAATCGAGCGGGTGCGTTACGAGCGTTGGCCATTGTTCAATATCGACGAACAAGCACTTGCTGGTGAAAAAGAATTTGCAGGCTTCATCGATCCAACCTTACCTGCAAGTGAATCTAAGGAGACAGGTGCTGGCTTGGTTCCCGCCTTTGACGCGATGGATAACCATCCGACTCTCGTTCAGTTTGATGACACCACCATCTTTGAGCAATTACCGCAAGAGCTGATTGACAAAGGCGTGATCTTCACCGACTTGTTTACAGCAATGAAAGAAGTACCAGAGTTGGTCAATCAATACTACATGACCAAAGCAGTACCAATGGATGAAGACAAAATGACCGCAGCACATGCGGCGTTTATGAATAGCGGCATGTTCTTGTATGTACCAAAAAACGTGGTGATCGAAGAACCCCTTGAAGCGATTTTCTATCACAATGGCAATAGTCAAGCGCATTTCTTCAAACACATTTTGATCGTTGCTGATGAGCACAGTGAGTTCAGCTACTTGGAACGTTTCCAAACCAAAGGCGACCAAGCGAAAAAACTGTCTGGCAATATCGTAGTGGAAGTGATCGCCAAAGCAGGTGCGAAGGTCAAATTCTCTGCGATTGATCAGTTAGGTGTCAACATCACTACGTACATGAATCGTCGCGGCTACGTATTACGAGATGCGATGGTAGATTGGGCAATTGGAGTCATGAATGACGGCGACGTCGTGGCGGACTTTGATTCTGATCTTGTAGGCGAAGGCGCGCATTCGGAAGTCAAAGCGGTCGCCATCAGTGCTGGGCGTCAAACACAAGGAATCGACACTCGCGTCACCAACAAAGCACCGCATTCCATTGGCCATATCCTGCAACACGGCGTCATTAGAGAACGCGGCGTCTTAACCTTTAACGGTATCGGACACATTTTAAAAGGAGCAAAAGGGGCGGACGCGCAACAAGAAAGTCGTGTCTTGATGCTTTCTGACCAAGCCCGTGGCGATGCCAACCCAATCCTTTTGATCGATGAGCACGAAGTAACCGCCGGACACGCAGCCAGTGTGGGACGGGTCGATCCAGAAGAAATGTACTACTTGATGAGTCGTGGGCTGCGCAAAGCAGAAGCGGAACGTTTGGTGATTCGTGGCTTCTTGGGCTCCGTCTTGACCGCGATCCCAGTCAAAGAAGTGCAACAAGAATTGGTTGCCGTTATCGAAGGGAAGTTACTCGCATGATCGATGCCCAAAAAGTGAAACAAGCGTTTCCCATCTTGGATCAGCTCGTAAATGACGAACCATTGGTCTACCTCGACAATGCTGCCACTACGCAAAAGCCAGAGGCGGTGCTGCAGGCGATCACCGATTATTACCATCAAGACAATGCCAACGTTCATCGTGGGGTCCATACCCTCGCAGAACGGGCGACCCATTCCTATGAAGGCGCACGGGAAAAAGTGCGCAGCTTTATCCATGCGAATGAAACGGCGGAAGTGCTGTTTACTCGAGGGACGACCACTGGTTTAAATTGGGTCTCCCGCAGCTACGGCGACCGTTTTGTCAATGAAGGCGATGAAATCGTGATTTCCTATATGGAACATCATTCCAATATCATCCCTTGGCAACAATTAGCAGCCCGAAAAAAAGCTACCTTGAAATATATCCAGCTGACGCCAGAAGGCACCTTGGACATGGAAGATGCCAAGAAACAGATCACTGAAAAAACCGCTATCGTTTCGATCGCTCATGTTTCCAATGTTTTAGGCGTGATCAATCCGATTGCGGAGCTAACCAAATTGGCGCATCAGCACCAAGCCGTCATGGTGGTGGATGGTGCTCAGGCTGTTCCACATATGACAGTTGATGTCCAAGCACTGGATTGTGATTTCTATGCCTTTTCTGGCCATAAAATGTGCGGACCAACTGGCATCGGTGTCTTGTACGGCAAGCGGCAATGGCTGGATCAGATGGAGCCCGTCGAATTTGGTGGGGAAATGATCGATTTTGTCCATCTGCAAGAAAGCACGTGGAAAGAACTGCCGTGGAAATTTGAAGCTGGTACACCAAATATTGCCGGTGCGATCGGTTTAGGTGCATCGGTGGATTACTTAACAGAAATCGGCTTAGAAAATATCCACGCCCATGAAGCAGACTTAGCTGCTTACGTTTTGCCAAAACTGCAAGCCATTGAAGGCTTGACCATCTATGGCCCCCAAGAAGCAGCAAAACGCACGGGAGTGATCGCCTTTAATCTAGCAGGCATCCATCCTCATGATGTTGCCACCGCTTTAGACATGGAAGGCATCGCCGTACGGGCAGGTCATCATTGTGCCCAACCCCTCTTGACCTATTTGCAAGTCCCAGCGACTGCACGGGCCAGCTTTTACCTGTATAATACAAGAGAGGACGCCGATCGACTGGTTGACGCCATCAAGCTGACGAAGGAGTTTTTCCAACATGGCACTAACGAAATTAGATAATTTGTATCGACAAGTCATTCTGGATCATTCCAGCCACCCACATCATCGGGGCACCTTGGATGATTCAACGTACAAAGTCGAATTGAATAACCCTACCTGTGGCGACGTGATCCACTTGGAGCTCGCTGTCGAAGGAGACACCATCAAAGACATCGCGTTTACTGGCGAAGGCTGTTCCATCAGTACCGCCAGTGCATCCATGATGGGGGATGCGATTATCGGTAAGACACTAGCAGAAGCTGGTGAGCTATCAGGCTTGTTTTCTGAACTCATCCAAGGAAACGACATTCCCCAAAGCGATCGCTTAGGCGATGCTTCCATGCTTGGAGGTGTGGCGAAGTTTCCTGCACGCATCAAGTGTGCGACCTTAGCTTGGAAAGCATTAGAAAAAGCTATTGCTGCCGACAGTACACAAGCATCTGTCAGTCACAGCCACGCCAATGAATCTGACACTGAAGAAACCAGCGAATAGACAACCGCACTACAAAAGGAGTGAGAACCATGGGTGTACCCGAATTAGAAGAATATAAATTTGGCTTCCACGATGACGTGCAGCCTGTTTTTAGTACCGGCGAAGGATTGACCGAAGACATCGTCCGTGAAATCTCACGGGTCAAGCAAGAGCCAGAATGGATGCTTGAGTTCCGCTTGAAGTCTCTTGAAGCCTTCAACAAGATGCCCATGCAAAACTGGGGCCCAGACCTGTCTGACATCGATTTTGATGCCATCAAATATTACCAAAAACCAAGTGATCGTCCTGCCCGTGATTGGGATGACGTACCAGAAAAAATCAAAGAGACCTTTGAGCGCATTGGTATTCCAGAAGCCGAGCGGGCATACCTGGCTGGCGCTTCTGCCCAATACGAATCAGAAGTCGTTTACCACAACATGAAAGAAGAGTTTGAAAAACTTGGCATCGTTTTTACCGATACCGATTCAGCCTTGAAGGAATACCCTGAGCTGTTCAAACAATACTTCTCAAAATTAGTCCCACCAACCGATAACAAGCTTGCTGCTTTAAACTCAGCCGTTTGGTCAGGTGGTACCTTTATCTATGTACCAAAAGGCGTTCGTGTCGATGTGCCATTACAAACCTATTTCCGAATCAATGCCGAAAATACCGGTCAGTTCGAACGCACATTGATCATCGTTGACGAAGGCGCCAGCGTCCATTACGTCGAAGGCTGTACCGCCCCAACCTATTCAAGCAATAGTTTGCACGCAGCCATCGTTGAAATTTTTACCCTAAAAGACGCTTACTGCCGCTACACCACCATTCAAAACTGGTCAGACAACGTCTACAACCTAGTAACCAAACGGGCCAAAGCCTTAGAAGGTGCTACCGTTGAATGGATCGATGGCAACCTAGGTGCCAAAACAACCATGAAATACCCAAGTGTGTATCTTGATGGCAAAGGCGCACGGGGCACGATGCTTTCCATTGCCTTTGCAGGTGCCAACCAAATCCAAGATACTGGTGCAAAAATGATCCATAACGCACCAAATACCTCCAGCTCCATCGTCTCAAAATCAATTTCTAAAGACGGCGGTGCAGTAAACTACCGTGGACAAGTCACCTTCGGCAAGAAGAGCGCAGGCTCTATCTCCCATATCGAGTGTGACACCATCATCATGGATGACCTATCGAAATCCGATACCATCCCATTCAATGAGATCCACAACAGCCAAGTGTCCCTAGAACACGAAGCCAAAGTCTCCAAAATCTCAGAAGAACAACTGTACTACCTAATGAGTCGCGGTCTTTCCGAAAGCGAAGCAACCGAAATGATCGTCATGGGATTCGTCGAACCATTCACCAAAGAATTACCGATGGAATACGCAGTCGAATTGAACCGGTTGATTAGTTATGAGATGGAAGGTTCTGTGGGGTAATTGAATTGCATAAGCTAGAAATGCCTATTTGAAGGCGTTTCTGGCTTTTTTTGCTCTTTGTCAATAAGGACTGATGAGTTGTGCAAAATCAAATCTGGGTCAGAATGAACCACATTCTGGCTCAGATTTTTTGTTATCTTACATTGATTATTTGATTGATCAAAAAGATTCTAATTCTCATGTTCTCGAATGATTTAAATCCGTAGGATACTCGTTTCATTGTCTTTATGTGGGTATTCTTCGCTTCTATTTTCCATTGGAATAAGGTTAGATCATTGCGTTGGTAATGCCTTCTTCATAGGTCAGAAGGTTTTGAAGCTTCTCCCGAAAGCCACCATCTAACGTTTCTGGAAGTTCTGCCAATAAGGAGAAAAATAAGTCAGGGTCTTTGTCTCGAAAGGCTTCAACTAATTCATGAAAAATGGGATACGCCTCCTTTAGGGGCGTAGAAAACTCAAGCAATCGATCAATCATCATTGCTTCAGTAAGAAATGGGTATTTTGGTGCTCGGAAACTTTTCCATGTTTTGTATTCATAATGGTTGATGTTTGCACGATTTTTTAGCAAAAAGCGCCAGTTCTTTTTCAGTTTTTCTGCCTGGTTTTTCTGTCCTGCTTTACGAAGTTCATTCATTTCACGGATACGCAACTCATTGAACGCTTGATTCATGTGTTTGACAATATGAAAACGATCAATCACTACTTTCGCATTTGGCAGAACACGTTTGGTGAGCTGGAAGTAGGCAGCGTTCATGTCTGTCACCAAGAATTCTACTTCTTCTGGATTGGTACAACCTAAGAAATAGCTTGTTAATCGAGGTAATTTACGCATAGGCAAAACATCTAATAATTTTCCTGTTTCGCCATCTGCGCAAATAAAGCTCATTTTATCTTCTATGGAAGCATGCGAGCGAAATTCATCAACCATCAATACTCTGGGGAGAATCTTCTTAGATTGCTTTGGCAAATAGCTTTTAAACTCTTTCAATGTACGAATAACGGTGGTCAAAGATACCTGACAGCTTTTCGCAATAAAAGATAAAGATACTTTTTCAGTCAGTAAAGAAGCAATTTTATATCTAACATGATTTGCGATTGAATGTCTGGGTTGGACGAAATAACTTTGAGCAGTCCAATGGGTGCGGCAGTTTTTACAGGTATAGCGCTGCTTTTTTAGGCGCATAACCAAAGGCATATGATTGCATTGTTCAAAACGGACAATCGTTTCCTTCTTCCCATTTTTCACTATAATTGCTTTCCCGTTTCCATCTACCACAGTAGAACCACAACTTCTACAAGCTCGAGGAGTAGGCGAGAGAACAGCATCGACGACCAACGTCTTTTTCTTCTGAAGGGTCTCGTAAGAGACCTCTGTAATCATCAAATCTTTCTCTATTATTCTCAGCATTTTTTGATAGAATCATTCATATAGCATATCGTCCTCTCAGTTTGTTTATTTTGTGGTGATTTAATCATACTAGAGAACGATATGTTTTTTAATATCTAAAATGAAAATGGGGCTGAAGAATCAATTCTGATTCATCAGTCCCATAAATTATAGAGCCCTTTTTTCATGTGAAAACAATTACCACTTACGTCAACGTATGCTGATACCATTTCTTCCCTCAAAATCGCAGCAAGAAAATCAGGCCCCGAACGCCCCATTCGATGGTCATCACGACATAAATCCCTGTCAATCCATAAAACAAAACGATACGAGCCAAGTACCCCATACCAATCCGGAAAATTTAAATCGAAAGCAGCGAAGCGATGGTCGTGAAGTTGGTATCGCCAGCAACGCGCAATGCAGCAGGCAAAATGAAGACAATGCTCCAAGTTAGAAAGTGCATCACGATGGCAATCAAATAAAGCCGATAAATCGCTGGAACAATAACTGCCGGCGGATTGAACAGGCGCATCCCATATGAAAAGAAGGGCAGCAGACTTAAGTTAATCACAAGAAACGCCACCATACCAGTCAAAACAAAGGCCTTCGTAAACTTCTTGGCGTCTGCGATATTGCCCCGTCCAATACTTTGGCCCACGATTGGCACAAGTGATGTGGCCAAGGCGCTAGGAATGATTTCTAAAATCTGAATCCCTGAAGACGCAATCGCGTTGGTAGCAATCACATTGGTTCCAAAACTGACGATCATTGTTTGGATAATGATTTTTCCGCCATAAAAAAACAAAGAGTCAGCAGCAAAGGGAATACTGATCTTTAACACTTTGCTGATGACTTTCATGCGAATATGCATAAGTCTTCTTTCTTTAATATAAAGAGCCCGCGATTGATGCGCAATGTGTAGACAGCAAAGAGCAACCCAATCATCCCCATGCCTAATACATGCAAAAAGAGAATATTGAAGACAATGTAGACAAAGTTCATTAGCAAAGATAATTTTAAATGAGGCCTTCGTGTGGCCAATCCATCTCAAACTGCCATTGGTTCCTTCTAATATTGCTTGCAATCGGTATGAGGCCAATAGACCCAACAAATAAATCTTGGCATGGTCCAAAACCAGCGACTCTGCTTGTCCGAATAACAACTGCAAGATACCTTTCTGAAAAACAGCAATCAAAATACTGACTGAACAGGCCAAAAAGACGGTACCGTAGACTGTGCCACTGCACACTTTGCTATGTTGTTTGCGCTCTTTTTTGGCGAAATATTGTGCCATCAAGACTGTTCCACCCAATCCGACAGCAGTAAACGTATTGACCAAGAAGAAATGCAAACTGCCAACCATACTGACCACACTAACTGTTTCTGTACCAGCGGAGCTGATCATCGCTGTATTGACAAAATTAAAACTCACATGAAAAAATTAATCGAGGATCACGGGTAACACAAGAGCGAGGATAAACGGATAAGCAATATCTTGCCCGAAATAAACATTCTTTAGCCAATTGCCGCTATGATGCAGGATAGACTTGATCATATTCAACGAGGACACACCTTATATTTAATTTTGCACACGGTTTCATTTTTATGCTATCGTTTATGGTAGCTTATGTCAATATGGAATAAGTCGAAGGATGTGCAAATTGGCGAAATTGTAAAGGTTTATCTCGGATTTTTTATCACCTGACAAAAAGGATTAGGTGTTTTATGAAAAAGACAGTGGAAACGCAAAATATACCTTGCTACGACTGAAAGTAAAGGCTATTATAATCTTGTTAATAAATAAAATAAGGGTGGTAAAAAAATGAAAGAGTACCAAGATATTATGGGTAAATATCAGAAACAAAAGCAATACTATAAAAAAGTCATAGTAGTATCTATCGGATTGATCCTACTAGCAAGCCTCATCGTTTTTTTAGATGTGGTAAGAATCAATCCTTTGCTTGTTTATTTGGTGGGAATGAGCACTGCTCTTTTTTATGCAAATAAAACTCGTGTTGAAAGTAAATCATATGCACAATTAAAAAAATATTTGCGAAAAGCAAATCCAAAATTATTGCAACAAGAAGCGCTTGTCTTTTTTATTGACCAACAACTCAATAAACTTCCTCAAGAAGAAGCAAGTGGTCTTTTTGATTGGTTAGCAGAAGAAAAAAAATGGCAAGACAAGAAGGAACGGTCATATTTCCATGGAAAAGTGGATGAATTGCGTGCGTATTATTTGTTCCTCAACGATATGACCGATGATGAAGAGAATGGGGAAATCACTTTGGATACATTTCGGGCATTAGGAATAAACAAATATAAAGAGTTGGTCTAATAGGAGAGAAAGAATGAAATTAAGAAAAGAGTTATTAGGGATTGTTTTGGCTTTTTCAATGACAGGGATCATTGCAACCTCTGTGAATGCAAATGCCTACCAAGATGTCTATGATCAGCAAGAAAAACAAGAACAAAAAATCAATAAATTGCTTCAATCAGTGTTTATCTCAGAAGATGAACAAAGCACATTAGAACATGAATTGACCTCGTTTGATCAAGTGAAGGATCGTGAAAATAGACAAGGTTTATTGGATTTGATTGCGCAAAGTGAAGCAACGCTCGCAAAAGTTGAAAAGAATGTGTCATCTGCAGAAGCCAATGCCGTTAAAACAGAACTTAGCCAAATCAAAACACAACTAGATGCGTTGGCTAAAAAAAGCGATGAAGCGTTTATTACCAAAGATGATCAAACGCAAATCAATGAAATCACAGAGAAGTATCAAACGGTATTTGGAACCAGTGAAATTACACCTGTCAGGTCTTTAGCAAATGAAGTAACAACACTGGCTAAAGCAGTCGAGAGGCATCAAAAAGAACTGATTTCTCTAGTTGATAAGCTCAAAGAAGATAACAAAGCAACAGATACATTGCTGAAAAAAGACTATTTGTCAGAGCGCGATAAAAAAGACTTAACGCAAAACAAAGCAGTCAACCAAACATTTTTCGAAGATGCAGATGAAAAGACAGCTGTTGAAGAACGACAGAGTGATTCGGCGAAGCTGATTGAAAACATCAGGCAAAAGCAAGAAGCGACTGCTAAAGAATTCAAAGACTATGAATTTAAAGCCAAATCACTGATTAAAGAAACAACATTATTGCTTGATGATGGTGATCTTACGAAGGATGAAACAAAAGAGCTTACAACTGCGAAAACAACTCTGGAAGATTCATTGGCGTTGAAAGATTACTCACCAGGTACCTTAAAAGATGACTTTGCTGCATTGGATAGTCAATATGACAGTGCAAAGACAAGCAGTGACAAACGGATCGCTGATAAGAAGAAAGAAGCCGAAGCGGCTGCAAAAGCTGAGCGTGAGAAACAGGCCAAAGAACAAGCAGAAGCCGCAGAGCAAGCGAAAGCTAATGAGGAAGCAAATCAGGCGAATGCCAACCAAGCCACCCCATCTCCTTCATTGGTTGGCGAATGGTACCAAGCACCTGCAGGGTATAAGTTCTTGAAGGTCGAAAGTGGCAAGACCTATGGACAAGTAAAGATTCCAGAGAACTTCACGTTGATTACAGATTCAGAAGCACAGAGTTATAGTCCGGGTCATGGTAACGGATATGCGAAGCAATAATGAATAGCCACGTCAGACAGACCAAATTTGAGTATTTGGTCTGTTTTTCTATATGCAAAAAATAAACGAATAATAACGATGTAACAGATGCCTTTGTTTTCGTTCATCAAAATACTACCTTATTAATAATTGGAATAATTTTATCGTAAAGTAATAGTTTTAGAATATTCGGACTGTTTTCTCGTCCAAAAAGAAGTTGGCAAATCGAAGAAAAAAACTGATTGATAACGGTATCAATCAGTAAGAGCTTAAAACGATCGAAGATTAGTATTACTTAGCATCGTTTTCTTTAAAGTAGTCATCAATGTAATCCTTAATTTTTTCAAAGTCCTTAGTCAGAAAAAATTTTGAAGGAACTTTTATGATAGGGAGGTTATTTTCATTATCAAAAGGAGCAAATGGCTCAGGAAGGACCAAGTAATCAACAGTATCTTTATCTCTCAGATAATTGATTGAAACGTCGTAAAACGGTGAAAAATAGTCTTTGAGGCTTGTGTCTCTTTGATAAAGAACACCTGGAGTTAATGGTGTGTAAGATAATCCATTGCTCAAAACTAAGACAAAACAAATTCTTTTCATAAAAAATCACCTTTCCTTTCGATTAAATACTAGCGTCATCTCAACAGTCAAGGATTCGTTATTCATTTAATAAATCCATTTTAATAGACAAATGGATAAAATAGTGAGCAATAGAAAAATAATTCAGTTGTTGGGTAGAAGGGAACCAACAATCACAAGTTGTTCCTTTAAAAAACAAGAGATAGGAAAATACCAAGAACAATTGTGGTTAAGATTTCTAGAGCTCTTTCCAGAAACAAATTGTTGCTTTTTAAAAATATTGTTTTCTTTTTATAAGGGAACCAAAATGACTGGTTTGCGTAGTCTGGCGGGTACACGAGATCTAAAATACCACTGATTAACAGTAATGGAATTGCTTCGAAAATATTGTCATGGACGGCTAAATAAATATAGTATGTTAACAAAGAAATTTGAGCGATCCGTAGATATCTTAGGCTGGTAACTGTATGGTTCATCAAATCATCCTTTCGTAAATGATTATCTCATATTGAATGATTTGGTCAAATTAAAATTATAAAATATTTATTTATTTTAATGTTGAAAAATAAATTCTTTTGATTTAATAAACAATTTATAAATATCCTAAACAGAGGATATTTGATGAATTATCAAAGGGGATTTTCAGCTATTTATTTTAGAACGTTTTAGAGAGGATTCGTTTGAAAAGAGTTTCAGGATAATAAGTTAGTCTATTAAATCATTAGCAAAGTATGCACGTTGGACGAAATTAGTAGATTAATCAACAGCGATTTTTTTAAATAATGGTTATTTTGCTAAAACAAAAAATTACCAATTTTGTCTTTAATGCTTTAAGAGCAAAATATGCAATGATATACTAAAATAAATAACCTTAATGGAATAGACACTAAACGGAGACTCTAAAATATGACCAACCAACTAATCATAGAAGATCATCATTTCAAGAAAGGTGAGCTATCTAGCATAACGACGGCTTATATCGATCAGTACCCAGTCGTTTACATACTCTACAACCGAAATGAAAAGAAAAGACCTGTTGCGTACATTGGTCAAACGGTTCAAGTGAACAAACGATTGAAGCAGCACTTGAATAACGCTAAGCGCAGAGAAATTAAAGAAGTCCTGCTGATTGGTCATGAAAAATTCAATCAATCAGCGACCTACAATATCGAAACCAATTTGATCAATCACTTCATTGGGGATGAGCAGTTTCAGTTGCAAAATGTCAGTCAAACAAGACAGGTGCAGATGCATCAGTATTATGAAAAAGAGTATTATGATGAAGTGGTCTTCCAAGAGTTATGGGAAGAATTGCAAAGGCGTCAGTTGGCGAAGCACTCAATCGATACGATTCGCAACAAAGATGTGTATAAATTATCCCCTTTTAAAGAACTGACGCCAGAACAGTTAGATATAAAACTTGAAATCATTGAGTACTGTAAACAAGCGATTCAGCAGGATGAAACACAAAAAGTCTTGATGATTGAAGGAGAAGCTGGAACGGGAAAGAGCGTCTTATTAGCATCTCTCTATAACACCCTTCAAGACTATACAAAATCAGAGTCTGTATTAAAAGGCACTGATAATTATTTGCTGGTCAACCATTCAGAGATGTTAAAAACCTATCATACAATGGCAGAAAGTTTGCCAAATTTAAAAAAGAATCATATGTTAAAGCCAACTTCCTTTATTAATAAAACAGATAATCAGAAGTTGCACCCAGACATCGTTATTGTGGATGAGGCCCATTTGCTTTTAACGAAGAAAGACAGCTATAACAGTTTTCACTATGAAAACCAACTAGAAGAAATTATCAAGCGAGCAAAAATCACGATTTGTATCTTTGATCCGAAGCAAGTATTGAAAATCAAAAGTTATTGGGATCAGGACCAATTGGATCAGTTTCAGAAAAGGTACAATGCTTCTCGCTTTCAGCTAAAAGATCAATTAAGAATGAAAAGTAGTCCACAAATTATTCAATGGATCGATGATATCGTAGAAAAACGTGTAACACCGATTCCAGAATCAACAGCATCTTTTGAGCTTCAGATTATGGAAACCCATGATGCGTTGAAGAATAAAATCTTTTCTCTCGATAAAAAGGAAGGTCTGTCACGGATCATCTCAACATTCGATTATGTTCATAAAAAAGACGGAGCTTCTTATCTTGTAGATCCTGGTGGGATCAACCTGCCATGGAATACGACCGACACGAAGCGAACATGGGCGGAGCGACCAGAGACAATCAGTGAAGTCGGATCAATCTACACCGTCCAAGGTTTTGATTTAAACAATGTAGGAGTCGTCATTGGCCCTTCCGTTGATTACGATCCAGAGACCGACCAGCTTGTCATCGATATCGATAAATATGAGGACAAAGGGGCGTTTACGGGACGTGACGATATGAACCAAGAATTGACGAAGAAAGCCAAAGAAACGATCATCCTTAATTCATTGAATGTATTAATGAAACGAGCAATCAAAGGGCTTTACATCTATGCAATCAATCCCAATCTCCGCCAAAAACTCATAGCCCTACAAAACGAAAGGAGCCAGTCCAACCATGCAAAACCAACCCTCTTCAATGGAACGGATCAATAAATTCCGAGATGATCGCAATTGGCGACAATTCCATAATGAAAAAGATCTAGCTATTTCTATCTCCATCGAAGCCGCCGAATTGTTGGAGATTTTTCAATGGAAAACACCTGAAGAAGCCACTCAAGATTTCGAACATCTAAAAGAAGAAATTGCCGATGTTCTGATTTATTCCTATATGCTGGCAGACAATTTGGGTCTTGATATTGATGAGATCATCAAAGAAAAGCTGGAAAAAAACAACATGAAGTATCCGGTGAAAGAAAGTAAAGATTCGAAAAAGAAGTATAATGAATTGTAACAAAAAAGAAGCAAGGACGCTGCAAGTTCTTGCTTCTTTTTTTTAATGGAATAGGAGCAACAACGGCTTTCTGAATTCATCAGTGATTGGTTACGAACGTCAAAAATCTGTCATAATTGAGAAAGTTGAAGATAACTTCAAATTGGTTACAATTTTTCGGAAATTTGAAGTTAACTTCAAATAAGCGCAATTTTTTATAAAAATGAAGTTAGACCTAGTGTCTGCTAGAGTAAAAACAAGATTATCCTATCCGAAAATGAAGACAAGGTCATTGGGAAAAAATCGGCAACAATGAAGGTCATTTTCTATCAAAAATATTTCTCCCCAAAAACCTAAAAAACCTATTGCCCCCCGAGCCCACTTACTGTATAGTAAACAAGAATATTTCATGAAAATAACCAAAAATAACTAATTACAAAGACTTTGTTATTGAAAATTGCGCTTAAACGATGCCGCGAACGGAATGTAAGAAGGAGAAAACAATGACGTATCTAACAAACAATTTTGTGAATTGCATGATCACTTTAGGGTTTATCTTCATCCATCTATCTTCAAATGTTATCTCATCCAGAAAACTAAACGTGCAATACATGAGCTCCTTTGCCGCTGGGGTAGGGATCTCCTACGCGATCGTTCATCTATTGCCCCATTTGGCGTATTTTCAAACGGTGTTGATCGATGAATTTGGCTGGGATTCGGGGATTTTTTATAGTCATGGGGTCTATGGCATCGTTTTGTTTGGCTTAGTCTTCAGTTACGTGATCTACAAAATCGATGAGCGGACGTTTATGGTGTTAGAAAAGAAAGACATCACCAGTGCCAAAAACGCCTTTTTTTGGTCGGATATCGCTTTTCATGTGATCTACAATATCATGATCGGCTATATCGTGATTGCCAATACGCTATCAGAGCGTTTTTACATTTTGACCTACTTTATTGCCTTTGGTTTGCACTTTCTCATGAACGATTGGCTGCTCTATCACCATCATGGTGCCCTCTATAACAAATATGGCCGTTTTGTGCTTTCCTTCAGTATTTTCGCGGGAGCTGCGTTCTCCCTCTTTGTTTCATTGCCCTACTATTTGGTGGTCATCATTGAAGCCTTGATCACCGGCGCTTTGCTGGTCAATATCATCAAATTTGAGTTACCCAATGAAGGAGAAGGCAGTATTCGTGGGCTATTGGTAGGCACGATCTGCTCTGGAATTTTGTTTGTATTTGTCTAGCGCGAAAAGGAGGACTGAATCATGGATGATTCGGTCCTCTTTTTTTATAAATACGCAAAGTAATTACTATTTTCTGTTTCAATCAAACAAATCACAATAGTTTTTTATTTTTTTGACCATTATTTACAATTTTGTTACGATGTTCGCTTGCTTTTCCCAAAAACATTCTATAAAATGTAAGCGAATAGAAACCAAAAAAATAGGCACCTCGTATCTCTGCGCCAACAGATTTACGAGGCCCTGATCAGTCACACCCTTAAGACGGATGACCAATCAAGTTGCCATAGTTGATCGCCAAAGGCATCAACGTGTTTATTGTACCCGATTTTCTTGTCGATTTCTAGTAGATTCAGGCAGGTTTTTGGGCAAAAACCGTGGGATGCTGGACGCTTATTTTGCTATGCCAAAGGCATTGGACAATCTTGTCCAATGCCTTTTTTGTCGTTTGAAACGGTTCATGCGCAGGATCGTTTGCGGCAAATAACAGGTGTGAAGATCAGTTGAGGACAGTCGCATGGAAAATAGGCAGTCATAGTTGAGAAATCCAATGCCATGCGTTCTTACTGTGTTCATAGAAATAGCGTTCTGGCGATCAGCACTTCAATCCTAGGTTCTTGAAGGTGGCAAGCCTTGGTTTCTATTCACACTTCGAAAAGATACCTGAAAGCAATCTGTCAGCGTTCTTTTAAGGTTAAGGAGGAAGCTTATGAAGGATTCGTTAAAGAAATTTATGGAAGAAAAAATGCTGCCATGGGGAATGAAAATTGGCGGTGAAAAGCATCTAGTTGCCATCCGTGATGGACTTGTCACCACGATGCCTTTGATTATTATCGGTTCCATTTTTGTTATTTTATCTAACGTTCCATGGGAAGGCTTTAACCTATTTGTTACTAGTATTTTTGGCGGGGAATGGCGCAGCAAATTAGACTTTGTCGTACAAGTGACCTTTGGTGTGATGGCGCTGTTCAATTCCTTTGCTATTGCGTATAGTTTAGCAACCACTTACCGCGTCAGCGGTTTATCTGCCGGTGTATTGGCAGCTTCGGTTTTTCTTTTAGTCACTCCGATTGAAGATGGCGGCATTCAAATGTCTTATCTTGGTAGCCGCGGGCTGATCGTAGCAATCATCACTAGTCTAATCACGGCGGAGATTTTCCGATTATTCGTACAAAAGAATATCGTGATTCGCATGCCAGAAAACGTTCCCCCGGCGGTCAGTCGCTCCTTTATTGCATTGATCCCCTCATTCTTTTGCCTCTCGCTTTTCTGGGTGATTCGTTTATTAGTGGAATCATTCGGCAACACGAATGTTCATGATCTGCTGTACAGCCTTGTGGGACAACCACTATCTATCATTGGCGGAGGCTTTGTAGGCGGTCTGTTTGCCATTATGTTTACGTCATTGTTTTGGTCAGTGGGTATCCACGGGTGGGACTTGGTCTTGAGCGTCTTGCAGCCGACATGGATTCAAATGATCGATGAGAATCGAATCGCTTTTCAAAACGGCGAAACGATTCCGCATATCATCAATTATACCTTTATGAATACCTTTGTCTGGATTGGCGGTAGTGGGGTGATTTTGGGCTTAGCGATCTTGCTATTAGTCAGAAGTAAAAGCAAGTATTTAAAAGAGTTGGGGAAACTCGGATTTCCATCAACGGTTTTCAATGTCAATGAACCCATCATGTTTGGATTGCCCGTTGTCATGAATCCATTGATTTTGTTCCCTTATATTCTGACGCCGGTCGTTTGCTATATCATCTCTTATACGACAGTTGCCATGGGGATCGTCCAACCTGCCGTCGTTTTGGTGCCCTGGTCGATGCCGCCAATCATCGGCGGTTATCTAGCCACAGGCGGACATATTTCGGGGGCAATCTTACAACTGGTGAATCTGACGGTTTCTATCGCCATCTATTATCCATTCTTCAAAATGCTGGATAATCGGACATTAGCCAGTGGACTAGGTTCAGAAAGTGAGGAGTAAATGGAGACAAAACGATTATTGAATTGCACGGCAGCTGATTTTAAATCATTTGATAAAGACCAGCTATTGGAAAGTATCCGAGGAAGTGCGGGGCGGACGATCGTAGCAGAAAATGATGTCCAAATCGATCCGATGTCTAGAGGAATCACCAATGCTGAATTCGTCGCTGCATTTGGGGCGGATTTGATTTTGCTGAACCTATTTGATTGCGAAAACGGCGCTATCAAAGGATTACCGACAACGGATGACCCCATTCGCTTTTTGCAATGCTTAACGGGGCGGCCTATTGGAGTCAATCTTGAGCCTGTCGACGATTGTGCGGAGCAGATGGAACAGCTGACAACTATCGCTACTGGGCGTTTGGCAACAAAGAAAAACATGGCTCGTGCAGAAGCACTTGGATTTGATTTTATCTGTCTGACAGGAAATCCTTCCACTGGCGTTTCAAATAAAGAGATTACAGCGGCAATCAAACAAGCAAGAGCCATTTTCTCTGGGATCATTATTGCTGGAAAAATGCACGGAGCTGGTGTCAATGAACCCGTGTTAGATGAAGAAATTGCGTCTGCGTTCATTCAAGCTGGAGCCGATGTTATTCTTGTACCCATCGCGGGCACGATTCCTGGGCTGAGTGAACAACATATGAGTGATCTAGTGGCCTTTATCCACCAAAAAGAGAAGTTGGTCATGGGCACCATTGGCACTACACAGGAAGGTGCAGATACAGGTACGATCCGTGCCTTGGCATTGACTAGCAAACGTGCCGGCTGCGACCTTCATCATATCGGAGATGCAGGTTTTTCTGGGACCGCTGATCCCGAGAACATCTTGCAACTATCCATCGCCATCAGAGGCAAGCGCCATACCTATCACCGAATGGCCATCTCAGTGAATAGGTAGGTGGAACAAATGGGCACATGCCTATGAAAGGCAAGAAGTGTTAGAAGAATTTTTCGTAGACTAATGAAGTAAGACCGAAACAGAGAGGAAGTCTGCTGTTTCGGTTTTGTTTATGTATGTAACCTACATAGTAAGTCTTTGAAAAATGAAAGAAAGCAATTGGTTTTTTGTTTTCCTAAACGAAATCTATATTTAATAAACGAATTGGCGAGCAGTTGTTTTCTAAAGTACCTTTGATTAAAATAGGCACAGCAGCTATCATATACTAACTAAGCAAAGGAGTATGCCACATGCTAATAGGCAACAAAGTCACTTTAACCCCTGCGGAAATCAAAGATAAAGAAGCGGTCTATCAATGGTGTTTTCACTCTGAAACCACAAAGTATCATTCCGGACCACCTTCTTATCCTAATGCACCGATCGCCACTGAAGCAGAGTTTTTTGAGGACTATCAAGAGTATTACTTTACTGGTGCCCAACCGCAAGATGGCAGAGGCTTTTTGATTCTACATGCAGGTGAACCTATTGGCTTTATTAGCTACTCCTCATTTCATCTAAAAGACGGCATAGCAGAACTGGATATCTGGTTGAATCGGGAAATTCATTGCGGCAAAGGATTTGGCACCGATGCGATCGTCACCCTCGGTGATCATTTACATGAAACATTCGGCATAAAAAAATTGATGATGCGACCATCGAGAAAAAATATTGCTGCAGTCAAATCTTACGAAAAGGCTGGTTTTACGCAATCTTCCCAAGACCTTGCTGACTATTTGTTGGAAGAGTATCTTGATTTATATGCCGAAGGGGATTATGGGGCAGAAGAAACGGTGACATTGATCAAAACGTTTCCGTCAACTGCATTGAGCTGATCTATAACAGTCGGCTTCAAACGGTTAAAGGTTATTTCATGAAAACAGTCCATTTCACTTTGCAAGCAAGGGGAAATGGAATATTTTTTTACCTTTTAGCAATTTAAGGCCATTCAAAATACTCGTTCTTCGCTCTGTCTTATAACTTCGTACGCACTCTAAATTCCTTCCTATGCAATAGTTATCGAAAAATCGTATAAGCCCTCACCATTGATAAGCTAACATTGAGAACAAAACATAAAATAAACATAGTTTTTTTTCAAAATTCCGAGAAACAGCGAGTAGATTGCCATTGCTCATGAAATGACAGATGGATAGAATGGTCGGGTATCTTTGCACACAAAGTACAAAGATACCACCATTGTGAAGCGCTTTATTCTATGATACCCTGATAACAGATAGGAGGAGATAAGGATGTTGCGTTTCCAAATATGAAAAGGGTAGGCTGGTGTTGACGACAAGTTGTCCTTGTACGAAACATTCGGAGGAAGAGAAAATGAATACCCAATTAATTGATAAGAGATTAGAACAAAAGCAAAAAGAGTACGCTTTTTATGGCAATATTCGTGTGGTCAAAGCTGACAAGGTTTTGGTGGATCGCACTTTTGGCTATGCAAACGATGCAGACAAATTGCCAAATCGTGCCCATACCCGTTTTGGCATTGCCTCAGGTTGCAAGCTTTTTACGGCACTAGCCATTTGCCAATTAGTTGAAGCAGGCAAACTGAGCTTTGACACGACACTGCAGGAGTGTGTTCCCGATGTATTGCCAAACTTTGATCAAGCTGTGACTGTTCATCATTTGCTGACACATACCTCTGGTATCCCTGACTATTTTGATGAAGAAGTATCCGATGATTTTGAAGCACTTTGGCAAGACTTGCCGACCTACCGAGTGCGAACCCCCCTTGATTTTTTGCCGCTTTTTCAAAGAAAAGCCATGACTGATCCAGTGGGAAGCAAGGTCAAGTACAACAATGCAGGGTACATCCTCTTAGGAATGGTGGTGGAAGCAGTTAGCGACTTACACTTTACCGACTATATTGAAAAGAATATTTTTGAAAAAGCAGAAATGACAGATGCTGGTTACTTTGCCCAAGACACGCTGCCTCGCAATACGGCATTGGGATATATTGAAACGGAATCAGGACTTAAAACCAATATATTTTCCATCCCAGCCAAGGGCGGACCGGATGGCGGTGCTTATGTATCAGTTGAAGACTTAGAAAAATTCTGGCATGCATTGATGAGCGGGCAATTACTGAGTAAAACAATGACCGAGATATTTTTGACACCACAAGTCCATGAGGAAGATGAATTTTTTTATGGCTATGGCGGTTTAATGAAAGTGATAGAACAAAAAGTGGTGAAGTACATCCAGATGGGCTACGATCCCGGGGTCAACTACCATTCCGTCTACTACCCAGATCAGCAGTTGTTGATCGCGGTATGTTCAAACAAATCGGCACATGCCTATGAAATGCAAGAAGTGTTAGAAGAATTTTTCGTAGACTAATGAAGTAAGACCGAAACAGAGAGTGAGTTCTTTGTTTCGGTTTTTTTATAGTAAGTTTTAATGCGTGATCAAGAATTCGCAACAATTGTGGTGAGTAGGAAAAAATTAGGAAATATATTTTCAAATTGGATTGATTATTCTTTGGTATGTCGGATCATAGAGTTGAAGGTTATGCTCTTTAAGACATATTTTGACGGCATGTATCTATTGTTGTATAATGTATATACAAATTCATTTGTATATACATTGGGAGGGTAGAAATTGAAAAAAACAAAAAAATATAAAGTCAGAAGATCTGGTAATAGTGATATTACAACGATACCTGCAGAAGTAAAGGAGTATATCGGTGTTCAGACCGGTGAATCAATCAGTTATGTTTTTGAACGGGATGGATCTGTAAAAATGATTAAAGCGGTTGAAGAAGTTTCTATTGATTCAATCGTAGATTCAGTCATGGATCAATACGACAAAGCTTTAAAAGACTTGGTTGACTTATGATTTTTTTGACGGCGGCAGATGTGATCAGAATCAATGCGAAAGTAATTGTACAGTATTCTAAAGGAGAAATGATTGGTGTAAAAGATGCAAGTGCGTTGGATATGGCAATAAATCAACCTTCACAAGCTGTGTTTGGCAAAGAATTATATCCGACAATTTTTGATAAGGCATCAATTTTAGCAATTAACTTAGTAAAAAGACACCCTTTCCATAATGGTAATAAACGGACCGCTTTAGTTTCTATGATTACTTTTTTGCAGCTTAATGGATATGTGACAAATTTTTCTCAAGATGAAGCGGTCCATTTTATTCTGACTATTACTACTAGTAAAAAAGAATTTAACGATTTAAAAGAAGAGGTGGCAAGCTACTTACAAGATTCTAATCGCGTAAGGCCTAACTTTTAAGTAAAGTGTGCAAAGAAATATTTCAATTAATTGATGGTTGTTTCGTAATCAAACGGAATTGTTCGCTTAAAGGTTAGTAGCTAATCATTACTTTTCGTTAAACACATCGACGCGAAAGCAGATCAAATCCTTATAAAAAGGGATTTGGTCTGTTTTCGTCTTTTCTATTCGCCACTTGCGCCACGCATTTTTTATTCAATAGTTATTCTTCTAACCCTCGGTTCATCTATCAATCGAAAAATCGCATAAGCCCTCTATCCTTGCTATTCCAACATTTAGAACAAAACATAAAATAAACATAGTTTTTTTTCAAAATTCCGAGAAACAGCGAGAATGTTTGTGCTATAATGGTCGCTCACTGAAAAAATTCAACAGAATCTGGGAGGGTATAGCATGCAGGAATACATTACGATCCACAACGCCAGGCAGAACAATTTGAAGGGCTTTGACTTGAAGATTCCCAAAAGAAAAATCACGATTTTCACGGGTGTCTCTGGTTCAGGCAAGTCATCGATCGTCTTTGACACGATCGCACAAGAAGCTGGGCGACAGCTGAATGAGAACTTTTCGAAATTTGTCCGCAACTTTTTGCCAAAATATAGCCAGCCCGATGCGGATGCCATCGACAATCTTTCGATGGCGGTAGTAGTTGATCAAAGCCGTTTAGGCGGCAATTCCCGCTCCACATTAGGGACGATCACGGATATCAATCCCTTGATCCGCTTGCTTTTTTCTCGTCTTGGTCAACCGTATTTAGGTCCTGCATGGAATTTCTCTTTCAATGATCCTCATGGGATGTGTCCCACTTGCGAAGGGATTGGGCGCATCGTCGGCTTAGATTTAGAAAAGGCACTGGATCTTGAAAAGTCCTTAAACGAAGGGGCGATCCTGCTTCCTGGCTATAAAGTCGGCTCTTGGCTGCTGAAGTCTTTCACCAATACGGGCTTTTTTGACAATGACAAGCCATTGAAAGAATATAGCGAAGAAGAAATGAACCGCTTTTTGTATGCCCAAGGAGAAAAAATCGATTCCTTGTATATGGAAGGGATGAGTTCCACCTATGAAGGCTTAGTCGCTCGTTTTAATCGCTCCAATATCAAAGGTGGCAATGAAAGCTCCGCTGCTACCCAGAAGAAAATCGCTTCTTTCATGAATGAGCAGAAGTGTCCTGACTGTCAGGGAAAACGATTCAATCCACAAGTACTCGCGTGCAAAATCGCGGGCTATTCGATTGCGGACTTTTTGGCGATGCAAGTGGATGAACTATTGACGGTTCTTCAAGAAATCTCGGAGGAGAGTGTCCAACCACTGCTTCAAAACATCCAAGCGAGAATCACTGATCTAATCAATATCGGGTTGGATTATGTTTCCTTAGACCGTGAAACGACGACCCTTTCTGGTGGGGAAAGTCAGCGGGTAAAAATGGTCAAACACTTGTCTTCTAGCTTGAACGATGTGATCTACATTTTTGATGAACCGAGTATTGGGCTACATCCAAGGGATGTCCATCGATTGAATGAATTGTTAGTCAAACTACGGGACAAAGGAAACACCGTCATCGTAGTGGAGCATGATCCAGATGTCATTAAAGCAGCTGACCATATTATCGATGTTGGTCCTAAAGCGGGGAAAAATGGCGGCTATATTACCTACGAAGGAACCTTTGAAGGATTGCTGCGCTCAGATACACTGACTGGCAAAGCTTTTGGACAGATGGTGGACTTTAAAGAAGCACCTCGCCAGAGTCATCAGGTTATCGAAACGAAAAAATCGACGCTGCATAACTTGAAAAATACAGCACTGCGGGTGCCATTAGGAGTATTTACAGTGGTGACCGGTGTTGCTGGTTCTGGAAAGAGCAGTTTAGTGAATGGGGTTTTTGCTAAAGAATACCCCGAAGCCATTACGATCGATCAATCAGCGGTGGCGGGAAATATCCGCTCCAATCCAGCGACCTATTCTGGGATCATGAATGACATTCGGAAGTTATTTTCCCAAGAAAACAAGGTCTCAGCAGGTCTTTTTTCCTACAATTCCGAAGGCGCCTGTGAAACGTGTAAGGGCCACGGGACCATCAAGATGGAGCTGTCCTTTATGGATTCCGTTGAGGTTTTGTGTCAGGCCTGTGGCGGCAAACGGTTTAAAGAAGAAGTCTACCAGTATCGCTTGAAAGGCAAGTCGATCGATGAAGTCCTTGCCATGAGCATCACAGAAGCGGTGGAATTCTTTGAGGAAAAAGCGATTCAAAGAAAACTAAAACAGATTTTGGCTGTGGGACTAGGATACATGACCCTTGGACAGCCATTGAATACCTTGTCTGGTGGTGAATGCCAACGACTGAAGTTAGCAAAAGAATTAAGCAAAAAAGGCAATATCTACATTATGGATGAACCAACGACCGGATTGCACATGGCAGACATCAAGAGCATTTTGGCGATCATCGAACGGCTAGTAGAAAAAGGCAACACGGTGATCGTGATCGAACACAACCTTGAGGTCATGAAAGCAGCGGATTGGCTGATCGATGTCGGCATTGATGGCGGGATTCGCGGTGGCGAAGTGTTGTACGAAGGGATTCCAGAAAAACTGATCGAGTGCCAGTCCTCGATTACTGCCCAGTATTTATTTTAATGAGAAAACCAAAATAGCCGCAAGCAGCTCTTTCATCGAGCGCTGCTTGCGGCTTTTTTTCTTTTTCCTCCAGCAAAAAGAATATGATAAGTCTAAAAAATTAATTTCTCCTTGTTATTTTTTTCATTTTTAGTAGGTTTTTTGATTAAAAATATATAAATTTGAGTATATAATTACCAAATAGTGTGCTATTTATGTAATAGTATAGAAAAGAATTTCTTGAAAAAAAGGAGTGGGATGAATGAGAGAGTTGCAATTGGCCTTCATCAGCAACCGTACGACTGCGCGCTTGTTTCGGCTGCTGAGTACGATTGAGCGAGACCGTGTGTTCACGATTGGCGACTTAGCAGAACGCAATCAGGTGACGCAACGAACGATTGCCAATGATATCAAATACATGAAAGAATATTTTGGGGACAGTATTGCCCTCGTTTCGGGCAATAGCGGGTTTGTTTTCGAAGAGAAAAAGCCAGCAGACTATCAAAAAAGAAAACAAAGCTTGTTAAAAAATGAATGCTTATTTGAAATTATCGGGAATATTTTCCATGGCAAACTATCTAAGGTGGATGAGCTGGCACATCATTATCATTTTTCAGAGAGTACGTTTCGGCGTCTACTCAATCAGCGAAACCCTATTTTAAAAAGCTATGGCTTGCAGTGGGCATCTAATCCCTTAACGATTGAAGGAAGTGAAGCCAACTTGCGTAAGTTTTTCAAAGATTTTTATTACGAAGGTGTGGAAACGATCTATACGTTGGTTCCAGATCAAGCCTTGCATGACTTGATCTTAGGTCAATTGGAGGACAAGTTCGGCTATTATGAAATCGGATCTGGGGCGACTCCCGCAGCGTTTTACTACACGTTTTATATTGCCATCAAGCGTGCGAGCCTCGGCTATCGTATCACTATGCCGAAAGAACTGGTTAGACAGGCGTATAAAGGGAACAGTTTTTCCAAGCTATACGCACTGAAGGAAGGCATTGAGAAAATCTATCAGGTTCAGCTGCCCAAAGAAGAATTCGCTTGGATCTACTTAGTCACCTTGTGCAAGCGAACCTTGGATCAAGAAGAACGAGAGGAAAAGTTTTACCAACAATTTCATCAAGGCGAAGCCATCACAATTGTGACGGACTTGTTTCTTCAAAACCATGAGGTGCACCAAGCACAAGCCAAAACGGTTGCGACTTTTTTACGTTCTTTCTTTTTATCGAGAAAAATTAACCATGCGATTGCGCCGGTTTTGAACAAGGAAATGGATGATATCAAAGAGGTGATCATGCGTTCCAACAGTGAGAGTTACCAAAAGAACTTACAATTTCTTAAGGAGCAGAGCAAAAAACTCTCTTTGTCTACTGCCTACTTAGAAGACATCTGTGTCAGTTTAACGATTTATAGCGAGCTGATTTTCGATTATTATGCACCAGCAAAAACCATTTATTTTCTCTTAGAAGGAGATCATTTTGTGTGCCAGCATATCCAAACAAGAGCGATCCAGCGATTTGGCAGCAAGCATAAATTGACGTTTGTTCAACTGCAATATTTAACAAAACATACGCTTCATGCTGCCCATATCGATTTGATCGTGACCAATTACAATCGCTACCTCGTTGATTATAAAGTCAAAACAGATTACTTATTGTTGAAATCTCTCCCGGATGATCGCGATTGGGAACACCTCGAAAGGAAAATAAATCCCTATCAAAAACCGCTCTTTTAAACCAATTGCTGTGCTGTTCACGCGTTTAAATAGGTATGTTATTTATTCATCTATTTCAGGTGTTTATGAAAATAATGATTTTCCTTTGAGAAACGACCACGCTATTCTTAGTTTAGTAAGCAACACGCGTGTCATACTTACAAATAGTTTGTCCCAATAACCTTCGTTTTTGAGAATACAGAACTCGTATGTAGTTATTATTTTATGAAAACTTAATCTAACAACTTTCTCCAGACATTTGATTCATCAAAATGTCTTTTTTTGTCGTTCCCTCAAAAACGAAGAATATTGAGACAGCTTTGCGTGAAAAAGCAAGGAGCTATTCTCTAGTTTTCAGCTTTCTTAACGCAACAAAGACTTGAAGAAAGGAGGATATGATGAAATTACTTACATTGTTTTCTGCCGTATTACTACTGAGCAGCACGGGCGTCAACACGACGATGGCGTTCCAGCAAGTTGCTTATGCAGAAACAGAGTCACTTTCTGAAGGGACGCAACAATCTTCTGGGGAGGAAACCAATAATTCTGCTGATCAATCGGAAACGCAAGAGTCAACCGAGCAAAGCAGCGAGGAACAAACAACCTCATCGGAAGCCACCGATGATTCAACGACCGCTAGCCAAGAAGAAGCAGAGGAAAATGAAGCACTGTCCGAAGCAGAAACGCCAGATAGCTCAGAAGATGAAGCGGAGCCAGAAGCTGAGAACGAGCAAGTCGAAAGGTTTGATGCTGGAGCTTCAGCGGTCGCATTGACTGTAGCAAGTGAGGCGCAATTGCGGGCAATTTTACTTGGGGAATCCTTCACCGATGAAGAGGGCACGGAGTATCGTTACGAAGAAATCGCCAATGAGCAATCGCTAGTGCTTACTTTTGCCAGCAACTTGGCATTAACTGGGCCAATCAGTGGGATCCAACGGATGAACGTTACCTTTCGTAGTCAAGAAACACCTGTGATCGTTTCGCAGACGGCGGCAGAGAACCTGATGCAGTTTGCGGCACCTGTTCAACTGACTTGGCAAGGGGTGCAGCAACAAGGCATCCAGTCAGCGCAAGGGCTGGCTCAAACAACTGGGGCATCAACGATTACTTTTGAAGATACCCAACTGGAGCTGACCACTACCGCAGGACGCGTGGTGAATAACAACCAAGCACATCTTCATTTCAAAGGAACCAATGTGGTGACGACAGCGACGTCTTCCATTCCAACGTTATTCATGGCTGAAGGACTCTTTGTCGAAGGGCAATTGACGGTCAATCATCGCTCATCAAATGCCACACCAATCTTTGAAATGAATCAAGTAGCAGTCGCTAGCCAAGCTGAAATTTCTGTCACCCGAAGTACCAACAGCAATACTGGCACCGTCTTTCATATGACAGGTACCGCAGCAAGCCTTGATTTTGGTCAAGGAAGTATGACCACGATTCGCCAATCTGGCGCAATGGTTTCCCTGCCAAATGCCAATCAAGATAGTCGGTTGACGCTAGCAACCGGGGCAACACTAGATGTTGGCACGGGACAGGGGCTTTCTGGGGACTCTACCAGTACGTTAGGGGAGGTACGATTACAAGCAGGTAGTCAGTTAAAACTATCTGAGTACGGGACGGTCAGCGAGACGCCCGCCATCAATGTCGGACACCGATTCATCGTTGAAAATAGTACCGCAGACCAACCTACCATTATTGAAGGAACGCGGACGGGCACAACGGCCGGAGCTTTTATCCAGCTCCAAAGTGCAAATTCCTCCATCGATTTTGGGGAGAATACACAAACGCGAATATCGCAGCATGGACCGATGTTTACGGGTGTGGCTAGTACCACGATAGTGATTCAAGACCACGTGAAAATGAACAATCAGCATAGCAACGGGTTTAATGGCAACGTAGCAGTCAACAGTATTGCGATTGGTGATCAGGTGGATATAACCATCAGTGAACCTAGTAATGCCACTGTTGGTCAAGCGTATCGAACCTTTTTCGCAACGTCTTCGGTTCAAATCGGAAGTCATACAACAATTGACGTACCGAGAACGCGAACGACCTCTTCAGCAAGTACATCGAATGTCGTCATCGGTTTAGCATCGAGCAACGGAAAAATCACCATTGGTGACTATTCAGAAATAGCTGTGAATCAGCGTGGGGCGTTCGTCAACGCAAGCTTGGCTCAGGTAACTCTAGGAAAATACTCAAAACTAACGGGCGTATTAGGGAATGGCTTTACCGCTGGAACGCTGGTCGATCAATTCGAGCTGCTTGAAGGGGCTGAAATCAATGTTGCTGAGCATTCAACGAGTGCAGCAGCCAATGCTTTTTCCGTGCAACGGCGTTTCTTCCTAGGAGAAAAAGCAGCAATCAATTATTCTCGCACATCATCAGCAGCAAACCCTCTCATTGCCTTAGGATCAACGACCACAGCTTCCCAATTTTTGTCAGAAGCAAATGCAACCATCACCCTCAATCAAGTAGGACCATTGGTGACTGGTCGCAGCACAACAGATATCTATATTGGTGAAGCAAATACGATCAGCCTACAAACCGCACAAGGCTTTACCGGTGGTACCTCATCTGCTGCTTCTTCAACCATTCGCCGGTTGCATGTGGGCGATCACTCTGAAATCACCGTTTCTGGACGAAACAATGCAAATGTCGATTTTTTCCGGTTTAGAGAAGAAATCAAACTAGGACGTGAAGCGGAAGTAACGGTCAATCATACTACGCGACAAGCTGCACGAGCCGTTTTTCGTTTAACCTTGGCGAATTCGAAATTTACGATGGAAGAAGCAAGTAAAGTTGAAGTTGATACTGGTGGTCGATTTATTCAAGGTGTTAGTACGAGTGACTTAGTATTTGGAGAAAATTCATATACTAGAATAAATGCAGCTAGGGGAATGACAGGAAACACCTCTGTTCGCTCTGTTATTCTTGCGCAAAAAGCTGAAGTTCATATGACAGAGCCAACGACTAGTAATATTCAAAATTCAGCAGTCGGACATAATTACGCACGAATAAGAGTAGCTCAACGGGTTGAGTTACTTGATAACGCTAAAATGACTTCTAAAAGGGATCGCACAACATATGATTCACGCTTTATCCAACTTGGAAATGCGAATTCCTTTGTCCGAATAGGAAAAGGTGCGCAAATGGATGTCAACCAATCGGGAGGAATATTTAGGGTAACCACGACATCGAATTTAATTCTTGAAGACGAAGCAGTATTTAATGGGGTTGCCAGAGGATTGAATACGCAAGGCGGTGGGAACGGCTCAAGCAATCATTCAAATTCTTTCGCAAACATTACAGTCGGTAAACGAGCGGAATTTTTCCTTACAGATAATCGGAATGGGATGGGGACAACAGCAGAGTTTACCAATCGTCCGCTTGTTAATGTACGAAATACCTTTATTGCCGATGAGGACTCAACCGTTACGTTAGAAACCATTAGAAATAAATTACAAGTTCTTTACTTCAGAACGGCAAATGCACAATTAAATGTAAAAAATGTTGAGCTATTTGAAATTAGTCATCCTATGACAAGAACAGGTCAAGCAAATGCACAATTACAGCGATTGATACGTTCGGAACAATATACAGTTGCAAATGGTCTTAAAATCAATGTAAATAACCAAAAATTCTCAGTATGGGAGAATGCTGCTTTGGAAACGCCAACCGAAGAGTTTATCAATATTTATGGAACGATGCGTATTAATCGTAACGGGGGAAATCCCTTTCCCTATGGGGGGACCGGTAGTGCAGAAGCTCGTTCAAGATTACTGAGTGGCGAACAATTCGATGGTTCCTTAGAAAGTCTTGAAACACAAACAGATATTTATCAAGTGATTGCCAAAAATAATTACAATAAAATTCGTTTTTCAGAACCAGAAGGTCTGGTTGCCCGAATCGACGCATTGAGTGATCAGTCGACTGAAATCACTGGTTCCATGTATGAGGATACCGATATCACAGTGATCTCCTATACCAATACTGACGGAGAACTCGTTGAATTAGACAAAAACTCTGAACGAATCGAATGGGGCGACTATCGGGATGAAAATCAGCTGTATCGCTATTTCCGCATTCCCTTAAGAGAAAATGAGCGATTGGAAACCGAGACAGAAGTGTCGATTTTCTTATCGAAACCTTCGATTGAGACCTATGTCGATGTGACCGCTCGTCAAACCGTGATTAAAGGTGTGAATTTTGAAGCATACAATATCACCTTAGATCGCTATAAAATTAATGAATTAAGCATGCAAGAAGAATTAGATGCTTTGATCCTTCAAGAAAGCCGAGCACAAGCCGCAAACGTCTTGACGGAAGCGGATATGACGGATGACTTTCGCATCGTAGAAACGGATCTTACACGAGAAGTCGACGAAGATGGTAGCTACTTTGCTGTTCTTGAGGTGGGGAATAAAGCCTACCAGCTGACAGTCGGTATCGATGTGACATCGAAACTGGAGCATATGCGGGTGACGATCCCAACCAAAATGGTCTTCGAATCCTTGTACAACACAGCGGAATCGAATCGTAATTTTGAAAGCCAAACGTATGAGATCCGCAATCAATCGCCACTTGCCGTGGATACCTACGTCAATCAACTGGCGATCGATGATAGTGCCAGTATTGTCTTATTAGAAGCGGGAGAAGATCCTCTCGACTATGCCGAAAGTGAAAGCGAAGAAGAAGACCCAACCCTGACCTATGACGATATTTCAACCCCGCTGTTGCGATTGAATCTAAAAACGGAAGAAACACAGATCCAACTCTATGAAGCGATGGAGGAACAACACTTGGTTCGCCTAGAAGAAAGAAGCCGCGTGCCGATTTCCTTAACGGGGGACTTCTATGGAGACTATCCCCAATGGATCGTTGATACAGAAGCCGATCAAGGTGGGTATTATGAAGACTTGCTCGTACCGAAGTATCGCATCGTCTTACGCTTTGTCCCACGAGATTAAAGAAAAAAGATCGTACCAAACGTGAAGGAGGTGAATCCATTGGAGCAAACGAATCAAACCGAAACGAAGGATCGACGGAAATGGATCTTGTGGTTGTTGCTATTGCTAGTACTTATCGGTGGGATCGGGTACTACTTTTACCAATCAAAAACAGCAGTCCCTTTGATCAGTGCCGACCTGTTGCCAGAATCTGGCGATGCCACCGATCAGCGGGTTTCTGAACGAGCGCAGGAGATTGCGGATGCGAATTATTTCACGCTGCAAATCAATCCAGAAGCCATTTTTGAAGATGGTCAAAGCACAGGATCCATCGAGATCGTCAATCCAGGCACCAATGTGTACCCAATCGCCGTGGATATCTCTTTACTGTCGAGCGGGGAAGTCATCTATTCTTCCGGTGCGATCTATCCAAACCAATTTGTTGAAAATGTCGCCTTGGCGACACCGTTGGCAAAAGGGGAATATCCCGCCAAAGCCACCATCAATATTTACGACCCTGAAAGCAAAGAAAAACAAGGGGTCACTGAAGCTGAATTAACGATTATCGTTAAGAATTAAAAAAAGGAAAAGTGAGGAAATAAAAATGAAAAAATTTGTAGCAGCCATTCTAAGTACAGCAACAATCGCAGGAGTAATCGCAAGCGGCACCACCGCTTTTGCGACACAAACCATTGACGGACGTGAAGGCGATACGTCAGGAGATGTCCAAGTAAACGGGATCATCGGATCATTCGATAACACAACCCCTGGACCAAATCCCGACGATTTGAACCAATGGATCAATGTGACGATTCCAACGACTGCTTTGTTCTATACAACAGAAGAGTCAAGCCACAAAGAGATCGTTTCACCTAGCTACACTGTGACAAATAACTCAGCAGTTGGTGTGATCGCTTCTGTTGCGGGTGTCGATACACCATTGAATATGGATGAAGTAGACTTGTTAAACGTAAACAGTATTGAGTTGTTTGAAAACGGCACACCAACCGTAGCAGAAACAGAATTATTTACCCTTGAAGGCAACCAAGGTACGAATGTAGGAACATTTGCGTTCACTGGTGAAGCAACACCGACCGATGCATCAGAAGAATCAAATCCAAGTTTCAAATTGGTCTTGAGCTTTGCGCCGGATGTAGAGGAAGACTAAGAATTGAAATCCCAGTAAAGAAGGGATCTATCGTATGAAAAAACGAAAACGAATCGTTCTTTTCGTCGCTGTGTTACTGACTCTGACTGTCTGGGATCTATCGGAAACCAGCGTCGCAGAGGCGACGACAGGGCAAGTCTCTGTGACCGGTCGAATCGGTGAAACGGTGACGCAAGAGGAAGAAGCAGACGATGACAATAAGAAAACGATCGTAGCAGATGGTTCTCAAATCGGACAAGGAAAATTACCACAAACAGGTTCATCAAACACAAGCAGTTTGATCATTCTTGGGTATACACTCCTAGTACTGTTTGTCGTCGCAGTAACAAGAAAAAAGAAACACGGTGAAAGCGTCGCTCCTTAACTATAGGCATCGCTAGAAGCGTAAAGGAGAAACTGTGGGGAAAACTTGCAGTTTCTCTTTTTTTGATGAAAGATTTAACAAAAAATCGACCAAAAGAAGAAACAGTACTTAGTGATACCACAAACGCTGCATAAGTGAGGTCAGTGATAGTTTTGAAAGAAGGATACAGAAGATGAAAATCAAGAAAGAAGCGTTTGAAAGAACCATCCTAAATAGTGAATACATCGGGTACTATACCCATCTGCTGAGTGCAGATACTTGCCCGTATCACCAAGGGAAACAACTCGATACCATGCGTTACTTACTAGAAAACGATCGTATAGAAGAAATAAAAGCCAGTGCTCGCTATTTATTTCCATTACGTAAATATAAATTACCCAGCAACCTGCAAAAAGAGTATCAATTAATGGAAGAATGTGTCTCCTTTATCTCAAGCTTAAACACCCATCTGCTGATTCCTCAAGCAGCCATTGAGCAAAGTCTGTCAATCAAGGCAGAAAATGGAGCAAAAGATCAAAAAGAGCATTACAAGCAGCTGGTCAGAGGATTGCTGGATATTCTGCATTGACACCTGTACCTGGGTGCTTTTTCAGCAGCTAGAAAGAATAGTGAATGAATAACTAGAAAAAAAAGCTGAGCTTTAGGAAGAAAATAACGGGACTTGTTCCCCTCAAAGAAAGGAGTAAAAAAGCATGACGGTATTTACTTCAAAAACAGAATACCTTGATGGATTTCAAAAGAAATTTGCGGAGTCACACCGCGCCAATGGCGCTTTAGCGGCGTATGTTGAAAAGCAATTGGCCCTCCTTGATGAATTGGTAGCAGCCATTTCACCAGAAACATTTTGGGCGATCACCCCAGATATTTTGGGCATCGACGCCAAACTGGTCTTAGTCACAGAAATGATGCGATTCGACGATTTTTCCGACAATGAGATCATTCGAATCGTTGAAAATGATTATCGCTTTTATCTAAAAGAACTGTGTGGTTACAATCTAGGAACAAAAGCGAAACATTCTCTGGTTTTCAATGTGAGATAAACAGTAAAATGAGTGAACTTTAGGGAATAGAGGCCTCAAAGGGCTTTTCAAACAATCCTGCAAAATCAAAAAGCAATCGTATAAGCCATTTCATTTAAGTAATCATTGACTCTACCCCTAGGGGTGGGGTTATTCTTGTTTTAGGAGGGAAATAGAATGAGAATAAGTGAAGTGGCAAAACGGGCAGAGCTGACAAAAAAAGCTGTTTTATATTATTGTGAGCAAGGTTTACTTTTCCCAAAAATTCTAGAAAACGGCTACCGTTCCTTCTCTGAAGCAGATGTTATACGGTTGCAGACGATTGGCTTATATCGAAAACTAGGGTTGAGTGTTGTGGAAATCAAAGCATATTGCGCGCATCCAGAGTATTTGAAACAAATCATTCAGGAAAGAAAACAAGCAGCCCGAAAATTAGAAGAAACGATCCAGCTCTTGGACGCGCTCGCTGATGGAAGACCAATAGAGGAACTGGCAGAAGAAATCGGATCCCTAGACAAGAAAAAGACGATCATGACAAAGCTATTCGAATTGTTTCCTAGTAACTACGGGCGTTTGATTGGATTTCACTTTTCTTGCTATTTAGACGAACCAATTGAAACAAAGGAGCAGCAGCAAGCTTTTCAAGAAATCGTGGAATTTTTGGATACTACAGATCCGTTCGTTTTATCAGAAGAATTGACGCTTTTTTTGGAAGAACACACGCCTTCGTTTACGAAAGAACAAGTAGAGGAAATGCGCGTGTTTAAAGAACAAAGTCTTAGTAATTACAGTGATTTTGTCAAAAACAATAAAGAGACAATCCAAGCATACCATGCTTTTAAAGCAAGTCCTGCATATCTCGATTCACCATTAAAACAGATCGAAGAGCAGATGAAGCATTTTTACCAATCAAGTGGTTATTATGAAAAATTTATTCCTGCTATGAGGCGAGTAAGTCCTTCTTATGAAGCCTATTACCAAAAGTTGTTAGCAGCAGATGAGATGGAACAAAAACATCTAAAATGAAAAGAAAGCGAAACACCACTGGAACGTATCCTGTAGAGTGTTTCGCTTTCTTTGATTTCTGTTTGTGGGATGGATTGGATAAAGCAATGTTCCTATCGTTTCTTCCCCTGTTTGGATAAAATCTCTGTTGGAATGATTGAATTGAGTTCAGGAAAATCACCGTTAAAGCGATGCCGAATCAGCAAAAATTCTGCAAATAAAATTATTTGTGTTATATTTGAAGGGCATCTGTTCGTTTTTTTAATAATCGTTTATTTTTGATCGCGTATAGTGAGAAAAATAAACGATGCGAGGACTATTTTTTTCGCTTTAATTGATCAGCTGGGGCAGGTTTGTCCAAATAAAACCCTTGTTGAAGAAAAATCTCTTCTTCAAGCAGGTACTCATGGATATCCGAGGTTTCGACCCCTTCGACAATAAATTGGATTTTACGATTGCTGGCGATATTTCGCCAGAAGTCGATCAAAAAGAAAATCTCTTTTTGGGACAGGACTCGCAACGAGATAGGCGAAAACTTGATCACATCGATTTTATCCAGCATCGGTGCAATATTTGTCAGTGAATGAATGCCTGTCCCTACATCATCCAATGCGACAGAGAAGCGCATCTTTTTTATTTGGTTGATTTTGTTCATAAGAAAGGACTTGGGATCACAAGCGATAGAAGGTTCTGTATCGTCTTCGGTGATCTCAATCAAAATACGGTCATGGTAGGGAGCTAAATCAGCTAACATCAAAAAGGTTTCTGGGTAGCTGAGTTGTTGCGGGTGGATATTGAGACTGATTTTTGTTTCTTCGTTCGGATGAAGCAAGCTGAAAATTTCATTTCGATACCACTGCAGTAAACGAGTATGTAATTTTTTGTATTTGATCACTTGCTGGAAGAAGGAAAGGGGAAACCTATTTCTTTCGGTACTTCTCAATAATAATTCGTAGCCAATCACTTTCTGACTATCTGCTTTCATTTGAAAGATAGGCTGGGCATCAAAATATAATTGGGGAAATATCGATAAGAGTTCTTGTTCTATTTTCTCAGACATTGGTTTCTGCTCCTTTCTGGGGTCGCTTTATTTTTGGTTTCATGAAGTGCAGGAAAAAAGCTTATTTCGTGCGCTGCATCGTTAAAGAATCGAGCCTTTCAAAATCATGGGCGAACGATTTTAAAGAAAAATCTATGAAAGAAAGAAGGAGTAGTGTGTTTGTCCATCTGATTTATGCTGCGATCTATTCTGTGTTAGTCGTGAGCTTGCTCATTTCGTATGATTTGTTTATCAAGAACTTCAAAGAATTGAATTTACGCCTGTCGTTTAAAATTCTTATTGGTATTGTTTTGTTTATTTCGCAAGTCTACTTTATTATATCATTTTCTTTGAACAGTATCGGTTATGTTGCGTATGAATATACGATTCCAATCTTTATTTATTATTTTGGCATTCTCAAAGAAAAAATCTATCTGGTTGGGTTAGTACCCGTCATTTTGCTGACCTTTTTTGCATTGATCAATAAATTTGAATGGGAAGCCATGCTCTTTATTATCGGATTAAATTATATCATTTTAATCGTTACGGGCTTATTAAAGAAAAGATTTTATGGACAACCAAATCACACAGCATTTTACCTATTTTCGATTTTCGTTACGGTTGTCTCGCCGATGCTCAACGCCTTGCTTTTTTATCGCCGCGAAATTAGCGTTTGGGATGTAGTGTCTTTAGGCATTGGATCTGTGGGGATCGTTTCTTTATGGAAGTATTATTTGCAGAATCAAAAAAATTTCCTGGAAAAAATTAACACAAAAATCATTGAACGCAATTATGATGAGTTGACCAAGGTGAAAAATTTCCGCAGTCTGAACGAGGATATTTCAAAGCTGGCGCTACTTGAGAAGGACCAGCTCGTCGTGGTGATGATGGATTTAGATCATTTTAAGCGCATCAATGATCACCATGGACATCAAATCGGCAATCAAGCCCTATCCTTCTTTTCGGAAAAGCTGATGACGTTTCTCTACCAGAAAAGTCCTTCCCATTTAGTCGAAGTCTATCGATATGGCGGCGAAGAATTTTTAGTCCTATTTAAAGAGAATACTTCTGATGCTGTGAAAAAAATTATTGAAGAATTCCATTTGTTTTTAAGCAATGAACAGTTGAAATTAGAAACCGCCCAACTGACCCTTTACTTTTCGGCAGGGATTTCAGAAGCAGCCTCTGCGTTAGACATTTCAGAAACCTTTTACCAAGCAGATCAAGCATTGTACGAAGCCAAAAGGAAGGGCAGAAACCGCACGATTATTTTTTCTTGAGACGTTTGCTTTTCTAAAGAAGGTTTCGCAGTCTTTTCTCAAGTAGATCAGGTGTTGTAAAAAACCAAAAGGAAAGACAAGGTCGTATGATTTTTTTAGACGAATGCTTTTCAGAAGAAATTTTAATAAAGAGACAAGGTTCGCAGGCTTCTTTGTCCAGCGTCGTAGCTTTTTCAAAAGGAAGAGAGGAAGCAATCTGGTAAGTATAACGGTTTACCGATTATCTTGAGAGGTTAATTGAAGGGAAAAAACAAGTAGAGTGCTTTTTAAGAAGTGGGAAGAAACCACTTCTTTTTTTGCACCAAGCATTGGGCAGTCGCGCTTGGCAGCATCGACTTGGTTTTCTGGCGTGTTTACAGTCTTTAAAAGCAATGGTATATTTATTTGATAAGTAAATAAAATTATTTTGTACCTGTGCGTAACGATTACTGACTAAGGAGACTTCCCCATGAAACCAATTCGGCGAATACTGTACCAAAGTGTTTTGTACGTAGCTATTCCTTTGATCGTGAGTCTACTGATTGGCTACCTAGCCAAATGCTCACTCCTGATTCCTGCCTCCATTATTTATGGCGTTCTTTTAGTGTTTATGATCCCTTCCGACAGCTTTTTATCAAGCAGCGTGGACTACCAAACGAAAAGCATGAATCCAAGTTTTCGTCCTCCGCCATTAAAGAGAAGGTTTGAAAGTGCGCCAGAGATGATCAATTTCCTCTTCGTTTTAACTGCACTGGTTTTGTGTTTGTTGCTCTTATTGGTTGGGTGAAGGGAATTCATAGAAATCATGTACTAAGAAGAATGACAAAAAGAAGAGGAGAACAGCGATGAAATTACTCAAACAAATCAATTTGATGGATGATAAAAAAACAATAAAGAGATTGAATCTCGCGGCGATTCCTAGTTTTATTTTTTTCTATGTGTTCTTTACACTCTTTGTCTTAGGTGGTCATGGGTCAAATGCTGAAACTTCGCTTATTTTCGATCTTTTGATCTTAATGGTTGCATATTTTATTCTCATCATTATTCATGAATTGATCCATGGTGCCTTCTTCAAGCTTTTTGACCCTGAAGGGAAGGTAAAGTTTGGGTTCAAAAATGGCGTAGCATATGCCACGAGTCCCCATTCCTTTTATTCAAAAGGGAAATTTGCCATCATTTTATTGGCGCCATTCCTTGGCATTTCTGTGGGTCTCTTTCTATTTTATTTATTTGGCTGGTTGACGGCATCTCTTTTTACCTTGATTGCTGCCGCACATGCCGCTTCTTGTGTGGGAGACTTTTACTTTCTTTTTCTGATTGTTAAAGCACCAGTGAACAGTTGTGTGGAAGATACTGAAGTGGGGTTGAATATTTATCAAGGAGAGTAGTTTATTTTTCAATTGATCTTGGCAAAATCAAAGAGCAAGAAAATGTCTGCTAGAAAATCTCTTACAAAAAAACAAACACCTCAAAAGTGTTTGTTTTTTTGTAGGACTGTTTATAAAAAACGTATATAGCAAGAAGACTGTTCGGCCGACAAAAAGAAAACTTGTTTTAAACGATCGTTTTCTTATTAGCGCTTTACCGATACAACGGTAAGCTGCCAGCGACTTTATTGATACTCTTTTTCTTGCCTTTTAAACAAAGACCAAAATAAGCCAGTGTTTCTGTGGGAATCGTCTCAAGCGTCTGGCGGTATTGCTCATAAGAATTGGTGGTCTGAGCAACGTCGGAAAAATCAATGATGGTTACTTCTGGATCCGCTTGTTGACTGATCGATTCACGAATGGTCTGCAACTGTTCCTTGTTCGTTTTTAAGATAGGAATGGGGAAGTTGACAATGCCAAGGTGTTTTCTGCCCGTCGAATCGTAAATATCTTCTCCGATTCCTTCGGGAAACAATTTGCCTAAGGTTGCGCCTAAAATTGCTGCAGTATTTGCAACTAAGCCAATCGGTAATTGTTCATCGATAATCATGACACATTTTTCTTGGTTATTCATACGTTCTCACTCCATCTTCTTGGTAAATTGTTTGGTAAGCTTTCGGGGTGACCCCAATCAAGCTTTTAAAGATACGGGTAAAATGACTTTGGTCACTAAAACCTGTCAGAAAAGCGACTTCTGCAATTGCTTCTTGTGATTCTAGTCTTTTCTTGGCAGCACTGATGCGCACCGTACTTAAATATTGAAACGGCGACAGCCCATACGCTTTGGTAAACTGCCGAATCAAGACGTACTGATTCATTCCAAGAACGTCACTTAATTCACTCAAGGACAATTTTTCGGCATAATGTTGATCGATATAGGCTTTTGCCGTTGCGGCTTTATTTGACACCGGGTCCGTTTGTTCGTGGGTGAAATCCGCATACTGAACAAGCAGGTCGTGAAGCAGACAAGTAAAGCGTTCTTGCTTTTCAAACTCATCACCGTGATCCGACAGCAACAGCTGGTGCACTGCATGAAATTCCTCTTTTTCTTTCACTTGGCGAATGACCGGTTCAGGAAAGTGGGGCGTCAATTGAGTGTTAAAAATTTTTTGTACTTGTACCGCTATGTTCTCCGGGGTTAAGTGGATATTGCGGTAAACCAGCTTTTCCTCCGTGAGTTGCTGGCAGCGGTGGGCAGCCTTTGGCGGAATCAAAATCAAGTCGCCTGCTTCAACGATATAGCAGGTGTTTTGACAGGTGAATTGACGCGTCCCGGCTTCCATCAAGCCAATCACATAATATTCGTGCCAATGGTTAGGAAACTCCTGCTGGATGCCGTTAAATAATAAAGCTTCTACACCAAGGGTGCTATCTTGAATGATTTTTCGTTCATTTCTCATCTGCATTCTCCTTTTTGTTACTATAACAAAAGTGGTTTTTGGTGAATAGAATGATATTGACTTTTGACTATTTTTCTTGATGGAAGTCACTTGATTGGGACTGAGAAAAGGGGCTGGAGAAGGTCGGAAAAGAGCGGATCAGACTTGAAGAGAGAACAGCGGGTTATTTTGACGATTCTATGGAATGAATCACAGCAGATGGACCATGCGCCGTGAAAAAAATAATGATAAATCCTTGGCATTTGAAAGTTTTATTGATGGAAGTATGGTACCATTTGACTGCAGTAAAGTTTGTGACGGTGGCTATCTTTGAAAGGTGGTGGTGCTTATGAATGTAAGTACTAACTCTTCAGAAAGGAGAAGCCTTTTTGTCCACAGCGGAAGCAATCGGGCTAATGATCAGTTTTGGTACATTTACCGCCATGCTGATCTTTGGTATCCTAGCCGCAGTGAAAAATGACAAAAAAAATAACCGTCAACTTTAACAGGGAAACGGTTATCTTTTAAGTTAAAAAACCTGTCGCCGTCTTAAATGGCGCTGCAGAGGGGTTGTGGCAACAACTCCTCTTTACATAGTTAGTATAGCAAGAAGAGAGTGATTTTTCAACTTTTAACAAGGATATTCTCAAACAAAATCGATAAGCGACATAGGCAAAACCTTATTCTCAATTGAAATAAGGTATTCGATGTAGTCATATTGGAAAAGTGTTCGAACATCTAAAAACGAATGCAATGTTTAAGGAAAAGGGAAGCATTATTATCGAAACTAGCGGCTAATAAGTTCCAGATAAATTCTGGTACATTTATTGCCATGCTGCTCTTTCGTATCCTAGCCACAGTGAAAAATGACAAAAAAATAACCGTCGACTTTAGCAGGGAAACGGTTATTTTTTTACTAATAAAACCTGTCGCCTTCTTAAAAGGTGCGAAAGAGGAGTTGTTGACGCAACTCCTTTTTATATGGAGCGTGTAAAAAAATTGCAAATCTGTTCAACGGATTGCTGATTTTTTAGACAGCTACTGATAGGTCTTTAAGGAGTCCTTTACAATACGCAATCCTTTTTCTAATACCTCTAAATGATTCGATGACAGGGACAATCGAATAAATGGGTCCATTTGCTTTTGGGTCGTAAAACGATTGGAATGATAGATGCGCACGCCTTTTGCCAAATAGTCTTGTTCAATATCGAATTGAGCAACATCTGAGCGAATCGGTAAATGACGATAATAGGGATAGACTGCTGGTTTTGATTGACAGTCAAAGATCACGTCAAAAAGTGCATTCGCTTGTTTCGTAAGAGCAAATTTTTGATGAAGAATGGTTTGCGCCACTTCACTGTTCAAAACCTCGGTAACGATCTCTGCCTCCAAAGGTGAGGTTTTTACATTGATCGTGAAAATGGCCTGTTCGATTTTCCCTCGGACCGCTTCTGGAAAAACAAGATAAGCGATCCGCAGTCCCGAACAGATAAATTTGGTCATTCCAGCAAGATAAATGACTTGTTGAGGGAGCAGCGCTTGAAAGGGAGCGATCACTTTATTTTGTTGATACGTCGTTAAAAAAGAATGAATATCATCTTCGATCACCCACAATGATTCTTCTACGATAATTGTTGCAAGCGCTTTTCGTCTGAATTCGGTGATTTGAAAACCAATCGGATTGTTGCAAGAAGGCATCACGAAGAGTCCGTGTATTTTTTTCTTGCGGCATTCTTGTGCAAGTACTTCCGGACGCATTCCTTCCTGATCGTAATCAATAGGAACAATTTCTAAATGGAAGAGGTGTGCCAATTCAATAAAATTTGAGTACGTGTAACGATCAACTGCGATCCGATCTCCTGGAGAAAATAAAGCTGCCAAGGCAATCGCTAAGCCGTTTTGTACACCAGAAACAATCGCAGTCGTGTCTTTGTCTGCTTTGACCCCTTGCGTCCTTAACCAGTTGCTGGCGGTCGTCAATTGATAATCGGATCCTTGAGGTTCTCGATAATTCATGATCCCAACAATATTTGAATGATTGACGACTTTTTGAATCGTGGGCAGTATCAAGGAATTGCATTCTTCAAAGGAACTGACGAGTCCCAGATCAATGATGTGCGTTGCCACATTGCTGGTAGAAATAGAGATCGAGTCGAATGCATTGGCAGAAACATACGTGCCACTGCCAATCTGGCTATAGAGAATTCCTTTCTCGACACCATATCTATAGGCTTGACCAATCGTAGTGAAATTAAGATCTAAGAAATCTGCTAACTCTCTTTGAGAGGGTAAGCGGGTATTTTTGGCGAGCTTGCCAGAGAGGATATCTTCTTCTAAGCGCTTGATCAAGGAACGATAAAATGGACGGGTAAGCTGCGTTTTGTCTGGGCGCCAACTAAGGGCATAATCTTCATAAGAATTGATGGGCATAAGAACACCTCCTAAATTGTATTCCATACAATTATATCATTGATTGTATGAATCGCTGAGAGTAGGATAATGAAAAAAGGAGGAATTTTTATGGAGATTATAACAGAAGAAGAGATTTTACGTGAACTGACATTTCCTGAAGCCATTTCGGCTATGAAAAACTGCTTTCGTGATTTTGAGCAGCAAGCTGTTTCTCAATGGCAAAGAGCGGTATTGCCATTGCCAGACCAAAAGCAAGGAAATCTCTTTGCTTTAATGCCCGCTTACTTAGGTCCGAACCGAGTGTATGGCGCAAAAATCATGTCCTTTTTCCCAGAGAACGGAACGTTACAGCTGCCGACTCATTTAGGACAAATTCTTTTGCTTGATAGTCAGAATGGGGCGCCACTCACGTTAATGGATGCGAATAGTATTACTTGGATTCGCACGGCAGCAGTATCAGCAGTAGCGACGAATTATTTAGCAAAGAAAGAAGCGACCAAATTGTCACTAATTGGTGCGGGACATCAAGCTTCCTCCCATCTACAAGCGATGCTGGCTATTCGTCCGATCCACACTGTATTTGTTTATGATCTAGATAAAAGAAAACTAGCGAACTTTGTTGAATCAGTCAAGAAAACTTATCCGCAGCTGCAGGTTATTGTCTGTAAACATCTGATGGAAGCGACACGTGAGACCGATATTATTTGTACCTTAACACCTAGCAAGCAGGCGTTTTTGGATAAAGATATGGTTTCACCTGGCACTCATATCAATACGATCGGAACCTTTACCCCAGAAACACGGGAACTCACCAGTGATTTAGTGGCTTCGGCTAGTGTAAATGTGGATGACTATCAAGCAGCGCTGCAAGAAAGCGGCGATCTTCTGATTCCAATCGCAGAACAATCCTTTCATCCTGCTGCTATCAAAGGGTCGTTAGGGGAATTGGTTACTCATAAATGTCACGGACGAGAGACAAAACAAGAATGCACGGTTTTTGATGCGGTGGGACTCGCAGTAGAAGATCTCTATTGCGCAGAGTACGTATACAACAAACGAAAAGGAGTAGGAAAATGAACTTAGCGTATTACGTAGTAGATGCTTTTGCCACAAAGGTTTTTGAAGGAAATCCAGCGGCCGTTTTTATTTTGCCAGAATGGCTACCAGAAGATTTGATGCAAAAAATCGCGATCGAAAACAATTTATCGGAAACGGCCTTCGCCGTAAAAGAAGCAGATTCTTATAGCCTTCGCTGGTTTACACCGGATCGTGAAATTGATCTTTGCGGACATGCGACGTTGGCAACAGCGTTTGTGCTGTTTCATTATTATGAACCTCAACGAACTTCTATCGTTTTCCAAACAAAATATAGCGGACAGCTGCGGGTGACGAAGGAAGGGGAGATTTTATCACTGGATTTTCCAGCGATTCGCCCAGAAAAAACGGCGATATTGCCTGTATATGAAGAAGCGATCGGTGCCAAAATCAACGAGGCTTACTTGGCAAGAGATCTTTTCTTTGTATTGGATAATGAAACCCAGATTCAACAGTTAACACCTAATTTTTCTTTCATAAAAACCTTTGAGCAAGGGGTCGGCGTGATCGTGACAGCTCCTGGGGAAACGGTCGATTTTGTTTCTCGAACCTTCTTTCCTAAGTTGACGATTGATGAAGATCCTGTTTGCGGATCGGCTCATTCGAACCTGATCCCCTATTGGAGCAGCCGATTAAACAAGACCCAAATGACCGCACAGCAACTCTCTGCACGAGGAGGATTTCTTGAGTGTACCTTAGCAGATGAACGGGTGATCATTGGCGGAAAAGGTGTGCTTTATGCGAAAGGAACCTGTTTCTTATAAGCAATCTAGATTTCATTTTCCTAGAGTTTAGTCCACTTTTGCCATCTGTTTCTATTACTTATCACTTTTGAAAGGCGAATCATCAAGTTGATTCGCCTTTTTTGCGTTAAAAAACAAATAATGGTCTTCGCATATCCTCTTTTTATGTAAAAATGTTATGGTAATCCTTGAAATCTCCTCTTCGGTCCATCGTTTAAAAAAAACGGAGCTTCAGTTGTGCCGAGAAATGATGGCGATTTCATTTTGTGCAAGCTATAGTTTAGGTGGGGGTAGCAAATATGATTCATTTCAAATTGACGTATCTGTTTTCAGAACCAAATATTGAGGCGTTTCTTCAGTTGACGAAGTGGAGGGATGAGGAATTTCTGGCGGAGATTGCCAAGATCAATCAAATCACTGAACAGCGGTTGAATCAACGAATCACGATGCATGAGGGAGAAGTTTTGATTCCTTCGCTGATTCAACGAAAATGGCCGGAAATTCTTTTCGATGTCCAGAAGAATACGTTGTTTTTTTCGGAAGAAGAGCGGCGGTCCATGATTTATCTTCTGACTTTTTCAGCAGTGAAAGATTTATCCGTCTATCAGTTTCAAGAGCTGTTCTATGTCAGTAAAAATACGATTTTGAAGGATGTAAAGGGGATCAGAGAGGAACTTGCAGCTTTCAAGATTCAACTATTGTACTCTCGAAAATATGGCTTTTATCTAGAGGGAGAGGAATATCAGATTCGCGCTCTTGCCTTTCGAAAGGTCAGCACGTTATCCAATACGAAAAACGGGAACTTGCTCTTATTTGAGGGAATCTATGAGCAGGATAAAACGATCTATGTTCAAATCAGAGATCGTTTGTCCGCAACACTGACTGATTTCAATCTGGTGATCGTTCCGAGTCGCTTCGAAGAAATGCTTTATTTTCTTAATTATCTATCCTTTCGGATGGCAGAAACGGCTGTTTCTTTAGCGGAGACAGAAATACCGCTGCTCCAGTCGCTGCATGTCCATCAAGTCAGTCAGCAGTTTTTAGCAGAATTTCCTGACATCAAAGATCGGAAAACAGAAGAACTTTATGTAACGATCCTGTTGAAAACGATTCTGCAAGGAGATATCGAAGATACTTCATTAGAGTTTTTATTGGAATGTGCCAGTAAGATCATTCATGAAATGGAACGGCTGGCAGCTATCGAGTTTGTGGACTATCGCACCCTTTTGATGAACACATTCTATCATCTTGTCCCAGCGTATTTTCGAATCCGCTACGGTTTTCCACTGGAGAATGTACTGATTGAAGAAATCAAGCTGCAATACAATGAGTTGTTTGAACTGACGAGACGAGCACTGGGTTCTTTAGAAGACTTAGTCGGCACGATCCCTGATGAAGAAATCGGTTATTTTACGATTTTGTTTGGTGGAGAAATCAGTAAACAAAAGGCCAAACGTGATTACTTCCAACTGAATGCATTAGTCGTTTGTCCCAGTGGCATCAGTTCATCCTTGATTTTGGAATCAGAATTAAAGGAACTGTTTCCCCAGATCCATTTTTTGCCGGCTCGTTCGATCGAAGAGTATGAAAATGTTCGGTTTAATGAAGAGATTGATCTGATTTTTTCCAGTGCGCCGATCAAAACCAAACGACCCTGTTATGTGATCAATCCGATTATGACACCCATTGAGAAGGATGAACTGGTTAAAAACGTACAAGCGGCATTTTTCCCTTCAAAAACTGGATTGCATTCCATTGACGATGTGTTAGAAGTGATTTTGCCCTATGTTGATTTAAAAGCAGGAATCAGTAAGCAAAAGCTGAGAAAAATTTTGCAAAGAAAAATCAATCGAGAATTGAATAGAAGGGAAGACCAACGTCCGATGTTATCAGATTTATTAACAGCAGAAACCATCAAATTTACCGAGGTGCCGCTGACTTGGCAAGAAGCCATTCGAGAAGCTGCTGCGCCATTAAAAAAGACCAATAAAATTGAGGAGCAGTATATTACCGCCATGATTAATAAAGTGGTGGATCACGGTCCCTTTATCCATATTGGAAAAGGCATCGCTTTGCCTCATGCACGTCCAGAAGATGGGGTCAATGCCATCGGGATGTCGTTATTAAAAGTCAAAGAACCCGTGCTTTTGAATGATGATCCGCAACACCCCATTCACGTGTTTATATGTTTGGCGGCGGTTGACAATGAACTCCATCTAAAAGCGTTAGCGAGTTTAACTAAAATTTTGTCGAATAATGAAAAACTAACTGCGTTACTTTCCGCAACCAATGCGGATCAAATAATTGAAGTGATTAGAGAAGGAGAAGATGAAAAATGAAATTTGCAGCAGTGTGTGGGTCAGGATTAGGATCAAGTTTTATGGTGGAGATGAATATCAATTCTGTTTTAAATGAACTGGGTGTCTCAGGCGTGGAAGTGTCCCATTATGATTTAGGAAGTGCTGCACCCGATATGGCGGATGTTTTCTTCGTTGGCGGCGATTTAGCCGATAGTGCGCAGCATCTAGGTGAGATCGTAGTTTTAGACAGTATTATCGATCTCGATGAATTGAAGCAAAAGGTTCAAGCCGTTTGTCAGGAAAAAGGATTACTATAAAAAGGAGTAGACAGTCATGAACGAATTTTTAGATATTCTTGTTGATATCGCGAGTACCCCAGCGATCTTAGTTGCGCTGATCGCCGTTTTGGGGAATGTGCTGCAGAAAAAAGACATTGCCACGATCGTCAAAGGGGGCATCAAAACCTTTGTTGGGTTTCTCGTGGTCACTGCCGGGGCTGGGGTGATCGAAAGCTCTCTGGCGCCATTTGGGGAGATGTTCCAAGCAGCCTTTAACATGCAAGGGGTCGTACCAAATAACGAAGCGATCGTTGCGCTAGCGTTGACGACTTACGGCACCTATACCGCACTTATTATGTTAGCCGGAATGGCCTTCAATATTTTGATTGCCCGTATCACTCGCTTTAAATACATTTATTTGACTGGGCATGCCACGTTGTATATGGCTTGCATGATTGCGGTGATTTTGAGCGTTACTGGAATGAATACTTTTAATCTAGTTTTATTTGGGGGCTTAGCGTTAGGGATCTGTAACACGATTTTCCCAGCGATCGCACAGCCGTTTACCCGAGAAATTACTAAAAATGATTCCGTCGCATTGGGGCATACGGGAAACTTCGGCTATGCATTGAGCGGGTTGATTGGGAAATACGTCGGCAATAAGGAAAAATCTACCGAAGACATCAATTTTCCGAAAGGCCTGTCTTTCTTGCGGGATTCTACTGTTAGTATCACGATTACGATGGCGGTTGTATACGTGATCGTAGCAATTTTTGCTGGGAGTGAATTTATTACGGAAAATCTAAGCAATGGCACGAACTCGATCATTTATTCGTTGCAGCAAGCAGGTTCGTTTGCCGCTGGTGTCTTTGTGATTTTAGCTGGTGTCCGTCTGATTTTGGCAGAAATCGTACCAGCCTTTAAAGGGATTTCTGAAAAGCTTGTTCCTAATGCGATTCCTGCATTGGATTGTCCAATCGTCTTTCCTTATGCGCCAAATGCTGTTCTGATTGGTTTTCTAACCAGTTTTGTCGGAGGGATCGTTAGTTTGATCATCATGGTCTTCACAGGAACAACCGTTATTATTCCAGGTGTCGTGCCCCATTTCTTCTGCGGCGCAACAGCAGGTGTTTACGGCAATGCAACGGGTGGTGTGCGAGGCGCCGTCATTGGTTCCTTTATTCATGGGATCATTATCAGCTTCATGCCGATCTTGTTGATGCCAGTCATGGGGGATCTTGGGTTCCAAGGATCAACTTTCTCTGATACCGACTATGGGGTTGCAGGGATCTTCCTAGGAAACTTAGCCAATATGGGCGGTCAAATCGCCATCTTCTCAGGGATAATTGCGGTAGTCGCGGTCTTGATCGGATTGACGATTTTCAAGAAAAACAGTCGGGCAAAATCTGTTTCTGAATAAATAGAGGATGGAGGGATAAATAGTGGCAATCAGTGAACAAAAATACCACGAGCTTGAAGAATTAGCGGCAAAGATTCGTTTAGATACCCTTTGCAGCATCAAGAAAATGGGACAAGGCCATCTGGGCGGCTCCTTTTCAATTGTTGAATTATTGGCCGTTTTGTACGGCAAACAGCTGCGAATCAATCCACAAGATCCACAGTGGGCGGATCGTGACCGACTCGTCTTGTCAAAAGGGCATGCTGGCGCCGCCCTGTATAGTGCATTAGCAAATACGGGCTATTTTGATCGGTCGTGGTTATGGACGATCAATGAGGGCGGCACGAGACTGCCTTCCCATCCGGATCGCTGGAAAACGCCAGGGGTTGATGCCACCACAGGTTCACTGGGGCAGGGAACTTCCATGGCTGCTGGGATCGCGACAGGCCTGCGCTTGGCAGGCAAGGAAAATTTTGTTTATTTGATCGTTGGAGATGGCGAACTAAATGAAGGACAGTGCTGGGAAGCCTTCCAATACATTGCCCACTTTAAACTGAATCACTGTATCGTCATTATTGATGACAACAAAAAACAGCTAGATGGGCCAACCAAAGACATTCTTGATCCCTTTGACATCCAGCAGAAGATGACTGCTTTTGGCTTTTATACAGAAAAAGTTCCAGGGGCAGACATGCAAGCCATTGATGAGGCAATCGAGCGCTGCAAAGCAATCGAAGACCAAGCGGTTTGCATTGTCTTGGACAGCGTGAAAGGACAAGGCGTTCCTTTCTTTGAAGAACTAGATGCCAATCACTCCGTGAAGTTTACCACGGATGAGATCAATCAAGCGGCAGAAGCGGCAATCAAAGAATTGACGATAAAAATCGAAGGAGGACGCTAAGGCATGTTTACATTAAGCAAAACCACTGCTGCTGGTAAAGAGCTGCGAACTTGTGTCGTTGACACATTGGTGGAACTCATGGATGAAAATAACCAGCTAGTTGCGTTAGATGCCGACCTTGGTTCTGCCAGCGGCTGGACCACGATTGCCAACAAACATCCCCAACGCTTTATCAACATGGGGATCGCGGAAGCCAATATGGTTGGTGTCGCGGCTGGCTTGAGTTTAACTGGTTATACACCTTTTATCCACACCTTTGGGCCATTTGCAACGCGTCGGGTATTCGATCAGCTGTTTATTTCTGGCGGCTATGGCGGCAATACGATCAATATTTACGGTTCTGATCCAGGGTTTGCAGTCGGGCACAACGGCGGCACCCATACGACATGGGAAGATGTGGCTTTGATGCGAATGATTCCCCAATCGATCGTCTGCGATGCAGCGGATGAAGTCCAAATGGCGTGGATCATAAAAACCTTTAGCCAATTATCAGGCATTCATTACGTACGAGGCAATCGGAAAGCGGTTCCGACGATTTATGAAAAAGGCTCGACCTTTGAACTAGGAAAAGGCAATATTTTAAGACCAGGCGATGAACTGTTGTTGATTGCTAGCGGACAATTGGTATCTGAAACACTGCAAGTGGCAGAAGAATTAGCAGAAAAAGGAATTAGCTGCGAAGTGATCGACATGTTTACCATCAAACCAATCGATAAAGAATTGATCCTCCGCGAAGTTCAGGGGAAACGGCAAGTCATCACCATCGAAAATCATTCTCTTACCGGTGGACTAGGAAGTGCCGTCGCCGAAGTGCTTGCTGAAACAGGCAGTGCTGTCCCCTTAAAACGTATTGGTGTCAACGAACGATTCGGTCAAGTCGGCACACCCGATTTCCTGCAAAAAGAATATGGCTTAGATGCTGCTTCAATAAAGCAGCAAATAGTCGAAGGGAAGGTTAAGGGATAGAAAAAGGAAGCATCAACGAATCAATGGTTGATGCTTCCTTTTCATTCCTTTCAGATCTTGTAAAAAAAGCGTCAAACAGCGCGTCAGTCCTACTGTTTGACGTTTTTTTTGTGTGAACTAAGACAAAAACCAGCGCCGTAAGTTTTCTGCTTCGGTTAATGGAAAGTAGAAAAGCTTACTTTCGGTGAGAGTATCTTCGGTTTTGATGGTTAGCTGTGACTTGCCAAGCCCTTTTTTGTGCTGCCAATACGTGGTGGTGACAGTGAAATCTTGGATTTTATTTTTCTTCAGATAAGCGGTCACCTTCGTAAGACCGCGAATCGTTTGGCACAACAATACGTGGTTATCTAAAAATTGATACCCTTGTATTTTGCCTCGCCAGATGCTTGATAACACGAAGGAGCCAAAGAACACGAAGAAAATCAGCGCTAACCACCAGAAAAAGAAGGCGGAGATTCCTACAGCAAGCAGTCCGATCAGCAGCGGCCAACGGCAGAAGTACCAAAAGTTGGGTCGTGGATTTTTCACTAGAGCAGTTTGTTGAAACGACCATTCGGGCAAAAAGCGGGTCAATGTTTCGGTCAGCTGCGCCTCTTTCAAAATGGGGAACAGATAGACCGTATCATCGCTTTCTGACGAACTGCCAGCAGCCAGCAGTAATTTGACGGAGCTTAGATGAAAGATTCTTCGATAAAGGTTTTGTTCGACACTCAGCCCTTGGATCCTAGCGAGGGGAATCGTTTGGTGTCGTTTAGAAAACAAGCCCTGCGTGATCAGCAGCTGTTGTTGGTTCGTTTCCACCGTAAAGCCATAATAACGGAAAAGATTCCTGGCGATCGCAAGGAAGAAAAACAAAATCAGCAGCCCGAGTAAAAGTGCAGCACCTAATAAAAGGCCAAGTTGTTGCAATTCCGATGCATAGGCAAAGAGATTGGGAATGTTGTCGATCACGTTGTAGCCGATGACTAGAACCAAGGTGAAAACAGAAAAATCAGTGAGAGAAAACAAGAAAATCTCCTTGAATTTCAAAGTGAATGTTTCTAGCGGCGGCTTGGCTGACTTCTCAGCTGAAAACGCAGCGTAATCGTCGGTTGGTTCTTCTCTACTAGTTGTTTGGGCAGTCGGCTGTTGTGGTGTCGCAGCCGCCTTTTTTGACGCTTCGATGGAGGCAATGAGAGCCAGCGGCAATGCAGGGAAAAGAATTTCGGCTTCACCACTCGAACTTGCGGCGCTTTCCAATTTCACTTCAGCTAGTTTAAACGGACGTAAATAAAAGTAATGATTCTCTTGAATCGTTTGGATGCGTTCAAATGGCAAAATCGTTTGTTTTTGGATAAAGAGTCCTTTGTTGACTAGTACACTCGTTTGATCGATTTGAAAGGTAAAGCGGGCGTAAGACAGTACCGCAAAAATCAGACACACCAGTAAAAATAGCAGAATGCCGCCCAGAATCATCGGAAAAGAAGGGGCGTCGTTGAATAATTTGAATACAAGCAGAAATGCTAGTACCAGAAAATTTTTGCAATTTTTGAACCAATAAAGACCGATACACAGCAACGGCAGTCGTTGTTTTTCATAGATCATCTTTGACCACCTCGACTAAATTCATGATGGTTTCTCGCAAGCGTTCGGCTTGCGCCACTGGCAAGCCTTCAATGGTGTGGTTGGTCGCAGCCGTATGGATCTGTAAGGAGACTAAAGCGTATTTTCGCAAAAAGATCCCTTGGTCTGTTTCGATGTGCTGGATTCGGCGGATCGGAATATACGTGGTGCTGCGAAATAGATAGCCACGTTGAATAGCGATATCCTTTTCTTGGATCTCGTAGCGATGGAATTTGTAACGATAGCTCATCAGCACAAAAGAAAGCAGATGACTGATCAAAGTCAGCGCCAATAAGCTTGACCAAAGGGCGAACACCCAGAAATGCAGCCAGTTTTGCATGGATAAAAACCAAAAAGAAGCAGCGAAAATCAGGCTGAAAATGATCAGTGAAGTAATTGTCCGCAACCGCCAAACACGGATGATGGTTTGCGGCATTTGTTCATTTAATAAGGGATAATTCAAGGGAAACGTCCTTTCTACATAGAAATAACTGGTTTACCCACAAATATAGTGGAGATAGAAGAAAAAAACAAGCTTAGAAATTAAAAATAGTTAATTGTGATTTAAATAGTGTGGCTCTATCGAACAAAAAGAAAAAGCCGCTTTTAGCTAACCAATGAGTATGGGGTTATGAGTATGGGGTTGTTCGTCATGAAAAAAGGCAAGTAGGCTATTGACTCTCCCTCAAGAGGAGACAGTATGCTTTAGTAGAAAGGGGCGATTGCTGTGGAAAAAATGATTGAGGTTGCCGAGCTATCTAAGAAAATCAACGGTAGGAAAATTATTGATCAACTTACCTTCACCGTAAAAAAAGGCGAGGTGTTCGGCTTATTAGGACCAAATGGAGCAGGAAAAACATCAACGATTGAAACAATTTTAGGTATCAAAACACCAGAGGAAGGTTCTGTCAAAATTCTCGGATCAGATCCTCAAAAAAAGCGACGTGAGGTATTTGAAAAAGTGGGGGTACAGCTTCAATCTTCAAGTTATCAGAACAATATTCGCGTCGGAGAATTGTGCAAAGAGATGACGCTCTTGTATCGACAGCCTCAAGACTATCAAGAGCTTTTGCGTTTGTTTCAGCTGGAACCATTCGAATCGCACTTCATCGACAAACTTTCTGGTGGGGAAAAACAAAAGCTTTCAATTGTACTCGCGTTGATCCCGAATCCCGAGGTGATTTTTTTGGATGAATTGACAACGGGACTGGATACAAAAGCACGGAGAAGTGTCTGGCAAACGCTCCTCAAACTAAAAGAAGCACAAATGACGATTCTATTGACGACCCACTATATGGAGGAGGCGGAGATTCTTTGTGATCGGCTATGCATCATCGCTCATGGGCGCAAGGTAGTTGAAGGCAGCACGAAGGAGCTATTAAAACAAAGCGGTCAGCAAAAACTTGAAGAGGCATATCTTTGGTTTGTAGGGGAGGAGATAGAATGAGCAAAGTAATGAAACTAGCAAAAATTGAAGGAAAGTTAGCGTTGCGAGGAATTGATGGGATCGTCTTTGGTATTGGCATGCCGCTGGTCGTCCTGTTTTTGACGAATATGATCGGTGGAGAGAAAGTGATTGGTGCTACTTCATATACATTTCAAGAGGGCAGTTTTGCTTCATTGCTGGTGGTGGGGATTTGCGCAACAGCCTTTATGGGGATTCCGTTAACTATCTGTGATTATCGAGACAAAAAGATTTTGAAACACTTTTTTGTTACCCCAGCTTCTCCAGTTCATCTGATTGCGGCTCAAGTGGTAGTAGCTGCAGCGACTGCACTACTCTCAGCGATAGGTGTCGCATTCGTGTCGGTGGTATTTCTCGACTATCAAATGAAAGGCAGCTGGATAGTATTGATAGCTAGCTATTTTTTCGTTATGATTGCCATGTATAGCCTAGGACTATTGATTGCTAGTTTGTGTAAAAATATAAAGATTGCCAATCTCGTATGCACAGTGGTTTATTTTCCCATGTTGTTTCTTTCTGGGGCAGTGATTCCCTTTGAGCTCTTTCCAGAAGGTGTACAAAAAGTCGCTAATGTTCTGCCATTGACACAAGGCGTTAAATTGTTAAAGAGTGTGAGTCTCGATCAACCAATCGGTGACCCTCGATTCATTCTTTTTCTATTGACAGTGGTGACGATCATAGGATTTGGTTTGGCAGTTAAGCTTTTCCGTTGGGAATAACAGGAAACGGAGGAAAGAGTTATGACACAAGAATGTGAAAAAACACCAGATAAGCTGTATCGAATCGGCATGTTTTCTAAAATGAATCAAGTGACGATAAAAACACTGCGTTATTATGATGAGGTGGGGCTGCTTAAGCCCCATTTTATCGATCCAGATAATGGGTATCGCTATTATATCTCTAGTCAGTTGGCACCATTGCATCGGTTATTAGCTTTACGCAGAATGGGGTATAACATCGATGAAATCAAACAAGTGCAAGCAGGAGAAAGCGAAAGGCGAATACTGCATCGCAAGAGACAGCAATTGATGAGAGAGATCACGGAACGGATGGCGATGCTCACGCAGATCGAAGGGTATTTGCAACAGGAAGAAGCCAATTACCAAATGATCGTGAAACGTTTGCCAGCGGTTATCGTCGCTTCAATGAGAATGGTCGTGCCAAGCTTCGATCGATTGTTTTCTATGATCCCAGAAATGGGGCTGAAGATGGAAACAGCTGGTTGCATCTGCGCATTGCCCGAATATTGTTTTACTATCTATCATGACAACGAGTACAAAGAAGAAAACATTGATGTGGAAGTTTGCGAAGCGGTCACAGAAATGAAAGATAATCAAGGAAATTTGACCTTCAAGCAGATAGAAGAAGTACCAGAGGCAGTTTGCACGGTCCATAAAGGAGCCTATACTGAGTTTCCGAAAGCCTATGCTGCGGTGATCCAGTTTGCTGAAAATAACGGTTATCGAATCACAGGGCCTTTTCGTGAAAGCTATATTGATGGTATTTGGAATAAAGAAAGTGAAGAGGAATGGCTGACTGAGATCCAGCTTCCTGTTGAAAAAATCAGCAGGTGAAGGGAAGTAAACATTCAGCGTTCTTGCAAAATTTCTACTCCGTAAGGCGTGAATTTCGGCAAGACCATCGTTTAATCGAGTGTCTACAGTCAATTCCCATTGACAAATCGACTGGCGCCTTCTAAACTAAAGGCAGAAAAACAAGAGAAAAAGGTGATGTCTCCGGCCTATCTGCTGTTATTCCTTCGTTAACAGGGGTAGGACTGGAAAAGAGTAAATAAAATCAATTTCATAGGCAAAAAATTGACTGCATGCAGTTTTATTTGAAGTGCCTATCATTGATTTTATTTTACTCTTCGCTTTTTGATCTTCATCGCTTGAAGATTGACCGCAGAGTAAAATCTGCGGTCTTTTTTGTTTTTCAATTATTTTGAAAGGGGAAAAGAAGATGTACCAAGAATTGAGAAAGGCAATCGAGCGGCCACCGCTCTATAAAAAAATGGCAGAGGCGTTTTGGGACGATGCGTATATTTCCAAGCAAATGTTAAAGGCTCATTTGGATCCTGATTTTGAGGGAGCGAGTAGAAAGGCTGACTTTATCGACGAATCCGTTCGCTGGATCAGTCGCATTGTTTCACCAGAAAAACAGACGCAACTTCTTGATATCGGCTGCGGACCAGGGATCTATGCGGAAAAATTTGTAGCGCTGGGCTATCAAGTGACAGGCGTTGATTACTCCAGAAGGTCCATCGCCTATGCGAGAGATTCCGCGAGTAAGCAGCAATTAAACATTACCTATCTATTTGATAATTATTTGGAGATGGCATTGCCTCAGCAGTTTGACTTTATTACCTTGATTTATTGCGATTATGGAGCCTTAAATCCAGAGGAACGAAAACTGCTGCTAAATAATGTGCTGGCGCATCTAAAACCGGGTGGCAAATTTTTGTTCGATGTATTTACGATTGCCCAGTTTTTAACGCTTGATGAAGAACAGACCTGGGAAAGTCATGAATCAGCAGGGTTTTGGCGGGGCGATCCTCATCTTGTGCTGAATCAACGATGGAAATATCCTGATCACGTCTTGCTGGAGCAAACAACGATTTTAGCAGAAACTGAGCTCACCAATTATTATTTATGGACGACCTATTTTACAAAAGATGCATTGCTGAAGGAAGTTCAGGCTGTAGGCTTTGATATCTGTGAGGTATTTGGCGATGTTAAAGGCAGTCATTATAGCGAAGAAGGTTCAACAATGGCGATACTACTGAAAAAACCACGCACTCAGTGAAAGAGTGGTTTTTATGTAAATAGAAGCAAAAAGAAACGACGATTTTTCGTCGTTTCTTTTTGTTTGGGTCGGAACTGATCGATCAATTCTTTCGTACTAATGATCGGGCATATTCAACACCACTCATTCAGCAAACCGTCGAACCATCGTAATATCTGTTTCCAAATAGCCCATTTTTTTGTATAGCTGATACGCAGACTGATTATGGGCAAAAACGTGCAAGCCGATTTCAATGATGCCTTGCTGGATCGCCCACTTTTCCAAAGCCTGTAACGCTTTGGTGCCATAGCCTTTTCCTCGCTGGTCTTCCTCGATGATAAAGTCATAGATGAAGGCTTTCTGGGCAGCTGTGTTGACCCAAATCACCCCGATCGGTTCACTAAAATCAGCTGCAAATAAAGAAAACAAGTGATTGTTTTCGGTGGCAGTCCCTTGAGGAAGCAGGGAAGCAAAGCTTTCTTTGGCTAGGGCGAGGGCCTCGTCTTTGGCCCATGTGCCTGCTTGGACTTTGTCATTGGCGTATTCGAAAACTGCATTGGTTAAGTAAGCAGCATAGTCGCTGTCTTTCATTGGGATTAAGTTCATCTGTTTCTCCTTTTGTCCTTTTCGGCTCTTCTTAACCTACAGAATGATTGTAGGCAATGAGAAACAAGGACATTTGATATGAAACGGTTTGTTTCCCCTTCAGTTGAGACGCTCTGACAGCGGGTCTCGTCGTTGAAACAAAAACAGGTCATCCGGTGCAAACTGGTGTCGTGCATCGCAAGTATAGCCTCGTAGCCAGTCAACCCCATCGATGCGGCGAACGTAGAATCCTTTGGGGAAATCGTCGGTTTTTTCCAAAGGCACAGAAGCGATCGTGATTGCGGCAGCTGGCGCTTTTCCTTGGGATTTCAGTCCGGTACTATTTGCCAGTTGGCGATAGCTAAGACGAAAGTGTAAGGCCATTTCCAAGGTACAACAAGTCAATCCATAAGAAGGCGCAGCTGCAAAAATCTCCGTCAAAGAGCCGCCTTGGGGGAGTCCCAGTTCTTTAAGGGGAACAATCACACAAGCAGCACGCTGTTTATCGGCACTGAGGGAGAGCTGGGGATGGTGCAAGAGCTGGTTGGCATACGCGTTTAAGTGAATCTGATTTTCTTCCAACTGCTGGCAAAGGCGGTTTAGCGAAACCCCGCCATACTGTACGATCACTTTTTTCAAATCAAACACTCCTTTCAATAGGGATCCTTTTTATGAAAAATCAGTTTACACCCTCGTTCTTGGACAAATTGGCATAAATCGCAGCAACTTCTTCTTGGTAACGATTCTTTAGTCGAGGGGGACTTAAAATGCGTAGGCTTTTTCCAAAAGAGAACAAATAGGGCACTACCCAGCTTTCCTCGGGCAAATCAACGGTAACCACAGCAGTGCCTTCCTCCGTCAAAGTAATATCCTGATGATCGAACTCATCATATACCCGATAAAGAACGTCGGCTTGAAAGAATAGACGCGCAGGATAGGTGTCAACAGTCAACTCAATGGCAGAATCAGGCGCAGTGACTGGGAAAAAATGCTGGTCAGTGACGTGGACTTGACTCATGCGGCTGATTTTAAATGTCCGAAAGGCATTCTTTTGCTGGTCGAAGGCTTGCAGATACCAAGCTTGCGAGCGAAAAAGCAGTTTATAAGGCTGGCAGATGCGTTTTTGCAGTCCCTGTTTACTGATATAGTCAAAGGTGATCACGTGGTTTGTTAAAATACTCTTTTTTAATAAATCAAACGTGTCGTTGCCGTTTTCTCGCCGATGCCAAGTGGAAAAATCCACTTCTAGCCAATCAGCATCGGGCTGCTTAAACAAGGATTGCAGTTTTGCCAGCGATTGCCCACTGATCTGTGGCGTCAGCTGGCGAATCCCTTTCAACGCCAAAAGCAGGTTTTTCCGTTCTTCCTCTGATAATAACACTTTATCCAACACAAAACTGCTTAACAGATAAACGCCGCCATTTCGACCCGTTTCGGTATAGATGGGCACGCCAATACTGCTTAGGGTATTGATATCTCTGGTGATGGTGCGAGTCGAGACTTCAAATTGTTTGGCTAATTCAGAAGTGGTTGCTTTTTCATGATTCAACAGGTGGTAGATAAGGCCGAATAGGCGTGTCGTGCTCACTTGGTTTACTCCTTTTATAAAAAGATGATAAAACACTGACACAAGGTGTCTAGGTTTCTATCGTATCATAAAGACAAAGAAGGAGGAACTCCAATGAAATTTTCGATAATGGCAACGGAAAGAACCAATAATTTTACTGATCCAGCGATTCAAGCAAAAATCACTGGCTTATGGGAGAAAAACAGCGAGGCGGTCAAGAAAGCCGCAGAAAAAGGAACGGTCATCGCTTGCGTTTACCACGAGTATGAGTCAAACTATCAAGGAGACTATGCCGTTTCGCTTTGTTTCGAAGAAACGGAGCAAGCAGACTTTGATACAGAAAAATATACTTGGAAAAAGTATCCGATCGATCGGCGCGATGCGCAGGGCATTTTGACTACTTGGCGTCAAATCTGGTCTGAGGAAGAAAACCAGCAGCTGCAGCGCAGGTATTCCTTTGATTTTGAACAGTATGCGCCAGACGGCGAAGTAACGATTTTTATCGCCATTGCTGAAAGCGACAAAGAGCAGCTATTTTCCTGAATAGGAGGACAAACAATGAGGCAGTATGAAAGCAAAGCAGCGCTGATCCAAGAGATCACAGAACGTTACCAAAAATTTCGCCAAGAATTTGATGAAATTCCTGAAGCCTTGCGAAATCAACGGATAGCAAGTGTCGACAAGACCCCTTCAGAAAACTTGTCTTACCAAATCGGCTGGGTCAGTTTGTTATTGTCATGGGAAGCACAGGAACAGCAAGGGATGAGCGTTCACACACCTGCTGAAGGGTACAAATGGAACAACCTTGGCGGATTGTATCAATCTTTTTATCAGACATACGGCAGTTTGACCTTAGCACAGCAACAAGAGCTCTTAGACCAAAAAGTGACGGCCCTTTGCCAGTGGATCGAGGGTTTATCCGATCAGGAATTGTTTGAAGCAAGGCAGCGGGATTGGGCAACCACCAAAGCACAGTGGCCAGTCTATAAATGGATCCATATCAATACAGTAGCACCCTTTACCAATTTCCGAACGAAAATCCGAAAATGGAAAAAGGAAGCACTGCATTGATCAATAAAAGAAGCAAGCTGGTTGAGCGTTTTTTAGCAACTGAGGGAACAGCTAACTTAAAGAATTGTTAAACAGTTGATCTGTGAAGATCAGCTGTTTTTTTGTTTTGTGTCATCGCAAGAAATCACCTGGAAAGTCTATGCTAGCTTATTGTCTAGTCGGTTCAGGTTAAGAAATAAACTGTTATTTTAATTCCTAAAGTGACGCGAAGGTGACAAAAATGAAACGCCAATTCGTAAAAGGGTATGCTATATTTTAAACAGTACTTGTTTTTTTACAGAAAAAAAGCGAGGAGTCGATGGCGTATCTTACGCAATCGACGCCAATTGGTTTTATAGAAAAAACACAAAACCATTCCCAAGTCTGATGCAAGTTTGCTGAATATTCAGCAAAATAAAAGTAAATGACTAAGAATAGAAAGGGTGAGGATCATCGAAAACAACCAAACCATTGGCTTGACGTCAGGAGAAGTCAAGGCACGGGTGCAACGCGGTCAAGTCAATAAGACAAAAAAGGATACGACGAATACGTACCCGAAAATACTTTTTACCAATATCTTTACCTTTTTCAATTTGATCAACTGTGTCCTATTCTTTCTCGTCTGTTTGACGGGTTCTTATCAAAACGGCTTGTTCGTCTTTGTTGTCTTCAGCAATGTGATCATCAATCTCTTTCAAGAAGTTCGTTCCAAACGAACGCTGGATAAGCTGGCATTGCTAAAAGTTGCCAAAGCCGATGTTTATCGGGATGGCAAGCTGGAGAACTTGCCGATCCACAAACTCGTAATGGATGATGTGTTACGACTGAAAAGCGGGGATCAAGTGCCGACGGATGCCAAAGTCATTCAAGGATCTTTAGAAGTCAATGAATCCTTGCTGACTGGTGAAATGGATACGATCTACAAGCAGCCAGCAGACGAGTTGTTTTCTGGCAGTTTTATCACTGCTGGCGAAGCGTTATGCCAAGTGATCCACGTAGGCGCTGACAACTATATCGCAAAAATCAACAAAGAAGCCAAAACCATCAAACGACAAAAATACTTGATCCAAGGCAGTTTAAACAAAATCATTCGTTGGATCAGTCTGATTTTGGTCCCATTATGTACCCTCTTGTTCGTTAAACAGTTCTATTTCTCTCATGCAACTTTCAATACTGCCATCTTACGGACGGTGGCGGCAGCTGTGGGAATGTTCCCCGAAGGTTTGTTTTTATTGACGAGTGTCACGTTGACCATCAGTGCTGTCTATCTGGCGCGCAAAAAAGTGATGGTGCAGGAATTGAACTGCATTGATGCCTTGGCACGGGTCGATGTTCTTTGCTTAGATAAAACGGGCACGATCACCGAAGGCAAGATGACGGTGGAAAAGACGATTTCCTTTCATTCAGAAACACCGTTGGCAGAAATCACTGGTAACTTAATGGCGCAGCTGCCCGATCAGAATCCAACGGCAATGGCGCTGCGAACCTTTTTCCCAGAAAAAACGACGTACCAGATGCAGCAAGTCGTCCCTTTTTCATCAGATCGTAAATTCAGTTGCGTCACGTTTGAAGGACAAGGCACTTATTTTATCGGAGCTGCGTCGATTTTACTGGGAACCAACCATGAAGCTGTCTTAAAACAGGAAAGGCAGCTGGCAGAAGAAGGCTACCGAGTGATCGTTTTGGCTCACAGTACGCAAGGCTATGAGGAGGCAGGACTGCCGACGGATATTGAACCGCTGGGCTTTTATTTACTGTCAGACACGATTCGTGAAGATGCCAAGGAAACCTTGGAGTATTTTCGTTCACAGGCAATCCAATGCAAGATCATCTCTGGCGATGATCCAGTGACAGTCAGTCAAATCGCGAAAAAAGTCAATCTACCAGGGGCTGCTGATTTTATCGATGTGTCAAAATTAACTGCGACCGAATTAAAAGAAGCTGTCAGCAACTATCAGATTTTTGGTCGAGTGACGCCGCAACAAAAGAAAGAAATGGTGCTCTACTTGAAAGAACAAGGGCATACCGTCGCAATGACTGGCGATGGCGTCAACGATGTTTTGGCGCTGAAAGAAGCCGACTGCTCGATCGCAATGGCTTCTGGTGTTGATGCTGCGCGTCAAGTGTCAAATCTGGTTCTTTTGGAAAATCAATTTGATGCTTTGCCATCGGTCATGGATGAAGGCCGCCGAGTGATCAATAACATTACCCGCTCAGGTTCATTGGTGCTAGTGCAAGTCTTATTTTCCATCATGATCACCATGGGGACGTTGTTATCAGGAACGACCTATCCTTTTGAGCCGATCCAATTAACGATCATTAATGCCTGCTTTGTCGGCATTCCGACCTTCTTTTTAAACTTTGAACCAGACTTCAATCGGATCAAAGGGGACTTTATGACGACGATTTTCAAAAATGCTTTTCCAACAGCCTTGACGATTACGGTAGGAACTTTGCTGATCATCAACTTTGGTTATTGGTTCAACAGCAGCAGTAAAGCTCTATCGATCATGAGCATTATTTTTACTGCTTGGAACTATCGCTTGATCCAGAAAAAAGTCTATCCAGCGATCAACAGCTATCGAACGATGATTTTTTTCAGCACTCAGATCTTGTACTTTGCTGCTTTGATCGTCGGTCGCGACCTCTTTAACCTAGGCAATACCAGCTATCTCAACCTCATTCTCTTGATTGCCTTGTTGAATTTTTCCGCCTACATGCAACGCTTTGCGGATAAGGGCATCGAGCTGCTGATGCGAAGATATACGAAGAAACGTAAAAGTTTATCAAAAGAAATGATTCAGTAAATAATAGAAAAACTGATTGCTTAAGCAGCGTTTGCAGCCTGCTAGGCAGTCAGTTTTTGATTTTAAATAAATTTCTTTTCAAGGAGTCTAACTAAGTCTTGCTATGAAACTCGTTTCATACCGTACAATCAATCAAGAGACCTTTTCAGAAAATTGTCGAAAGTGGAACAACTAATTTTCTATGGTAGACTTAGGTCACGAGCAAAACAATCAGATAGGAATGAAAGAAATGGCAACGATTCGCGATATAGCAAAAATTACTGGTTTTTCGATCACGACGGTCTCTCGTGTGATCAATGGCCATCCTTATGTTGATGAGCAAAAGCGAGCAGCGATTTTGGCGGTGATCGAAGAACTGGATTACAAACCGAATAAAATCGCCCAAAAACTTAGCTCGGGGAAAACCTATAATATTGGAGTCATCGTACCGTTTGTCAATCACGCCTTCTTTGATGGAATTTTAAATGGCATCATGGAAGAAGCCTTTGCCCAAAAATACAAGGTGACGTTGCTTCCGACCAATTTTGATCGGAAGCTGGAGCTAGAATATCTAGAAGAATTCGCTGCAAAGGGATTTGACGGCTTGATCGTCATCACCCGCGCAAATCATATCGAGACATTTTATCCCTACATGGAAAAAGGACCGATTGTTTTTTGTGAAAATTCGACCGGTACTGCCGTTCCTTTCGTTGCGATCGACTTGGTCGGCTCTGTGACAGCCAGTATCAAGTATTTGAAAGAACAAGGTGTAAAACGCTTGGGACTGACGCTCGGGCGTAGCAAACGCCTCAGCTGCAATTCAGTCAACACGATTGCAAAAGCCAAGGAGCTGTTTCCTAATTTTTCTGAAGCAGATATTTATTGGGATTGTATCAAAGCACAAGATGGGATTCCCGCAGCTGCATTTTTTAAGGAACGAGGAATCGATGGGGTGATCACAAATGGGGACGAGATCGCAGCGATGATCTTAAATCAATACTCCCACGGGACAGCACCCATCGTGATTGGGCAAGAAAACCTGCTCATCAGTCATATGCTGCACTTTTCTTCCGTTGAGTTTCATCTGGATCAATGCGGCAAAGAAGCCTTTCGCTTGTTTCAAGAAAGAAAACAAGAGCAGATCATTCTGCCTTACGAACTTATTATTCGTGAATAATCATCGTTATAAAAAAACCCACCTTTTCGTCGAGAGGTGGGTTTTTGCCTGCTTTTTAAAGGGAATTTGAGGAAGGAAAATAAAAAAATAAAGAAAAAATCAATTTTGAATGCTTGCTTTTCACAGAGTAAAGGGCTACCATTGGTCTGTGGCTTTTTCGCCACAAAAATAGGAAACGTACCAGACAAGAGTACTTGGGGAAGATTCTCTTGGGGGAAGCCTGATACGTTTCCTTTTGTTCATTCTAACACTATTTATATATAAAGTAGAGAGATATTGAGTAGATAAATAAAAATACTACTGTAATTGATGAATAGGAAAAAGGCAATCTCACAGACGAGTATCTCTGGAGCGATTTCCTACAACATGCTGGATGGCAAATTGCTCCATCATGTTTTGATTAATTACAAAGCATCAACTAACTAATTGTGTTGCACCCACTAGAAAATTACATAATTTCGCAACACCTGTTTCAGCTGTTTCTTTGATTAGAACAGTCGCAGTATTTTCGTAAACATGAATCACACTAACTTCTTGTAAACCGGTAAAGCCAATAACATTTGCCTGATAGTTTTGACCAGGGAACACTTGGTATTTTTCCATGTTTTTATCTCCTTCATTAATCTTATTTCAAAAGAATAATAATTAAAATTTAAGAAAAAGTAAAGTGAAACGATTTTTCATTCAAAAACTCGGCCTTTCGGCTATTTATTCGAGTGGAAATCAACTTTTTCTGTAATTTTTCATTTGGGTTTTCAATAAATATACGATGGCTAGTTGAATATTATTCAATGGATCGTACCAATTTACCGAGCAATCGACTACAAAGTTGAGGGAAAGAAAGCTGGAAATTTCCAGCTATATTGTTTGTTTTGTCCCGTCTTCACGCTTATAATAAAGGTAGGAAGAACGACCGGCGTTACCACTTCCTAATTCAATTGAAAAGGGCGTGCAAGTTATGGAAAACGTATACCGAAATAACTTTGTCAAGAGAACGGTTCAACTGATGTTTGCACCAAAAAAAATCAGAAAACGTCCACCCGAACAATGGATCAAAATGCCTACCGACCGAGGTATTCGGAGAAAGGACGCGTGATCCAGCATCTCGCAGCTATGCGTGAAATAGTTTTTGAAGAATGTAGAAAACAAAGGCAAACCTGTTTGTAGGTTTGCCTTTTTTATTTTACCAAGTAGTGATGGCGTTCATTATTTTTCCAAAATGATATCCAATAGGAAATAACATTCATCGTCAGAAATCGTGATCATAAACTGTTTTTCAATTTCTGTTAGTGCCGTTTTGATTGATCTTAATGTAGTTTCATCATGTTTGTTTGTATCGGGATAAGCCAATTCATTCCCTTTTAGTAACAAACGTTCAATCAAATAAGCCGTATGGACCAATGTGTTTAAGATGATCGAATTGGAAAAAGTCATGCCAAAAGCTGTTTCTAATTGGACGACCAAAGACTTTAAAGTGTCTTTTAGTTTAAAACCCGAAAGCAAGTAGAGGTATTTGTCTACGGATTCGATCCCCATGTCAATGACGATATCACGTGTGTAAAGCTCTGACGTAGCAGTTTGCTCTTTTTTTAATACACCACCAGCAAGTTTGATTAGCTTGTGCAGACCATTGTTTAAGATGATTTCTTGCAAGGAGATGAAAGGGATAAAGGCAATTTTAGGATCTAATGTACCGACCATTGCGAGAATTTCGTAATCGTTATGTTTATCAATGAATTCGGTGACGGATCGTGCATCATTGCCACTGATCGGTTTGATATCCACGTCGTAAATACCGAAATTCTGAAAGCTGCTCTTTAAATTTGTTTCTAAAAATTTGGCAGTTCCTTCACCAGTACGGCAAACAGTATAAATGACTTTTCGCTTTTTGATACCAAAGTATTGATTGATTTTTTGCTGAATACCGTGGCTTCTTTTTTTCTCCAAATCAGCCAGTGACATTGCGGTCAAAGCCAGTTCCATTGAAAGTAATTCTTTGTTTTTTGCGGCTTCAAGCAGTAACAGAGTATCGATTCGTTCAAGAATAAATAAGTTCTTACCGGTTTCTTCTTTGATTTGTCCTTCAATCCCAGTCATGGAGCCCATATCGACAAACAATAAACAGTTTTCATAGTCTAGTTCCACAATCAATTGCTTGATTTTATCATAGACTTCTTTTGGGGCAGCCTGAAGTGGCATATCAATCGGTACTATAATCTCTTTACCTAAAAGCTGATTGATCGTATGGCTTAATTCAGTCGCCACTCGGTCACCATGTGCACAAACGAGTATACCAAAATCGCTAGTTTGTTTTTCGTTGTTTTTTATCGATGTAATTATTTCCGATAGAACAAGAATGTCATCTTCAGAGAAGAAGAGTGAATATTGGTTTTCTAGCTTTCGTATGATCCTTCTCAGTGCATTCGTCACTTTTTTATCAGCGATTTTTTTGCTCAGATCCAAAGTCGGTGCTTTTCCTTCTGCAGAGCGACTGTACATGTACAAAGCAAAGGCAGTACTGATAGTGTCACTTATGATAATGTCACATTCTTCATACAAAATATCGGAAACGATCAACATGATATTTTTTATGTCTTCATTCAAAAGGAAAGTGAACTGTTCGTTCATCAGCCGTTGCTTAGCGATTTTTTGACTGTAATCATTAAATGCTTTGGTGATTGAGTAGCCGTCTTTCTTTTCTTGGAAAAATTCCAGAAAATCATAGTCACCTTCAATAGGTTCATGCAAGAAAGATTCACTCCCGAAAATAAAAGCTTCTCGGTCGATCAATGTGTTGATGATCTTTTTTTCTTTTTGAGTGGTCGAAATAAAAGCAGACATGACTGAAGGTGGGAAGAACTCTTGGGTAATCAAGACTTTTTCAGCCTGTGTCTTTTTCTTTTCTAAAAGCCCTCGGGCTACGGACAGCTGGATATCGCTTTTCAGTTGTCCGATGTTTCCAATTGGCGTGTAGGTCAATAAGGAGGCAACGGCTTTTCCATCAACAGTGATCTGAGCGTTGATTTTTTTACTTTCACGGTCATAGAGATGAAAAATAAGTTCCAGGCGTTCTGAAAGATCACGATTGTTCAAACTAGGCATCTGAATGGAAACTGGAATACGTCGTTTAAAGGTATCCAACAAAACAGAATTAGGTGGTTCAGTAGTGGCAATGATCAAGAGTGCAGACGCATACGTTTTATCTTGCGTTTCTCCTAGTTTATAGTAACTGCCTTTATCAATATATTGGAATAGCATCTCTTGACCTTCAGGAGGCAATCGATGGACTTCATCAAGGAATAATACACCGTTATCTGCAATCTCAATCAAGCCTTTTTTATCTGCTTCAGCCCCAGTATAAGCGCCTTTCTTACTTCCAAATAGCTGTCCCAGTAGCAGTTGCGGGTTGGTGGAATAATCCGCACAATTTAAGGTGACAAACTGTGCTTCTTGAGAAAACACCCCTTCTTTTTTACCATGCTCGTACATTTTTTCAGCCAGTAGGCTTTTTCCAGTTCCTGATTCACCCAAGATCATCGTATGTAATCCTCTCGGAGGATAATTGATTGCGGCTTCGGCTAATTGAATAACGGGTGCTAAGCTTTTATGAGCACCAATCAGTGTCTCGAATGGTCGGTCTGATGATTTACTTTTTGACAAAGCGACGATCTCCTCAATGCTAGAAATCGTTTGCAATGGAATATATCGCAAAGAAAAGAGCTTCTCAAGGCTACGCTTGCAGAGAAAACGAGTAGGTTTTCCTGTGATTTTGATCAGTTTGTCTTCTTTTACTAATGCATTTAGATCAGCCGAGACATTGTTTCGCATCAGTCCTAATTGCTTTGCCACAAACATTGCGGTGATTCCAACATCAGGTTGTTTTACTAAATCTGATCGCGTCAAATCGGCGGTTACTTCTAAACAAAAAGCATATATTTTATCTATTCGTTTCATCAATCGTTCACCTCATGTCTAACTATACCGATAATCTTCGTAAAAGCAATACTCCTTCCTAAAGGGATGTGTCTCTCATGCATTGTTGGATCGTCTCATGTGTATTGAAGCGTATCGCAGCGAAACATTTTTATAAAAGTGAACAATTATGTGTATGGGATGTGTCTTATTATCTGTGGGAAAGCCTATTATTTCAGTAAATAAAAAAGTTGGCACGCAAATTGCATAAAGAAAAGTGAAAGGAGCGAGGATATGGAAAACAAAATAGGCGTCTTATTAGCAAGCCATGGGAAATTTGCTCAAGAGGCATTGAACAGCTTGAAAATGATTTTGGGAACGGTAGAAAATATCGAAGCAGTAGCTTTAGAACCAGGTACTGATCTTTCTGGATTTGTCGAGGTGATGGAGGCAAAGATCGAGAAATTAAATACCGAGGACGGTTTGCTGATTTTAAGTGATATTTATGGCGGCACTCCTAGTAATGCTGCAGCAATTATTTTATTAAATCATCAACAGGAAAACTTTATCGCCTATTCTGGATTGAATTTAGCGGTCTTATTGGAGATTGCTAATAATCGTAATCAGTCATTTGTGAAGTTCGAAGATAGTATAAAGCAAGTGCTGCCGTTGATTTTTAAGAAAATCGAAGTGGCACCACTAGAAGCAACGGCAAAAGAAGAGGAGGAATTATAAAGTGGCTATTGAACTAGTTAGAATCGATGATCGGTTGATCCATGGACAGGTAGTGACGACTTGGGTCAAACAGAAAAAAATTGAGCAAATTTTGATTGTTAATGATGATATTGTAAATGACCCTGTTCAAAAATCAGTTTTTGACATGATGGCACCGCAGGATGTTTTAGTGAAAACATTTGGTATAGATAAGTTTATCGAGGTCTACCACAAGACGACGATCAAACGTAGAACGTTGATTCTGCTGACCAATTCGATTGATGCACTCAGTCTTTGTACAGGAGAAGTTGCCTTTGATACGTTGAATGTTGGTGGGATGAAAAACAAACCGGGCAGAAAGCAATATACCAAAGCTGTTTCTTTATCCGAAGATGAATTGAAAGCCCTTCAACTTATACAAAAAAAAGGAGTCGCTGTAGAAATTCAGATGATTCCTTCGGATAAAATCATCACCTTAAAAGAGATTGAAAGGAGTGAAAAATAATCATGTTGATACAGTGTTTAATGTTGGCGATTTGGGCAGGGATTTGTACGGTTGATGAAAGAACCTTATGGACAGGTACCCCGAAAGCAATCCTAGCAGGATCTGTTGCAGGTCTGATTATGGGGGATGTAACGACAGGGTTAGTGATCAGTGGAACGTTGCAGATGATGTGGCTTGCTAATGCGGCGATTGGGGCTTATGTACCACCGAATGAAGCGACAGGTGCAATCATTGGGGTGGCAATTGCAAGTATGACTGGAGGAGGCTTGGCTACAGGTTTAGCAGTTGCTGTTCCTACGGCATTGTTGTGTCAGCAAATTATTATGTTGACGAATACAGTCAATATTTTCTTCCTCCATCAAGCGGATAAAGCCGTTGAAACGGGTGATTTTGACAAAGTAGCACGCTATAACTATTTGGGGATTCCGTTGAGTTTTGTTGCTGGAGCGGTACCGGTCTTTTTGGCATCATACTTTGGTGGACCAGCGGTGGAATCTGTTCTTGATTTCATACCGGAGCAAGTGTTTGACGGCTTGACTGTCGCAGCGGGGATTATTCCTGTTGTGGGGATGGGAATGCTACTTATGATGATGATGGGGAAAAACATGTGGATCTTTTTGCTATTGGGCTTTGTTTTCTCCGCTTATTTAGGGTTAGGGACCATTGCCATCTCATTGATTGGGATTAGTTTAGCAGCGTTGTACGACTTGATTATCAATAAAAATGAAAAAGAAGCAGTCAATGTAGAAAGAAGTGAGGGGGACTATGATCTATGACGAACAAAGTACAACAAGATGACGTGATCAAATCAGAACTAAGAAAATCATTTTTTCGATCAAATTTGTTGATGGCGACAAGCAACTTCGAGCGGATGCAGGCATTAGGTGCATATTATTCGATCGTTCCAACGTTGAAACGGCTATACGGGGATAAGCCTAAAGAGGAACGTGTGGCAGCGATTCGTCGGCATCTGGAATTTTTCAACACTAACCCATATGTTTATGGTCCTATTTTAGGGATTACAATGGCGATGGAAGAACAGACACCGGAGACCCAAAAGGAGTCAGTTATTGCGGTTAGAACGGGACTGATGGGTCCGTTTGCCGGGTTAGGGGATAGTTTGTTAGCAATGACTGTTGTTCCGATTTATATGAGTATTGCATCAGGGTTAGCGATTGAAGGCAATCCAATTGGTCCGATCTTATTCTTTGTTTTATTCTCCTTAACTATTTGGCCCATCAAATACAAAGGATTGATGCTTGGTTATGAAAAAGGCTCGGCTCTTTTAACGGGGAAAGACGGCAACAACATTTTGAGACGTCTTTCAACAATGGGGAATGTCGTAGGTATGATGGTCGTGGGCTCGTTGATCGTCACAACCGTTCGAATCAACACTGCAATTGAATACACAGTAGGAGAATCAACGATCAATGTTCAAGAAATGCTTGATGGCATCATGCCGAACTTGTTTCCATTCCTGTTGACTATCGGAATTTACTATCTTCTAAAGAGAAAGAGTGCAAAAAATGCCGTTCGCATTATTATTGCTATCATGGTTGCTGGGGTAGCACTTTCTCTGCTAGGAATTTTGGCATAATCAACAACGGCTGCTAGTGAATGTCAGCAGTAAGAGAGGGAAGGTTCTATGGAAACAATGCGTGTCAACGGCAAAGAAAATAACTGGTCGGTGGATCTTGAACAGCCGATTAAAATTGATTGGGCAGCACTTGATATCGACTTACAAAACGCAGAACTGATCATCTATCACGAAAACAAACAGATATATCGATCAGCCGTAGGTAGTGACGAAGTGTTTCGATACTTAAAATTGTCCATATGTGGTAAAAAACGGAAAAAATTTGTTGTTCAGCTTCTGGATTTGTCAGAAGAGACCGCTGAGTCAATAGTAAGAGCGGCGACAGTGTTTTATTCAGCTAATGGACAATTAGAAACAGCTTCTTGGATCACACGCTTAGATGATCCGATTGAAAAAGAACATACCTTTTATCGTCCACGAGGCAATATCTGTTTTGAAAGACAACTGGTGATCAAGAATAAACAGGCAGATACCTTTTTAGATATCGCAGGGCTTGGGTATTATGACGTTTATATTAATAACAAGAAAATCAATGATTATTTTTTAAATTCTGATGTAACCAATTATTCGGCTTGTGTATATTACGACACGTATAAAATCAACGATTTTTTACATCAGGGTCAAAATCTAATTCAAGTGTTTTTAGGAAATGGTTGGTATACAGCAGCCCCATTGAAACTTTTAGGGAAATACAATATGCGTCATCGTCTAGCAGTCGGCAAACCGATGATGATTTGCCAAGTAAGTCAATATCAAAATGGAACGATTACTGAGTGCTTATGCTCTGATAGCAGTTGGCAAGCATCGGCGACAAATCTCGTGTTTGATAATCTTTATATAGGGGAAATAAGAGATTTTAGCGGTCGCTTCATGGCTGCACACGAATGCCGAAAAGTTGACTTGACGACAGTTGAAATACCTGGTCCCGGTGGAATACTTACTCCTAGTTTTATTGAGAAAATCAAACGAGAATCTGGACTTACACCCAAATCGATTGTGAAACAGGACAATCATTACTTGATCGATTTCGGTCGGATTATTTCGGGTCAAATCAGATTGGCTGTTAGGGCAGATAACCAGCAGATTTGTATCGAATATGCCGAAAAAATAACCGAATCGAATGAATTGGACTATTCTACAACGACAACCAGTACGTATGGGGTAGATGATCCTGAGATGAAGATTGCTGCGGAAGATCCTGTGATTCAAAAGGATCAATTTACGACAAGTGTGGGTGTGACTATTTTCGAGAATCAGTTTACGTATCATTCTTTTCGTTATGTTTCCATCTATGAAAAAAGAGGTGCTTCTTTCGAGATCGAGAAAATCGAAGCATTTCCGACTTATACAGAAATGAGTCAAATCACAACATTCGATTCTTCAGATGAATCATTGAATCAGCTTTTTGAGGCACATGTTCAGACGAAAAAAAACAATATCCATTCCTATTATGAAGATTGCGCGCGGGAACGTTTAGGTTATGGTGGGGATATCGCAGCCTTGTTGGAGTCACAGCTTACGTTATTTGATTCCGAAAATCTGCTGAGAAAAGTATTGGCTGATTTTCTCTACGACCAGACGATAATCGGTGGAATCACGCAAACAGCACCTTATATGGGGATTCAGACCTATGGACCAAGTGATAAAGCTGGGTCTTTGGGATGGCAGTTGGTCTTACCAGAAATAGCGATCAAATTGATCAAATATTATGGGACTCACTTCTTAACAACGCCTATTCGAGATGGGTTGAAACAGCACTTGAATTACTTGCTAAGCTTTAGTTATGACTATATCAAGCAATGCTGCCTTGGCGATTGGGGTGCTTTAGAGACTAAGATAATCAACGGTAAAGAAACACCACCTGATCGAGAATTTTGTTCTGCTGCAATGTACTTGATTTTATTGAAGAAGTATCGATTATTGTCGCCTAAATTAGCCTTATCATCGGAACAAAATGAACAGCTGAATGAAAGAATCGCTCAATCGGAGGCGCAGATCAATGAGGAGTTCAAAAATCCTGATGGTACTTTTCAAAGTGGCAGCCACTCTTCGTCCGTCTTTGCATTAAAAGCTGGTTTAGTAAAAGATGAAGTTGTGTTTATCGAACGTTTGGCAGCTCAGATTCAAGCAGCGGATTCGCTTATTACTTGCGGTATTTTTGGCATGGCATGGTCATATGAAATTTTTTCAGATCAACCACAGTTGATTTATCGTTGGTTAACTAGAAAAAAACACCCGAGCTTTTTCAATATGATTCAGCAAAACAGGGGTGTATTGAGCGAATACTTTGAAGCGATGCCGGGTTCTTCGCTGAACCATGCAATGTTCTCATCATATGGCAGCTGGTTTGTCACAAATCTACTAGGACTGAAAGTAACAGAGGACAGTGAAGGTACTGACTGCTTGTTCTTCTCCCCTTATGTGCCAGAGGATTTACATTTTGTTAAGGGAAGCTATCGATCCATACATGGGATGATCACCACTTCTTGGCAAAAATCCGAGAAGATTGTCACTTGTCAGCTTAAAGTACCTAAAGCAATAAAAGTGATATTTAGCGCACAAGTTCAAGTTCACCAAAAAGATTGTTGTGAGCAGGGAGATCAATACGTTTTGACGATTGCTCGAAGCTAATCCGAAAAGATAAAACGTAATAAAGTAAAAACGATCAGAGAATGATTCTGATCGTTTTTATTTTTCACATGAATAATAGGAGGAATACCAGAAAGAGGGGAAGAAGCATTTAGGTAGTCTTTTTCGTACTTGAATTCTGTTAAAATACATATATAGGTTCAAACATGAAAAATAATCTTATAATTTTTAAAGAAGGTGAAAGCATGGACTACCAAGAAATCGCGCGTCATTTTCAGACAACATCGTTTGATCCCCAACCGTTTGTGCAAACGGCGATCGATGATCGAAAGGTAAGAGAGAGGCTAGTGGAGAATATCGTTGATGGTCAAAATCATATCAATGAGTATTTTAATAGTTATTTGATCATTAAAGAAGTAGCCGTTAAAAACCCTTAGCTGATTTATGATGAATGGGAACGGATCTGGGCATTGCATACCCATAAAAACTCCTATCATCGGTGGATCGCTCATGATTTGATCACTCAACTTTTGGTGATTGATCATGAAGACAAGTTTGAAGGGATCAAGCAAGAGTATGTACTGCTGCCTAAAGGAGAAAAAATTAGTAATTTCTTGAAGATGACTGAAAACATCCAGGAAGCCAGTCGATACAAAGACCTTCAGCAAGAGATTCAGCGTTTACTTGCGGATCAAGAATGGCTGTCCCACTTCAATGAAAAACAAGTGAAGCGTATTGAAAAAGTCCTTCAAACCCTTTTGGCTGAATGAATCAAGAAAAGCAATAAAACTTGTTTCAGAAGGAATTTTTCTACTATTTTTCTTGATTACTAGGAATAGTAGTGAGCAATGAGGAACACATTGCAATGATAGCTAACAATTATTTGCATGTATCGAATGCAAAATCTCCCTTAAGTCCTTGTAAGAAGCTAAGTGAAACTTTATACTAGAATGTAATACTTATTCAAAAAAAGGACAAATAAAATGAGGACATGAGCTTTTATGAAGAAATATTGTAAGGATAATGTGCTGGAAGCGGCGATGACGCGCCTGGAATATATTTTTGATACCTTTCCCCATGTTTATTTCTCTTTCAGTGGTGGAAAAGATAGCGGTGCCATGATTCAGTTGGCTGACCAAGTCGCCCGACAAAAAAAGAAAACTTTTGATCTGCTGATTTTAGATATCGAGGCAAATTATGATGCTACGAGAACGTTCATGGAAAAAATCAAAGCGTTACCAAGTATCAATCAGACCTTCCACTTCTGTTTGCCCTTTTACGAGGACAACAATACCAGCGTCTTTCAGCCACAATGGCTGATGTGGGATGAACAAGAACATGAGAAGTGGGTGCAGCCGATGCCAAAAGATGCGATTTCACTTGCTGATTTAGATGAATCATTGATGGAAATCTATCAGAGTGCAAATATGAACCCTGATAAGTTCTTACGAAACTTTGCTCATTGGTACGCAAGCTATCATCAGTTTGAGCCGGTTGCTTGTGGTGTGGGGATACGAACCCAGGAAAGTCTGTATCGGTATCGATCGATCACATCGCCAAAGTATAACTTTCGGAAGCAATGCTGGATCAAACGGCAAGTAGCAGATTCAATGGTCGTTAATTTTTACCCCATCTATGATTGGAAGACCGAAGATGTGTGGGGAGCCTATGCCCATTTTGACTGGCCGATCAATGGCTTTTATGAAAAATTATATGATCATGGCGTTCCGATCCATCAAATGCGGATCTGTCAGCCTTACGGTATGCAGCAACGAAAAGGCTTGTACCAATATGCTTTGGTGGAACCGGAAACGTGGGAACGCGTCGTAAATCGTGTGTCAGGAGCCAATTTTGGTCGCTTGTATGCCCAGACGGGATTATTGGCGCATTACAATACGAGAAAGCCCAGTCATATGACTTGGCAAGAGTATGCGGTCTTTTTACTGGAATCAATTGGACTTTATTCAAAGAAATTACAGGATCATTATTACCGCAAAATCACGATTTTGATTGATCATTATCGAGAAAAGCACGGGATCGAAGTGGAAGATATACCCGATGTGACCAAACGTAAGGACTGGCTGAAAAACGAAGTACTCTGGCATGACTGGAAAGGGATCGCTCGTGCGTTAGAAAAAAATGATTTTTCTTTGAGTACGCGACAATATAGTTTGACGAAAAAAGATGAGTCTGAATTGTATGAGTTGGCGGTCGATTTTGGGGCGGCTTTGGGGATCGAGCATTTACCCAAGTATCAGTTAAAAAAATTGAATGCCAAATACGAGTATTTAACGAAAAAAATCACCTAACGATGGACGAGTGCGTCCTTAGAGAGGAAGGGTTTTGTGAACGAACGATTGGTTTTATTTTTTCCACCGTATAAGAAAAGCCAATTCTATCAATTGATGGGGGCTTTTTTTGCAGAACGGGTGTATCAGCAGCAATTTCCGTACTTAGTCAATGATGAGAACTGCTACTGGTACGTGATTCTTGATGACGAAAAACGGGTGACTGCTTTTTCTTATTATGAAAAAGGCGCCAACAAAGTGGAGCTAGGGGAATTTTATGAAAAAAATCCAGCCGCTCAATTTAAAAAGTTTCTTTTACGGAAAATGTTGGTGGATATCAGCCGCAACTACCCAGAAGCAGAGATTCTCGCTTCTAGTAACCAGCCTAGTGAAATTGCCCTTTTGGAATCAAAAGGGTTTGCGGTCTATCGCCAAACAAAAAATTATTCATTTCTAAAAAGGAGTGTAGTCCCTCATGAGCGATATCGATTTTCCAGTGTTAGCGGCGAAGCTGATCCCAGTCAGCAAGATTCACGCGAATACGTATAATCCCAACACCGTGGCTGCTCCAGAAATGGATTTACTGGAACTGTCGATTCGAGAAGATGGCTTTACGCAGCCATTGGTTTGTTACCACGATAAGGAGCAAGACAAGTATATTTTGATCGATGGGTTTCATCGGTACATCGTAGCAAAAGACCGCTTGGAATTGCCAAGTGTTCCGGTCACGGTGATCGATAAGCCTTTTGAGAATCGCATCGCTTCAACGATTCGCCACAATCGAGCACGTGGTACCCATGGCATCGAGAAGATGGGAAACATCGTGCAGCAGTTGGTGGCTAACGAGTGGTCGGATGAACGAATTGCCAAGGAATTGGGGATGGACCGCGAAGAGGTCTTTCGCTTTAAGCAGCGTTCAGGTTTAAAAAGTGCCTTTTCTAACCATGAATTCAGCAAATCTTGGATTGAGTTTGAAAAAAGATACTACAAAGGCAAAAAAGAGACCTGAGAGGTTGAAAAAACCATTGAAAAAACTATCTAAAAAAGCTATCTATTAGAAGATAGCGATTCGTTAATAATTCTTTTTAAATTTTGAATAGGTGTTTTTTACAACGATAACGATCAAATTGACTACCATCGACAAGCAAAGCGTCCCTAAGAGAATAGCTAGGATCACACCTAATGCGTCTCTTAAAAAGCTGAAGATCGCTTCAATGATAAACATGGTTTTTCCTCCTTTTCTCATCGTCTATTTTTTCTGACAATTGCAAAAACAGCTTCCTTGAGCAATAACTACCCAAAGACTTTGCCCTGCGGGGTACAAGCCTCAGTTTCTTGAGAACTCGTCGCTTCAAAATTGAGTATACTTTGTAAATGATGAAAAAACGTTTCTATTTTTTACAATCGGAGAAAAAATCGGAAATGTTAAGAATAACGACATCTTTTCTGATTTTTCTTCGGTTTACATGAATAATCGTATCAGGTTGCATAAAAAAAGTAAAATGATAACAAAAAATCGAATCGAGAGAAAAGATACCATCTCATAACTTTATAACCGTAAGCGAATTCAAAAACCCTGCTGCACCAAGTCTTTAATACGTAAAGACTTGGTGCAGCTCTTTTGTTTCCCGCTGTGACGAAGTTTACAAAATGACTGACATTATTTTTCTGGAAAAAGCATCATTGCATAAAAATCAATGCGGATTAAAACCGTTTTATAACAAAGATAGTAAACGCATTTTTAGCTCGACGACAAAATTTTTTGTGATGCTGGGAGAAAGCATCAGTGGATGTTTTGACAATAAGCCGATCGACATGTGGGGATGAGGCAAAGGAAGCGAGACGATTTTTACTCGAGCATGAGTTTGCTCAATGATGGAACGAGGGATCAGACTGCAGTATCCAGTTCGTTCGATCAAGTAAGGAATCGTACTGATATTGCTGACAGACTCCCAATGGATCGAAGGAACCTGATTGTCAAGATAGCTTTCAATTTTTGTGCGAGCTGGACAATCAGACTTGGAACGATAGAGATGGCTCCCTTCAAGGTCGGCTAGCTTATTGATGATTAATGGGTTTGAGATTGAGGTAATGCAGCAAAGCTCTTCTTGAAACAATTCCTCGTAGGCAAAATGTTTCTCGTGAGGAAGTGAGCATAAGGCGAAATCAATTCGGTTTTCATTTAGTGCATTGGCTAATTCCAGTGTTGAGCCCACGATGATCTCGAAGTTTATTTTTGGATAGTGCTGCGAAAAATCGTGAAGCAGTGCAGGCAAAACCAAAATGTCATACGGTTGAAGGATGCCCATCCGCAACGAATACTCGACCGTATGGGAAGCATTGATCAACTGTTCTTTGACCCGCTCCCAGTGAGCAATCAGTTCGGGTACTTCCTGTTTCAACAATTCGCCTTCCAAGGTCAATACATTGCTTTTTCCTTCCAAAAATAACGCTACTTCTAATTCATCTTCTAACTTTTTGATATGGTTCGTAACGGTCGACTGGGCATAGTTTAGTTTGGCGGCAGCTCTAGTAAACGTACCTTCCTCGACGATTGTTTTGAAGGATTGCAGCTCCTTGATAAAATCCACGTTTGTTCCCCTCTCTTTTTACCTATTATACAAAAAAGGAGCGGGGAGAAAATTTCTTTTTTTTCTAGTAAATAAAAAAATTAGATACAAAAGTTATTTAAAACATGCAGTCTGTTATGACCGTATGTTTCTTTGCTTTTAAAATAACGAATTTCACATTTGTGGCTAAGGATATCCGCTAAAATTTCATTTATTAAAAAATCCACGAAGCAGGCCAACTTTTCAGGGATTACGAACAGCACATAAAAACAAGACAGGGGCTTTCTCCGCTGCGCTTGAATGGAAAAGCGTTTATTAGGAGAGGAATCTTGCAAAAAAGGTCTGATTTTTTTCTGATGTGAAAAAAATAGACACGCTAAGAGAAAAGAAAAATGGATACTTAGGAAAGGGTCAAAATAGCAAACCGCGCAATGAAAAACTGGCGGCGCTTCCTTCAAGAAGGCCGTCAGTTTCCTTAGGTCAACGAATCGGTGTGATTCTTGGCTGAATCAGCTGTTCAATCGTTTTGTGGATGATCGTCCAGTCCGAAAGGGTGGGGACATTTGAAATGCGTAGTTGCTGAAATTTGGTGTTGCTTTTCAGATGCAAGTCAAAATTGCTGACGATCAAATCTATTTCCCGATGGATCAATTCTTGTTCATCAGGAGCCACTTCAAAAAAGTAACTGATTTCTGTATGGTCGTTTTTAAATAATTCCGTTGATGCGGCTAAGAAAGCATCTAGACCAGCACCGCCTTGAAAAGCAAAGGCTACTTTGAGGTGTTTTTTCAGCTGGGGATTAGGCGCTAACTCGCTTAACAAAGTCAATGTGACTGCGATATGTTCCAAGTGAGTAAAGGAAAAGAAGCGGCTTTGATCGTTGAAAGGTTTCAACCACTCATTCCAAGCAAGGTAATCCGTCTTGAATGTCGTTTCAACAAAGGCTTTGATCTGCGGATCAGCAAACTCATAATTGGCAGAAATCATCGTCAGCAGGCGAAGATTTACGAGATAAGCGATGATCTTGTGGGCGGCTGCAGGTGGAATAGCGACGCCGGATTTCTCTAAAAAGGCAGCCGCTTCTGCAATAATTTCTGGTCTTTCTGTATGGTGAAAAATGTAATCCGCATCGCTTTCTCCGTTGATGTCCATCGTACTATAGGAAAGACAGTGGAGCGCATTGACAAAGATCCAAAGCAGCTCTTGTTGCGGCAAGTGGATGATTCGGTATTTTTTCAAGTAATGTTCGTTTAATATTTCTGAGAAAATAGCGAAGCGTTCTTTCTCCAATAGATTGCGTTCTAAAGACGGCGGCAAGGTCAAAAAGTAAGAATAGCGCCACCTACGCTTGGCGATACTTAGCCACAGAGCAAGTCGGTAATGGCTGTAATGCAAATCTTTCGTGTTGGCTTCCTTGGCTTTTTGGACCAGCAGGCGGGCATCCGCTGGACTATCCTTATCTAAAATCGTGCTATCGCCATAAGCAGAAAAAAAGACGAACAGACAAAATCGGATGTCCGCTTCGGTACCAATAAAGTCAAGATGATTCGTGGCAATAGTTACAGAATAGGTTTGCAACGACTTGTTCATGTAGCTGATCGTCCGTAAAAGATGACTGCGAGAATAACCGAATTCAATCGTTGCTCGGTGAATAGAGTATTTTTTATTATCGATAATACTCGTCATGATTTTAAACTCCAGCGTCTCCATCCCCAGGTATTGAATGGCAGAATTGATGGAAGCGTTCGGCGCATAAGCGATCGAGACGATGTTCGTTTCTGAGAGTGTGATCTTGACCAGGTCTTTTGGCAAACTGTCACTTAAAATACTCAGCTCTTTAGTAACTGTAGGCAAAGATAGCCCTAGTAATGTCGCTAATTCTTGTGGATGATACCCTGTCGGTGCAGCATTTAGCACTTGCAAGATTTTTACTTGTCGAGAAAATGCTTTGTCCCGATGCAAGTTGATAGATAAATTTTCTAACATTGAAGTCACCACCTATCCATTGAAATTACGCTCGTTTTAAGTAAATTATATAATACTCTGCGCCAATCAAGAAGTCTTATCCCTTGAAAATTGGCGGATTTCATGTTAATGGTGCGCCGCATGTTTCATCGAGTGTGAAGCAGTCATTGAAAACAGCTTTTTTAGAAAAAACAACCTTGCCAGTTGCAGACCTAAAACGCTTGGATAGATTGGTCCAAAGATAAGTGTGAATAACGTTGGGGAAAAGAAAAAGGAGAAAAAATGAAAATGAAAAAACACGTAGTTATAAGTAAGAGCGCTTTAGTAGGGATGCTGATTTTAGGGACAACCTTTCCAAGCACATGGCCGATCGCTCAGGCAACAGAAACACAACAAACAGAGCAGCAAACACCATCAATAGACTCATCGGTTCCCTTGCTGACAGATTCAACAGGAAGCATGGACACAGGAGAAACAAGCAGTGTCATGCTAAGTGTGACAGGTATCTTATTCTTAATCGGCGTACTAGTGCTCTTGTACCGTAAGAAATCATGGAGAAAACAACAATAGGATCAGCAGAAAAGCTAGCAGAATAAAACATACAGGACGAACAAGCTGGATGAATTGCTTTAAGAGAACAAATATCGATCTTTAAGCAATCACAAACATCAGCAATGTTCGTCCTGTTTTTTATATAGTGAGCAGCCGAAAGTACTAAGTTCAGCCAGCACGTGTATTTATGAAATGACCTCATCCTTCTCCAGACTAAGATAGCGATAAAAAGTCGAGCGCTTTAAGCCTGTTTGGGCACAGATATCCACAACGGCTTTTCCTTCCTTTTGATAAAGGTTCAATGCGTGTTGGATCAGTGCGGGATCGATTCGTGGACGACCGCCAATATTTCCTCTAGCACGTGCGGATTCTAAGCCTTCTTTGGTCCGTTCAACGATGATGTCTCGTTCGAATTGGCTGAAGGCTTGGAAAACAGTCATCATTAATTTTCCTTGAGGGGTTTGTGTATCAAAATTTTCTTTGATACTGATGACTTTTACACCTTTCTTTTCGAAAAAGTAGACGAGATCAATCAGGTCTTTGGTACTTCTTCCTAGCCGCGAGAAACTTTCAATAATGATTTTATCGTTTTCTTTCACTCGTTTTTTTAGTTTATTTAATTCAGGACGATTTGCGCGTACACCACTGATCTTTTCAGTATAAATTTTGTTGCATTCATACCGGTCAAGTAAATCCAATTGACGAGAGAGATCCTGTTGTCTTGTGGATACACGGGCGTATCCATAAACCATATTTGTCATACAAATTCCTCCAGTTGCACAAAAGAGTCTACATAGAGAATACCTTGTTTGTTCACTTAAGTACATATTCTAACACCAACTTAAGTAAATTTGGGAAATAGGAAGGTTTTTTTATAGACGCAAATATTGTACTATAGAAAAGAAACCAATCGGTGAAGGAGAAACACGGAGGGCAAAATGAGAGAATTGCAGTTAAATTTTATGCTAAACAAAACGACCGTTCGATGGCTTCAAATGTTAAATACCTTTGAGCGAGAACGGACTTGTTCCATCGCAAGTTTAGCCAACAAGCTTGATGTGACCCAAAGGACGATCAGCTCTGACATCAAGGAATTGAAAACCTATCTGCAGGAGGCAGCGGAATTTACTCTTGAAGCCAATGGCTATCATTTTAGGGAAACTGATCCGAAAAGATACTTGTCTCAAAAAAAGGAGCTTGTTGCAGAAGAAGGCATGTATCAAATCGTGGAAGCCATTTTCCACGGGGAATTCTGTTCGGTTGAAGAGTGGGCGCAGCGCTTGTATGTATCAGAAAGTACGATGCGTCGCTATTTGAATACCGCTTCTGCGACGTTACGAAAGTATCATTTGGAGTGGATCTTGCAACCGGTCAATTTGAGTGGATCAGAAGCCAATATTCGCAAGTTTTTTAAAGATTTTTATTACGAATCAGATGTCACGCCGCATACGCTCTTGCCCCCCAAAGAACTGATTGCGTTAGTCAGTGATGCCTTCTCAAAAATTCCCACAGCGCTGGTGAATACAGGCGTTTCTCCGAGTGATTTTTATTATAGTTTGTATATTGCGATCAAGCGCTATCAACTGGGAAAGACCGTTCAGATTCCTCGATCGTTGGCAGCAATCGTCGAAACGCATGAGGCGTTTGCGATAATGAAGAATTTAGCACCTAAAATCGAAGCGCTATACCGAGTAAGACTACCGCAACAAGAAATGATGTGGCTTTATTTAGTGACCGTGATGAAACGAACTTTGACCGAGCCTGAAAAAGAGCAGCAATTCGTTGCAGCGTTTGGGCTGTATCCTGAACTCGAAGAACTGAGTCAGCGCTTCGTGCAAGAATGGGGCATTTCCTTTCAAGAGCCTCAACAAGTCCAGACGATGATCCACGCCTTTTTTCTGTCAAAGAAAATCAATGAGCAGCTGGCGCCCGTTTTAAATCACTTGCTAACAGAAGTAAAAAATGAAGCGCAAAAGCATGGTTCTGCTGCTTATCAAAAAAATCTGGCATTTATGAAGCAGCACCAAGCGATTCTAGGGATCAAACAGGAGTATCTGTCAGATATTTGTGCGGCACTGACCCTTTACAGTGAAGCAATCAGGGAGCTTTATGCTCAAAAAGTCAAACGGATCGCGTTGATAATAGAAGGCGATCTCTATGCCTGTCACACGATTCGTGCGCGCTTCTTGCGTTATGTCGGCAATGATCATCGGGTATTTTTTCCAAAAATCAATGAATTGACGAGCGATTATTTGAAGGAAAACGCCATTGATCTTGTGGTCACGAATTATAGTGAATATTTATCAGAGTTCATCTTATCGACTGACTCTCTTTTACTTAAAGCAATTCCCGATCATCAAGATTGGCTACGAGTGATTGAAAAAATCGATCCTCAGTTAGGGCAAGCGTTAAGCGTTCCCACAACGTGATACACGTGTTGCAAAACAGCATGACGAGGACATAGGTGGATAGATCAAAGAGAAAAGCCGCAACCGTTACGATCGACGGGTGCGGCTTTTATTCGTTTGTCTAATAAAAAAGGGAGTTATCTGAAAATATGCCCACTGTTCCTGAATACCAAAAGATTGGGTTGTTTTGGTGAAAGAACAGCCTATGCTCAAATAATTAGTTGGCATTTACTAGTTTATCAAAAATCGCTTCAAAGGTTTTGAACGTATCACTATCTAACTGACAAAGCCATAAAAGGTAGCTTTTTTCTTTAAATGTCCATTCGATTGAAGGGTAAGAGGCAATCAAGGCATGGTATTTCTCTCGTTGTTCACTGGTAGCTAATAACCACCGCTTCTCAAAAATCTTTTTCTCTTCCATTTTTTATCTATCCCCCATAAAGAAACGTTGCCTGAAACTTCACTAACGGGCAACGTAAATCTAATGATACGCAGATCTATATTTAGTATACCAAAGAAAAATGAATTTTTTTAGAAGATGTGTAAAATTACAAGGAATTTCTTTTATTTTGCTTTTTTTCGGACTTTTTTAAAGAAATCGAATTGGCAGAAGAAGAGATCGTCAAAATGATCAAAAAGGACAAAAATGTCTATTACCGACAAATGGCAGGGATCGGTACGAACCAAAAAGCGCCCCATGGGTTGATCTACCTCAGCGAGAAATGAACACTCTGATCGGCTTGATCGATCAGAGTTTCAACCACTCGTTGTGTAGGAGATGCTCTTATAAAATAACGATTTGCAGCTGTAACGATTCCGCAAAATAGTGCCCGAGAAAATGTCCTACGCGTTGTTCAAAACGACTAGACGCAAGATTCGTGGATTGATTTGGTTAAGTAATCGATTCCAATCCGTGGCATCTGGAAAAGATTTTAGCAGGATACACTCGACTTCAAGCAAATATTCCATCGTATATTCCGAATAGTTGGTTACTAGCAGATCAATTTGCTTTTCCTTTAAATAGGCTGGGGAGAGTTCGCTGGCATCAGGATAATACAACGTGTGGAAGCGTCCTAGATATTTCCGTACGATACTTTCGGCATATTCGCAGACATATTCATTTCCTTCAAAAATTACGGCGATCGTCCGTTGTGTCCCCCAATTTTCTTCTTTGATCGCTTCCATGTGAATCGTTAGACTGGCACAAAAGTCTTCGAGATAGGAAGGCGAATAGAGCTTTTTGACTAGCTTATGCTTTGCCAAAAATGCATAGTTTCTCTTATATTCGTAGGAAAACTTGTCTTTGACGAATTGGGTAAGATCGTCAATATTGACGTTCATGATGGGAGAGAGCATGTCGCGTATTTTCACGATCGTAAAAAACGACTCTAACCAGTGCAAGTCTTTTTGTTCATCGTAGGAATTGCCACGATTGATGGCATAGAAATCTTTTGCCACTTGTTTGATCTCAGGCCAGCGATTGTAGGTTTGGCAAAACTCTTCGATCGAAGGATGATTGATTTTTCGGCGACAGATAAGGCAAAGAAGCAAATAAATGATTTCATCTTCAGGTAGGCGATAATGAAAATAAGAATAAAGGATCTCCGTCAACGTATCGGGTGAAATCAATGAATCGTAAGCATAAAAAATCTCCTTCATCTCAGGAGAAAGTTCGACCTGCAACCCTTTCTTGCTGCGTTCCAGCGTAATGTAGAGAATATAGGAAAAGTAAGAAAAGGTAGAAGCTGGCTGTTTTTTTGAATGCAAAAGATTCGTGATCTCAATCACGGCATCTTGGACATCCAATGACGGGAAGATCGTATTGACATTGATATCGGACTCATAATAAAACAGACAAAAAAAGCGGCGAATATCGATCTCGGAACCCACCAGTGTGACAGGATTCGTTGATAGGCGAAGGTTGAAGGGCTTTAATAAGCCATTCATTTTTTTTAAGTAGCCAAGCAATGCTTGTTCAGAAAGATTAAGGGTCAGGCTCCAATCCAGCACCGATTGTAATTCATCGAAAAAAATACTTTCGAGAATCATAAAAAAAGGTTCATCTTTGACTAAATTTTGTTTTTGTTTGATATATGCCTCGGGATCCAGTTCTTCAAATAAATAACCAAACTTCGAGGAGTAGATTTCGATTGCATCATTGAAATGTTCACGAATCATAGCAATGTCCGCAATGATCGTGCGAGTACTGCTTTTTGTTACTTCTGATAAATCGCCCAATGTTGAAGACGGATTCTTCTCAAATTCATTTAATAATTGCAATCGTCGAATTAAAGAACGATTTTTGATAAATTTTAACTGAAAATTTTTCATAGATGCCCCCGTTGAATTTTAAAAAGAATTAATCATATTATAAACAATTGCTTAAAATACTTCAATTTTTATGTTTATTTTTAATTTATTTGACTAAATAAAAAGTTTTTATTATTCTAATGGATGTAAACGTTTGAAACTATTTTGAACAATGTAGGTTTTTTCACCGACAGGTGAAAATTGCTATTTTTTTTTTAATGAGATTTGACGCTATAGTGAAACCATAGTCCGATGCTTAGGAGTATTTGTTTTTTCTCAAGAGGAAACCTGTGAATTGTTGGTTGGATCAAAAGAGAGAAGATGGAAAATAAATGGAACTAGCAAATGCGTGAATGTGCCATCAATACCTAGAAATGCAATGTCGTTGAAGGCTGTCCACGAATGAGATAGAAGGAAAAGAGATTGGTTGAAGAAAATTTACGGTTACTAGAAGAGGGAAACTGGGAACGATCGTACAGATAGATTACGAGGAGGCTAATATGCTGGCAGAAAAGATAGCGGGAGCAGAAGAATATTTGGCGCATTTTCAAACAGAGCTAGAAAAACAAGGGGTGTTACGCTTTTTTCCAAAACTAAATGCCTTTTATCACCGGTTAGCAAAAGAGTTTTTAACGATTTTTCATAGCAAGGAAGAAAACCTGTTTGTTCAATGGGGCAACTTATTGGCGATTGATGCACAATTGCAAATATTGATGGAAATCAGCAACAATCGCAAAGAAGGATTGCTAGATGACCTTGGGATGAGTGAGGAAGAAGTCATTGAAATGATTGAAAATGACCATAAGTATTTTTATCGTGAAATCACGGGGGCAAAGCTAACGCAAAAACCTAAAATGGGCTTGATTTATTTGAGCGAACATTTAGCAGAGTCCTGAACATTCATTCTTGGTGCGCCGAGTTGTGTCTGAGAATTGGGAGAAAAGCTTGCGATAAATGGAAAACGATGACGAGCAATAGACTATTGGGGAAGTTTTATAGATAGAGCGTTTTTGGGATAGAAATGAAGAGTAGTAGTGGGGCGAAACGGACGATTTTCAGGTGGTAAGGACCCTTGAGAATAACCAAGAGCAAAAGGGCTACTCAAACAACGCAGTGGGGAAGGCAATTGGTTGGTCTTCCTTGCTTGAGTAAGAGCTTTTTTAGAAACGTTAGACTGACGGGTCAGGATCGTGGCAATGACGAACGCTGGTTGACCTTTTCGGCGAAACGAGGTACCTTGTAAGACAAGTTATAGTAAGGCAAGTCACAAAGAATACAAAAAGCGTATGAAGGTAGGACATCAATGGAATGAAACTTTTTATCATTTTTGCCTGCTTATCGGTAGGCATATCGGTGACACAATATGGCATATATTATTTCTTTCCCAGCATATCTGTGATCCTTCGCAGCTGGTTTCAATTGGGACAAATCATTCTTTTGCTGGGTTATTTCTTTCTGCTGGTTATGTATTTTTGGGTGCAGCGCTACAGGACAAGGAAAGAGAAGCAATCTTTAGGAGAATGATCAATAGGTAAAGCACAAGGATCTGCAAAGAAGCGTTTTTTTATAGGAAGAAATAGCTTGTTTGTAAGAAACAGCATACATAAATGAAATGACCCAGACGATCCTTTTCGTAGGGGCTACTTAACATAAGAGAATTGGTAGCAAATGCTTCTCCTTTTGGTGAAAATCAAGGAGTGACGTTTGCTGCTTTTTTAGTGCAAACAAATGGGGCTTTTTTCAAACCATCAGCGGAGTGTTTTTTAGAGGAAATTGAGAAATTCTTAAGGTTTCTGTCGCATCAGGCGAGCTTCTCAGCACGTAGCGGAGCGAAAAAAGAGATGTGGGAGAGAAAGAGGGAGATTGTGAAAAATCTCTCTACATCAACCGTCTTAGCAGCTAAATCATTGGTTATTTTTTCGTTTAAAACTAGTTCATGCACATAATTCACTGGGCAGTGAAATCCTTGATTTCAGTTTTGAGAAAAAGCTCGTTATAATGATAGCGTCAACAAGGATTCGCTTGATTCGATCAAAGTGCTGCTTTGCTCTGCCTAGGTTTGATGGGAAAAAAGAGGCAAGGATTAGGCAATCTAGTTCTTTTTTCTTGAACGAAAGGCTATTTTTCGCTCATATTTTCACATGTTTGCTAGAGGATGTATGGTGAGGAAGCAATTGCTTCGCTGCGCTTCACTCGACGAGAAGGAAACAGGAAAGGAAAAATGGAATCGACCGTTGTCATTTTATCGATCCAAGGAACTCTTCTCAGGGAAGATTCGGCTGGTTCACAAACCGACACTTTTGTTTGGGAAAAAGCAATCATTTTAAAGAAGTAAGTGAAGCTGCTAATAAATAGGAAGAAATAGGACAGGATACTAGCGAACAAAAACAATCGATCGTTGACAACAAAAAATAAATAACGAAAGCATGAAGGACGAAAGCGTTGAAAAGGCGATCTATTCAGGAATGATTTCATTTGGTGAAACACGATTGCTAAGGATTGCCCAAGGAGAACATAGAGGTGAAAAAGGATGGAAGAAAAAGAGCAAAAGAAGAAAAAGTGGTTGTTATGGTTATTGCTTTTATTGTTGTTGGGTCTAGGGGGTGTTTGGTATTACTTAAACAATCAAAGTACGCCTACTCCGCTAGCCAGTCGCGATTTGATGCCAGATATCATTGACGCCACCGATCGTGAATTGGCAGAACGGGCGCAGGAGATCGCAGATGCCGATTATTTTACATTGAACCTTAATCCAGAAGCCTATTTTGAAGACGGAGAAAGCGAAGGCAGTATTCAGATCATCAATCCCGGGACAAATGTGTACCCTATTGCGTTGGAGTTGTTTTTAGAAGAGACGGGGGAACTAATCTATGAATCAGGTGGTATTTTACCCAATCAAGAAGTGACCTCTGCTCGTTTGCTGATTCCTTTAGAAGCGGGAGAATACCTGACCAGAGCAGACGTGCATATTTTTGATCCAGATACCCTGGAAAGGCTAAGAACTACCCATGCACAGGTAAAAATTTTTGTTAACAATTAAATTATTTTAGGAGGAAAAGGAAATGAAAAAAATGAAAAAAGCCGCTGCTGCGTGTTTTACGACGATGGCATTGCTTGGCGGTGTCGGGCAAGTTCTTGCAGATGAGTACAGGCATATTAATGGAAATGATGGTCAAGGGAATGAAAGCTCACTCCAAGTGGACGGAATTATCGGTGAATTTGATAATACAGATATTTCCCAGCCTAATCCACCAGATATTAATCAATGGATCAATGTAACATTCCCAGCAAGAACGCTCTTTTATACGACCCGATGGTCTGACCATCGAGAAATCATGTCCCCTGAACACGAGTTTGTGAACCACTCCGGACGACCGGTGCAAGTCTTAGTCACTAGGGTGAGTGAGGCAAGAGATATGGAAGAAGTTGATTATTTGGAGGTCAATAAATTATTTCCCGTGATTATCGATGGAAAAATCGTTCCGGATTCGGAGTTTGACCCGCCGAAGGAATTATTCGTACTAACGGACCGTACGGATATAGATTCTGTAAATACTCTCTTTTTCACAGGGAATGCCACGCCGGTTGAAAAAGAATATAATATGTACCCGGAATTCGAGCTGCACTTAAAATTCGTTCCATTAGATCGTGATGGAAATCCATTTAGCTAAGAAATCTATGAGGACAAACAGATGAAGCCAAAATTCTTAAGAGCTGCACTAACCATCGGCTCACTCTTTGTTTTGACTGCATCACCTGCATTGGCAGCGACGGCTGTTCAGCAAAATGAAGGGCAAATGAAAGTGCAGGGTCAAATTGGCGAGCCGAAGGTAGAAGAATCGATCATTGAGGAGCGAATCGTTGAGGAACCACCCGAGAAGGAACCACCCGCTCGTTTGCCCCAGACAAATAGCGAAACGAGCAGAAGGTTGCCATTGCTAGGCATGGTTCTCGTTGTAATCAGTTTAGCAACTCTAAGAAAGCGGCACAAAAAAAATGACACCTCAAAAATTTAGTATAGGGGTGTTCGTTAGAAAGAGAGGAACGTCCTTATTAGTAAGAATGTTCCTCTCTCTTTTTTTACTGTTATTTTATTTCGGTTATTGCAAAAACATGAGTGCAGATACTTTTTAGTGATTTGTTTTAATTTCTTTTGATAGCAAGGGTTTTTAGGTATGCAAAGGATTTCTCGTTTTAGCAAGAACTCAAGATACATGTTTTGTTTAAAACGGGGGTTTGTTTTTTTATTCAGGCATCGATTTCATCAGCCAGTGAATTTATTGATTTTTCCCGCATCACAAAGATAGCTATAATGAAGTATATCGAGGATAAAAACCAGCGTTTTTGAAAGCCAACTGAAACAAAGACCAATCGACTTTGTTCAAGGTTACCGTCTAAGTGAGGGTGTCTAAAAAATGGTGGTTTTTAGGCTTGATGATGTCAAAAAGGGGGAGGGAGAATGAAAAAAGCGAGGGGGAATGTTTGGGTCCACCTGATGATCTTCGCTGCTTTTTTTCAAGTGATCAGTGCGTCGACGATTTTGGTTTCGGCACAAGAGCAGCGTTCCGTCGATACAGAAGGCTCAGTGCAGTTCACGGGTGTCTATGAAACAGACAAACCAGAACCTTCACCACCGAGCGGACCGTCACAGCCTGGCGGCGATGGGGGACGTTTGCCCCAGACGAATACCCGAAAAAGTTCCAGTGCCACGGCACTCGGATCCTTGCTGCTATTGATCGCTGGCTATGCAACAGTGAAGAAGACACGCAGGTACCAAAAAGAACAAGCAACCTCACGAACACCAGAAAAATTGAGCAAGAGAGAATAAGGGAATGATCTTATGAGATTTTTGCGATTTGCAACGAGTACCATACTTGCCGCAACCCTTTTGATTGGCGGGTTCCAAGGGACCGCCGCTGAAGTAAGAGTCGCTGAAACCGATGGTCAAGTCAGCTTTGTGCCCAATGACCGAGACCCGACGGAAGTCATCCCACCTGATCCAGGACCAGAAGGACCGGATGTGGAGATCCCGCCGATCAGACCAGACGGACAAACAGGGCCATTGACGATCGCTTATGCGCCGACTTTGGATTTTGGTACCCAAGAAATCTCCAACCGCGATGCCGTCTATTCGATGGTGGCAGAAAAACAACAACTAGCCGATACCCAAGGGGAAGAAAACAAAGTGCCCTATGTTTCCTTCGCCCAAGTACAAGATACCCGTGGGTCAAATGCTGGCTGGCGTTTGACGGTGGCATTGAGTGCGTTTGAGTCTGGGACGCAGCACAATGAACTGCGAGGGGCGCAAATCATCTTTGCCTCACGCGAAGTCGAGTACCTCAGTTTTAATCAAGAGAATGCACCGAGTGCCCATGAAGCGGGCTTACGTTTGGATGCCAATGGGGCGGCACAAGCTGTTCTGACCGCCGATGCGGGCAAAGGGGCAGGCACTTCATCCGTTGTTTGGGGCGATCAAGATGAGCTGAATGCACAGTTCCATGACCAAGCGCCGGTGGTTCGCAATGAGGCGATCCAGTTGTTCATTCCGGGAGCCACCGCCAAAGATGAAGCCCTCTATGTGGCGACATTGACATGGCAATTGAGCACCACCACCCCCCAATCAGGAGAAACAGTTCCAACGGCGCAAGCCGATGAAAAAAACTAATTTAAAAGAAAGAAGGAATAAAAATGAAATGGATTCGCTTAGCAACAGTCGCTGCACTGACCTCTACGATCTTCGCAGGTGGCGTACAAGTAGTAGCAGATGAGGAACCAACGCCGAACCCAGAGCCGAGTGGAGAAAGACGTAGTCAGGAAACAGAAAACAATATTGAGTTCCGAGCTGGTGATGGTGAGGGCGTAGAGGTCGTTCCTCCTGTACCGTATCCGCCAGTAACAATCGTTGATCCAGATCCACCAACCGGACCGTTAACGATTGCCCATGTACCGAAAAAATTTGATTTTGGTATACAAAGAATTTCAACTGCTAATGAATTTTATCCAATATTCGCCGAACATGAAAAGCTTGTCACCGGTGATGATGAGGAGGAAATCACAAGAGATAATGACGAGGATGTAAGAGTACCATATGTATCCTTTGCACAAATCGTTGATACTCGCGGGTTGATTGATTCACAGTGGGAACTGAATCTTGATTTAACAGAGTTTACTACATCAAGCGGGAGTAATTTGAGAGGTGCTTATTTAGAATTTCTTAATCCAACCATTGTTCACAATGATTACACTGAGGAAGAGCTGAAGGCACTGCCTGATGACCATGAGGATAAGGTTTATTTACTGCAATTACTTCCAAATGCATTTACCACACCAGACGAATTAGGAAACGAGAGTTTGATTGTCCCTGCAAACTCGACCAACGTTACAGTGATGGCTGCTACCGATGGGCAAGGGCAAGGTGTATCGTCAATTTACTGGGGGGATCAAGAGGAATTGAATGCTGCTTATGAGGCAGAAACAAATCCAATTTTGAATCAAGCTATTCGCTTGCATATCCCGGGAACGGCTACACCACAAGCTGCTGAATATACGGCAACACTAACTTGGCATTTAACAAGTGCGACGGATGGAAATGGCGAAACAGTACCAGACTAAGAAGACTAATCTTTAAAGCAACGCAACAATAATGTGAAACAACTGGCAGGAGTAGACCGTTATTCCTGCCTTTTTTTGGAAGGAGAACCAACAGTGATCGAACAACCAACAAACCAACGCTGGCTGCGGCTTTTGACTGCAATGATCGTGCTTTGCTCATTGATTACTTTGCCGACAGCAGTACGAGCAAATGATGACATAGAATCAGAGTTGAATTTTTTTGTCACCCCGATTTTCCCTGACAGCCAGATAGAAGGCGGTGCCAGCGGCTATTTTGATCTGAATTTAGGCGCAGGGGAACAAGAGGAATTGCAGTTACGCATCCAAAATACATCGGAAGAAACCATCGACGTCGAAGTATCGGCTCATACTGCCTTCACCAACGTCAACGGAGTAGTAGAATACGGTCGTGATGCCGAATATCCTGATCCGACATTGCCGGCCTCGATTGCCGAATTGATTGAAGCACCCGGGGTCATCACCTTAGAAGCCCAAGAAGAACAGATCCTTACCCTTCCTCTGACGATGCCTGAAGAAGAATTTGAAGGAGTACTGGCAGGATCGATCCGAGTAGAAGAGGTCCGCGATGCAGCGGCAGCGGAGGCGGAGACAGAAGGAATCGGGATTCGTAATGAGTTTGCCTTTATTTTAGGAGTCGTCGTAAGCAATAACCGCTCGTCAACGGATCCGGGACTTGAATTACTGGAAGTTTTTGCCAGTCAAGTCAATTATCGGAACGTGATCAGTGCCAAGATTCAAAATTACACACCGACTTTCGTCAACCATATAGAAATTGATGCCGAGGTTTGTGCCAGCGGCAGCGACACCGTCTTGTATGAAACGCAGCGCACAAGCATGCAGATGGCACCAAATTCCCATATGGATTTTCCAATCCCTCTAAACGGCGAGCGTTTCCGTCCAGGAGACTATGTCCTGACTATGACGGCCCGTTCACAAGGGGAGGAATGGCATTAGGAAGAACCCTTTACGATTGCGGCTGCTGATGCTCGACGTTTGAATGAGGAAGACGTGACATTGGAACCAGAAACAAATTGGTGGCTGATAGGCGGAATCGCCGCACTTGTTTTGTTGCTGATCATCGTTGTTGTTTTAATCATTAACAAGAAAAAAAAGGCTAAGGAAAACAGTGAGCAATAGAAGAAAAGACACAGAAAAACGAGCGATCACATAAGATAGAAAGGTTTTGTATTTCCTTGTCTTGCTTAGCTGGTGATGTTTCCTTCATGGAAAAAAGGCAAGCGGCAGCTGCAGTTCCGTTACGCTTTTTTAGTTGTTCTTGAAAAATCAGACAGGCAGACAGCAATACCCGAGCTTTGCTGCTAGCGACCATCGATTTACTGGTGAGAGGAGCAGTGAAAGCAAAAGGGAGGAAGCGTTGTTTCGATGGAAACCATTGATACCATTATGTGAGCGCAGAAAAACGAGGTTTTAATAAGAATCAAGCAGAAGCTGCTGGAAATTGCCTGCAGCTTCTCTTCTTTCGGATGTGTGGGGAGGTGAAACGATGAGAAACAAGCCGTCTTTATTGATGAACAGTTTATTTTCAATGACGCGCAAACGGCAACTGACGATTTTGCGGCAGTTGGAATGTTACGGACATTTAAGTGGGCAACAGCTGGCACAAGCGTGCGGCGCTTCACGGCGGACGATTATTTCAGACATTGAGGAACTACGCCAACGGTTTGGGGCTTCGACGATCCTCGCATCTGCCAGCAATGGCTATGAATTGGTGATCCAAGAATTGGCGGAGTATCAGGAAAAAAAGCGAGCATTGCTGGCGGATGACCCAAATCTGTTGTTTCTGCATTTCTTGTGTCAGCAAGAAACGGCGATACCTGAAAAACTGGCTGCCATCACTGGATTAGGCAATCAAACCTTTTTGAAACAATGCCGCCAGCTTCAGACCTTGTTCGCTGCTTATGAGCTGACTTTGAATAAAAAGCAGTGGTGCCTAGAAGGGGCAGAAGGAAATATACGGTATTTCTATAAAGCCTTTTATTTTGAGGAAGAGGAACAGCCTCACCAACTCTTTGAGCAGCTGGCTGAGACGTTGACACTGCGGTATCGTCCCTCCTTGCCGATCGATCCAGTGGTTTCGCTGCAGTGGACGAAGGTCTTTCTTTTGCGGGCGCAACAAGGTGGGCGCTTGGAGGAAAATTGGGAAATGGCTGACTTTTGTCGGTTGTTTCTTGAAAAAACGGGCTTTGTCATCGAAGGCTTGGAGGTCTGCAGGTCCTTGTCGCAGCAAGAACGGTGTGTCCTATTGTTTTTGATGATGGCAGATGAAGGGGTACTTTCGTTTTTATTGAAACATCCGTGGGTCGAAGAAACGGTGCCCTTTGATCCAATCGATAGTTTGCGAGAGACGTTTCCTAAGCAAGCAGAGACATTGAGAGAAGATCGCGTCTTCGTGCAAGTGACGTTAGCAGTCATGTTATTGGATCGACTCTTCCATGTGCCACCTTCTTTTCTGCGAGATCGTCAAAAGCCAGCAGCGTCTGGTATTGGAAAGTCTACGGCACTTTCTAGCGCTGCTTCTCACTATTTGGTGACATTGGGGGAGACGTATTTAAACAAGCAGCAGTTAAAAAACAAACAGCTGATGATCACCTATCATTTGAGTGGAAATGAGAAAATCAAAGGCTGGATCAAGCAACGTCTGAGGGATTGGCTGGTTGCACAAGGAGTGGATGTCGTCGTCGAGGCTACGAGTGAGCTGTCGATTTTCACCGCCCGCCAGGTGTTGGTCACCGATCAACCGCTCTTTTTGCTGGAATTGGAACAGCCCATCTATCGGTTGGAACGACCGATTGAGCCAAATTCCATCGAACGCCTCGGCAAGGCAATTTTAGCCGATTTTCTTGGTTCATGTGAAGGCTCGATTCCTAGTGAAGAGCTTCCAGCAACATCTGCCCTTCGCTAAAAGCGGTAGAGTCAACGGTATAATCAGTCAAAGGCTACGTACGACGTAAAATTATGGTAGAGGAGCAACAGGTATCATGGGTCGATTCCAAAAGCAATGGACACTTCGTGTGTTGGGAATAAGTTGTCTGCTACTGCTGCTGTTCTTTTTCTTTTCAAACTACAAGATTGCTCGGGTCAGCGGTGAGTCGATGGTCCCCATCATTCAAAACAACGAATTAGTCGTTATTCAAAAGAATCAGCTGCCCCATCGCTATGACCTCGTGGCTTTTGAGCATGAAGGGCGGCTGATCGTAAAACGAGTGATCGGGGTTCCTGGCGATTCTTATGCCCGCAGTGGCAATCGCTTGCTATTGGGTGCGTCAGGTTCCTATTATGATTTTTCCTATACCTTTACGCTGACGCAAGAAACGGCGAGGGAACTGCCAATCGGGGGCATCTTGCAGCCAGGTGAGTATTTCGTCGTCGGGGATGCCATCATGCACTCGATCGATAGTCGTGAATTTGGGATGGTGACGAGCGAGGCGCTTCGTGGGGTCGTCTTGAATTTATTTTAAGAGTTCAATGAGGTCAGTCAGCGTGTCGGATTGAAAATCGAGGCTTATTTAGAGACCGAAAGCTGGAAAGGGGGATGTCCGTGAAGATGGTTTATGGCAGTATACTGCTGCTTTGTTTTGTGGCGATCGGGGTACTTGCTCAACGGGGATACCTCGAAATCTTTGTTCGAAGGCTTGAGCGGCAAACAAACATGACGGAGTTGGAAAAAAGAAAACTGGCTTTTTTTAAGCATAAGATTCGTAATGAACATCCGTTAGCGTTGCTGATGGTCAGTGGTCTGTTTCTTTTAAGTCTGCTGCTTTTTACCTTTCCCCATTTTTCCTTACAGACGCAAGTTCGTAGGATTGAAAAGGAAAGCCAGCAGCTGAAACAGGAAATCTTACATTTACAAAAAGAACAGATGGAAGGGATGCAACAATCGTTATCGGTGTACCCGTCTGCGGGACTCCCTTTTGAAAGCCTTGCTTGGCAGACGCTGCTGATGGCGGATGATCGAGAAGCACGTTTTCAGCTAGAAGAAGAATTTGGGGCGCAAGTGACGCCCTTTTTAGGACCGACCGTCGTATTGATCCATATTGATCAACCGCTGCAAGAAATCACCTTAACGAGTGCCAGTCATTTGCACTCGGTTGCCGATTTTTCCACTTGGGAGGCCAACTTGGAACGAATCATCGATGATCTATCACAGGCACAAGGCGTGCAACGGTGCCATTTCGTTTTACAAGTAGCAGATGCGCCCGATACGTCATTTGAACAAACGATCGTCCGCGATGCCCAGGGACAGTGGCAAGTACTCAACCGAAAAGAGCTTGCTCAAGCTTCAGACACGGGCGCTTAGAAAGAAACAATCAAAAGAGTTATTGATGAAAGGGAGGGATTCATGGGATGAGTAAGAAGAAGGGGCGTGGGTGGTTTTCTGCTCAGACGCTATTCGATGAAATGAACCAAGTATCATTGAAAGAATTAAAAGGATTTGAAGAAACGTATGAGAAAGACAACGGATCTGCTGAGGCAGCTGTTGTCAGTGGACCAGCGAAAGAAACGATCGCCGATACCTCAAAAAAGAAGGCTACGAGTAACGATCAAGGGCTAACGGATACCAGTAGTAAACCCCAAAAAGGCAAAAAGCAGGGGCAACGAAGCGGGCAGGCGCTGGCACCGTCTCCCTCCGCACAAGCAGGGCTAGAGGAACGATCAGGGCCAAAAGGATCGCCTAAGCACTCTGCGCAATCTTGGTCGTCAGAAACGGGCATGCCACATCCGACAAGCAGTAAAGGGAAGAAAAAGCGTAAAAGCACCAAAAAGCGCAATGACACCGTCAATGCGCCCTTACACGGCTATCAAGAAAAACGTTCCTTTGAAGAGTTTAGCGCAGAAGCCAACAAGGAGCAGTTGGAGCTGGCGCCTGACCTACCAGCAGATATGTGCTTTGAACAAACCCATCAAGAGTTAGCATTGGCACGTACGAGAATCACCGAACTTGAAAAACGGCTCCATGCAGAAGCCTTGCATCGCTCACAATCGGATATCCAGCAAGTGAAAGAAAAAGCGATTTTTGAACGCTTGGATTGGGCGAGAGAAAAACAATGGTATGAAAGCAAAGCCCAAGAACAAAAACAGCTGCTGCTCCAAAAAGAAGAAGTCATCACAAATCTGGCGAACCAACTCGCTGAAAAAGAAGCACAGCTGGAGGAGCAGGCTCGAGGCGTTCAGGAAGAAGAAGCCGCTGCGCTTCGCAAAACAGTCAATGAGCTGCAAAAAGAAAACCAAGAGTTACAAAAAGAAAATCAGCAGTTTCAAGCGGAAATGCGGGATATTTTGCTATTTGCTAGAAAGAAAGCAGATCGAACGCTTGAAGAAGCGCAGGTTGAAGCAGAACGGATGATCTACAACGCTGAAATGCGCTTGAATATCGCTCATCGTACGGCAAAAGAGATCCTTGATGAAGTGAGCGATACGAAAGAAAACATGAATACCCTCTTTGATTATTTGTATGAACAAGTCTATTCACTAGCAGACAAGCAAGTATTTGAAAAGTACCAAGAGTAGGTTTGCTTCGGGTCACTAGAAGCAGGCAGATAGTCCTGTGAACGATACATAACGTTAGCGATCTTCGCTTTGGGCGGTGAGCGCTTGAAACTTCTCTTTGTTTCTCAATGACATTTTGATTGGGAAATGGATTTGTTCTGTACCGGCTGCGATCGCTGATTCATAATACCAGCACTTATGGTCGATCAACGCCATCGATTGCTGCAAAGCGTCTATCTGCGCTTGCAGCGCTTTTTTTTGTTCAAGAAACATTTTATGGCGTTCTTGCAGCGAGTCATCACCAAGGCGTGTCAATTGTGCATAATCTTTGATCTCTTTAATGGTCATGCCTGTTTCCTTCAGACATTCGATCAATTCCAGCATCTCAATTTCGGTATCTGAAAACAAACGGTAGCCAGATTCTTTGCGCGCCAACGTCGGCAAAAGGCCTTCTTTGTCGTAATAGCGGATGGTTGACGTAGGGATATTTAAAGCTTTCGCAACTTGGGATATTGTATAGGTCATTTTTTCCACTCCTTAACATTGACTTTGAAGTTAACTTTAATGTTAGTATGACAGTAAGCAAAGGAAAAAGCAATGAGGAGGAAACAGAAATGACAGAAAAAACCAGGAAAGCTGCTGTATTAAAAGGACCAGAAACAATCGAGGTCAAACAAGTCCCTGTGCCGAAAGTGGAAGAAGGACTGATCGAGATCCAAGTTTCAGCGTGCGGCGTCTGCGGCAGTGACGTGCATATGTGGCAAGCAGGGAAAGGTTGGGGCAAAACAGGGGAGTCCGATTTTATCATGGGTCACGAGTTTTGCGGTGTCGTGACGGATGCAGGCGATAGTTCCTTTAAAATCGGCGATCGTGTTGCTTTTTGGGCCAATCTTTATTGCGGGAAATGTGATATGTGCCAAAAAGGGCAAGAGCATTTGTGTCGGGAAGTAAATGGCACCAATTATATCGGCTTTGTCTGCAATGGCGCCTATGCCGAACGGTTTGTCGGAAAAGCGTCCAATGCTTATAAATTGCCAGATACAGTTTCAGATACAGCGGCTAGCTTGATTGATCCTTTGATGGTTGCCTATCATGCCGTCCGCAAATCCAACATCAAGTTAAATGACAAAGTCTTGGTTTCTGGGAGTGGGATCATCGGGCAATTGATTGGCGAATTGGCAAAAAAAGCTGGGGCTTCTTATGTGGCGATGTCCAAAATCAACGATACAAAAATTGAGAAAGCCAAGGAAGTGGGAATCTTTGACGATTACTTTGATGCCAAGGATCCAAACCGTGGGGAAGTATTGAAAGACGCGTCTGCTGGTGGGTTCGATTTGATTTTTGAAGCGGTCGGTTCCAGCAGTTCCTTAGCGACGTGCATTGAGGCTGCTCGTCCTGGTGCAACGATCGTGGCGATCGGAAATTCCGTTGCTCCTGAAATTCCTTTTTCATTCAATCGGTTGGTCTTGCAGGAAATCAAGCTCATCGGCAGCGTTTCATGCACCCGCCAAGAGTTTGAAGCAACGATCGACTTGATTGCTAGTGGCATGATCGATCCCACAAAATATATCACGGAAGAATACCCATTAGAAAAACTGCAAGAGGCGCTAGAACGCCAAACGTTAGAAGATGATCCATTGGTCAAAGCGGTTGTGACGTTTTAACTCGGAGTTAGAGAAGAATATCAAATGAAAATCGGGCACCGAGTATTGAACAAACATAGAATGATAGTTGATTCTGCTTAACATCTACGAGGTGTTAAGCTTTTTTATTTGAATCTGTAATAGAAAATCTGCTGCGCACAGGCAAAAGGTTGTATGTGTACATGGAGGTCAGCACTTTTCTTATTTGTCGCGTGTCGCAGTGCCATCATTTGATCCAGGAAAAGAATGGTGCTTGTCTTGCTACGGATTGAAAGAAAGCCCGCAGCAAGTTCAAAAAAGCGAAAGCGAACTTTTCTAACAATGGATGTTTCGTGCCACATCTTATGTTTTCAGAAAGAAGTTCATTTGACGTAGCGAAGAAAGGGGTTTCTGTTGTATGGTAGAATGAATAGAGCCAAGTCAGAAAAGGAAATGAGTGAAGAGATGGCATGAGGGAACTTCAGATGTCTTTTATTACAAGCCCGAGTACAAAGCGTTGGATGCAAATATTAACGATTATTGAACGAGAACAAGTTTTTAAAGTTGGGGTTCTTTCTGAGCGATTGGCTATTTCTCAGCGGACATTGGTGAAAGACATACGCTTGATCAAAGAGCATTTTGGCGAATGCATTGAATTGGTATCAAGCAATAGCGGATTTCATTTCGAAGAACGAAATCGTGTTCTTTTTAAAGAAAAAAAAGAGCAGCTATTAAATCAGGAAATTTTATTTGAGATCATTGGGAATATTTTTTATGGAGAAGTAGTTGATCTGAATGAATTGGCTTATCGATACAATTATGCGGAAACAACTTTACGGCGGTTTATTGCACGTGTGCAACCAGCCTTAAAAGAGTATGGACTTTCTCTAAGTTTCACACCGGTTACTTTGGTAGGCGATGAAGCAAGTATTCGTAAATTCTTTTTTGATTTTTACTATGTAGGTGAGCCTACCCCTTATACGATCAGACCACCAGAAGGTCTGCATCATATGATTCTCAAGGGACTTTCTGATAAATTGGGAAAATATGAAGTAGGGACTGGTTTGACGATCTCAGCTTTTTATTCATTGCTGTATATAACGATTGTACGGGCGCAAAAAGAGCACTATGTTTCGATTCCTGAATGGGCAAAAGAGCTTGTCTATCAAGAAAATGATTTTAAATTGCTTGAGATTCTAAAAGAAGTTATTTTCAAAGAGTATGGGGTATCTTTACCCAAAGAAGAACTTGCTTGGCTTCACTACATGATTATATGTACGCGAACAATCAATCAATACGATCGAGAAAAAACTTTTCTAGCTCGATTTAATTTCTGGCCAGAAGTAAAGCCGATCGCAAAAGCATATTTTGCTAGTGCGGAATTTAAGGGCTGGGATCAGTCACTGTTAGAAGATTATTTAACCTCCTTTCTGGTGTCTAGAAAACTCAATGAAGTGATTTGTCCATCTTTGAACAAGCGACAAGCTGAAGAAGTCACCTCAATAAAAACATACCATCAAGAGTCCTACTACAAAAATAAAGCATTTTTGGAAAAGTACAAAGAAGAGTTAGCTTTTGCAACAGAATTTATGGAAGATATTGCTATCAGTTTTACAACGGTAAGTGACTTACTGCTCGACTATTATCAACCCAAAAAAAATATTTTATTTCTTATAGAAGGGGACTCAATGGTCGTTCAAATGATTCGACTACAAGCAATTCGGCTCTTTGCAAACAAGTATCAAGTCATTTTTCTTTCATTGCACGAATTAACAGAAGAACGATTAAAAGCGGACCAGAAGGTTTTGATCGTCACAAATTATCGCCCCTATGTCCTGGATTATGGTTTGACGGATGATTATATCTTGTTAAGTAGCATACCAACGAAGAAAGACTGGGAGCGAGTGATTTATCGATTACATCCTCAAACTAAAAAGTGCCCTCTGTGAAGTGATCCAAGTGAAGCAATAGGGAATGGGAAGTTAGGGAGTATTTTTAAGAATAGATTGACCGCTCTTGTCATTCAGCCAAGAGCGGGTTTTTTATCCTTTATTTATCTAACGTTTCAATCGCCTGATGAATCGCTAGCAAATCAGGGACGGTGATTTGCGCATTGATCAACAGGACGGGTCCTTTTTCAAAGGTTTCAGACAATGGAGTGGTGCTTAGACAGAGATCGTAGTCGTCGTCGACAAACTGATCACGAATATCAAGGTTGTAGAACCCTTGAAATGGCGCTTTGATCAGTTCTCTGATGGTCAGTGAAATCGCCAGCGGCAAGTCTGTTTCCAGTTTGATCTTGATTTTTTGCTGAAAATCAGCTGGCGGCAAAATCAACGTCCACGCCGTAGCGACATAAAGAGAAAAGCCACTGCGTTTCAGCGGATCTGCTTGGTAGAACGAAGTTTTCGTCACTAGCTTTTCGGCTTGCTTTTGTAAATCAGGAAAATGTTCGGTTAAAAACTGTGCAGTATTATAGCCAGCTAATGTATGGTCGACTGGCCCAAACAATTCGATCGTTAAAAGCCCATTCAAGAGGGTATTCACGATCCTACTTTTGCAAGGACGGGTCAACTTGGATTTTGGTGCGAAAGCGGTCATCGACAAGAGCAGTTTTTGGATGCTGGTCGTTGGTTTTTTTGGGGAAAACGCAGCGTCCAGTTGCGCAGCGGCAAACGTTCGATCGAGATTGGATGCCAGCCATAGAAAACAAAAGCGGCATTCATTTGCATCGAGAAAGAAGTGTTCCGCTAGTTCTGACGATAAATGGCTGTAAATAGCGGTCTCTTCATCAATCAGAGGGTGAAACAGGGAAAGATCTGACCCAATCAAGGGCGGTTTGATCGCCACTGCTTCTGGCGAAATCCGTTGTCCTTTGCGAAACCGCAAAATAGTGACGGCCAAAATGTACGTGGTCATTTTCAATTCGATCGGGTTAAAGGGAATCTGGTTGTTTTGGTAAAAGTCTTGAGCGATGGTTTCACATTTTTTCTGGGAAAGACCAGTAAAGGGCCAATGCAGACCAGCAAATGTTCGCCAAAAGAAGACCATCATAAAGTAGCGGATACGGGCTTCACTGCCTACGAGTCGAACCGTCCCTTTTTGCTTTTGCAGCTGAAATCCCAATGGAGCAAGCAGTTTTTGCAACGCATAGATTCGTTTGCGAACGGTTGATTCGGAGAAGTAATGATCAGCGGCGAATTGGATCAAATTGATCTCATTTTGCAGCAAAAGAGTTTCCAGCAAATAAAAAAAGGGATTTGCTTCCAGCAACTGCCGACTCAATCGCTTGTAGTCTCGCTTCGTCCCAATAAAGGATAACCCCAAGCCGTGTTTGGCAACCAAAAGCGGTGAGGGATCGTCTTGCAAGGAAAGCGAGCGTTTGCTTAAAGTGTCGAAGCTTTTTTGGATGGAGCGGCGATCCAAAGCCAACGCTTGACTGATCTCTTCAATGGGAACAAAGCGTTTTTGAAGATACAAAAACCGCAGCAAGTCGATATCTCTCTTGAGGGTGTGTCCAAAAAATGGATAAAAGCGTTCCATAATCCAAGCTCCGTTCTAAAGGTTTCTCTATGTACTCGATTCTCTTATGATAGCACAAAAAACGTGATTTTTTTGCAAATGAAATCGGCATTTTTTTGTCTCCTTTTCGCAGCAAAACCTTCTATACTGTTTTCTGATAAAGACTCGCTTTCCTCATTACTCAAGGATTTTTGTGAGGAAAGCAGTGCGGAAATAAAGGAGCGAAAGCGATGAAACACAAAAGAGGTTGGCAAAAGCATGCAGGGATTTTTTTCCTGTTGTTGATGGGGTTTCTTATAGGCAGTCTGACTGTAAACAGTGAAACCACCACGTATGATTTTGACTATCAAACCGATGCGACCGGGCAGTATTTGACAAATGGAACGGCGCAAGGAGATACGTACAATTACAAGTATGGACAGGCGCCGGGGGTTGCTTTTGATGAAGAGAACTATGTCAATTATGCAGATGAAGCGTATCTGAAAAAGAGTGTCAAAGAAGCAGCGGATCAAGGACTATTTGATGTAACGTTAGCTGTCAAAGGCAATCAGACCAGTACCCCTGTTGATCTGGTCATGGTGATCGATTATTCTTCCTCTATGACGGGAGAAAAATTGACCAACGCCTTGTTGGGGTTGCAGCAGTTTGGAAATGAATTGGCTGATTCGCTGGCGAATGGTTCCATTCGGATCGGGATCGTTGCCTACAATCGGGAAATCTACACCACCAATGGTTTTTCTACCGATATCGCCTACTTAGAACAATTTCTGCGGGAGACGGCCGAAACCCATTCTGGAACCTTCATGCAAAAGGGCTTGCTGGCAGGGCAACAGCTATTACTGGAAGAAAGTCGACCAGAAGCGGAAAAGCTGTTTATCCATATTGGTGATGACAGTGCCAATCGTAGTTATTTGCCAGCAGATGATGCAACAGTTTATCAAAATACTGGCGCAATCCGCGATTACAATGGCTATCACACGGAAAGCTATGTCGAGTCATTTCAAACATCGGCTACTGCTTACCATACGACAAGTAAAAATCCGTCAGATCCGCAAGCCATTCCTGTTAGCAGTAAGGTGGTGACCGACGAAACCCTTGGCACGATCGTCGCGCTTAAAAAATCTGGGTTTACCTATTATTCGGTAGCAACGGCGCCTTCCGCACGAGGGGAATACATTGGGCGTAATCTGGCGTCTGCACCAAGCAATTACTTAACGACGGATGAAAACCTGAGTGGATTGGGTTCAGCATTGACGGAGATCGCCAATCATATCGATAAAACCATCCCTGATGGGACGATTACGGATCCGATGGGCGAGGGTATTCTTTTGCAAGGAGCTGGCAATTTTGATGCTGACTCGTACCAGCTAGTCGGGTGGCGCAAAAATGCGCAAGGAGAGTGGGTCGAGGCGCCGGAAGTTGCAACTGGAGTAACCGTTTCTGAAAAGAATCAGACCATTACGGTCAGTGGGGTAGCTTTAGGTGAAAATGAAAAACTGACGTTGATCTACCAAGTTCGTCTGAATACGGAAGCCCCAGATTTTAAAGGAGAGACGTGGGTGTTGTGCAATGGCCGTACGACCTTAACCCCAGCAAGCGGTGATGAAGCATTAGATTTCCCAATTCCTTCCATCAAAGCACCCAGCGTTTCCCTTGAGGTTCTTAAAAAGTGGGTCAATGTTTCAGCAGCTGAGATTCCCGACCAAATCGATTATCAAGTCAAAAGAACCACTACTACGGCAGCAGACAGTTGGCAGCAGTCAGACCGTTTGACCCTTGAAAAAGCCAATGATTTTCAAGCATCATTCACAAAACTACCCGTTGCTGGTCAAATGGCAGACTTACCAAAATACAACAATCAAGGGGAAGACTTCGTGTATTGGGTTGAGGAAGTCAATGTCCCCGACGGCTTCGAAAGCAGTGTGACGACTGAGGGAGATACCCTTGTAATCACCAATACAAAAAAAGAAACCGAACCAAGCACGACGGAACCAAGTACCACAGAACCAAGCACCACAGAACCAAGCACAACGGAACCAAGTACCACGGAACCAAGTACGACGGAGTCAAGTACGACGGAACCAAGCACGACGGAGTCAAGTACGTCGGAATCAAGTACAACAGAATCAAGCACGACGGAACCGAGTACAACGACCACAAACAGTGACGGTGCCACACTAGGAAATTCCCATGAGAGCCAATCCACTGACACGAGTGCTGGTAGCGAAGCCACGAAATCTTCCAGTCAAGAAAAAGTAAAGGCTCTTCCTCAAACGAATGAGCAACGGGCTGCATGGCTGGTGATTCTAGGTGCAATCATGGTAGGCGGTGTGTTTATAAGCGTACTGAAAAAGAAATAGGAGATTGCTCTAACTTATAATTCTATATAGTCAGCTAGACAAGTGTCTAGCTGCTTTTTTGTGCTTCAATCAGTTGAAATCGGCGCTGTTACTAAAAAAGCTGTGGCTTATTTGTGAGTATAGCTAGAAATTGATGAAGGAGAAACAATAAACAAAAACGTAGCGGAACTATTTAAAATAACACTTAATATTTACCTTTGAGAGCCTGCAAAATAGATGAATATTGATAGAAAGTCAATATTTTTGCACCCTCGTGTGCAAATGCTGGATAAAAAATAGGTGGTAATTTTGTTAGAATCAAACAAGAAACATTGCAACGATTCGAAGGCAGCGCTAAAGGAGGGACCTATGATTTGATAAATAATTTATAGGAAATTTGCTAAAGGAGATTAAGCCCGTGAACAGTCTTACATTCCAATTGGTAACGAACTCAGTGAATCGAAGAAGCCTGATACTATTGGCGTACATGGAAAACGAACAGATTTTGAGTGTCAAGCAGCTCTCAGAAAAAGCGAGTATTTCTCGGCGGACGATCTTAACGGACTTAAAAGCACTACGCACATTTTTTGGTGATACGATCTCTTTTGAAGGGACCCATCACGGCATGAAGTTAGTGATCAAGGATCATGGTGAGTACTATAAAAAACGACGCTCTTTCTATGAGCGAGAACCACTGATTTTATTAGTACAAGCTTTTTATGCGGGACAAACGTTTCCTTTTCTAGCTTGGATACGAGCCATGCATATTTCAGAATCAACGGCAAATCGACTCTTAAAAAAATTACAGCTGATTCTTGATGAATACGGTTTGGTGGTAACCAAAGCACCGATTGGGCTGATGGGAGAAGAAATCAATCAGCGAAAGTTCTTCTGGGATTTTTATTGCGAAACGCACTATTTTGAGTTGCCAGTTATTGATCATCAGCTCCAAGAAACGCTTTTAAAAAGAATTGAGCAAAACGTGGGGATCGTTTCAAGAAAAAAGCTTCTCAATATTATTCGTTTGTCTTTTCAGCGTGCCACTTTTGGAACCTTGATCGTTGATCCTGAGGTCCAAGCAGTGATCCAGCAAGATCCGCTTTTTCTGACGATCAAGGAAACACTTCAAGAAAGTAGCAGTCTTCAACCCATCGCAAAAAAACGGCTCCTTCAGGAAGCGTGCTTTATTTACCTAATGCTCTATGCGCAGTGGGCGCTTCGGGGGAAAACGAGGATTCCCCTCAATACCTTTTCAAAAACGAGTAAGCGATTCGTTGAACTTTTTGTTGCTTTTTTTGAACAGCACAATTCTTACCTTGACGAACCTTGTGCAATTCAACAGGTCGTTGAAGATTTTTTAGTACGACAATATGCAAAAGTTGGTTTAGCACCTATCTACCTAAAAAATCCGGATAGTACGAATCAATTTGTGTTTTCTTTGCCTTTTGATCTGTATGAGCCTTTGATTAGGTTTATGGAAGTGAATGAGATTCCGCAATGTTTCAAAAATCAATTTTTTACGGACTTTTGTTGTTCCTTCGTTCTTTATCTTTTTGGCAATCAATTGATTCGGGTTTCGCAAAAAATCGTGGTGTTGCTTGCCAATAATTATGTGATCGATGAATGGGTCTATAGTATTTTTGAACATCATTTTAGTGGTCGGATGGCTGTGCTCTATGAAGAGCAATTAACATCGGAACAGATCAACCAACTTGACTGTGATATTTTGATCACCAATATCATCCCATTTGATTACTCCATAGAAAAGCAACCGCAGGTCTTTTTTTTGCCTAAATACATTGGGTATAAAGAAGCGATTAAAATGGTTGTCTCCATCCTAAATGAAGGATTGGAGGACTTCGTTTGTGTCTGAAGTATGTTTTTTGGAAGAGAAAAAGGAACGAGAGGAAAATGAGGAGGAATACATGGCGCTTCGTAAATTGAGGTATTTTATTGTACCAATGTTGCTGTTAAGTTGTCTGCTAGTCGCTGATTTCGTAGAAGCCAAAGAAGTGTCCACCGCTAGAACAGAAGGGGTCATCCGTTTTGTTGGTGGCCAGGAACCTGAAAAGCCAGAGCCAAAACCGCCGACAGGGGAATGGCGAGCACCTGAAGAAGATTCGTCTGATAGCGCAAAAAATGATCGTTTTCCGCAAACGAACAGTCACCAACGACTACTTATTTGCTGGATAGGTCTGCTGCTCGTCATCTTGAGTGTGGTTGTTTACTTGAAACGATGCGCAGGGCGATCCGCTAACGAGAAAAATGGCCTTTAGGCAATACGGTTGCGCGCTTGTTTTAGGATAAGGCAGTTGTGGATTTTGAAGAAAAGGAAAGATTAGTAAGTCATCTGGCAACCAATTCTAGCGAAAAAAGGTTTATGCATCGATCAATAGTAATCATCGTAGATTCTTTCTGCGAATAATAATAGGAAAAGGAGTAATTTTTTATGAAACGTATTTATTTAGCAACAATCAGTATCATGAGTATCGCTGTGTTATCTGGGGGAGTGACCGCAGCAGCAACACCCATCCTGCAAGGAAATACCGAAAATGAAGTAGATTTCATCCCTGGAGAAGAGGAAGAGATCGATGTTGAATTACCTGAAAAAGAGCCAGAGGTAGAAATTGATCCGATCGATCCAGAGGTAATCGGTCCATTCACTTTGGTGCATGTGCCAAAGCGCTTCGATTTTGGGACCCAAGTGATCAGCACAGGTCCTGGAAAATCCGCCATGTTTGCGGAGCTAGAACGACTGTCTGATGGGTCAGGAACCGCGCCATATGTCTCTTTTGCTCAAGTATTGGATACCCGTGGTGGACATAACGGCTGGACGTTAAATGTCGATTTGGATCAAATTTACAAGTACCGATGCCACTTCGAATCATGAATTACGTGGGGCTTATATCGAATTTCAAAATCCACAGATTCGTTCGAATGCATTAGATCCGGCTACCTTTCCAACGGCACCTAGCAATCAATTTAACCATCAAACCATCGATGTTGGGACGGAAGGCAACACCTTGATGTCTGCAGCTCCTGGCCAAGGGGCGGGTCTTTCAACGGTTCAATGGGGTGATCAAACCCTGCTAAATCAACAGCATGCAGCTGGGGAAGAGGATATTCTCAATGAAGCGATTTGGCTCCATATACCGACAGGAGCGAATCCGCAAGCAACCGCTTATACGGCTACTCTGACTTGGCATTTAAGTGCCACTCCTGGCAATTAAGGAATAAGTTTTTTGGGAAGAACACAGCAAAGAAGCCAGTCTTTTAGCTTGGCTCAAAAGCACGAATATGGGCACATGGTTTTAACGGATCATTTTACCAGTAAGCGCGAGAGCAAATAATCAGCATGTTGCGATTAGGGAAAAACGAGTCGGGAAGTGGGCAAGGGATATAGGGAATAGGCAGGAGACGAGTCGTTCCTGCCTATTTTGAAAGGAATGATTCATTATGAAGACACAAAGCAAGAGATCAATCAAAAAGAGGCTAGTAGCTGGGTTTGTTTTACTGGTGATGGTACTCGTTGGATTGCCGATGACAGGTTGGGCAGAAACACAATCAGAATTGCCATTTCATGTGGTCCCCAATTTACCGAAAAGCCAATTACCAGATGGGAATAGTGGCTATTTTGATCTAGAACTAGCGCCAGGGACCGATGATGTTCTAGGAGTGACGATTCAAAATCGTGCGGAAAAGGAAATCACGATCGAAATATCCGCACATACGGCGTTCACTAACGGAAATGGCGTCGTGGAATATGGCAAAGATGCCGCAGAACCTGACCCGACTTTGCCTTATTCGATAGCTGATCTAATCGAATCACCAGGAGAGATCATTTTGTCAGCCAAGGAAAAAAAGACGATCGAGTTACCCATACATATGCCTGAAGAAGCCTTTACTGGTAGTCTAGTCGGCGGTTTACGTATTCGAGAGGTCATCGCAGAAGCGACTGGATCAGAGGAAGAAGGTGTTGCGATCCAAAATCGGTTTGCTTATATTCTAGGCGTCGTTGTCCGCAATGAAGCTTCTATTATTGAACCAGAGCTTGCGTTATTGGATGTGTTTGCCGGTCAAGTCAATTATCGCAATGCGTTTCGGGCAACGCTGCAAAATCCGTTGCCGCGTTTTGTCAATCGCCTAGAGGTAGAGGCAGCTGTTCGACGAGCGGATCAGGAAGAAGTTTTATATGAAGCACAGCGTGAAGGGATGCAAATGGCGCCAAATTCACACTTTCATTTTCCCGTTTCATTGCAGGGGGATCGTTTTTACAGCGGAGAATATGTAATGAGCCTAACCGCTCGAGCTGAAGGCGAGGAGTGGACCTGGGAATTTCCGTTCACTGTGGAAGCAGACACAGCACGACAGTTGAATCGTGAGGATGTCACCATTGAAGAGGAGCAAAACTGGTGGTTGATCAGCGCATTAGGACTAGTAATTTTCCTTCTTGGCATAATCATTTGGCTGTTATGGAAGAATAAAAAGCCGACCATGGAAACGTAAGAAGTAAAGGAGAGCATGGAATGAAAAAGCAAAACTTGAAGTATTGGATTCGCTTGCTGCTTGTTTTTATGGGATTACGCTTGATGAGTGTCCCTCTCATCGTTGTTTTTGCTGAAACCGAGCCGCCTTACCTTGCACAAACGCTAACGGATGAGGGCGTTCTTGAGGAGTTTGCCGCAGAAACATCTGAGCCTGAAGGGACGGTGCAGTTCAAAGAGCCTAAATTTGCTGGTACGGTAGGTCAACCGCTTACGCTCGATTTGGTCAGCGACCGAGCAGTGGCAGAAATCTTCCTAGAATTACCAGCAGAAGTCAAGCTGATGACTGATGCATTGGCTCCCGGACAAACTGCAGTAAAACAATGCGATCAAGGCTGGCAGATCAAAGCAAGTCAAGCACAGCAGACATTTTCTGTTTTGGTCGTTGCCGAACGTCCTGGAAGTTTTGTTGTAGCCAGTGTAGGGAGTGAAGCGATCGTCGAAATAGCTGCCGCAGAGACAGAAAATGAGGAAACACCAAAAGACATGGAAAACGAGTCCCAAAAATCGCCAGAAAAGGACAATGATCCTGCTGAACAAGCAGCAGACGACGAAAGTTTGCAGCAAGCGGCAGAAGTGCAGGCGGCTAGTGCGATCGTACCAAGCGCCTTTGATGGCGGCACAGCTTTTGTAGCGAACATGTCGGAGTTTAGTAGTGCTTTACAAGATCCAGCCGTATCAATTCTTTCCTTGCAAGCAGACCTTGTCCAATCTACTTCCAGCATAATGACCATCGATCGTCCGATAATGATTCAAGGAAATGGCCATACATTGACCTTCACTAACAATAGTACCTATTTTCAATTATTAGCAGTTAATGAAGAAACGATTTTTCGTATCGAAAATCTCACGTACCAAAAAACAGGCAACACCGCTTTGATCCAGACCACCAATGCGTTGAGTCGAAACTGGGTCGTTGAACTAGAGGGAGTGGAAGAAGCCTCGGAGAATCGGTCGCCTTTTATTTTAGCACGAGAAGCGAAGGTTCATTTTACAGGCGGTATCAATCGCTTTGAAGCAATGACGATGGATTCTGATACTCTGTTCAATTTGAAGGAAGTAGAAGCGGGCAATCAAGCACAGGTGATCATTGATAAGCCGAATATGTGGATTTTTTATACAGCACCAGATATTCAAGAGCCACGATTTTTGCTTGGCGCAGAGACCCAAATGACCATCACTACGCGACAAGGGGACGCAAATACGATCGACCTGCGTGGGGATAATGGTCAAATGACAATTAACCACGGTGCCTCTTTAATCATTCAAAGCCCTGGAACAGCTGCTGATGCGACTATTTTGAATAACAATGCTGTTATCCTATCTGGGAAAAATCCCCGATTTATTGTAGCAGAGAATTCAGTTTTTTCCATCGATGTTGCGTTAAGAAAACGCGGGCTTGTTCTGACTGGCGAGCAGCCAGAATTGACGATCCAATCTGGTGCAAACGTAACGATAAACACAATGAATGCGAGCGCCATCCTCTTAAATGGCTTCTTTCCTTCCGCTACGATCGCAGGAGATGAAACGCAAGTGCGGGTAAACAATGAGACGGCAACAGATGCCAATGCGATCGAACTATTAGGAGATGACAGCAATTTTTATCTGATTGATGGAGGTACGCTCATTGTAGAAAGTCAAGGAGTAGCGACGGACACTTCTGAAGAACAAAATATTGCACTACTCATGAAGGGCGCTGATCCAAGAATGATAGTGGGGGAAGCTGCCTTATTGCAAATTGAAACGACACAAAAAAGGCGTGGCATATATCTGACTGGAGAGAATCCTGAGTTGACGGTCCAGAACGGTTCAAAAGTACGCTTGACAGCCGAAAATGCAAATGCTTTACGAGTCAACGGAAAAAATGCCGACGTCACCATTAGTGGCGAAGACACACATGTACGGATTTTCAGTGAGATTGCAGCGGCAGAAGGAGCAGCAGCTTTTGTTTTAACCACACCGTCGAATGCGGCAGAAGCTGGCGTTCTTACTTTGAGTCAATCAGCAATTTTAGAGGTTGAAAGCATCACTGCTAGTGCGATCAATATCACCAGTCTCAACTTTACCTTTGAAGTGCAAAGCAATGGACAACTAATAGCTAGCAGTCATGAGGCTGACGGTGACCATGCTGTGATTCGCTTTTTATACTTCGGTATGGTGACGTTTCATGTGACGGATGGTGGAATAGTAAATGTTCATAAAAAAGGGGGCAGCGCACCCTTGATTCGAATTCCTAGTGGAGGAAATTCTTTTGAGATCACCGAAGGCGGCATCGTTGATCTTTATAATCCAGGAAATGGCAACGCGCATGATGGGAATGTTGCTGGAGGAAACCAAGGGATTTTTTATGCCAGAGGTATCCATGATAACGGGACAGAGAATAATTTTTCAATCGTAGGTGTCGATAGTAAATTTATGTGTGTAGCAGATAGTGGCCCAGGGATCGACATGCACACCTACTTCAATTCAACGATTTACGTTGAACAAGGATATTTCCAAGTGGAAGGGCGGACAAGTACCCCGGATGGTGGGGTGTTTCGTTCAGGCAAACTATCTGTGTTCTTGAATGATCCAGTCTTTTTTGATTTTCGTAACGATCGGCTTGATGGAGGAAACATCTTTAGTGTTTCTAATCTTTCAACATTAACGGCGACGAATAGTGACTTAGCTGTCTGGAAAAATGGGTCAAATCTTTTAGGAGATCCCGATCTAAATTTCCCAACCCTTGATTTTGCTTTTTCAGGAGCTGATTTTGGCCTGTTGGGTTTGACGAATAAGCCCGAGATATTGAATACGGAGACCTTTGGCAATCAGGGACTGACAGCGTACTCTCGCGTAAGTTCAAACAATGCGCGTTGGGCGATCGTTGATGAGTTGCGGGTGCCGACGAATGCGGACAAAAAAATTCATGGGCGAGTCAGCTTGCCTGTTGGGTTTGACGGGACTCGACCAGCTTGGGACGATGAAGCGAAAGTGACCGTTGAAATTGAAACAGCAGATGGTCAGAAGGAAAAAGCCACTGCAAAAACCGTTGGACATACAGAAGACACACCGGGGATCAGTATCTACGGAGAAGAGGCGCAAGGAGGAATTTTTGAGATTCCTCTTGAGGCTCCCTTGGAAGCAGGAACCATCGTCCGAGTCATCGCCGTCGAATTAACCAGCGGCGAACTGACAGAAGGTGCCCAGCATCAAATACGAACCGAGCCTGTGCAGGTTTTCCCCATTTTGCCGCCAACGCCCGCAGCTTTTGCTTCCTACGTTCTTCTTGAAGAAACAAACGAGATCCATGGTCACACGGAAGACACAAAGGTTGAGCTAAGTGCTACCCATAATGGTATCTGGTTTGATACAGAGGCGGTGGTTATCGATGAAGAGGGAACGTTTACGATTGATGTAAGTGATCGGCAGTTAAAAGCAGGGGATGAGATCCAAGTCTTTCTGAAAGATTCTGCTGGTTCGGCAAAAGAAGCTGGAGTGATCAATCCGCCGTCAACGAATGACGAACAGGGCAATCAGAATCCAGCTTCAGAACTCGTTTTTCGGGATGCTGTGTTTCCCGCTACAACTACCCTGCGAATCGCCCAGACTGGCCCACTGCCGCCGGTTGATCCATTGGAACCGGATGTAGAAGTGAATCCAGAAAATCCACCGGTCATTCCTGAAGACCAAGGATTACTTAGTCTTGATTTTGTTTCTCAGTTCCGTTTTGGTCAAGCGCCGATCCGCAGTACCAAAGGAACGTATCACGCATTGCCTCAGCAAATGATTCCTGCTGAAGGGGCAAGCGAAACTAAGGAACGTCCAAATTATGTACAGATCACGGATCAGCGTCAGGATACAGAAGAGACGAGTTGGCGTCTATCTGCGACTCTTAATTCACAGGGCTTTCGAAATGAAGACAATGAGCCCTTGATCGGTGCTCAAATCAGTTTAGCCAATCAACGGCTTATGACGACTTCAGAAAATTCCAATGCTAGTATGCCAGAGCTTTCAACGATGAAGGATAGGGTAACTTTGGCGCCAGGCGAAGCGCAGCCTCTACTAACTGGCGATAGTCAGAGTACGGGAACATGGGTCTATCGTTTTGGTGATCAAGAGACGGCAGCCACCAGTGTCACCTTAGAAGTACCTGCTGGTGCAAATCCCAAGTTGGGACGGTACCGTGCAACGATTGAATGGTCGTTAAGTAGTGTGCCAGAGTGAAGAACAAATACTACTCGTCCATAGAAACGAATGGAAAAGACGTGTGCGGCGTTCAAGTGCCGCACACGTCTTTTCAGTTATAGAAGGAGCTTTTTTCGGTGTTTTGCAACGCAAAATTATGGATGATTTTTGGGTTGATGATTTTCAAGAAATTGTTCCAATCATCTGCATCTGGGATCGATTTTATTAGGAGGCATTCAACATCCAGAATATACTCTTCCAAATACTCTGCGTAATTCGTCACGACTAGATCAATCTTGTTTCGTTCCACATAATCCAAAGAAAACTCACTGGAATCAGGGAATTGTAAAACATGATATCGACCAAAATATTTTACAGCAAAAGCATTGATGTGAAGGCAAATATGCGCATCCCCTTCTAAAAGAAAGGCGATTCGGCGTGGGTTGCCCCAGTATTTTTCTTTTAATCCTTCAAAGTACAAAGTGAAGCGGGCACTGATTGCTGGCAGAGCAGTTGCTTCAAAGAGAGGCTGTCTAAAAAGAAACCGTGTATTTTCCTCATACTCTTTAGGGTATTGTGTTTGTGCGTAATTGGAAATTTCTTCCATGCTTTGATTGTAGGTAGGGGAAATCAGCTGCTTTATTTTTTCCGTAATAAAGAAAGAATGGAGAAAAACAAACTCTCGGGACTGATCATGATCGGAAATCTGCTGGAGCTGGCAAAAATTGGCAGTCAGTTCTTTTAGCTCAGGCCAATGGTCAAAGCGGGTAACAAATGATATTTCTCTAAGATAGTTGTTTATCCCACGGTTACTTGCTAGTAGAGCGAAAAGATAGACCAGCTCCTCTGATGGTAAAGACAAGGAAAAAGCGGTTTGGAGTCGTTGATTGAGGGGCTGGATTTCTTGGAAGAGTTCATCTGCCAAGACGATCTTTTTTAATTGTTCGGAGACAACGACAGTTTCTCCCGCTTGATAACGCTCAAGGATAATATACAACCAATAACTGATATACCAAAATGAAGCCGTATTATTGGTTTTGCCGCGTATATTGCGAAAAAAATCTAAGACGATATTTTGCACAGCAATGGTTGGACGTACCGTATGAGGCGTAGCGTCCGACTCATAATAAAAGGCATGGAAAAATTTGCGAATATCCGCTTCTGATCCGATCAGACGGAAATTCTTATGGTCAACAGATAACTGAAAGGGCTTCAGGGCTTTTTCAAAAAGTGTCAAATAGCGTAAAAGGGAACTCTCAGAAAGATAAAAATAGTCTGCCCATTCGGAGACTGTCCGATATTCTCCCTTAAACAGATGCTCAAGAATAACGAATAACGGTTCATTTTGAAGGAGCGCTCGTTTTCGTTCCAGATATTCTTTCGGTAGTAATTCATGAAGAGAATAGCCATTCGACGTGGATTCGATCATTAGCGTACTTCCAAAGTAGCTCCGTAGCCCCTCCATATCATAAATGATCGTGCGCCGCGAACTCTGGACAGCTTTTGACAACTCACGATTCGAAAGGGTCTTATGCCGTTCCAAAAGATTCAATAGTTTCAACCAACGAATGGTGGTCGTAGAAGTAATAAACGTCATCTGAAAATTTTTCATTTGCAACACTCCCATACGGTCTGTTTGATGGATCATCGCTCACGTCTGATTATGGAATATGGATACGGGCAAGGCAAGGGAAAGGTTTTTGGATTCAAATTATCGAAATGGGCGCAGAGTATAAGGAGAATTTCACCAATTCAACTTTGCTTTCCCTAGCTTTCATTGTATATTTAGGTGAAAGCGTATTTAGGAGGTAGCACGAATGGAAAATAAAGGAACCTCAGTCAGAAGTCTTTTGTTGCGCTATTTAAATAATCAGAAAAAACAAGACAATAATTACTTTATTGCACAGGCGATTCTAAGAAGTTTTTCGAAAATCCCTAAGATGACCATTTATGAACTCGCAGAAGAATGCTTTGTGTCGACTGCAGCGATTTCGCGATTCATTCGAATTTTGGCTTTTTCATCTTATACGGAATTCAAACAAGCGGTTGAAAAAGAGATCGATATCGTCAGCGATTATTCCAAAAAAGTGATCCAGCCCGTGGAACAAAGGGAGGAATTTCTGGACGAATTCACCTCAAATCTTTTGATCAATTTGAGGTACGCCAAAGAACATCTCTCGATTTCAGAACTTGAAACAGTGGTCTCTGCGATCCATGAAACAGAAAACGTTGCTGTGTTTGGCTTAGAATTTGCTGCTTTTATGGGACAGCATTTGCAAAGCAAATTAGCAAGCATGGATAAAATTATTCGGATTGGTTTTACAGTGGAAGAGCAATTAAAAATTGTGGAAGAAAGCTCGCCAGATAGCTTGGTTTTGATTTTTTCGATGGAGGGTGGTTTCTTTTACTTTAGTGAAAAAGTGATTGCAGCCTTGAAGAAAAAGGGAATCAAAATTATCGTCTTTACGTTTAAGCATTCTCCAATCATTGAGCGAAGTGCAGACCAAATTATCCTCTGTGGAGAGATCAACGAAAACACCGAAGGACGGATTGCTATTCTATATATGATGGAGTTACTGATTTATATGTATATGAAAAAGTTCTATTTGCCTCAATAGTTTCATATTTTGAAACAAGACCTTTGGATTTGAAACCAGAGGTCTTGTTTTGTTGTCGTTAGAATTAATTCTGAATGGTATCGTTTTCTTATAAGGGAAAGGTGGAAGGAACAATGGTCAAAAAAGATTTTTATTGGGGGGCATCAACCTCAGCATTTCAAGTAGAAGGAGGCTTTGGTGAAGGTGGAAAAGGGATTGCAACAACAGATGTGCGTCACGTACCGGAGGGAATTGCAGATTCGAAGATCGCGTCCGATCACTATCATCATCTAAGCGAAGACATTGAATTAATGGCAGACTTAGGGATCGATCTCTATCGTTTTTCGTTCAATTGGACACGTGTCATGGGTGATGGTGATCAGCCGAATCAAGAAGGCATCGATTTTTATAATCGTTTGATTGATGGGTGTCTTGAAAAAGGAATCACACCTTTTCCTACCCTCTATCATTTTGAAATGCCGCAAGCATTAGTAACCAAATTTGGCGGATGGAAATCAAGAAAATGTATTGATTATTTTGTTGCTTATGCAAAAGTTTGCTTTCAGCATTTCGGTGATCGCGTCAAGCTGTGGGGAACGATCAACGAGCAATTGATCGTCACAGCAGCTTCTGATTTAAATGGCAATCACGAAACGGATGCAGATGAAAAAATGAAGCAGATGTATCAAATGAGTTACAATATGTCGCTAGCTGAGAAAAAGACAATTCAAGTTTTTCGAAAAATCGTAAGAGATGGTCAAATTGGTCCCGTGTGCTCTATGCAAGTTGTTTATCCTGAAACACCTTCGCCAAGGAACATCTTAGCAGCTAAGAACGCCGAAGACTTTTTACAAAATTGTTTTCTCGACATGTCAGTATTCGGCGAGTACCCGAAAAGCTACTGCAATTATTTGAATGAAAAAGGTTGGTATCCAGAAACGGAACCAGCTGATCGAGAAATTTTGAAGAAGAATAAACCAGATCTTATAGGGATAAACTATTACTGTAGTACCTGTATTCGTGCCGTTGAACCGGGAGAAGATACAAGCAAACTACCACCATTTTATCGAAATGAGCGATTTACGTTAGGGAACAATCCTTATTTAACGAAGACGAAATGGATGGAATTTGGTATTGACCCTGAAGGATTATATATAGGTATGCGGTCGATTTATGAAAAATACCATTTACCAATGATGGTAACTGAAAACGGTTTAGCGTATTCTGATAGTATTGAAGACGGGCAAATTCACGATGTCTATCGTATTGATTACTTGGAACAGCATATTAAGCAATGTGAGCGTTTTACAGAGGAAGGATATCCTTTATTGGGTTATAGTCCTTGGTCACTACTTGATTTGGTTAGTTCACACCAAGGGTTTAAAAAGCGATATGGTTTGATTTTTGTTGATCGCACAGATGAAGATCCGAAAGAATGTCGACGAATTCCCAAAGACAGTTACTATTGGTACCAAAATAAAATAAAAAACACTAAAAAGGGGTAAGAAAAATGAATGCATTTATCCACTTTATGGAAAAAAGATTTATTCCCGTTGCGAATAAAATTTCTTCGAATCGCTATTTAAAAAGTGTGAGTACAGGTTCGATGTCATTACTAGGCGTTATTATGTTAGGTGCCATCTTTACAGTTATTTCTAGTTTAAGCTGGGAACCGTATCAAAACTTTCTATCAGTGACCAACATTGGAACAGTGATGAATTATATTCCAGCTTACACAATTGATTTATTAGGTTTGTATATGGCATTTAGTATTGCCTACTGTGGAGCAGGAATATTCGGGATCAAAGAACAAGCTTTGGGGACGGGGTTCATCTCATTGGTATGTTTCCTGTTATTAACGCCACTCACTGAAAATCCCGAAGCAAGAGCTTCATTTTTAAGTACCAATTATTTAGGCGCGCGCGGGGTCTTCGTGGCAATTTTCGTTTCACTGATCACGATTCAACTGATGAAATTGTTTGTGGAAAAAAATATTACGATCAAAATGCCTGATGGGGTGCCAGAAATGGTGACCAAGTCATTTACTTCTTTAATTCCAGCAGTTGTGATTGCGTCACTTTTTGGAATTGTTAAATTTGGCTTTAGTGTAACTAGTTATAATTCGGCGACAGATTTTGTTTATACATTGCTTCAAGAACCATTGCAGCGATTGACGGGTTCCTTAACTGCCTTTTTGATTCTTATTTTGATCTCGAATCTCTTATGGTTTTTCGGGATCCATGGTTCAATGACCGTATTGCCGATTCTCATGCCAATTTTCTTGGGTTATCTTGCAGACAATAGTGCTGCTGTGGCGGCGGGAGAAGCAGTCCCTCATGCCATTAATTTTGGGTTATACGATTTGGCATGTTTAGGGGGCAGCGGTGCAACGATTGGTTTAGTGACTGACATGTTTTTATTTTCCAAGAGTAAGCGCTACAAATCATTTTCAAAAATCGTATTTCCAAGCGGTCTTTTTGGTGTAAATGAACCAGTTGTCTTTGGAATGCCGGTAATGTTGAATGTGATGCTTTTGATTCCGTTCTTATTGACGCCATTAGTGATCACTTCTCTTGGGTACGCATTGATTTCCATGGGAATCATTACCGCACCGATTGGCATCCTAGGGGCGGGCTCGTTACCTCCGCTGATCCACGGCATCGTTCAAGGGAGCCTCTCTTTTGGTATCTATCAACTATTTGCAGTTGCTATTTCTATGGCTATCTATTACCCGTTCTTTAAAACCTTAGATAATCAAGCAGTTCAAGAAGAACGTTTAGCACAAGAACAAGCTGGATAAGAAACTCGCACAGGATTTACAGTTAACCATAATAACAACAAACGAGCGCAAGAGTGAAGTGATTCTTGCGCTCGTCGTCTGTGAAACTATCGATTGGAGGACAACTCAGTGAGAGAGACAAGAGAAACACTTTTCAAATTTACAGAGACAAGGAAAAAACAAATTCAGAAGATCGTAGAAAACATGTCAGTTATGGAAAAAATTGGTCAGCTTTTTTTCGTGATTGGACAATCAGGTTCTTTAAAGGAATTGACGGCTTTTATTAAGAAATACCAACCGGGAGGAATGATGTATCGCCCCGACAATGCTGAAAAATTGAAGGATCAGCTAAGAGCAGTCCAAGATGCTAGCACAATACCGTTATTTCTTTCAGCAAATTTAGAGTCAGGTGGGAATGGTATTCTTACGGAAGGGACATGGGTCGGTAATCCTATGCAGATCGCCGCTACAGATTGCACCGAAAATGCCTATTACTTAGGAAAAATTGCTGGGCTGGAAGCGGCTCGAATTGGTATTAATATGGCTTTTTCACCGATTGTCGATATTGATTATAACTTCAAGAACCCAATCACGAATACTCGCACATTTGGATGTGATCAAAAACGAATTATTCGCATGGCTCAAGCGCAGATAGACGGTTTTTCTGAGAGTAACATCATTCCAGTGATCAAGCATTTTCCTGGGGATGGTGTTGATGAAAGGGATCAACATTTACTGAGTTCGATCAATTCACTCTCCGCGAATGAGTGGATGGAATCGTATGGGACTATTTATCGCCAGTTTATTGAAAAAAACGTCAGCTGTATCATGGTGGGACACATTTATCAGCCTGCGTGGGAGCGAAAACTTTCACCAACGATCAGAGAAACCGAATTGATGCCTGCTTCTTGCTCGAAACTTCTAGTTAACGGGTTACTAAGAGATACACTGGGCTTCAATGGTTTGGCTATCACTGATGCAACACCAATGGTCGGTTACACGACGATCATGCCTCATAGAGAGCGACTCGTTGCTTCAATCAATGCAGGAATCGATATGTTGCTTTTTAATAAAAATATTGATGAAGATTATGAAGTAATCACATCTGCTGTAAAAGAGGGAAACATTCGTATGGAACGTTTGGATGAAGCAGTCGCACGAATTTTAGCAGTCAAAATGTACCATGGTTTATTGACTGAAGTAAGGGAAGAGACAGTCAATAGTACTCCTAAAAGTGTCATCGATCGTACTGAATATCAGTGGGTAACGAAAAAAATTGCTGATGAGTCGATTACATTGGTCAAAGACAGAGAAAAACACTTACCACTCACCCCACAACGATACCCTCGAATCCGTCTCGTTATTTTGGGTGATTCTGACGACGGTGGATTTAAAGAGGGAGGACGAGTGGGTCCGCTTTTTAAAGCTGGATTAGAAGCTGCTGGATTTGAAGTCAACCTTTTCGATAATCAACAATTGGATTTCCAAGAGGTTTTCGAAGCAGGGGTTGAGGATCTTAGAAATAAATTTGATTTGGCATTGTATGTTGCTAATGTTGAGACCGCCAGCAATCAGACAACAGTTCGTTTGGATTGGAATCATTTGATGGCCGCAAATGCTCCCTGGTATGAAAAGGATCTCCCTACCATTTTTGTTTCTACTGCCAATCCCTATCACTTATTTGACATCCCTTATGTTTCAACTTTTATCAATGCGTATACAGGAAATCCAGAAACAGTGGAGGCTGTAATCCAGAAATTGCTAGGGAAAGAACCGTTTAAAGGTAAGAGCCCGATCGATCCATTTTGTGGGGACTTTTTAGCTAGAGCAAAATAACTTTTATAAGAAGGAGGAGAAAAAATGAGACAAAATCGATTACTGAATGATGGCTGGCAATTTCACTTAGGTGAGATAGAAGAGCCAATGAAAACAGTCAGAAAAGCCGCAGCTATCGGTGGCTTGGCAGCTCCGCTTGAAAATGAAGCGGGGGATACTGTTTTGATAGGTGCTGGTGGAGAACATTTTCTACGGCTGATTGCTCAAGGTGATCGTGAAAAAGGCTTGAGAATGTTGGCGAACACTGCTTTGGGAAGTGAACTTGACGAAGATTGGGTATCTGTTGATCTCCCTCATGATTGGAAAAATGAACTTCCGTATGTTAATGATCCCGATTTACTGATGAGTGGATCAAAGCCAGATGGCATTGCCTATTACCGTAAGACTTTTGCGTTAACTCTAGATGAAGTGAACGAAAAGCAAGTGACTCTCCACTTTATGGGCGTCATGCGTATGGCATCTGTCTGGTTTAATGGTGTATTTCTAGGTGATCATTACAGTGGATACTCTGATTTTTCTTTTGATGTCTCTGAACTGATACGCATCGGCTCAGAGGGAGTGAATGTGGTGTTGATCAAAGTGGATACGACGAAAGGCGCGGAAGGCTGGTGGTATGAGGGAGCAGGTATATATAAGGATGTATATTTAGAAATAAAGCCAAAGCTTCAGATCGTGGCAGAAGCATCGTTTATCGAAACAACTGAAATAAACCAGCAGGAAGCGCTCCTTAAAATCACCGTTGGTCTTGCTAACCATCATTTTGAGAAAAAACAAAAGATAACGATCAAAAGTCAGGTGGCTGATCAACAAAATATCCATGAGTGTAACGTGGATCCTTTGGCGACAACAGAATGGAGTTATTGTCAAAAAATCTGCGCGCCTCAGCTATGGTCTCTCGAGAATCCACATCTATACCAAGCTACTTTTCAACTATTTGATGGCGAGAACCAAATCGATGACTATCAGCTTTTTTTTGGTATTAGGACAGTCGCATATACTACGAAAGGTTTTCTGCTTAATGGGGAACGTAAAGAATTAAGAGGGGTCTGTGAGCATCAAGATTTTGGTGGTCTAGGTGTCGCATTACCAAAAGATATTTTACGGTATAAGCTGTTGAAAATGAAAGAAATGGGGGTAAACGCCTATCGCAGTGCACATCACTTTGCTTCTAAAGACCTCCTTGAATTATGTGATGAGTTAGGTATCATCGTTATGAACGAGAACCGCATCTTGGAATCTAGTGAGTGGCGGACAAATGAGCTGGCAAAAATGGTGAAGCAAACACGTAATCATCCTTCTCTTTGTTTTTGGTCCCTTTGTAATGAAGAGGTGATTGGTCATACGCCGCTTGCTTACCGAATGGCACAAAAATTAGCAGCTGTGATCCGAACCCATACTTCGCAAAGTCTTATTGTTTCAGCGGAATTACTTAATCCTGCTGGTCAGGTGGATGCTTCTTATATGCGTATTTTTGATGTGAACGGGGTCAATTATCCTGAGTCTGCTGTAAATGGGACAGGTTTAGTTGCTGTAAAGGAAAAGTATCCGCTATTTTCATATCTTAGTACGGAAAGTGCTTCTTACTTTTCGACAAGAGGGGTCTATCAAGATAACAGCGAAAAATGTCATACTTCAAACTTTGGTTCTCTTTATTCTATGGTCTTACCTGGGAAACGAAAGCCTGAAGAGCCAGGAACCGGTGGTACGGCTAAACCGAAAGAAGTACTGCGTTACTTAGAAGAACATGCCTATATGGGAGGTGTCTTCTTGTGGACATTTATGGATTACTACGGTGAGCCAGCACCGTTTCGCTGGCCTGGGATCAGTTCTCAATTTGGAATTACAGATACGGTCGGATTTGAAAAGGATTCTTTTTATTATTATCAATCAAGGTGGACTGAAACACCAATGGTTCATGTGTTTCCTCACTGGAACAAAGAAGGGTTAACAATTGACCAAGGGGTTACGGAGGTGAGGATTTTTTCTAATTGTCATACTGTTGAGTTGTTTCTGAACGGGAAGAGTTTTGGAAAGAAAAAAAATGATAAAGATGGCCTATCTTGGCGTATTCCTTATGAACCAGGTTGTTTAAAAGCCATTGGTGTCAAAGAGGAACAAACAATTGAAGCAACTCGAAAAACAAGTGGTCCGACTGATTCTGTCACAGTTAAAGAACGATTCTGTGGAGCGGACTACTCTCTATTTGAGATCCAAGGAATCGATTCAGAAGGGATCGAGGTGCCAACTGCAGACGAACTTGTAGCGGTTTTGGTAAAAAATGGCACAATCCTCGGACTTGCTAATGGCGATCCCGCAGATCTAGACGGGTATAATTGCCAAGAGAAAAAACTTTTTTCAGGAAAATTAATGGCAATCATAAAAAAAGAACCAGGAAAAGTACCACTTATCCAAGCAGCACTAAAAAAAGTTGAGTAAAAGAGAAACAATTGAAGGTAATAGTAGTTAGCTTTGGTGCTCACAGATTTTAACGGAAAAAGAAAAAAGCCGAACCACAACCTCGACAGTTTATAAAGTCATTGGTTGGTGGTTCGGCTTTTTCATCAAGCTGTTGCAAACTGGCTGTTATATAGTTGGGCGTAAAGGGAATCTTGTGCCAATAATTCTATATGGGAGCCTTTTTCGACGACGGAGCCGTCTTTCATCACTAAGATCAAGTCAGCGTTTTTGATGGTAGAAAGACGATGGGCGATGATAAAGCTGGTTCGTCCTTGGGTCAAACGATCCATCGCCGTTTGGATCATTTGTTCCGTCCGCGTGTCGACACTGGAGGTGGCTTCATCAAGGATCAGAATCGTTGGGTCTGCTAAAATCGCCCGAGCGATCGTCAATAATTGTTGTTGTCCTTGTGACAGTTCGCTTTCGGAACCAATGACGGTATCGTAACCGTTGGGCAGGGTCCGCACGAAGTGGTCGCATTGGGCGGCTTTGGCGGCAACCAAGATGTCTTCTCGAGTGGCATCGGGATTGCCATAAGCGATATTTTCAGCGATGGTTCCTTGGAATAGCCACGTATCTTGCAGCACCATACCGAATTTTTTCCGTACTGCTGGTGCCGAAAAGGACATCATGTCTTGATCGTCCAGCAAGATCTTCCCACCATTTAATGGATAAAAGCGCATCAAAAGATTGATCATGGTGGTTTTTCCAGCACCTGTTGGTCCAACGATCGCGACCGTTTGTTTTGGTTTGACGGAAAATTCGACGTTTTCCATCAAGAGTTTTTCCTTGCTGTAGCCAAAGGAGACGTGTTGAAAATCGATTTTTCCTTTGATAGTTTGTGGAACTGGCAGTTGTTGGGTCGCAGTTTCTTCTTCAGGATAATCAAGGATCTCAAAAATTCGTTCGAGAGATGCTAAGGCACTTTGCAAGGTGTTCATAATATAAGAGGCTTGCGTGATCGGTTCAGACACTTGGTTGATGTATTGCAGATAGGCTTGTACGAGACCAATGGATAATTGCCCTTGCAACACCATTAGACCACCAACGACGGCGCTTAAGATAAAGCCGATTTGATTGATAAAGCGCACGAATGGATTGATAGCTGCACTGACGAACTGTGCTTTCCGAAAGGCTTTAAATTGGGCTTCACTCAATTCCGCCATTTCCGCTTCAACGGCAACTTGTTGGTTGTAGGATTTGATCAGCGGATTTGCGGTATAAAACTCTTCCGCACGACTGCTGACTGCACCTAATGTTTCTTGGTTTTTGGTAAAGTAGCTCAAGTTTTTTCGTGCGAGAACGGTAGTCACAAAAGCACTCAAAAGCAAAATCAGGACCACGCCGATCGTCAGTAATGGGCTGAGATAAAGCATGGCGATCAAGCCGAAGGTAATGCTGATGGTTGCGGTGATCAGCTGCATCAAACCGACTTGTAAGACCTCGGATACTTTATCTAAATCGAGAATCACTCGGCTTAAAATATCGCCAGTATGATGTTTGTCGTAAAAACTGATAGGCAGGCGATTGAATTTGTCACTGATTTGTTTGCGTAAAGTCAAGGTCAGGGTTTCACTGACACTGGCCATTGTATACTCTTGCAGCAAGGAAAAGAGACTGATCAAAAGCCACGTTCCCGCTAAAAGGACGACTGGACCTAAAATACTTTGCCAAAAATCATTGATCTGCCAGCCTTCTTGTTGAAACAAGGCAATCAGATTATCCAGTCCACGCCCCAAGATCAAAGGGGCGATGGACATTAGTAAGGAAAAGAACAAGGCGGAAGCGATAATCAGTAGAAAGCGGGCTTTTTGTTCCATCAGCAAACGCAGCAAGCGTCGGCTTGTATGTTTCATGTTTTTTGGGGTATCCATTGTTTGTTTACTCATCCTTCATTCCTCCCATTCCTTGAGATGAGGCAAACTCTTGATAAGTTTGGCAATTGCGTAATAATTCTTCGTGGGTTCCTTTACCGACCATTTTGCCGTTATCCAAGACAATGATTTGATCGGCATTTTTGACGGTCGATACCCGCTGAGCCACGATAATGACGGCGGCATCTTTCGTGTATTCTTTCAATGCACGCCGCAAGTTGGCGTCTGTTTGATAATCCAAAGCAGAAAAACTGTCGTCAAAGAAGTAGATTTCTGCTGGCTTTGTCAGCGCTCGGGCAATACTCAGTCGTTGCTTTTGACCGCCAGAGAAATTGCTGCCTTTTTGAGCAACCGGACTTTCATAACCTTCAGGTAAGCCTTCAATAAATGACTTGGCTTGAGCAACTTCAGCGGCTTTTGCCATCGCCTCATGGGTTGCTGGACGATTGCCGAAACGCAAGGTTTCTTGAATCGTGCCGCTAAGCAAGAGCGCTTTTTGCGGGACATAACTAATTTGGTCCCGTAATTCGGCTTGTGAGATCTCTTTGATGTTGCGGCCAAAAAGCGTGATCGAACCAGCAGTCACATCTTTGAAACGCAACAGCGCTTTGGCGATGGTGCTTTTTCCAGAGCCAGTTCCGCCAACGATCGCTGTCGTTTTGCCTCGGTGGATCTCAAAGCTGATATCTTCTAAGACAGGTTCTTCGGCGCCTTCATACGTAAACTGCACGTGATTGAAAGCTGCGATCGTTTCTGACACGGCAGTCTTGTTTAAGGTTTGGTCACCGTCGATCAAATCAATTGGTTCTTCCAAAACTTCTGTGATCCGTTGCAAGGAAGTCAAGCCTTTAGGCACCATCACGATCACCATCGCTGCCATAGTCAAAAACCAGAGACTCAGGATCGTGTATTCGATGATGGCAGTAATACTACCAATAGCAAGGTGGCCCTGCAGACTTTGATAGCCGCCGTAGACAAGGATAGTCGAAATCGAGAGTCCCATTACTAAATTGACGGTCGGATTCAAGACAGCAAAGAGGCGATTGACTTGGATCATGGTTTTCGCATATTCCGTCAGTGTTTGATCTGTCCGTTCTTTTTCGTAAGCAGCTTTGTCGAATGCTCGAATCACCCGAGCGCCAGTAAAGGTTTCTCGTAAGATCCGCATCATTTTATCGACTAGTTTTTGCGTGATTTGTGATAATGGGATCGCTTTGCGAATCACTCCATAAGCGATCATTGAAAAACATAGGATCGCTACGATTGGGACCCAAATCATCCGTAAAGAGACGGTGCCGGTTAGAAAAATTGAAGCAGCGACGATCATTGGGGCTGGTAAAATCATTTGCAGCGCCATCATCAAAATTTGTTGGATGTTGTTGATGTCGCTGGTGGTACGTGCCAGCAAAGTGGGCGTACCATAGCCATCAACAGCGGATACAGAGAGTTCTTGTGTTTTTTTGAAAAGGCGCATCCGCAAAAAATGCCCGAATTTTCCTGAAAGGTGGGCAGATAAATAACTACCGCCTACAGAGACGATCACGGTGCCGATGGCAATGGCAAACATCCACCAGCCATTGTGCCAAATGGCTGTCGTGTCGACTTTCAAGATCCCTTCGTCAATGATTTTTGCCAAAAAATACGGCAACAGGAGTGTGCCGAAGGATTGGACCAGCATCAAAAGAAATAAACTGAAAAAGAAGCGTCGTTCTTCTTTATAAAATAACTGTAATTGTTTCATGATTTCCCTCCAAAAATGTCGTTCTATGGTAGAATAAACTGTAACGTTACGTTACAGTCAAGCAAGGAGTGAAATTTTTTTGAAAAAACAATTGACCATCAGTGAGATGTCCGCTTATGCTGGCGTGAGTCGGCGCACATTGATTTATTACGATCAGATCGATTTATTCAAACCGCAATCGATTGGTGAAAACGGCTATCGCTACTACGGCTTTGAACAATGCCTTGAGTTAGACGTGATTTTGCTCTTGCGTTCTTTAGACATGCCCTTGCAAGACATTCGACAATTTTTGAAAAACCGCAACCCTGAATACACGCAAAAGGAACTTGTGGAACGGCGAGGAGAAGTTCGTGCCAAAATCGCTGCGCTGCAAGAATTGGAACGAACCTTCGATCGCTACATCCAGCGCTATGAAAAAGTACAGAAAGCCGATTTTGAGACCTTTACGATAGCGCACCACGAAGCAGAGGCGTTTATCGTTTCCGAAGAGATCGCTGGCGATGATCCGGAATCTGCTTATCAAGTGTACGCCCGTTTTTATCCGCTAGTGGATTATAAAGATGCCTTCAGTGGCTACCCCATCGGCTTTTTAAGTGCTGGAACGACATTAGAGGATCAGACCTTTCACGCATCGCCTTATCGGGCACTGATCTTGATTCCACAAGATCGGCTGCATCTCTATCCTGAAAAGCTGATCATCACGCGTCCTACTGGCACGTATGTGTCTGGTTTTGTCAGTGAGGGAGAGGAGCAAATTGCTGCTTTTACCCATCGCATCCAAGCCTTCCTAAAAGAGAATCAGTTAAAGATCGATGGCGATGTTTGGGAATTGTTATGGCAAGATGAAGTCTTTACCGCCCAAAAAGAATTGCAGATATTTGAAGTGATGGTTCCAGTGAAGCCCGAGTAATGGACGAGGCACGCATATCTGTAGGAACCGAAAATCAAGATACGCAATGGCAATGGTTGTTGCGGGCTTTTCAATGGAAGCAAAATAGAAGCAAAGGAGATGGACGAAGCCAGATCGTATCCCTACAAAGAGCCCTGTGAAGCGTTGAAATTCCCATTTTCCTTTTTTCTCGTTATACTTGAAAGAACAGATGAGAAAAAAGGGGAAATTTTAATGAAAAAAGAAACAGGATTACGCTCGCTTTATGCGTTGATTGGTGTCGCCATTTTAGGATTCGGGGCGGCATTGCTGCGGGTCGGCGGAGTGGGACTAGACCCATACACTGCAGCCAATATCGGTGTCGGCGAGCTGCTAGGGTTATCCCTTGGGGTCTATCAATTGATGATCAATATCGCTGTCCTAGTATTGATTTTTATCTTTGGCCGTCGCCATATCGGTATCGGGACGGTCATCAATATGGTGCTGACAGGATTTTTCATCGACTTTTATACCAACGTTTTTGATTGGTTATCCGTCGGTCCAAATAACTGGTGGCAGCAAGGCTTGTTCTTGTTGATCGGGATTATCTTCTTTACCTTCGGTGCGTCGTTTTATATGTCAGCGAATTTGGGCAGCGCCCCCTATGACGCGATCGCCCCAACCATCGTCGATCAGACGAAAGCCAACTATCGAGTGGTGCGGGTGATTCAAGACGTTGCCTTTGCCTTGATTGGCCTCTTCACAGGCGGGCCTATTGGGATCGGAACCTTCATCAGTGCCTTTTTAGTGGGCCCACTGATCAAATTCTGGGACAACCGTGTCTCTCAGCCATTCATCGAAAGCAGTGTCAAAAAAGCGATTTTTAAATAAAAAAGATCTGCAGCAAAGAGAAGTCGAAGCGATTTAGTCGCCCACTTCACTCAGCTGCAGTTTTTTTGCCATTTGATCAAGGAATTCTTGCATAATTGCTTCTCAGTCGCTAGAATAAAAAAGCCGAGGAGGGGTAAGTATGCAATTACCAACACCATTTATTGAAAAATACCAACGGTTGTTAGGAGAAGAAGCACCAGCTTTTTTTACCGCTTTGACCGATAATCAGCCAGTCAAAGGCTTTCGCTTGAATGTTGCTAAGCCGCACGCACAAGCGATGCTGGCAAAATATGGACCCGCCGCTGTACCCGCCCCCTATGCAGAAGCTGCTTATATTGGCGAAGTCAAAGGCCGTTCGCTGCTCCATCAAGCTGGCTATGTCTACAGCCAAGAACCTAGTGCGATGATCGTAGCAACGATCGCAGCCGCTCAACCAGGGGAGCGGGTCTTAGATTTATGTGCGGCACCAGGGGGCAAAACAACGCAGCTGGCAAGCCAATTACAAGGGAAAGGGCTGCTTGTAGCAAATGAGATTTTCCCCAAGCGTGCCAAAATCCTATCAGAAAATGTGGAGCGTTGGGGCTTTCCGAATGTAGTCGTCACCAATCAGGCTCCACAAGAATTGAGCCGCCATTTTCCTCAGTTTTTTGACAAGATCGTAGTGGACGCCCCATGTTCTGGTGAAGGGATGTTTCGTAAAGATCCCGTCGCCTTAGAAGAATGGCAAGCAGAAACACCTGATCACTGTGCGATCAGGCAAAAAGACATTTTGGCACAAGCCGTTACGATGCTAAAACCGGGGGGCCAGCTGATCTATTCCACCTGTACCTTTGCCCCAGAAGAAAACGAAGCGATGATGGCTTGGTTAATGGAGGAGTATCCCTTCACGATTGAAGCGATCGACTTGGACAATGTATCTCATGGGCGCAGGGAGTGGGGAGCTGCACCTGGGATTGAGAAAACCATCCGCTTATGGCCGCATTTAAACCAAGGAGAAGGTCATTTCGCTGCGAAATTGACCTCGCTAGCAGAAGCAGCGCCAGTGAAAAAGAAGAAAAAAGGCAAAGGAGCGACAGCCAAGAGTCCATTGGATGCAGCGACTCAAAAGTTGTGGCAAGCCTTTCGCAAGGAGTTTCCTTTTTTACAGGCACTGAATGCGACGCCTCAGCTGCTAGGAGAAAACCTCTGGCTCGTTCCTGAAGAAATGCCTTCTTTAAAAGGGATCAAGTTTATGCGCCCAGGTTTGCACGTCGGCGTCGTTAAGAAGAATCGGATCGAGCCAAGTTATGCGTTGGCATTGGCGATCCATGCAGAAGAAGGGGCACCGATAGTGCCGATCACTTTGCCGCAATGGCAGCATTATGTGGCGGGTGAAACCTTGAGCGTGCCAGGAAATGCTGGGTGGGTGATTTTGACAGTCGATGAGATCCCAGTCGGTTTTGGAAAACAAGTCCAAGGAACCGTGAAAAACTTCTTTCCTAAAGGATTAAGATTCAAAGCGATTTAAACGAAATAGTGTTTTTATTTCAGTCCTCGTGCTATGATGGAAGTAGCAAAATAAGGGAGCTGATCGATATGAAAACATCATCAAAAGTAACGATTGGATTAAGCATTGCAGCGATCGCTGGGATCACTACTGCCGTCGTTGTATCAGACAAAGTATTCAATAAAGTACGCTTCGCTTGCAACCGACACAAAGTAAAGAAATTTGTCGATGACAAATTCAACGGCAATGAAAAATTGCTGGATGTCGTAGACGGCTTATCTGACAATGAATTGGATTCGTTGTTAGGTGTGATGAAAAAAGTCAATGAGGGCCGCAACAAAATCTCTGTTTACGGAGACAATATCAAAGATTCGACAGAACATGTCAAAGACAAGTTGACGAGCTTTGTTGATTCCGTCTTTTAAGCCAATCATGCCATTTGAAACTCGCAGGGACATCGGTCTTTGCGAGTTTTTCTCGTCTTTCTAAGCGTTTTTCGTTATACTAACAAGGAAATGCACGAAATGGTGCGAGGTAGAGGAGTGAAAGTGAAGTCGTGGAAAAAACAAGTACCTTGACTGCCGAGGAAAAAGCGTTCTTTATGGAAGAAGCAATCAAAGAAGCCCGAAAAGCAGAAGGGTTGGCAGAAGTACCGATCGGTGCTGTCGTCGTCTTGGATGGTAAAATCATTGGTCGTGGACACAATCTACGAGAAACGCAGCAGCAAGCCGCAGCGCATGCGGAGATGTTTGCGATCGAAGAAGCCTGTCGCACTGTCGGAAGTTGGCGCTTAGAACAAACGCAGCTGTTTGTGACCTTGGAACCATGCCCGATGTGTAGCGGGGCGATGTTATTGGCACGGGTGGAAGAAGTGTATTTTGGTGCATACGATCCCAAAGGCGGCACTGCTGGTACATTGATGAATTTATTGGAAGATGAGCGCTTCAACCATTGGTCCTATGTGGAAGGCGGCATTTTAGAAGAAGCATGCGGCCAGCTGCTAACAGATTTTTTCCGAGCATTACGAGAAAAGAAAAAACAAAAAAAGGCTGGCAATCTCTAACGAAATACGTTATACTAAGTTTTGCCGAAAGGCTAGGACAATGGAGGTCTTGTGAAGCGTGTCAGATCCGGAAGGAAGCAGCACTAAGCAGGATTCTCCATGTGTCTGATTGAAAAACTGCCTGCTATTGAAGAAAGCAGTAGTACTAATTGAATCGATGATCATTCAAACCTGAGACAGACTGTCTTAGGTTTTTTTATTTTTGAAATTCTTTGTGACACCAAGGACTGTTCTAATTGTATTCTGCTTTAAATCTAGGCAATCGATAGCAGCGCTCAGAGGGCTAAGTTGTATTTTTGATACAAAGGCTTTATTCCTGTTTAGAACCTTACTCTGATAACTTTTGCGTTGGCGATTTTTATACTCTCAAAAAATCAGTAATGGTACGTATCATAGTGGTGGATGATGATAGAGAATATCTGTTTTTGTGCTCTCAAAGAATCAGTAGTTCTGACGAACTGAAACATGGATTACCTGCTCTCGATATTCGTTAGAATATTCGTTTCAAGAACTCTTTATTTTCGCTTCAACGAATTGCCGCCGCCGTGTTATCGATAGAACTTTCCAAAAATAACCAGAAAAAATCACTTTCCTTTTTACAGTCAGAAAAGTGATTTTTTCTTTTGAACAACTGTCACTGCAGCTGGTTGTTTTTTACAAAAAGTCACCATTCTTTTCCAAGCATTCCAATGGTTTCCCAGAGATTTTATGCTATGCTTATTTTGTAGAGACTTCCGTCGTCTTTCTACTGGCAACCCTTGATGCCAAAAGAAATGGATAGTGATTTCAGGCGACGTATTTGAAAAGAGGCGCACAATGGAAAAAATTACGATTATCCATACCAACGATCTGCATTCCCACCTAGAACATTGGCCGAAGATGCGGCGTTATTTGGATCAAAGAAAACGAGAAGCGGATACGACCGAAGAGACAGTGATCGCAGTCGACTTAGGCGACTTTGTCGATCGCTGGCATCCTTTGACAGAAGCAACTGACGGCAAGGCAAATGTCGATTTGATGAATCAAGGGCATTACGATGCGGTGACGATTGGGAACAATGAAGGGGTCGGCAATCCTAAAGAGGTCTTGCAGCATTTATATGACCAAGCAGAATTTCCTGTCATTTTAGGCAATTTATTTGATAAACAGGATTTACGTCCGCCAAAGTGGGCACAAGAATACAAAATCATGGAAAGCAATCAAGGAGCTAAAATCGGTCTGATCGCTTTTACAGCACCGTTTCCGCTGACATATGCCCCAAACGGCTGGGACATTCGCGAACCCTTGGAGATTTTGCCTTCATTGGTGCAGCATTTGCGCCCCGAGGTCGATCTGCTGATCTTGATGAGCCATCTAGGCATCAATGCTGACCGTCAGATTGCGAGGGACTTTCCAGAACTAGATGTTATATTAGGTTCCCACACGCACCATTTGTTTGAAAAGGGCGAAGTCATCAATGGCGTTCAAATTGGGGCAGCTGGCAAGTTTGGTTTTAACATTGGCGAAGTCGAAGTGGTCTTAGATGGTCACCACCGCCCGATCAAGCATCGCGCCCGTGTGATTCCGACGGATTCGTTGGTGGCTTTTCCGCAAGATGAGGAAGAGATCGCCGAATATCTATCGATCGGCCATCGCTTGCTGCGGGCAAATCAGGTGGCAGAAATTCCAGCAGCGTTTACGAGGGATTGGCAAAGTGAACATTCCTTGGTTCGGGAGGCGCTTTTGGCATTATGTGCCAAAGGACAGACAGATGCCGCCATCTTAAATACGGGGCTATTCTTAGATGATTTGCCACAAGGACGGGTTGATCAAGATCAATTGCACACGATTTTGCCCCATCCGATGCATTTGATTCGGGTGACGCTGCAAGGCGCGGATGTCATTCGATTGGTCTTAGAGATGGAAAAAAATCGCAACTTTTTGCGCAATTTCCCAATTATGGGAATGGGTTTTCGAGGGAAGATTTTTGGCGAACTGGTTTATGAAGGCATCCGCTTTGATGAAAAAAACCACCAAGTATTGTGGAAACAAGAGCCCGTCGATCCTGCTCAAAGCTACACGTTGACCCTTGTGGATCACTACTTGTTTATTCCGTTTTTCCCGACGATCGAGATTGCTGGAACCGTTGAGTTTCTTTTTCCAGACTTTATTCGCACAGTGGTCGGTGATTACCTGAGTCAGAAATACCCCATCCAGTAGTTCGTCACTCCTCCAGCTGGATTTTGCGAGAAAACCGCGACTATCATTGGGGAATAAAACAAGGTATAATAAACAACAGGTGGTGAAAAAATGACCGAAAAACAAACGATCACAGATGAAATGACATCTGTACTAGAAGAAATTATTGAAGAACCAGCGAAACAACCGCAAAAAGGCGAGTTGGTGACTTTGTTAAATGATGAAGAATTAATGATTGGCAATCGACAATACAAATTGGTCATGGATTATCGTGAAGGCTTCAATCCAGAAAAACTTGGCGAGCGTTACAGTGAAGTGTTGGCACGTTATGATTATATCGTAGGCGATTGGGGTTATGAACAGTTGCGTTTGAAAGGCTTTTTTGAAAAAGATAACCGCAAAGCATTACCCGATCAGCGTATCGACATGCTGGAAGACTATTTGTATGAGTATTGCAACTTCGGTTGTGCCTATTTCGTGATCCAACGAGTTGGCGGCAAGAAAGAAAAAAGTACCTCCCGCCGACGCAAGAAAAAGCCAACCCAAAACAATCAAAATCAAAACGCACAACAAAACGCCCATATAGAAGAAAAGCGTGACACAGTACCGCAGAAAAAAAGCAAACCAACGATCAAAAATCGTAAACCAAAAGAAAAGAACGTCAAAAAAACCGAAACAACCACGGTGAAAAAAGGCAAAAAAGAGTTTACGATTCGACAAAGGGAAGAATAAGATGAAATATAAAGGCTATTTGATTGATTTAGACGGCACGATTTATTTAGGAAAAGCGCCGATCCCTGCTGGGAAACGTTTCGTAGAGTCCTTACAAGAAAAAGGACTGCCCTATTTATTTGTGACCAATAATACGACCCGCAGTCCTGAAGTCGTGGCGCAGCGATTAGCGGATGAATTTTCGATCCATGTGGCACCAGAAACGATCTATACCGCAAGCTTGGCGACAATCGATTTTATGAAAGACCATGGCAAAGGCCGCAAAGTATTTGTGATCGGCGAAGCGGGGTTGATCGATTTGATTTTAGCTGCTGGGTTTGAGTGGGAGGAAACCAACCCAGATTATGTCGTGGTTGGCTTAGACAACCACGTGACGTATGAAAAATTTGTTCTAGCAACGTTAGCGATCCAAAAAGGAGCAACCTTTATCGGGACCAATCCCGACAAAAATATCCCAACGGAAAGAGGTTTATTACCTGGTGCAGGTTCACTGATCGCAATGGTGGAGACTGCCACCCAAACGCAACCGATCTTTATTGGCAAACCAGAAGCCATCATTATGGAAAAAGCGGTGGCACACATCGGCTTATCAAAAGAAGAGGTCTTGATGGTGGGGGACAATTACGAAACCGATATTCGCTCGGGGATCCAAAACGGGATCGATTCTTTGCTCGTATTATCTGGCTTTACCCCGAAAGCGGCAGTTCCGACATTACCAGTAGCACCAACCTATGTGGTGGATTCTTTAGATGAGTGGGATTTTGAACAATGAAAAAACAAGTGTGGCTTGAACGCTTAGGATTTGTCTGCTTGTTTTTGTTTTTGGTCAGTCTAGCGATCACCCTAACGATCAATTTTCGACCGTTATATTGGTTTGATGTCGATCACTTGAATCTGCTGGATTATACCTCGCTAACAAGAGAAGAGTTGTTGAAGAACTATGGCTTATTGTTAGATTTTCTAAACAATCCCTTTGCAAGTACGCTCGCCTTGCCAGATTTTCCAATGTCTGAAGCTGGCGCTGGGCATTTTTACGATGTGAAACAGTTGTTTCTATTAAATTATGCCGTCATGATCGTCACTTTGCTGCCCAGTATCTGGTTCGTCAATCGGTTACGGCGAAAACAACAGCAATGGCGCTTGATTCGTCCCTTTCAATGGGGAATGATTTTGCCGCTGATTTTCGGGTTTTTGATGGCTGTCGGCTTTGACCGCTTTTTCGTTACGTTCCATGAGATTTTCTTCAGTAACGACGATTGGCTCTTTAATCCAGCCACCGATCCGATCATCAACGTGCTGCCAGAAACGTTTTTCATGCATTGCTTTATTCTCTTTTTCGTCTTGATTGAAGTCTTCTTTTTTGCCTTCTATTGGTGGGGCAAACGAGGCTTGAAAAAAACAGCGTAATGAAAAAAAGACCAACGATCCCCTTCCTTTGAGGGAGGCGAATCGTCGGTCTTTTTTTTATTGCGTAATGTAATGAGATTTACTTGGGTGTTGATGGGCTAAGCGACTTGCGGCAGAAGCTGCGATGGCACCTACGATATCATCTAAAAAGGTGTGAACGCGGGGACCGTCGTGCTTGTTCAGTTCTTTCAAAATACCCGGTTTGACTTTATCAATGTATCCGTAGTTAGTAAAGCCGATCGAGCCGTACACGTTGACGATGGATAGAGCGAGGATCTCATCGATCCCATAAAGCCCTTCGTCTTCTTTAACGATTTCTTGCAGTGGATGCAGCAGTTGATTTTCTTCTGCCAAAATATCTAACTGGACACCCGTTAAAATCGTATTGTGGACTTCCCGCTTGCTTAAGACAGCGTTGACGCTTTCGATACACATCTCCAAGGTGATGCCTTCAATGTAATCTTTTTGCAAGAACATCACCAGTTCACCGATGTCTTGCAGCGAGACACCGCGGTCGGCCAACAATTCTCTTGCTTTGTCTTCAAGTGTTTTGCTTTCTAATACCATATAGTTCCCCTCCATGTAAAAATAGTTTATTCAAAAGTCAACATGCGACTGATGGATTGCGATCATAAGTAGTGGCCTATTCCAGTTGCAGGCCATGCCGTTTGGTTTTTAATCCCTTCTGACATCCACTGAAACACAGGTGTTGGCTAGTTCTGCTTTGGCTGCCACTGCCCAAGGATGGGGGACCACCAAGTCACCAGCAAAAAGCCAGTCCATATAATACCCAGCGGCGGCTTCCAAGGAATCATCGAGGCGGTCTAATAAGCCGGTTAAGAAAGGCGCTTGATCTTTGCGATCCCATTTGATTTTGTCGGCTAAAAAAACAACTAGATCGAGACGACGATAATGGGCCTTTAAGGTGGTATGACAGCTGATGGCGGACAGAATGTCTGGATCAGACACCTGAAAAACCGTTTTTGCCAACAAAGCGGATTGCTGCTGATGCAGCAAAAAAGGTGCTTGCCGCTCCGCATCTAAGATCGGTTCGCCTACCGCTATCTGCAAGGCGATTCGCTGGTCATGAGGGATGACGACGCTGACATCGTGCAGCAGTCCTGCCAAGTAAGCTTTCTCCGCATTGACTTGAAACCGTTCTGCCAATCGTTTGGCTTCTTGGGCAACGGCTAGATTGTGGACTGCCGTTTCGGCATGATCGAAGGCTTCCAGATACTGAACCATTTGCTCAGTGAGGGTCTCTCCCTGCAAAGGGAGGGTATAGGCGGCAAGTTGACGTTGACCAGCTTGTTTCATCTCAGCTACTCCTTAAAAAGACTTGTACTATGAGCAGGTTGTGTCCGCGTTTTGGGATTAATGTAGTGGAGCGCATTGTTCACCGCGGTTGGGGCTTCCCCGAAACCAGTAGCGATCAGGTCGACTTTTCCATCGTATAAAACGACATCCCCACAGCCATAGATCCCAGGAATAGACGTGCTCATATCTGAAGAGACGAAGACTCCTTGGCGGCTGCTTTTCATGCCCCAATCCTTGATGTTCAATGTGGAAGAAAAACCGTAATTGACGATCAAAGCATCCAATGAAAGGCTGACTGTTTCATCACCCTTGACTTGCTGCAACGAGACGCCAGTCAAACGTTGCTCTCCTTGGATTTCTTGGATCACATAAGGAGTCAAAATGTTGACGGCAGAAGCTTGCAATTTGCTGACGCTATGTTCATGGGCACGAAATTCAGGACGGCGATGGATCAAGTAGACTTCACTAGCGATCGGCTCCAGCATCAATGCCCAATCGATGGCAGAATCGCCGCCACCGGCGATCGCTACTTTGCGTCCAGCATACTTCATCAAATCGGTGACAAAATAGTCTAAGCCGTATCCTTCAAACCGCTCGCTTTCTGGCAAAGTCAGTTTGCGCGGCTGAAAGGAGCCGTTTCCTAAAGCCAAAATCACGGCTTTCGAGTAATGGATTCCTTTGTCGGTGGTGACTTCGATATAGTCTTCTTGTTTTTCGACCGACAAGACGGTTTCTTCTAAACAATATTGGTGATTGAAGGTCGTCAACTGTTTTTCCAGGTTTTGGACAAGATCGCCCGCTTTGATTTTCGGATAACCTGGGATATCGTAGATGTATTTTTCTGGGTATAAAGTAGCAAGCTGACCGCCTAATTGCGGCAAGCTGTCGATGATCTTGGTTTTGGCGTTACGCATACCGGCATAGAAAGCAGAAAACATCCCGCTAGGTCCCGCGCCGATAATCGTTATATCAAAAATATCCATGTTATTCCTCTTTTCTAACCACGTTGGGGTGAAGCGTGTTCGTAGTGTACGAATAGCTTCATTATAGCAAAAATTATCCAAACTAGCATTTTTTCAATTTTCTGCTATCATGGATTTATGAGAGAGAAGGAGGAGTTAATGTGTCTGAATTTCCACAGTTAGCATTAGAAAAACAAACTGGCCATAAAGCAGTCATCAAAACCAATCGTGGGGATGTAGTTGTACAATTGTTCCCAGAATTGGCACCAAAAACAGTGAAAAACTTCGTTGAATTAGCGAAAAAAGGGTATTACGATGGGATCATCTTCCACCGTGTCATTCCTGATTTTATGATTCAAGGCGGTGACCCAACTGGCACAGGGATGGGCGGCGAAAGCATCTATGGTGGCAGCTTTGAAGATGAATTTTCAAAAGAATTGTTCAATCTTCGTGGCGCTTTATCCATGGCAAACGCTGGTCCGAATACTAACGGCAGCCAGTTTTTCATCGTAAACAATCAAAATGTTCCTAGCAACATGTTAGGTCAATTAGAAGGTGCTGGTTATCCAGCTGAAATCATCGAAGCGTATCAAGCAGGTGGTACTCCTTGGTTAGATTTCCGTCACACAGTTTTCGGTCATGTGATCGAAGGAATGTCAGTTGTTGATGAAATCGCTGGCGTGCAACGGGGACCACAAGATCGTCCGGTGCATGATGTAGTGATCGAAACGATCGAAATCAGCGAATAAAACAAAAGAACCCAAAAGCAGTTTCAACGGTCATCCTCAAGGAGATCGTTGAAATGGCAGCTTTAGGGTTCTTTTTTTCATAAGAAAGAGTTAACCGATCGGTTGGTCTTTAAACGCAGCGGCGATTTGATTGAGTGCTTTTTCTAATAGCTCTTTAGGACAGGCAAAGTTCAGCCGCATATGGTGACTGCCGTGGGGACCAAAGATATTTCCTTGATTCAATACGACATTGGCTTCTTTAATCAGTTTTCTTTGTAGCTGATTATCCGTTAGGCCATAGGCAGAAAAATCCAGCCAGATCAAATAAGTACCTTCGGGCTTTTGAAACGTCACTGCTGGGAGTTGTTCAGTCAAAAAGTCGCAGACAAAGGTGCGATTTGCTTCTAAATAGGACAAAAGTTCTTCTAACCATGCTTCAGATTCACGATACGCTGCTTCAGTAGCGACCAACCCAAACGTGTTGATTTCCCCTTGAACGTTGCGTTCTTGTGTTTTTGCAAATTGGCTGCGCAAGGTTTTGTCTTTGATGAATACCATCGAATTTTTGATCCCAGCTAAATTAAAGGTCTTGGTTGCTGAGGTCAAGATGATCGAAAAATCGGCAAAGCTTGGCTCGACTGTTTGGAAAGAGACAAATTGATTTGGTGCAAAAACGATGTCTTGATGGATCTCATCACTAACAACGACCACCTGGTGCTTTTGACAAATACGGCCGATCGTCAGCAGTTCTTCTTTTGACCACACGCGACCGCCAGGATTATGAGGATTACATAGAAGAAACAATTTTACCTTCTTTTCGATGATGGTTTGTTCCATCGCCTCAAAATCGATGACGAAGTGGCCATCTTTTTCCAATAATGGTTCTTGAATTAAGGTCCGCTGATTGTTTTTGACAACATGGGCAAAGGGATGGTAGACCGGATCGTGGATCAATACGGCATCTCCTTCTTGCGTATAACTTTGGATCGCCAGTGCAATACTAGGGACGACACCGCTGTTAAAAAGGATCGCTTCCTTATTGATGGTATAACCATGACGTCTTTGCTGCCAATCGATGATGGATTCAAGCAGCGAATCAGGGATGGTAGAGTACCCATAGATCCCTTGGGCAACTGCTTTTTCTAAAGCTTTTTTCACAGGTTCTGGTGCCAGAAAATCCATGTCGGCTACCCAAAGCGGCAACAAGTTTTCTTCCTTATAGGTTTTTGCAATGGTATCCCATTTGACGCTATTGGTATTTAAGCGCGGATGAACTTTGTCAAAATTGATCATGCGTTTCCCTCCTATATTGTGCAACGTTGTTTCTGATGCTTCAAATCTACCACTAGTTCAAGTATAATGAAAGTGGAAAAGAGAGGAAAGACTATGAATTATCAAATCGGGAACATTATAGAAGGAACAGTCACTGGGATTCAACCCTATGGTGCATTTGTTTCGTTAGATAAGGAAACACAGGGATTGATCCATGTTTCAGAGATCCAATCTGGGTTTACCAAAAATATCCATGAAGTCTTACAGATCGGGCAAAAGATCCGTGTACAAATCATTGATATTGACGAATACAGCCAAAAGATCAGTTTGTCCCGCCGTACATTGGAAACGAGTTTTGTTCAGCCACCCTTTAAGCGTAAACGCTACTTTACAAATAAGAATAAGCGGATCGGTTTTCGTACGATTGGAGAAGCTTTACCAGTGTGGGTGAAAGAGGCCAAAGAAATGTTAGAAAAAGAAAACAGCAGCAGATAATCGTGCATATTTTCTGAAAATGTGCTAAAATTAGTTTACAAACAGATGAATAACTGAGGTGGGTATTTTGGGATCCAAAAAAGTAGCGGGTACAGTTATGATGCACTTAGCAAATGGTTCGAAACGATTTTTGATGCAAATACACGAAGGCACTGCGGAATTAGCGTCAACGGATTTTTCTGAAGATAAAACCGGCTTGGCTACGATCTTACAATTGTTTAAAGACCGTATCCACCTTGATGTGACAGCGATCGAACTCGTTGAGCTCACAAATGGCAATATTGATACGCAAAACATTCCTTTATTTGTTTTTGAAACACAAGAAGCAGGACAAACGCAACAGCTGCCAGAAGGGTATGCGTGGGAAGAGCCCAATATCTTTCGTAAGATCATTGAAGACTACGAGATTGAAGGCGTTCCGTTCTTTTAGCACCTGAATATTAGCGAAAAGACTGAAGACCGTTACGACGGTCTTTTTTTATTGAAAACTTTTTGTAAATAAAATGAAATATTTCCTTGACCTGAGTCAAGAAGAATGGTAAATTAGTCAACGTTGGCAATTGAGCCAGCGGGTCAAAACAACAGTTGAAAAAACTTCAAAAAAAGACTTGACCAAAAATGCAACAGATGATATTATAACGAAGTCGCAATAATAAAACAGTTAATCAATGTTGATACATCAACAAAATTAATTGAAAAAAGTTGTTGACAAATAACAAATCATTTGTTATTCTAATTAAGTCGCTGAGACAGCCGCTACGAAGTTGAAAAACAACGAGCGAAAAAAAACTTTTTAAAAAAGAGTTGACAATCAAACGTCGCTCTGATATGATATAAAAGTTGCTAACACAGCACGGTAGACCTTTGAAAACTGAACAAAGCAAGCAAACGAACCAATGTGTAGGACGTTTCAATTTATTGAAACAAATACATGCAAGCAATAGCTAGCAAAGTTAATTTTTATGAGCTTAATGACCGTATGGTCATTCAAACAAATCATTATGAGAGTTTGATCCTGGCTCAGGACGAACGCTGGCGGCGTGCCTAATACATGCAAGTCGAACGCTTTTTCTTTCACCGGAGCTTGCTCCACCGAAAGAAAAAGAGTGGCGAACGGGTGAGTAACACGTGGGTAACCTGCCCATCAGAAGGGGATAACACTTGGAAACAGGTGCTAATACCGTATAACACTATTTTCCGCATGGAAGAAAGTTGAAAGGCGCTTTTGCGTCACTGATGGATGGACCCGCGGTGCATTAGCTAGTTGGTGAGGTAACGGCTCACCAAGGCAACGATGCATAGCCGACCTGAGAGGGTGATCGGCCACACTGGGACTGAGACACGGCCCAGACTCCTACGGGAGGCAGCAGTAGGGAATCTTCGGCAATGGACGAAAGTCTGACCGAGCAACGCCGCGTGAGTGAAGAAGGTTTTCGGATCGTAAAACTCTGTTGTTAGAGAAGAACAAGGATGAGAGTAAAATGTTCATCCCTTGACGGTATCTAACCAGAAAGCCACGGCTAACTACGTGCCAGCAGCCGCGGTAATACGTAGGTGGCAAGCGTTGTCCGGATTTATTGGGCGTAAAGCGAGCGCAGGCGGTTTCTTAAGTCTGATGTGAAAGCCCCCGGCTCAACCGGGGAGGGTCATTGGAAACTGGGAGACTTGAGTGCAGAAGAGGAGAGTGGAATTCCATGTGTAGCGGTGAAATGCGTAGATATATGGAGGAACACCAGTGGCGAAGGCGGCTCTCTGGTCTGTAACTGACGCTGAGGCTCGAAAGCGTGGGGAGCGAACAGGATTAGATACCCTGGTAGTCCACGCCGTAAACGATGAGTGCTAAGTGTTGGAGGGTTTCCGCCCTTCAGTGCTGCAGCAAACGCATTAAGCACTCCGCCTGGGGAGTACGACCGCAAGGTTGAAACTCAAAGGAATTGACGGGGGCCCGCACAAGCGGTGGAGCATGTGGTTTAATTCGAAGCAACGCGAAGAACCTTACCAGGTCTTGACATCCTTTGACCACTCTAGAGATAGAGCTTCCCCTTCGGGGGCAAAGTGACAGGTGGTGCATGGTTGTCGTCAGCTCGTGTCGTGAGATGTTGGGTTAAGTCCCGCAACGAGCGCAACCCTTATTGTTAGTTGCCATCATTTAGTTGGGCACTCTAGCGAGACTGCCGGTGACAAACCGGAGGAAGGTGGGGATGACGTCAAATCATCATGCCCCTTATGACCTGGGCTACACACGTGCTACAATGGGAAGTACAACGAGTTGCGAAGTCGCGAGGCTAAGCTAATCTCTTAAAGCTTCTCTCAGTTCGGATTGTAGGCTGCAACTCGCCTACATGAAGCCGGAATCGCTAGTAATCGCGGATCAGCACGCCGCGGTGAATACGTTCCCGGGCCTTGTACACACCGCCCGTCACACCACGAGAGTTTGTAACACCCGAAGTCGGTGAGGTAACCTTTTGGAGCCAGCCGCCTAAGGTGGGATAGATGATTGGGGTGAAGTCGTAACAAGGTAGCCGTATCGGAAGGTGCGGCTGGATCACCTCCTTTCTAAGGAATATTTCGGAAGACTACACATCGTTTGCCTTTGTTCAGTTTTGAGAGGTTTACTCTCAAACAAAATTTGTTCATTGAAAACTGGATATCGAAGAAATAATCAAAACAAGTAACACACACCGAGTTGAAATGTTAAAAGAGTTTTTTAATAAGTTCAACGCTTATTTTCTTGAGCAACCTTCTATCGCTAGAAGAAGTACTCAAAACCGACCGTAAGGTCAAAGGTTAAGTGAATAAGGGCGCACGGTGGATGCCTTGGCACTAGGAGCCGATGAAGGACGGGACTAACACCGATATGCTTTGGGGAGCTGTAAGTAAGCTATGATCCAGAGATTTCCGAATGGGGGAACCCAGCATCTTTTATAGGATGTTACGTCTGCGTGAATACATAGCGCAGTCGAGGTAGACGCAGAGAACTGAAACATCTAAGTACCTGCAGGAAGAGAAAGAAAATTCGATTCCCTGAGTAGCGGCGAGCGAAACGGGAAAAGCCCAAACCAACAAGCTTGCTTGTTGGGGTTGTAGGACTCCGATATGGTAGTCTATTCAGATAGTCGAAATACTTGGAAAAGTATGTCAAAGAGGGTAAAAACCCCGTAGGCGAAATTTGGATAACACCTAGGAGGATCCTGAGTACGGCGGAACACGAGGAATTCCGTCGGAATCCGGGAGGACCATCTCCCAAGGCTAAATACTCCCTAGTGACCGATAGTGAACCAGTACCGTGAGGGAAAGGTGAAAAGCACCCCGGAAGGGGAGTGAAATAGATCCTGAAACCGTGTGCCTACAACAAGTTAGAGCCCGTTAATGGGTGATAGCGTGCCTTTTGTAGAATGAACCGGCGAGTTACGATAGCATGCGAGGTTAAGTTGAAGAGACGGAGCCGTAGCGAAAGCGAGTCTGAATAGGGCGAATGAGTATGTTGTTGTAGACCCGAAACCATGTGATCTACCCATGTCCAGGTTGAAGGTGCGGTAAAACGCACTGGAGGACCGAACCCACGTACGTTGAAAAGTGCGGGGATGAGGTGTGGGTAGCGGAGAAATTCCAAACGAACTTGGAGATAGCTGGTTCTCTCCGAAATAGCTTTAGGGCTAGCCTCGGAATTGAGAATGATGGAGGTAGAGCACTGTTTGGACTAGGGGCCCATCTCGGGTTACCGAATTCAGATAAACTCCGAATGCCATTCATTCATATCCGGGAGTCAGACTGTGAGTGATAAGATCCATAGTCGAAAGGGAAACAGCCCAGACCACCAGCTAAGGTCCCCAAATAACTATTAAGTGGAAAAGGATGTGGGGTTGCACAGACAACTAGGATGTTGGCTTAGAAGCAGCCACCATTTAAAGAGTGCGTAATAGCTCACTAGTCGAGTGACCCTGCGCCGAAAATGTACCGGGGCTAAATAGTTTACCGAAGCTGTGGAGTGCACCATTAGGTGCATTGGTAGGAGAGCGTTCTAAGGGCGTTGAAGGCAGATCGTGAGGACTGCTGGAG
>NZ_NGLC01000003.1:0-23651 GCF_002140755.1 Enterococcus sp. 5B3_DIV0040
ACTTACTCAATTGAATAGTGTGGTGGCGATAGCAAGAAGGATACACCTGTAACCATGCCGAACACAGAAGTTAAGCTTCTTAGCGCCGATTGTAGTGAAGGGTTTCCCTTTGTGAGAGTAGGACGTCGCCACGCATTTCAATTTTTCCGGCATAGCTCAGTTGGTAGTAGCGCATGACTGTTAATCATGATGTCGTAGGTTCGAGTCCTACTGCCGGAGTTGCTTGATAGCATCTGCTATCTTTTTTTTTACATAAAATGACAAAAACAAAGACGTTGCCTTTGATGGGGCAGCGTCTTTTTTATTTAGATGAGATCAGAACGAAAAGGAAGAAGTGTTGCTTGTCCTGCTGTTTTTTTCTATACTATTAGAAAAGGAGACGATGGCGTGAGAAAGAAAGTACTTTTTGATTTAGATGGAACGATCATTGATTCGAGTGAAGGAATCTATGGATCGATTCAATATGCGATGGAAAAAATGGGAAAAGAGCAATTAGCGCAAGACGTACTGCGGAGCTTTGTGGGGCCGCCTTTGATTGAATCCTTCCGTGGCTTGGGCTTCGATGAAGCTGCTGCCCAGCAAGCCGTTGCCTTCTACCGGGAAAATTATCGTCAAGCGGGTATGTTTCAAGTCCAACCATATCCGTTGATCGAAGAAACATTGCAGGAGCTGGCGCAGGATCACGATTTGTATATCGCTACGTCGAAACCAGAAGTTTTTGCAAAAGAGATCCTGACCCATCTCAAGTATGATGGCTATTTCAAAGGAATCTATGGGGCGGATCTCGAGAATAAACGTGGGGAAAAAGCGGCCGTTATCCGCTACGCGTTAACTGAGATCGAAAAGGAGCAAAAAGCGCAGCAAACCATCATGATCGGCGACCGTGAGCATGATATTTTAGGGGCAAAAGAAAACCAGTTACCGGCAATCGGCGTTTTATATGGTTTTGGGTCAAAAGAAGAATTGCTTGATGCTGGTGCGATCGCTTTAGTCGCTGAGACACAAGAACTCTTAGCGTTGATTCCAGATTCATTATAGAGAAAAAGAGCTGACAAGCACCTTACAAGGCGTTTGTCAGCTCTTTAGTTACGCATTCGTTTGTTTCAACTGTGGAGAGGATTCCAATAAAAGATTGGTATCCAAATAGCCGCTTTCGTTTTTCAAAATCAAAGTTCCTGAAGTTGGGTGAACATCTAGAATCAGATGACCAGTCAAGAACATTTGATCATAGGTTGATGTAAAGAAAGTAAACTGATTGCTTGAGACTAACTCATTGTATGGGTCTAACGGTTCGTCGATCGGTGTGATCAAAAAACGTTCGCCGATCATACAGCATCCAGCTGCTGAAGAAAATTGGTTCGATCCGTCATTACTCGTCAAAATATATAAGTCGTGTCCTTCTGGAAAGCGAGCAGCGGCAGTAGGGGTAATATGTAAGTCCATTTTGCATGATCTCCTTTTTGAAACGAGTGAGCAGCAAGCTGTTTCGTTTCGATAATTGTTGATAAACCAAGTGTATCACTCCTCTTAGGGATGTGACAGCAACTTGCTTTTCAACAAACCAAGCTTAAAGTTTTAGCAAGAAAAAGGCGATAATACCGATTATCAGCAAGAAAAGCCCTAAGTACAAGAGCACAGTGACCGCAGCCTGGAAAAAAGAGCGCATTTCTTTCACCTCGAATCATTCCTCTCTTTATTTTACTGTATAATCACGGAGACAAGTAAGAAACTTCACAAATCTTAAAGGAAGTTTTAGGTCTCTTAAGAGTAGACCTTGTCCTTTTTTGTAACGCTTCCATTTTTTATGGTAAAATAAAGAAAAGGAGGCGATTTGGATGTTACGTAATTGTCAAAATGTACTTGTTGCCTTGGATGGGTCGGATCAGTCAGAAAAAGCGTTCCAAGAAGCACTCGCGATTTGTCGTATGAACAAAGCCAAATTGTATGTCCTCTCTGTTATCAACAATGCTGAGTTATCCACAAGTGCCTATGCTTTTGCAAAAATTTTTGACCAAGAAAAATTGCGTGTGGAAACGGACATGTTGAAAAAAATCTATGATGCCAATCAGCATGGGGTAGAAGATGTTGAGGTAATCGTTGAAGTCGGCGATCCAAAACGCTTTATCATTCATGCAGCAACAGAATTGTACCCGATTGATTTGATCATTATCGGTGCAACTGGTAAAGGCACATTGACCCGAGCTGTCGTAGGCTCAACCACCGATTATGTCGTCAATCATTCGAAATGTACGGTGTTGGTCGTGAAGTAAAAATTTAAATTAAACGGAAACAGTATGTTATTTTTTAATTCAGCATAAAGCGTATCCTTTTAAAAAATTTAGTGTAGTTGAAAAAACCGCTCTCTTAGCTTTAGGAGAGTGGGTTTTTTGTGGTAAAAAAGATGTGTCTAAAATTGAGCTGTGAGCACCGATTGGAAAACCCGTTTTGTTCGTTTTGTAAGAAAAAATTTATTTAAATTTATAAAAATTGACTATTAGAAGAGATAGTTTGTTACACTTTTAATAAGCAAAGGCTGTAGGAAAAGTATTTGAGAGAGGGGCTGATAATTTATCGACTTTACAGAATGCAGCAGAATACAATCGAATATTGTTGGAAAGGAGAAATAAATGATGAAAAAGATTTTTAAAATTTTAATGATCATGTTTGTTATTTTTATAGTAATTATTTTTCTGCCTACTATTATACTTTTCATAATTAAATAGAAAGAAGGCATTTGAAATGAATTGGTTAAATTGAATTGAACCTTCACCCCGTGGTAATTGTTCAAGTTTGACTTGCGGAATTAAACCTTGTATTTCAGATTCTTGTTTAAATAATGAGGGACATTGAGAGGATGTTGGAATAAATCTTGTTATATCAATTTTAAACAATAAAAAAGGAGAATGAAATGAAGCGTGTTGCAGAAAACTATTTAGTTGTTTTTTCGATTCTTTTGCTGATTATATGGCTAGGCTTGATCCAAGTAAAAGAATATTCGCAAGAAGCAGCCCTGTCGATCATTTACTTTATTAATCTATATACGCTCTTGTTTAAATTTAAAGATACAGCGAAAATGATGAAAGCAGTTGTATCGGTCCTACTATTGGGTTTTACGATCTTATTTCTTTTGTATATCGCAGGAAATTAGGGGCGTACGAATGATTAAGTTCAGAAATTATCGCTATATTTTGGGAATTAGATGCACAAAAAAAGACAACGTCCGACAAACGTTGTCCTACCAAAGCCACTTGACGGGCTTGAACCGTCGACCTCATCCTTACCATGGATGCGCTCTACCAACTGAGCTAAAGCGGCGTGTTATTTAACACAAGATATAGAATACCGTAAAGGCGCTGCTTTGTCAATGAGATTTTCGGATATTTCTTGAGAAAAACACTTTGCGGGAAGGGAAGTTTCTAAAAGGGGATTTTCTTGAAAAAAAGGAACAAAAAATTGATTTTTGCTCTTGCTAAATTATCTGACTATTTGGTATAGTACAGATAGATTCTTCCGGCATAGCTCAGTTGGTAGTAGCGCATGACTGTTAATCATGATGTCGTAGGTTCGAGTCCTACTGCCGGAGTATCAAAAACGACCTTCGTTTCGGAAGGTCGTTTTTTTGGTTGTGGATAGCCTGGGGATAATGGGTTCCCCAGGTTTTTCTCCAGAACACTCACTCCGCTGAGGAAATCTTCTGTACTAGTTCTTCGTATAAATCCGTCGTTTCGGCGGCTTTTTTATTTGTGTAAAAAACGGTGGGGCCATCTTTGGTGGTGACTTTTAAAATAGGTGTCGAGTTTATGTCCACGAACATTCTGGCAGGATCACCAGCAACGGTAAATTTACCAATTTGGTAACTGGCGGTTCCTACACCCATGGTACGAACACGAGGCGATGGCAAAGCTTCGATCAATTCCACCGTCTCTATATCTGCCAAAGAGACCGTTGTTTTCCCAGTCATTGGTGCATCGAAGGTGACTTCTTGTCCTTGCACTTCACCGGTAATCGCATCAGGAGCGAAATCTAAGCGATACATCGGAATGATGGTACCGACCATTAATACAAGTAAGAAGACAGCGGTGATACCTGAGACGATTTGTCCGCTACGTTTGCCTAGATTGATGCCGATATTCATCCCAACACGGTCAGGAACAAACAGTCGCGCATCATTAGGATTGATGTAAAAACCATATCGCCAGTAAGCATCTTCACCATAATAGCGCGGTTGTCCTGCTGGTTCTAAGAGCTGATCTTGTTTTTTACGTAGATCTAGCAACAAGAAGAAGGTAAAGACGATCAAGAAAACAACCAAAACAACAAAGAGCACTAAGAGGATAGTACTGAATGCTCCAGTAGCGGACATGGATGCCAGCGGGACAGTCAACAAGAGCAGCGTAATGGTACAAGTGACAGCGATCAATAAGGACCAATAGCGCTTTGTTAAATCATTGATGTGCTGGTCGATAGCTGAATCACCGCTGATTCCGCGAACGGGTAAGCGGCTGATGATCACCCAGAGATAGACGAACAGCGCAAAAATTGCTAAGGAGACGCCGCCCATCAAGTATACTGTAGAAAGATCAGGCAACTGCCATGCTTGGTACAAACTGATCATCAACAAAATCCCCGCAGGAACGAGGCTATACCACGGCAGCATCCGTTTATTTTTGGCTTGAACGAGTTTTGTATCGATCCGAATCGGATCGATAGGTAGTTCCCATCCTTTGGCAAGGATCAATTGCCGCATTTTTCCAATGTAATGCACTTGCACCAGGTAAGCTGTCCCCAGCAAAGCGGCCATATAAAGCCAGAACAGGGTAAGGATGATGGAGTCAGATAAATTGAACAAAAAAAGGAGACTTGCTACACTAAATGTACCAACGATTTGTAAGATACGCTTGCGAAATTCTGTGATCAAGCTGTGGACGCTAGGATCATCCAGATGCTCAGGGGCAAGGGTATTTTCGAGTAAAACATTTTTGTGGGGTTTACTGATCAAGCGTAAACCAAATGCGGTCGTCCCACAGAGGACAAGAGCAATAATGAAAAAAAGATAGGTCATTTGCATTCATTCCTTTCAGGAAATTGGTCCAGCAGTTGTTGAACATCCGTTAAAAGCGCTTGCTTGCTTTTGCCGTGTAAGAGAGCGGTTGCTAGCTGCAGCTGCAAGTTTTGGCGATACTCCGCTTCTTGTCCAGAAGTAAACGGTGGTGGTGCGGCAACGGCGGTTCCTTTACGGCGATCCGTGACTAACAAGCCTTCTTCTTTGAGGGAATTGTAGGCTTTTGAGATCGTCATGGTATTGATGCCGATCTCTTCGGCTAATTGACGGACGGATGGTAGCAATTCGCCAGCGGATAAATCGCCTTTTGCGATACCGACAATGATCTGTTCCCGCAACTGCTGGTAGATCGGTTGGTTGCTTTGAGTTTGAATATCAAATATCATCGAAGACAGCTCCTTTGTATTATATATATTAATACAAAGTATACAAAATAGCAACTGGTAATCAAATGAACAAGAATCGTTAGGAAAAAGTAAATAGCTTGTTACAGTTCTGTTTCATGGATCAGGTATCCTTTGACAGATACAACTTAGAGGAGGAACTTTTATGAGCCAATCGCAAAGAACGGCTTACTTTGATAATGCAAAATTTTTACTGATGATCTTGGTCGTCTTCAGTCACTTACTACAGCCTTTTATCGGCGATCAGAAGTTTTATCATGACCTATATTATTTTATCTTCACTTTCCATATGCCAGCTTTTGTTTTTCTGGCTGGGTACTTTGCCAAACCGTTGACGAAGGGACACAAGCTTCGTGAGCTGATGAAAAAGTTCTTGCTGCCTTATGTCTTCTTTCAGGTGTTTTACACCGTCTATTACTGGTTGATCGGTCTACGGGAGTCGTTAAAAATCCAACTGTTGAATCCGCAATGGGCACTTTGGTTTTTGCTTAGCATGTTCTTTTGGCAGCTCTCCTTGTTGGTCTTTCAAAAAATGTCCAAAAAGCAGGCGATCTTGCTGAGTATCGGCTTGAGCATCTTCGCTGGCTACGTGCCGTTTTTAAATCAAGTGTTGACCTTGCAGCGGACCTTTGTCTTTTTGCCGTTTTTCATCATCGGGTTTTATTTTCCCAAAAATGAGATGCGCTTTTTATTGAAACCAAAGATTCGGACTATCAGTTTGCTTTTCTTACCGATCATCTACACCTTTATCGCGTTTTTTCATGGGATGAACAAGTACATGGTTTTTGGTTCCAAGCCTTATGACGATTACTTGAGCTATCCGTTGTTCGGCGGTCCCTTGCGTGCGGTCTTTTTCGTGATCGGGCTGATGGGGATCATCGGCTTTCTGAGCCTCGTGCCTAGAGAGCACCTCTTTTTTACGAAGTGGGGCAAAAACACCCTGCTGGTCTATCTTTTACAGGGGATCTTCATCAAGGGCTTGCGGGCATTAGCGATTACCGACTTGAACCTGTCGGTATTAGGCTTTGTGACGTTGGTGTTAGCCAGTGTTTTACTGACGATCTTGCTAGCCAGTCGCCCGATCCGCTTCCTTTATGCACGATTTGAACGAGGACTATCCTTTGTTTTACTTGGCTTTTTGCTTTTGATGCTAACTCTTTAAATCCTTGATACGAGCAACCGCTCTTAGAAAGATGATCCTTTCATTTTTCTAGGAGCGGTTGTTATTTGAGAGGCAGAGGCGTAAAATGGAAGGAACGGAAAGTGAAAGGATGAAGAAATATGTCAGAAATTTCAAAAAAGACCACCGCTGCCTTTGCGCAAGCGTATCAAGACAATAATAAACAAACGGCACTACAACGGAGTGTTGTGAAAAATGGGATCACCGCTTCTGCGGAAAACGTGTCAGCAAAAGTCAACAATGTGCCAGTTTTTTCAGTTGATGTGACAACCGGGAAAGTCTCAAACCAAAAACAATCAGGCCGCTGCTGGATGTTTGCCGCATTGAATACATTCCGTCATAAGATGCTGAATGATTTCAATTTAAAAGAATTTGAATTGTCGCAAAACCATACCTTCTTTTGGGACAAATACGAAAAAGCCAACTATTTCTATGAAAATATTTTAGCAACTGCTAACGAGCCTTTAACAAGTCGCAAAGTTGCTTTCTTATTGCAAACACCACAACAAGATGGTGGGCAATGGGACATGATCGTTTCGATTTTCCAAAAATATGGTGTCGTACCAAAAACGGTCATGCCAGAAAGCAGCAACTCTTCCAATTCTCGTGACCTAAACAATTACTTGAACAAAAAACTGCGTAAAGATGCGGTTGCTTTGCGTCAGCTAGTGGCTGAAGGCAAAACAGCTGAAGACATCCAAACAGCCAAAGAAGCGATGTTGGAAGACATTTATCGTTTCTTAGCGACTTCTTTAGGCACACCGCCAGAAACCTTTGATTTTGAATACCGTGATGAAGACAAAAACTATCACATTGATCGCAACTTAACACCGCAAAGCTTTTATGAAAAATATGTCGGGGTGGACCTTGACGATTATGTCAGCATCATCAACGCACCAACTGCCGACAAGCCTTACAATCAATCGTATACCGTAGAAATGCTAGGCAACGTGGTTGGCGGCAAAGAAGTCAAATACTTGAACGTCGATATGCCGACCTTCAAAAAATTAGCGATCGCTCAATTGGAACAAGGGGAGTCCGTGTGGTTCGGTTGTGATGTCGGTCAATCTTCTACCAGAGATACTGGGATCATGGCATTAGATGCGTATGATATCAACGACCTATTTGACATCGACTTTACGATGACCAAAGCAGAACGCTTAGATTTTGGCGAAAGCTTAATGACCCACGCGATGGTCTTGACTGGCGTTGACTTGATCGACGGCGAATCAACCAAATGGAAAGTCGAAAACAGCTGGGGTGAAAAAGTCGGAACGAATGGCTTCTTCGTTATGAGCGATGCGTGGATGGATGAATACACCTATCAAATCGTGGTTCGCAAAGAGTTCCTGACAGCAGAACAATTGGCTGCCTTTGAAGCAGAACCAACAGTCTTAGCACCTTGGGACCCAATGGGTGCTTTAGCGTAAGACAGCAATTTCTAATGATTGCCTGAATATTCTCTGAAATTTTTCAAAAAGTCGAAATGAAAAAATAACGAACCAGTTCCCGCAATCCAACCGTTAGGAAAGTAGAAATCCTAACAGTGTGGGGTTGCGGCAACGGTTCTTTTTTTATTTTCTGACAAAAAAGCGGTACCATCCCAGAAAAGTGGGAACTTATTTATTGTAAGATGAAGCAAACTTCTTTAAAATGGAATAGTCACTAATGATGCCACACGTCTCATTAGAGTGAACTGTTGAAGAATGGTCACTGGGAACCTTTACTTCCTCTGACAGACTTTGTCATGTTTATTGAACAAAAGGAGGATTCAAATGACAAATCTGTTAACTATTATTGTTGTTCTACTTTTTGCTGCCCTTATTTATGGGTTCTACTTATTGCAAAAACGTCACGTGAAGTTTTCTACGCGGGTCTTTGCGGCGTTGTTCGTCGGGATCGTTTTTGGTGGCGTGCTGCAGCTGATTTTTGGGACAGGCTCTGACGTTGTCACGCAAGCTCTTGACTGGATCACGATGGTCGGTAGCGGCTATGTAGCTCTCTTGCAAATGCTGATCATGCCCTTGATCTTCGTTTCGATCGTTGGTGCTTTCACCAAGATGAAAGAAAGCGAAAAAATCAAGAAGATCAGTTTTACGGTTCTTGCGACTTTGCTAGGGACAACGGCGATCGCTGCCTTGATCGGGATCGTGATGGTCATGGTCTTTGGTCTTGACGGTGCCAGCTTTACCGAAGGGGCAACGGAAACAGCGCGGATCGCAGAATTAGCGGAACGTTCGACACAAGTCCAAGACCTATCGATTCCACAACAAATCGTTTCCTTCATCCCAAGCAATGTCTTCGCCGACTTTGCGGGTACTCGTTCGACAAGTACGATCGGGGTCGTGATTTTCTCAGCCTTTGTTGGGATCGCCTTTCTTGGTGTCAAACGTAAATCACCGAAAGAAGCGGAAACTTTTGCGAATTTGATGGACAGCTTATATAAAATCGTGATGCGTATCGTCACGTTAGTTTTGCGCCTGACACCTTATGGCGTTTTGGCATTGATGACAAACGTATTAGCTTCAAGTGATTTTGAAGCCATCTTGAACTTAGGCAAATTTATCATCGCCTCTTATGCGGCTTTGATTTTGGTCTTACTCGTTCATTCATTATTGCTGATCGCTGTTCGGGTCAATCCAGTAACGTATTTCAAAAAGGCCTTTCCAGTCTTGAGCTTTGCCTTTACTTCTCGTTCAAGTGCGGGAGCCTTGCCATTGAACATCGAAACCCAAACCAAAGCGTTAGGTGTTGATGAAGCCACGGCTAACTTTGCAGGCAGCTTTGGGTTATCGATTGGTCAAAACGGCTGTGCGGGTGTGTATCCAGCGATGTTGGCAACGATCGTTGCACCAACGGTTGGGATCAATGTCTTTGATTGGCAGTTTATCCTGCTGCTAGTTGCAGTAGTTACGATCAGCTCATTCGGCGTTGCTGGTGTCGGCGGTGGGGCAACCTTTGCTTCATTGATCGTCTTAGGCTCAATGAACTTGCCGATCGCCATCGTAGGCTTAGTTATTTCTGTTGAACCATTGATCGATATGGCACGGACACTCGTTAATGTCAGCGACAGTATGGTTGCAGGAATGGTGACCAGCAGTCGTATCAACGAACTGGATCGTTCGATCTTAGATGATTCTGCCGCCGTGATCGAAGCCGAATAGAAACGTTTTGTAACAAGCGAAAGCAAAGAAAGACTGCGTGTGGTCTTTTTTTTTTTTGTCCGTTAAAGCTCAGCTCATAGAAAAATCTAGGTTTCAGTGCCCTTAATAGCGAAGTTTCTGCTATACTTTTAACTAGAACATCGCGGGAGGGATAAGCAATGACACAATTGATTCAACTAGAACGAGCAGCAAACGTCAGAGAACTTGGCGGCTATCAAACGACAAACGGCACGACGATCAAACGAAAAAAATTGATCCGCAGTGCGGCGATCAATGAATTGACTGCTTCAGATCAAGCAGTACTGGCAAACTATGGGGTCAATCAGGTCATTGATTTTCGCTCTATCGCTGAAGCCAATGCACAGCCTGATCGACCAATCGCCACAGCAAAGCAGCTTTTTTTACCTATTTTTAAAGAAGACGAAACGATGGTTTCCTTGTCGCCAGAAAGCTTGAAGCAGCGCTTGGAAGATGGGGAAGATGCCGAAGAGCAGATGAAAAAAGTCTACCGTCACTTTGTTGAAAGCGACTATGCCCGCCAACAATATCGGCAGTTTTTTGATCATGTGATCGCCAATGCGGAAGGCGAAGGTGCAACCTTGTTCCACTGTACCGCTGGCAAAGATCGCACAGGCTTTGGCGCCTTTTTATTGCTGCATGTGTTGGCGGTGGCACCAACGACGATCAAAGAAGATTATTTAGCGACCAATCGCTATTTAGCGCCAATGCTAAAAGAAAAATTTGCCCCAATGACCCAGCATTTGCCGCAAGAGCTGTTAACGGCGATCACGGTTTTGATGAGTGCCAAAGAGAGTTTTCTTGATGAAAGCTTGGCTGCGATCGATCAGCATTTCGGTTCGGTTGATCAGTATCTCCTGCAGGGACTAGGGGTGACGAAAGAAGAGCAAGCGTATTTGAATGCCCAACTGACTGAGTAAAGAAAGGGAGATCCGTATGGAGGAAGCATTGTTCGCAGCAATCGGGATGACCGGCTCGCTGACGCCCATCAGTGGTGGGGATGTCAATCAAACGTATCGTTTCACTACAGCAGAAAATCGCTATTTTTTAAAAACTCATCCTCATGTTTCATCGGTGTTCTTTCAAGCAGAGATCAACGGCTTAGCTGAATTAGCCCCTTTCGTGCGGGTGCCAAAAATCGAACATATCGGTCAGACTGAAGAGAGGGCATTTTTATTGATGGAATGGATCGATGGTGGGGAAGGACAGCAGCGACGCTTAGGTCAAAGCTTGGCTCGGCTTCATCAGCAGACGCAGGAGTCTTTTGGGTTTTACGAAGACAATTACATCGGCTTTTTGCCGCAAGTCAATCCGAAAACCACCGATTGGCTTGATTTTTACACAGTCTGCCGTTTGGATGTGCAAGTCGAATTAGCGAAGCTGGGTAACCGCTGGCATGCCAAACGGGAAGCTGCTTATCTGCGTTTGAAAGAATTTTTGCATGAAAATTGGCGTGATCGCAGCGTCACACCTGCTTTATTACACGGTGATTTTTGGCGGGGGAATGTGCTGTTCGATCAGCAAGGAGAACCAGTGTTTCTTGATCCAGCAGTCGCTTATGGGGATCGAGAAATGGATATTGCGATGTCCCAGCTCTTCGGTGGTTTTCGTCAGGAATTTTTGGAAGGCTATCAAGAAGTCTATCCATTAGATGAGGATTGGCAAGAGCGACTGCCAGTGTATCAATTGTATTATTTATTGGTCCATTTGAATCAGTTTGGCGAAAGCTATGGACCAAGTGTCGATGAAATATTGAGTCGTTTTTAGGAGGCAATTAGAACTATGGCAGCAAAGTATCAAACCACGCATGAAGTGGCGTATTATGAATGTGATGTCAACCAAACGATGACGTTTCCAGCCATGCTAGGCATCGCCATCAAGACATCAGAAGAACAAAGTGCGGCGTTAAACCGCGGACCAGAAGTCATCGCTAGTTATGGCTTGACCTGGATCATCACCAGCTATCACATAACGGTGACTCGTTTGCCGCGCGTAGGGGAGCAGATCCAAGTGGCGACCCAGGCGAGAGAATACAATAAATTTTTCTGCTACCGTTACTTCTGGTTATTGGCAGAAGACGGAACGGAACTGGTCAAAATCGAGGCGGTTTTTGCGTTAATGGACCCTGAGACGCGCAAAGTCAGCAGTGTACCAGATGAGATCGTGGCGCCTTTTGGCAGTGAAAAAATCAAGCGAATCAAACGCTACCCGAAGATCACCCCTATCACGCAAGGACAATTTTTGCCGTATCGAGTGCGTTTCTACGATATTGATAGCAATCAGCATGTCAACAATGCCATGTATTTCAATTGGCTGATGGACGTTTTAGGCTATGAGTTTTTAACAAAACATGAAGTGACACAAGTGACGATCCGTTTTGATCGGGAAGTGGCTTACGGCCATTTGATCGAAAGCCATTTTCAAATCAATGAGAAGACAGTCGATGAAGCCGGCGGGGCTGTGCCGCTGCAAACGATCCACGAGATCAAGATCGGTGAGGATACTTACTGCGAAGCCATCTTTACTTGGCGAGAAAAATAAAACAACCCTTTTGCCTCCATTAGCGGAATGGCAAAAGGGTTTTTGTTTGGTTAATTCTCCATGAAATCAGGCAGTTCATCCATGGTCAACCCACGGTTTTTCGCTATCAGCAATTTGATGCGGGCTTTTTGGCTATTGATGCTATTGCAGAAAATCACCCCAAGAGCTTGCAATTCGATCCCGCCGCCTAAGTAGTCATAGACCGGCTCGGCAACGCCGTTGAAGCAGCGAGAAACTAAGACGACTGGAATGTTTCTAGCGATCAGTTTTTTCAAAGGCTCTATGGTCTGCGGCGGCAGATTGCCAGCGCCTAAAGCTTCGATCACTAGTCCATCGATCAGCGAGTCGGCTAAAGCATCGAACAATTCCCCAGTCATTCCCGCATAGGCTTTGACGATCGGAAACAGACCATCGACACGATCAACATCCAAATGGCGGTTATTTAACAGCTCTTGCATGAACAAGATACGGTGCTTTGTGACTAAGCCGATCGGACCTAATGTCGGGGTGCGGAATGTCGCAATATTGGTGGTGTGGGTCTTCGTAACATAACGTGCGGAATGGATCTCATCGTTCATCACGACTAAGACGCCTTTTCCTAAGGCATCAGGTGATTTCGCCACCCGAATCGCACTTTCAAAGTTATAAAGTCCGTCACTGCCGATTTCATTACTTGAGCGCATGGCGCCAGTCACCACGATCGGTAACTGACCGCCGATTGTGGTATCTAAAAAGAAGGCTGTTTCTTCCAGCGTATCGGTTCCGTGAGTGATCACGACCCCATCGACACCGCTTAAATGCGCCAGCTGGATACGTTCTTTCAGCTGCAGCATTTCTTTTGGGGTCATATGAGGACTGGGAATATTAAAAATGTCTTCGACGATCAATTCAACATCGTCATCAATGTGGATCGGTGCATCCATCAGCGGATTGCTGACATCAGGGCTGACGCCGCCTGTCAGGGTGTCTTCTTTCATGGCGATGGTGCCGCCAGTGTGCAACACGAGAATTCGTTTCATTTTTTCATCACCTGCAATGATTTATTTACTCTTAACTCAAAACTATTGTATACTATTAAAATAAGAAAACAAGGAGCGATGGGAAAAAATGATTCGAATTGGTTGTACCACATTTAGTGAACATGGCAGTCTCGTGCAAAGAAAAAACTCGAAATTATTTGAGTATGCCCGTTATTTTCCGCTAGTTGAGCTGGATACTACCTATCATTTTTTGCCAAAAGAAAAAGACGTGCGCAACTGGTTGACCCAGATTCCCGAAAATTTCCGCTTTGTGTTGAAAGTCCATCAAAGTGTGACCACCCAAGGAAATTTGCCAGATCAGTTGACCATGACCGAAGCGCTGCAGCTTTATAAAGAAGCGATCGCGCCAATGGTAGAAGCAGGCAAACTCTTTTGCCTATTGGCGCAGTTTCCCAACAGCTTTAAATGTACAAAAGAAAATGTCGCCTATTTAGACCAAGTGCGAGAATGGTTTGCGGGCTACCCAGTGGCGATCGAGCTGAGAGACAGCAGCTGGTATCAGCCGAAACTGTATCCGGGAATGATCGATTATATGAAGCGAAAGCAGTTTTCCTTAGTAGTTGTTGATCAGCCGAAAAAGCTATCGACCACCATTCCCCTTGATCCAACCGTGACCAATCCCGCGTTTGTCTTGTGCCGTTTTCATGGACGCAACGACAGCGGCTGGACAGCGACAGGACCAGATGCCAAAAATCTGCGGACCTTGTATCGCTATGACCAAGCCGAACTAACGGAGTTAAAACACGCAGTCCAAGCCATCGAAGCCAATGCCAAAGAAGTCGCAGTGGTCTTCAATAATAATGCCGGTCGTGATGCCGCTGACAATGCTCGCGCATTGATCGATGCGCTGCAGATCGATTACGAAGCATTAAATCCTAATCAGTTGAAATTATTTTGAGGAGTCATATGATAAAAGCAATCTTTTTTGATATTGATGGCACGCTGATTGCCAGCAACGGCAAGGCGCTTGCCAGTACCCGTGAAGCCATCAAACAAGCCCAAGCCAATGGCGTCCTCTGCGGCATTGCCACCGGACGTGGTCCGGTTGATTTAGAGAAGGTGATCGATTACTTGTCGTTAGACATGTTTATCACCTATAACGGCCAATATGTCTACACGAAGGAAAACTTGATTTATGCTAAACCTTTTCCAAAACAAACGCTGGAAGCGATCGTAGAATACGCAGATGAAAATTACCGCCAAGTCATGTTTGGCGGAGAAACGCAAGTGGCTGGCAGCTTAACGATCCGCTTAAGCCAATCACCCGTCATGCAGCGCTACTTACGCTATGTACCGAAAAAAATTCCCGTCGGTTTTTTAAAGAAAGTCTTGCAGCGCTTTAGTCCCAATCGCAACGCCAAGCGCTATGAATCGTTGGACATTTTACGAGAGCCCATCTATCAGTGCATTATGCTGAGCCCTGAATCAGAGCGCGAAAAATTACGGTCCAAGCTGCCGCAATGTGATTTTAAGCGATCCAATGCCTATTCTGTTGACATCGTGCCGAAAAACGGTTCGAAAATCAAAGGCATCAAAGAGTTTTTGGCCTATGAAGGGATCGCGATGGAAGAAGCGATGGCATTTGGGGATCATTTTAATGATGTGGAAATGTTAGAAGGCGTGGGGATCGGGGTTGCGATGGGCAATGCCCAGCCCATCACTAAAGCCAGTGCTGACTTTGTGACGGATACCAACGATCATGACGGCATCAAGAAAGCCTTGATCCATTTTGGCATCATTGCCGAGGATGCCCAAGCCAGGGAATAAAAAAATAAGCAAGTAGCCAATCTATGAAGCAACGTAGAAGACAGCGCAGAACCATAAAACAGAACCATGAGAAAAAGCAGAAAGAAGCGAGCAAAATGAGTCCATTTGAAATGACGGAAGAGTTTCATAAAACCTTTGATCCAACGCGACCGCCATATCCACAAGCTTTTTCAGCGGAAAAAGCCCAGTTTCGTGCTGGTTTTAAAATTGAAGAATTAGTTGAGTTCCTTTATGCTGCCAGCAACAATGACGAAGAGACCTTCCAATCAGGTCTGGAGCATTTGCATCAAGCGATCGATCAAGCCCAAGCCAAGCTGGCTGCCAAACAACAGCCTGTCAGTGATTCTCTAGTAGAACAAGTCGATGCGCTTTGTGATCTGCTGTATTTTACCTATGGCTCGTTTTCACTGTTAGGGGTCGATCCAGCGCCGATCTTGGCTATCGTTCATGACGCCAACATGGGGAAACTTTTTCCAGATGGGCAGCCTCATTATGATCCTGAGACCCACAAAGTCATGAAGCCGAGCGATTGGGAAGAACGGTTTGCTCCTGAACCGCGAATCAAGGCAGAAATCAACCGCCAATTGGCACAAAAACAAGCGCAAGCTCAAGAATCGTCAGAATAAAAACCAAACGTGCCAGTTGCCCGTTCCGATTGCTTATCAGCAAAAGGAGTGGTGCAACTGGCACGTTTGGTTTAATCAAAGAAAGTGTAGTAAAGGGTTCTGACAGCGGCTTTTTCTTGTTCTTTGTGGATACCGAACATGATGCTGACCTCAGAGGACCCTTGGTTGATCATCTCTAAGTTGATATTTTTCCGCGCAAGGGCAGCGGTACTGTCGGCAGTGATCCCGACTCGTTGACGCATTCCTTCACCAACGACGACGACCATGGATAGATCGTGGGTCATTCGCAGTTCATCGGGATCGATCTCGTAGGCGATCTTGCGCAGCAGTTCTTCTTCCAATACTGGATTCAACTGGTTGGAGCGCATAATGATCGAGATATCATCGATTCCTGAAGGCATGTGTTCATAATTTAAATCAAATTCACGGAAAATCTCTAAGACCCGTAACGTGAACCCAACTTCGCGGTTCATCAAGTATTTGCGGATATAGATCATACAAAAGCCTTCGTCACTGGCAACGCCGATCACGGGCTGATCCAAATTGTCTCTCTGGTTGGTGATCAAGGTACCGGGATGACTTGGATTATTGGTGTTTTTGATCACCACGGGAATTTTCGCATGGTATGAAGGCATCAAGGCCTCATCGTGCAACACAGTAAAGCCCGCATAAGACAGCTCTCGCATTTCTCGGTAGGTCACTTCTTTGATGGACTCTGGATGATGAACATAGCCTGGATGAGCAGAAAAAATCCCATCGACATCGGTAAAGTTTTCGTACAATTCTACTTGCAGACCAGCCGCCACGATGGCACCAGAAATATCTGATCCTCCTCGAGAGAAGGTACAGATCTCGCCGGCTTCTGTGTAGCCAAAGAAGCCAGGAATCACTAAGATTTCAGGACTGTCGCGCCATTGTGCGATCTTGGCGTACGACTTGTTCAAGATACGGGCGTTTTGAGGTTCATCCGTCACCAGCAACCCAAGTTCTTGCGGATTCATGTAGCGAGCAGCTAACCCACGGCTTTGTAAAATCCCTGCGATCAATTTGGCGTTGTTGTCTTCGCCGCTTGCCAAGACCGTATCATAAAGATGCGGATTGTCTTGGGTAGGCAGTGTTTGAAAAGCCGCCAATGATTGCCAGATGCGGTCTAAATGGACTTGTTCGATACCAAAGGGGGCAGCAATCGCTGTATAGCGGGTATAGATTTCTTCTATTAAATCAGTGATTTCTTCTTGGGCACACAGACGGGTACAGACAGCTAGTAACAGATCGGTGACTTTCTGATCGTCGCTGGAACGCTTACCAGGCGCTGAAACAACAACAAACCGTCTTTTAGGATCACTTTCAATTATCGCAACAACTTTTTCGACTTGTTCGGCTGAGGCAAGGGAACTGCCTCCGAATTTCGCTACTTTCATTTGACATTACTCCTGTTCAAGCTTTTTACTAGAGTACAGTTTCAATAGGGAGAAATCAAGCGGTTTCTTGAAAAAAATCGGAAAAATCAGAAAAAAAGTCACTTGTTGATGTAAATTTCACGATTTGTTTTCATTATCGCTGGAAAAGCCGTGATTTATTTTATTCGATGCGAAAAAAGTCGATCTTTTTTGCCTCAATCTAATGCTTGATTTTTTTCTTTATGCTATAATCTAGCGTAGATGCTTTTTTATAAAGGGACTATCTGTCCTTTTTATACTCAACGAACTTATCAATCAATCTGCTGATCAGCAGGTTTTAGACGAAACATGTATATTTGAAAATTGGAGGAACCACAAAATGGGAACTAATATCATCTTTGGAATTGTCATTGCCATCATCATCATCGCAGCGGTCTTGTATGCAATTGGCTTTTTCATGCGGAAGAAAAACCAAGAAAAGCTGAATGACTTGGAAAAACGCAAAGAAAATCTGTTTGACTTGCCGGTGATCGAAGAAGTCGATGAAGTAAAAAGAATGCACTTGGTTGGTCAAAGTCAAAACACCTTCCGTGAGTGGAACCAACAATGGACAGATATCTCCACAAAATCTTTTGCTGAACTTGAAAGTCAAATCTTTGAAGTGGAAGAGCTGAACGAACGCATCCGCTTTTTCAAAGCAAAAGGGGCGATCGTCCAAGCCGAAGCGACCATGGACGAGATGGAACGCCAAGTGGAAGAGATTCGCGCAGGCTTGAAAGAATTACGAGAAAGTGAAGAACGAAATTCACTGGAAGTTCAAAAAGCGCTGGACGTTTACGAAGACTTGAAGAAGAAGCTGCGGGATCAAGGCGAAGAATTCGGTCCTGCCTACAATGAGCTGCAAAAACAAATCAAAAACATTGAAATTGAGTTCACCCAATTTGTTACCTTAAATACTTCAGGCGATCCTGTGGAAGCACGGGAAGTGTTAGACCAAGCGGAAAAACACACCTATGAAGTGGAAGACCTAATGAAACGGATCCCAGCGGCGTACGAAGAATTAAATCGTACCTTCCCTGATCAGTTGAAAGAAATCCAAGAGGGTTATAAAAAATTATTAGAACAAAAATATGTGTTCCCAGAAGCAAACTTCCAAGAAGAAATCAACCGTGTGAAAAAACGGGTTGAAAACTCCATGAACGATCTAGCGAAAACAGAAGTCGCTTCCGTTGAAGTGGCAAGCCGTGATACTGCAAGTGATATCGATGCCTTGTATACGGTGATGGAACGTGAGATCAATGCCAAGAAATATGTCATGAAAAATCGTCAGATCATCGAAGACTACATTGACCACGCAACGAAGAACAACCGTCAGTTGTTGATCGAATTGGATCATACGGCACAAAGCTATACTTTGAATCATAATGAATTGGGTCGCGTCCGCGGCTTCCAAACCGAAGTGGACGAATTGGCTCGCCGCAACAACGAGTACTTACCGAAATTGGAAAAACATGAGATTCCTTATTCAGAAGTGCAAAGCTTCTACAAAGATGCCTACAAGATTTTGGATGATGTGGAAAGCCAGCAAGTCGAAATCGATGATTCTCTTGCGGAATTACGTCGTGGCGAAAAAGTTGCACAAGAAAAAGTGGAAAGCTTCGAATTCCGTCTACGCAACTTGAAACGGTTTGTTGAGAAACAACGCTTACCTGGTTTGCCAGGCGAGTATTTAGAATTCTTCTTCGTGGCAACGGATCGTGTCGAAGAACTAGGCAAAGAATTGAACAAGATTCGCATCAACATGCAAGAAATCAATAAATTGGTTTCTGTCTGTGAAGAAGATCTTGATCTTTTAGATGAACAAACAAAAGACTTAGTGGATGCTGCGGCATTGACTGAGCAAATGATGCAATATGCCAACCGCTATCGTCATTCTCATCCAGATATCAAGGCAGCGATCGACAAATCACTTTACTTGTTCAGTAAAGAATATCGCTATCAAGATGCGCTAGATGAAATCGGCACAGCGTTGGAACGAGTAGAACCAGGTGCCTTCAAACGGATCGAAAACTTCTACTTCAATAACCGCGACTTAGTATAATACGAAAGCCAGCAGTGAAAAACTGACTGGCTTTTTTCATGGAAAGAATGGCTCGCTGCATGAGTACCGCTTACGAAGGAAGGAAAAGTTTCCTTTAAAAAAAGCCAAAGCCAGCGAGTCACCTTGAAACTCAGCCCAAGAGCAGTTATAATGGGAAAGAATTTTTTTAGAGAAAGGGTCCTATCATTGATCTATTTTGACAACAGTGCAACAACCGCTATTTATCCACAAGCTTTAAATACATATGTCCAAGTCAGTCAGCGAATCATCGGCAATCCCTCAAGCCTGCATGATTTAGGAAATCAAGCCAATCGCCTGCTGCAGCAATCTCGTCAGCAGATCGCCGATCTGTTAAACGTTTCTTCCAAAGAGATCGCATTTACCAGTGGAGGAACTGAAGGAGACAACTGGGTCATCAAAGGGACTGCTTTAGCGAAAAAAGCCTATGGGAATCACCTGATTATTTCCAGTATTGAACACCCTGCCGTCAGTGAAACAGCGGCTCAATTAGCCGAGTTAGGGTTTGAGGTCAGTGTTGTGCCTGTCGATGCCCAAGGCTTTGTCAACGTGTCTGAATTAGCAAACCTGATTCGCAAAGAAACGATTTTGGTTTCGGTGATGGCGGTCAATAATGAGGTAGGGTCGATCCAACCGATCCATGAGATCGCAGCTGTGCTAGCGGACCATCCAACGATCCATTTTCATGTAGATGCCGTCCAAGCCATCACAAAGGTGCCGCAAGAACAATGGTTCAATGAGCGGGTCGATTTTGCCGTGTTCTCTGCGCATAAATTTCATGGACCTCGTGGCGCAGGCTTTATCTATTGGAAACAAGGCCGTAAGCTGGCGCCATTGATGACCGGCGGTGGGCAAGAGCAAAACCAGCGCAGCGGTACCGAAAACGTACCAGCAATCGTTGCTATGGCAAAAGCCCTACGTTTAGCGACAGAACAAAAGGCTGAAAAGCCGAACCATGTTCAATTATTAAAAGGCTATTTGCAAGAAGCACTGGCTGGGTACGAGAAAGTCACGCTTTTTTCTGGCACAGAAGGGTTTGCGCCGCACATACTTTGTTTTTCATTAAAAGGGATCCGAGGAGAAGTTTTAGTCCATGCCTTTGAAGAAAAGCAGATCTATCTTTCGACGACGAGCGCTTGTTCCTCCCGTAAAAAGATGGCCAGCAGTACGCTTCATGCGATGCACGTTCCAGAACAGTTAGCAACATCGGCTGTTCGTATCAGTTTAGATGAGAGCAATACAATGGCAGAAGTCGAGCAGTTTCTGATCGTCTTCCACCAGTTGTACCAAAAATTTTCGAAAATCAATTAAGCACGACAGACCACTATAAAATCAATCCAAATCAAAGGAGTTTTCTCGTGAATTATTCAGAAATCATGGTTCGTTATGGCGAACTGTCAACAAAGGGCAAAAATCGTCGTAGTTTTATTATGCAATTAGCTTCAAACGTCAAACGTACCTTAGCAGATTATCCCCATGTCAAAGTTCATGCCGAGCGAGATCGCATGCACTTGCTATTGAACGGTGAAAACAGCCAAGAGATCATTCCTAAGCTGCAAAAAGTCTTTGGGATTCAAAACTTTTCCCCCAGCATTCGGGTCGAAAAAGATATCGAAGTATTAAAGAAAGCCGTTCAAGACGTCATGGCAGAGATCTATACGGGTGTTGAGACCTTCAAAATCACAGCCAAGCGCAGTGATCATTCGTTTGTGCAAGATAGCAACCAGTTGAATTTGACCTTAGGTAATGCGGTGATCGACCGTTTTCCTGATATCAAAGTCCAAATGAAAAAACCAGACATCAATTTGCGTGTAGAAATACGGATCGATGGCGCTTATTTGTCTTATGAAACGATCCAAGGAGCCGCTGGGCTGCCAGTGGGCACCAGTGGAAAGGGAATGTTGATGCTTTCTGGCGGTATCGATTCGCCAGTTGCAGGCTACTTTGCCATGAAACGCGGCGTTGAGATCGAAGCGGTCCATTTTGCAAGCCCTCCTTATACGAGTGAACAAGCGTTGCAAAAAGCCAAAGATTTAACGAAGAAGCTTGCGCCTTATGTGGGAAGCATCCAGTTTATCGAAGTTCCGTTTACAGAAATCCAAGAAGAAATCAAAAATCGTGTGCCACAAGGCTATTGGATGACCATCACCCGTCGGATGATGCTGCGTTTGACGGATGCGATTCGGGAAGCTCGTCATGGCTTGATCATCTTAAATGGTGAATCATTAGGACAAGTGGCTTCACAAACTTTGCATAGCATGGTCGCCATCAATGAAGTAACCAATACGCCGATCGTGCGCCCAGTGGCAACGATGGACAAATTGGAAATCATTGAAGTTGCCGAAGCCATTGATACCTTTGAATTATCAGTTCAGCCATTTGAGGATTGCTGCACAATCTTTGCACCTCCTCAACCAAAGACGCGCCCAAGACTGGATAAGGTCCACCAATATGAAGAACGTCTCGATATCGAAGGGATGATGGAACGTGCGATGGCTGGGTTGAAACTGGAAGCAATCACGGCAAATCAAGAAAAAGCAGCAACGGAATTCGCTGAATTTTTATAATAAAACCCCGATTTTAATGCTACGACCACAACTGTTTTTGAATAGTTGTGGTCGTTTTTCATCGAGTGAGAGAGTTTGTGAATATTTTCTTGCTATTGAAAATGGAACATGCTACACTCAATATGTGAATCATTTAACAAGGAGGGTGGACAGGATGGAAGCATTAAGAGATAAAAAACTTCCGAAAGCGACGGCAAAACGTTTGCCAGCTTATTTACGACACTTAAAATTACTGGATGCCTCTGGTATTCAGCGAATCAAATCGAAAGAGTTTGCAGAAATCACGCAAGTTCCTTCAGCCACGATCCGCCGAGATTTTTCTCATCTAGGAGAATTGGGCAGAAGTGGCTATGGCTATGATGTTCCTTATCTGATTGAGGTATTGAGCTATATCTTAGAAACCAATGAAGAGAAAAAAATCGCCTTGATTGGTTATGGAAATTTAGGAAAAGCGTTAGCCAACAACAATTTTCGCAGAAATGAAAATCTTTCCGTGGTCGCGGTTTTTGACAATGATCCAGAAATGATTGGTCAGACCATTAGTGGGCGTTATGTCTATGGAATGGATCAATTGGCGGAAGTCGTAGCAGAAAAAGGGATCACCGTAGCGATTTCGACCGTTCCTAGTCGTTATTCACAAATGGCGATCGATGCGATCGTGGATGCTGGGATCACAGCGATTTTAAATTTTGCCCCTGATCCCGTCATCGTGCCAAAAGACGTCAATATCCAATACATTGATTTGACGACAGAATTGCAAACATTGATCTTTTTTGATACGACCTACTCGCAAAAATCGAAAGTCTGAGCAAATCCTTTTCGTTTTTTGACAATCTTTCTTATACTGGGAGAAAATGCTATAGGAGAGATGTTATGCAAGTTACACGCAAAGAAACGGTTTATGAGATGCCTGGCAACCAACCAAAAGTAGGGGATAAAGCGGCTGATTTTCGCTTGAAAAGTTTAGAGGACAAGGAATACACACTGACTGATTTTTTAGGAAAACCAACGATCATCAGCGTGGTTCCCGATATCGTGACACGCGTCTGTGCATTGCAGACCAAGCGTTTCAACCAAGAAGCAAGTCAATTGGATGACATCCATTTTGTCACGATTTCTAACAATACAAAAGAAGAACAAGCGCAATGGTGCGGCCAAGAAGGTGTTGACATGATCATGCTTCATGATCCGGCGAATACCTTCGGTGAGGCCTATCAAATCATGATCCCAGACTTCGGTCATTTTGCCCGAGCAATTTTCGTTTTAGACCGTGAAGGCGTGATCCAACACGTTGAGATCGTGCCTGAGATCTCCCACGAACCGGATTATCAAGCAGCCATTGATGCTGCGAAAGCAAACCTCTGATTGACTTTCAAAAAAGTTCATTGTAGAATGTAGCAAGATGAAACAAGAATCTATGATAGCAAGACAATGTTCAAGAGGAGTATCAGTGACCCTGGCGGTCAGAGAGAAGTCGGTCGGTGCAAGACTTCCCCAGACACTGAAAAGGTAGCTTGAAGGTCTTTGATCCGAACCACGGTTTGTTTCTTGCAGACAAAGCCGAACAGTAAGATCAAGCGCGTCGTGAACGTTACCTCACGTCAAAGTGGCAGAGCAATCTGCAATTTAGGTGGTACCGCGTATCAGCGCCCTAATGCCTCGGCATTAGGGCGCTTTTTGCTGTGAATCACTGCGAGTGGCCCACAAAGTGGGACAGAGCAGATGATGAACAGTACTAGGCGACCATAGGGAGCGTAGTAACC
>NZ_NGLC01000003.1:23751-95367 GCF_002140755.1 Enterococcus sp. 5B3_DIV0040
GAGTGGCCCACAAAGTGGGACAGAGCAGATGATGAACAGTACTAGGCGACCATAGGGAGCGTAGTAACCATACTAGGAATCACAATGATTGGCTTGCGATGCAAGACAGAATAGATGATGAACAGTACAAGAAGTCATCAAAATTGGTTCACGAAGCGAGTCAGATCGGTTGCCAAAAGCCCTAAGACACAATAGCGGATCACGGAAGCGAGCCTTGACCTCTGTAAGCAACGTTTTTTTACGAACAACAAGCGAGGCGTCAACAAACAGCTGATAATCATCTCTACCACGGCACTAATCCTGAACGATTCAAACATTGTCACGCTTTACCCAGCAACAGGCACCAAAAATCCACACCAACCATTACGTCTAAAAAACGTAACTTTAGGAGGACCAACAATGACAGAAACTGAAAATCTATCCACCAAGTACAATCCCCAAGAAGTAGAAGCGGGGCGCTACCAAGATTGGTTAGAACATGACCGTTTTAAACCAAGCGGCAACAAAGAAGCAAAACCTTATTCTATCGTGATTCCGCCACCAAACGTAACAGGAAAATTGCACTTAGGTCATGCCTGGGATACCACGTTACAAGACATCATCATTCGTCAAAAACGGATGCAAGGGTATGACACCTTATGGTTACCAGGAATGGACCATGCCGGGATCGCTACCCAAGCCAAAGTAGAAGAAAAGCTGCGGGAACAAGGGATTTCTCGCTATGACCTTGGTCGGGAAAAATTCGTTGAACAAGTATGGGATTGGAAAGAAGAATATGCCGGTCACATTCGGGAACAATGGGCGAAACTAGGTTTATCTCTAGACTATAGCCGTGAACGGTTTACGTTAGATGATGGATTATCCGAAGCGGTTCGCAAAGTTTTCGTGACGCTATATGAAAAAGGCTTGATCTATCGTGGCGAGTACATCATCAACTGGGATCCGCAAGCCCGCACGGCATTATCTGATATTGAAGTGATCCACAAAGACATCGAAGGTGCTTTTTACCATATGTCTTACGAATTAGCAGATGGCAGCGGTGTGGTGGAGATCGCAACGACTCGTCCAGAAACGATGCTGGGGGATACAGCAGTCGCGGTTCATCCAGAAGATGAACGTTATCAAGCATTGATTGGTAAAAAAGTGATTTTGCCTTTGGTCAATAAAGAGATCCCAATCATCGCAGATGAGTACGTGGACCAAGAATTTGGAACTGGGGTCGTAAAAATCACTCCTGCCCATGACCCGAATGACTTTGAGGTCGGTAACCGCCATGACCTACCACGGGTCAATGTCATGAATGATGACGGAACAATGAACGACTTAGCAGGTACTTATGCAGGCATGGATCGTTTTGCTGCTCGTAAGCAAATCGTGAAAGACTTAGAGGCGTTAGGTCGTCTGATCAAAATCGAAAAAATGGTTCATAGCGTAGGGCACTCAGAACGGACAGGCGTAGTAGTCGAACCTCGTTTATCGACACAATGGTTCGTAAAAATGGAGCCATTAGCAAAACAAGCCATCGACAACCAAGAAACCGACGATGCGGTGGACTTTTATCCGCCACGTTTCAACCAAACATTCTTACGTTGGATGGAAAATGTCCATGACTGGGTGATCTCTCGTCAGTTGTGGTGGGGCCATCAAATCCCAGCTTGGTACCACAAAGAAACGGGAGAAATGTATGTAGGACTTGAAGCGCCAGCGGATGCCGAAAATTGGCAGCAAGATCCAGACGTATTGGATACCTGGTTTAGTTCTGCTTTATGGCCGTTTTCAACAATGGGGTGGCCAGATGAAAACAATGAAGATTTCCAACGCTACTTCCCAACGAATACATTAGTGACCGGGTACGACATCATTTTCTTCTGGGTAAGCCGTATGATCTTCCAAAGCTTGGAATTTACTGGCAAACGACCATTTGAAAATGTCCTGATCCACGGATTGATCCGTGATGAACAAGGTCGCAAAATGAGTAAGTCGCTTGGAAATGGGATCGATCCGATGGAAGTCATTGAACAATACGGTGCCGATGCATTGCGTTGGTTCTTATCAAATGGCTCTGCACCGGGACAAGACGTGCGTTTCAGCTATGAAAAAATGGATGCCGCTTGGAACTTCATCAATAAAATTTGGAATGCTTCCCGTTTCGTCTTGATGAATGTCAGCGAAATGACTGCCGAAGACATTGATTTTTCTGGTGAAAAATCAGTGGCGGATCGTTGGATCTTGACGCGCTTGAATGAAACGATTGAAAAAGTCACTGACCTTTTTGAACGCTTCGAATTTGGGGAAGCGGGTCGTCAATTATACAACTTTATCTGGGATGATTTCTGTGACTGGTACATTGAAATGTCGAAAGAAACCTTATACGGTGACAATGAAGCAGCGAAACAAGTCAATAAGAGCATCTTAGTCCATGTTCTTGATCAAATTTTACGCTTGTTGCACCCAATCATGCCATTTGTTACAGAAGAAATCTGGAGCAAACTGCCGCATACAGGGGAATCATTAGTTGTTGCTGAGTATCCACAAGTGGCACCAGAATGGACCGATGAAAAAGCGGCGCAAGGGATGGAAGTGTTGAAAGAATTGATTCGTTCGGTTCGAAACATCCGTGCAGAAGTAAACACACCACTTTCGAAACCAATCACTTTGCTGATCCAAGCAAATGAGCCTGAGATCGAAGAATTCTTGATCGCCAACAAAAACTATATCGAACGCTTCTGTAATCCAGAAGAACTAGAAATCTCTAACAGCTTACAAGCCCCTGAATTGGCGATGTCAGCCATCCTATCAGGCGCGACGATCTACTTGCCGCTAGCTGGGTTGATCAACATTGAAGAAGAAATCGCGCGTTTGGAGAAAGAACTAGCGAAGTTCACCCAAGAAGTTCAACGGGTACAAGGCAAATTGGCAAATGAACGCTTCGTTGCCAATGCACCAGAGGAAGTCGTAGCACAAGAACGCAGCAAAGAAGCCGATTATCTTGAAAAACAAAAAGCAGTCCAAGAACGGATCGAGCAATTGCGCACGATTCAATAGGAAGCGTCGACTGTCTGCAAACAAGCATCTCTTGTAGATGCTTGTTTTTGCGTAATCGATAGAAACCGTCAAACAAATTTCTCGTTTAAAGGAAAGAAATTGGGAAAGCTGTGGGATTTTTGATAAAATAAGAGCGAGGTGAAGGAGATGACAAGCGAAGAAGCAACAGCGTGGATCCATTCGCGTTTGGCATTTGGGCAAAGACCCGGATTGATGCGTGTCGAAGCATTATTAAAACGAATGGGCAATCCTGAAAAAAACATAACCATGATCCATATCGCCGGCACGAATGGCAAAGGATCAACCGTCAGCTATTTGCGCAGTCTTTTAGAAGAAGCTGGGCAGCAAGTGGGGACTTTTACTTCCCCGCACATTGAAGCGTTCAATGAACGGATCGAAATCAATGGACAATTTATATCAGATGAGGATTTGGTCGCTTGGGTGGAAAAAATCCAGCCGCTGGTTGCTGAAATCGATCGTGATGAAACCCTGACGGGCATCACTCAGTTTGAGATCATTACTGCCATGGCATTAGGCTATTTTGAAGAAAAAAAGGTCGATGTTGCGATAATGGAAGTTGGCCTAGGGGGACTTTTAGATAGTACCAACGTTATTTCCCCGATGTTGACAGCGATCACGACGATCGGCATGGATCATATGGATGTCTTAGGCGATACCATTGAAAAAATCGCTGCCCATAAGGCGGGGATCATCAAGCCACAAATTCCCCTTGTGACTGGCAATATCGTTGAAAGCGCGCTTTCGGTGATCGATTTGAAAGCTGCAGAAGCACAGGCACCTGCGTATCATGCAGGGCAAGAGTACCGTGTGACCTATCGTCATCCTGATGAAGAGTGGGGCGAATTGTTTGATTTTGAAAATGAGCATGGCAAAATCAAAGGCTTGAAAACACCGATGTTAGGCCGCCATCAACCAGAAAATGCCGGTGTTGCGATCCAATTGTACAGTCTGTATTGCGACCTGCGGCAGCTGCCATTTTCAGCTAAAGAAATTCGCAATGGGCTAAGAAAGGCCTATTGGCCCGCCCGAATGGAACGAATCAGCAGTGAACCACTGGTGATCATCGATGGCGCCCATAACGTGCATGCCATGGCTCGCTTGGTGGATACGATGAAAGAAGAGTTCAGCGACTATCGCATCCATGTGCTGTTCTCAGCCTTAGAAACCAAAAACGTCAATGAGATGCTTCAGCAATTGCTGGCAATTCCGCAAGCCGAGATTTATTTAACGACCTTTGATTTCCCAAAAGCATTGCATTTAGCAGACGGCTATCAGGAACTCGATGAAAAACGAATCTCAACCGTCTCTTTATGGCAGTTTGGCTTGGCAGAATTATTAGAAAAAATGACCAATGAAGATTTGCTGCTGGTGACAGGATCGTTGTATTTTGTTTCAGAAGTTCGTGAATTGTTGTTGGCAATAGGAGGAAGAAATGGCTAAGTTACGTGGTGTGATTTTCGATATGGACGGCTTGATTTTTGACACGGAGCTGCTCTATTACCAGGCTACTCAAATCGTGGCGGATCAAATGGGGATTCCCTATACAAAAGAGTTGTATTTAGCTTATGTGGGGGTCTCGGATGAAGAAGTCTGGGCAGCTTACCATGAGCGGTTCGACGAAGCCTTTGGCCATCAAATGATCGAAGACTTTATCCAAGCGGCTTTTCAGCAAACGCTGGAAATGTTCCAACGGGGCGAGGCTGAATTGAAGCCAGGTATCCACGAGTTATTGCATTATCTTGATGAGAAAAAGATTCCCCGAGTGTTGGCGTCTAGCAACCAGCGCAAAGTGATCGATACCTTGCTGGAAGCAGCAGGCTTAACGGCGGAATTTCCTGAGATCGTCTGCTTTGATGATGTCACACGGGCAAAACCAGATCCTGAGATTTTTGAAAAAGCCCACGCATTATTGGCGGTACCAAAAGAAGAATTGGTGATCCTTGAAGATTCGGCTAACGGTATTCATGCTGCTCATGGGGCAGGGATCTCAGTCATTATGATTCCCGATTTGATCGCGCCGACGACCATCATTGAAGAAAAAGTCTTGAAAGTCTTACCATCACTAGAGGATGTCCCAGATTTTCTAGAAACCGCCTTTTCGATCTAGCTGCGATTTTTTGCGCACCTGATTCATGAAATACTCTCTCCTTTGCGTATCTTTTATTAGACCGACGCAAAGGAGTTTTTTTATGATCAATGAAACTGTGATTCCCCAAAGTTCGTTTCCCCGAGAGCGTTTAGTAGAATATGGAGTGGATGCCCTTTCGAATCAAGAATTATTGGCCATTTTGCTGCGAACTGGCTCACGTCCTCTGAATGTCCTCGAATTAGCGGCCAGTGTCTTGAATCGTTTTCAAGAATTGTATGAACTAAAGCAAGCGACGATCGATGAATTACAAGAAATTCGCGGCGTCGGACAAATCAAAGCCATCGAGATCAAAGCGATGGTTGAATTAGGTGTGCGAATCCAGCGCTCCGCTCAACCAAAGTACGGTAAGGTCAACTCTAGTATGGCGATCGCCCATCAGTTGATCCAAGAGTTGAAGGATTGTCGTCAAGAGCATTTACTAGGGCTTTATTTGAATACGAAAAATGAGATCATTCAGAAAAAAACGATCTTCATCGGATCGTTGAATCAGTCGATCGCTCACCCACGGGAGATTTTTCATTGGGCGGTACGCTACAGTGCCGCCCGAGTGATCGTCGTCCACAACCATCCCAGCGGCAGTCCCCAAGCCTCAGAGGCAGATCTGCTGTTTACACGCCGCTTGATCAAGTGCGGAGACTTGATGGGGATCGACATATTGGATCATTTGATCATTGGCGACAATGCCTATGTCAGTTTGCGAGAAGAGGGGCTGTGGCAACAGGAAGACGTGTGAAAATAAGCCGAGTTTGCGAACATTATTAAAAATAAAGGTGAATTGTCTAATCGTCTGTCTTGCAAAAAAATACGGGCAAGTGTAAAATATTATTGTAATTTTGTTTGCTGAATAGATGTTGAAACGCACGTTAGGCCTCTATCGCACAAAGGCAATGTTACACACAATTAAGTGCTTATGCACGAGGAGGTTTTTTTTAATGGAACAAGGTACAGTAAAATGGTTCAATGCTGAAAAAGGGTTTGGTTTTATCTCTCGCGAAGACGGTACAGACGTATTTGTACACTTTTCAGCGATCCAAGGTGAAGGATTCAAAACTTTAGAAGAAGGTCAAGCAGTAACTTTCGACGTGGAAGATTCTGATCGTGGACCTCAAGCAGTTAACGTAAACAAAGCGTAAGCTTTCAAACAAACTGCCAGTAAGAGCACTTTGAAATCAAAAACCCCAAAAGACCATCGATTCGATGGTCTTTTTTTTGCTTTTTATAAGGGAAAGGAAAAAGGGTAGTTCTCAGTAACCTGAGAACTACCCTCGCATGTGAGACTATAAATCGTCCGGCGTCATGATCATCGAAAGGATCATTGGATGACGCTCGGTTTTTTCAAATAGGAATGGCTGTAACGCCGAAGACATCGCTTCTCTTAATTTATGTTCTGTTGGGTCTGGTTGGTTCAAGACTTCCCTCAATGCACGGAAGAGGATCTGCTGTGCTTCGTTGATCATCTCGCCAGATTCCCGCATATAAACAAACCCACGAGAAAGGATATCTGGTCCAGCAAGGACTTCTTTCTTCGCCACATCGACTGTCGCGACAGCTAAGACGAGGCCTTCTTCTGAAAGAATGCGACGATCTCGTAGGACGACATTTCCGATATCACCGATACCGCTGCCGTCGACATAAACATCATTGGCATTGAAATGACCAGCCAAGCGAGCGGTATCCGCTGTTAAGGCCAACATGTCACCATTTTCCATAATGAAACAATTTTCTTTTGGTACACCGACATCTTGTGCCAACTGGGTGTGGATGTTCAGCATCCGAAATTCCCCGTGGACAGGCATAAAGAATTTTGGCTTCATTAGACGCAACATCAGTTTTTGTTCTTCTTGGCCACCGTGACCAGAAGTATGGATGTTGTTCAATTTGCCATGGATCACGTTTGCGCCAGCTTCCAACAACAAGTTGATCAGCTGATTGACACTCGTGGTATTTCCTGGGATTGGTGAGCTTGAGAAAATCACGGTATCATCTGGGTGAATTTGGATTTGACGGTGAGTCCCGTTGGCAATCCTACTTAAAGCAGCCATTGGCTCTCCTTGAGAACCCGTACAAAGGATCATGGTTTCGTTTGCAGGCAAACGATTGATCTCATGAGATTCCACAAAGGTTCCATCTGGCACCTTGATATAGCCAAGGCGCTGTCCGTTGACGATCGCATTTTCCATACTGCGTCCAAAAACGGCGATTTTACGTCCAGTCGCAACCGCCGCATCTGCAGCTTGTTGGAGACGGAAAATGTTGGAGGCAAAGCTGGCGAAAATGATCCGACCATCGATTTTTTCAAAAATCTTTTGGATCGAGCTGCCGATCGTTTTTTCTGATTTGGTAAAGGTCGGAATTTCTGCATTGGTACTATCGGAAAGGAGGCAAAGGACGCCTTCTTCACCAATTTTTGCCATTTTGTGCAAGTTTGCTGGTTCGCCCACAGGCGTAAAGTCAAACTTGAAATCGCCAGTTGCGACGATATTGCCAGAAGGCGTTTTGACAACGACACCTAAAGCATCAGGGATACTGTGAGTCGTTCTAAAGAAGCTGATGGATGTTTTACGGAAACGAATCACCGTATCTTCATTGATTTCGTGTAATTCCGCATCCCGCAATAAGCCATGCTCATCTAATTTGTTGGTGATCAAAGCAAGTGCCAAGGGTCCCGCATAGATCGGGATATTGGCTTCCCGCAACAAGTAAGGGATTCCGCCAATATGGTCTTCGTGACCATGAGTGACGATCAAGCCTTTGACTTTCGGTAAATTTTGAACGATGTAGCTATAATCGGAAATGACATAGTCGATCCCAAGCAGTTCATCTTCGGGGAATTTGATTCCCGCGTCAATTAAGATGATCTCATCTTGGAATTGAACCCCATAACAGTTTTTTCCGATTTCGCCAAGTCCACCGACGCCGAATACGCCAGTCTCATTATTTTTCAGCGAAACTTTCATCTTAAAACTCCGCTAATTTGAAATCAGCGTTTTCTTTTTCGTAAGCTAAATGTTTTTCATCTAGTTCTTGAACGAACTCGATGTTGTATGGGGTATTTTGTTCAACCAGACGGCGTGCGATCACTGCATCGTCTGCTTCAATGTACAAAGAGTGGGTTTGTTCTCTCTTTGGGTTGCGGTCTTTTGTTTCTTGGTAATAAATTTTGTAAATCATATCTTTTCTCCTTTATCTGCTTTTCGCAGTAGTCTATTTGGTTGATGAATTCGCTGCATCACAAAATCGAGGTCCGAATAAAGTGACCTGAAAAGAAGGCTTCGAGAGCCGCTGCATGCTTTTTTCAGACAATCGTTGTGAGAAAAAAGAGAAAGCCTCGTCTTTGCTTTCCAAATGTCGTCATAAAAAATTCACCGGGTTTGTAAGTCGTTCCACTACAAGTATCCCTAGTTTATCACAGAAAAACGAATAAGTATAGAAACACGTCATTTTGAAAAGGCTTACTGAAAGAAAATGAAAGGACTATCGCTGAAGTTTGCTTTTTTTCGTTGAAAGTGCATTACAATAAGAATATTCCTATGCTATAGTAGAAGTAATGAAGTAAAAAAGGAGGGGATTTTTTGAAATTAATGTGGCACTACACGATGAGAAACAAGAAACTGCTGGTTTTTAATTTCATCTGTGTTTTTGGTTTTATTTTGATTGAATTAGGTTTGCCGACGTTATTGGCAAGAATGATCGACAAAGGGATCGCCGCTGGTGATCGCGACTACATATGGAAAATGGGTGCGGCGATGATCGCGATCACCATTGTGGGGATCACGATGAACATTTTGTTAGGCTATTTCACGTCACGTATCACCACTAACATTGTGGCAGATATTCGTGACGATCTTTTTGAAAAAGTCCAAGGCTATTCACATACCGAATATGAAAAAATCGGGGTTTCATCATTGATCACCCGTGTGACCAATGATGCGTATCAAATCATGCTGTTTATGCAAAGCATCTTACGGACAGGTTTGATGACACCCATGATGTTTGTGGTCAGCTTGTACATGGTCATGCGGACAAGTACACAACTAGGGTTGTATGTTTTGGGGGCATTGCCGATATTGCTGATGGCCGTCATCGCCATTGCCAAAATCTCGGAACCATTATCCACCAAACAACAAGCCAATCTAGATAAAATCAATGGCATCTTGCGGGAAAATCTCTCTGGTTTACGAGTGATCCGTGCCTTCGTCAATGAAAAATTTGAAGAAAAACGCTTTGGCAAAGTCAACCAAGCCTATGCTTCTAGTTCTCGCAGCTTGTTTCGCTTGATGGCAACGGCACAACCGGGCTTTTTCTTCTTGTTCAATATCGTGATGATCTTGATTATTTGGACGGGAAGTATTCAAATCGATCAAGGGCAACTGCAGGTCGGTGACTTGATTGCATTTATCGAATACATCTTCCATGCCCTGTTTTCTTTCATGTTGTTTGCGACTGTCTTTACGATGTATCCACGAGCGGCGGTTTCTGCTCGTCGAATCCAAGAAGCGTTAGATGCGACTTCTGAAATCAAAGAGCCAGAACATCCAGTGACAGAAACTAAGACGAAAGGCTTCTTGGAATTCAAAAATGTTACCTTTGCTTATCCAGGACATGCTCAAAGTCCAGTGATCCGTAATGTTAGCTTTACCGCTTCACCAGGGGAAACCGTGGCGTTTATCGGTAGTACTGGAAGTGGAAAATCAACCTTGATCCAATTGATCCCACGTTTTTACGACGTCAGTGAAGGCCAAGTCTTGGTGGATGGTGTTGACGTTCGGGATTACAGCTTAACGACGTTGCGCAACAAGATCGGGTTTATCCCTCAAAAAGCGTTGCTATTTACAGGGACGATCGCAGAAAACCTACGCTATGGCAAAGAAGATGCCACGCAAGCAGAGCTGGAACGAGCAGCCGAGATTGCGCAAGCGGCAGATTTCATTTCTCGCACACCAGATGGCTTTGATGCTCACTTGGCAGAAGGCGGAACCAACTTCTCTGGCGGACAAAAACAACGCCTAGCGATTGCCCGTGCGGTGATCCGCCAACCAGAGATCTATATTTTTGATGATAGTTTTTCTGCATTGGATTACCAAACGGATGCAAAATTGCGGGCACGCTTGAAAAAAGAAACCACAGAATCGACCGTTTTGATCGTTGCTCAACGAGTAGGAACGATCATGAATGCCGATAAGATCGTCGTCTTGAACGAAGGCGATGTGGTTGGCATCGGCACCCACAAAGAACTGCTGCAAACTTGTCCAGTATACTACGACATTGCGGCGTCACAATTATCAGAGGAGGAGTTGGCACAATGAAAGCAATCTCTTCTTTAAAACGGTTAGGTGCTTACATCAAACCGTACAAAGTACAATTTATCCTAGTCTTGCTGTTTACTGTTGCAACCGTCGGCTTCAATGCGGCAATGCCGTATGTTTCTGGATTACCGACGACAGAGATCAGCCGCAACATCGCTGCAGGCGAAGGCGTTAATTTTGATTACGTGATCCTTTGCTTGATCTGGATCGCAGTCGTTGGTGTCGGTTACTGTTTCTCACAATTGATGTCAGGGCTGCTGATCACCAACGTTGTCCAATCTGCGATGCGAGATCTGCGGCAAGACATTGAAGAAAAAATCAATCGTTTGCCCGTTTCTTACTTCGACCGCAACCAACAAGGGAATATCTTGTCACGGGTGACCAATGACGTGGATGCCGTCAGCGGTGCGATGCAACAAGCCTTGATCGGGATCGTCAATGCCTTCTTAGGAATCGTTATGGCGGTTTCCATGATGTTTTACATTAATACCTACATGGCGTTGGTTTCATTGATCATGATCCCAGCCTCCTTATTGATTTCTCGCACGATCGTCAAAAAGTCGCAAAAAGACTTCCAAGGCATGCAAAATGCGTTAGGGGATCTGAACGGCTACGTACAAGAAAACATGACTGGATTCAGTGTGTTGAAAGTGTATGGACGGGAAAAGCAAACACTTGAAGGGTTTAAAAACGTTAACCACCAGTTGCGCTATTACGGCTTTCGTTCTGCCTTTGTTTCAGGATTGATGATGCCGTTGGTGCAAATGACCGCTTACTTTACCTATATCGCAATGGCAGTCATGGGGAGCTTTTACGTGATCAGCGGCGTGATCGTTGTTGGTCAGCTGCAAGCATTCATTCAATACATTTGGCAAGTCAGTCAGCCAATGGGGAATATTACCCAGCTGTCTTCCGTCTTGCAAAGTGCCTCAGCAGCAGCAAAGCGGGTCTTTGAAATCCTAGATGAGGAAGAAGAGCCAGTCAATCAAACCGATATCCAATTGCCAGAACAAATCAGAGGCGACGTGACCTTTGAACATGTCGGCTTTGCCTATGATCCGAAAAAACCGTTGATCAAAGACTTGAACTTTGAAGTCAAAGCTGGACAAACCGTGGCGATCGTGGGACCAACAGGTGCTGGGAAAACCACCTTGATCAATTTGTTGATGCGTTTTTATGATGTCAATGAAGGGGCCATCAAGATCGACGGCATCGACACGAAGAAAATGGAACGTCACGATGTTCGGTCACTATTTGGGATGGTCTTACAAGATGCATGGTTGTACGAAGGCACGATCGGCGACAACATTCGCTTTGGGAAATTAGATGCCACCGATTATGAAGTCGTTGATGCAGCGAAAACCGCCAACGTCGATCACTTCATTCGCACGATGCCAGACGGCTACGAAATGATCATCAATTCTGAAGGGGACAATGTCTCCTTGGGGCAAAAACAATTGTTGACCATCGCTCGGGCAGTCATCTCTGATCCGAAGATTTTGATTCTCGATGAAGCCACCAGTTCGGTGGATACCCGCTTAGAAGCGCTGATTCAAAAAGCAATGGATAAAGTGATGGAAGGTCGTACCAGCTTTGTGATCGCCCATCGTTTGTCAACGATTCGTGAAGCAGATCTGATCTTAGTGATGGATCAAGGGTCGATCATTGAAAAAGGCAATCACGAAACCTTGTTGGCAGCTGGCGGCTTTTATAGCCAACTGTACCAAAGTCAATTTTCAGAAGAAGCCGAGTAAGCCCAAAAGAGCGTCCAGTCTGACTGGCGCTCTTTTTGCATTGTCGCAAGGGTGGTGCTATAGTGAAAAAAGAAAGCGCAGATCCGTTTATGGATTGGAAGGAGAAGTTGATGGACAAAGAACAATCAGGGAATGAAACCCACAAAACAGTTTCGCCAGCCTCGTTGCAAGGAACACCTTGTTTTGTGGCAAAAAATGCGACGATCGTAGGAAACGTGACTCTAGGAAAAGAGAGTACGGTCTGGTTTCAAGCAGTGATTCGAGGCGATGCCAATCGCATCGAAATCGGCGCGCGTACCAATATTCAAGATGGAACGATCATTCACGTTGATCACGATGCCCCGACGATCGTGGAAGACGATGTGACTGTTGGGCATCAGTGTATGCTTCATGGCTGTACCATCAAAAAAGGGGCGCTGATCGGCATGAGCTCGATTGTTTTGAATCATGCAGTGATCGGTGAAAATAGCTTGTTAGGTGCTGGTTCGTTAGTAACGGAAGGAACCGTCATTCCGCCCAATGTGTTGGCGTTTGGTCGTCCTGCACGAGTGATCCGTCCGTTGACAGAAGAAGAAATCGCCAAAAATCAGGCAAACATCACGCATTACGTGGAAAATGGGTATGCTTACCAACAGGGCGAATATGGTGAAGTCTGACGCCGAACCAAAAGACGCAAAAAGGTGTACGAATTGCTTCGTACACCTTTTTTTATGCAAGCTTATTTCAATTTGTTTGATTCCATGATCTCGTCGATCAAGCCGTAATCTTTGGCTTCTTGTGCGGTCATGAAGTTGTCACGATCGGTGTCGCGTTCAATCACTTCGATTGGTTGACCAGTACGTTCTGACAAGATTTTGTTCAGACGTTCGCGGGTTGCCAAAATGTGGCGGGCAGCAATTTCGATCTCAGTTGCTTGTCCTTGTGCGCCACCTAATGGTTGGTGGATCATGATTTCTGCATTTGGTAATGCAAAGCGTTTGCCTTTTTCACCAGCGGTCAATAAGAATGAACCCATAGAAGCAGCCATCCCCATAACGATGGTTTGAACATCGGCTTTGATAAAGTTCATGGTATCAAAGATCGCTAGACCAGCAGTAACGCTTCCGCCAGGCGAGTTGATGTACAAGTAGATGTCTTTTTCAGAATCTTGCGCGTCCAAGAATAAAAGCTGAGCAATGATCGAGTTTGCTAAGTCATCGGTTACTTGACCACTCAACATAATGATCCGATCTTTTAATAGACGAGAATAGATGTCATACGCTCTTTCACCGCGAGATGATTGTTCAATGACTGTAGGAATTAAATTCATAGTGATAGTCCTCCTAAAAATCGTTATAGATATAGTTTAGCATAAAGTTTTCGCAATATCTAAGAGATAGTATACCGATTAGGTCAAGAAAGGTCAAATAAAAAGTTCGTTATCTTTTTTGCGAAACTTTCAAATATGATACAATATGAAAAAAGGAATGAGGAAGGATCGAAGAATGGCAGTAGCAATAGCAGGTTTGATCGGCGTCTTAGTGGGCGCATTGTTAGTAACCATCATTTTTAATTTACGCATTCGGTATGAGGAGCAAAAAGAAAAACAACGCCGTTTGTTGGAGCATAAAGTCAAAGAAATCGAAACGTTGGTTTTATTGAATCAAAAAATCAGTGAGATTCTACAAAAACGGGTCATGCTGATGGATGAGTATGTCAGCTTTGATGCCTTTGACGACTGTTATATCACCATCGATGATTTTGCCTATCTACAATCTTTTGCGGCGCAAAACAGTTTTTATCTACCGAATTTTTTCTTGGAAGAATTTTTCAAAAAAATCGGAACACGTCGGGTGATTTTATCCCCAGAGGAAACTGTTAAAATCGGTGGGTATACCTATAAAGGCGGTCGGATCATTATGGAAAATTTCCTTGATCAATTAGTCGAAATGGTCAATGAGCGTAAAACCCAAATGAAAAACATGACGAGCGAACCGTTGACCTATTTTTCAAAAACGATTTGATTCTACTGGTCAGCCGTTTTCCTTGGTTAAGGCAACCAAACCAGAGTATCGACGGTTGCGCTTTTTTAACTGATCACACACACTCTTACTGCGATCATAGTAAGGGTGTTTTTCTTTGACCGAAACAAAGCGTTATTATGCATTAAGAGGATCGAAACAAACAGAGGCTTTTTGGTTCTAGGAGATTCCATGGTAAAATAAAGAGTGAGAATGGAGTGAAAGAATGATGGTACAAATCGTTGCCCACCGCGGGAGTAGCGGCAACCGACCTGAAAACACGCTACCAGCATTTGCGGAAGCGGTGCGGGTCAAAGCTGATATCATTGAGTTAGATGTACATCTATCAAAAGATGGCGGCTTGATCGTCATGCATGATGAAACGGTTGATCGAACGACCAACGGCAAAGGTCGGATCTGTGACCTGACGGTTGCTGAACTAAAAGAACTCAATGCTGGCAGCTGGTTTTCTGAGGAATTCCAAGCCGCCAAAGTCCCCACACTAAAAGAAGTGTTGGATTTACTTGCAGCGAAGAATTATCGTGGCATTTTGACGATCGAATTAAAAACCGATCATTATGAGTATGAAGGAATCGAAGCCAAAGTATCCGACTTAATGAATAGTCAAGAATGGCCCTTTACTCATTGGTATTGTTCCTTCAATATCGAGACCTTGGATCGGATCCATGCGATCGAACCGGATGCGACCCTTGATTTTATTATGGGACGCGGGGAAGACAAACCACCGTTGGCGCTCAGCCGACCGTATATCGAAGGAATTCATCCTGCCTATCGCTGGGTCCAAGAGACAGCAACGGTCTTAACTGATTTTCCGATCGCGATCCGTCCGTGGACTGTCAACGAAGAAGCGGCGATTCGCACCTGCTTGGCTCTGGGGTTGACGGGGATCATCACCGATTTTCCAGAAAAAGCTCGGGCAATTGTGCAACAGGTCCGCGAGGAAACAAAAGGATGAAAAAAGTCTTAGTAATCGTGGGACCGACCGCAGTCGGCAAAACCGCCTTGAGTATCCAGTTAGCCCAAAAATACCATGGGGAGATCATCAGCGGGGATTCCATGCAAATTTACCGTCAGTTAGATATCGGTACCGCCAAAGTGACGAAGGAAGAAATGGCAGGGATTCCTCATCATTTGATCGATATTCGTGGGATGACGGAAGCATACTCTGCCGCTGATTTCCAGCAAATGGGGCGTGAAGCCATCGAGACGATCCAGCAGCAAGGAAAGCTGCCGATCGTTGTAGGGGGAACAGGGTTATACATCCAAGCGCTTTTGTATGACTTTCGTTTAGGGGCAGAAGAAGGCGACCCAACGATTCGTCAGCGTTACGAACAAGAAGCAGTAGTCATCGGCAAAGAAGCTTTATGGCAAAAGCTGCAGGCGGTCGATCCCTTGGCAGCAGCGAAGATCCACTACAACAATGAGCGGAAAGTGATTCGTGCGTTGGAGGTTTTTGAAACGACTGGCGAAAGTATCGCTGCACCAAAAGAGACACCACAAGCTTTGTACGATTTCTTCATGATCGGGTTAACCACTGAGCGAGAAGTGTTATACCAGCGAATCAATCAGCGGGTGGACTTGATGATGGATCAAGGCTTGATCGAAGAAGCAAAAGCTGTTTTGCAGTATCCAGAAACGCAAGCCGCTAAGGGGATCGGCTACAAGGAATTTTTGCCCTATTTTCAAGGGCAGGCCACATTGGAGGAGACCATTGAGCAAATCAAGCAAAACTCACGCCGCTACGCCAAGCGGCAGCTGACGTGGTTCAATAACCGAGCACAGCCCCGATGGATTGATTTAGTGAGGCAACCTGAAGAACAACGTACCCTTGAAACAGAAATCGACCAATGGTTGGAGGAGAAAAGATGAGCCAAGAACGTGTGATTCTTGTCGGAGTAGAAACGGAGAAAAACTATCTTCATTTTGATTCGTCAATGAAAGAATTGAAAAGCTTAACAAAAACCGCCAATGGTGAAGTTGTTTTTTCACTGGTGCAAAAACGGCAGCAAGTCGATCGACAAACCGTGATCGGCAAGGGGAAAGTTGCGGAATTGCAGCAGTTGGCAGAAGCACATGAAGCAGATCTAGTGATCTTCAATCATGAACTGACACCAAGGCAAAGCCAGTTGATCGGTGATGCGCTAGAAGTGCCAGTGATTGATCGCGTTCAGCTGATCCTTGATATTTTTGCGATGCGTGCCCGTTCCAAAGAAGGAAAGCTGCAAGTAGAATTGGCGCAGCTGGATTATTTGCTTCCACGCTTGATAGGGCAAGGAAAGAACATGTCTCGGCTAGGGGGCGGAATCGGAACGAGAGGACCAGGGGAAACCAAGCTGGAGACCGATCGTCGACACATCCGCAACCGCATCACCATCATCAAACGGGAATTGAAGGAAGTGGCAGCCCATCGAGACCGGACACGCCAAAAGCGCAAAGACAGCCAAGTCTTTCAAATGGGCTTGATTGGTTATACCAATGCTGGAAAATCAACTATTTTAAACATTTTGACCAGTGCGGATACGTATGAACAAGACCAGTTGTTTGCGACACTTGACCCTTTGACGAAACGCTGGCGGATGCCAGAAGGATTCGAAGTCACCATTACCGATACGGTTGGTTTTATCCAAGAATTGCCGACCCAATTGATTGATGCGTTTCATTCCACACTGGAGGAAAGTCAAAACATGGACTTCTTGCTGCATGTCGTCGATGCCAGTTCCGAAGAACGGGTCCAGCAAGAGGAGACGGTCTTAAAATTAATGGAGGAACTTTCTTTGACCCAATTACCGATGTTGACGGTCTACAATAAGGCGGATCGCATCGACGCCGATCAGTTTGTCCCAACACTATTTCCCAATGTCTTGATCTCAGCAAAGAGTACCAAAGGCAAAGAGCGCTTGACTCAGGCGATCAAAATGGAATTGATGCAGATCATGCAGCCTTATCATCTGGTGTTGCAAGCCGATGAAGGCAATGCGCTGAATCGTTTAAAACGGGAGTCGCTAGTGTTGAGTAATGCCTTCGATGAAGCAACACAGACCTATCATATCAAAGGATTTGCGCTGGAGGATACCTATCCACTACGCAGAATGGCGCAAGAACAGGAATAAACAGAAACGGTGCAACCGATGCACCGTTTTTTTGTGGTGACAAAATTATGGGAGTATAAGTGGTTTGACTTTCTTCAAGTGCAAAACCCGAACATTTTTGGCTAAGGCACCATTTCTTCCAGAAAAAGGACTGCTTGAACATGCGATCAAATCAAGGGCCCAATGGAAAAATCAAAAAAATTTGCATTCATGTCACTTTTTCTAACATGAGGGGTTGACACACAAAAAAAGAATTGGTATAGTTTCCATAAAGTTACGCAGCATCATTGAAACGGAGGGGAGCCAAGTTATGCGGGAAAAAGAATTGCGGCGCTCAATGTCAGTCTTTCCTATCGGAACAGTCATGAAATTGACCGATCTCACCGCCCGTCAAATTCGTTATTACGAAGAACAAGAATTGATCCACCCGGAACGCAGCGATGGCAATCGACGAATGTATTCGCTGAATGATATTGATACCTTGCTAGAGATCAAAGACTATCTTTCCGATGGACTGAACATGGCGGGAATCAAACGAGTTTATGAAATGAAAGTTGCCAAAGAAAAAGAAGCGAAGAACAAACCGCCGCTGACCGATGAAGATGTACGTCGAATTTTTTATGATGAACTCTTGGCTCAAGGTGGATTGAATCAACAACAGCCATACCAGCAAAAAGGTCCACGAATGTAGAGCATTAGTAGATCGTTGCTGTGATATAAAAAAAGAATTGGGAAAAAGGAAGGGATACTATGCCAAAATTTGAAAGAACTGCCGAAGACATCAAACAAATCGTAAAGGATGAGAACGTGCGCTTTTTACGCTTGATGTTTACTGATATTTTAGGAACGAACAAGAACGTTGAAGTACCTGTAAGTCAATTAGATAAAGTACTGGAAAACAAAATGATGTTTGACGGTTCTTCTATTGAAGGGTTTGTCCGTATTGAAGAAAGTGACATGTATCTGTATCCTGATTTGTCCACCTGGATGATCTTCCCTTGGGAAAGTGAACATGGCAAAGTGGCTCGTTTGATCTGTGATATCTACAATCCAGATGGCACCCCATTTGCAGGCGACCCTCGTGGCAACTTAAAACGGGCATTAGCTGACATGCAATCCCTTGGTTTTACTTCTTTCAATCTTGGACCAGAACCCGAATTTTTCCTATTCAAATTAGATGAAGCAGGCGAAATCACAACGGAATTAAACGACAAAGGCGGCTACTTCGATTTTGCCCCAACCGATCTAGGGGAAAACTGCCGTCGCGATATCGTATTAGAATTAGAAAGCCTTGGCTTTGAAGTTGAAGCGTCTCACCATGAGGTGGCACCAGGGCAACACGAGATCGACTTTAAATATGCGGATGCAGTGGAAGCATGTGACAACATCCAAACCTTCAAGCTTGTCGTGAAAACCATTGCTCGTAAACACGGCTTGCATGCGACCTTTATGCCAAAACCATTATTCGGCATCAACGGTTCAGGTATGCACTGCAACATGTCCTTGTTCAAAGGTGATGAAAATGTCTTCTTTGATGAAGAAGGACCAATGCAATTAAGCCAAACAGCGTATCACTTCTTAGGCGGTTTGATCGAACACGCCCGTGCTTACACGGCTGTCTGCAACCCAACCGTCAACTCTTACAAACGCTTAGTGCCAGGTTACGAAGCGCCTGTATACGTGGCATGGTCAGGACGCAACCGTTCACCATTGATTCGGGTACCAGAATCAAGAGGCTTGTCAACACGTTTGGAATTGCGTTCGGTTGACCCATCCGCTAACCCATACTTAGCAATGGCTGTTTTATTACAAGCAGGACTTGATGGCGTTAGACGTGAGTTGACACCACCACCAGCTGTCGACCGCAACATCTACATCATGAACGAAACAGAACGGGCAGAAGCACAAATCGAAGATCTGCCATCAACGATCCACAATGCCATCAAAGCATTGCGTAAAGACCAAGTGATGATCGATGCCTTAGGCAAACACATCTATGCCAACTTTGTCGAAGCAAAACGATTAGAATGGGCAGCCTTCCGCCAAACAGTCTCCGAGTGGGAAAGAGAACAATACTTGGAACTCTATTAAAATCGCAAAAAAAGCCGCTAGAGATAAACAATCTAGCGGTTTTTTTATGATGAAACCAGCGTTTATCCTATTGATTCTGGTTTTATTTATTTCCGATCGTCAATAGCTGCTTGATCAAAGTTTGAGAAAAAAACCATTGCGAAGCTAGAGCGGTTTTGTCTACAAGAAGCGTAACTCCTGACCATTGGGAAAAATCAAAAAATACCAGTCGGGCGAGGACTGGTAAGAGGAAGAAAAATAGTTTTGGTATAAAGCTAGCATAGACCGTCAAAGTAAAATGAACCTTAAAAAGTAGAAAGTTTCTTGTAAGAAGTCCTTATTCGTCAAAGGTTTTCAGCTCAGATAGTATTTTTGCGGGGACTTCTGATTGAGGGACTTCATTGGGACCAGAAATGATGCGGGTCTTACTGATTTCTGCTTTGACTAAAGTATTTGGAGCCAATGGTTTTACATTTTCGCCCGTCAGGTCATAGGTCATGAGTTCTTTTTCACCATTTTTCTTTACGAATTCAAAGGTGTATTTGTAGGTAAAAGAGCCATCGATTTTTTCACCAGAATCGCTGTAGGTCTGTGTCTTTTCAGGGACTTTGTTGGGCGTGATAGCATAAGCCGTGATGCCGCGATACGTTGTTGCATAGTACGTGTAGCCGAAATAGCCGGCTACGACAATAATCAAAACGCCAAGCGTTAATAGTAGTTTTTTCATGGGTGTCATTCCTTTCCATTACTAGCATCACTATAGCATGTGGCCACTAAAAGCACTCATCGAAAGGGATAACAATATTGTAAGTTTAGCATTTTTGAATAAAAATCCTGTAACTTTCTGTTTAACAATTGTGATAATGAAAAATATTTCTGAAACCTTCCTGCAATATTGTAATGTTATTCTCTTACTTGTGCCCGATAGCGGGACAAATAATCAAAAGAGAGGTTTTTTCATTTGAAAAAATTTGCATTTACAGTTGTTGCAGGATTTGGTTTATTCGTTGGCGGAACAGTTGTTTCAGCAGCAGAACAAACCCATGTTGTCGAACCAGGAGACACTCTATCTGGGATCGCTGCTACTTATCAAACAACGGTCGAAGACCTTTTAGCTTTAAATGATTCGATCGAAAATCCAAATATGATTTTTGATGGCGAAACATTGTTGGTTTCTAACGATGGCCAATCAGTAGAAAACAAAGAGACAAGTACGAAAGAAAGCACAGAAAAAAGTGAGTCTACAGCGACTGCTAACGTGAGTCAAACTCGTTCAAGCGTTCCTGGTGCTGGTTCTGGTGTCTTGAATCCAGTGGATGGGATCAATTACTTCAATGGTGTGAGAGAATCGTACTACTCACAAAAAGTCTTGCCAGGAGGCGGATTGAATATCCCTGGTCGCCATGTAGCATCAGACGGAACCATCCGTGATGCCGATGGGTACATCGTTGTTGCCAGTGATAATCAACCGAAAGGATCGACTGGTCAATCATCTTTAGGTGCCTATAAAGTCTATGACACAGGTGTCGGTCATAGCGGTATTGATGTTTATACGAATTGGTAAACAAGTAGAATACGAGTAGAGACGAGCGCATTTTAGAGCTCGTCTTTTTTTGATTGCCGAGAAAAAATCGTCATCTGGTCTAGACTAATTATTGTAATCAAACACAACCTGTGGTATTATTGGACTATACCAAATAGAAACGGAGCGCTGATCATGGAAATTATTCGCGTTAAAGATGCTGCTCAAGGCGGAAAGAAAGCTTTTGAATTGATTCAAGAAGGTATGGCAAATGGCGCCAAGGTCCTAGGCTTAGCAACAGGAAGCACGCCAGAAACCCTTTATGCAGAAATGACTGCCAGTGAAGTTGATTTTTCAGAAATGACTTCAGTCAACTTAGATGAATACGTAGGACTAGGCGGCGAAGACGAACAAAGCTATCGCTACTTCATGAATGCTCATTTATTCAATAAAAAACCATTCAAAGAAACCTTCGTACCAAACGGCAAAGCGGAAGACTTAGAAGCAGAATGCCAACGCTACGATAGCGTGATTGGGGATCACCCAGTTGATATCCAAATCTTGGGTATTGGACAAAACGGACATATCGGCTTCAACGAACCTGGTGCATCCTTTGAAGGAACGACCTCAGTCGTTGATTTGACTGAATCAACCATCAATGCCAACAAACGCTACTTTGATAAAGTCGAAGACGTCCCAACGACGGCAATTTCAATGGGGATCGGTTCGATTATGCAAAGCAAAAAAATCATTTTGATGGCATTTGGCGAAGTCAAAGCGGATGCGATCCAAAAAATGATTGAAGGACCCGTAACCAACGAATTACCGGCTTCTGTTTTACAAAAGCATGATGACGTGATCGTGATCATCGATGAGGCTGCTGCCAGCAACCTGTAAAACAAAATCAGCCCTTTTCAGAAATAAGTCAGAAGGAAAAATGAGCCATCCTCGCAGCTTCCCCCTGCGCTTGTGCAGTAGCGCCAGCGCAGCTGCGAGCAATGGTTTGTAGCTAACTTGCTTATTTTCTGAGGGGGCTTTTTTTATTTGGCTGATTCGGCGCTGTTTTTTTCTTTTTTTCATCAGAGATGCTATAGTTAAAAGAGAGAATACGAAGAAAAGAGGGATGCAAATGGTTGATATGCATTTATCCATTCCTGAAGTAGCGCTGAGATTGCTGTTGGCAATGATCATGGGAGGAGCGATTGGGTACGAGCGGCAATACAAAAGTCGACCAGCTGGACTTAGAACCCATATCTTGGTTTGCATGGGAGCTTGTGTCATTGCTTTGATCCAAGTGGAGATCGCCACAGGTGCCATGCGAGATGCACTAAATCATCCAGATTTAGCAGGCGTGATTCGTTCAGACGAAGCACGATTGATCGCCCAAGTCGTCAGCGGGGTCGGTTTTCTAGGCGCCGGAACGATCATTGTGACGAAGCGCTCGGTGACGGGGTTGACGACGGCTGCTTCCTTATGGGCGATCGCCGGTTTAGGAATTGCCATCGGGATGGGCTTTTACACCATCGCATTAAGTAGTTTTATCGGGATCTTCTTTGCATTGACGATCGTTAAGCGGATCGTCCGCGTACCAACAGCAAAGAAATTAGAGATCCAGTACATCCACCGCACTGAGACCAAAGAGTTTTTGACGGAGTACTTCCAAGAGAAAAATATCGTGATCGAAGATGTCAATTTTGATGTCAAATTCATGGAAGACTATCGCATTTATACCAACATTTATACGATTGATCTCCCCCGAGGACTAGGCTTTTCTGAAGTGATCGAAGAATTGTCTGTCTACAAAAATGTCACGAAGATCCGCTTAGTGGATATTGCTTAATCGGTATTGAGTCAAAAAGCAGCAAGACACCTCACATTAGTGACGTGCTTTGCTGCTTTTTTTATGATGCGGTAGACATTTTTAAGTAAAAGAAACATACAGTCAAAATAACGATCACTATTGAAGTCAGCAAATTGACCCCTTCATTCGTTACAAAGGTAAGACCGCCGACTTGCTTGGTGGCAACGTCGTGGTGGACTTTTTTTTCGGTGTATTGGTGACAGACAGGACATTGATAGCGCACCTGAATCGTTGCGCCCAGTAAGCTGTCCAAAAGACTACCGCAAAAGCCTAAGGCAGTCAAGGTCAACCAGAGATCAAAGGAGAACGGCTTGCCGTTCAACCATAAGGCTGCTGCGAATAAACCAGTGATGGAGAGACTCCCTGCTAGGGAAGCGGCAGTTCCCAACCAACTGACACCGCCGGAAAGTCCCGGTGGTAATTTTTTTCCCGTTAGTAAGTGACGCGGTGGACTTGGACTCAGCACGCCGATTTCTGAGCCCCAAGTGTCAGCCGTACAGCTAGCGATTCCCGCCACAAATCCCCAAAGGAATAGCGGTTCTTTCGTCCAAAAGGCAAGCAGTAGAGCAAAGATGCTTGGTGTGATGTTCGCAAAGACTTGTTTTGCATCACGGCGAGCACCTTTGGCAAGCACAGCTAACTCTGGCTGACTGCGCATTTTCTTTAAAAGACCAATGATGCCAGAGCTGGCAAAGAAAAAGCCAATCAAAAAGATGCTGTACCACGGACCAAAGCCAATGACCAGTGTGCCGCAAAGAATCGCAGCCAGTGCGCCAGAAACAGTCAGCCACTGAAAGACGAATGCTGCCGCTGCAACGAATGTACTGGCAAACAATCCCAGCATGAATTGATAAAAGAAAACCATTTGAACACTCCTTTTTGCTGAATAGACTAGACGTTTTACAAATCACTTCGCTATCGAAAGGACAATCCAAGGGACAATCCAAGGGACCAGAATCAGGTTGCAGAAGTGAGGAGGACAATTCTCGAAATCTGTCCGTTGTATATTAATATATGAGAAGTTACTATTATCAATAAGCAAACGGTCATAGAAAATTGCTCTTCCTAGATAGAAAGCAATTATTTTTTTTAGTGTAAGTGAAAGCGATTTCTAAGTCCGTTTTTGTGACAATCGTTTAAGGAGGTATATATGAAGATTGCAACAAGTGTCATCGATAGTCAAGAAAAAAATCACTGTTTTTTGATTCGAACAAATGGTTGTTTAGTGAAGATCATGTTCTTGACTGACGAAATTATTCGGATTCGTGCCAGCTTTGATGAGGAATTTGATGAGGCGTCTTACAGTTTAGTGTTGACAGGGTGGGAAGATCGCTTCGATCAGTTGATTGGAGCAGAGCGTCAGCGAGTCGATTTACAAGAATTTCAGGTCATTGAAGAAGAAGACAAGATTGGGTTGATCGGCAAGAAATTGAAAGTGTTTCTCTACAAGGATCCCTATCAATTGGTGATTTACGACCAAGAGGATTTGGTTTTGCACAAAGATATCGTCGATCTTGCATTGATGGAAGATGCGAATAAGCGCAAAATCCACACCAGTGAAATAGTAGAGGGAGATTGCTTTTACGGATTTGGGGAAAAAACAGGTGCTATAGAGAAAAGTCATACTTTTATGGTTATGAGTCCTCGCGATACGATGGGCTATGATCCTAAAAATGCCGATTCTCTTTATAAGCACATTCCCTTCTATGTAAAAAGCAATAAGCGAACAAAAGTTGCCAGTGGTTACTTTTATCACACCACATATGAATGTGATTTTGATATGGGGCGCTCACATAGTAATTATTGGAAGAAACACAGTCGTTTTCGAGTAGACGGAGGAGACATTGACTTATTTTTTATTGCAGGACCAACGATCAAAGAAGTGGTTCAGCGCTATACCTCGTTGACTGGACGGTCGGCGATGCTACCTAAATATGCATTGGGCTACCTAGGTTCATCCATGTATTATTCTGAACTGTCTAAAGATTGCGATCAAGCGATCATTGATTTCATCGATACCGCTAAAGAAGAATCGGTACCGATCGATGGCTTCCAGTTGTCTTCAGGCTATTGCAATCATGAGGGGCAGCGCTACTTTTTTACGTGGAACAAGGAGCGATTTAAAGACCCTAAAGGATTCTTCGCTGAGATGGAGAAACGGGGCGTCACGACCTCGCCTAATGTCAAACCTGGGATTCTCTTAACGCACCCATTCTTTCAGGCACTTCAAGAAGAACAAATTTTTGTGAAAGACAGCATGGACAAAGGTAAAAATGCTTTAGGTACTTGGTGGGGAGGAAAAGGAGTTTTCGCTGATTTTACCAATCCCCATACACGGAGGATTTGGAAAAAGTATTTAAAGGAACATGTCTTATCTTACGGTGTAACCAGTGTTTGGAATGATAATTGTGAATATGAAAGTATTGTCGATCAAGATGCTCGTTGTTTTTATGATGGGAAAACCGGTACCATTGGTCAGTTACGTCCAATCATGGCAAATCTTATGTGCCAAATCACAACCGAAGCCATCATAGAAGAGCACCCTAACACCCGACCCTTTGTGGTTTGTCGGGCAGGCCATGCGGGAATTCAGCGTTTTGCCCAATCGTGGTCTGGGGATAACCGAACGAGTTGGGAGTCGCTAAAATACAACATCGCGACAGTTTTAGGAATGGCGCTTTCTGGGGTGACCAATTATGGCTGTGATATCGGTGGCTTTTATGGGGATGCTCCTGAAGAAGAGTTGTTTGTCCGCTGGGTCCAAAATGGAATTTTCCAGCCCCGCTTCTCGATTCATTCAACCAATACTGATAATACGGTGACTGAACCCTGGATGTTTTCTGCAAGTAAGCAACGGATTGCGGAGGCGATCCAATTTCGATACAAAATGATTCCTTATTATTATTCATTGATGGTGCGGGCGGCTGAGACTGGTTTGCCAATTATTCAACCGACCTTTATGAAATTTCAAGAGGATGCTAACTGTTATGACAACGGCATTGATTTTGTTGTCGGAGAATCATTACTCGTAGCGAATGTCGTTGAAAAAGGCCAAAAGTCCGTGAGGTCTATTTGCCAGAAGGGGCAGTTTATTATGACTTTTATTCACGACAGAAGTACCAAGGGGGCCAAACACTAGCCATTCCTGTGACGATCGATAGTGTACCGTTGTTCGTGATTGGTGGGTCGATCACCCTTTTTGCAGCGAATGAAGTGAGAAATCTTCATTCTGAGGCGGTCACTGATCTAGAGATTTTAGTGGCACCAGATCAAGCTTGTCACTTCACCCATTATGAAGATGACGGGAAATCATTGGCTTACAAGACAGGCGCCTACTTGAAAGAAGAGATCCATGTGGAACCTGGAGAACAGGTCAAAGTGACAGTGAAACGAACGGGTGACTATCCAACGCAGATCGAAAAGATTCTTTTAAAAATCATCAACCACGAAAAAGCCCCTTTTTGGGTAACGATTGATGATCAGCTTGTTCCTCATTTTCAGCATCATAAGCAATTCGAGGCTGCGAAGGAAGGCTGGTACTATAGTCAAACCATGGGTCAAGTCTTTATCAAATACCAAAATCCAAAAGCAGATTATCAAGCGGTGATCTCCTTTGAAAACTTTGATTTGTTAGGGATGTAAGAAAAAGAAATGTAAAAACGAGGAGGAAAAGAAATGATTACACAGGTATTAGGCGGATTGGTCATTTTGTCGATTTTATTTATGGCTTTTTATTGTATCAAGGGCTATAACATGACCGTTGGCTTTTTCTTAATGAGTGCGATTTGGATCGCCATTAGTTTTGCAGGAAATGTGATTGAGCCCAATAGTGCTATGGAGGGATTGACCGCAGTTGAAGTGCTGACGGATGTCTTCCAAGCGGGACCCGAAGCATACGGACGAAATGTTTTAGTCAATGTGTTGTTCGGGGCATTCTTTGGTACCGTTTTGATTGAAACAGGGATTGCTTCTACTTTGATTCGTAAGACCGTGGAATTAGGGGGCGATCATCCGCGAGTGACCGTCAACTTGCTGTGCTTGGTTACAGCTGTATTGTTCACTTCGTTAACAGGTGTCGGACCATACATTGCTATCGGGGTAGTTGTTTTACCGATCATGCTGGCATTAGGTATCTCACCACTTGTTTCCGTTTTTGCTTTTATTGGTTCAGCGGGAGTGAGTGCCTCCTTCTTGAATGTAGTGAATTTCCAACAGTATCAAACGATTTTCGAAACGACGAGTCCAGAATTTGCGAATTATAGTTACAATGATTATTTCCCATTTGCGATCGTGGCAGCGACGATTTCTTTGATCGTGATCTTGACGATCGTTAATGTGAAGATCGGGAAAGCCAAAAAAGTCTATTCTTGGGATGCAGGTCAGTCCACAGCCAAAAGTGCTCCTGCTCTTTCACTGATTTCCGTTGCTATGCCCGTGATTTTATTGATCGCATTTAATCTACCCGTGATCCTTTCCTTTATTTTATCCAGTTTGTTTGCACTGATCACGACAGGGCATCTAAAAGGCGGCTTTGTGGAAGCAAGTCGGAAAATTGCCAAGTATGGGTCTGATGGGGCGATCAGTGTTGCACCGATGATGGCGTTCTTGTTAGCCATCGCCACTTACAATGCGGCAGCTGCGTATGTTGCTCCCTATTTAGGCGCATTATTAAGCCCAGTGATTCCTGCGACCACATTAGGATTGGCGATCGTGTTTGGTGTCTTTGGTGTCTTAGGGCATTTTAGAGGGCCGATGAACTTAGTCGGAAGCGGTCTTGCACTTTTACATGTCGTAGCTGCGGTAACAAGTTGGCCGATTCAATTTCTCTATCCATTGTTTATCGTGACAACGATCATTCCCCAAGGACTAGACATTACCCTTTCAGGAGCAGTCTGGGCATTGGATTATGCCAAAGTACAGTCCAAAGATTATATGCGTCTTGGGATCCCAACATCAGCGACCCTATGTGTCATTATGGCAATCGTTGTCTATCTCATGTACGGATCTTTAATGTAAAAAATCAGCACAAAAGGCTAGAAAAGAGTGGTATAGAACATGACAAGAAGAGTACGGATGGGAATTGACGTGGGTGGAACCCATACAAAAGCGGTAGCGATCGATAATGCGACGCATGAGATTATTGGGAAATCTTCCGTCAAAACAACCCACGATGATGTTTCAGGAGTGGCAAAAGGTGTCATTCAGACCTTTCAAAATTGCTTAAAAGAAAACAATATTGCTCCGGAAGAAGTGATTTTTGTTGCCCATAGTACCACGCAGGCGACCAATGCATTAATTGAAGGTGACGTGGCGAAAGTAGGGATTTTAGGGATAGCCAAAGGCGGCTTAGAAGGATTTCTCGCGAAGAAACAATTAAACATAAAAAATATTGTTTTAGGAGAAGGCAAAGAAATTCAGATCGCTAATGAATTTCTGAAACTAAAAGAAGTATCCGAAGACAAAATCGGTGACAAAATTGCTGCGCTAAAGCAAGAATCTGCGGAGGTCATCGTTTCTTCCATGGCGTTTGGGGTAGATGATATCGGTCCCGAGGAGCTGGTTTCCAATGTAGCGAAGCAAAAAAATATTCCTTCTACGATGGCATCAGATATCACGAAGCTATATGGCTTAACGCGGCGAACCCGTACGGCAGTGATCAATGCCAGTATTTTACCAAAAATGCTAAATACCGCAACATCAACCGAAAATGCCGTTCGACAAGCAGGCGTAACTGTTCCGTTGATGATCATGCGTGGTGACGGTGGGGTGATGGAAATCACTGAAATGAAGCGTCGTCCCGTATTGACGATGTTGTCAGGACCGGCTGCTTCGGTCATGGGTTCATTGATGTATCTGCGGGCTTCAAATGGGATCTATTTTGAAGTTGGTGGGACGACCACCAATATCGGTGTCATCAAAAATGGACGGCCCACGATCGATTATTCTATCGTGGGTGGTCATGCTACGTACATCAGTTCATTAGATGTACGAATCCTCGGCGTTGCAGGTGGTTCAATGGTTCGCGCGGATAAAAATGGGATCATTGACGTTGGCCCACGTTCTGCACATATCGCAGGACTTGATTATGCCGTATACACCGATACTGAGAAAATCAATCAGCCAAAGGTCGATTTCTTTTCGCCTAAGCCTGGTGATCCTGCCGATTACGTCCGAATTCTTATGGAGGACGGTTCAGCTGTCACCATTACAAACTCTTGCGCAGCCAATGTCTTGGGTCTGGTAGAACCGAATCATTTTTCTTATGGAAATATTCCTTCTGCACGTAAAGCAATGCAAGTATTGGCGGATTATTGCAAGACGACAGTGGAGGATATCGCGAACCAAATCATGGAAAAATCTTACCAAAAGATTGCACCGGTCATCAACGAACTGGTAGATAAATACAAGCTAGAAAAAGACCAAATCTCCTTAGTAGGAGTAGGTGGCGGTGCCTCCTCCTTGATTACGTATTATTCCAATAAAGATCAAGTGAAATATGATATCCCAGAAAATGCGGAAGTGATTTCTTCCATCGGTGTTGCTTTAGCCATGGTGCGTGATGTCGTTGAGCGTATCATCCCATCGCCAAGTCCAGAAGACATTCGTGCCATCAAACAAGAAGCACTAGATAAGGCCATCGATAGTGGAGCAAGTGCAGAAACGATCGAAGTTCATATTGAAATCGATCAACAGACGTCAAAAGTGACCGCGATCGCGACTGGTTCCACCGAAGTCAAAGCCATGGATCTATTAAAAGAATGTTCGGAAGAAGAAGCATTGGCTTTGGCTGCCAAAGACATGCGCTTGACGGAGCAGCAAACGACCTTGTTGGCGAAAACAAATGCCTTCTTCGTGTTTAGTGAAGCGACACATGACGGTCCCACTCAAGTTCGTATCTTAGATAAAAAAGGCTTTATCAAAGTGCAACGAGCGAATGCTTTGGCAGCAAAAGCAACGATTGCCACTTACCGAGAGGCAGTGGAGAAATTGTGGGAAGAAATGTCTGTTTATCAAAGTGAGATCATTGTTCGACCAGAGTTTTATGTCTGTTTTGGTTCACGAGTGATGGACTTCTCTGCTTCAACGCTTGAACAGTTAGCATTATTGATGGGCATTGAGCTAGATGATTTACAAGGGGACACAGAAGTTTTACTGGTCGCAGGAAACATCAAACAAACATGATCAGGTGATCAATGATGAATCACACGACTATTTTAAGACGACCATTGCAGGAACTAACGCAATACGATGACGAATTTTGGGCGAATTATCTATTCATGACCGATCCCTTTGCCTGCAAATACCAAGGATCAGATCATGTGGAGCTGATTGAGCAAGCACGACAATGTGGCGAAACTGCTGCCAAAGAATTTTTAGAAATGTATGGTCACCCCTTTGATAGGGGGACCATCTGCAAACAAAACAAGCTATTGTTGCGAAATCAAGTGCCCTTAAATGCTAGTGGAATGATCTTAGGGCAGTTTCAGCCACCTAATCAATTATTCATCAATGAGGCAGCAATCACACAGATAGCAGCCTTTTTAGAAAACAGGGCAATCAAGAGCACCGACACAGAAATTGCGAACCTGGTTTTCGGACATGAATTTTTTCACTGGATCGAAGAGCAGCAACAAGCATCGATCTACACGAGAACGAAAAAAGTTCAGCTCAGAAAGTTTTTAGGGATACCGCAAATCGTTAATTTGCGTGTCTTGAGTGAAATCGCTGCGATGGTTTTTACGAAAGAAATAAATGATTCAAAATTCAATCCCTGTCTCTTGGACTGTGCATTGATTCAGGGAAAAGGGGACTATTATGAGAGTGAAAACATTTCTTTATCTTGAAAAACGACCCGATGATTACTTGATCCATACCGAAGAAGCAACGATTCAACTACTATTTCTCACGGAAGATATTGTCCGAATCCGCGCCTCTTTTGATCGGACATTTATCGAAAAATCGTATGCCTTAGTAATGACCGCTTGGGAGGATCGCTTGGATTCCTTATTGAAGGAGGAGCGTAAGCGAGTCGCAGCGGTTACTGTCCCGTGTGAAGAAACGGAAGATACCTTGATTTTTCCTGCCAAAAAATTAAAGGTGATCATCCACAAAGCACCCTTCCATTTCAGAATCTACAACCAGAAAGACGAATTGATTTACTCTGATTTGCCAGAACGGGCTTTTGAGATCGACCAGCTAGGCAGAGCGTACCATTATAATAAAATCGAACCAAAAACCAATCATTTTTATGGTTTTGGCGAAAAGACAGGGCACCATGATAAAAAAGGCAGACGAATGCGCATGTCCGCCAAAGACGCAATTGGTCACGATCCAGAGTTTGGTGATCCGTTATACAAGCATATCCCTTTCTATATTCGTCTGAGTGAAAGCAACCAAACAGCGATTGGTCTCTTTTATAACAATTCTTATGAGTCTGTATTTGATATGGGCAATGAGATCAGTGGTTATTGGGACCCTTATAGCTATTATCAAACAGATGGTAACGAGATCGATCTCTTTTTTATCAACGGTCCTTCAGTAAAAGAAGTTGTCAATCGCTATACCGATCTAACCGGCAAGCAAGCTATGCCGCCTAAACACAGCTTAGGTTTTACTGCATCTACTATGTATTATGCAGAACTTGACAAAAATTGTGACCAAGAAATCTATGGTGTGATTGAAAAGCATCGGGCCAATGGTATGATGATCGATAATTTTAAGCTAGCATCGGGCTATTCCTCTGGTGAAGAAGATAATCTGAGGTATGTGTTTCATTGGAATAAAACGCGTTTTCCTGATCCAATTGCGTTTTTTAACAAAATGAACCAGCTAGGAATCAATGTTATCGTGAATTTGAAACCGGGTATTTTAGAAAAGCATCCCTTTAGAGAGGAATTTGAAGCAAATGATGTGTTTGTGAAAGACCGCGACGGTGAACAAGATTACTATGGTCGCTGGTGGGGTGGTGAAGGTCGTTTTGTTGATTTCTTAAAAGCATCAGGGCGCAATACCTGGAAAAAAATGTTGAAAGCATCGATTTTAGAAAAAGGGACAGCTACCGTCTGGAACGATAATTGCGAATACGATGGGATCGAAGAAAAACAAGCGCTTTGTGGCGAAGGAGCAGAACGAGGACAAATTGCAGAATTAAAACCGATCCAAGCCAACATGATGGCCTATACGGCAAAACAAGCGATCAAAGAAGTTTTTCCCAATAAGCGACCGTACATCATCAATCGAGCAGGCTATGCCGGGATTCAGCGTTATGCGCAAACTTGGGCGGGAGACAATCTCACTGACTGGCGGACCCTCCGATACAATATCGATACAATCATCGGGATGGGTTTGTCTGGGGTAGCAAATACTGGCTGTGACATTGGTGGTTTTGCTGGTGGTGCACCAGATGCAGAATTATTACTGCGCTGGATTCAAAATGGTATTTTTCAACCGCGTTTTTGTATCAATTCTGCCAACGATGATAACACAGTTACGCAACCATGGATGTATGACAAAATGAATCCATTGATTCGGAAAGCCTTTCGCTTGCGCTATCAAATGCTGCCTTACCTCTATTCATTGATGTATCAAGCCCATCGAACGGGTGATCCGATCCTCAGACCGTTGTTCTACGAATTTCAAGAAGACCCTAACTGTTATGCAGATCCTTTTCATACCTTCATGGTTGGTTCGTCGCTTTTAGTTGCCAATGTTTTGGAAGCAGGTGCGACAACGCGAACCCTTTACTTGCCAAAAGGTAGTCAATGGTTCCAATTAAACGAGCAATTCACATGTTATGAGGGTGGTCAAGTGATCACGATTCCAGTCGGCTTAGAAGATATCCCGATGTTTCTTAGAGCAGATGGTATCTTTGTGACAAGTGCTGATGAGCATCAACGGGCGACTGATACGTTGAAACAGATCGAACTACTAATAGGTGAAGGAGAAAATCAACGATTCGATTTGTACGAAGATGATGGACAGAGCAATGATTTTGAACAGCAGCATTACAAGCTAACGACGATCAAGACAACTGGCAGAGAAAGAAAAACCATTCAGTTTCAAACAACAGGTACTTTCGACAGTACGATCGAGTATTATCGCTTGAAGGTGATAACTAAGGAAAAAGGTGCCTATTGGGTCACCTTAGATGGGCAAAAGCTGCCACAATATCTAAGTCGTCAAGATTTTGAAGCAGCAACAAATGGCTGGTATTACGATCTTCAAGAACGGGCAAACTGGATAAAATTCCCACGACCAAGCAGCCCATCTTTTGAAGTGATCGTTTCAACGGAAACGTTTGATCTGATCGGGATGAGTAATGAGTGAAAGCTGAAAAAAATTAGGTGAATGATTAAAAAGTGTTATGTTACCTTTATAGTAATTTTTTAGATATGATTTAACTGTTTGTTGGACCGAATTGTTTTAGATCCCTAGAAACCAGCTCTATCAACACAAATAACGATTGGTTTTTTATCAAGGGGAGGAAATGCAAAAAACGGCTGTCAATATTCATTATTTGTTATTGTAAACAGACAATAGCTTAGATAGAATACTCGTATAGCGAAGGCAGGAAGGTTCATCTTATTAACCGAACGAGTCGAAGATCTATCCATTAAGGAAGCATCAGCAAAATGGAAGATTCGTTTATTAGATAAGGGTGTTTAGATGGCAGAATCAATGATCGTAAAGAAAAAAATTTCCAAAGCATTTAAACAATTAGTAGTGGAGATTGGTTTCGAGAAAGTAACTATTTCAAAGATTATGCTAGCAGCCAATATACGTCGTCAAACGTATTACAATCATTTTCAAGACAAATATGATTTGACCGATTGGATTTTTCAGCAAGAAGCCATTGAAAAAATAGCAGATAATTTGGCTTATGAAGACTGGATGACGACGTTACAAGACTTGTTCGTTTACTTTGAAGAAAATAAGCGATTCTATTGTAATGTGTTATCTTTTCAAGGTCAAAATTCTTTTCAAGAGTATTATGTCGAACACTTAAAGGGCTTGATCAGTAAGATGTTGGATATAAAATGGGGCGACAACAGCAAAAAGAAAGAAAATCGTGAGTTTATCGAAGAATTCTATGCGACTGCGTTTATGGCAATGACGACAAAGTGGATGTCAGAAGGCTGTAAACCAAGTGGACGAGAATTTGCGAATAATATGAGCAGCTGTCTATTTGATTAAGCGAATAGACAGCTGCTCTTTTTTGTCGAAGCAAAAGGAACATGACTTAGTGCCAGCCAAAGGCATCGGTCGGAAGATGCAAGTACTCTTGCCACTTTTGGTTTTTCAAGGAAAAAAAGGAAAGTGAGAGACCATCCGTATCATAGGCGGTCAAGAAGTTGCCCATTTTTTTAAAGGAAGCACGAATCTCTTCAATCTCTAGTAATTGTTGGACATCGTTCATAAATATTGCCAGTTCCAAAAGAGGGATCGCCCCTAAGCCGTTGACCAGCAGCGCGATGTCTTTTAGCTCTTCTTTGGAAAATTGCTTGCTGAGTTTGTTGACTAACTCAATAGCGATTCGTTCAGAAGAATGGATCTTTTCAGTTCGGTAACCAGACTCTCCATGAATACCGATACCAAATGCTAGTTCGTCCGAAGCTAAGTGATATTGCTGACGAATGTGTGCGATAGGTGAGGGCGGAGTAAAAGCAACCCCTAGTGTTTTGATCCGTGGGACGATCTGTTCCCCTAATTCTTTCAATTGTTTTAATGACAGTAGCTCTTCTGAAGCAGCCCCCAATAGCTTGTGGACAAAAATCGTTCCAGCAACGCCTCTACGGCGTTTGATAAAGGTATCACTTTCAATCGAACAATCATCGGAAACAAGCAAATGATCCACTTTCATCCCAGCTTCGGCAGCCCATGTTTGCGCCTGTAAGAAATTTTGAGCATCTTTAGCAAAGTTTTTAATGATCAAGATGGTCCCATGTCCGTTGTATGATGCCTTGATACCACGGAAAATCTCTTCTGCTGAAGGAGGCTCAAAGATTGATCCCATAATAGCACCATCCAACATGTTTTTTCCAATATAGCCTATGTGGGAAGGTTCATGACCACTACCGCCACCACTTAATAAAATAACTTTATTAGTTGGCAATTCTCTTTTTAGGAAAATCCCTGTGCGGGGGATCCAGCGCAGGCGATCATGGTAGGTATAGGCAAATCCAGCAAAAATCTGTTTCTGTATCTGTGGTTTTGATCGAATAAAACGATTCATCGACGCCAGCTCCTTTTACTTAAATCGTAATTCGATTATACGCTTTTTTTCCATGGCAAACTACTATTAAGGTGCGTTTGGAAGCGGACACATTAGTGTTTCTGTCCGTTGTAAATAGAGCTTGGAAACGGTAAGGTTATAGATAAGGAGACCTATAAAAAAAGCAGGAAGACCAATTTGAATAATAGCAAGAAGCTTGTTTTTTTGAAGGTGCTAACAGTTTTTTTGGGGAGAAACTTTTTTTTAAAAAGAGAAATAAAAAATAACAAAAAATTATGAAGCGTCTTGCGAAATATCGAGAGGATAGGAAGAAGCTTTCATAAGATTCACAACGTATGGAAAGGAAGTAAGCAATGAAAAAAATTATGAATCAACCGACAGATGTTTTGGCAGAAATGATTCGAGGAATCGTTCAAGCAAATGAATCAACGATTGAACAAGTTCCCAATACATTTGTCGTAAAACAAAAAGAACTCGCCAAACAAGTTTCTTTAATCAGTGGTGGTGGAAGTGGGCATGAGCCAGCTCATGCGGGCTTTGTCGGTGAGGGAATGTTACAGGCAGCTGTTTGTGGGCAAGTGTTTACTTCACCTACGCCGGATCAAATTTACGAAGGAATCAAAAGTGTGAATACCGGCAATGGTGTCGTTTTGATCGTGAAAAATTATTCTGGCGATATCATGAACTTTGAGATGGCAAAGGAACTCGCTGAACTAGATGGTATTGAAGTTGGCACAGTGGTCGTTGATGATGATATCGCTGTGGAGGATAGCACCTTTACGCAAGGAAAACGTGGGGTCGCTGGCACGGTTTTTGTTCATAAAATTTTAGGAGCTGCTGCCAAACAGGGGTGTTCCATTGAAGAGCTAGTGTCACTTGGGAACCAAGTTGTCCGTCAATTAAAAACCATCAGCGTCGCACTGAGTGGTGCCACCGTACCAGAAGTGGGAAGTCCAGGCTTTACACTAACAGAAACAGACATCGAGTTTGGTGTGGGGATTCATGGTGAGCCTGGTTATGCTCGGGAAACGATGTGTTCTTCAAATGAGATCGCTCAAAAAATGATCGAGAAATTAAAAAAGGCTTTTTCTTGGGAAAATGGGGAGAAATTTGCTGTGATGGTCAATGGATTGGGCGGTACACCATTGATGGAGCAATATATTTTCTATCAAGATGTACGGAAACATTTGGATCGTGAGCTCGATGTGGTGTTTTCAAAGGTCGGCAATTTTATGACGGCAATCGATATGGCAGGTATCTCATTGACCCTATTAAAATTGGAACCGGAATGGGTGGCTTATTTAACGGAGCCGGTAGCACATACCGCTTGGTAAAAAGGGGAAAAGAATGTTTACAAAAGAAAATTCATTAAAAACACTTCGTCTTTTTCATCAAACGATTCAAGCAGAAAAAGATTATTTGAATGCACTAGATACAGCGATCGGTGATGGCGATCACGGAAGTAATCTAGCTCGAGGAATGACAGCAGTCATGGAGACGTTAGAAAAGGAACCTGTAGAGGAGGTGTCAGAGGTTTTTAAAAAGACAGCGATGACTCTGATCAGTAAAGTGGGTGGCGCATCCGGCCCCCTCTATGGCACGGCTTTCTTGGAGATGGCGAAAACGAGCGCCATGATGGAAAATCCCAAAGCGATTCTTGAAGCAGCGCTTAGTGGTATCAAACGTCGAGGACAATCTGAAGCTAAAGATAAAACGATGGTAGAAACTTGGGAACGAGCGATCGTAGCTCTGGAAGCAGAAACCTTGTCCTTTGAAGTCGTGAAAGAAGCTGCCGAAAAAACAGCGGATCTTGTTGCCAAAAAAGGTCGTGCTTCTTATTTGGGGGAACGATCTTTGGGACATATTGATCCCGGCGCGATGTCCAGTGCCTTTCTTTTTGGCGCAATGATTGAAGCAGGTGTTTTTGATGAATAAAATCGGCATTGTACTCGTCTCTCATGTTTATGAAATTGCTTTTGGCTTACAGCGTTTGATCAAAGAAGTTGCTCCAGATGTTCCCATTACTTTAGCAGCTGGCTTAGAGGACAATGGAATCGGGACAAATGCAGAAACGATCGTAACTGCGTTTGAAGAGAACCAGGGCCAGATACTGTTCGCTTTTTATGATTTAGGCAGTGCCAAAATGAATTTGGAACTTGCGGAGGAATTGACCGAAAAAACAGTTCACTTATTTGATACTGCGCTGATCGAAAGTGCCTATACTGCTGCTGCATTATTGCAAGTTGCTGCTTCTGAGCAAGAGATCATAGAACAATTGACTGCACTAAAAATAAAATAAAAGAAATGGAGTGTCGTGTAATGAGAAAAGCTTTTATCAGTCCAGCAAAATATGTGCAAGGAGAAGATGAATTGCTTCGCCTAGGATATTTTGTAAAAACCTTTGGGAAAAGCGCCTTATTGATTGCCAGTAAAGAAGATGTCGCAAGGGTCAAAGAAAAATTAGATCAGACGGCAAACACCTATGAAATTGTTTTGGTCGAAAGTGATTTTCACGGCGAAGCGACTCGGGGAGAAGTGGCTCGTTTAAAAGCGATCGCTGCTGCAAACGCCTGTGACTGTATTATTGGTTTAGGGGGCGGAAAAGCTATTGATACGGCAAAATGTGTGGCAGAGGGCCGCAACTTGATCATCGTTCCAACGATCGTTGCAACCGATGCACCAACCAGTCATTCTGCAGTTTTGTATACAGAAGAGGGCGCATTTGATGACTACGCGTATTTTGTCCAAAGTCCGAGCGTAGTTTTGATCGATACAGTCGTGATCGCGCAAGCACCGACACGTTTTCTTGTCTCTGGAATCGGAGATGCCTTATCAACTTATTTTGAGGCAAGAGCTACTCAACGTTCTTTTTCTAATGTCAATGCTGGATTGCCTTGTGGCGCACAAGAAGGCTGTCCACCGGCGAAAGGAACCAAAGCCGCTTATGCGTTAGCGAAGCAGTGCTATGAAACGATTTTAGAAGATGGTGCCAAAGCGAAGCAAGCTTGTGAGCGTAATGTGGTCACGCCAGCATTGGAAAATGTGATCGAAGCCAATATCCTCCTTTCTGGATTAGGCTTTGAAAGTGCCGGATTAGCAGCGATCCATGCCATTCATGATGGCTTGACTGTTCTTCATGCTGCCCATGACGCCACCCACGGAGAAAAAGTCGCTTTTAGCACGATCTGCCAACTCGTTTTAGAAAATGCACCTCAAAAAGAGTTGTTTGAAGTAATCAACTTTGCGCTATCGATTGGCTTACCTGTTTGCTTGAGAGACTTAGGGGTAGAAACGATCAGTGACGAGGAGTTAACAGAAGTAGCCGAAAAGGCTTGTATCCCTGAAGAATCGATTCATTCGATGCCGTTTCCAATTACGGTTGAACAAGTCAAAGCAGCGATCGTCGTAGCAGATAAGATTGGTAGTGCTTGTAAGCAAGATTCTCAGCCTCAATAACACAGATAAAACGATAGCAAAAATAAACCATTCAATCAGGAAGTAGGTTGCATGATCCTAGTGATGATGCAACCAAGTCTCGATTGGCTGGTTTTTTTGTGCATTTTTCTTTTTTTAGCGAATTTTTTAATGAGCGCTGTTTGGCTGATGACAGCGGAACCTCAAGGTACGGTCATTCAGATTTTTTTTTGATTTGAAAACATCTTACTATATCTGGTGCAAAAAAATAGTAAGGGAGATAGCTTTTTACTCGTCAAATGAGAGCGTTTCATTTAAGCTAAGGGAGAGAGGTGATCCAATGAAAATCATTATCATAGGCGGGTCCTTTGGGGGTGTCAGCTGCGCCCTTGAAGCACGCCGATTATACCCTGACGCAGAGATTTTATTGATAGAAAAAAAAGCCCATCTTGGGTTTGTTCCAAGCGGTTTGTTATTGCTGATCGAAGGCAGGATCGCATCGCTGGAAGAAGCATTCTTTTGTACGAAGGAGCAGCTGGAGGCAGAAACGATCGACGTTGCCTTAGAAGAAACGCTTCTGGAGATTTTTCCTTCGGATCATCGGATTCGAACGGATAAGCGAGAACTAAGTTATGATCGACTCGTCTTGGCAGCAGGCTCCAGTCAAGATTCCACTGTTTTGCCACAACCAGAAGAAGCACTACTGACCTACAAGGAATATGAGGCAGCCAAGCATTTCTTGCAGCAATTGCCCCAAGCAGAGTCGATTACCATCGTAGGTGCTGGTCAAGCGGGGATGGAAGCGGCGAATACCTTGACTGCGATCGGAAAAAAAGTCAGTGTGATCGAATCAATGTCATATCCTTTATTCAAGTACTTTGATCACGATTTTTTGCAGCCCTTTTTAACGGAGATCGAAAAAATCCCCAACTTGCAGCTGCATTGGTCCAAGCCAACTTTGGCAGTCGTTAAAACGGAAACAGGCTTTCGGATCGAAACCGCCGATCAAGGCTATGAAAGCGATCTGGTATTGACGACAGTCAACGTTCATCCTCGCTTGCCAGAGGCATTTGCGGTCTTTGAATTACACAGTGATCAAACCATCTGGACAGATGCCTACTTGGAAACTTCTGCCACGGATATTTTTGCGGTCGGCGATTTGATCCAAATTCCGAATGCTATTACGAAAGACACGGTCTATATGCCCTTAGTCAACAATGCTGTTCGCTCAGGAATCGCAGTAGCTCGTAATCTGGCAAGCAAAACCATCCCGTTTCGTGGCGGATTGCGGACAGTCGGTACGCAACTGTTTGGGTGGTACTTAGCAAGCACCGGCTTGACCGAGTCTGATCGGTTTTTCTTCGAATCTCCGATCGTCTGTCATGCGTTTACTGCCGCCAGTTCCTTGTTTGATCCAACGCAGGTTCATGGAAAAGTGATGATCGAACAAGCCAGCGGCCGAATCGTTGGTGCGCAGCTTTTATCAAAAGCCAATATTTTGGAAAAAATCAATTTATTAGCGTTTGCGATCGAGCAGCAGGCAACGATGGAGGAGTTGACCCAAAAAGACTTTTTCTTCCATCCACGGTTCACTAATGTAATCGACGAAACTTTTCTATGGTCGGGAAGTGATGCCGATGAGACTTGATCAGTTATTAGAAAAAAAAGAAGCAAAGCAATTGCAGCTGCTCAAAAAGCTTTTACTGGTGGGCGGAAAAATGGAGCTGCACGAGCTGGCGAGCTATCTTGGCATCAGTAAGCCTTCCTTGGAAAAATATGTGGAGGAGTTGCAAGATGAGCTGGCTCACTACCAAGAACAGTGTCAGTTGTATTATCGAAAAGGTGTCCTGGTCTTTGAAATGAGTCCCACTTTTTCCCTTAATCAAATCGAATGGGCGTTTTATCGTTCAGCATTGAAATTTCAAATCCTCGAGCATCTTTTGCAGCATCAAGAGGTGACCACTGTCCAGCTGGCACAAAAATTAGCGGTCAGCGAGTCATCCTTGTTTCGCAAAATCAAAGAGCTAAATGGCTTGCTAGCAGAATTCGAGTTAGAGATCTGGCAAGGAAAGCTGATTGGGGAAGAAACGCAAATTCGTTATTTCTATTTTGAACTCTTTTGGTATGTCCATTCTTTCGACAGTCAGCCGCTGCCGATCGATGAAAAATACGTCGGTCTGATCACACGAGGTCTGAACATGACCTTCACGAAAGAAGCCCAACAGCGCTTGTCCTTATGGCTGAGGATCATGAAGGCGCGACTGAAAATTACTACTCAATCCTTTCAAGTCTTACGGGAGAAAATGGTACCCTACACGAAAGATCCTTTGTTTCAGCAATTACGGGAGTTAGTATTTCGTGGGTTTGGCCATTATGCATTAGAAGTCAGAGAAGAGGAGGCGATGCTGCACTTTGTCTTTTTACTGTCGTTCTCGGTGTTATCCGAACACGATCTGCAAGTGTATATGCTGCAGCGTTCTCGGTTTACGCCAACTGCCTTGACGGATACCTTGATTTTGGAACATATTTTGCATCTCTACCGCCCATCGTTTGTTCCCCGTGAAATCGAAGCCACTTGTTATGGTCACCTGCTGCAGATCCACAGCCGCGTGTATTTTTTCAAAGGGGATGTGGAGGTTTTTGATCGAGAAAATATTTGGCAGTTAGAAGCGCAGCTATCCAGTCGTAACATCCAGCAAATCAGTCACGAACTATTGGATAAGGCTTTAGCAGAGCTTGATATCAAGCCATCTGATAAAAATAGTTTGTTGATGATGACGATGGTCAAATACTTGAGCGTGATCACGATCATCGATTATCAAATCAATCGGGAGTTTCGCGTCGGGATCGCTTTGAAAATGGATGAACTGTTTAAAGAAGCCCTCTACTACATGTGGCTGCTGTATCTCAAAAATTTGAATGGCGTAGTCGTAGAACGCTATCGCCCAGAACAAGAATATGACTTAATCTTGGCAAACTATGCTATCGAGACGAAAACACCGACTTATCGAATCAGTGAACTAGGTACCGCTTATGATCGGGAAACGATCAAAAAAATGATCCGCGAACGCTTTCAATAGTGGATTTCGTCAATTTCTTAGAAATTTGAAAAAAAATTGACGAACCACATTGCGAAAGTTCAGCTAAAATAAAAGCAAGTCAGAAAGCGCTAACAAGAAAAGCGTATAAAAAACTAAAGGGAGCGAATCAAATGGCAGAAAAAAATTATGTAATGGCGATCGACCAAGGAACCACTAGTTCAAGAGCAATTATTTTTGATCGTAACGGGAAAAAAATCGGTAGTTCACAAAAAGAGTTTCCGCAATACTTTCCAAAATCGGGTTGGGTAGAACACAACGCCAACGAAATTTGGAACTCTGTCCAATCAGTCATCGCAGGGGCATTTATTGAATCAGGTATCCGACCAGAAGCAATCGCCGGCATCGGGATCACCAACCAGCGTGAAACGACAGTGGTTTGGGACAAAACGACAGGCCAGCCGATCGCAAATGCAATCGTTTGGCAATCCCGCCAATCTTCACCGATCGCTGACCAATTAAAAGCAGATGGCCATACAGAGATGATCCATGAAAAAACTGGGTTAGTCATTGATGCGTATTTCTCAGCGACCAAGGTGCGCTGGCTATTAGACAATATCGAAGGGGCACAAGAAAAGGCGGATAATGGCGAGCTACTTTTCGGAACGATCGATTCATGGCTTGTGTGGAAACTGACAGATGGACAAGTCCATGTCACCGACTACTCCAATGCTAGTCGGACGATGCTTTACAATATCCATAAATTAGAATGGGATCAAGAAATCTTGGATCTTTTGAACATTCCAAGCTCGATGTTGCCAGAAGTCAAAAGCAACTCAGAAGTCTATGGTCACACCCGCAGCTACCATTTTTACGGCAGTGAAGTACCAATCGCTGGAATGGCTGGGGACCAACAAGCCGCCCTCTTTGGACAAATGGCCTTTGAAAAAGGCATGATCAAAAATACTTACGGCACTGGGGCATTTATCGTCATGAATACGGGTGAAGAACCACAATTGTCTGACAATGACCTACTGACGACCATCGGGTATGGCATCAACGGCAAAGTCTATTATGCCTTAGAAGGAAGTATCTTCGTTGCTGGATCAGCGATCCAATGGCTGCGGGACGGTCTACGAATGATCGAGTCTTCTCCGCAATCAGAAGAAATAGCTGCCAAAGCAAAAGGCGATAATGAAGTGTATGTGGTGCCTGCCTTTACTGGATTGGGTGCACCTTATTGGGATTCAGATGCAAGAGGAGCCGTCTTTGGCTTGACTCGTGGGACGACGAAGGAAGATTTTGTTCGGGCAACATTGCAAGCTGTTGCGTATCAATCAAAAGATGTCATCGACACGATGAAAAAAGATTCTGGCATCGATATCCCATTGCTGAAAGTCGATGGCGGTGCAGCCAAAAACGATCTATTGATGCAGTTCCAAGCGGACATTTTAGACATTGACGTGCAACGAGCTGCGAATCTGGAAACAACCGCATTAGGTGCAGCTTACTTGGCAGGGCTAGCGGTTGGCTTCTGGAAAGACTTGGATGAATTGAAATCAATGGCAGAAGAAGGGCAAATGTTTACACCAGAAATGCCAGCAGAAGAAAGAGACAATTTGTACGAAGGCTGGAAACAAGCGGTGGCAGCTACTCAGACCTTCAAATTCAAAGCGAAGAAAGAAGGCGAGTAAGCCATGACCTTTTCACATAAAGATCGGAAGCAAACCATTCAAGAAGCGGCAAAGACCACCTACGATGTATTGATCATCGGTGGTGGGATCACTGGCGCGGGGGTTGCTGTTCAAACCGCAGCCGCTGGGATGAAGACGGTACTTTTGGAAATGCAGGATTTTGCCGAAGGAACGTCTTCGCGGTCCACCAAACTCGTTCATGGTGGTATTCGCTATTTGAAAACCTTTGACGTGGAAGTGGTCGCTGACACCGTGCGGGAGCGGGCGATCGTGCAGCAAATTGCTCCGCATATCCCGAAACCAGATCCAATGCTTTTGCCAATCTATGATGAACCAGGGGCAACCTTCTCCTTGTTTTCTGTCAAAGTGGCGATGGATCTTTATGATCGCTTAGCGAATGTGACAGGCAGTAAATACGAAAATTATCTGCTGACGAAAGAAGAGGTCTTAGAACGCGAACCTCAGCTGCAGGCGGAAAACTTAGTCGGTGGCGGTGTCTATCTTGATTTTCGCAACAACGATGCCCGCTTGGTGATCGAAAACATCAAACGAGCACAAGCCGATGGGGCAGCAATGATCAGTAAAGCCAAAGTCGTCGGCATCTTACATGATGAGCAAGGCATCATCAATGGGGTAGAAGTGGAGGATCAACTGACAAACGAGCGCTTTGAGGTTCACGCCAAAGTCGTGATCAACACGACAGGCCCTTGGTCAGACATCGTTCGTCAATTAGACAAGAATGATGAGCTGCCGCCACAAATGCGTCCGACGAAAGGTGTCCATTTAGTGGTCGATCGGGAAAAACTAAAAGTGCCGCAACCAACCTATTTTGATACTGGGAAAAATGATGGTCGGATGGTTTTCGTGGTACCAAGAGAAAATAAGACCTATTTTGGCACAACCGATACGGATTATACAGGCGATTTCGCCCATCCAACGGTCACGCAAGAAGATGTTGATTATCTACTGACCATCGTGAATGAACGCTTCCCTCACGCTCAGATCACCCTTGATGATATCGAAGCGAGCTGGGCAGGATTGCGTCCGTTGATTGTGAATAATGGCGGGTCTGATTACAATGGCGGCGGTAAAGGCAAACTATCGGATGAAAGCTTTGAGCAGATCGTTGAAAGCGTCAAAGAGTATCTTGAAGATGAGCGGCAGCGACCAGTCGTAGAAAAAGCTGTAAAACAAGCACAAGAACGAGTAGAAGCCAGCAAAGTGGATCCATCGCAAGTTTCTCGCGGCAGCAGTTTGGAACGCTCAAAAGACGGACTATTGACGTTGGCAGGGGGGAAAATCACCGATTATCGCTTGATGGCGGAAGGAGCAGTTAAACGGATCGATGAATTGCTCCAAGAAAGCGGTGCATCCTTCGAGTTGGTGGATTCAACCACGTACCCAGTTTCTGGTGGTGAGCTTGATGCAGCCAATGTAGAGGAAGAATTAGCGAAGCTGGCTGACCAAGCGCAAGCCGCTGGATTCGATGAAGCAGCTGCGACGTATTTGGCTCATCTTTATGGGTCGAATCTTCCCCAAGTGTTGAACTACAAGACGAAGTTTGAGGGCTTAGATGAAAAAGAAAGTACGGCCTTGAACTATTCCTTGCATGAAGAAATGGTTCTGACGCCTGTCGATTATCTATTGCGTCGGACCAACCATATCCTATTTATGCGAGACACCTTAGATGAAGTCAAAGCCGGTGTCGTTGCAGCTATGACCGACTTCTTTGGCTGGAGCGAGGAAGAAAAAGCAGCCCGTGTAGCCGAATTGAACCAAGTGATCGCAGAATCAGATTTAACAGCCTTAAAAGGAGGAAAAAAAGATGAATGAAACAACCCAGATCTTTAGTGAATTTCTAGGAACGGCTATTTTGGTTTTGTTAGGGGATGGTGTGTGTGCGGCTGTCAATCTGAAAAAGAGTAAAGCAGAAGCCTCTGGCTGGATCGTGATCGCAATGGGCTGGGCGACAGCGGTAACGATTGCCGTTTACGTTTCAGGGTACATGGGACCTGCTCACTTGAATCCAGCCGTTACATTAGGCATGGCCATGACGGGGAATTTTTCTTGGAGCTTGGCTGTACCGTTTATGCTGGCACAAATTGCTGGTGCGATCGTAGGGGCGATCCTCGTTTGGCTCAACTACTTGCCATTATGGGATGAAACAAAAGACCAAGGCGCGATTTTAGGTACCTTTGCAACAGGGCCTGCGGTTCGTAATTTAGTATCGAATACCATCACTGAAGTGATTGGTACCTTTGTCTTAGTCTTTGGCTTATTGGCTTTTGGTGCCAATACCTTTACGGATGGATTAAATCCCATCGTCGTTGGGATCTTGATCTTAGCGATCGGGCTGTCGCTTGGTGGACCAACAGGCTATGCCATCAACCCGGCACGGGACTTAGGACCACGGATCGCTCACCAAATCTTGCCAATCAAAAACAAAGGGACTTCCGATTGGGGTTATGCGTTAGTACCAATCATCGGTCCAATGATCGGGGCAGCGATCGCAGCTGGTTTGTTTATGATGTTGCCATTATAAACGATGTTATTTTAAGGATGATGCCTATTGGTATCATCCTTTTTTAATCTTTAGCAATTGTCATTGAGTTTGCTAAAAAAACATGGTTAAATGAAAAAGCTGAAACAGAACGAAGGAAGGAGCTTTTACTTGAAAAAAATTCTGCGCTTTTTCATGTGGGTGGCGATGGTCCTGATCGGACTCTTAGCTGCCGTTTTTCTGGCTTTTCAACTCTCCCCACGACCGGGGGCTTTTTTGATCGGTCATCTGTTTAACCGAGAAGTGACCATCAAGGATGAGGCAGCTTATCAAAAAAGTTTGCCGAATGTGACGGTCAAACAGGACTTGACGTATCAATCGGATTATCAACGTAGTACCTTTGATCTATATTATCCCAAAGAGGCACAAGGCCCTGTTCCAGTCATTTTTTGGGTCCATGGGGGCGGCTATGTCGGCGGAGACAAAGAAGGGGTCAAAGAGTTTGCGACCTATGTCGTCGATGAAACCAAAGCCGCTGTGATTTCGATTAATTATGAATGGGCACCAAGTCTGCATTATCCTGGACAGGTCAAACAATTAGCCCAAGCGGTAGACTCGATCAAAGCAGATGCCCAAGCATACCCCATGCTGGATTTCGATCAACTCTTCTTCGGCGGGGATTCTGCAGGAGCCCAAATCGCTGGGCAATATGTGGCGCTGCAAACCAATCCAGCGTATGCGAAGGAAATGTCCTTTGATCAAGACATTCCTGCATCGGCCCTGAAAGGGTTTATTTCCTATTGCGGACCGCTTGATTTGAAGCAGATCGCTGGGACTTCTTCAGATGATCGCTTTATGAAATTCTTTGTCAAAACGGTGGCTTGGTCATTATTAGGAAAAAAAGAATGGCAAGATAGTCCCCAACTGCAGGAGATCTCACTGGTGGATAAATTGACGGCTGATTTTCCACCAACGTATATCACGGATGGCAATGCCTATTCCTTTGAAGACCAAGGCATTGCCTTTGCCAACCAGCTGCAAGCTCTTGATATTCCCGTGACGAGTCGCTTTTACAAAGGGGATTCGGAAACGGTGACCCACGAATACCAATTTGATTATAGCTTGCCACAAGCACAGGCCTGTTTGACAGAAACGTTGACCTTTATCAAAGACCAGCTGGCTCACTAAAAAACACCTTGTTTCTCGCCAATTGAGGGTGAGAAACAAGGTGTTTTTTTGTCAGCAAATCAATCAAGTCCGATGAAGTAGTCATCGTCTTTCATCGCTTCCACGGAACCAAGCAGATACCCGTTCCCAACTTGTGAGAAGAAGTCGTGGTTGCTGGTACCAGTTGAAATACCGTTCATGACGATTGGATTGACATCGTTGGCGGTATCTGGGAAAAGCGGGTCTTGACCTAGATTCATCAAAGCCTTATTGGCATTGTAACGCAAGAAGGTTTTGACTTCTTCGGTCCAGCCGATCTCATCGTATAATTCTTCGGTATAACGCTCTTCATTTTCATACAACTCATACAACAAGTCGTACATCCAGTCTTTCAGCTTTTGCTGTTCGTCTTCTGGTAATTCGTTGAAACCTAATTGGAATTTGTAGCCGATATACGTGCCGTGAACGGATTCGTCACGAATGATCAATTTGATGATCTCCGCTACGTTCGCTAGTTTGTTATTGCCTAAGTAGTAAAGGGGTGTATAGAAACCTGAATAGAATAAGAAGGTCTCTAAAAATACACTGGCGATTTTTTTCTCTAGCGGTGTGCCATTTTTGTAGATCTCATTGATTCGTTCGGCTTTCTTTTGCAAATATGGATTGGTGTTGGTCCATTCAAAAATATCAGCGATCTCCGCTTTTGTATTCAGGGTGCTGAAAATCGATGAATAGCTTTTTGCATGGACAGATTCCATAAATTGGATGTTGTTCAAGACCGCTTCTTCGTGTGGGGTGCGGACATCTTTACGCAGTTGATCCATACCGCTTTCTGATTGAACGGTATCTAATAAAGTCAAGCCGCCAAAGACGTAGCCCACCGTTGTTTTTTCTAATGGTGATAGCGTCCGCCAGTCATCAAGGTCATTTGATAAAGGGATCCGCGTATCTAACCAGAATTGTTCTGTTAATTTTTCCCAAGTGGATTTATCGATGATATCTTCGATCTCATTCCAGTTGATTGCTTCATAGTAAGTCTTACCCATAGTCGGTTCCTCCAATAATCGTATCAAGACAACAGCCGACCCGCTGTCAAGAAAGAGCAGGGGCAGGCGGTTGGTTCGTTTTCAGGCAAAAGTTGGATTAGATGACGCAGCTTTCACATTGGTTGCTGCCGATCTCTTCTGCATCATCTGTAAAGGTCCGTACATAGTAGATCGATTTGATGCCTTTGTGGAAAGCGTAGTGACGCAAAATGTTCAAATCACGGGTGGTTTGTTTTGTCGTTTCTTTCCATTCGTAAAGACCTTCTGGAATATCTGAACGCATAAACAAGGTCATACTCATACCTTGATCGACGTGTTTTTGAGCAGTTGCGTAAACATCGATCACTTTGCGCATATCCATATCGTAGGCTGATTTGTAGTAGCCGATCGTCTCATTGCTCAAGTAAGGTGCTGGATAGTAGATCTTGCCGATTTTCTTTTCTTGGCGTTCTTCGATCATCCGAGTGATTGGGTGGATGCTGGCACTCGTATCATTGATATAAGAGATCGAACCATTTGGTGCAACGGCTAGGCGGTTTTGGTGATACAAACCGGTTTCTTTGACGGTTTGTGCCAAGGCTGCCCAATCTTCACCAGTTGGCAAAAAGACGCCTTCAAACAATGCTTTGACTTTTTCCGATTTTGGTTGGTAGTCACCTTGGATATAATCGGTGAAGTAGCTGCCGTCTGCATACGCTGATTTTTCAAAGTTATGGAAAACTTCGCCTTTTTCTTTGGCGATGGCATTGCTTTCAACCAATGTCCAATAGTTCAACAACATGAAATAAAGATCAGTAAATTCAAGGGATTCTGGTGAACCGTATTCCATTTGATTTTTTGCAAAATAGGTATGCAAGCCCATTGCGCCTAAACCGATCGTGTGGTTCAAGGCATTCCCATTTTGGATCGATGGTACTACGTCAATGTCAGACGCATCAGTAACAAAGGTCAAGGCACGAGTCATTGCTCGAACAGATTTCCCAAAGTCAGGGCTGTCCATCAAGTTCACGATATTGGTGGAGCCTAAGTTACAGCTGATATCTGTTCCTAAAAGTTCGTATTCTTGTTTGCCGTTGATCTCAGATGGTGCTTGGACTTGAAGGATCTCGGAACAAAGATTACTCATGATGATCTTGCCATCAATTGGGTTGCTGCGGTTTGCTGTATCGATATTGATGATATAAGGATAACCAGATTCTTGCTGCAATTTAGAAATTTCGTTTTCTAGATCACGGGCTCTGATTTTGATTTTGCGAATCCGTGGGTTCATGACTAAGTTGTCGTATTCCTTGGTGATATCGACATAAGAGAAGGGTACGCCATATTCTTTTTCGACACTGTAGGGACTAAAGAGATACATCTCTTCATTTTTGCGCGTCAATTCGTAGAATTTGTCAGGTACGATCACGCCTAATGATAAGGTTTTGACACGGATTTTTTCATCCGCATTTTCTTTTTTCGCTGATAAAAAGCTGATGATGTCTGGGTGGAAGACGTTCAAGTAGACCACGCCAGCCCCTTGCCGTTGACCCAATTGGTTTGAGTAGCTGAAGCTATCTTCAAACAATTTCATTACAGGCATCACACCACTTGCTGCCCCTTCGTAGCCTTTGATAGGCGCGCCGGCTTCCCGCAAGTTTGATAACGTGATCCCGACACCGCCACCGATTCGTGAAAGTTGCAGCGCGGAGTTGATCCCACGACCGATCGCGTTCATGTCATCAGTGATTTGGATCAAGAAACAAGAAACCAACTCACCGCGACGTTTGCGTCCTGCATTCAAGAAAGAAGGGGTTGCTGGTTGGTAACGTTGGTAGATCATTTCATCTGCCAAGCTCATTGCTAACTCTTCATTGCCATCCGCAAAGTAAAGGGCGTTGAAAGCGACCCGATCTTCGTAACGTTCTAGATACGCGGTACCATCATTCGTTTTTAATGCGTATTGTGAATAAAACTTGTAAGCAGCCATAAATGATTTGAAAGTAAAGTGTTGCTCATCTAAGAATTGATACAATTGCTCAATAAAGGCAGGGCGATACTTTTTGATAAATTCTTCTTCTAAATAATCATTTTCAATCAAATAATTGATTTTGTCCATTGCAGTCGCAAAGGTTAAGGTATTTGGTTCAACGTTTTCTTTAAAGAATGCCGCTAAGGCTTCTTTGTCTTTATTTAATGGAATTTGACCATCTACTGGACGGTTGATCTCATTATTCAATTTGAAATAACTGACATCTTTGATTTCTTTCAAGCTCATAAATGGCTAACCTCTTTTCTTGTTTTGTTCGTATAAAAAAGGACTTGCGGTCTGGACGACTGACAAATCCCTCAAAAGCATCACATTGAGAAAAATCTTAGCTCGCTAATTGACGTAGTTGATCTGGACGGAAACCGATGATCGTTTGCGCATCAGAGGTAATGACTGGCACACTTTGGAATCCTTGTTCTTTCAAAAATTCTAATGCTTCAGGCTCATTATCAATATTGATTTCTTCAAATGCAATCTGATTTTCACTTAAAAAGCGTTTCGCCATTTTACATTGCATGCAGTTGTTTTTCGAAAATAGTTTGATATTCATAATTGTTTCCTCCGAGTTGTAATAGTTATAAACCTAGTATAAATAAGTCTCGGAGAAAGTCAACGAAAAAACACTATATCTTGTGCTTGTGAATTCGGCATACACAATTTATAGTGTTTCTGTGTTTTTTATGCAAGGGAAAAAGCGGAAAATACTTAGAATTACAAGGTTTTTGCGTAATTAATACAGGGGATATGCAATCAAAATGAGTAAAAAAAATCCGTATTGTGAAGGAAGATTCAAAGTGAGACCCAAAACAGATTGACTTCTTATGGAAATGGCTCTATTATAATGATAATCATTCTCAATTAAAGTGGGTTAATTATAACAACACTTCACAAAAGGAGTAAGAAGCAATGAAAATGGCGCAAACTCGGGCTTCTGGAACATACAAAATCGACTCGTTGGCAACCACCAAAGAAATCACGGCTCATTTAAATGATCTTGGTATTCGCACGGGCGTTGAAATCGTTGTGGTACAAAAAGATCGCAAAGGCGGCATCATTTTACACCAAGGGACGCGGATCGCTTTAGATGAACGGGTCATGGAACAAATCGATGTCACAGAAACCCAGCAGCAAACCATCATTACCTCTTTGGATCAGCTGCAAGTCGGTGAAAGCGGGAAGGTCAATCAGATCGCCGCCAAAGGTGCGGTGCGCCGTCGATTGATGGATATGGGGCTTACGAAAAACGTCCATTTGGAAGTGGTGAAGCTGGCTCCTTTGGGTGATCCGATGGAGATTCGGCTCCGCGGCTATGAATTGTCTTTGAGAAAGCAAGAAGCAGCGTTGGTTTTTGTCGAAAAAGGAGTCGAAGCGTAATGACCTATCACTTTGCATTAGCAGGAAATCCCAATAGCGGGAAAACGAGTACCTTCAATCAATTGACCGGTGCCAAACAAACAGTGGGGAATTGGCCAGGCGTTACCGTGGAACGAAAAGCGGGACGACTGCGAAAAGACCGACAAGTCTTGATCCAAGATCTACCAGGGATCTATTCCTTGTCGCCGTACACACCAGAAGAACTGATTTCTCGCAATTATTTGATGGAAGCATCATTGGACGCGGTGATCAATATTATCGATGGAACCAACCTGGAGCGCAACCTGTATCTAACATTGCAATTATTAGAAATGAATGTCCCGACTGTGGCAGCCATCAACATGATCGACTTATTAAAGAAAAAAGGCTTGCAGATCAATTTCGAAAAGCTAGCTTACGGTCTAGGGATTCCCGTAGTAGGGATCAGTGCTTTGAAGCAACGCGGCTTAACCAAAATGATCGAGGCAGCGAAGCATGTAGCCAATACACAACCGTTTCCTCCCCGCTACGATGCTCGTCTAGAAGCTGGCTTGACCGAGATCATGGCGATTTTGCCAGAGACGATCCCTCAGCAGCAAAAACGCTGGTTTGCCATAAAACTCTTCGAAAAAGATGAAGCGATTCAGACGATGTGTAAACTGACTGATTCCCAGCAGGCAGTCCTTCAGGAGACGATTTCGATTTTAGAGCTGATCTTTAAAGACAGCAGTGACGCCATTCTCGTCAATGAGCGCTATGGCTTCATTGAAGAATTGTTGGCCCTGGCAGTCATCAAGGAAACAGATCAGCACTTAGCCTTCAGCGACAAAATCGATCGCGTGTTGACCCATCGCGTATTGGCACTACCGATTTTTTCCTTCATTATGTGGGGAATCTACTATTTATCGATTCAGACGATTGGTACGATTGGTACTGATTGGGTCAATGATGTATTATTTGGCAGCTGGATTCCCGAAACAGCAGTGCACTGGCTAGAACAGCTGCAAGTCGCCCAGTGGCTGCAAGAACTGATTTTAGACGGCATCGTGGCAGGTGTCGGTGCGGTCTTAGGCTTTTTGCCACAGATCTTCGTGCTGTTTTTTTGTTTGGCTATCTTGGAGGACTGCGGATACATGGCACGGGTGGCATTTGTCATGGACCGCCTGTTTCGCAAGTTTGGTCTATCTGGCAAGTCGTTTATCCCCATGTTGATCGCTACCGGTTGCGGGGTGCCGGGGGTGATGGCAAGCCGAACGATTGAAAATGAAAAGGATCGTCGGTTGACGGTGATGGTCACGACCTTCATGCCTTGTTCTGCTAAATTGCCGATCATCGCATTGATTTCAGGAGCCTTTTTCCCTCAGTATAGTTGGGTCGCACCATCGGCCTATTTTGTCGGCATGGGTGCTGTGATTTTTTCAGGGATCGTCTTGAAAAAAACGCCTTTATTTGCAGGTGATCTGGCACCATTTATTATGGAACTGCCAGCGTATCATTTGCCGCAGCTCACAACGATTTTGAAAAGTGCCTGTGATCGAGCCATTGCTTTTGTGAAAAAAGCCGGTACGATAATTTTTGTGGCTTGTATCTTTGTCTGGTTTACCTCCAGCTACAGCTTTGCCTTGCAGCGGGTCACAGAAGACCAAAGCATTTTGGCCTTTTTCGGACGATTTTTGGCGCCGCTTTTCGCTCCCCTAGGCTGGGGAACCTGGCGAGGCGCCGTGGCGACGATCACTGGCTTGGTAGCCAAAGAAAATGTGATCGGTACCTTTGGGATCCTCTACGGACAAACCGGGGAGTTGTCAGAAAGCGGGACGGAGATTTGGCAAGTGTTGCGCGGCGATTACACTGCTGTGGCCGCATACTCTTTTCTCGTCTTTAATTTACTATGTGCCCCTTGTTTTGCAGCTATCGGTGCGATCCACCGTGAAATGGGGGACAGCAAGTGGACATGGTTAGCCATCGGCTATCAATGTGGCTTGGCGTACTGCGCCAGTTTGTTGGTCTACCAATTCGGGCACGTCATCTTTGAAGGCGGACACCTCACGCTGGGTGTTTTCGCGGCAATCCTCATTGCTGGGCTATTGGTATTTGCTCTGTTGAAGAAACCATTCCGAGGGAGTGCACCCTTGATCCAAGTCGTAGGAGGCGGAAAATGATTGCTACAATAATTCTAAGCGGCCTGATTTTTGGCTATGGCACCCGTGTGGTGTACCGCATGGTGAAAAAGGATCATTGTTCTGATTGTCATAGCAGTTGTCCTGTGAAGCATGAGGAAGCAAAGTAGAAAATAGCTTCAGGATGGCAAAATTTCTGAGATCAGAGCTACTATAGAAAAGAATAAAAGAAACGAATAAAACAACTCAGAAGCGAATAAAACAGTTCGATCACGATCGGGCTGTTTTTTTATTCTTTACAAAACGACCTATTAAAGGAATCTCAAATATAGTATAATTATTTAATGAAAAGATATTATTTAGTGGGTTTCGCAGGAAAGGGAGCAGGGAATCTCGTTAGAACGTAAACGAAGATAGGTTTTTGATAAAGCAGAGTGAAAGGGTGAGGGCATGAGACAACAACGAAGACGGGAGCGTCAGAAACACCAGCGGATCATTGTGGGGTTAAGTACAGCGTTGCTGGCAATCATACTTGGAGTGATTTATCTAGTGATTCAAGTGACAAGCATCCCCGAACAGCGTCATACAGCAGAAACGACAAAGGCAACAAAGTCAATACAAGAAACGAGTAGTTCTACCGAAACAAAGCCAGCAGTAAAAACCATCACAGTGACAGCTAGTGGCGATATGCTTTATCATACACCTGTTTATTTAAGCGCTTACGATGGGAAGCGTTATGATTTTGACAATGATTTTGAGCAAGTCAAACCGCTGATTGCATCGGCGGACCTTGCTTTAGGTGATTTTGAAGGAACCATCAATCCTAATAAACCGCTTGGCGGTTTTCCCTTATTCAACGCCCCTATCGATGCTGTTGCCAGTATCAAAGACGCGGGCTTTGATGTGATTGATCTTGCCCATAACCATATTTTAGATACAGGGATCGAAGGAATCAAAACAACGGCGGCTGCTTTTCACGACCAAGGCTTGGCAACGATTGGTGTCACGGTCGACAATAGCGGAATCCTGGTCAAAGAAGTCAACGGGATTAAAGTTGCTCTCTTGGCCTATGCCTATGGCTTCAATGGCCTTGAAGAAAGCTTAACTCAAGCAGAGTATGACACCTATTTGAAAGACTTGTCGTTAGATAAAGTGGAAGCAGAGATCAAAGAAGCGGAAAGCTTGGCGGATATCACCATCGTGATGCCTCAGTCTGGTGTCGAGTATTCTTTAGAACCAACGGAAGAACAACAAACTGTTTATCGGAAGATGATCGATTTTGGTGCTGATATTATCTTCGGCGGCCATCCGCATGTAGCAGAACCAACCGAAATCATCGAAAAGGACGGTGAAAAGAAATTTATCATTTATTCAATGGGGAACTTACTGTCGAATCAACGTTATGAAACCGTCAATAACAACTATTGGACCGAACGAGGCGTCATCCCAGAAGTTGAAATCTCCAAAGAAGGGCAACGGACCTATTTAAGCAAGATTGTCTTGCATCCGACTTGGGTCTCCAAAGAACCGATCCCTGAACGTACCTATTATGATCCAGAATACGGCGTCTTGCAGGCCTTTGATTTTCAAGTCTACCTTGCCGAAGATTATCTGCCAGATGGGCAATATGCCAAAAATGTCCCTGAAGAAAAACGCCAGCGGATCGAAACCGCCTACCATGAAATGCTGGAGCTGTTGGATTTGAAGTGGGAGCAGTGATGAAAATATAAAATGAAAAAGAAGGCAATCTGGCTAACAGGTTGCTTTTTTATTAGCTATCGAAGAGTATGAACCATGAAATGAAAGTTAATCTATTTTTTTTAACATGACACCAGATCACCATTTATGAACAAAAAATGACACCTCAAGCTGATAAAAATAAGTAATAATGTCAACATAAAGTATTCAGAAATCATTTCCAACTCATTTCTGAATAAATAAGAAAGGAAAGTAGGGTTTATCATGAGAATTATCATATTGACGAAAAATATATCATATGAGATTGATTTGCAGCGGGAGCTGCAGATTTTGAGCCATGAAGTGTTCGTGGGCAGAAGTACCGAAGAGGAGGAATGGTTGATAGAAAGTGCCAAGTTATTTGACTGTTTATTTGTCAGTGAAACAATTGCTGATCCAGAATTTTTATTGCTCAATCAGACATTGGCTCCTTATTATCAACAGCGGATCGTTCGAATCTTGCCAGGGAATGACGAACAAGAAATGATACTGGAAAAAGCGGAAAATGCGACCTATCTTAATCGGTCATTTGTCGAGTTGAGAGAATTTTTGGCGGCTTTGCCACCAAATACTCGCAAGTTAGAAAAGGCATCAGTAACGAAGGAATCGTTCCCTAAATTTCTTAGTCTGCAAGAACAGATCTTTTTCAATAATCTAGCAGAAGAGCAATTTATCAACCGAGAGGACCTTTGCTGGAAAATTTGGGGCAACGGCGGCACGAATTCCCGAAAATCGCAGCTATCGATTTTGGCGAAACGAATCAATGAGAAATTAGATGAATACGACTATACTGAAAAACGCGTCCGTACAGCTTGGGGCAAAGGATATATCTTGCAATAAAAAAGCTAAAAATGGGTTTAACTTTTTATGTCTGACAAATAGGTCTTCAGGTAAATTTGCCTATCTTGTAGAAACGACTCTGTTTTCAAAGCGAGTCGTTTTTTATATAAGTATATTAGCAATAAATGAAGAAGGTTATGGAAAAATATGATAATGCTTTTTTTTAGTGATAAAATAGAGATAATCAGTAATGGAAAGAAATATTGCGTAAATGAAAAAAGCATTTGTAGAAAATTGATGGAATACCTTTTGGAGGAGGAAATATCGTGAAGCAGGTTGAATGTGTGCTATTTGATTTAGATGGAACTTTATTGGATTCAAAAGAATGTAGTGTGAAGGCGACAAAAGCAGCTTTTAAAGAGATGGGACTCAAAGTACCCAGTGAAGTAGTCATTGAACATTATATGGGGATACCGATCGAAGAATCATTTTTTAAAATGTCTGAACAGCCATTAGATCAAGAAACCGCAACGGAATTGATTCGGATTTTCCGAGCCTATTACCAAACCTATGAAGAAAGTACCTTGAAAGTATTTCCAGAAATTCCCCATGTCTTAGAAATCTTAAACAAACGAAAGGTACCTTGTTTCGTCGTTTCAAGTAAGAAGACAGCGGTTGTCAAACGAAACCTAGCTGCTCAGGACCTTGTGGTGTTCTTTGAAGAAATCATCGGCTCTGATGCGGTGACCCACTACAAACCTCATCCCGAAGGAATCAATAAAGTCGTGGCACACTATCAATTTGACCCGACAAAGACGATCATGGTAGGAGATGCTATTTTTGATATCCAAATGGGAAAAGCCGCGGGTGTCAAAACGATCGCCGTTACGTGGGGCAGCCACGATCCGAAAAAGCTTTCTGAAGAAAACCCAGATGCTTTGGTAGACGCGCCACGTGAGATTTTAGATTTTCTATATGCATGATCTTTTTTTGTGCTCACAGTGTAAGAGGACGTTTTAGCCTCGCTTATATCTTGGCATGATCGAAAAAGAAAGGACAGATTGTCCTTTTACAAAATGTAAATTGAGAACTTTGACCAATGATCGAAACCAGCGATCATTGGTTTTTTGTGTTGTCGTGAGAATGAAGGCGCCACAGCATTGGTTAAAAGCATTCATTTCCATTCGTTCTTTTGTTTGATCGTGTAATCATCGGAAAATCACTGCAAATAAATTCCTTTTGATCTTTCTTCTTAGATAAAGCAATGCGGGTACGCTGGATTTTTCTCTCTTATTCCTCTGCTAGAGCAAAAAGGAATTATAAGCTTGGGCAAGAAAAAACTATAATGAGAGTAACTGATTTCCTTAGATCATGCATTGGAGGTGAGCGCAGAAAGGGATGCCACCCAAGGATTTCATGTGATTTGAAATATTAGAAGATAAAGCCTTTGTTTTATGTGAAGGGATGTAAGGGCAACTAACGAGGATGGAAATCATTACGATCAAATGAGGGATCAATGCTATCATTGAAGAAAAGCCATGGATGGAAAGGAGTGATTCTGTGTTATCAGAAAAAATAAATGACCCGAAGGATTATCTGTCTTATTCAAAGGAAGTATTGTTAAGCGCTGGGGTACTGACAGCCTATCCGAAACTTTTTACTTATTATCAGGAACTTTGTGTTGACTTCGAAGACATTTACTATGATCGAACAAAGAACTTATTTGATACCTTTCGAGCGCTTCTGGCTGTGGACGCACAGATCCAAATTCTACTGGAACTTGTGACCAATACCAAAACTGACCTATGTCAAGAGCTGGGGATGAAGGAAGAGGAAATTATCAGTATGATCAAGCATGACAAACGGTACTATTATCGCGAGCTTACGGGTCATGCAACTAACCAACTACCTAAATGGGGGTTGATTTATTTAAGTGAAGAGTAAGCTACGCAAAGGATAAGTCACCTTAAAAGTGATCAAATGAAAGCCATTTGACGATCATCAAAGATAAAGGGCATCGAGAAAAAACGAGATCGTGTTTATGTATGAGTCAGTAAAATAGTCTAGCGAGGTTATCTTGTGATTTGTTATACTAATAGCAAGCGGCTGACGGTGACATCTTGGATTCAGCAAATATGTTCATGTGAGCGCTTTATTGATTGGGTTAGGAAAGAGGGAATGAAATGACGAAGAAAATTGTCTTTTTAGATGTAGATGGAACATTGTGCGATGATGCGGGAAACGTACCTGAAAGTGCTCGCCAAGCGATCACAGCGGCACATAAGAAGGGGCATGAATTTTTCTTGTGTACGGGTCGTTCAAAAGCCGAAATCACAGAAGATGTACTGGCACTGCCTTTAAGTGGAATGATTGGTGCCGGCGGCGGTTATTGCGAGGTGCACGATGAGGTGATTTTGCACAAAGTTTTTGAAAAGGAAGCCTTATTAAGACTGATCGATTTCTTAAAAGCAAACCAAATCGAGTATTACTTGGAATCGAATCAAGGATTATTTGCAAGTACCAATTTACGAAATCGGTTGATTGAGATCGTCTTAGCAGGTGAGCCTGTTGAAAGTGAAGCAGGAAAACAACGTGTTCAAACTATTCAGTGGTTCCTTGATTTATTGATCGAGGACGAAGCGAAAATCGATTACGATGACGTGAACAAAGTTTCCTTCATCAATCATTCCATTCCTTATGAACAGGTTCATGACCAATACCACGAACAATTCCAAATGATTCGCAGTACAGTTCCGGTTTTTGGCAAAGACAGTGGCGAGATCGGCATCAAGAATATCCACAAGAAAACAGCCATCGATTTTCTCTTGAACCATCTAGGGATCGATAACAAAGATGCCTTGGCGTTTGGTGACGGCCATAATGATGTCGAAATGTTTGAAGCCGTTGCGACAGGAATTGCGATGGGCAATGCCTGTGAACAGCTATTGGCAGTAGCTGACGAGGTGACGGCTCGACCAGAAGACGGCGGGATTGCGCAAGCGCTCCAAAAGCACGGTCTGGTGTAACCAATAAGAAGCAAACGTCTGCACAATCCTTTTGCTTTCTAGAGGGATTGATCAGGAGTTGAGCGACGTTGTTAAAGTGACCTGTAAAACCAACGATTGACAAGGAGGCTGAGTTAAAATGAAGGAAACAACTTTTCTTTGTTATCTTGAACAAGCATTGAAAAACCTGAAAGCGACAGAAGCCCTGCGTTTTAATATCGAAGGCGAAGTCAAGCGGCTGATGAAGGTGTACAGTGAAGCAGAAATTTGTGAGAAAGTAAAAGAGGATCCCTTTAAAAAGTAAGGACATTTTCTTATGAAACACAGCGAATAGAACAAACACCCAACCTCGTGAAAGGCACAAAAGCGATCAATGCTTCCTTTCAGGGAGGGATACTCAGGTAACTAGTTGTTATATCAAAAAAGACTGATTTCAATTGAATCAGTCTTTTTCGTTTTTCTCAAGCAGTCAGATAAGCCACTAAAATAGCAAACAGGTCGAACAAGACATGTGTGCCCCAACTAGTCAGGATCGAGTTGCTCTTGATGGCAGCTTGGTTAAATAGCAAGCGCGCCACCCCTTGAATGAAAAGAATATGGACCAAGGTATGGAAAACATTGCCGTTGTCATAAGTGCTGTAATGAACCAAGCCAAAGATGATCGCGGAAAGGATGCTGGCAACTGGCAAGGTACATTTACTAGAAAAGATCGCTAAAAAGAAGATGGAAAAGAGTTCTTCTCCAAGTAACATGATTGGAATAACTAGCAGAGTCAACCATTGAAAGCCTTCGTTCACTGGATTTCCGTGAAGATCCCACTTTAGTCCGTATTGCAAAACAAGAGAAACGAGAAAGCTGATCAGGATGTTTAAAAGAAAATACTTGCTGATCGTCTTCACTGGTGCGATGGGTTTTCCGAAGAGCTGCTTGACTGCTTCTTTACCGTAAACTAGCCGTAATGCCCAATAGCTGGCAATCGATAATGAGAAGATGCTGACGATGGCAGGGGCATACAAAAGACCGACCAAACCGATACCTGCGAGGACTGTTCCTAGTAAAGCGTTGCTCCATGAGATTTGTTTTCCTATAAGTTTGTTCATTTACTTTTCTCTCCTTATTAAGCTATAGAGGATGTACTATTTAGCTGTTTTCTCTGATTCTTCTGCTGTGTGCTTTTTGTGCCGTAATATAAGCGATAAGTACAACAATGAACGTTTTGGGTGATTTTCATATCATCGCTTCATTTGCGCCAATTCTTTGTACGGTACAAAAGATAGAGTAATCGATAACGAGTTTCTGAAACAAGATGGTCGTATATTTCGGACTTTTTTATGGTTGAGCAACTAAGTGATGGCGGATGCACAAGTACTAAGTTACTTCATTAAGAAAGGAAAACTGACTTCCAGATTCGATGGAATAATCGTCAACAAAGAAACGACATCGCTATGTACTCTTGAAATCGACTAAAAATTCCAGAATATTTCGAAAAATACCATTGCTTATTTATGGCAAAACCATTAGTATTATTAGAAAAACTGATGGTGAATCGATGATAAAGCGAGCCTTTAACAGTGAGAAAGCCGAATCAGTGGCATGAAATAGGAGTGATAAGTGTGGAAGAGTTATGGAATGTATTGAAACCAGCCGAACAAGTCGAACTGAAATTAAGAAAATTGTATACGCAGCATCATTTTTCACCTTATCACTCGAACAATTTTGAAGAGTATCGCAACTATCAGCAAAATGATCAGTTCTTGCGTGGTTCTTCCATCATCACGTTTACAGGCACGGATGGCAGGACGATGGCGCTAAAACCTGATGTCACCTTGTCGATTGCCAAAAATACACCTTCTGGAGAAGCGCGCAGAGTGTATTATGTGGAGGATGTCTATCGACAGGATCGTCAAGCAGGGGAATACCAAAAGATCGATCAAATCGGTTTGGAGCTCATTGACCAAATCACATGGGAAGATCAACTGGAGGTTGTAAAACTGGCTTGGGAAAGTTTGGCTCAGGTGGGAAAAGGGACCTTGGATCTGTCTCATATGGGGATTTTGGATGGCATCTGCCAACGCTTCCCCGAAGCGGATCGACAAAAGGTACTGCACTGCCTGCGGGACAAGAGTTCTCATGGCATGGATGCACTGACTGAAAAAGCTGGCTTGTCAGCAACAGAAGCTGAAAAATTGGCGAAACTGGTACGTTTGTCAGGTGATTTTGAAACCAAGTATCAAAAGGCCAAAGAGCTGCTGGCAGAGTATCCCCAAGCACAAGCTGGTTTAGCAGAACTAAAACAACTGTACCAAGCATTGCAAAAAGAACAACTGTCAGCCTCCATTCGGATAAGGCTGGATTTTTCAATTTTAAATGATGCCGATTATTACAGTGGCTTGCTGTTTCAAGGATTCATCGAAGAAGCAAGAGAGACGATTTTATATGGCGGCCGTTATGATCGCTTGATGAGTCGGCAAGGCAAAGAGCAAGGGGCGATCGGGTTTGGTATGAAGCTCAACCATGTAGGGCAAAAGGTGCCGACTGACAACGAAAGTTCAGGCTATTTGAACATTGCGCTACCTAAAGGCCGCATGGGGGATGCCGTATACGATTTATTCACGAAAGCTGGAGTCGCTGCGCAAGGTGTCTTCAAAGACAATCGCCAACTAATTTTTTGTGATGAAGAAAACAAGCTGCGCTTTTTCTTAGTCAAGCCGAGCGATGTGGCGATCTATGTGGAGCACGGAGTGGCGGATATCGGTGTCGTAGGCAAAGATATTTTAATGGAAAGCAAGGCAGAAGTCATCGAATTTCTTGATTTGCATATGGGGGTCTGCCGTTTGGCAGTAGCAGCGCGTACGGATTTCGAGGACGATTTCTCCCGCCCGCTGCGGGTCTCCACAAAATATCCGCAGATCACCCGCCAGTTTTATCAAGGGTTAGGTCGCTCGGTGGAATTGATCCAACTGCATGGATCGATTGAATTGGCTCCTTTGTTAGGTCTCTCCGATGTGATCGTTGACATCGTCGAAACGGGGACGACACTAAAAGAAAATGATCTAGAAGTGATCCAAGACATCGCGCCGTCTTCAGCGCGTTTAGTGATCAACCACGCCACGTGGCGTTTCAAGCAAGAACGCATTCAAACAGTGATTGAGAAGGTGAGGGAGCAATTATGAGAATTTTTTCGACCCAAAAAGATACGATCGAAACGATTGTGGCAAGGAAACAGTCGGAAACGAAGGATGTTTCAACCGTTGTCGCCCAAATCATTGCCCGTGTTCAGCAGCAAGGAGATCAGGCGTTGTTTCAATTAATTGAAGAAATCGATCAAGTGACCTTGTCTTCCTTAACCGTCAGTCTTGAGGAGGTTGAAACGGCTGTCCAAGCCGTCTCCCCTGAGCTGCTTGAGGTGATGGAACAGGCGAAAGAAAACATTTTGACATTTCATCAAAAGCAAGTCCAGCAAGGCTTTGTCTTGACGAAGGAAAATGGCGTTGTGATGGGACAGCGGGTCTTGCCACTAGCAAAAGTCGGGGTCTACGTTCCTGGCGGCACAGCAGCTTATCCTAGTACGGTTTTGATGGATGTCCTGCCCGCAAAAATCGCCGGGGTCAAAAAAATCGTTATGATCACACCGACGGACAGCCAAGGAAAAGTTCCAGCTGCTATCTTAGCGGCAGCTTCCGTTGCTGGAGTGGATGAAATCTACAAAGTCGGTGGTGCCCATGGCGTAGCGGCATTGGCTTATGGGACAGAAACGATTCCCAAAGTCGACAAAATCGTGGGACCAGGAAATATTTATGTCGCCACAGCGAAAAAAATGGTGTACGGCGAAGTTGATATCGATATGATCGCAGGGCCCAGCGATGTGCTGATCATCGCCGATGCCAGCGCAAATCCTCGTTGGCTGGCAGCAGATCTTTTGGCACAAGCCGAGCATGATATCTTAGCGCAAGCCATCTTAGTCACAACAGAAGCAACCTTGATTGAACAAGTCCAAGTAGAGCTTGACTTGCAGCTGAAGCAACTGCCCCGCAAAGACATTGCTGCTGCGGCGCTTGAATCTAGCGGAAAGCTGATCCTAGTCAAAGATTTGACCGAAGCACTTACCATTGCCAATCAAATCGCCCCAGAACATCTTGAATTAGCAGTGGCAGATCCTTTTGCTTTGTTGGGACAAGTAGAAAATGCGGGCAGTGTCTTTTTAGGACATCATACACCAGAAGTGCTGGGAGATTATTTTGCTGGACCAAATCATACCCTACCAACAGAAGGGACCGCCCGTTTTTACTCACCGTTATCAGTGGATGATTTTATTAAGAAAAGCAGCTACTTGTATTACCCAGAAGCAGCCATGAAGGCGGCTGGTCCAGCCGTAGCATTGTTCGCAGAAACCGAAGACTTGATCGGCCATGCCCGTTCGATCAATGTACGAAGAGAGGGAGAAAAATGACCTTTTTACATCAAAAGTATCACAAGCTGACTCCTTATACACCAGGGGAACAAGTAGACGAGCAAGCCGTTATTAAACTGAACACCAATGAAAGTCCTTATCCGCCAGCACCAAGTGTTCAAGCAGCGGTTGCCGATGCCGCCCACAAGCTGAATCGTTACTCGGATATTGCTGCTGAAGTGGTGACAACCCCTCTGGCTGCTTATCTTGGCGTTACACCAGCCCAGCTGTTTCTCGGTAATGGCAGTGACGAAGTCTTGTCCTATCTCTTTCAAGGCTTCACGGAAAACGGCATCGCCTTTCCCGATGTGACCTATGGGTTTTATCAAGTGTATAGTGCCTTGTACCAAGTCGCTGCCACCGTTGTTCCGCTGCAAGAAGATTTCTCGATTGCGTTAACGGACTACGATTCGCTCAAAGGGACCGTTATTTTTGCCAATCCCAATGCGCCGACTGGGATTTATCAAGAACAAAGCGAAATTTGTGCCTTTCTAAAACGGCATCCCGATCGCTTAGTGATTGTCGACGAGGCCTATATCGATTTTGGCGGCACTTCAATGGTTTCTTTGATCGATCAATACCCAAATCTCTTGGTTGTCGGAACGTTTTCGAAATCTCGGCAGCTGGCAGGGGCACGTCTGGGCTTTGCGGTTGCCAATGAAAGACTGATCCAAGACTTGAATCGGTTGAAATTTAGCTTGAATCCTTACAATGTCAATAGTTTGACCCAAGCCGCAGGTGCAGCCGTTTTGCAGGAACAAGCGTATGTCGATGAGAAGATCCAAGCAACGATCCACGTGCGTGAGTGGAGCAAGCAAGCCCTAGCGAAGCTCGGCTTTGAGCAGACCGACAGCCAAGGAAATTTTTTGTTTGCAAGGCACCCTGCGATTGCTGGTGAAGAGTTGTATCAGGCACTGAAAGAGCAGAAAATCTTCGTCCGCTGGTTTAATCAGCCCCGCATCAAAGAGTATTTACGGATCACGGTAGGAACGAAGGATCAGATGGAACGATTGATGACGGTGTTAACAACGATCATAGAAGAGGTGAAGGAATGAGAAAAGCAGAAGTTACCCGCAATACGACTGAAACCAAGATCCACCTGCAGTTGACGATCGATGGTACTGGTCAGCAATCAATCAAGACTGGTGTGAGGTTTTTAGACCACATGCTGGAATTATTTGTCCGCCACGGTCGCTTTGATTTGACGTTGGTCTGTGATGGTGATACAGAAGTAGATGCCCATCACACAACAGAAGACGTTGCCATCGCCATTGGCCGAGCGTTTTCAGAAAGTCTTGGGGAGCGACGAGGCATCAAACGCTATGGCAGTATGCTGCTGCCGATGGACGAAGCCTTAGTCATGACAGCGATCGATATCAGCGGTCGTGGCATGGCAGTCGTAGAGTTGGCGATACCGAGCGAAAAAATCGGGCAGCAGTTTGATACGGAATTGGTTGAAGAATTTTTCATTGCTTTTGCCCGTGAATTAGGTGCTACGATCCATTTCCATCAAATCGCTGGGAAAAACAGCCACCACATTGTGGAAGCTTGTTTTAAAGGCTTTGGGCGTGCCTTAGGTGAAGCAGTAGCGATCAATCAAGCAGCCCCAGATGAGATCCCTTCAACCAAAGGGACGATCCAGTGATTCATGAGGGAAAAATGATTACGTATCTTCCACACAGATGGATGAGATAAGGAAAGGGGCGTATTATGTTAGCAATCATCGACTATGGGGTCGGCAATTTGTTCAGCTTGTCTCGTTCGCTGGATTATTTGGGGGTTGACTGCCGAATCACGCGTTCACTAGCAGAATTAAAAGCTGCCGACCGCATTCTTTTACCCGGCGTAGGCGCTTTTGGCGATGCCCGCCAAAAGTTGGCAGAGTTGTCGCTGATCGAACCGATCCAAGAATTGGCAGCAGCTGGCAAACCCTTTTTAGGCATTTGTTTAGGGATGCAGCTGTTGTTTGATAGTAGTGAGGAGTTTGGCACACATGTGGGGCTCGGTTTGATTCCAGGACGGATCGTTTCCATGCAAAGCGCCTTTGAAGAAGCCAAACTGAATCTAAAAGTGCCGCAGATTGGTTGGAATCGGCTGACTGTCAGAAAGGAAAGTCCTCTAGTCAGCGGGCTAGGGGAACAAGATTTTGTCTACTATGTCCACAGTTATTTTGCTACTGATTGCCAAGAGTATGTCATAGCAGACAGTGACTATGGTCTAGCAATTCCCGGTATCGTGCAAAAAGACAATGTCTTCGGCACTCAGTTTCACCCAGAAAAAAGTGGGGCTGTCGGGTTGAAGATTTTAAAAGCATTTACGGAGGTGCCGCTATGAAAATTTTTCCAGCAATTGATCTGTTAGATCAAAAAGTGGTCCGTTTGTACCAAGGAGACTATGAGCAAAAAGAAGTGTTTGGGGATGATCCAGTGGCATTTGCTCGTTCATTTGAAGAAGAAGGTGCCAACTATCTGCACCTCGTCGACTTAGATGGTGCCAAAGCTGGCAAACTCCATTACTTTGATGTCGCAAAAAAAATCGTCCAGCAAACCAATCTGTTTGTCGAAGTTGGCGGCGGGATTCGTGAGGAAGAAACGATCCAGCATTGTTTGGCAGCAGGCGTTCATCGGGTGATCCTCGGCACGATTGCCCAGAAAGACCCAGCATTCACAAAAGCGATGCTCAAGAAATACGGCAACAAGATCGCCATTGGGGTCGATGCCAAGGAAGAAAAAGTGGCCGTGGAAGGCTGGCTCGAGAAAACGGCAACAGACGCGTTTACTTTTTGCCAACAATTGGTGGAATGGGGAGCGCAAACGATCATCTTTACCGAAATCTCGCGTGACGGTACAGGAGAAGGCATCAATCTGCCCTTATACGAAAAACTCAATCAATTGGATTGCGACATCGTGGCTTCTGGCGGCGTGGCTTCATTGGCAGATATCAAAGGATTAAAACAGTTGGGCATCTCTGGCGTGATCGTCGGGAAATCCTTATATAACGGCAGTCTCCAATTGGCGGATGTCTTAGCAGCAGGGGAGGCAGAAGCATGATCGCCAAACGAATCATTCCTTGCCTTGATGTGCGAGATGGGCGAGTCGTGAAAGGGGTCAATTTTGCTGGCTTAAAAGATGTTAATGATCCAGTGACTTTGGCGCGCTTTTACAATGAACAAGGCGCCGATGAGCTGGTTTTTTATGACATTACTGCTTCTGCAGAAGAACGCGGCTTATTCACGGACATTTTGCAGCGCGTGGCGTCAGAAGTGTTTATCCCCTTGACGGTGGGCGGTGGCATCAATCAAGTAGCAGATTTTGAGCGAGTCTTAAACTGTGGCGCCGACAAAGTCAGCGTCAATTCGGGAGCGCTTCGCCGACCAGAGTTGATTGCAGAAGGCGCGAAACGCTATGGCAGCCAGTGCGTTGTTTTATCCGTTGATGTTCGCCGAGTCGGTGAGAACTGGCATGTGTTTGCCAAAGGCGGCCGGGAAGATACAGGCTTAGAAGCATTGGCGTGGATTCACCAGGCTGAGCAGTTAGGTGCTGGCGAACTTGTTATCAACAGCATGGATACCGATGGCGTGAAGCAGGGGTTTGATTTAGACTTGCTGAAAGCTGTCAGCGAAATCACCAAATTACCGATCGTCGCATCGGGTGGTGCTGGCAAAAGTGCCGATTTTATCGAGCTGTTTCAATTGCCAAATATTGAAGCAGGGCTGGCGGCCTCGATTTTTCACTATGGCGAGGTGAAAATCCCAGAGCTGAAAAAACAATTACAGGCCGTCGATATTCCCGTACGAATCGTATAGCGTTGGCGTTTTGATAGGCAATAGAAGGAGTGGATAACATGGTGCAAGTACGATTTGATGAACAAGGATTGGTTCCAGTGATCGTGCAGGATGTGGAAACGAATGAAGTTTTGACCTTGGCTTATATGAACCAAGAAAGTTTGACCTTGACCTTGAAGGACCGATTGATGACCTTTTATTCCCGCAGTCGCCAAGAATTGTGGCGCAAAGGAGAAACCAGCGGCAATTACCAGCATTTAGTATCATTGACCGCAGATTGCGATCAAGATGCCTTAGTCGCCAAAGTAAAAAAAGACGGACCTGCTTGCCATACAGGCACAGAAAGCTGCTTTACAGAGGTGCTTTATGGTACAGAATCCTCTCCGACCATCGATGCGTTGTATGAGCTGATAAAAGGTCGTAAAGATACGCCGCAAGAAGGCAGCTATACCAGCTACTTGTTTGAAAAAGGCTGTGAGAAAATCTTAAAAAAAATTGGCGAGGAAGCAACCGAGGTCGTGATTGGGGCGATGAAGGAAGACCGCCAAGAAACCGTTTATGAGATTGCTGATTTGGCGTACCACACATTGGTTTTAATGGCAGAAATGGGGATTGATTTAGCGGCTATCCGCCAAGAGCTTGCCAAGCGTCATGTTGTGGATAAGAAAGTCAAACAAGAACGGATGCAATAATGGTCAGGGTTTTTCAGTAGAAAGAAAGCAACTGACGATAAAAAAGAAGCCCTTCAGCCATTGCTTGAAGGGCTTCGTAACCGTGGCGATAAAGTTGATCTGCTGGTACTTTGAGTGAGCACACAAACTGGCTATTTGTTTTCCAACTCTTCGATCAATTCTTTCATTTCTTTGATTTCTTTTTCCTGTGCGTCAATGATTTTTTCTGCAAGTTCTTTTACTCTTGGATCAGACAAATCGGCATTTTTACTGGTTAAAATCGCAATCGAATGATGGGGAATCATGGCTTTCATCCAGGCCGTATCTCCCACGGCGGTTTGGCTTCTGACCATAAACAGTGAACCAAAAAAGAGTACAACACTGACAACTAAAATTCCGATATTCATTTTCTTGTTGTCATACATCTTCCACATAAACAGCAGCATGATGATCGCCATCATCGCGCCCATCATAAGTGCCATAAACAGGCGGGTTTGGCTGAAAAAGATATGATCGAGGGCGTAGACATTGAAATACATCATACAAAACATAATCACCGTCGATATCCCAATCATCACCAAAAATTTCCCGTATTTCTTCATTTCTTTCCTCTCCTTTTTGTTTTTGCTACACGAAATAAAACAATAAAATCAACCAAAAGGGTCAAGAACACTTGCCTTGCTTTTGATTATTTTATTGTTAAGCAAAAAATTTTCTCGTTAAATTAAGTATAGCGGATAAGAAGAGTTTAGAAAAATAATACACTTAAGCAGGTTCCTTTTAGAGATGAGGAAACGATGACCAAGCGTGCATCCTGTCATCCATATTGAGGCAATGCTCGGCTTTTCCTAACAGAAGCCCCATTTTAAAAGAAGATTGAAAATCAGGGTATTTTATGCAGTAAATGAAAAAGGACGAAAATACGCCCTTCCTAAAAGAAATCAAACTCGCTTATTTCTTTTTTCTTTTGTTCGTTGAATAGATACTAAGCACAAGGGCAAGTCCTATACATAGAATCAACACAAATGTCATTTTTTCCCCTCCTAGTCCTTTGTCCTGAAAAGCGAAAATCATACATTTTTCTTCCGTCAGTGTTTGATTGCTTTATGAGGAAAGAAGGATAAAGCAGACCTACTTTTATCATCGGTAATGATCGGCAGTAGAAAATACCCGAATGATTTTCCTAATCTATGTACCATGTTACAGTGAAGAAGACAGATGATGGCGACAGAAACTGTTTTGGTCGTTACTGATTGTGTCGTGAATCAGTACAAGTGACATTCACATGAACGCAAACTGGTGATATCTAAGCGTTGGGCAATTGATTTTCTAGCAATCCCAAGCAAAGGAATTCAAAAATGATGGTTCTTAAGCATTTTTATTTGTTATAATCAACCTAAGAAATGGATGGTGTATAGAATGAATCACAATGATCGCTTGACGCGTTTACGCTATGCTTTGGATATCAAAGATACCGATATGGTGAAAATTTTTGAACTTGGCGGCGCTTCTTTCACAAAAGAAGAAGTAAGACAATTATTGAAGAAAAAAGACCCTGAGACCTATGAGATTGAATGTACCAATGAAGCCTTTGAGCGTTTCTTAAATGGTTTGATTCGCTCGCAACGAGGAACAAAGCCAGATGCTGCAGAACCTGTCTTAGAGTTGAACAATGGCAATGTAAATAATTTGATGCTGAAGAAAATAAAAATCGCCCTTTCCCTAACAACAGATGAAATGCTGGACATTTTCCAGCAAGCGGGAGTCAAAGTTTCAAAAGGTGAATTAGGCGCCATTTTACGCAAAGAAGGCCATCGCAATTACAAGCCATGTTTAGACAAATATGCTCGCAACTTTTTAAAAGGATTGACGATCGAGTATCGGGATAACTAGTAAAAAATCAATAATAGGCTGAACTTACAATGGGCTGCCCAAAGAGATGCATGTATGTGTCTCTTTTTTTATGTAAATTCAAAAACAATGTAAATCAGTAATTATAACGCTAACTGAGGCCAAGCTTGGAGCATGAAGGAGCAGGTGAAGTGAACGATCTGTTTGCTTGAATAACCTGTTCGTTAAAACCTGACAAGTTTGGTCATTTCTGATACAAATGTTGACGTGTTCAGAATGATGAACCATGTAATACTATCAAAATGAACAGGGGTATCCTGTGTCTAAAAGTTGTAATTAACAAGTCGTCACCATCATCAGAAGGGGAAGTTTGTCGATAGGTGAAAGATAGGAAAGCGTATCGTATTTAAACGAATATAAAAGGAGAATGTTATGAAAAGGAAATTTTGGGGTTATTTGTCATTGGCGATCTTGTTAAGTCAGCCTGTGTTGGCACCTTTGGCACAAGTTATGGCTGAGGAACAGGAAACCATTCCATCAAACAAAGAAATAACGACATTAGGAACATTAGAAAAAGTGGAGGAGACTACTGAAACAGTCGATTCTTCTCGTATAGAAGAAATCAATGGAGACACCACAAGTAACTCAGAATCGCAAGAAGTGGTTAATGATGATGAGAAAAGTGGCTCGACGGAAAGTACAGAAAAAAACCTCCCTGATCCAAGTGAAGACACAGCTAGCTCGGCAACTGAATCATCAGCGGAAATGAAAGAGGCATCTAATCGCAGCGTTTCATTAGACGCTTGGATGCCAGATAAGAATTTGCAAAATGAGGTAGCTAAAGGGCTAAACAAAACAGTTGATACAATCACTCAAGAAGATATGGTGAATCTAAAACAGTTAGATTTTTCTTCTTTAGCCAAAGACACAGTAGTCGATTTTACTGGTTTAGAATACGCTAGCAACTTGCAAGCGTTATACACGACATCTATTATTGCTACGAATGTTCCCAAAATCACTATGGCGGAAAATGCAACATTGTTTACCCGTCCTAATGTACTAGCACACATTCTTCCAAAAGGATCTTTTTCAAATATCCACATAGGAAATTATGATGCCTATTTGACAGCCCAAGAATTAATTGGGGTTGGTCAATATCTTAGTGGATGGGTAACAGATTATCTGACGGTCTATGCAAGTAGCATGACGGATTTTTCTAAGTTAGAGCTATCTCCAGAACACCATCAAAATTCCCAACTATCTATTATGACTCAGGAGAAAATACTATTAGAGCCAATGCTAGTAAAAGATGGCCAATCTGATGTTCTTTATAAAGACCGTATGATGGTTGATACCCAAGGAAATGCGTTGCTCTCTTCTTTGTCCAACAAAAAGTATTCTTATTCGATTCGGGGGATAGATAAAAATGGCTATATCTTTCCCTTATATGAAAATGATGGGTTTGAACTGACTGAAGAAGGAATTCAATTTAAAAATATTCCCGCCAATGTTGACTATTTGTCAATCACTTCTCTTGTTCCTAATCGTTTATCCACCGAGAGAGCTGCTAGTACAGGTACCATTCAATATTTAGTGAATTATCAAGTACCTGTGAAGTATGTGAATACTGCAGAAGATGTTACGGTCAAGTATCTTGACGAAAACGGACAGACGCTTGCACCAAATGTCACTTTATCAGGGTATGTAGGCGACCCCTTTACTACGGAAGAAAAGGATATCTCAGGCTATACACTGAAAGAGATCCAAGGGGATAGGATAGGGACCTTCAGTGATGTCGCGCAAGAAGTCGTTTATGTCTATGAACGTAGCGATGCAGCGCCAGTGACGGTAAGATACGAAGATAAAGAAGGCAATGAATTGGCAGCACCAACCGTAATGAATGGCAAAGT
>NZ_NGLC01000003.1:95467-154238 GCF_002140755.1 Enterococcus sp. 5B3_DIV0040
CCCTATACAAGTGAAGCTAAAGCAATTAATGGGTGGTACGTTTCTCAAACACCAATTAACGCCAACGGGACTTACAGCGAAACAGCTCAAGAAGTCGTTTATGTCTATGAGCGAAGTGATGCAGCGCCAGTGACGGTCAAGTATGAAGATAAAGAAGGAAATCAATTAGCTGAACCAACGATCCTTAGTGGAAAAGTCGGCTTGTCTTATGAAAGCAACGCCAAAGAAATATCTGGCTGGCGGGTTTCAAAGACGCCTAAAAATGCAAAAGGTACCTTCAGTGATGCCGTCCAAGAAGTTATTTATGTTTACAGTGCTGATAAAGAGAATGAACCGGGAGAAGATTCAGGAGAAGATACACCAGAATCAGAAAACAAGACGCCGAAAGAAGAGAACGGGAATAGCTCAGGAAATAACAGCAAGCAAACAAACACACAAACCAAATCAAAAAATAAGTTGCCTGCAACAGGAGAACAACTTACAGGTCAACGAATCATGGGCTTTTTGGGAGTCATCACTGTTCTGATTTCTTTCGTAGTAATTTTGAGACGAAAAAGAAAAACTGAAAATTAAAAGCTATTTAATAGAGAGGAAAGAGTATCCAGAATTGATTATTTTCTGGATACTCTTTGTTTAACCCTATTTAAATATGAGCGAGAATATTAGATTTTTATCAGTTATCTTTCGAATGTTACGTTCTTGAATTCATCATTCAAGCCATCCCGATAGGCAATAGTCAAGACTAATTTTCCTGTTGTTTTGTCATAGTCTATCACGTTTAGTTCTAGAGAGAAGTTCTTAACATTGGCATCAATATAAGAAACAATTTCTTTTTCTTCCTCGCCGATTTTTATCGAAAGTGTACTTTCTCCTAATAAATTCGCCTCCTCCAGAGCTGATTTTGCTGAGCGAATTTCAGGCTGATAGAAGACAGTGTTTGTTTGAGTTAAATAGGTTCTATTTATTCGCAACGGAACGGTGATTTTTCCAAAGTCATTTGAGATAACGATCCTAGCTTTATTACTAGGGGAGAAAAAGACAGAGAGACCTATTAAAATTAGAACGAGAATACTAGCAACACTTGACCATACTATTTTTTTTGATATTTTCATTGATTTCAGTTCATTCAGCGAAGCATGAATAACTTTCCCCCATTCTTTTTAAATATCGTAAGAAGTTAGATTGATTATGGCGAAGATACTTTAAAAATGACTGTACTAATTTTCAATTTTATATAAGCGTAATTGATAGAAAGTAGAAGCTTTTGGAATTGTTGAAATGCTCAAAGGCTACCTAACTATTCGATTGTAAATACTCCTAAAAACCGAACCTCTTTTTATCGTAGCAAAATATACGATTTTTTACTTTTATTATTATAAAATAATTTTTTGATAAATATCGGTTTGGACTGTTTTGTCGTCTTAAACTAGCTGTTAGAAAGAGCAATGCTCTCCAGACGTAGTAACTCGTAGTTCTAAGTAGTTGTAGCCATGCTTTTGCTTATCCTAAATGATTCAGAAGGTGATAGTTTCAGAGATAACTTCTTATAAAATGAAATAAGTAATCAATGAATACACACTGAATGAAAATAGATCGTGAAAGGAGTATAATTACCTTAAAAATAAAGTTAAGAGGTATTAGTATGTATAAATTTCTTTTAACTAAATTAGACCAAGATGTTTATGAATTGTTTGCGCATTTTTTTGAGCAGGCTGTGGAGCGTGAAAAACTAAATATTCTTGCTGAAAAGACTAACTTATCAAAACGAAGAATCGTCTTAGTTTTTGAGCGAGCACTCGATTTGCAAACGGCATATCCTTATTTTGAGATTGCGTTGCATGAAGGTAGAGAGATGACGCTTTATTTTGCGCCCAATTTTCTTTTGTCTAAGCTTTATTCGGTCATGCTAGCAGAAAGTATGCCATTTCAAATTTTAGACAGACTCTTCAGTGATAAATATGTGTCGCTGGAAGAAACCGCCCAACAACATTATGTCAGCAATCGCACGGTTCAAAGAAAACTAAAGGAAGTAGAAACGATTCTTGAAAATTATCACATTCGATTGAACCTAAAAAGAAAACCGCTTTTTGTGGGCGAAGAATACCGCATTCGGCATTTTTTCCACATCATGTATTGGCAAATCTATGATGCAACGAACGCGCGTTATAGTGGATTGACGAAACAAAGTGTCAGTACATTGAAGAAAAAGTTGACAAGTTATCCCAGTTTTTATCGGGGGATTGATCAGGAGAAATTTGTTCAATTGCTGGCATTGAGTATTTATCGTTTTAAAAGAGGCTTTCCTGTAAAAGAGATTCCTCAAGAGATGAGGGAGATGAGGCATCTGACGATTTCCTTTGAAGAATTTAAAGAAGAGCTCATCAAGCCATTGCTAAGAGACAATTTGATTCTAAATGAGCTTCCAGAAACAGAATTTCTCTTCTTGTATTATATGTTTTCTGTCATGACGACGTACTTACCTGAAGAGATTCCTAGTCAGTTAACAATTGGGGAACATTTTTCTCCTCAAGCCATCGCTGCAGCAAGGCTATTTACGGAAACCGCCCAGAAAGTTTTTCTCGTTTCTGAAAGCAAGATTGATTATCTGTTGGTGAATGCCTTGAATATTCATTCGGTTTCGCTTCTTTTTGCATCGAAAAATAAGATCGATGCCTTTGGAAAAACAACAACAGACAAAGATTATCGTCGTGTCTTTCCTAAGATTTTTCCGCTTGTTCAGGAGATGTATCCATCGTTAGCGCAACAATCACCAATTTTTGCAACCATGTATGAAGCGAACAATCGCTTGCTTTTTCAATATAGTATGCTTCTTTCCCTGGTAGCGAAAATTGATCGTTCTACGGTTCGAATTTTTCACGAATCAAAATTCGGAAAAATCCAAGAAATCAGACAAAAGGAACGATTGAAACGCTGGTTCGGTTACACACTTTCATTTGTTTCCGAAAATCCCGATTTTGTCGTGACAGATTACCCCGTCAATCGGCAAGCCTTTATTGACCAAAACCCCAACGTCCAATTTTTTAAATGGAATAGTTTTCCAACGGGGGATCGCTGGCTTGAACTGATTGAAGCAGTTGAAAAATTCCAGAATGAGTTGCTCAAAGAAAAAGAGTCGAAGGAATAACCGTTTTCGTTTACTAAAAAATGCCAGAAGATTAAGACCGCATTACTTTTGTCAACCATGTATTTTTTTAGAAATCTATTCATTTTTTTATGACTGCAACAGAACTAGAACTACTCTCTCCATACGATGTTTTTCAATCGCAAGATGCGAAGGAAACAATAGTCATTTATCGTTAAGAGAAAGTTAGTTTAACTTCTTCTGTTGCAGTCTTTTTTTGATAATGTAGTGGTGAAGCAATGTGATTCAAGAATAGCGATTTTGGAAATAAGGGATCTGATAAGGCGTTCACAAATTTCTAAAATTCAATATACTTAGAAAGTATATTTATATTATTTCTCTACTCATTTTTCATAGAAAGAATTACTTTCTTTTTATTTCTATTTGCATAACGGATTTTGTATAACAGGACTTATTTTGTTTTTGCCAAGACATTTATTGACGCCTTTTCAATGAAAAACCGAGTGATAATACAGGCATAAGGAATGAGGACAACGAATAACCAACCAGCCGCTGGCAGTTGAGGACTTGTTTGTATCTGTAGAGTTAGACTGTTTTCATTCACTTAAATAGAAAGAGGTAAGAGTAATGAAAAAATCAAAGAAGCAAGAACTTTTATCACGTCTTATTGTCAGTTCCTCTATTTTTATCTTAGGAAGCCCAATTATAATGCAAGCAACTGTCAATATTCCAGCAGTGGCTGAAACATTCAGTACTCCAGAAACTGAGGAATCAACGATAGCTACAAGCGAAGCATTACTAGAACAACAAGAAATTATAGAGGAAGAAAAAGTACCTGCTGAGGAAACCAACACAACAGAACCTGAAGTAAGCAAAGAAACAACAGTTGCTGATGCGGAAAAAATGATAAACTATCCCATTAGTTCTATAGCCTCAGAAAACACACCAGTTAAGGTTCATTATGTTGATCTCAACGGCAATAGCTTAGCCAGTACTGTCACAATAGATGGCGCACCAACAGGTAAAGCCAATGCTTTTGGTGACTTCTCTTATGAGAAAGCTGTGGTTGATCCTAAAAATATTCAAGGGTACAGTTTAGTAAATGATCATAAGACATTACCAATTAACCAACTCCATCAATTGGAAGCCACTCTTTCATTAATGGGAGAATATGTGCTGAATCCTAATTTTATAGAAGATAAGATTATTTTTGCTACGAAGCAACTCAATGTACCTTATCCAGGATTCGCAGATAGATTCTATGATTTTGCTGGTAATATCGTGACAGATGGATCTGCGCCGTATGGAAGAGGCTACGGACAAACAGATGTCTATTACTTCTATGTACCAAATCAGCAAAAAGTGGTTTATAACGTGATTGATGATACTGATGGAAATATTTTAGAAGAAAATATTACTTTTGAGGATGGAGCAGCTGAAGCGAATCTAAATAAAAAACAAGCAGATTTACAAGCAATTGCAGAAGGATATTTACCAAAAGGATATGAAATCGTCTCTGTCGACTCCATTCCTAGTTTTTTTGACAAAGATGACATGAAAGATCAAGTTGTCAATATTCACTTGAAACATAGAACAGATGTCAAAGAAGAAACGAAAGAAGTCAAACAGACAATCTATTATGTTTATGAAGATGGCACGGAAGCAGCAGGCGATCAAAACGATAAGATCATCTTTACTCGCGATATAATCACAGATTTGGTTACTGGATTGTTCACCTATTCAGAGTGGGAAGCTAAAGATAATGATACAACATTTGATGAAGTAGCTAGTCCAGAAATTAAGAATTATATAGCTGATAAATCAATAGTTGATGAAGTGAATGGAGTAACGCCAGAGGACAGTTCTACCGAAATAACTGTCACTTACAAAGCTAGAATGAAAACCATAACAGAAACCAAAGAAGTCAAACAAACGATCCATTATGTTTACGAAGATGGTAAAGAAGCTTTACCAGACAAAGTAGATACAGTCTCTTTTACACGTACAGTGACAACGAATGAAGCAACAGGTGTTACAACATATGGAAAATGGCAAGCTAAAGATGACGATACAACCTTTGATGCGGTGAAGAGTGTGGAAATTGATGGTTATAAAGCTGATCTCGAAATAGTTAAAGAACAAACAGGAATGACAGCAGAAAATAAAGATTCAGAAATAACGGTTACTTATACAAAAAATACAACATACCCATCAACAGATTCTAGTGATTCTCCGACAAAATCGGGCGTTACCAAAGCACCGACAACAAAAGTGTCAGTAAAGCAATCAGCAGCAAATAAACAAAGCTTACCAAAAACTGGTGAACAAATAAATTCATACGTTTTATATAGTGGGGTCACGCTAATCACTGCAACATTGCTTGGTATTTTTGTGAAGCGTTCAAGACATAATGTGAAGTAACTCTAGAAAAAGATGAATAAATAAAAAGACTGAAATGGTTCCTTTATAAAAAGCTTCTCACAGGAATGATAGTCTGCAAGACTGCAGACGTTAATCGTATTTTGACTGTTATTGCAGTTTTTCTCTGAATAAAAAGTGAGTGATCTATGAACAGGTACTGATCACAGAAAACAAACTCGGCTCCCATCTTAAAGGGACCGAGTTTGTTTTTTATAAAAATTGTTTTCTATACTGATAAACCAAACTCAGCCCGCTCACTATAAAAGCCAGAGCATACTTGTAAAGGAAAAACTGATTCCACATGTAATCTTTTGGAAAGAGAATGTCTAAAAAGACGATCGTTAGCAGCATCGCATTCACGGAGATGTAATAAATTTTTTGCGAATGTTCATCTTCTTTGCCAATTTTTTTAGTGTAAACATAAACCAAAGCAATGCCAAAAATCAGTAAAAGCATACCGATACCTAGCAATAGGTTCCAGTTGGCATTAGAATATTCTGCCCAAGTTTTCAGACGGTAAAATAATGCGCTGGGAATATCTGAAAGTGATTTAATGACCATATTTCCTCTCTCCTTCTGTATAAGTAAATAAATCTGTGATGTCCACTTGAAAAACGTTCGCTAGACGATAGGCTAATAAAAGCGTTGGCGTATAGTTGCCTTTTTCCATGACAAAAATCGTTTGTTTTGAAACACCTACTTTGTCCGCAAGTTCTTGCTGAGTAAGCCTAGCTAACACCCGATATTCATATACTTTATTAGCAATAGAGTCGCCAAAATCTTCCTTCAAACGATCACCTCCCACAATCATTGTAAACCATAGTTTTATAAAAGTAAAGTTTAATTATACTAAAGCTAACTATATCTATACTGAAACTGAATGAATTGCCATAAAATAGCCGCCAGAAATGAACTGACGGCTGTTTTTTTAGATATCATCAATGTCCGCTGGTAAACTTGATGCCCAAAATCCCGACTATTAATAAAGCAACGAACACCCAAGTCAGAAGGGATAGCTGGTCTTTGAAGAACACGACGCCGATAATGATCGAACCAACTGCGCCTATCCCTGTCCAAACGGGGTAAGCAATACTTAATGGTAAGTTTTTTACCGCTAAAGCCAGGAAGCCAAAGCTGAAAATCATTCCGAGTAGTGTAGAGAGACTATACCAAAAGTGGGTAAACCCATTACTTAGCTTCATAGTCGAAGCCCATACTACTTCAAAAAAACCGCCTAAAAATAAATACATCCATGTCATATACTTTTTCCTCCTCAAAAAAAAATAAGCATCCAGTAAACTCTTCAAGGACCTAATGAGTTTACCAAACACTTCTATCACCCGGTGGTGGTTTGGATATTCAATTAATGTGACAATAAGAAAATCTTAGCTGAAAAGGGAGGGATTGTCAAATAAGTGGAAATTGTTGGTAACTATCGCTCTTTTGATTTTTAGTTGATAGTTGTCATTTTTTTCTATTGAAAGCAATTACTTTGAATAAAATGATACAATGTCTATAAGTAAAAAAAGCTTTGTCAGAGTCTAGTTAAATATACATTCTCATCTTATTTAGATGGTATAGAATCTCACAATTATTTTGAAAATTAGTTAAAAATAATCTTTAGGGAAGGAGAAGAACAATGTATCAGAATAAGAGTCTAGCTATTCAAGAAACGGTATTGATTGATATTTTGAAAAAAGATACTACTCTTTACAAGATCATTAAAGATGTCTCGGCTTTAGGTATTCCAAACCTTTATGTCGGCGGTGGAAGTATCACGCAGTCTGTATGGAATCATCTTTTTTCTAAGCCCATCGGTTACGGAATAAGTGATGTGGATATCGTTTATTTTGACACAGATTTGAGTCAAGAGAAAGAACGAATGGTACTAGAACAAATAGTGAAAACTACTAAACAAAATCAATATGCGCTGGATGTAAAGAATGAGGCAAGGGTGCACCTATGGTATGAAGAAGAATTCGGGTTTTCTATTCCCGCATATACCTCTACTGAAGAAGCGATCAGTACTTGGCCCAGTACTGCAACTTCGATCGGTGTTTTTTTCGATCAGGAAAGCAAGCTCCAGGTTTTTGCCCCTTATGGCATGTATGATCTCTTTTCTGGGATAGTAAGACCAAACAAAGCGATGATTTCCCGTGAAGTTTATGAAAAAAAGATTGAAAAATGGTGTTCGAAGTGGGCAGAACTTAATGTGATTGGCTGGCAGTAATGAATGCTTAGAAAAAAATTTTTTCGTTTTTTTATACTATAGCATTATCCGTCCCTATGCTCACTAAGCAATAACATATTGAATACTATTAGCTAATTTACACCTGACACCTCCCTTAAAAGATGTGTAATAGTCTCTCATTTGTTTCAGTAAGAAAGGGTGAAACAGACTGTTTGCCGTTTTTCATTCATTTCTTGTTTGAATCTCAGTTCGTGTACTTTTATCGTGTTTCACACTAGCAATGCAGAACGAGCGTTTCTTGACAAATAAGCATTCAAAAAATATAGTTAAGTCAAAAGCTGCAAGACAGGAGAATACTATGAAAATTAGAGCCGCAGCATTGTCTGATCGTAAAGAACTAGCTCACTTATCGAAGGTGCTAGGCTATCCAATCGAAGAAGAAGTATTGATCGAGGGTTTAAAGAGGATCATAGCTGAGGAGGACCATCTCTTGCTTGTTGCCGAAATAAAGGGTAAAGCAGTTGGGATGATTGAAGCACAGCCGTATTCAACAGTTTATTCTGCTGGGCAATTTTTTAATGTCTTAGGTTTGGTAGTGGATGATCAAGTGCAAAAGCAAGGCGTTGGCGGGAAACTACTGTCGGCAATTGAAGAAGAAGCCCGACAGCGAGGAATGCAAGGCATTCGATTAAATTCGAATGTTAAACGCCATGCTGCTCACAGGTTTTATGAAAACCATGGCTATCATAGCAGTCATGAACAGAAACGGTTTATCAAGGAATTATAAAAATACAAAGACGCTGGAGGAGTGACAAACGACACTCCAGCGTCTTTTTTTGTATTAACTTTAATTGGTTCAAAAGACTAATATTTATGGAATCAATGCCAACAACAGCCGTTTAATCTCCTCATACACCTCTCCGGTTTCCGGCGTCACACGTTGACGATTCTGAATGATAAAAAGATCACGATAGCGGTACTCTGGATCAAGTTCCTGCCAAGGCAACCCTTCTGGTAATGAAAGTTTCGAAATGATCGATTTGCCGATGTTTTGTTTTAATAGGGACAAAATCACTTCACTGTTATTGGCTTTGATGATTTGCGGATGCAGGTGCTGTGCGTACAGATAGGTTTCGTTAATGTAATACATCCCCGAGTCGTTTTCTCGCAAGACCCAAAAATCAGAAGCGATGTTGCCTGCTAACACCAATTCATCGCGATAAACGAATTCTTTTTGGATCAATGGCGAAACGATTGATTTTTCGATCAGGCCGATATGGGCTTTGTTTGATTCGACGGCATCGATCACTTCTTGCGAATTCATGATTTTGATTTCAAAGGCAAACGTTGGAAATTCTGCAATCAGCTGTGCCATGATGCTGGGCAGTAAGTAAACGGCGGTGGTATTCGAACAAGCGAGCACACACGCTGTTTTAAAATTTTTGGTGTCTTTGGCTTGCGAAAAAATAGTGGACAAAGAGCGGAGGGACTCGACCACACGAGGATACAAAAACTCCGCTTGGCTAGTGGGTAAAATCAATTGTTTTCCTTTACGTTCAAAAAGTTTGAAGCCAAGTTCCGCCTCTAATCGTTGGATTTGTAAGGAGATCGTTGGCTGAGTTTTATAGAGCCGTTTGGCGGCAAGACTAAAATTTCTCGTTTCATAAACAACAATGAAGGTTTTGAGCAATTCAATCATTTTGCGGACTCCTTTATTATTAATAAAATTTATAATTAGTATTTAAAAGTGCAATTTTACAAATAGTTATCAGGTGATTATAGTATAAGTGTAGAGAAAAAAGAAAGCAAATTTAATTGAAATTTTCATACGTTTAGAAAGGATGAGTTGATGAAAACATCGATCCAGCATTTTTTACATTCATTGCCAATCCCGATTTGCGGCTTGATTTTAGGCACTGTGTCTTTGGGGAATTTATTGTATTCAGAAGGAATGGAGACGGTTGGAAATGCGTTTTGCACCCTTGGTATTTTCATCATGGGGCTCTTCCTTCTGAAAGTATGCTTTACATTTAAGCACACGATGTCAGAGTTGCAAAACCCAATCGTTGCTTCGGTGGCGCCGACTTTTACGATGGCGCTGATGGTGATCTCCACTGTTTTTGAACGGGTCATTCCCAATGCAGTGGTGAATGATCTGCTCTGGTGGGGGGCTATCGGCTTACATTTTGCTTTAATGATCTATTTTGTTGTCGTGCATATTTTGCCTGTTGACCTTTCGCTGGAATACATTTATCCAAGCTGGTTTATTACCTTCGTCGGGATTGGCGTAATTCCCAATACTTCTGCTGTCTTTTTTAAAGAGCTAGGGGAAGTGATCGTCTGGATCGCATTGGTATTGTATTTTGCGCTTTTGCCGATTATTTTAAAGCGAGTCGTCCATCAAAAGCTGACGGAACGTGCGGCAGTTCCTTTGATCACGATTTTAACAGCACCAGGTTCTCTTTGCTTAGCAGGTTACCTTTCCGTATTTGAACAAGGCTCTGCTTGGTTTGTCGCCTTTATGCTGTTATTGTCACAAACGATTTATTTCTGTGTCGTCGCTTATATGAAAAACATGCTGGCAGTCGGGTTTTACCCAAGCTATGCGGCATTTACGTTTCCTCTTGTGATCTCGGCGACTGCAATGTTCAAATCAGCACTGTTTTTTGCAAATCACCCACTGATATTTGGGTTTCTACAAGCCTTAACGATTATTGAAACCAGCTTTGCCGTAATCGTCGTCAGCTATGTGTTAGGAAAATATGCTGTTCATTTGTATCAGCAAACCAAAGCGCTGATTGCCGGTCATAGTTACTAAGGAAGCACAAGAGATTATCTATTTTTTAAGAAAATGCGTACTCTACGCAAAACAATAGTACAAGTATTTGAAAAGAAAGGGAAGGGATCGCACATGAAAAGTACAAGCAGAAAAGTTGTCGTTGTCGGAACAGGTTTCGTTGGAACGAGCATTGCGTATTCCATGATCAATCAAGGACTGATCAATGAATTAGTCTTGATCGATGTCAATCGGGACAAAGCAGAAGGAGAAGCCCTCGATTTGTTAGACGGTATGTCATGGGGGCAAGAAAACATCAAAGTTTGGGCGGGAGAGTACTCGGAATGTAAAGATGCTGATATCGTCGTTATTACTGCAGGGATCAACCAAAAGCCAGGACAAACACGGCTTGAATTGATCGATGTGAACGCCGAAATTATGGCAAGCGTCACAAAACAAGTGATGGCTTCAGGCTTTGATGGCGTGCTTGTCATCGCTTCAAACCCAGTCGATGTCTTAACTTATCAAGCATGGCGTGTGTCAGGGTTGCCAGCCAATCGTGTCGTTGGTACGGGAACGACCCTCGATACCACAAGACTTCGAAAAGAAGTGGCGGCAAAATTAGCCATCGATCCACGGAATATTCATGGGTACATCATTGGGGAACACGGTGACTCGGAAGTCGCTGTCTGGTCCCATACAACGATCGGTGGGAAACCGATCGTAGAATTGATCAAGCAAAAGGATCGTTTGACCGTTGCCGATCTAGCGGTTCTTTCTGAACGAGTAAAAAATGCTGCCTATGAAATCATCGATCGAAAACAAGCAACTTTTTACGGGATAGGGATGAGTGTCGCAAGAATCGTTCGAGCGATCTTAAATGATGAGCAAGCGATTCTGCCGGTATCTTCCTACCTTAATGGGGAATATGGCATCAACGATTTATTCACAGGGGTTCCTGCAGTCGTGGATCAAAACGGCGTCCGCGAAATTATTGAATTGACGCTTACACCTGAGGAAAAACGGCAGTTTGATACTTCGTGTCATCAGTTACGAGCAGTAATTTCCACAATTGGACAAAGCAAAGTCAGCTGATCTCTAGAACACCAATAATGAAATCCTCGTGTTCGTTTTTGCCAAAGCATGGTTCGACTATTTACGGTCTGCCATGCTTTTTTTCATCTAGCAAAGAATGTTAAAAGGAAATGGCGTATTTTACGCGAAACGCCCAGTATTCAACTCTCTTTATTCACACTCCTTTAGGAAAAAACATCCTCAGTGAATGACAGAAAAAGAATGATCGATCAACCTTACAAACTTTCCGAGATGTATAAAGTGACAAAGTGTCACTTTATGTGGTATTCTTCAAAAAGTGACACTTTGTCAATATTTGGAAAGTAGGAGGAAAGAACAATGTTTCTGGCTATAAAAGAAATGCGTTATTCAAAATTAAGATATGGGCTGATCGTAGGAATCATGTTTTTGATCGCCTATGTTGTTTTTATATTGTCTGGGTTAGCAACGGGACTTAACTGGGATTTTAAAAAGGCCATCGTCGACTGGGATTCATCCGCGATCGTTTTATCAGAAGATGCGAATGACACATTTGCGGCTTCGCAATTGACGAGAGGGGATCTAGACCGTGTAGCAGGGACTCAAAAAGCCCCGATTGGTTTATATAGCAGTGTCATCACGGTCAATGATGAACAAGTCAATGTGACTGTTTTTGGTACACAAGACGATGCGTTCTTGTTACCAGAAGTCTTAGAGGGCAAGCTGTTTTCAAAAGAAAATGAGATCACGATTTCAGAAAACTTAGCAGAAGAAGGTATCAAGGTCGGGGATCAAGTGAAAATCGGGCGTTCAGATGAAACCTTCAAAGTCGTTGGGATCACCCCAGAAACGTCTTATACGGTGTCACCAGTGATTTATACTTCCCTGGATACTTGGACGAAAATGAAGTTTGCTAATCAACCATTTCCATCTGACAAGGAGCAGCCCATCAATATCATTGTGACCAAATCAAGTGATCCGAAAGTCGATAACCAAGAAGGAACCCAGCTCAAAGTGTTGGCAACGGAAGACTTTATTGAAAAGCTTCCTGGATTTTCTGCCCAAAACTTGACCTTAAATGCCATGATCTACTTCTTGTTTGTTGTTGCAACGGCAATCGTGGGGATTTTCATGTATGTGATCACCCTACAAAAAACGGCGATTTTTGGTGTGATGAAAGCCCAAGGGATTCGGACCAGCTTTATTGCCAAATCAATTATTGCGCAAGCATTTATGGTCGGTGTGATCGGGGTAGCCCTAGCCTTTGCGGCGGCATACGGCACCAGCTTGTTTTTACCAGATGCCATGCCATTTTTCTTTGAATTAAAGCAATGGCTGCTTTATAGCGGCATCTTGATTCTCGTGGCAGTTCTAGGCGGCTTATTCTCCATTCGGACGGTCACAAAAGTCGATCCAATTACGGCAATAGGAGGGTAACAAAGATGAAAGACATTTTAGTAATGAAGGATATTATAAAAAAATTTGGCAAGCAGCATACCGAAGTAACGGCATTAAAAGGACTGAATTTTCATGTTCAAGAAGGGGAGTTTGTCAGTATCATCGGTCCTTCTGGTTCAGGAAAAAGTACCTTTTTGACCATCGCTGGCGGCTTACAAAGTCCAACATCGGGAGAGATCATTATCAACCAGGTGAACTTTTCCCAATTAAATGAAAAGCAACGAGGAAAGTTACGTTTTAAAGAGATTGGGTTTATCTTGCAAAGCTCGAATTTGATCCCTTTTTTAACGGTAAAGGAACAATTTTATTTGGTCGACAAAGTTTCAAGAAAAGCCAAGGAAAAGGAAAGGATTGATGAATTGCTTGCTTCATTAGATATTCTCGATCTTCAAGACAAGTTTCCCCGCGATTTATCTGGTGGGGAACGTCAACGAGTAGCGATCGGCCGGGCGTTGTTTAATGACCCAAGCTTGATTTTGGCGGATGAACCAACTGCCAGCTTAGACACCGATCATGCGTATGAAGTCGTGAAGTTATTGGTGAAAGAAGCGCATGAGAAAAAGAAAGCGACAGTCATGGTCACCCACGACGAGCGAATGATCCAATGGAGTGATCGCATTTTCCGAATGGAAGATGGCAATCTGATCGAACAAAACGCCCCGTCAAGAGAAACTGCACAAGTCTGAGTGGAAAAGTAGAGGGATTTGTTTATAATAGAGGGAGTAGATTGCGAATGATGGAGGAGAATCCCTTGCCAAGTACAACATTTTTTCATTTAAAACAAGCGAAAAAAGAAAAAATCGATGCCGTGCTTTTAGAAGAATTCTTCAGCAAGCACATCAGTCAAGTCAAGGTCTCTGCCATCGTCGAAAAGTCGCACATTTCTAGAGGGGCGTTTTACAAGTACTTTCAAAACTTAGAAGATGCCTATGACTATGCGATCGCCGACTATTCAAACCAAATCCATTCTGCGATTTTTACGTTTATCAATCGCAACAAAAATGATTTTTTCAAAGGGATCGAAGAATACTTGGCTTGGTGCAGTCAATGGTCACCTGAAGATGATCATTGGAAAATGATCCACTTATGTACCCAAAGCAATGCCTGGACGAAGCGCGATGCGATCCCTGACGATTCGCCCATGATTCGCCAGTGGTTGGAGCTGTTGGAAGAAAATCGCTTCACGATCCATGATACGCAAGAAGCCGTCAGTTTCCTTTACTTTATTATGGCGGTCGTGATGGATAGTCTGACAGATTTTATTTCGAATGAATGGACCGCAAAAGAGCTGATCAAAGATTTTCGCTATAAGGTGCAATGGATCAAGTATGGAATCAAAGAGGAAAATGACGAAGAATGAACGCTTCGGCAAGAGGATGGAGCAAATGCCTCGCACGGCGGAAAAGTTCATATATAAGGAAAGAGGTGCCCGACAACCGAAATAGTTGTCGGACACCTCTTTTTTGAGGGAATGATTATTTTTTATTTACACGTTTCGCAATGATCGGCAAGATCAAGCCAATCAAAAGAAAGGCGATTGGCGTAATGATATTTAAGGCCAATTGGAAGAACCAAGCTTGCGGATCTGCCGCATAATCAAGTTTAGGAACCATCCCTAAAATGCAGGCAAAGGCCGTGAACAAGAAGCACCATAAGCCGATCCCAAAGCCAACCTTGGTGTTTTTCACGAATTTATAATCGGAAGTAAAGCGATTGGCGTGTTTGTTGACTAGCATAAAGGCTAAGAAGACCCATAAGTAACGCAATGGCATGACAACTGAATTCAAGTTCAGCAACCAACGATACAGTTCGGTCATATTGCCGATTCCTAGTGCTGGAATAATGATCAAAATGCTGACTAGGATACCAGTCATAATATACCCATTCATTGGTGTTCCTTTTTTGTTTAGTTTTGCTAAGCCATTTGGTACAAATTCTGAATCAGCATCAGACAATAATATTTTCAATGGGGCATCAATTGAAAATGCCAACGCAGAAATTTGCGCTAACGCATTGGCGATGGAATAAAGAATGACAAAGAAATTGCCGATTCCGTAGAAGTTTCCTAGTCGTTGAAAGGCTTCATAAGCGCCGTTGACCATCAAATCTTCTGGAATATGATTGGCATCAAAAAGCATCCCCATAGCAATCGAGCCGAGCAAGGCACATAACGCCACCATACCGGCTAAAAAGATCATGCCTTTTGGAAATTCTTTGGCAGGATTTTTTGTGTTATTTACGTAAGGCGAGATTTTTTCACAGCCACCTACCGCAAATACCAGCATCGAGATCGTGGTTAAATAGGTAAAGTCAAATTTAGGGATATAGGTTGAAACAGATGACATGTTTGGTGTAGCAATTTCAGCACCAGTCATTGCTGGAGCAGTGACTGCTAAAAGAATAAAAAGAATCGACATCACGAACATGGCTGTTCCGGCGATGTTCCCAATCATTTTTAAGGTCGTCAATCCTTTAGAGGCAATCCATAAAAAGAATAGAAAAATAGCTAAACAAATCAATGAGACTTCCATGGAGCCCATCGTTGATACAAATGTACCATTTCCTTTAAATAACCAACTCAATGACACTAAGATTCCTTGGGGTTTTTGTGCCAAATAAGGCACGTGAACGACCCAATAAGTCCAAGCAGCAAAAAAAGCCAACCGCTTTGTTGAGGTTTCTTTGATCCATGAGGAAACCCCACCACTTGACTCTTTGAAGGTTGATCCTAACTGACCAACACTTAATGCATAGGGTACAAAATAAAGAGCCATAATTAATAGCCACGAAACAACAACAGTCAACCCTTGTTGAGCGTAGTTGTTTACAACATTTCCCAGTCCCCAAACAGAGACGAACGCCATCAGCGCAATATTATACCAGCGTAATTGTTTCTCATTCATCGCTTTCTCCTTCTTAAAATGATTTTTCTGACTGGTTAAAATAGAGCGTTTTTTGAAATTTAGTGAGAAAAAAATTTCTTTCCATAAGCGCTTGATCACGATCAAGTTTCTTATGCACTTTTTCACAAATGTCAAAGGTCAAATTGAATAAAAAATTTCACTTGCTTCTTTTTTATCCAGTCGTTGATTTTCCATAGTTAGGATAAACCTCTGAATTCTTTTGGTCAAGAAAAATTAAATTGTTATTTAAAAAAAATAATAAATTTCTGATGATAGCAAAAGCAAACATCATCATTCATTAATAATCTGAAAGGAATCCAACTACATTCGGTCAAGGGCATGGATGAAAGAGGAATCGTTTCATTTAAATGGATGGACGCATAAAGATGGAAGAAACCCTTTCGAAAGGCTTTTCGCTGGTGCTTTTTGGATAGTTTTTAAGCAAAGTAAGTAGGAGAGTAGTCGTAGTTTTTTTGGTTTTCTAAGAAAAATTTTACGCGAACATTCTTTCAAAGAAACACGAAATCAAAGTTAGCCGAATGCTTCGTTCCATCGAAATCACTCGTTTTTTTTCGCCAATTTATAGGAAGTGGGTGTTATTCGCTCAAATACTGGCGATAAAAGCAGATAAAAGACGAAGTTTCCACTGGCATGGAAGAAATCGAACAGTAGTCCTTGAAGGTAATAGGCAAGAAACGAAGGAAACTGATAAAGCCAAACCTCCATCAACGAAACGATCAAGCCATAAAGAAGTCCGCAAAGAAAGGCAAAGAAAGCTTGCAAGAAGCGGTTTTTCTTGATGATCGGTATTTTTCCAATCTGATGAAAAAGAACGATGGTGACAGTAAGTGCAGCCAATTGACTGATCGTCCAGGGACCCATGCCTAGATAGATATTTGTTCCGAGCAAACTTAATAAGGCAATCATCAACGCATCAGATAAACGGTAAGAAAAAGCCATTAAAAATAAAAGGGCACTCATAGGCTGAATGTTAGGGATAAAGACAAAAACTAACCGTCCAACGATACAAGCCGCAGTGATCAGTGCTAAATGAGAAATTCTTTGGATGGAAAATATCTTGGTTTGGGGAGGAAGCATGAGAATCGCCGTCTTTCTAATTGATAATCATTCTCATTATACATGGAAAATAATAAAATTCAAGATTGAAATACACATTATATAGTACGATAATTAAAAACGAGCACAATATGTTGTGTTTTAGAAGGCGAGGGAAAGAAATGGAATACAAAAAACAAACGATTGAGAATTTGAACGAGGATATCAAGTTGTTCCAAGAAGTTTCGGCGATTACACCAGAAATGACCCAAACATTTGAGGGAATCGCTCGTTTGATTATGCTGGATCGTTATTCATACAAGGATCAAACCCATCATACATTGCGTAAGGATGATTTGGTGATTTTGACAACGAAAGCTGATCCTAAATATCCTGCAAGAGGAATCGGTGTTGTGAAAGCAATCGATGGGGAACTAGTCTCTATCGAAGTGGAAGAGGCCTATCGCTCAGCGTTAGAAGATATTGATGAACAAGCAAATGGACTTGTTAAAAGAAGAAAAAGTGACATTGAAAAACCATTAGAACTCTTTTTTGAGCAAGTGGCGCATCGTGTAGCCAAAGGGATTTCTGCCAACGAGTCCCATGACCAGGAGCGCTTCTTCGAGGCGTTTTACCAACAAATCGTAGCGCAAAACCTAATTCCCGCAGGCAGAGTACTTTATGGAGCAGGAACAAATTCTCAAGTTACCTACTTCAATTGCTTTGTGATGCCTTTCATCCATGATTCCCGAAAAGGGATTGCTGTTCATCGACAAGAAGTTATGGAAATCATGAGTCGAGGTGGCGGGGTCGGAACCAATGGGTCGACCTTGCGACCAAAATCAAGTGTGGTCCACGGTGTCAGTGGTCGGTCTTCTGGGGCAGTTTCTTGGTTGAATGATTTGGCAAACTTGACGAACCTTGTCGAACAAGGAGGTAGCCGCCGTGGAGCGCAGATGATTATGATGGCAGATTGGCATCCAGATATTTTTGCGTTTATTCTTTCTAAAATTCAAAATCCTGCTGTATTGCTTCACCTAAAAAAAACAATCACAAATGCGACGATCAAACAACTGATCAATGAAAAACTGCAATTTGACCCTCTGACAAAAATGGAAGAAAGAATGTTCACTTATCTAGCACAACTGCCTGAATCGTCAGATAAGGAACATAATGACATGATCCAAAAGGCAAAAGAAAAATTGCGCATAGGTGGCAGCTATACGGTGAAAGAAAGTGATTTCTTAACTGGCGCGAATATCTCAGTCTGCTTGACAGAAGAATTCATGGAAGCAGTGAAGACAGATGGGTGGTATGAGCTACGCTTTCCAGATATCGACAATTATTCAGAAGCAGAGATGGCGCAATATGATGCAAAGTGGGCTGAAGTCGGGGATGTGCGAGAATGGGCAGCTGCTGGTCATAAAGTCAAAACCTATCAAAGGATCAAAGCTCGTGAGTTATGGGAGTTGATTACTTTTTGTGCAACGTATTCTGCTGAGCCAGGTATTTTCTTTATCGATAATGCCAACAAGATGACGAATGCTACAGCATACGGACAAAAAGTCGTGGCAACCAATCCGTGCGGTGAACAGCCCCTAACCCCTTATGCGGTCTGTAACTTGGCAGCCATCAATCTCGCAAACATGGCGGATCACCAAAAGGGCACCGTTGATTTTGCCAAACTAAAAGAAACCGTGAAAACAGCGGTTCGTTTCCAAGACAATGTTATTGACGTAACGCCTTACTTTTTTGACAAAAATGAGCAGCAGGCGAAAGGGGAAAGACGTGTTGGATTAGGGATCATGGGCTTGGCAGATTTATTGATCTACTGCGGGAAAAAATACGGATCGGCAGAAGGAAATCAATTCGTTGATCAAATTTTCGAGGCAATGGCAGTCACTGCCTATGAGGCATCCATTGAATTGGCGAAAGAAAAAGGCAGCTTTCCCTTCCTGATTGGAAAAAATGACCAAGAGACGCAAGCGTTGCGGAAGAAATTTATCGATACAGGATACATGAAAAAAATGCCAGCGCACATCCGCGAAGGCGTGCTGCGATTCGGTATTCGCAACTCTCATCTTTTGACTGTTGCGCCAACAGGATCGACAGGCACGATGACGGGAGTTTCAACTGGTTTAGAACCTTACTACTCCTTTTCTTATTTTAGAAGCGGTCGACTAGGTAAGTTTATTGAAATCAATGCGGAAATCGTTGACGAATACCTGATGGATCATCCTGAACGAACCAAAGCGGAGTTGCCGGCATGGTTCATTTCCGCTATGGAGTTGACGCCCGAAGAGCATGTCGGTGTGCAATGTACCATACAACGCTGGGTGGATAGCTCCATTTCAAAAACGGTCAATGCACCAAAAGGATATACAGTAAGCCAAGTAGCCAAGGTTTATCGAGATCTTTATGAAGGAGGAGCCAAAGGAGGGACCGTCTATGTAGACGGCAGCCGAGATTCACAAGTACTTACCTTAGAAGCGGTTGAAAATGAGCTGACCGCACAAGTTGAACCGCTGTCTGTCGTTCAAGTAGATGAACCCGTCGCCTCTGGTGAAATCTGTCCCATCTGCCATGAGGGAACCATTGAGGAAATCGGCGGCTGCAGTACCTGCACAAACTGTAAAATCCAATTAAAATGCGGGCTCTAAGAAAAAACGAGATTGATAAAATAACTCTTATCCGCATACTGGATAGAAAAACGATTAGTATTTTGACTATTGGAGAGGAAGAAATAGATGAAAAAAGTATTTGTCGTATTCATGCTAGTGAGCACACTACTTGTCGCTACAGGATGCCAACAGGCAAGTGTAACGCCAGAAAGCACGCAGCAAAGTTCCTTGAAGCAAGAACAAGGAACAGCTACGATCGTCATCCAAAATCAAGAAGCTGTGACCTCAAAAGAAGTAACGTTCCGAGAAAATGAGTCGCTGCTGGAAGTAATGAAAGAAAACTTTGCGATCAAAGAAAAAGATGGCTTTATCACCTCTATTGACGGCATCAGTCAAGATCAAAAAGCCAATCTATTTTGGGTCTATACCGTCAATGACGAAATGACCGATAAAGGGGCACAAGCTTTGTTTTTAAAGAACAATGACAACATCACATTTGATTTGAAAGCATTCTGATTTGGCGGGACTACGAGCCTCTGCTAGTACAATGGTAAAGAGTTAGGGGGAAAGAAAAGAGGTGAATAGCGCAATCATATTGAAATTAATAATTTTTAGCAAATAGAAATGAATCAGAACGAATGATAGAAATATTATCTATTGGTCGTAGAAGTATTATTTATAAAAAATAAAAAGCGGCAGCCATTACTTAGGATGCTGCTTTTTGCGTGTTTTGAAAAAACGATCAATCTACTACAAGTTGTCTAGCTTCTCTGATCTTTTTAAGATATGATAATCAGATAAAGAGGACAAGGAGAACGGCGATGAAGGAACAATTACTTGCTTACTTACAAAATCAAACAGCTTTTTTCTCTACCGAAAATGTAAGCGATGTCTTTACTGCGAAGGATATTGCTGAGAAGTTTTCAGTCAAGAGAAACACGATCAGTCACTATTTAAATCAGTTAACGGAAGAAGGTCGACTAGTCAAAATTGCGACCCGGCCAGTGTATTTTTTCCATAAGCAGGCATTTGAAATCCAAAATTATCCTTTAACAAAAAACGTATATGATAGTCTGGCTGCTGTGGCGGCAGAAAAGCCCTTTTTTGATCAAAAAGAAGATTTTTTTTCCAGTGTGATCGGCAGCAAAGGCAGTCTAGCAGAAGTCATTGAACAGATCAAGATGGCAGCTTTCTATCCAAATGGCGGACTTCCCTTCTTGCTGACGGGAGAAAGTGGAACTGGGAAGAGTTTTCTTGTAAAAATGTTCCATCATTATTGTGTGGCAAATGAATTATTAGACAGCGATGCTCCGTTGATCACGATCAATTGCGCGCAGTATGCCAACAATCAAGAGTTATTGACGAGCAATTTATTTGGACATGTGAAAGGTGCCTTCACTGGGGCAGAAGAAGATCGTGGCGGTGCATTTGAAGCAGCAAACGGCGGGGTCCTCTTCCTCGATGAAGTTCATCGACTGAATGCAGAAGGTCAGGAAAAATTATTCACTTTTCTAGACCAAGGCGTCATTTATCGAATGGGGGATACGGGGCGGTCGATCCCATTGGATTGTCGGCTAGTGTTTGCAACAACCGAAGATCTGAAACAAACATTTCTAACAACCTTTTTGCGACGAATCCCGATTCAAGCAACACTGCCCGCTTTGGAAGAACGGACAATTTCCGAACGGAAACAGCTGATCTTGCAAGCATTCTTTGACGAGCAAAAACGCATCGGCTTACCATTGGAGCTCTCGCCCCAAGTGATCGAAATATTAACGACTAGTCATTTTTCTGGGAATGTCGGCGAATTGAAAAGTACGATCAAAATTATTACAGCCAAAAGCTATACAGCCAGTCTAAAACGGGAAGTAAAAAAAATAGCGGTCACTGTGTATCATTTACCAGAACAGTTATTGCAATTGACAGAGGAACCCAATGAATTAGCGATGATGCAGCCGATCCTTATTGATGGACAAACTCAAATTCAGCAGCTGACTGCGGAAAGTGAGCCAGAACAGCAAAAGATCATTCAAACGTATGAACAGATCTTGCTCAATTATGTCCAAGCGGGACAGGACTTTTCAGCAGCTGCCTCGCCTATTTCTAAAGTGATTGAAAGACTGTTTGAAAATTTATTGTTTGACCATAAGCAGGAACAAAAGCAGCGGACAATGATTTTTGTGACAGAGCATGTCCAGCGAATGATGGAGCAAATCGAGCATTCTTTCCAAATCAGCTTTAACGGCAGTATGGTTTATACGATTAGTTATTATTTGTGGTTGCGCAGGAATGTGGAGTGGCTGCCAGATGATCAAGATAAACTTTTATTGACAGAAAACCTGTTGAAAAGTGTTAAGAAGCATTATTCTACAAGTGATCGCTACACCGAAAATCTGATAGGCTTAGTGCAAAACGCATTGGATATTGAGCTAACGAGTATGGACCGAATCATTTTTACGCTTTATATCAATGATATGGGGTATTCCAAAGAATCGCTGCTTCCACGAAGCATCATAGTGGCCCATGGCTATGCAACCGCCAGCAGTATCGCAAACGTCGCCAACCGCTTACTGAATGAATCGGTTTTTCAGTCTTTCGATATGCCCTTAGAGGTCACTCCTAAGCAAATTGCGGAAAGGGTCACCGCATATATTCAGAAAAACGATGTATCTAATGGACTCGTTGTCTTATTCGACATGGGTTCTTTGAAAGAAGTCTATCAATATATTCCAGAATTGACGGTACCGATCGTCATGATGAACAATGTAACGACAAGTGTAGCCATCGCTGTTGGAGAATGTATTCAGCAGAAGATTTCGTTTAGGGAGATTCCAGAACGGGTAAGTGATTACCACCAAAACGAATGGGAAATCATTCTTCCGAAATTGAAAAAAGAGAAAGTTGTTATTACAACTTGTTCAACAGGTCTTGGAACCGCCGTACAAATCTCAAATTTATTAGAGAAGAGTATTCCTGATCAGTTGAAGATTCGGATTCTTCCTTATGAATTCAACCATTTGGAAAATAGTGAACAGGTGAAGCAGACATTGACTTCCTATGACATTGTTGGTGTTGTGGGAACCAATAGACCTCGCCAAGAGCTGGCTCCCTTTATTTCTTTAGAAGAACTGATTTCGGGTGCTGGAACAGAGAAACTGTTAAGTTGGTTGAAGGAAGAATTGGATGAAGAGATGATCGCATACGTGAACAATCAATTAGTAAGAAACTTTTCTTTGGATCGAGTCATTCAATCAGTGACGATTCTAGACACTGAAAAAGTGATTTCCCAAATGGAATTGTTTGTGGGGGAACTGGAGCGCATGCTGCAGCAGCGGATCGCCAATGATCGCAAACTTGCGTTGTTTGTCCATACGAGTTGCTTAATTGAACGTCTTATTCGAAACGAAGCCATTGAGCATTATCATGCCAGCGACACATTACTCCAGTGTCATGAAAAGCAGCTGAATGAGATCAAAAAAGCGTTTAGTGTCATTGAAAAGGTTTACAGTGTCGGAATACCTGAATCTGAAGTTTGTTATATCTACGATGTTTTATTCGGAAATACGGATTCCTCAATGGATGAAGCAGATTTTTAAGCGATAAGAAAAGCGTGCCGCTATTTTGGCACGCTTTTTGCATTTAGTAAGGTGTAACTTGGAGCAAAGTGAGGTGAAAGCAGTGAAACAAATCGTTATTTTAGCATCACACGGGCGATTTGCATCAGGAATCTTACATTCGTTAGAGCTTATTTGCGGAAATAAACAATCAGTTATTGCCATTGACTGTTACGTTCATGAAGCATTTGATCTAACGGTAACTGTGGATACATTGATGGAAACATATAAAGAGCATGAAATGATCGTTATCACAGATATTTTTGGCGGCAGCGTAAACAATGAATTTTTACGTTACATCAAACAACCCAATTTTTATTTAATCGCAGGTTTGAATTTGCCATTGTTGATTGAATTGACGACACAACTTAATGGAGGAGGTGTAATCTCAGAAACGATCCGCCAAACGTTGGCAAATTCCAAAAATATGATCCAATTTTGCAATGATAGTGCAGCAAAAGAAATCGAAGAAGAAGAATTTTAGGAGGGACGATATGATTATTTTGACACGAGTCGACCATCGACTATTACACGGGCAGGTCGCATTTTCTTGGACACAAAATTTAGGCGCGGACTGCATTTTGATTGCCAATGACGATGTGCCAACAAACGACATACGTAAAACAACAATCAAATTAGCAAAACCGCAAGGCGTAAAACTGGTGATCAAATCAATTGAGGATTCAATTCATGCCCTACAAAGTGGTGTGACGGATAAATACAAATTATTCATCGTAGTTGATTCCATCAAAGATGCGTATAAGTTAGCAGAAAACTATCCAGAGATCGACGAAATCAATCTAGGTGGAATCAAAGCCAAAGAAGGCTCTAAAAATATTGGCAAAGCAGTCAATGTATTACCAGAAGAAGAAGAACTTCTCAAGAAAATGGTCGCTAAAGGAATCGCTGTCGATATCCGTCAAGTACCTTCGGATAAAAAAGTCGCTGTTGAAGATGTTTTATAGAGAAAGGAGCAAAAGAGATGCTGCAAGCAATATTACTTGGAATTGTTGCATTTATTGCGCAGTCTGAATACGCATTAGGGACGTCATTACTGTCGCGTCCGATTGTCACAGGGTTGTTTACAGGAATCGTATTAGGGGACATAAGCACAGGAATTATTATGGGGGCTACACTGGAATTAGCTTTTATTGGTTCGTTTTCTGTAGGTGCTTCTATTCCGCCAGATGTTGTAACAGGAGGAATTCTTGGCACAGCATTCGCAATTACAGCAGGAGCAGGAACGGAGACGGCTTTACTATTAGGACTTCCAATCGCAACATTAACGCTGATTCTGAAAAATGTATACTTAGGACTGCTTATCCCTATGATGAATCAAAAAGCTGATTTATACGCGACAGAGGGGAACTACAAAGGTGTGGAACGAATGCACTTATTAGCCGGTTTTGGCTTGTCTTTGATGTTAGCCCTTGTAGTGACGATTTCCTTCATGGTGGGCAGCAATACGATGAGTAAGTTGTTAGAGATGATTCCGTCCTTTGTACAGAATGGATTATCAGTCGCAACTGGCTTGATCCCAGCCCTAGGGTTTGCCATGTTGGCTAGATTACTGATTAACAAACAAGTTGCTCCTTATTTCTTTTTAGGGTTTGCATTAGCAGCTTATTTAGAGATTCCTGTTACAGGGATTGCAATTTTTGGTGCGATAACAGCTGTTGTAGTTGTTAACTTGAGAAACTTTCGCGGACAAGGGCAATCTGTTCAAATGACTTCAGGGGAGGTATTAGATGATGATGAAGACTTCTAATGAGAAACCAGAAATTACTAAAAAAGAGTTGAATCGTGTCTTCTGGCGTTCGTTTCAAATGGAGTTCTCATGGAACTATGAGCGGCAGATGAACCTAGCTTATGTCTATGCAATGATTCCGATTTTAAAGAAACTCTACAAAACAAAAGAATCGATGGCCGATGCGTTGAAACGGCACCTGGAATTTTTCAACACGACCCCGCATATCGTCACGCTTATTTTAGGAATCAATGCGGCGATGGAAGAAGAAAATGTCAGTGATCCCAATTTTGATTCTTCAGCAATCGAAAACATCAAGACCTCTTTGATGGGACCTTTAGCGGGAATCGGTGATTCCTTCTTTTGGGGAACGTTGCGGCTAATTGCTACTGGGGTAGGAACTTCATTGGCATTACAAGGAAATATCCTAGGTCCTATTCTGTTTCTGCTGATTTTTAATGTGCCTCATCTACTATTTCGCTATTTTGCGACTGGTTGGGGTTATAAACTTGGGACAGGATTTTTAAAGAAAATTCAGGAAAACGGTTTGATGGAAAGCTTAACCTATGGGGCTGCCATCATTGGGTTGATGGTCGTAGGTGGAATGACCGCTACGATGATCGATATCAACATTCCGTTGCAGATTGGTTCAGGGGAGAATGCAGTTACAGTTCAAAGCATCTTTGATGATATCGTTCCGAAAATTTTGTCATTGGGTGCATTTGGTGCTGTCTTTTATCTTTTGAAAAAAGAAGTCAAACCGCTGATTATTCTGCTGGGACTAGCAGTCGTAGGTATTTTAGGATCCTTGATTGGACTTTTTTAAGGAGGAATTGTTGTGGCAACGATGATGGATTATATACAAGAAGAGCAAGCAACGTTAGTTGAGATCTTGCAGGGGTTTGTTCCTAAAAAAGAAGAAAAAAGAGCTGCAATCGAGAATTTATTGATTTTGGCAACGGGCTCTTCTGCCAATGCCTGTTTAGCAGCAAAGTATGCAATGGAGAAATTAGCGCAGATCACTGTCACGATTGAAGAACCATACCACTTTAATCATTACGGCCATCTTTCTAAAGAAATCGAGACAGTTTTGGCGGTTTCGCAAAGCGGAAAAAGTGCTTCTACGATAGATGCAGTGGCGCAGTTGTCCAAGCAAGATATTTATACGATCGGTTTAAGCAGTGATCCCGAAAGTCCCCTTGCTCAAAAAGTTAACGAAAGCATTGATCTAGGAACTGGGATCGAGACCGTTGGATTCGTGACAAAAGGATATGTAGCAACGGTATTGCAACTCTATTTAATAGGGGTATCTATTGGTTACAGCAAAGGTATATTATCCGACGACCAAGTGTCGACTATCAAAAGTCAGTTAGGGGAGATGATCGAGGCCATTCCTCAAGTTATCGATAAAACAATTGATTTTTTTGAGAAAAACGCAAGTATTTTTAAATTAGCGAACCGTTTTGTAGCAGTCGGTTATGGACCAAACTGGGGAACCGCTAAAGAATTTGAAACGAAGTTTACCGAAACCCTACGAGTCCCTTCTCAAGGATTTGAATTGGAAGCATATATGCACGGACCATATCTTGAAGCAAACCATGAACATGTGCTTTTCTTTATTGAAGCTCCTAGTCTAAATCAATCAAGATCCCAACTATTGCATGATTATATCGCTTCTTATGTGGGAAAAGCTTATACGATTACCACAGCAACGGCAAAAAATTCCGATACACTTGGGCTGGATGTTGCATGTGAAGAAACGTTTTCTTCTTTGCTCTTAGTTATTCCGTTCCAAATTTTCTCCTATCTCGGGGCTGCTGCTAAAGGGATCAATTTGAGTAAACGTATTTTTGATGACTTTGATCAAGTGCTAAAAAGTAAAATTTAGAGGTGGAAAAGATGCTGAAATTTAATGAACAACAACAAATTGACGATATTCAAGGAATGTTAGATCTACGTCCAGAAATTGAAAAATTAGTCGATGCCCTTGACGAAAAAGGCTTTGATGCGATCTATTATCTAGGAATTGGCGGTACCTATGCTTCGGCCATGCAAGCAGTTACTTACATCAATGGAAAAAGCGATTTACCAGTTTATGTCCAACATGCGGCAGAATACTATACAACCGGCAACCGTCGATTGACGAAAGACTCATTAGTCATCTTGTCCTCTGTTACCGGAACCACACAAGAAGTGGTAAAAGCTGTCGCAGAAATCAAAAAAGTAGGAGCGACATTATTAGGATTTATTGATACAAAAGGCAGTATCTTAGCAGAACAATGTGACCATGTCATTACGTATCCTGCACCAGGAACAGAACAAATTAAATTTTTTATGGTGGCAGATCGGTTAATGAAAAATCACGGAGATTTTCCTGATTACGACGCCTACTATCAAGAATTGGATCAATATTTAGCGAAAGGATTAGTGGAGGCCGAGAAACAGGCGGATGAATTTGGGCGAGCGTTTGCGGAGCAGCATCGTCATGATGCGATGCATTATTTCATCGGTGCAGGAAATCAATGGGGTGCAGTCTATTCTTACGCCATGTGCTACTGGGAAGAACAAAGCTGGTTGCGTTCAAAATCGATCCATGCTGCTGAGTTTCTTCACGGAACCTTAGAAATCGTTGACGAAACCACACCTGTCACAGTGTTTTTGGGAGAAGACGAGCAGCGCCCATTATCAGAAAGAGTTGCTAAATTATTGCCAAGGATTTGTGGAAACTATACATTGATCGATACCAAGGACTATCCTATTTCAGGAATCAGTGAAAAATATCGCGGCCGAGTGTTATCGCACTTATTGATGCATTGTGTGACGCAGCGCATTGATGCCTATGTCGAACAAATGAATTGTCACCCAATGGAAATTCGGCGCTACTATCGCCAATTTGAATACTGACAGAAAACCAAGAGGAAGAGGATTGATAGAAAGATAACCCAAAAGAACACTGAAATATAATGTTTCTATGGAGTGGATAGGGAAGCTATCTGAATAAGAAAAAGTGATCTATTCTTAAACACCATAAATGAAGAACACCTGAATTCTTAATTTAACAATGTATAGAGCGTTTCGTTAACCAAATGTTGATGGAACGCTTTTTTGGTATTTATTGGAGGAGCAAAAAGAAAAGAAAAGAAAAAGGGAAAGAATTTGAAAGGACTTAAACAGTTACTAAAATCTAATACCTTCTGGATGATAATAAACTAACGAAGTGCAATTAAGTTAGTTTAAAGTTAACGGGAAAAAGAGGGAGGCTGAATCAAAAGGTTTCTAATATTTGTAAAAAATGGCAGCAATCTATCGTTGAAAGACGTCTGAAAAGTGGGCGTTCTTCCTAAGAAGTTAGACCGAATTATTTTGATTCTTGAAAAGAACATAGCTGAACTACTTAGAAGCGAAGTGTTTTTGGGGGATAGAGATGAGTGTTAAAGATAGTCATGTAATCTTCCGAACGATCAACAGTGAAGAAGAAAACCCTTGTGCATCTTTTCAAGATAATAAAAATAAACAAAAAAATGGAACAGCATAAATGTTTTCGAAATGCTTTCGCACCAACATTTACCTGTTCCGTGGGTTTGGCACCCAATGGGCCGTGAGGGGTTCGAACCCGCGACCCGCTGATTAAGAGTTAAATAATTAATAGTTTTATTTAGTTTGAAAATGCTTTGGATGTGTTGAATTTTATTAGGTATACCAAGGCTTTTAGGTTTGTTTTAATACTAGTTAATAAACATAAATATAAAGAGTAAAAGAAGAAATACAGAAATAAACAAGAAAATTGTTGGCATGATGGAAAACGATTCTAACAAAAAAAGTTTTTTTTAAAAAACATCATTATATTTAGCTATTAACCAGTATGTAGGAATAAAGATAGGTGATAAAAGAAATTGGAAAGAAAACTCAATATATCAGTTTATCAGCAGGGAAATTTTTATAGAGTTCCCAAACTATTGATTCAAGGAAAAAAGTATGAAAAATTAACTTCCGATGCAAAATTACTTTACGCAGTCTATCAGGACAGAGCAGAGATCTCAATCCAAAATAAATGGACAGATGTAAATGGTGATATTTACTTTCTTTTTTCCATAGATGAAGTGTGTTTTTTTATGGGATGGGGAAGAGATAAGACTATAAAAATAAAAAAAGAGCTAATAGCATTTGATCTTCTATCTGAAAAAAGGCAAGGGAGAAATCTAGTAAATAAAACTTATTTGCATCTAATTGATTTAAACACAGATATACGAAAATTTATTTCTAAATCATTAATGATAAAGGAAATCGATAGAAGAATTATTGAGAACGAGAAAGTTTGTCAAAGTGAATGTTTTGAGGAATTTGAGAATAACTGCATTCTGGGCTTAGCACAAAACTTTCATTGTGATATTGGTAATATCAAATATTTTCTGAAAAAGTATCGAATTTCTTTAATTCAGAAGTACGATGATGGTAAAAGCTGTTTGTTAACTAAGGAAGTCGGAAAAGCAGACTTCCAAGAAATCTTTGATGAAACTGGGAAGACGGAAAAACCGATTTCTAGAAATAGGGTTAACAGACTTCTTAAAGTCGGCAAAAACGATCCTAATGATATTAATATAAACAAAAATAATAATATAAAAAAAGACGAAGAGAACTTAAAAAGAGAAAGTGAAAGATTATTAGGTAATAATTCTGTTATTCGGAAATATGCTCAACGATTGTTGTCGGAAAAAAAGTGTAGTACAGAGGTAGAGTATCAAATTATCAACTCTTTAGACAACTGTTGGCAATTATTACTTTTTGAACGTGACCATGGTAATGAAAAATTAACAGCTCATATGCATTTATATGGTAAAACGTCATTAGAAATCTTGTTTAGAGAAGTTTTTGAGAAGCAGCTCGACTATACTCAGCATAACTGTAGAAACTCCGAATATTTTTTGAGGTATTTTGCTGAAGGTATGAAGAATAGAATTGAAAATTTAATTTTTTGAAGGAGATTAGTCCATACTAAATTAGGTAGTCTAGTCAGATAGAATAATTTTAATTAAGACGAATGAGAAATCATTAGTCTTTTTTTTAGGGGGATATTATGAAAATAAAGAAATGGCGAAAGATAATCAGTTTGTTTTTCATAGCATTTGTGCTTACTACGAGTTTACCAGTGGAGATTTTCGCAGAATCGGTTGTTGACTGTATTTCAGAGAGTTCAACTGATAATAAAGAAACCAAAGAATTTGAAAATCAAAACAAAAGTAGTGATCAGAATAACGAAAAACAAAGTGTCACAGATGCAGACAATAAAGACTTTGTCGAACCAATAAAAACTGGGGAGAGCCAAAAGGCAAATGATGGACCAAATGTTGAAGTAAGAGAAGCTCCTGAAGACATGAAAGAATTCTTTATAGGTGAAAAAGATTTACATTCACTTGGTTCGTACTCAGAACAAGAAGAGCTGGCTGAACAGTCAAAAGAATGGCAAGCCCTGAAAAGGGAAAGTTTTGCGAGAAGTACTACTTATCGCTTGTCAGAAAACGGTCGAATGACTGCAAATGTAGCGAGATACACACCTGATGGCACATGGTATACGCATGATATTATCATTCGTTGGCAGATTGATGGCGAAGATGTATTTTGTATTCAAGAAGGTGTGTTTACTGAAGCAGGCATCAATTATGAAGCAAGAGCCGATCTAACGGCGATACAGGGAAGTAATAGTTTCCGAATGAGTCTGATTGGTTATTTTGGTTATTACAGCCAACGCAGTATGGAGAATTACGCCCTCACTCAAATGATGATTTGGGATGAATTGGGTGGTAGCTTCATTAATTACGGTGTCTTCGGTATGTCGAAATACAACACGTTCAAAAATACTGTTAATACAGCTATTTCGAATTACAGCTTACGTCCGTCATGGCATAACACAAAAATCCAAGTAAAAGTTGGCGAAACAGTAAGAATTCCTGATACAACAAATCGCTTCGCTTCTTGGAATGGTGAAGTACGTGCGAATACAGCGGGGGTTATAGTAGAAAAAAGTGGTAATGATCTATTAATCACCGCCACAGCTAGCTCAAACACTGAGGGAGCTGTTCAGCTAAATAAGCATGGAAGCGGTGAGTCCGGAGTCGGTACCGCGTATGCTTATACGCATGGATCTGCACAAGACCTGGCAAGACTATATTTATATGACCCACTTTCGGCCCATTTAAACATTGAAGTCTTAAAAGAAGGGCATGCACGAGTTCAAAAAGTAGATGAAACAACAGGAGAAGCATTAGCTGGTGCTGTTTTCCGCTTTACTACAAGTGACAACCAATCCAGAGAATTTACGACCAATGCACAAGGAATCGCTGAATGGCGTGATTTGATGCATGACACAGAAGTAACGATGGAGGAAATCAAAGCCCCAACAGGGTATGTCTTAAATAAAACACCGCAAAAAATCATGATTCGCGCGAATGAAACGACCACAGCGACGTTTGATAATCGCGCGCAGCTAGGAACGATCACGATTGATAAATCCGGTGTCGAGTTTGATAAAGATATGCCAAATGGTAACTATACTTTAGCAGGAAATGTCTTTGAGATTTACGAAGGTACAGATATCAATGGTAACTTAGTAGATACGATCACGACAGATGCCAAAGGAACTGCTAAAAGCAGAAACTTGCCTTTAGGCACCTACACAGTGAAGGAAATCGAAGCGTCTGAAGGCTTTGTGCTGAACACAGAAACATGGACGGTGGAAATTGAGTATGCCGGACAAACAGTGGAAATCACAAACGTTGATCAAGCAATTGAAAATAAAGAACAAAAAGGCAATGTTGTCTTGAAGAAACGTGACAAAGAAACAAATGACGTCCCACAAGGGGAAGCAACGTTTGAAGGCGCAAAGTTTGATTTGTTCCGTACGTCAGATGATGAAAAACTAGGCACCTATACGACAGACGCAAACGGTGAGCTTACCGTTCGTGATCTTCTTTTAGATAACTATTACTTTGTTGAGGTCGAAGCCCCTGAAGGATACGTGCTTGATGATACACCAGTACCTTTCACGATCGCTTATGCCGGACAAACTGCTGAAATCGCAGTTGAAGCAAATGCTACAAAAGAAAATCAAGTGATCACTGGCGGTTTTGACTTAATCAAAATCGGTAACTACAGCTGGTGGAATAACGCTTGGAACTGGATCACAGGAAAAGACGAATCAGATCAACCCCTGGTATTAGAAGGCGTTGAGTTTACGGTGTATCAAGACTTTGGAAACAAAGAAGAAGTCGCACGAAAGGTGACGGATGCAACTGGCCATGTAAAATTTGATGCACTACCGTACGGCACGTATCGCGTTTCAGAAACTAAAGTACCGACAGGGTACCATGGAATCAAAGATTTCTATGTTACGATCACAGAACATGGTCAAAACTTCCACTATGTGATTGAAAACAAAGTGAAAGAAGCGCAGATTCGGTTTGTGAAAGTAGATGAGGAAACGGGCAAAGAAATCGTTCGTGACCGTGCTGGATTTGAAATATATTCAGAAACGACCGGAGAACAATTGAAAATGAAGGACTTTGAAGGTGTCGAACATTCAGTGTTTTATACCAATGAACAAGGTGTCTTACAACTTCCTACATGGTTTGCGTTTGGCAAATATAAAGCCGTTGAGGTCGAAGCACCTACGGGCTATGTATTAGCTGATGAACCCGCTTATTTCGAAGTGACCGGCGAAGAAGAAGACGGTGTTGTAGTTGTAGTGATCACGAACAAAAACCAAATGGGTCAAGTCGAAGTAAACAAAACGGTCGAAACGAATGTGTCCATTTCAACACAAGAAAGCGAACATGGCGAGTACAGCCAATTTGATTTTGAGCAACATGCAGGCGTCGGCTTTGAGTTTAAGATTCGCCCAACGGAAGATATCGTTACAGGAGACAACACGGTTCGTTATCCAGCTAACGAGTTCTTACAAGAAGATGGCGAGGATCTTGTTTGGACGACTGATGAAGAAGGACGTTTCGTTACTGATCCAATTCTCTATATCGGAAAATATGAGTTAATTGAAGTGGGTGCGCCAAAAGGGGTCGTCTTATTGGAAGATCCAATTCCTTTTGAAATCGAATATGCCGGACAAGCACTAGAAATCACTTCAAGCAATCTAGAAGTAGAGAACTTCTTGCAGGATATCAATATTTACGGCCAAAAGGACCAAGAAGTAGTGGTTGATTGGGCAGAAGGTCAAGCAGTGATCGATGTCGAAGCAGCGAACAATGGCCAAGTATTTGCCTTACGATTGGCAGAAGAACTGACGATCGGAGATACTGTTTTAGAAGCCGACACGACGTTGGCTTATACCATCGTAGAAGAAGGTGTTATTGCGTTTGAAGGCTTGAAATTGCCAAATCAGACGATTCAACTATACCTTCAAGAAGTAGACGCTGGTTCTGATCACGTATTGAATGAAGCGAAATACTTCTTCACTTATGAGCCAGAAACTAACGAGCAAACACATGATATTCATGTATCCGCTAAGCAAACAGAAATGGAAGGGTCGGAAGAAGATCCTGAACAGCCAAATGAAGAAGAACCAGCTGAAGAAGACGAAAACATTGAAGAAACAGATGTTGAAGCTGATCAAGAAAACGAAAATGATTCAGAAGAACCAGAAGCAGACGCTGATGCTTCTGAAGAGCAAGACAACGATTCGAACGAAACTGGGGAAGCAGAACAAGAAGACGCTGAAGAAGAGTCCGACGCGATTTTAAACAAACTGGCACGTGCCAATGTAAAAGTGATCAAGACGGACGGTATGGATCAAAAAGCACTACAAGGTGTTGAATTTGATTTGATTCGCATTGGGGAGTTCAAACAAATCGATTCAGAACCAGAAGACGAAACAACTGAAGGTGAAGAGGAACAAGCACCAGAAGAAGACGGTACTGAAGAATCTGAAGTAGAAGCACCAGAAGCACCGGAAACGCTCTCAGAAAGCGCAGAAGAACCAGACGAAACACCTGGCGATAAAGACGCAGAAGAGGAAGAATCGACGCTAGAGGACGAAACGCGGACGGTAATTGGAACCTACGTCACCGATGAAAATGGTGAAATCGCTATTGAAGATTTACCAACCGGTCAATATGTACTTGTTGAAACGAAACCACTTGAGTGGTATCACGAAAATGACGAAGAGTACGCTTTTGAGATTTCAGCTGAAAATAATGGTGAAACGATTATTATTGAAGTTGAAAACAATCGCTTGGATCTGGAAGTCGAAACACTTTTTGCGGAAACAGAAACAGGAGCAAAAGTGGTCGATCCGACCGTTGATAACAAATTAACGGATTATGCTTGGGCTTTAGGCGGCAAAGAAGGCCATGAGTACTTTGTTGTGACACAATTTATCAATGTAGAAACAGAAGAAGTGGTTGATACTGTGATTTCTTCCTTTGTTTCAACAGGAGAAGAAGAACAGGAACTTCTCTTTGATGTAACGATCCCAGCAAACACCATGAAAGACGGAGACGAGTTGGTCGCTACCCACATGGTGTATAGTGACGAGGATCTTACAGAACTTGTAAATGATCACTTTGATTTACAAAATAAGGAACAAACAGTCACATTTGAAAAACCAGCTGAAGAAGCGCCGGCAATCCCACAAGCAGGCAGCGTGACAACTTGGACATGGATTCAAGAAACATTTTCAAAGCTGTTCAAATAAAATTCTTGTTTTAAAGGCAAAGCTGATTACCAGTTTTGCCTTTTTCTATTAGTCAGGAGGTGAGAGACGTTAATAAGAAAAAAGTAATCAAAGTAGGGCGTTCGGGAGCAAAAAGAAAGAAACGAATCCTTATAACGGCAGGGGCTGCAGGTGTTTTTCTTTTTGTGTCTATTTTTTTCTTGATTGGGTATTTGCAACAACGATCGTTTGAAACAAGTATCGCAGAAATACAGGCTGAAGCGTTGACTGTGATGGAAAACAAAGACGAGATAAAGCCTAGACCAGCAGATTATTCGGGCATGGATGTAGAAACGTTAGAGCCAGGAACATTGAATGTAAATGTTCAGGATCAAATTTCTCAATTTGGTGTGGGAACGATCGAAATTCCTTCAATTGGGTTGAAATTACCGATACTGGAAGGAATCACTCAAGCAAACATTAGCATTGGTGTTGGTACAGTGAAACCGAATCAATCAATCGGAAAAGGCAACTTTGCCTTATTAGGACACTATATGACGAATAGCGGACTTCTGCTAGGCGGGTTGAAACAAGTCTCTAAAGGAGACGAGATCCACCTAACGTATTTTGACAAGCAAGCGACGTATCGAGTCGTCGAAAGCAAAGTGATACACCAATCTGAAGGGAAATACATGCTAGATGATCCTGAAGAACCACACTATTTGACCCTGCTAACGTGTGACGGTAGTCGAGTGGGAACAGACTATCGATTAATGGTTCGTGCCGAACTGATTGAGTAAATGAGGAGTGAAGGAAATGCCCGCAAAAAAGACCAGCCTGATTATTGATTCCGCTAAGGAACTACTAGAAGAAAGTGGTAGGAACTTTAATCAGTGGAAGAAAGAGATCCTAAGAACGAAAAAACTGGAGATTATGGAAGGGAAAAATCAACAATGGGAGCATTCCGTTGTTGAAGAGGCCGCATTAGAAGTGATCACCACAGATTTAAAGGAACGTAGGAAAAAAGAAAAAAACACTAGTGAAATAAGCAAAAATGTAGAAAAAGAAGGAGTCGAATACCCATGAAAGCAACAATCTTAAGCCTAGTCGTGTTACCTCAAAATGATTTAATTTCAAATTTAGTTAACTCTTTAAATTCATTAGTATCAGCAGCGCAGACATTAGCACCAGCAGTAGCAGCAGTGATCGGAGTAGGAGCCATGTTGATGTACATGTACTCAGATAAGTTTGCCGATGTAGCTAAAACAAAGATGTTCAAAATCTTTGTCGGGATGGGTGTTATTGCAGGGATCACCACGGTTATTAAATGGATGACAAGTACTGCAAGGTTCTAAAAATGTACCGGCTAAGTATTTGACTTAGCTGGTTTCCTTATTTTTAGCATTTAAAGAAATAGAGTGGAGGAAATGGCTTGTTCTTAAAAAAGAAAAATAAGCGACAATACCAGCGTGAATGCGAAAAGTTGATATTAGACTTCTACCATAGAGCGTTTTTACAGATAGTCGATATACATTTGAAAGAATCGACTTCCGAAGACTTACTTGTTGCGCAAAGAGTAATCAATTGTTTAGATACCAATTTATTTATGCTAGATTCTCAATGGATCAAAGGGAAGAAAAAGGAAGACGTCAGGAACAGATTACTTAGTATGGGTGAAGCTTTTGATCTTCATTCATTGCAGTAGACATAAAATTGTTCCATTTTTAGGACTAAAGGAAAGAAAGGAGAAAAAATGTATTTACTTAAGTTTGTTAAGGTACCTAAGACAGTAAAAAAACGGAAAGTAATTCCGTTGAAAAAGTGGCTATATCTCCCACAGGCGCAAGATTTGTATTTTCAAGTCATTGAAAATGAAGCGTATGAAGGTGAAATGACCGTATTAGTTCGGAATCAAGAAAACTTGCAAGAGATTCAGTTTGATATTTCCTATGAAGAAGGTTACACCTTATCGGATTTGATAAGCCAGGATTTAATCAAGGAGATTCGAAGTACAGCTGACGAAAATCTACGTACCTCTTTAGAAATTATGGAAAATGAGATCAGCTTGTCGTTTTCTGAACCTATTACCATAGAGTCAACGGAAACAGAAGGAACTAAAGCGAACCTTTTCTCGACAATTGGATCAAAACTTCCATTTAAGAAAAAAGAGAGCGTATCGGAAGAAACCGTTGAAGAAGAACAACCTGAACCAGTTGAAGAAGTGGTGGAACCAGAAGAAGAAAGTTACGTCCCAGATTATGAAGAGGGAGAGGAGACTGAAAAGGAGCTTTTGCTGCAACCACTTGAGGAAACTGAAGAACCAAAAGTTGATCAAAAAGCACAACATGATAAAAAAATGGAACCAAATACTCCAGAAGAAAGCAGACCAAAAATTCCTTCTCTACAGGAATATGTATCAGTTGAACAAGCACCGGTGATCAAAGAAATAGACCAGGTGATCGATCAGTTGGATGAAAGGGTAAAAAATGGATTAAACCACGTCTTGTCTGAATTCAATTTGTCCAACCCAACGACATTTATCGAGAAGAAACAAAAAGAATTTATTGAAAAATCTTTTACAAAAGATTTTTATTCGTCCCTCATTTCTAGCTTGGTAGAGACGAAAAGTAATTTATTAAATACGGCTATATTAACATTGACCGAACAGTATGAACGACAGGCAAAGCAAAGTGATCCCTCAGTGCTTCAAAAAGAGATTGCCGCCATTAAAGCGAATGTTGAGAGTCGCTGGCAACAAGAACTAACCAAACGAATCCAAACAATTTCAGGAAGACACAAACAAACGATCGATCAACTAAGAGTGAAACAAGAGGAAGAACTCGCACAACTGAAATTAAAGCATAGTCAAGAAATTGCCCACCATAACAATAGCTATGCAATCGAAAAAGAACAGCTTGAAAAAGAGATTCAAGAAATGATTGAACAAGAAGCACAGACCAATATCCAGAATTTCAAAAAAGAAGCAACTCGGAAAATGGAGTTGGATAATCTTCAAGCGTTAGAAACATTTAAAATTGCTCAAATTGAAAGTATGCGTAAGGTCGTGACAGAGACTTTAACGAATGCCAAAAAGAATGAAGGGAATTATCTAAATGCGCTCAAAAAACGGTTAGAAGACGAGCAACCAAGATTTGAACAGAAGTATAATCGATGGTTAGAAATGCAGCGAGCGGAGGAAATCAAAAGAAAGGAACAAGAAGAATTGAGACTTAAAGAGCGTGAAATCGAAGTCCAAGAGAAAAAAGTTGCCCTGGAAGAAAAAACGATTCAAGAAACCGTTGATTCCACAAAACGTATGGAAAAACAAAACCATGAACTCCTTGTCGCACAACAGGCCCAATTACTTGAAACAATCAAAGTTTTTCAGATAAACCCTCCGGCTACACTTCCTCAACCGACAGAGCCTAGTCCGACTCAGCAACCGAAAAATACCTGGTGGAAAGGATTCTTTGTCGCGACGATCACTTTTGTAACGATCGGTGGCATTGGCACATTACTTTATACGATTCATAATGTTTATGCTGCTCAAGAACAAACGACACAAGTGATCCAGAAACAAACCAGTGAAATGGAGCAACGCTTAATGGGAGTGATAGAAAATCAATCGACGCAGACCACAGAAAGTACGGAAGAAACACCACCAACGTTTGAAGATTATTTGATTGAAGACCAGTACCTAGAAGCCGCAGAGACGTTCCCAGAGAAGAAAAAAGACATTGTCAATTATTTACTTGCACAAGGAGATAAAAACCATCTGAATGAGTTTTTAGAGGCATATCCAACGACTGACAAATTACAGTTGTTACAGGTGGCAATCTTGAACGGCGACAGTGAGGAAATCTTTGATCTTTATCGGGAAAATGATTGGGATACACTCAAAAAATTGTCAGCTGGTCAAAAAGAAAAATTAGCATTGGTTTTATACCAAGAAAGCTATGCGGTAGAAGCGAATTTACTATTAGAAGATTAGACAAATAAAGCGTTTAAAAAAAGCAATCTAATTCTAGACTGCTTTTTTTGTTGTCTTTTTATTTGAAAAAGGAGAGAAGGAATGGAAGAACAAGCTTTAGAATTTCTACTTCGATATTCCGATTGGATCAAAGACGCAGGATTTTTTAGTTCTATTTGGCACATGTTTATCATGTGGTTAATTAAAATATCTTATCACATTGCCGTTTACACAGAAAAGGTCATTGATCAGATTTTTAAAGTCACAGGCTTTCTTGACGAGGGGATGATTGGGACCGTTTATACCAGCATGCGAATCTTGGCGGCTTCTATATTAACGGTGACACTCCTTTATATCGTTTACAAGTATATGTTCAGTGATCGTGTTGATTTAAAAGGAAGCCTTCTTCGATGGGTTATTTTCTTAAATTTGATTATTTATCTTCCTGGGTTGATGAACTCGGCTATGGATGTGACGAAAGCAACCTTTGATGCCACGAAAGACCTACATGGCACTGGATCAAGCTTATCCTACAATATCGTGCAAAGTAATATGGCGGATCTTACTTACTTATCGAGAAATGGCTTTGAATTACTTGATAGCAGCGACACAAAAGACCGGACAATGAATCTATCGGAAAATGCGTTTAAAAACGCCGATTTAACAGAAATGATTTTACCTAGTGATATCGGAGATTTAAAGAAAACAGCAAGCAATGAAGAAAATACAGAAGCTTTAGGTTATCAAATCAAGGTAGCAGATGATGGATCACTTTATGCGGACAAAATTAAAAATGGTTGGTTTTCAACGTTTGATAATGGGAAATTCCGATTTAGTGCAGATACTTCAACGATTTTGATTTCCTTATGGACAATGACATTTGTGTATCTTTGTTCAGGATTCACCATAGGTGCAGCCATCTTAGAATTGGTTTTTGCTCGAATTTTGTTCCCAGTTTTGGCGGCCATGGATATTGAAACTGGTCAAAAAGTGAAACGGATTTTTGAAGATATGGGCAATACGTTCGTGACGATCATGCTGACTGGTTTTTCAATCAGCTTATTTTCGATTTACTTCACCTATCTTGCCACATTGAACCTAAATATAGTCGCTTATGCCATTTTATGTCTTGTGGGTGTGTCTATGGCAATGACTGGTCCAAGAACCTTTGGGAAATATTTAGGTGTGGATACCAGCGTTCGAAGTGGGTTCAAATCAATCGTGGGTGGATACTATGGGGCGAAAGCGGCCATGGGCATTGGAAAATCTGCAGTTGGTTTAGGCGAAGCAGCGTTGCATGCACCGGAAACAATACGCGCGACAGGTGGCAAAATCAAGAATGGTGTCGCCAATAAACTAGATAGCGATAAGAAAATGCTGAAGAATATTGGTGAGGGCGCTCAAGATGGATTCAATAAAGCTAAGGATCATATCGACAATAAACTTGATGATAAAGTCGATGAAATCTTTGATAACCCACCAACGAATTTAGAAAACAGTAGTCCGATTCCAGAAGAGCAGTACGAAAAAGAGAATCTCAACCAATCGATCGATGGACAAGAAACTTCCAAAAATGAAGAAAGTAAAGATACCGATAAACCTACTGGTGAGCTTGATCAAGACGGAAAAGCCATTACAGCTGAAGGGGATAACAGTACGCACCAAGAACACAACACAGTACAAGATTCAGCTGACGAGAAATCTGTTTCTGATAGTGAGCTGAATACTGAAGGGCATGATTTGTCTGAAACCTCTGAAGCTCATGGAGAAGAAACCGACGAGAACGGAAAAGTGATCGTTCAAGATTCTTCAACGAAAGAGGATAAAACGATAAATGACGCTTCAGGTATCGACATAAATGGATCGGATCAACGTCCTGAAAAAATGGAAAATGAAGAACAAACGAATGGTAAACCGTCGGTTGATTCAGACGGAAGTACCGAATCTGATACTCAGAATAAAATGAATCCAGCAGTTGAAAATCCTGACAAGAAAAAAGTTAGCGAGGGTTCAGAAGAAGCACCTAAGAAAAACCCTACAGAAGTTGATGCACCTCAAGTAGCGCAAAATGCGGATGATTCTACGCAGAAACAGGTCGTACAAACTGAACAGTCAACCCCAGCAAGAAAAGAAGAACAGGTTGAAGGGAATCGCCCTGAAACTGTTTCTAAGGTCACTGAATCGACAAAGGATAATCAAGGGTCGACAAGACAGGAACAAGGAGCTATGAAGCCGTCAGAAACCTTAAAATCAACAGATAGAACAATTTATAAGGAATCTGAAGCGAAACCAATTTGGGAAGAAAAGAAACAAAGTGACACGCGATTTGCAAGTGCAAATGACAGCCTGAAGAACATGAATGCAGAAGATTATTTGCCACCAAGAAATAATGATCGAGGTGATAGAAATGGCGAATAAATACCAACAGATGAAAATCCAAAAAAATATTAAACAAGAAGTCCGACTGAAGGCGTTCTACTTTTTGGATCTCGCATTGATTCTAGGACTTTGTGGCGGCATGTTTTATCTGCAAGAGTTGATTCAGCTGCCTATTGGTCATTTTATCTTAGTTGAATGTTTGTTATTTGCTTTAGGCATATTCTTATGCGCGAAACCAAGTAGCAATGGTGGGCATAGAAACCTCTACACTCTTTATTGTCTGCTTAAAATGGATCGGACTACCTACGGCGTTCAGAGCTATAAGAAAGGAGGAAATTAGCGCAATGGCAAAGATAAAACAAGGAACAAGTCAGAAAAAGCGTCCCCTGAAAAAAGGGGAGCTTCCTTCTGTACAAGAAGTAATCCCTATCAAAAGAATGGATCAAAACGACGTTGTGAAGGACGACGATAGCTATTTGGCTTTCTTGAAGGTTTCTACCCAAGATATCAACGGACTCAGCGCACAAGAGCAACAGCAAGCACAGTCTCAATTTGAAAACCTCTCACGGATCTATGACGATGATATGAGTATTTTATCCATGATGTTTCCTACAAACATTGATTCTAACCTAACCTTTTGGAATAAAAAGCTGATGCAAGCAAGAAAAAGACAAAACATGGCGCAAATGGTGATTTGTCGAGAACAAATTCAGCGCCTCTTGTGGGTAGAAATGGAATTATCCAATCTGGAGTTTTACTTCATGGTCTATGGAAAAACAAAAAAAGACATCGTTCTGGCCAAGACGTTACTAAAACGTTCTGGTGGATCACTGCTAAAAATCAAAGACGTGAGTGCAGGTCAGACGGAACAAATACTGACAAAACTATTTAATATGAATACAGCGATTTAGGAGGAAATTATGCTATCGAGAAAAGAAGTATTGGATCTAGAAAAAAAGGGTTATGACTTAGACTTTATTTCTAGAATTCAGCCCCAGGGTGGGTTTAAGCCGACGGAAGACAAAATTATCGCTGGTGACGGCGTGTATGCGACGTTGCACGTTTATGAGCTTCCGAAAAATCCAGTGCCTTTTTGGCTTACCGCCCTAATGGGGAATAGCAACACAATAACGAAGGTTGATATTGCCCCTTTAGAAAAAGAACGTGCCTTGAAGGATATCAACAATTCTTTGAACGAATATCGGGAACAGGCAACAGAAGGACGGACACAAACTGATCGAAACGACGCCGCAGCTGAGTATGTGGCTCTAGAACGCTATGCTTCACAAATCAAGCAAGGGGGGGAGGTAACGAAATTAATTGATATCCGGATCTATTTGGTCGCCGATACCCAAGAGGAACTAGACAAGGAATTTACTACACTTTGAAAATCACTCAAAGCTTCAGACTACAAAGTTGTGGCATTTATTGGAAAACCGCTAACTGAATGGCTCGCTTTTGCCCAAAGCTACACCGAGCAACAGAAGATGCCAGGGGCAAGAGCAGGACTCACCGTCGGTACAACAGCAATCGGCGGTAGTTACCCGTTCAATCATAAATATTTAGTTGATCCAAGAGGGCAATATTTGGGTCAAACAGACACAGGTGGACCGTTCATTTATGATCCTTTTTACGTAACCAGCGTACGTAAATCCTTCAGCTCAATCCTTCTAGGAAAACCAGGAATGGGGAAGTCCACTCTCCTCAAGTTGATTGAGGAGGGGCTGTTTGGGAGGAATACGTGTATACGAGGATTCGAAAAAAATGGTGACTGGAAAAAGACGATCGGACACCAAAAGGGCAGAATCGTTGATTTGTCTGGAAGAGGCGGCATGTTAAATCCCCTGGAACCATTGGCCACAATTACGGATGAAACTGGAACGAAGATCGATCAGCTCAATAGTTATTTGCAACATCGAGCAAAATTCTTTAATCAAATTCGCTTCTTGAATCCGTCAATGCGTTCAGTTGATGTTCTCGATTTTGGAAAAATACTTGACGCTTTTTACATTGAAAAAGGACTTCTACCGGATAATTATATGGCAAAAGAAAATCAAATGAATATTAATATCATTGGTTTAGATCCCAAACAGTATCCAATCATGAGTGAATTTAATACCTTCTTAAATCAATATGTAAATAATGGCTATAAAGATCGAGTAACAAGTGTGAAAATGGTCGAAATGGAGAACTTCCTCTCTGTCATAGATTCAATGACCAACCAGTATGGTTCGATATTCAATGGTACTACGTCATTTAAGAATTTGAATGATGAACAGGTATTGTTTTTCGATATTGAAACGATCGGTCACTTTGACACAGAAATATACAAGTGCCTTTTGTTTACGGCTATGAACATTGTTTGGAATCAAGCACTGAACAACGGTCGGCGACAAAAAATCGCACTTGCGAATAATGAAATCGAGATCGACGATGTGGTATTCTTTGCTTTCTTCTTAGATGAGTGTCAGGAGATCCTCAGTCCGGACACGGTATTCGTCGTTACTCAAGTTGTTAAGTTCTTAAAAGAAATGCGAAAATTCTCAGCTGGTGCTTTCTTTGCGACACAATCTCCACAAGAATTGCTTCCTGAAAATTCCTCTGATGATTATATCTCAAAAATCAAACAGGTATTTGAATTGTGTTCAAGTAAGTTCTTTTTAGGGTTAGATGCTTCCGTTGCAGGCACGATGAGAAAAGCAATGGGGAGTCTCTTAACTGAAGGGCAATACAATGATTTAGCATTGATGGAACAAGGTGAAGTATTTATCAACTTAGGTGGAACGAACAACTACAAAATCACAACAGATCCTGATGAAAAACAATTGATACGATTTGCTGGGGGACATTAGTACTCAGATTTAGTTGAGGGAAGGAGGGCATTGTGTTTAGAAAAATTTTACGAGTCATAACTGGCGAAGCAACGAAAAGGGAAAAAATCATGCTTGCATTAAAGGCTTTCGGAAGTTTGTTTTTTACTACCGGTGGTCTTTTTTTAGTGTTTATTTTTGTGTCGGTCACTATGATTGTCTCCATGACGAACTCGTCAAAAGATGAAGGGGTAGGGAGCGCTGAAAATATACCGGCAGATGTATTAAAGTGGGAATCCTACTTTGTCAGAGAAGCACAAAAATACGATATTGTGGATCACGTGCCGATACTTATGGCTATCACAACAGTAGAAACTGGCGGACGTTTGCCAGACATCATGCAGTCCTCAGAGAGTGCGGGACTACCTATGAACACGATCGATAATGAACCGGATTCGATCGCTCAAGGGGTGAAACACTATGCGAGCGCATTACAGTTATCAGAAGCTGCAGGTACCGACAAATGGACAGTTGTTCAAGCTTATAACTTCGGGACAAGCTATATAGGATACGTATCACAACGCGGGAAAACTCATACGATCGATTTAGCAGAAGCTTATTCAAGGGATGTGGTAGCCCCTTCTTTAGGCAATGTTCTAGGAAGTACCTATCGCTATGTCAATGCTGTTTCAGAAGCGAATGGACGCCCCTATTTGTATTGGAATGGTGGGAATTTCCATTATGTTGATTTAGTCAGGCAGTATCTTAGTCAAGGTGAAGTTGGCGGAAACGAAGGGTTCATTTTACCGTTAAGTCCACCAAACATAACTTCATGGTTTGGTATGCGTATCTTGGGTGGAGTAGAACAATTCCATCGAGGAATCGACTTTGGCCATCCGCAAGGCACACCGATAAAAGCAATCGCTGATGGTGTCGTCATTGCATCTGAATACCATAATTCCTGGGGAAATTACGTCCGTATCGAACATGCCAACGGATATTGTAGCCTGTATGCACACAATGTTTTAAACAACGTAAAAGTCGGCGATCAGGTGAAACAAGGGGATATTATTGGTCATGTTGGAAACACCGGAAATAGTTTCGGCGCTCACCTTCATTTGGAAATTTCAACGTCACGAGATTTGACAGCCGCAAGCTTATTAGACCCAGCAGAGGTTTTGGGAATCAGTCGATGAAAGGAAAATAAGATGAAAGAAAACGAGAAAAAGATCATAGGAATTGGCGTAGGTGTAGGTGTAGTTATTTTAGCAATATTAGCTATGACAGGCTTCTTTCGCTCGGATAATGAAGAAGAACCAAGTACCGTTGAGAGTCGCACAGAAGAAACCATTTCTTCTGAAGCGTCCACTCAAATTACAGAAGATAGTACCCAAGAATCTTTATTAGAAGAAATACTTGGGGAAGAAAAAACAGAAGAATCGACAGGTGAAAGTTTAGAAGTGATCCCAGAATCAGATGTAGACAATGCGTATATCGAGTGGCAACAAATGACACAGTATGAAAGAGAAATGAAGAAAGTAAACGAGTCATTCATTGCTGCTTATTATGGAAACTTAGAACCAAAAGAACGAAATGCCAAGCTGAAAGAGTTAGTCACAGAATCTGTTTTTGAGGAAGAAGAAATGCCTGAAAGTGGCCAAGTATCCCAACCATACATTGAAGATTTAGAAACTGAATCGATCGTAAAAACTGTTGATCATATCCAAGGAACTGTAATCAATATTCTTTCAATGAAGGTCGATCATGTACCACAAAAAATGCTTGTGACAGTTTCAATGGTTCAATCAGATGGATGGATAATTGATCAAATAGGGTTCGAAGTTATTCTTTCTAATCAAGAGTAAGATCACAGAATAGAGAGGAAAAAGTGCAATGGAAGTAAACGATATCGTCATTGTTTCAGATGAATTTAAAACAACAAATGGCTATTTAATTGGACACATTGGGCGTGTTACCAGCATAAAAAAAGAAAAAGATAATCCGATTACGGTCACCTTTTTTCATACAGATGACATTAAAATCTTTCACGAATCGGAACTAACGATACTGAAAATGGGGGAGAGTAATGGGGGAAATTAAAAAATTTAAGCAAAAATATTTTGGTACAAAGAGCCAAGTATATTTCAAAACGCTGTTCGTTTTTCTCCTTTCCATAATCATTGTTTTTGTGCATGGCATGTCCCAAAAATCGGATTTGGATTACCAAGAAGTCGAATTATTTGAAGAACATTTGGTCCAACAAGGAGCCTTATCGGTTGTCAAAAAGGTCTTCAATGAAGAAGAAAAGAGCTTTCGAATGGACTTGTTTTTTGAACCAACGTCCCAATCCGTCGATGATTTACAAAGAAAAATAGAAGCTGATTTGGTCACAGATAAGAACCCAGAGGAACAAATAAAGGTAAAAGTTATTCCTGTTACCAGTCGCTATTTTGTATTAGTAGCGGAAGGAATTGAACCAGATGCAGCGACTGTAAGGTTGGATATTTCTTATTATACGACACAAGAAATGAATCAATCCTTGAGATTTTATACCTCAAAAGAGCATTCAACAGTCGAAACAGAATCAATTTTAAATACTCAAGAAATCGAATTACAAATTGATTCGATTCAAAATGATATTCGAATTCAAACCAAACTAATTGAAGAAAGTGAAAAAAATAGTCAAGAAATTAACCAAGATATTGCCCTTCGTTTAGATCAATATGAACAATTAACGGAAGAAAAAAGATTCCAAGTCGGAAGTGTTTTACAAGAAACAGAAGGTAAAATATCCGCGATAAAAAGTACCATTTCAAATTTAAACGACCAATTAGAAACAGAAAAAGATTTGAGAAATGAGGCAGTCGAACGTATTGAGTTACTAGAAAAAAGGATTGAAGAAATCAAAAAGTAAATGTACGAAGCCCTTGACCTAATCCGCCATTATTTTAATAGGGTCCGGTATTGGGTATGGTGTTGGGTCCGATATTCGAATTCTGCCAATTTATGGGTCCGGTGTTGGGTCTTTGGCGTGGACCCGCCGCCCGCCCCCGCAAATTGTGCTAAACGTTGTTATACCGCCTTTGTTGGGTGTGGGGGGTTAGCGCTCTTCGACCGCTAACCCCCCACACCCAACAATAATAAAATTTTTGCAAATTTGATTACCGGCAACATGGTATAACAAAGCACATTTGCGGGGGCGGGCGGCTAAGATAAGAGATCATATAAAGTACAAAAAAATTAAATAGATAGGATATAAAAGAATAAGAAAAGGGTGTGGAAGAGAGAAAATAAAGGGATAAGGTCAAGGTCAAAAGATCAACCCCCTACCCCCAGTCTTGGGGGTCTCGAACTAACTCCCTCCGCCCTCTTTCAATCGTTGTAAGAGGGAACTTACAACTACCCCTAGCGCCAACGCCCCTTCACCAAATCTTGAAGGGGCTGTCTTAATACCATAAAACCAAAAGAGAATGTTTGACTGATAGTTAGATTGGCATGTTGTCTTGTTCGATTCATAAACCTGAATGAGATCATATGACTGATGATAGAGTTTGGGTATGAGTTTTGATTCGAACCTAAAACCTTAAAGAATGCAGCTAACTAAGTTTTACAATGAGCACAAATGTTGTTCGAATAGAAAGAAGCGGAACCTCATTGCTTAGGCAATGATTTCCGCAGAAGGGAGAAAATAGTTCCACTATTTTCTTTTCTTAATTTGAAAGGTGAGGAAAGTATATGTTGTTAAACAATCGACTTGAACTAACTGATAGAGATTTGATGATGCTTGAAGTTGTTAATCGCTGGCGAATTGCACAACCGAAACATTTTTGTTCGTTACTTGGTTTTCCATCAATCGAATATGTACGTAAAAGAATTCGCAAATTAGAAATAAATGGATACTTAAAAAGAGATTTAAGACAAGGAAGGGAGGCGCAAATTTTTTCGCTAGGTAAGAAAGGAAAAGAGGTTCTCGAATTACAGAGTGTAGGAAAAGTGAGTGACGCAACAGTTCGTCATGAGTTGGGTGTATTAACGTGTACTTGCTTTTTTCGCGAGTATTTTCCTGAAGCAAAATTAGACTACCATTCTATTATTACGGATAGAGATTTTCGAGTTCATGAATACAAAAAAGGAAACTATCACGGTTATGGAAAAATGAATCGAACGGGTGATTTAACATTCAAGGTAGGAAACGATTGGTGGATTGTTGAATATGAGAAAGAGAAGAAAGACGCTTTTCGTTTACAGACGAATGTTAGTGCTAATAAAAACCGTGCTTACGGTCAAATTTGGGTTTATCCCAAAGTAAAAAGTTCGATTTATCATGGATTGTTAGAAGCGAAAGAGTACATTGGAATTGATGATGCTCAATTTAAATTGCTTACGTTTGAAGAGGTTGAGAAGGTACTAAAAAGACCGTCGAAGCGTCTTGCGACTCTTTCAACTAATCCTATCGATGTTCTCATTGAAGAATTCTATTCTTATTCCGAACACAGGGAAATGGACTTATTCCATACCCCTTATTAAATGAAAAGAAAGGTGAATGTATGTATCAAGATGTCGTTTTTGTTTGGCGAAGCCGATTATCAAAAGCAGGTATCGTCTTATGTTGTTTAGGAATATTTCTCTTTCCTTTACCAGGATCACTTGCTTTACTTTCGTATTTGATCCTTCAGGAATACTATGAAAAAAAATCGTCAAAGTTGATGATACTTACCTTTGGTTTTTTCCTAATTGTGGTAAGTATTTTTTATTTGAATCAGAAACAAATGAGTCGAAGTTCAATCGGCTTATTAAGCCTGATCTATACCCAACTCATTGCAAACCAAGATGGTTTTGCAAGTATGGTGGCATACGTTACAGCTGACGGATATTTCCGAGAACATTTCCTGCCGTCAGTGATTCAATGGATTTGCGGGATCAATCTATTTGGTTGGGGTATCGGAGTGATGATCGTCAGTTTCGGGCTACTATTACAGAAAAGTTCTTCAGAAATTCTCATGCACGAAACAGTCAAGCAGGAAACAAGAAGAGAAGTTATGTTGAATAGTCGAGGTGGGATCAACTTTAAAGACAAGGGGCACGTTGGTGCTTTCGGATCTACTCGTACAGGGAAGACAGCTACTATTTTGCATTATATCGAACAGGCGATTCGTGAAGGACAATTTACCGTTGTGATCGACGGTAAAGGGGGGACTTCAAACTACGATTTGAATATAGTCACCGAAAAATTGGCTAAAAAATATAACCGAAAGCTATATGTGATTAACCAATCAGAGATTTCAAAAACGAATCCGTGTAATCCGTTTAAAGGCATAACGGAGACAGAATTAAAAGATTTACTGTCTAGTTTAACCGAGTGGTCCGAAGAGCATTATCGAATTCAAGCACTTACTTACTGGCAAGTGATGGGACGTGTCATGAGAGCTGCCGACATTCAGTATAGCTTCCAAAGTATTATCAAGTATTCTGATCCCTCAAATTTCAAAAACTTAATTGAAGGACTGTATAGTCAAGACATTATTTCTAAGGAATTGTACAGTAGAGCGAAACAAGTATTAGCTTCTTGTAAAGATACTGTGGTCCAAGCGATCGGTCGTTTGGCGATTTTTAACGATGGAGACGGCCGCTATCTTTTTGGACAAGATGGTTTCACTTTACGCCAGGCATATGAGGAAGACGCAGTCGTTGTCGTGTACTTAAATGAATTCAAATACAGTGATTTTGCACGAAGCCTAGGAAAGCTGGTTGTTGCAGAGTATAAATTGTTTTTGAGTCAAAAAGCTGAAAGAGACGACCAAACAGAAGCTTTACTGGTAATGGATGAATTGGGTGTTTATGTTGATGAATCCTTTGAAGCTTTACTGAATAGAACCGCGTCCTTTAGCGTAAAAACTATCGTAGCTATGCAGGTAATCGCTGATGTAAATAAAGTTTCAGAAGAATTAACGAAACAGATTCTTGGTAATCTAACCAATTTTGTCATTCTACGTACAGATGATGATACAGCAAATGAATTATCAAAATTCATTGGAACAGAAAAACAAGTGAAGCAAACCAGTCGTAGCAATGAGGAAGGAAACACAGGAGAAAGTTCGAATAATGTGGTAGACGAATTTGTGATCAATCCAAATAAGATCAAGCGGCTTCCTAATCTTCATGGGTATTATTATTCTCACAATCGCCCAGGAGAACCCTCGAAATTTGTTACAACCTTTGTAAAAACTGGAAAGGAGAAGCCGACTAAAGAAAATGAGCGCAAAATTCATAAGAAAAAACCTGAAAGAATTGTTCTATCAAAAAAATAATCTGAATTGGGGCTTATTTGTCTTCAGTTTGGCGTTATTAGTTGGCTCCTCGTGGATCGTAACGTCCGCAGCTAACCATTTTTTTGGTGTCCCACCATTTGAAAATATCGCGCGTTCAGCAAGTCTCTTCAGTTTGATCGGAAGCATTACATGGGTACCGGTGATCGAGGAAATGATTTTTAGGAAATACCTAGTATCACTGCTACAAAAGATATTTTCTTGGAAAATAAGTGCAGGAATTTCTAGTTTCGTGTTCGCCATTCTTCATGGGCAAACGAACTTTTTGCCCTTTTTAATAAATGGACTCATTTATTCATGGACCATGAAAAAAAGTGGAACGATCGTTATGCCAATTCTGCTTCACATGGCGTATAACCTAATTGCAATAAAAACACAAATATAGTAAGGAGGACACCAAAATAGTGGTAAGGAAGGAGAAAACAATATTCAGTCAGCGATTATCCTCTCTTAGAGAAGAACGATATTTGACGCTGAGTGATATCAGTGAGCTTTTTGATCCGCCTGTAAGTAAAAGTACGGTCAGTAATTGGGAAAATGGTCATATGTATCCCAAGGGCCAACGGCTGATCGTTCTGTGTGATTTTTACAATGTAAGCATTGACTACCTGTACGGTCGTACAGATAGTCGAAAAATGAATAAAGAGGAGCGGATACAATCATGTACGAATACAAATTAATAGAAAAACTAAAATCAATCTATTGGCCGGGATTTTTATTAGAAAGCAGCAACGTGGTCGCACTCAAGATACTTATTGTTTTGTGTACACTTCTTATAGCATCTAATGGTACGACAATAAAAGAAGAGCTCATTTCATTTGCTTCTATGAATGATCTATCGTTAAATGGAGAGCTAGTGAGCGTTGAGTCTTTGAATAATGGTATTAATCTGATACTATTTTCGTCTATTTTCTATCTATCAGCATTTTTAACAGTTTTCTTGATGATTCGAATACAGGGAAATCCAAACATGAAAATGAATGGACCAATGAAGATTTGCCTAATTTTAATTGTTTCATCCGGACTAGTTAGAGCTTCTTACCAGGGTTCTGAAAGTATGTTTATGATCGGAATTGTTATCTGCTTATTGATTATGATATCTGTAAAAGTCAACACAGTAATCTTATGGCGTAAATACTTGAAGCCGCTTGTTAGAGCAAATACGGTTTGGGATCTGCCAGGAAGACTAGAAAATATAACCGAGGAGATTTCCGATGACCGCGTAGCCCTTTTTGCTTGTCTTTTTCGGAGCTATTTACCAGATAATGGTGTGATTATTTTAGAATCTTTACAAAGAAATGAGAGTCTGTCTTGTCAGTGGCTGGAAGTAACCTATCGATTAAAAAATTCGAATCGACGTTTAAAAAAAAGTGATTGACATACCTGACTTAAAGAAAGCGAATGACATTCCTGATGAAAGTCCAAGTAACTAAATAATGACACCTGATCTATTACTAAGAGAAGCACAAATTTTTCTTCTCTTCAGGTGGATTTTTTTTTGTTGCCCCGACACTCCGACCGCCTCCACCGCTTACGGGGCAACAAAAAAAGGAAAGACAAGCTTTCCCTTTTCGGCGTTTATGTGGTTTTTTCAGCGCTACCATGGTATAATAAGTATGTAAAGAGGAGTTGCGTCAACAACTCCCCAATGACAGCACCGTTTAAAGAACGGTGACAGATTAAGTTATTTTAAAAAATAAGCCGACCTCTGCTAAAGTGACGGCTTATTTTTTGTCGTTTCTAAGCATTTTCACAATCAGACTGATCAAAGCAATGGTAAACATACCAAAGCCAAGGATGGTCTGAATTGTTTCATATGCAGACAAAAGGCTTCTCCTTTCATAAGATTTTGTGAGTATTTTCATACGCACCACCTTCTTTCAAGGATTCGCCACCGTCGATTAAACTTTACTGTCACCTACTATTATACCATATGAACCAGTCTAAATCCTTAATTCTAAGGCATTTGGACTGGTTTTTTCTTTGCTGCATAGAGGTATTTCTTCCTTCGCTCCAACCACCACCGCCGCTACGGAAGAAGCCATGTGATCACTTCTAAAAAGGTCAAAATACTAGAAAGAGGGCGATTAAATGATTCAAACTAAGTATGTAAATTTTTCGGAAGATGGGACAATCATACAAGGAACATTGAGAAGAATAGAACGGATTAGTAGAGTACCTTGTCTATATGAACAAAATATTATTGAGTTTAATACGCAAGATCGTGAACACTTTCAAACAACAATAAAGAATATTTTATTATTTAGCAAATCTGAAGAGGAGTGTGTATATGAAATAACAAATTCGAAAATATTTGAGAATAGCGCTTCTTCACCTCTTGATCTAATCAATCATATGACGACTAAAATTATCCACACACTAAAAAAATGGGATTATCAGCTTATATTCATAACAATAACTGAAGAGACCAATCGAAGAAAATTACTAGATTTTCTGAGAAATGAATGTCTTGCATTCAAGTTGATCCTGATTATCAATCAATCCACTGAAAGTATATTACCGATAATTCAAAAAAATCTTACGAATACACAATCCATAGTTAATGTTGTAGGGTATCGCGAATACTATGATGAAAATTTTGATTTAATTGATCAGATATACAAAGTTATTAAGTATAGAATCATGATATAATGAATAAAAAAGGATAATTATATGGTTCAGAAATTTTATGCTTATTACAAAGGAAAGCCGATTAACGCCTATAAGGGTCTTAAACTAAAATTTGATAGGAAAATTTCTGTAAAAAAAGAATTAGCAGAAATATTTGATTCACCAAATAAAAAAATAGCGAAGCCTGTATTCCCCAAAGCAGGTAAGTACTTACCTTTCTATTCCTACTATAAAGATTCTGGAACAACTCCTCAGACTTCTGGTGAAGGGAAGAATTTTACAATAGCGCATGTACTGTTTAAATCGATTTTTGCTGATTTGAAAGAATTTACAATTCAGCAAGGAAACAACGATGCTATATCAGTCAGCGTAAAAAAATGTTATCCAGAATACAGAGTGAAGATATCTGAAAACAATGAACGAATTATTGAAATATTGTATACATTGGAAAAAACTTTTCCTTATAGTTACTATTACAAATGGAATGGATGTCTTGCTGTTGAAATATCACGAACCAATCGAATTGAAAAGACCAAGGTAGATGACTTAGAAGGAAAAGGGATCCAAATATTTGAAGTACCTGTACCCAAAGATGTGGTAGAAGGTTTGAACTATAAAGAAAAATATCTGACAAAAAATGATAAAAGTAAAATTATGTCAGAAACGGAGTTTGAATCATTATATAAAAAATACAGTTATCTTTATACATCCACTAACTTTATCGCTTATGGTAAATTTCTTGGAACTGCAGAATATCTAACTCCCATATGGAAAGAAAGGTACATGGAAATGAACAAGTACGAAGAACAGCTATCTCAATTGAAATCAGATATCGAAGAACAGCAAAGCAAGTGCAATAAAATGGAATTATCCATACAAGAAAAAATAAATGAATTAACAGAATTGAATAATAATATTAAAGAGGCTGAACATGTGTTAGGTGACATTGAAAAGTTAAAAAATGACAATGCTCGACTTAATGATTTATTGGCCCAAGAAAAGCAAGACAACCAAAATATCTCAATGGACTTGAAACAGACCAAGAAAGACCTAAAAAAATGTGAAGGGTATTCTCAAGAGCTATTGGAAAATAAAAAGTTCTCTAAAATAAAGAATCAAATTAAAGTGATCGTTAACAAAATAAATGGCAATTAAACAGCTGAATAGGCTGTTTTTTTGTTCATTAAAAACGGTAAAAATACTTTTCTCCAAATAAGGTCAAAAGAATCAAAACAAAGTACAAGTAATAAGAGAAGCGGAACCTCATTGACAAGCAATGATTTCCGCAGGGCGTAAGATTCCGATGCCGGAATCTTTTTTAGATTGTATTGACTGTCAGAGCGCAACGGATTTGTTTCATTCCTGTTTCTTGGTTTCGCGCCTATCGAGCAGCTGCTATCGGTTTGGCGAGAGTGCTTATACACCTTCCGCATTCAGAAAAAGAAGGGGCGGAAAAACTTTTGCAAAGAACACAAAACTTTTTCCTACAGCACTCCCTTTTTTTCTACCTGCTACAGGTGTAAGGGCTAAGCACGCCAACCCGCTATCAGCTTCAGCTCGAAATGATCGATATCAACCAACAAAGAAAGGAGAATTCTAAACAAATCGTTGCAGACAGTCAATACAATCAAATTTTTTCACCACCCACAAATCGCTTAACTGAAATGAACTTGTCAGGAACAAAAACCGACCAATAAGGAGAGATTCACATGGAAATTACCGCAGTAAATATCAAAAAGAGTTTGAGAGAGCAAGGAATTGATACGAAAAAGGTACGCATTCGGGTTGAAATGGTGGGCTACGGTAGCACTTCTATCAAAGTAAAATTACATGATTTAACGCTTGAAACTGAAAAAGTTCGTCACGAAATCCAAAAACGGTGGGGGAGCATTCGCTATGACGAAAAAGTACAAGGTGAGATTTTAGAAGGCTGTAATACGTACGTGTTTTGCGATTATGATGATGATGTTATAGAGCAAGCGATTCAAGCGAGATATGCGCAAGCAGAAACTATTTATCAACAGTTAGAGCAGTTAGACACATACGATGGTGAACAAATATTTGAAACTGAAACGATGAGAGCCGTTGCCTTTTTCAAAGACAAATCAATTTCATTGATGATGAAAGACCGGTCTAGTGATATTCGTTACCGAAGACATACGTTAAACAGTGTTTACGATTTAGCCCATGCCCTTGTTTTCCTCGAAACGATCGGACATTTTGGGGAACTCTAAGCCAAAGAATCAGGAAAGGAATGATTGAAATGCCAATTAATTGGATAGAGTTGGGCGAAAAATATACGTTGACCGAATTAGAGGGAATCAAGCAGGCAATCGAATCATTGAAGGACTTACACAAAGAACAGCACCAAGACAAGGAAAAGGAGGTATACGAAAGGGTTTCATAACCCTTTCGTACAAAAGAAAAATGAAAATCAATGACGGTAAAAAATATAAATTTAAAACTTCATTTGTCTTTCAGGAAGAAGAAATTTTACAGGAGGACATTATCGGAATCAACGATATCGAGTTACCAGTAGCCTATTGCGACGTGTATCGTGAAGATGAATATGGTATGAAACGGCTCAGAACGATTGAAATCAACTTGGCACGCTTAAAACAATCGATCGATTTTGAGAGTGAAGCGACTTATTACGGTGAGTGTGAAGAATGTCGCTACATGTTAAACGAATACCCAAGCGGTGCTTGGGGCGTTGGGTACGTTTGCGCACCTTGTGCAAAAAAACTAAGAGGTGAATATGAACTTTGACAGCTAAATATACGCCAACAAATCAAGAAGGAAGGTCTGAAAGTCAAAACCTTGGGCGTGGGTTACCAATCCACGCCGAGGGTTCGGCTGAAGACGAAGAACTATTTTTAGAATTGTTACAAAAAATGCAAGAAGAACACCCAGAAGATGACTAAAAATAAAGTAGATGAAAAGAGGAAATAATTATGATCAACAATATAACTTTAGTAGGACGCTTAACGAAAGACCCAGAATTGCGCTACACAGCTAACGGTACAGGGGTAGCGACGTTTACCCTTGCCATCAATCGAAACTTTACCAACCAAGCCGGAGAGCGTGAAGCAGACTTCGTTCAGTGTGTGATTTGGAGAAAGCCAGCGGAAACACTTGCTAATTATGCTCGCAAGGGAACATTACTAGGAGTGACCGGACGAATCCAAACACGTTCTTATGACAACCAACAAGGACAGCGTGTTTATGTAACTGAAGTTGTAGCAGAGAATTTTCAATTGTTGGAATCTAAGGCAACAAGCGAACAACGACAAAGCACACAAGCAAGTCAACCCACTCAGCAAGCCAATCGTCAGAATTACAACGAGCCATTAACATCCGGTTTCCCAAGTGATAGCGACATGCCAGCAGTCGCACCAGTAGGAGCCACGTTAGACGTTTCAGATGATGATTTGCCATTTTAAAGCAGAACAAGGAGGTCAGCCGCTTCGGCGGTTGACCTAGTACATAAAAAATGAAGGAACAAGAGAAGCGGAACCTCCTTGCTAAAGCAATGAGATCCGCAGGTGGAAAGATTCCGTACCGGAATCTTGGTTAGATTTGAAGAAATATCAGGGCGTTGGGCATTTGTTTCACTCCTGTTCGTTGTTTCGACCATCGATCATGCTGCTATCGGGTTGGCTAGTTCGCTTATACACCAGCGCCAGTCAGAAAAAAAGGGGCGAAAAAACTTTTGCAAAGATCACAAAACTTTTTTCTACAGCATTCCCTTTTTTTCTGCCTATCACCGGTGTAAGTTCTAAGCACGCCAAACCGCTATCAGCTATGCTCGAATGTCCGAGATCAACAACGAAGAAAGGAGAAATAAAAACAAATGCCCAATGACATTTCTTAAAATCAAAACTTTTCGCCACCCACAAATCGCTTAACTCAAATGGATTTGTAAAGACAAAAAACAAAAAATGGAGGAGATTTCAAATGGAATTTATCACAAATAACGCAATGATTGTTACGGCACTACCAAGCTTCAAAAAAGAGGTGAAGAAGGCACACGGCTTTGCTCAAGCATTGTTTGGGGGTTCAGTCACAACGATAGTAACAAATCCAATCGGTTATCAGACATTTTTTATCAGTATGACTGGTGCGTTGGAAGGAAGTGACCAATACAAGGAATTTGAAAGTAAAAGAGGAGAATTCACTGAATTCATTGTTAGTTTTGGTTTTGAAGACGATTCTAATCTTTTCCAATTAATCGATGTTTCGTACAACGAAGTGGGAAAAATCGCGATTGATAACAGCTTGTAAGAGGACAAAAAATTGTCAACCGCTTCGGCGGTTGACTGATATTTCTAAAAAGGAGACGTGATACAGATGGCTGAAGAGTTAACTTACTATGATAAAAAGTATGACCGAGGGTGGTATCGAAACGGTAAGAGGTACCGATTTTTGTATATAGTCGCAATCGGTAATGTCGCAAAGTACCAAACAAAAACCGCCTATCTAAGAAATTGGGAAACGATGTCGTGCGAGAATCTAGAATTACATGAAGAATGGTTTAAAGAAGCCGAATATTTAGGATTAGATTTGCCATTTGATTAATTTATTTTCTGATACGCAGGAAAAAGAGTGTAAAACCAACTGAAATTATTGGAGGAAAACATGAAAGACAAGCGAAACTATCGAAAAATGATCACTACGAAATTACAGAGTCTAGCAGGAAAACAAAATATCTCTACCGTTTTCTTCGATTGGGTGCATATGATGGCTTATGCTTTTTCAAACAGTGTGGATAAAGGTCAGTACGAGGAGCGAGAAGCCGCCTATTTAGCGACTGTTGTCAAATATACGAGGGAAGAAGCTTTTCTGCTTACGGACTGCTTAGGATTGCTTAGAATGGCGTTTGAATACAAAGTGCAAGATTGGCTAGGTGCAATTTACATGGAATTAAACATAAACAGTAAAAATGCAGGTCAATTTTTTACTCCTTCTCATATCGCAGAATTGATGGCTAGAATGACTTTTACCAACAATGAGCCGTTATTAGAGGAAAAGGGATGGATTGGCTACTATGAGCCATGTGTAGGTGCTGGTAGCATGATTCTTGCTTTTGCGGTCGCAATGGAAAGCGGTGGCTATAATTACCAAACACAGCTAAGAGTGCAGTGTGAAGATATTGACGAAAATTGCTTGCTGATGGCTTATGTTCAGCTTTCATTATGTGGGATCAACGCCGTATGCAAAGTGAAAAATTCCATGTCGGGTGAGGAAACCTCTACTTGGTACACACCGTTTCACATTATAAATCCCGCTTGGATCACGAGGAAGAAGCAGGAGCCAGCAACTGCACCAAAAAGAATACAAAAAAAGGAACCAGACGTTTGGGTCATTCCTGAATGTGCTGAACAACTCGCCTTGTTTTAATTGATTTTACGGAAAGAAGAAGGGCGCAAGGCTTCCTTATTCTTTGCCAAAATCTAAATTAAATCAAACTGGAGGAAATCAAGATGAAACTAAAGATTTTTGACATTGATTATGAAGAAATGTATCTAGCGATCGACAAATTAGAGAATGGAGAATCTTTGTCCGACCAGGATAGAAAGAACTTGTTGAAAATTGTTAAAAACGCTGAAGGGAGCGTGTTTCCAAACAGAAAAGATTATAAACAGCAACAACAGCGGAGGAAGCAAATAGGTGAGTTGGAGGAGCAAGAAAGGAAAGAACGACAAGAGCAGGGCTTAGAGTACATTAGAAGCGTTTCTCAGCAACAGATTGTAGATAAGATGTCTTTTCTTGTTAAAGATTCTGAAGACTTTGAAAGTAACTGGTACTAGGAAGGAGGAGTTATTTTGAATGCAAAAAGAAGAAAATCTCTGAAGGAGATTTTCGAGCAAGTAAGCGAATTAAAAAATCAATTAGAAAACTTAAATAGCAGTTATACTCGTATAATATCCACTTATGCCATTTATCGATATAAAATCTATACCATTTAAAACGAAAAATGACAATAGATTTATTAATTTTCTTTTTAAATGGAAAAAATTATTCTAATTATTTGGTGTCATTACCAATTTGTAT
>NZ_NGLC01000003.1:154338-182212 GCF_002140755.1 Enterococcus sp. 5B3_DIV0040
GTCATTACCAATTTGTATTTACAATGAAAAATCAAGTCAAAATAAGGGTATAAGTTTCTTACTGATTTTAAAAATAGAATGCCTAGAAAATCTTTGTTCTGGACACTTTTTTTCATGTACTTGATTAGTAAGACTTGCTCTTTCTTTAAAGAATTGTGATTCAGATTCTTAATTGTATAGAGATAAGTTCGTTCATTTAAATTTTTTAAACATATTACTATACAAAAAATAAAATGGCCTATTTATAAAGTGTTTTTACTTACTTCTCACTTTTAGGATTAGTGCCGCTCTATTTTTGAGGGGTTTCTTATGAAATTATAGGATCATGATAGAGACTTGAAGATTGCTTCCATGAAGTTTCTTATTTATAATACTCTTTTTTGGATTGATTAAAGACCGTATGATGGAGTATATCTTGTGCTTCTTCCAAAGATAAATCGGTTGTCAACCAAAAGTCAATAAATCCACATATTCCACTAGAAAAATAGACAACTAAGGGAATATTAGGACTAACGTTGAATGGTTTGGTATGTTCTATCATTGATTCAACCATGGTATGACTAAGGCATCTTAAAAAGTTCATCTGGTTTTGTTTCAAAAGAATACTGACAACTTTTTTATTTCTGTCAATTGCTTGAAGTATTTGATCAGTATACTTTCTGGACTCATTTTCACCAATTTTGTTTAGAGATTTGACAACGGGCTGGCAACTTTGCTGGATATTATCAGTGATTTCACGGACAATACTGCTTAATAAATGTTCTTTTGTTTCATAATGTAAATAAAATGCATTGCGTGAACAATCTGCTAGCTGACAAATCTCAGTAACCTTGATTTCCGCGTAAGATTTAGTTTCTAGTAATTCCAAAAATGCCTCTCTAATTATGCGTTCGCTTCTAGCAAACCGTTTATCTTGTTTCATTTTTCTCCTTGTTCGGTGACATTACTAACTATTATGTCACATAAATGACATTTTTCGTCAATTTGACTCTTGTGAAATTTAAGAGACAGATGTAACTTAAATATAAATGAATGATAAAGAGGTGTCAACTATGGTAAAAAGCGTTACGGAAGTTTTAGGAATAAAAAAACCGATTATCCAAGGTCCTATGAGTTGGCTGACAAATGGTGAATTTGTTGGTGCAATAAGTAAGACTGGAGCTTTAGGAGTATTGGGGATAAATGCTGGTCAAACAGAAGCCGCAACCACGATTGATAAAACGATTGAAAATATGCGAAAGGAAGTACGAATTGCCAAAAGTATTACGAATAACCCAATCGGAATTAATGTTGTTCCAATGGTTGAAGGATTTGATATGTATACGCAACCTATGCTTGAAATGATGGTTGAAGAAGGTGTTGAAGTTGCTGTTATGGTGGGGCAATTTTCAAAAGAATGGACGCAAAAGTTTAAAGCAAATGGTATTAAAATTGTTTATCGTGGGGCTCCAACTGTTGAGGACACTAATGTAGCAATAGAAGGTGGTGCTGATGTAATCGTAGCAACAGGTTTCGACGAGGGTGGGACAGTTCCAGATCAAGTTATTGGCACGTTTTCAATAGTACCTTTAATAGTTGATGTAGTGAAGGGAAGAGTGCCTGTATTAGCAGCCGGAGGGATTACAGATGCTCGAACGGCAAAAGCAGCGCTAGCATTAGGAGCGGATGGTATTTTTTCTGGAACCGCATTTCTAGCATCAAAAGAATCTCCATTAGCTGATAATATAAAACATCAATTAATATCGTCGAATGCAACTGATATGTTATTGTATCGGACTGTTCCAGCTTATTATCGCTCTTTACCTGGGTTGCTTCCTTATAAATTAGTTGCAATGGATGAAGCAGGAGAAAGCCGAGAAGCTATTCTTCAGGCTTCTGGAGGGGGAAATGGAATGAGAGATGGAATGCTTTTTGGAAATCTAGAAAAAGGGTTTGCATCAGTCGGTCTAGGAATTTCAATGATCCATCAAATTAATCCTGTTAAAACAATTGTAGATCAATTTATGCAGGGAATAATGAATAGCTGATGTTGTTTTTTTGTTAGATAAACTAATAACAAAAAAGAAAAATCAGGTAATAGTTTTATTGCAATGAACTTTGCTTTTCCTTATACACAGAAATTGAGTTGACAACAAATAAAACGCCAAGCAAAAACTAGTGAATAGGTTTTGCTTGGCGTTTTTTTCAAATCATGTGATTAGGATCAAATGTCGAAGAGCCCTTATTTCTGTACACTCTTTTTAATTACCGTAATTTATATGTATTACTCTATTTTTGTGTTCATAAACTCGTAACTAAATCATTGTTCAATTAAAATTTAGATTTATGAGTATTAGGACAAATATTGTATGTGGTCAGAAACTTAATAGTTTTTGATCCTGTTTTAATTTAGACATTTTACTTCTTTGGGATATTTTTACTCATTAGAAACGGTGATCTTTTCAATATAGTTGAGTGTTACGAGAAAGGGGGGGATCTGCGATGTTGTTTGTAGTTATTCTGATTTTAGGAAATGTGATCGCAGGAGCGATTGCGGTCAATTAGTTAATCAGAAATATCAAGGAGCCATAAAGCATAGAACCTAAAAATAAATTTATATCACATTTTATAGCCGATTCCCCAAACCGTTTTGATATAAGAGGACTTCTTGTGGGTATCGTGCATTTTTTCCCGAAGGTTTCGAACGTGGACCATGATAGTATTATTGGAAGACGTGTAATATTTTTCGCCCCAAACCTCTTGAAACATTTCCTCAGAGCTTACCACTTGGCCTTTTCGCTCCATCAATAATTTTAAAATGGAAAATTCGATGGGCGTCAGGGAAAGTTCTTCTTCTTGCAAGAAACATTTTCGCTTATTGACATCTAATTCCAACTCTCTCACGATCAATTTGTTTTGATCTGAGCCGTTGTATTGGGTCGAGCGGCGTATCTGAGCTTTCACTCGAGCGATCACTTCCAACGGACGAAAGGGCTTCGTGATATAATCATCGGCACCAATTGTCAAACCAGTGATCTTATCGATCTCCTCAGATTTAGCTGTCAACATAATAATTGGGTAATGATGCTTCTTGCGGATGATTTTACAAAGGTCAAAGCCTGTGATATCTGGCAGCATGACATCAAGAATCGCCAAAGAAAAGCTGTTTTGCTCGATCTGTACCTGAGCTTCATGCCCATCTGCACAAGTGATGACAGAAAAATTTTCGTTTCGTAAATAAAAGGCAATCAAATCTGAAATTTCTTTTTCATCTTCAACTAAAAGTATCTTTTCCACTCGTATTGACCTTCCTTTTCAATTAACTGACTTTCTCGTTTTTTCATGTTGATTTGTCGCTAAAGGTAATGTGACGATCATTTGAATCTCATTGTTCTTGCTAGCAGCTCGGATCGTTCCCTGATGCGCCAAAATAATTTCTTTGGCGATCGCCAATCCGAGACCTGCTCCACCTGTCTTGGTTGAACGAGCTTGATCCAGACGATAAAATTTTTCAAATAATGCCTCCAATTGTTCTTGTTCGATCGGCTCACTTTGATTCGCTAGGATGAAAGTGGCTGCTTGTTCGTCTACGATTAGCTGCATTGTGATCGTGGTTTGATCAGGTGCATAGGCAATGGCATTTTTTAACAGATTGTTTAACACTCGCGCCAACTGTTCACTATCGGCTTCTAATTTCAAGCTCTCTGGTCCAGTGTAGCAGATGACTTGTTCTTTTTCTTTCAGCAGCGGATAGAATTCTTCTTGGATTTGCTTCAGTAAGAAGACGAAATCAAGTTCCCGTTGATACAATTGGATGTCTTGCAGATTAAAACGGGTGATGTCGAAAAATTCATTCATCAGCGTTTCCAAACGCTCAGACTTTTCTAAAGCAATCGTCAAGGATTGCGTCATTTGTTCATTGGTCAAGTTTTTCGTATCCAACAATAGATTGAGATAGCCAATCACTGAGGCTAAGGGAGTCTTCAAGTCATGAGCCAAATAGGTGATCAAGTCTTTGGTGCGCTGTGTTTCTTCCTTTAAAAGAGCTTCATTGCGGTTCATTGTATCTTTTATTCTTAATAATTCATGGTCAATGGACAGGCTACCAGTCGAACATTCCGCAGATTGAGAGAAAAAGAGCGGGATTCTTTCGGCAATCTTTGCAATTTTTTTCTTTGAATAATAGCGATAGATAAAATAGCAGATTAAGGAAACGGTAAAAACAAGAAATAGGGAGGATGCTAAAAACAGTTGCTTGAGGGGTTTTAAATCAAAAATTGTACCTAAAACCCTAGTGCCCTCACCTTTATCCGTTTCAACAACTTCTTGTATGACAAGGTTTGATACAAGATTATCTCTAACCGTTTGGACGATTCTGGTTTCTTTCAATAGCCATAAGGCTGCTACGAATAAACAGAGGGCAAACAAAGAAAAAACAAATGCCGATCGTTTGATATTCATAAAAAGCTCCTTTCAATGAAATATTCTTAATTATAGCAAAGAGGTAAGGATACAAATAGGTTTTAACTCTTAAGAATTCTTTATATGAAAGAAGGGTATTGATTACCAAGTTGATATTCTTAAGGAATCTTCAGATTATCTTAAGAGAATCGTTTTAAACGCTGCCTGATTTAATGATTAAATAAAGATGGTCAAACAATTAATCAATCAGGAAGGTGAAATATTTGAGAAAACACATAAAAAAATCAAAAAGGAGCATTCTGATCATTAGTGTTCTACTGATCATTGGTAGTTTAGGGTGGACAGGTACTTGGGCGTCTAATCGCCACGAGGAGCCTGTTATCACTCGCATATCTTTACAAGATTTACAGCCAAAAAATGATTTTCAATTAGTAGGGTCCATTGAGCCAGCAAAAACTGTTGAAGTAAAAGTAGATAGCAAGAGAGGCGCAGTCGTCGAAAGAAAAGTAGAGGCAGGGGATCAAGTCAAAGCAGGACAAGCCCTTTTTGTTTATTCCAACCCTGAGGGAGCCTTAGCCATTAAAGAAGCAGAACAGATAACGGCCAATCGTACGAGAGCTTTGGAACAAGCAAGGCGACAAACCAACCAAAAATGGGAGCAATACAATAAGGTAACCAATCAGTTGGAGGAGAATAAACAAAAACTCGCCGGTGCCGAAGAAGAGGACAAAGAAGCGCTAGAAGAACGCAAGACCGACTTGGAAATGCAGCAAAGTCAATTGTTGCTGGAAGCGCAAAATTTGGAAAGCAGCATTGGCGATGCCGAATTAGAGCTGGAACGGGCAGAATTAGAACTACGTTCAGTCAAAGAGCAGCATGGCTCAGATGTCGTGAATGCTGATATTGACGGAATCATTAAAGATGTGGATGAACGACAAATGAACATGAGTTCTGGTGAATCAGTTCCAGAAAATCCTTTCATGACAATTGTTGATACCAGTCGGCTTTTTTTAAAAGGAACTGTGGATGAATTTCGCCGCAATCAACTTGAGCCTGGTCAAAAGGTTGAACTTAGAGACCGTAATGGCGGTAGTCAGCGATGGACTGGAAAGATCACCCGAGTTGGGGATATGAAAGAGCCTTCCGTAGTGGTTGAAGAACAAGGCGCAAATCCCAATTTGTCGCAATTTCATTTTGAAGTTGTTTTAGATGAAAGTGAAGAGCCGCCTAGCATTGGTATTCATTGTTTTGTGGAACTGATTGAAGAAGATAAAAAGGAAGTCAAACTACCAAAATCATTTGTGTTAGATGAAGACGGAAGTTCGTTCATATATGTTATTGATAATCAGAGAATTAAAAAGATGAAAGTAGAGATTGGCGAAGATGAAACAGATGAAACCATGTATTTGTTAGAAAGTAAACTGGATATGCAACTGGAGCTTGTTTTTCCAAGAAACGGTATCAAAGAAGGAATGGATGTGAGATCAAATGATCCAGTTGATTGATGTTTACAAAAATTTCAAACAAGGAGCTGGAGAACTTCAAGTCTTGAAGAAGATCAACCTAACGATTGATCATGGCGAATTTGTTTCCATCATGGGACGATCAGGATCAGGCAAGTCTACTTTAATGAATATTATTGGCTGTTTGGATACACCGACAATGGGCAGCTACTTGCTTGATGGCAAGAACACCAGTCAGATGGAGGAAGATGATCTCTCTATGATCCGCAATCAAAAAATCGGCTTCGTGTTTCAAAATTTTGAACTGCTGCCGAAACTATCTGTTTTACAAAATGCTGCCTTACCGCTTTTGTATGCCGGTGTCAGTCAGGAAGAACGAACAAAACGAGCCATTTATGCATTGGAAAGTGTCGGGTTGAGTGATCGGATCGATTTTAGGATCAATCAGTTGTCTGGGGGACAAAAACAACGAGTGGCGATCGCTCGGGCATTAGCAGGAGAGGCAAATTTGATTTTAGCGGATGAGCCAACGGGATCCTTAGATACTGCCAATAGTCATGAAATTATGGCACTATTTTCGAAGCTGAATCATCTGGGAAAAACAGTTGTTTTAATCACTCACGAACAAGAGGTCGCGGACTATGCAAAACGCCAAATCGTTATAAAAGATGGGGAAATTGACGAGGAGGGAGAAAAATGATTGAACATATCCGCTTAGCCATCCAATCAATCTACCAGCATCGTTTGCGTTCACTCTTGACGATGCTAGGAATCATTGTCGGAATTGCCTCCATCATTTCCATTGTGAGCATCATCAATGGAAATACTGAAAACATGAAAAAGCAGCTGATTGGTGGTGATACTAACTCGATGCGGATCGAATATGACGCTAGAAGTGCTTTTTTAGCGGGCGAAAGCGGTAGAAATGATCGTTTGCCTGATTACGCCCCTCAACTATCAGAAGGAGATCTGCAACATCTACTGACCATTGCGCATGCGAAGAATGTCAGCTTATTCCATGAAGCCAATATGACTGTATATCAAAGAGATCAAAAAACAGACACGATAGTGCTAGGCATGGACAGTAGTTTCTTTGAGATATTACCGCATACGATCCTTGCAGGGAGAGCAATGACCGGAACCGAACTGCGTTCACAAAAACAAGTTGCCGTAATCACATCTGACCTCGCAGAAGTTTTTTTCAAGTATCAAAATCCTGTAAATCAATTGATCGAAATCAATGGCACACCATTTCGCATCGTTGGCGTAGCCGTTTCTGACACGGATCAATTATCAGGGAAATATGTCTTCATCCCTCGAGGCAGTCAAAGTATAGCTGAAGGAAAACTTAATCAAAAGCCAATAGTGCTTTTTCAGGCGTCAAATGCTGAAGACTTAGAATCAGCGGTCTTACAAGCCAGCCATGAATTAACCAAGCATATTCCGCCTTCGGATTTTGTTTTTTCTATTCGCAACTATGATGAAGTCAAGAAAATGACTGATGATATCAATCGATCGAATATGATTTTACTGGGGGGAATTGCCAGCATTTCCTTACTCGTCGGTGGGATCGGGGTGATGAATACGATGCTGGTCAGTGTGACAGAGCGTACCAGAGAGATCGGTTTGAAGAAAGCCTTAGGTGCGAAACGTAAAGTGATTTTGCAGCAATTTTTAACGGAAGCGATCGTTTTATCGGTGATTGGTGGATTGATTGGGATCTTTGTGGGCATGCTCATCAGTCTGATCGCTTTGAATCTGTTAAATTATCCTATGACGATCTCATTGTTATCGATTTTGATCAGTGTGTCATTTTCGATGTTGATTGGTACAATTTTTGGCTACTTACCAGCCTATAAGGCGTCGAAATTAAAACCGATCGAAGCATTACGCTATGAATAAAAGGAAGGTGTTTCTATGAAAAAAAGAAAAATAGTAATTGTTTTGTTTGCAGCGTTACTCAGTGGCTGTGGAGTCATTGCGAATGACAAACAGACGAGCAACGACAACGTACCCCTTAACACTCAAATTAATACGCCTCAGAATCAAACGGAAGATAGTCAAAGTGGGAATAATGATCAAGATACTGCGGATCAAACAGATGAAGAAAAGACAAATGCAGAACTGGATCAAGCCGACAAAACGGGAACACTCGTTAGTATAGATGGTGAGCGCTTTGAAATGGAATTGACGAATACGTCCCAAATTAAAGGAGAAGACGGTGAAGTCTATGATATGGCAGAATCCTCTGAAGAAAAATTTTCCTTTGTGATTACTACTGAGACTGAAATAAAAGTGATTATTTATGATGCACAATCTCAGAATTCTCGAATAGTGGAAGGATCTCGTGCTGATTTACAACTTGAAAGATCTGCAAATATATATGGCCAACAAGTTGGTGATACCTTTATCGCGACCAAAGTAATTGTCATGCAGATTAACTAGATATAAGTACAGATAATTTGCTAATATAATCGAAATCGCTAACCGGGAACGTAAAATATACTTCTAAAACTACTTATAGATATATTTAAAAATTAACACGCGTAAAGGGGATGCTTGAGTTTGGAAAACACTACTCTACTGTATTGGGATTTTTCTGTGTCAAAAATAGTAAATCTTATTTCAAAAATCTTTATTATAAAAATCTAATGGCTGAAGTATCAAGAAGTACGGAATTGATTATATGCCAAAAACAAAAGTTTAAAATGTACTATGTGTTACACAATTTCATATGAATGTTGGTTATCAAACAAACTAAACTATATTTGTGATAGCGATTGTTGCATTTTCCCCTGTACATTCTTTTCTAATAAAGAAAAATATTGACGAAAGATATGGATAAAGAAGTTGAATAAATCTGATCAATGTAAAGGAGCACGTAGAAAAAAACATGTCTATATTCACTACGCGAAAGGATTATTAAAAGGAGTCACTCAAGTATCTAAAGGAACCAAAAGAGACACAAAAAACTAGAAGTCTACATGGTAACACAAGTTCAGCGATTGGATACTTTATTGGAAGACCTAACGCGAGAAACCTTTTGGTAGTGGTGGCCTGAAAACTTAAAAACTGATGTTAAATTGTCCCTAGTCAAAGAATTAGTCCATTTTGAGAACTTTTCTAGTAAAGAGGTCGTTCGCATAGCTGAAACAGATTATCGCACATATTTCAAGGAGTTATGCGGGTATGATTTGAGCATGGAGAGCAAACACTTGATGATCTTCAATGATGCCTCCGCTATTAATTGATATATCTTTTCTTAGCGAAAAGAAAAAAGGGTTGTTAAGTTAGCTATACCGTTTATGCATGTCGAATAATTTACTGTAGGGTCAGAAACTTAAAAAGTTTCTGATCACTTTGAAGAACTGTTACACACATTATTATTTATAGAAATTTATTAGGTAAATATTTTCAGTTTATTCATTAGTTCCTTCAGTTTTATCGCATCCCAAGGTAAATATTCTGCTATAGTCAAACCAACGATTTCATTATTCTCAAACAAGTTCGTTAAAATGGATGTAACGACCGATATAGACATATTTCCTGCGCCAGATGGAAAGTTGTCTTTCCCAGGTTCCGCAAAATAGACCGATCTGAATAAAGTAGGATCTAAAACATCTAGGTCAAAGTGGATTGCAATTTTTTTGAACTTATTTTGGTTGATCCATTCCTGAATTTCAGGATAATTCAGATGCTTATCTTGTTGGATCGTATAATTGATTTTTAAATCAGCTAATATATCCTTTTCATCAAAGCTAGGTTCTTGCAAGCCTACGTACAGAATAGAATCTGAGGATAGTGGGTTTTCTACTATTTGTGAAAGTTCGGGATCCCCCATACCTAATAGATTGCCTAGAACCATTGCATGTTCATTGTGAAATATTGTAGGATTTGATATATCTGGATGCGCATCAATCCAGATGACTCCTAATTCATCTTTATACTTACCTTTCAGATAATCAAAAGGAGCCTGAGATACTAAACAAGATCCTCCTAATGTAATGATTTTTTCAGGTTGCTCTTCTTCGAGAACTCTCTTTGAGATTTGAACATTCTCTTTCACTACTTTTTGCGCGACTACACCATTTTCTTTCAATAAATTTGTAGTATCAGGATGCGCAATTGGAAGCCTAACTTCCTTTTGATTGTTATTTTGGGGGGCTAACCACGATAAAAGTTCTGCGCCGAAATAATATTCTGGTTTATTTCCAGCTTGCCAATCAGCAGCCAGTAGTCTCAATGTTTTCGTCATAAATATTTTCTCCTTTATGTTAAGATACTATTAGGATAAACTCTAACGTAACTAGAGAGTCAAGGGAGAGGTGTATGTTTGGAATATTTATCGATTGGAAAAATTTCAAAACTGAGTAATATCTCTATTCGAACTTTAAGGTATTATGATCAAATTAACCTATTTAAGCCAGAATATATTAACAAAGAAAACAACTATAGGTACTATTCTGTTCGACAATTATTCTATTTAGAGATAATCAAGTATTTGAGAAAATTAAACATGTCTATTGATGATATTAAAAATGCAATGTCTTTGTCACCTGAATATTTCTGTTCGTTTTTGAAAAAACAAGAAAAAGAAATACAAAGTCAAATGAATGAGTTGGGCCATATAAAAGGGTTGATTGAAAATCAAAGGAAGGAACTTAGTTTCCAAAACGTACTACTAAGTAAACCTGAGGGAAAGGTGTATCGAAGAACAATTGAAAATAGAACAATAATAAAATATATGTGCAATGAAAAAAATACTCCTTTGACTCAACCAGATCTTTATTTTTCAGAGCTTTATTCTCTACTTAGAAGGAACAATTTGATTCCAAAATCATATCAGTATAATTGCTCATATGTTCTAGGAGACTATTCTTCACTAGATGAAATAGAATACAGCTCTCTTTTTATCAATGTTTATCCGATAAAAAATTTCAACCTATACGCGATGACAGACGAATTAGTTGGGGGAGAATACTTATGTGTGAAATTTAGCTGGAATTTGGAGAACTATTTGAAGAGTTATCTTACTCTTAAAGAAGCATATGAAAGTCTTGGTTACAAAGGAAACCCAATGGTCTATGAGGTTTCTATGGCGAATCATTTTAATAGTTCAGATGAAGAGAATTTTGTTACGGAACTTCAAATACAAATATTAAAGAGTATTTAGAGAATGTATTTTCTAGATAGTCTGTTTTGTAAGACAAATTTGATCGTCTTACTAATTACTCAGCTAAAAATCATTTTTATAAGTATTAGGACAATTATTTGATGGGTCAGAAACTTAAAAGTTACTGACCCCTTTTTTAGTGCAGAAAAATCGACATTAAGTTATGAATTTTTTTGTCTAAGTAGATAATCAAAATCAAACAATTTTACGAAGAGTAGAGGAAACTAACTAGAGAGAAATTTATAGCAAATACATAAGTCCTATTAAAAGATGAAAATAATAAATTAAAGCTTAGAGGCATGGATTGAAAGGACATAAGACTTCCAAACTATGTTTCGTAAAGAGAATTTCTTAGATAATTCAATTATGGAGAATTTCTTTAGCCTATTAAAGTATAAAATTTATGACGGAAGAGATTCTCATTGATGTGAGAAATTGATATCTAACTTGATTACTACAATTACAATCATATGGAGGGAAACTAAGCTGTCAGAGTCCGGTATAATATAGATAAGATGTATTAAAAGCTTCCTCAAATCATCAATAAAAGCATACAAAAATGGAGTGGATTTCTCCACTCCGAAAAAGTTAAACTTTTTACAATCGTATAAATTTTCTTTAGGAAAAATATTAAGTGATATGATTCTTAGGATTTTCTTCAACAATATTAGATGACAAAGAGCCTAATTGTTAAGTTGTCAATATTTTTACATCCTAATTATATTGTTAATGTCTTAATTTTGATAAAAATGAATTGTTTCGTCTTTGTTTAAAAAATCCTGGGCTGTCTCAACTATGTCCTAAGAGAATACGAATGACTTACTTTTATTATTGTTTGGGGAAGATACGTGCAATAATGCATCAATTGCGTAGTAAACTCATTCTTTTTTAATTGTAAGAAGTCGATTTAAATTAGATTTGCATTCTCTAATAGCTCTTCTATATAACTTCCTCTAATCTTCTTCAACGCTTCTTTTTCAATAAGGTGATCAATTAAAGGCATATTCACTTCATTTAGTCCTTTTTGATCATTTAGATAGTAAAGGGTTTCTAAAATAGTCCTGACATCAAAAGAGGAGGCAAATACTTCTGGAACACCACGATCAATCTCTAACAATGTATAAACGGCTTCCATAGCTGTTCTAACCGAATACTCTGTTGTAAAAACAGTATCCCGATCCGTTTCTGCAAAATTACCTATAAAGGCTAAATTTTGTGAACCTTTTGGTACAACTAACGGACGATCTCCCACAGCTCTTGGCATAAAGTAAGAAGTGATATATGGCATATGGCTTGGTATCGTATTCGCAGAATTTGTAGCAATATCATGAATTTCAGAGATTGGAACACCAATATGATATAGCCATTCTTCGCATAATTCAATACCTGTACATTCTGTAATTTTTTTCTTCACAAAATCGCCTTTTTTGTCAGAAAATAGACCGTAGACCCAAACAACTGTTTCATTTGGATTTTGAGCTTTATAAACAGGTTGTCGACTAATAGAATAGCCATAAAACCAGCTTGAATCTTTGATTGTAACAGGTCCACTTGTTACAATTGATCCACTACGAGGATCTTTTTTACTAATATTTTCAATATACGGTAATACACGATCATCTTTTAATGTAATTGTTCCTGAAATCACCCAGTTTTCTTTTGGAATGTTATCACAAAATTTTTCTGGTTTACCAAAGTCTGAATCTTGTCTGGCTAAAGCTTTCCATAATGCCCAAGAAGCTCCTAGTTCGTGATTGGTATCAGCAGGCTTGTGGTTGCTTCCGTACGTAGTACTTTCTGTAATAGAACCGTTCGTTACAAAGATCAGGTCATTCTCTGTCAAAGAGATGTTTTTTTCAATTCCATCGACCACTAACTCTAATGAAGTGGCAATTTTTTTGTCTTCATCTTTTTTTACAATTACGTTTTTAACCGCTGTGTTATATTGGAAATGAACATGATGTTCTTCTAAATAATGAATCAGTGGTTTTACCAATGATTCATATTGATTATACTTAGTAAATCTTAATGATGACATATCAGCCAATGCTCCTACGTGGTGTACAAACCTTAATAAATATCGCCGCATTTCCATCGCTGAAGCCCAAGGCTCAAAAGCAAACATTGATGCCCAATATAACCAAAAATTTGATTCAAAAAACTCTGGACTAAATATGTCATTTATCTTTGTATCATTCAATTCTTCCTCTGTCATTAAAACTAAGGATAAAATTTCTCTAATATCTTGTTTGGACAGTTTAAGTTGTCCATCTGTAGCCATTCTTGTTCCATTATTTTCAATTATACGAGCATGAGAGAAACTTGGATCTTCTTTTGCTAGCCAGAAAAATTCATCTAAAACTGTAGCATTTTTGGTATCTAAAGAAGGGATTGAACGGAATAAATCCCACAATGTTTCGAAATGTTCTTCCATTTCTCGACCACCACGCATAACAAAACCATTTTCGGGTTGTAGTGTGGCATCGAGGCTCCCACCGGGTAAGGATAACTCTTCTAAAATATGAATATTCTTACCTGGCATCTGTCCATCACGAATCAAAAATACAGCAGCTGCTAACGATGCTAAACCAGATCCGATTAAATATGCTGATTTATCTTCAACACCTTTTGGTTTCTTAGGATGTGCAAATGCATGATAGTTCCCATTAGAATAATACATATTAACTTCCTCCTTAATCAATTTGATTAATTTTTTAAAACTTTTCTAAAGTAATTTTGATTCTTGCAGTAATTCTTCTAAGAAAGTTCCTTTTATTTTTTTCAGCTCATGTTTTTCGATTAATTTGGCTAATAATGGAACTTTCACCTCTTTTATTCCTTTTCTATCATTCAGGTAGTAAAAGGCTTTAAGTAACATTCTTATGTCATAAGATGACGCAAAGACTTCGGGAACACCACGATCAATATCTAACAGTGTATAAACAGCTTCCATCGCAGTTCGGACGGAATACTCTGTTGTAAAAACAGTATCTCTTCCAGTCTCAGCAAAGTTACCAATAAAGGCTAAGTTTTTAGATCCTTTAGGTATAACCAATGGCCGGTCACCATTTGCTCTAGGCATAAAGTAAGATGTTATATATGGCATATAACAAGGTACAGTGTTGCAAGAATTTAGTGCTAAATTCTTAATTTTACTTACTGGTACACCCATTTGGTACAACCACTCCTGTGCAATTTCATTTCCTGTACATTCTGTAATTGATTTTTTAATATAATTACCTGGTTTGTTAGATAGTAGCGCATAAACCCAAACGACTAATTGATCCTTTGGCTGACTCTTGAAATGTGGCTGTCTGTTCAATGTGTAACTTAACTTCCAATTTGAATCCTTTACATGGACGATTCCACCGGTCACTACTTTTCCTGCATATGGATCTCTTTTACTTATTTTTTCAATGTAAGGAGCAATTTTTTTATCTAGTGTTGTAATTGTCGCGGAAACAAACCAGCTTTCTGGAGGTAAGTTTTCACAAAATTTCTCTGGACGTCCGAATGATGGATCCTGTTCAGCTAGTCTCTTCCATAGTGTCCAGCTTCCACCTAAATCATGTGTTGGAGGCGCTGGCGTATCATTATTACCATATGTTGAACTTTCTGTAATAGATCCATTAGTTACAAAGACTAAATCATTTTTACTTAGTTCAATCGTTTGTTTTTCGTCTTCGTTTGTTAAGATTATGCTTTGTGCTACTTTTTCATTATTTTTTGTGTCAATGATTATATTTTCTACTTTTGTATTATATAGGAAATGCACTCCATGATTTTTCAGATAAGAAAGTAGTGGTAAAACAAGCGACTCATATTGATTGTACTTAGTAAATTTCAATGATGAAAAATCTGCTAGTGCATCGATGTGATGAACAAAGCGCATTAAGTATCTACGCATTTCCATCGCTGAATGCCATTTTTCAAAGGCAAACATTGTACTCCAATAAGCCCAAAAGTTTGATTCAAAAAAATCTTTCGAAAATACATCTGAGATTTTTTTATCTTGTAATTGATTTTCTTTCATTAAGCAAAGAGCAAAAATTTCCTTAGTTGCCTTTTCGCTTAAGGTTAAATTACCATCACTTGGAAAGCGTTCTCCCTTTTTGTAAATAAGTCTACAGTGTGATGAATTAGGATCTTCTTTATTTAACCAATAAAATTCATCTAAAACAGATGCACCTTCTACCTCTAAAGATGGAATTGAGCGGTATAGATCCCATAAACATTCAAAATGACTCTCCATCTCTCTACCGCCTCTAGTAACAAATCCATACTCTTGCTTGTACATTCCATCTAAAGAACCTCCTGTAATTGGTAGTTCTTCAATGATATGAATTTTTTCACCTTTCACTTGACCATCTCTGATTAAAAATGCAGCTGCAGAAAGTGAAGCTAATCCGGAGCCAATCAAATATGCTGAAATTTCATCTGCGTTATTAGGTTTTTTTGGTTTAGCAAAGGCTTCATAATTTCCATTACTTCTATACATAAGTATACCTCCTTTTTTTATGACTTCATTTTAATGAAATCAAATAGGTATAAGATGCGATTTCTGTCGCATTATCCGACAGTCAATAGTTGATACGCTAAAAGGAAGTAAAGTATAACTGTAAAAATTATTCTTTCTTATAAACAAAAATTTGATTCGTTTTAGTGGGTGCAATACGAGAAATATTCTTATTTGATGTTGAATAATTTAGTAACTAAATGAACAGGAAACACTGGTTTATCTATACTTCTTAGAATAAATGACTTAATTCTTAAGGTTCTGTACTAATAAGGAATGGACGCTTTCTCAGAAGTAAAAATTTTCTTAAAGAAGATAATTAGAAAAATAATCTTTTAAACAGGGTTACGATACTACGAATCATTCTGCTCTTTTAAGAAAAGCGATAAACTAACTTACCATACGAGTCACTTGAAGATGTCTTATCATCGATGTTGTAAAATTCTTTAATAAAAAAACTTTTGATATGAGATAAGGTAAACTGAATAATTTTCGTTTTTAGAAAATTAAGTGAATTTTTTTTTGTTGGACAGTTTAAGATTGATTTAGTAGCAAAATGAATCACAAAATTCTGTATAGTTTTATCCGAATAATATTTATAGAGCATTTTTTTGTATCAAGTTAGCTTTTGCTCTGGTTAGGAATAAATCCTTATAAGATAAAAAGAAGGATTTAAATTTTTATCTGTAAGTATTGATTTTATTAGTCATATTTTTTCAACTTTAAAGCTACAAATATAACTAATCAGCATATTTAAAGGATTTTTTCGCTAAAGCTACTTTTTCGTCCTGTTGAAACATGGGTTTTTGTTTAAAGGTATTGCGAGCGGAAGTAAATAAAGGCATGAATAAAAATGGGGGTGAACAATCAATTCTGATTCTATACCTCTACAAACTTAAGATCCTTTTTGAAAAATTTATTTTAAAAGAAATTTATCATAGAAAGTTTTTATGGATAAAAAATCGGCGAATAATTGGACAATACTTTGTTATTACGAATAAAAAAAAGGGTTAATCTAGAGTTATGAAAGAAAAATATTAAACAAAAAAGGCGGTGAGATATGATCATTAACCAAGCATAATTTTTGAACAAAGCAGAAAAAAGTTTTAGTAATAGGAAATATAGCAAAAAGAAAGAAGATGAAAAATGACCCCTTTATTAGAATTTTGGAAGGACATGTTGAAGTGGAATTATACTGCAACTAGAAAACAATATTGGATCCCAACAATCGTTTATAGCGTACTATACAACTTATTGTTCTACAGTACAGGAATTACTTTAACAGGATTTTCTTATATTACATTTGCTAGCACTAACATATTTGTGATCAGCATAGGTATTCTATTGTTTATTGCACAATTCACGTTGACAGTTAGACGTCTACATGATATCAATCGATCCGCTGCATGGTTATTAATTGGTTTGCTACCGGTGATTGGGTGGATCGTCTTGATCGTTATACTTTGCCAACCGACGAAAAGACATCAAAAAAGAGAATTTGAAAAATATATGAATCAGTCATTAAAGTGAAAAGGGAGAGCAATGGATGACAAATTACACAGAAAAAGAAAAGTACGTTATAAAAAAAATTCAAAAAACTATCATCAAATTAGATAATAACTTTGACAAAATTGATTACTTGTCTAAAGGTCAACAAAAACATACGTTGAAAAAATCTTTCGCTGAAAAAGAAGCACTACATGAAATTCGTCACATTCTTAATGAAGCAGATCATTATAAAACATACGAAGTAAATGAATTAGTACAATCAATTAGTTACATCAATTAAAAGGGTGATATATATATGAAAAATTACGAAAAAAAGGACAAGAATGTAGTAGAGAATATTATAAAAACAATGAAAAAATTAGATTACGAATTAGCAAAATTGAATACCTTAGAACAAGATAAAAAGAAGCATGCTTTAAAGAGATGGTTCATTGAGAAAAGAGCATTACATGAGATCAAGCATATCTTACATGAAGCCAATCTTTATGAAACATATGATGAAAAAGAAATGGTTGATTTCGAAGATTATATTGATGAACTAATGTAGATGAAGAAAGCGCTCTATTTCAACAGGCATAGAGCAAGTTAGCAAATTGGTCGAAAATATCCTTCACTGAATCAATGAGCTCGATCAAAAAAAGTGAAAATAGATACCATCGAGCAAGATACTATAAATATTTTTTCAGCAAAACGGTTGTTGAGAAAAAGAGATTTTAATTTTTCAAGCACATTCTACATGAAATTAATCGCATAAATTTTAGGATGAAACAATATCTGACTTTGATGTATGCGTAAGATATTTATATTGAAAGGTAGATGAAACATTTGATGAATAATCTAGTAAAAACGAGTATTGGTTTAGGTGTTGTCGCATTAGGAATTTTTTATGCAGGAAAAAAAACAGGAATCTTGCAAAATGAGTCCCAATCTTATGACAAACATAATACTAAATGTAGGCGAAAATAAAGGAGTGAGAACCATAAAAAAAGCAAAATAGTCAGAGTTTATGCGTCAATAAGGAAGCAACTATTTACTTTAATCAAGAAAAAATGGAAAGGACCAGATATTCATTTTTTTCATTGGAAAATCAAGTATCAAACGATGAAGCACTTAATCTTTCAATGACATATGATTATCAAGCAATATTATCAAATAGTAAATAACAAAGAAAATATTGCTTGTGATTGACGAATGCTTAATTATCGCATATTTGTTTACGGATCCGTAAACAAGGATATTGAATGCGTTAAATTCAATTATCTCATCAAAGATAATTCATCAATCAGTTAAATAGATTCGACAGTTTCGGTTGTTAGTCAAGATTAACTTTATTTCACTAATATTAAACCAAATGAAATTGTTATCTGCGGGTACATCGTATACTAACTTAGGATTGGGTAATTTTTTCAAACAAACTTAAATTAAAGTGAATGAAAAAAAGTAACCTAGAAAATTAATTGAATATATAGGAAAAATATAACTAAGATTAATTGATATTAGAAAAACGGAGTAGAGGTCATAGTAAGTATTTAAAATATTGTATCAGTTCATATGATTTATGCATCTGCATATTTAACAATTCAACCAAACTGAATGCAATCAAGTAGTTCTAAAACATTAAAAAGATTTGCATTTAATAGATGATTTGTAGAGCAAACTTAACGAACTATCTTTACTAACAATGTGTTATCCACTCAAGTGAACCCGGAGCATTCGATTTTTCGTATGTACGGATGTCTCAAGTATTTGAGATACCTCGTTATAATAATATCAAGATGTACTTAAAAACATTCAAGAGAATGTTTGCTTAATAGGAAAAAAATCATGCACTGCTTGAAAGGAGTCAAGCAGATGTAAAAAAGGAAGTAAACTAAATGAAATTTAAAACAAATGATCTAGAATATCGTGTAACATTCAATATAGATAAAAATCAATTTATAGTGTACCTAGCGTCAAATGAAATGGTTCAAGTAAGAGCAACAACAATTGAAGAAGCCATTTCTAAATTAGAACAAAAAAGTTTTCTGCTTACTTAACTAAGAAATTAATGATTATAGAGAGTTACATGTACTAACATGAAAAAATATTCTTTAACTAAAGAACAATGGATCTAGGAGAAATCTATTCCTTAAATATCTACAATAAAATTTCTATAGATGGCTGTAAAAAATTTTAAGTGCCAAAAACATTAAACCATTACCATCAGACATGTAAAGCAGTTAAAGAATACAGACAGTTGACTACAGTTACAAGGAAAGAGGAAAATAATATGAAAAAAATAGCATTAGTAACATTTTCGGATTCAGCAACTACTTATGAAGCCTTCTCACAAATGAAAAATATTAATAACAGTAATACCTTATATATCAAACAAGCCGCAGTAATTGAAAAAAATAAAGTAGGTACAGATATTACAATCAAAGATAGTGTTGACTACGTAAGTGGTAATCGTGTGGTCAAAGGGAGTTTAATCGGCATGTTGGTAGGTATACTTGCGGGGCCTCTAGGTGTTCTCTGTGGTTGGATTGTTGGAGATATTGCAGGTATGAGTACTAATTATTTGAAAAATAAAAAAACAATCACAGTTTTTGATAAAATCGCTGGTGAATTGAAAGGAAATCAAGTTGGATTATTGATATATATTGATGAAACGGACGAGACATTATTAAATACAATGATTGTCGAAAAGTACAACGGTTCAATTGAACGCTTTGACTATGAGGAAGTTCAAGAAGATATAAAAACTGCACAAAATCATTTAGATTAATTTTGATACTGATTAAATAGAATATTCTTGTCAAAAAGAGATCAGTTTTGTGCTGATCTTTTTGTTTTTAAAGTATTGTTCGAATAGTTCTCTCACTTCTACAATTCTTTTTATTGTTCAAGTAATGGAGTTTTTGTATGGTTTGTCTTTTATTTCGACAATAATCGCATAACATTACTTCCTGTTCATTAGTAAACTAAAAAAGAAAATAAAATAAAAATAGAAATGGATGAAAGGAATTTAAATACATGAAAAAAAACAGTATGTCAAATTTTTCGTTTTTTGCAATGACAGCTTCATTATTTGTTACTGTATATGAGTATCCTACGTTTGCAGTTGTGGGTAAAGCATTGGTTTTTTATTTATTACTCTGTGGATTCTTCTGGTTTTTACCAGTGTCCTTGTGCTCAGCAGAGCTTGCCACAATTGAGGGTTATCAAGAAGGAGGCATTTATAGTTGGGTTGGAAAACCACTTGGAGAGAAATACGGGTTTGCAGCGCTTTTCTTTCAATGGTTCCAAGTCACAGTTGGTTTTGTCACAATGATTTATTTTATTGTGGGTACATTATCGTACGTTTTGGAAATACCCGCAATGAATAATGATCCAGTGTTTAAATTTGTCTCAGTTGTCGGTATTTTTTGGATTTTGACATTCTTGCAATTACGGGGGACCGAAACAACTGCTAAAATGGCGAAATTAGGGTTCTCAGTCGGAATCATTCTCCCGGTACTCGTATTGTTTGGATATACTGTTGCATACTTTAAACAAGGACATGCTGTTTCGTCTCACTTTACACATTCGTCCTTCTTACCTAACAAAGGAAATATTGGAGCGTTGACCTCATTTGTCTTAGCGTATATGGGTGTAGAAGCTTCAGCAACTCACTTTTCGGACTTAAAAGACGGCAAAAAGAATTATCCAAAACTTTTGATGGTTTTAGTCATCGTTGGGATCATGATGAGCACGATTGGTGGCTGTGTCGTTTCAACGGTTTTAACAGGAAAAATATCTGCTAATCAAGGGGTTATAGATACGGCGACGCAATTGATGTCTCCAGGGCATGTCGGATTGTTAGTTAAAATTATAGGCTTTCTAACTTCATTCGGCATATTAGCACAAGTTAGTTCTTGGATTGTGAGTCCAACTGAAGGATTACAATTTGCAGCAAGTAAGCATTTGCTTCCGAAAAAGTTGGCTCAAAAAAATGCAAATAACGTACCAGTTAGAATTTTGATGATTCAAGGACTTATAGTAACAGTATGGGCTGCATTACTTACTTTTGGATCTAAGGGATCAGGTGGAAATGTTGGTTTTCAGACAGCTATTTCTTTAACAGTATTGATTTACTTAAGCGCCTATATTTTGTTCTTCGTAGCTTATTTCGTACTTTTATTTAAACATAAATCGCTTAACCGAGAATTCCAAATTCCTGGTGGTCAGTGGACTAAGGGAATCGTAGCGGGTTGCGGCCTATTGATTTCGATTGCTGCAGTTTGCACAGCATTCATTGTTCCTTCAACGGTACCAAAGGGTAAAAGTAGTTTATATCTTGTTAGTTTAATAGTTGGATTTGTAGTGACACTTGCTTGTCCATTTATTTTTTATCAGTGTTATAGCAAACGTCACAAGGAAGAACAAATATCAAGGGGTAGCGCATAATGAAGATGGCATTAAAAGAATTCAAAAATTTATTAAATAATAAAATCTTATTAATATCAGTTATTGCAATAACGTTTATTCCTATTATATATACTTCGGTTTTTGATAAATCGTTGTGGGATCCGTATGGAGGAATTAAAGATTTTCCTATTGCTTTAGTCAACGAAGACGAATCTGTTGAAATGTTGGGACAAAAAGTCAATGTTGGTGAGCAGGTTATTGATAATATTAAAAAAAACAAAGATGTCGATTGGCATATAGTAGATTCAAAAGAAGCTGCAGAAGGCATGAAAGATATGAAGTACTATACTATTGTGACAATACCAAAAGATTTTTCGCAATCAGCAGTTAGCATTATGGATAACGAACCAAAGAAAATGGAACTTATCTACACAACGAATGGTTCATACAATTATATCGGACAAGAAATCTCAGAGGTTGTTGCCAATGCATTGGAGATCAAAATTCGAAATCAAGTAGTAGAAGCATATGCTAGTGCTGTCGATCAGATAGCAAGCAAAATGATTGGGGCTATTAGTGAAGCTGCTTCTGGAGCAAATGAGCTATCTTCAGGTACAGGGCAACTTGAAACAGGGATAGATCAGTACACGAATGGTGTTTCACAAGCAGATATAGGTGCCAATAAATTAGCTTCGGGTACTGAACAGTTGGAATCAGCGGTTGGACCTTTGGCCAGCGGTGTCGACAAATTAGCGAACGGATCACAAGAACTTAGTTCAGCTTTAAACAAAGTCGAAGCAGGGATTCAAGCTAATCAAAACCGTATCAATCTATTAGATAGTGGACTCTCAAATTTATCAACAGCTGCACAAGATATGGCTGATGCTCTAGAAAATTTTGAAAATCATTTGAGTGAAGAAACGAGAATCAAGCTGAATGAACAGATTGAACGCGCACAAAATCAATTAGCAGAGTTAATTACAAATACAACGGCTTTAAATCAAGCTTCTATTGATGCCAATGAAATAGAACAACAAAATTCTGCGATTTCATCTAAATTACAGGTCATTGCTGGAGATCTAGGAACGGCTAACCAAACAATCACCAGCCAGATTAAAGATTTGATTCAAACTAATCAGGAATTATCGGAAGAAGCGAAAAATAGTTTAATTAGTAACATTAGCGGTATTGTGGATCAAAATTTAACTAACTTAAATCAATCTATCACCGCTCATATAAATGAAATTAATGGAAACTTGGATGCTTTGTCAACAATTACAGCACAATTGGCACTACAAGCAAGTGAAATGAGTCAAGTGGCTAGTAGTATGTCAAAAAATACAGCAAATGTTCAAGATACTTTATCAGCTATAAAAATTGGAAGTCAGCAGTTAGATGAAGCTATGGGGATTGTTCCTAAGGCTGAAGGTGCACAACAAATTATTGCCCAATTAAATCAGCTGAGCCAGATGCTGAATACAGCTGCTGAGGATATTCCATTAATGGAGTCAGCAGTACAACAACTTTCTTCCGGTAGTTCACAGTTAACTGATGGATTGGGTGAACTTAATAGTAAAATCCCAAGCTTGAGTAGTGGTGTCGAACAGTTGTATAAAGGTAGCGAACAATTAGATGCTGGATTGAACGAATTGAACAGCAAGTCACCAGAATTAGTTTCTGGTATTAAAAAACTTCAAGCTGGTGCAGCAGAATTAGCAAATGGATTAGACGAAGGGGTCGACAAGGCGGACAGTGTGAAAATTACTCATAAAACTATCAACCAGTTTGTAGATCCAGTATCCCTAGATAATGATCTTTACACTAAAGTAGACAACTATGGCGAAGCTTTAGCACCTTACATTATGTCATTGGCATTGTTTGTAGGATGTATGCTATTCAATTTTGTGTATCCAGTCAGAAAATCTTCTATGGATGGTCAAAGTAGTGGAGCGTGGTGGTTAAGTAAAGCAAGTTTGGGATTTGTAGTTTCATCCATGATGGCTATTATCCAAGTAACAATTATGCTGCTCTTAGGGCTACCAGCATATAGTATTCCAGCTTTATACGTTACAGCCCTCATTACTGCTTGGGCTTATATGGCGATTGTGATGTTTTTAGCAGTTACATTTGATAATCCTGGTCGATTTGTAGCAATGATTTTGTTGGTCTTGCAACTTGGCGGCGCAGCAGGGACTTTTCCAATCGAAACGCAAGGAAAATTTTTCCAGATCATTCATCCATTTTTACCAATGACTTATTCTTTATACGCTTTTAGAAATGCAATTGCCAGCGGAATAAGCCACCAATTGATTATTAAATGTTTTACAATATTAGTTTCATTGATAGTTTTATTTCTTATCTTTTTACGTGTGTCTATGGCTATATTGCAAAAAAAACATTTACGAGATGTTTCCTTATTAAATGATAATCAAAAAATGTTAGCTTTAGAGACAGATGACAAAGAACGTTTAGCAGAACAAATTAAAATAACAAAGAAAAAAGATAAAGTACATGAGAAGGAGATACATCATGAATAATAAAAAAAGTTTTATAAAATCTTATCGCTTCCTACAATTGTTGACTGGAATCATTTACTTGATTATGGCGATATTAGCCATGAGGTATTCAAAGGAAAGCGTTATTGCTTCTATTCAATTAGTCGGCGTATTTTCATTAATCAAAGGATGTTTTGAACTGATGAATCATCAAAAAATTGCACAAAGAACTAAACGCAAACAATATTCAGCACTTGTGATAGGCTTTGTGGATTGTATCATTGGATTGATCTTGATAGTGAATACAACGCTAGATGTTAGTTCATTATCAATACTTTTTGGATTTTGGTTTATCTGCGATTCAGTATTGTCCTTCTTCATGTTGGACTTGGCTAAACTGATTGCAATGCCGTATTACTACTTTTCACTGATTGTCGATTTGATTGGCTGTCTAATAGGTTTATTGCTTCTTATTGGTGGTGATACATTGATTATTGCAGTACCGACATTGATAGGCAATTACTTCCTGCTTTTTGGAATGGCCAAAATCATAGGTGGGATCATCAATAAAGATGATTTGCACAGTGTGAAGTAGTTTCTTCCAGTTAATAAGGTCTTGAACGCCCATGACGGATATAGTCATGGGCTCTTATTTTGAAATCAAGTAGGGGAAATAACCAATGTACATACTTAAGCCATTAGTAGAGAAATTCTGAGTATAAAAGTATTAAAATTGGCGCAATAAACGACAACATCTAAACAATCATACCAATGATTTCCTCTTAAAATATTAATTGTAATAACAAAACAAAAAATCATAAAAGGAGAAATAGAATATGTGTACAAGTATTTTTACAAGAACAAAAGACCGGAAACATCTTTTGGCAAGGACAATGGATTTCTCATATCCCTTAAATGTTACACCACTTTATATTCCTCGTGATTATTCATGGACATCAGCGAGTGATCAAAAGGTCTGGAGCAATCAACTAGGCTTTTTAGGAACAGGAGAACAAATTTCAGGTAACTATTTCGTTAGTGATGGCGTCAACGAAGCTGGAATTTCAATTGCAGAACTTTATCTTCCTGGCGAAGCAGTTTACCAAAAAGAAGCAGAAACTGACAAAATTAATATTTGTCCCCACGAGTTTATTCTTTGGGTATTAGGAAATATTCAATCTTTGGATGCTTTAGAAGAACAATTACCGTTAATAAATTTAGTTAGTCGTCCTGTTCCTGAATTAGGATTCGTTACACCGTTGCATTGGATTATTTCAGATAAAAATGGTCGAGTAATCGTGATTGAACCAACTGAAAAAGAATTATACTTTAAAGAAAATCCTGTTCGTGTTATGACAAATACACCGCATTTAGAATGGCATATTCAAAATCTCAGAAATTATTTAGGTGCGCAGCCAAAACAACTTCCATCAGTGACATTTGACTCTTTTGAAGCAACCCCTTTTTCTCAAGGAACAGGGACCTCAAGCTTGCCCGGTGGATATACTCCTCCTGAACGCTTTGTCAGAGCTGCATTTTTCAAAGAATATATCGATCAAGCGGAGAATGAAGAAGAAGGCGTTATGAACGCATTGAATATCTTGTCTACTGTCAGCATACCTAAAGGAATTGTACTAAAAGAAACTGGTGACCAAGATTATTCTCAGTTTATTAGTATTATGTGCAACGAGACAAAATCAATCTATTATAAAGACTATGATAGTAATAGTGTTACAAAAGCAATGATTACCGAAAAATTACTTGAAGAGTCAACTGTACAAAAATTCCCAGTTGATCGTAACCTTATAATTAAATCTGTCTAACCAATATTTGGAGGAAAAATTAATGACTAACAACACACCACTGTTCGGCACCAAACAATCAAGTGAAGATGTTATTTTAAAAAAATTGAGAAAAAAGCCAGTACAACCAGAATTAGCCTATCGATTAATTAAAGATCAATTGATCGATGAAGGAAATGCTCGCCAAAATATGGCTACGTTTTGTCAAACGTATATGGAACCCGAAGCAACGAAACTAATGACAGAAACATTTGAAAAGAATGCTATTGATAAATCTGAATATCCAAGTACCGCACAAATAGAAAAAGCCTGTGTAAATATTATTGCAGATTTATGGCATGTTCCCGATCAAGAAAAGATGATTGGTACATCAACTGTTGGGTCAAGTGAAGCATGTATGCTCGGTGGCATGGCGATGAAATTTAAATGGCGTAATGAAGCCATTGCTCGCGGATTAGATGTACAAAAGAAAAAACCAAACCTTGTAATTTCATCAGGATTTCAAGTATGCTGGGAAAAGTTCTGTGTATACTGGGATATTGAAATGCGTACTGTACCGATGGATAAGGAACATATGAGTATTAATATCGACAAAGTTATGAATTATGTTGATGACTATACCATTGGAATTGTTGGTATTTTGGGAATCACTTATACAGGAAAATTTGATGATATCAAAGCTTTAGACCAGTTGGTTGAAGATTATAACCAAGAAAATGGTCGCTCACTAGGAATTCATGTGGATGGTGCAAGTGGAGCGATGTTCGCCCCCTTCGTATTTCCAGATTTGGAATGGGATTTCCGACTAAAAAATGTAGTGTCAATCAATACTTCTGGTCACAAATATGGTCTGGTTTATCCAGGTGTCGGATGGATTGTTTGGCGAGATCGAGTATATTTACCGGAAGAATTGATCTTTAATGTAAGCTATTTGGGTGGGCATATGCCAACTATGGCGATTAATTTTTCTCGTGGAGCGAGTCAAATTTTAGGTCAATACTATAATTTTTATCGTTATGGCTTTGATGGTTACCGAGATATTCACAAGCGTACCCAAAAAGTAGCAATGAAAGTAGCTAAAGCAATAGAAGAGACAGGTTTATTCGATATCTATAACAATGGCGAGAATATCCCACTTGTTTGCTACAAATTGAAAGACGATCAACAAGTGGCTTGGACTTTGTATGACTTAGCTGATCGCTTGCAAATGAAAGGTTGGCAAGTTCCAGCTTATCCATTGCCTAAAGACTTGGATGAAGTTGTTATTCAACGTTTCGTTTGCCGAGGAGATTTTGGAATGAACATGGCAGAGGAACTTATCAATGACTTTAATTCCTCTATTTCTGAACTGACCAAAGCAAATGTTTCTATGCATGCTAATGAAGGTCCCCACACTCATGGCTTTACACACTGATTAAAGAAGGTAAAATAAAAATATTATTGGAGGAAAAAATAATGAAATACAGTAAAGGACTAGGAATTGCAACCGTGACCATCGGAATGTTTTCCTTATTAGGCGCATGTGGGAAAGTAGAAGAAACAAGTAAAATTGCTGATGTATCAGGAACAGAGGTTTTATACACAGACGATTCTGGTGATGAAGCAGTCGTAGGTGAAGGGTATCTTAAAGATGATGGCTATTTTAAACAAATCGTGTCGACAAATATTAATCCAAAAATAAAAGACATATTGTCTTATAATACTAACTATGAAAATGATGATTGGGATGCGATTAATCTTAATATTGATCATATGAAGCTAGTCACAGTTGATCACTATGAAGATACGGAGGATGACACATATAAAACTCTCCTCTCATTAAAATATAAAATGTATCTTAAAGATAATACTTATCGTTTTGTGTCACCAGATCATGCTGAAATTGTACTTGCTGATGGCTCAAAAGTTGAAGCTGATTTTTTCACAAATACATGGGATGATGAATTTACTAAATCAAATGACCATAAAGACGGCTATATCCACTTTAAAGTGAAAGATGAAGAAAATCTTCCTGATATCACAGCAATTGAGATTACTTTTCATGCAAGAAATGAGGATAATGATATGATAGAGCATACGTATACCGTTAAGTTCCCAATTGAATCTGAAAATTAGTAAATATACAC
>NZ_NGLC01000003.1:182335-205325 GCF_002140755.1 Enterococcus sp. 5B3_DIV0040
GTAATAATAATAATTACTGATTTTCCGAAAAAAATTTCCCAAAGAATTTTAAGATATAAATAAAATTAAACAATAAAGAAAGCAATTTGAATGTTGAATGGAGTGTTGGGTATGAGAAGAGAATTATTTCAATTACTGGAAAAAAGAAATAAAATCAGTTATCAATTAATTGAATTATTTCAAATTGAAAATAGTTGGCTCGAGGTAAAAAAAATAAGTTCTGAATTGGATATTAGCAACCGAAGTGCCCAACGCTACATTCACTATTTAGAAGAGTTAGTTAATGAATATAATGAGGAAAAACAAAAAAGTTTGATAATGCATTATGAAAAGTTCAAAGGTATTAAATTTGACTTTAGTGACTCTTCAATAGAACAATTTAAATTGTATATTTTTTGCAATGATCAAAATATGAGACTGCTTTTGGATCTTTGCTTATTAAAAACCGAACCAATCAAGAAATATTCTCAGAAGCATTTTATTAGTATATACGCAATAAAAAATGCATTAATAGAAATAGAGCCATTACTGACTTCTTTTGATCTTAAGGTCGATTCTAAAAAATTAACGTTGGTTGGTGAAGAAAAAACTATCAGGATCTTTATTTATAACATTCTCTGGTCAATCTACAAAAATGATTGTTGGCCATTTCACTATATCGATGAACAGCGATTGTACCAATCAATTGATACAATCGAACAAGAATTAGATTTAACTTTCTCCAATATTCAAAGAAAACAAATATCTTATTTCATGGCGATTTGTTTGATTCGTAATCGTAAGAAATTGTATATTGATCATTATCCTGAATGGGAAAAATACGTTAATATTAAATCTTTGAGCAGTAAAGAAGAAATACTCATTAAAGGTATGCGTCACTATCAAATTTTTGACAGTAATGAAATTTTGTTTATTCTTATGATAATGGAAACTAAGCACCGAATGTATAAATCTGATAAATTAAAAAAAAGAGTGCTAAAATATCATAAAAAAAATGATACCGATATTTATAGATTAACCAATCAAATGATAGATAAATTTGAACAAGAATTTTTCTCAATACCACCAGAGAGTCTTGAATTAGTTTACACGTACTGTTTCTGTACTCACCTTCAATCTAAAATTTTTCCGAATGTCCCTCTTGACGCAGATGGATATGGAACGTTTGAGAATACAGATGCACTTCAACATTTAAATAATAAGATTCTAAAGTTTATTCGCGAGATGAAACATGAAGAAAACGAGACAATTTTGGCGCAAGAAGCTTTCTTAGTTAAAAAATACTTGGCTCTCTTTTCTTATTTTGGTCGTTTGACTGATTATGAACCACAAATCGATGTAGTCATTGATTCAGATTTACCTTTTCTAGTTCAGGAAAATCTGAAAAGAAGATTAAGAGGGCAGTTTGATAAATATTTTAATTTGCAAATGTCTGAAACTATTCCAAAGGATAGAGATAACTACCTAGTTATTACCACAATGCCATCACTTAAAAATACGGTTGAAACTATATGTGTAGTTGACCCCCCTTTGTTTTACCGTGACTATCAAATGATCGAAGAAATATTAACGTATAAATTACAACAACTCTATCAAGATACAATGAATAGAACAAACCATCAATCAGTAAAAGTAAATAACAATGAGGTTTTGGCTATTAGTTAACAGGAAATGCTAAGTGGTTTAAAAAACAATTCTATGACAAAGCAATGTAAATTCTTTTCCAGATTAATTTTTTATTTTCAATGATTTGATAACCTTTGCTTAATTAAATTCTCCTTCAAACTTATATTTCATGCAAATGAAATAAAGACATTAATTCTGATGAATCAACAAAAGGACAGTTCGCTAAAAAATTGATTTGAATCGCCAATGAAGTGATTTATCAGCTGGAATTAATATGTGAAAATTTTCCTTGACTGCTTTTCATAGTTAATTAAAAATAAAAGAAGCTTTCATTAGTGCCATTTTAAAAGTACTTTTGTAGTATGCAGATAGATCTTATCTATGAATGTTTTGATTATAATAAAAAAACAGAAAAATGTTATTGAGAGTTGGCTCAAGAGGATATATATGGATGTAAGGGGTTTATATGTATAACAATTCTTTTTGGTAAATACATAAAACTCATACAAACCGTAAGTACTGATTTTAGGAAAGTGAAACTATGGAATTAAAACAAAACAAATTTTCATTTTATAATACATGAATCGTTTGACCAATTATCTCGATAATCAATTAACTATGAATTTGCCACCCAAAGAAGTCGAAATATATCTGATTAGTAGGGATTAAAAAAAACTATAGTTCTTGGTACTTTCGAAGAATTAAAATAGCCAATAAATTACAAAAATTTACCATGTTTAGAATTTCTTTCTTATTTTGCTCCGTTTATTTAATTAATTTCTACTTAATATTTGAAAATTGACTATATCGAGTAAAATGCTTTACGTGTAGCCTTACAATGAATAAGATGTTAATTTGAAACTTTGAACCTTTCGAGTTCGAAAAATTTGATAACATAATACCTTTTATCTTCGGTATGATTAAAAGAGGAAAAAGGAGGATTTTTTAGTGAAACAATCAAAAACATGGATCTTACTTGCACTAGTCTGTAGCCAGTTTTTAACGACTATTCCAGTTTCAGCTACACTTGCTGGTCCAGAGGATGCCATAGAGCAAACACCAACCGAAGAACAAAAATCGAGTACTCTTGAAGACCAGGAGACACGACCAAGTGAAACCCATGAAGAAACACCAACAGAGTCAGCGAAACCACCTATTGAAGAAGGTCCTGTTGTTCCCGAAGAAAAAACAGAAGAACCTAATCCACAGCCTCAAGCAGAAGATTCAACACCGGTTGATTCGCCAAAAGAAGAAGTGAAATCATCACCTACTCCTAAGCCAAATCAATCAACGGATGATGAATCAAAGTCGGAATCACTTGTCCCTGGGCCTGTTGAAAATCAACGTCCGCCATTATCAGAATTTGAGGAGAGCACTCCGGCTGAACCCAATCAATCAAAAGCTATTGAAATCACCCCTCTTAAAGAAACGTGGGAGTTTATCAAAGAGATTGGCGAAGATGCACGGAAAATCGGTTTAGAAGAAGACCTCTACGGGTCGGTTATGATCGCTCAAGCGATTCTTGAATCTGCAAGTGGTCAAAGTAAGTTAAGCCAAGCGCCTTACCATAATCTCTTTGGGATCAAAGGGACGGTTGAAGGAAATGGAATTACCTTCAAGACGCAAGAAAACGATGGAGCAGGTAACATGTATACGATTGATGCGACGTTCCGTTGCTATGAAGACTATGAAGCAAGCTTCAGAGATTATGCAAAGCTGTTGAAAGAGGGCTTAGCGCACTATAGTGATTTTTATAAAGGCACATGGAAGTCAAAAACAGGCTCCTATGAAGATGCAACGGAATTCTTAAACGGACGGTATGCGGCGGACACACAATATGGCGAGAAGTTAAATGCGATTATTGAAGCATACGCACTTACCAGCTACGACACGGAAAAAGCAACGTTGTTAGAAGGCAATGAAGAAATGATCTACCCTGTCATGAATCCGATTGTCTCTTCAGCATTTGGCCCACGTGGAGATGATTTTCACCGAGGCGTGGATTTTGCGGCACCGATGGGTACACCTGTTTATGCAACCCTTGCAGGTACAGTGATTAGTTCAGGATACCATGAATCATGGGGGAACTATGTGGCGATCAAGCATGAGAATGGACTAACCACACTTTATGCTCATAACAATCAAAACTTAGTGGCTGTGGGTCAAACGGTGTCTCAAGGAGACATCTTGGCATCGATTGGGAGTACAGGGAATAGCACGGGTCCGCATTTGCACTTTGAGGTAAGTTTGTCTCCAAGCTTACCCCAAGATCAGCTGATCGATCCGATACGCGTTTTACCAAGTAACGGATAAACGAAGAAAAGAGAGGCGGTATCTAATATATTCAAATCAAGGGCTTAAAGGATCAGAGTTTCTAAATAGTTACCCAAAAATCTGTACTTATTATCAGGAGATTTGAACACAAATAGTAGGAATTTAATAAATAAGTTTTAATCCATGCTCTTCTATACGTAGAAAAGATAATCTGTAAAGTGGTCACGAAGATGTCAATTTGTTAGATGGTCGGAAAGAATGGTTCTTGCTATCCACGAAAATAAAAAAACTATTTTTTGATACTTTGACAAATAAAAATAGATTCTTCTAATTTTCAAAATCACGACAACACGATTGTGTACAAAAAATTAAGCTACTATATTTTATAAAAAACTACAAGGATGTTTTTAAGTGTTTGTATTAAATATCAGATGTTTGTGTAAAAAAATGAAATGAAAGAGATACAATCGGATTCTTTACCATTCGTCAAAACAGCTCAATCCTGAGAGGCTCTAAGAGAAAATCACTTTTCTTTTAGCGCCTTTTTTCCATAACTTGTTTAAATGTGACTTATCATCTTCTATAATCCATCTTAAGTAATATTTGAGAGGTGGCTAAAAATGAAGAGCATGGAATCAATTCGCGACAAAAATAAAGATCTAAGAGTTGTTCATGACGATAATTCTTAAAAATATCAAAAAACTAACTTGTACTATGAAGAATTATATCGAGAGTTTAAACGTGTTTATAATGACGAGATAATTTTTTTGAAAATGGAGGAACCATATTGCGTTAAATGCATAAATTCAAATTTTGTTAGAATTAGATAAAGCATTCATTGGGGATTACTTCTTGAGTCAGAAAATCAGTTAATCAATATGATTCTTCATGAAAAAATTCATTTTATCGGGAAGCTACCGGAAGAAACATGGACGAACAATCAGGATGGGGAGGATTTATTAAGGGAAGAGCGATTAAAAGAGCGTTGGTGTGTATTGACAAGAAACCAATTATTTCGAAAATACAAAAAATGTAAAAGTAAATATAGTAATAAATTACGCACCTGTTTTCAATTTATTACTTAGCAAAGAATATTTGGAATTTCTGAAAAAGACTTATCTTATCAGAAGCAATATCAAATAATTTTATATAAATATTTGACTAGCGAGGAATAATTTGATGCTTTCCTCGCCAGATGAAGGCTGGAATGGGACAGAGCATGACGAAAATAATTTATCCAAGGAGAAAAATCAGCTTTTGAAACCAGCCCCTTACTCAACTTAACCTTAGAAGAGATTAATTGCCAAACAATTAAGAAAACTTAATTGTTTAAAAATCCATTACAAATAATTAAAAAATTACTTGTGAATATCAAGCTGGTCATTCTTTTAGACATTTTTATAGGTATTACTTCAATTGATTTTTAAGAGAGATATTTGAAACTAACATTTTGATCTTTTAATTGTTTAATGAGTTCTGTAACATAGGCATCCTGGAAAATTTTATGGAAGGTTTGTAGGAATTCTTCGGATGTGGAATTGAATTTTTTCTCTGAAAACTCAAGTACTTCAATGGGTGTTTCGAACTCTGCAATAACTGAGGTACTATCGAAAGAATCAGCCGCTTGTATGGATACATTTTTCATTAGTGAAACAATATCAATTTTTGTTTTTAACATAAAGTCACCTCTTTGTATAATTTTAAAATAAAATAATAAATCAGATAAAGCTAATGAAGAATTAGAATACTGCACCAGAGTATTAATTATACATCTCTTTAATGAACACTGCTTAAAGGAAATTATGACAAATTTCAATTAAAGCATGAATTTGACTGTGAGATACAAATTAACTCTATCAATCTTGAATAGCCTAAACTTATTGAAAAAGTTAATATAAGAGAAAGTACTATAGCTTCAGTTCTGTCATTTAATTCTGGTGAAGGTTTGATATTCCATAAAATTTTGGTTCTGAAGACATAGTAAATATAGTTTAGGTTAATCATAAAAGTAAAAATAAGCAAATATTAACATAAAGTGGAGTGAATCAAGTGAAATATATAAATTTTTTTAGCGAAAAAATGACTTCTCTACTTCCAATCAACTATTCTACTTTATTTACTCTTCCGCCTATCTTGGATGCAAATTCTTCTGCTTCAGATTTATATTGAAATAATCTTGCTTTGCTTTTAAAAAGTGTTCGGTACCCGTTAGGTGTTATATAGCCATGCAATACTTTTACAACGTACATTAAATATAGTCTCCTTTCATTAGTGCTCAGATTACTATTAATTAATTCCAAGGTATAGTAGATTTTGAAAAGCGTATTCGAGAAGAGGCTGTTTAGAATAATCAAAATTTATTGAAAATAAATTAATAAAAAGTGAAAGCTAGTATTTTGTTCATAAATGAGCAAAATTGGTCTTTATAATAACATTTTCTTTTTTGTATTTTTAATTTTTGAGAATTGAAAATAAGAATCAATCAAGAACTCTAACAGCAAGATATTCATCTTTGTAGAAATAAAACCTAACATCATTATCGTTATGATTCATATTTTCATCAAAAATTCTACGCAATACATCTTGATACTTATAACTACGAGTGATGATATATAAATTGGAAAGCTCCTCTGTATTTAAATTGACGAATGAGATTCTTTCTTCATGGAAGCCAACATAACTATTATTTTCTGGCACTAACCATATTACAGTCTTGTAAATCATGCGATCACTTCCTTTTATGTAGTATAACATATTCAACCTTCTATATCTCCTTATTGGTAGTAAGCGCTTAAATAGAAAGAAATTAAAAAGTATTTTTGCTTATGTATGATTCAGTTTAGTTCCGTTCTTTACTATTTTCTTTATGGTTTTAAAAGCTACTGTTAAAACTTTATATGACAAGCCTGATATTTTTCTCGCAACGTATTATTTGTTTGTAGGTTGATTACTTAAGATACTATACTATTTTATTAAATGTGGGTAGGAATAGACTAGGAAGAGCTTATTCTAACTGATCCGGATGAAATATATCCTTCAGAATTATGTCTCTATTGGTGGAAAATAGCAAATGGATTGTATGGGAATAATGTTAGTGTAAAGAGTTTATTAGGTTACATGAGAAGCAAAATAATCTTTTTACTTTACAAGGGTTAGTAAATTAAGCTTATTTAGCGTTTTAAACAAAATACTTTGTAAAATTTAATAATTATGCTATTTCGAGAATGATCGTTCTAATAATTTCGAAAAGAGGATTTCTTTTTTAGATATTTTTTAGAAGGCTCGTTCTAAATAATGGACCAAATGAAAATTACAAACAAAGGAGTTGATAATATGGGGAGACCAAAGGAGTTTGATACTCAAGAAGTTTTAGATCGAGCGATGGATGTCTTTTGGGAAAATGGATATGGAGCTACTTCGATACAGGATTTAGTCGATGCAATGGGGATTCATCGACGTAGCATTTATGATACTTTTGGCGATAAGCACAATCTATTTGTTCTATCCCTAAAGCGCTATGAAGAAATGATTTCTCGTAAAATAGAAAAAACGTTATCTGTAAGAATATCAGGATATGATCGTTTAAAGGGTCTTTTTTCAATCGTTCTTTCGACGGAGAAAAATAGGGCAGGATGCTTAATTGTAAATTCTGCAACCGAACTAGCATACATTGATCCTAGTATAGCTAAAGAAGTTCAAGATTATTTTGATCGTGAAGTTCAAATTATTTCTGAGATATTGGAGAAAGCGCAAGAGAAAAATCAATTGACGCCAAATACGAATATACAAGCGTTAGCATACTATCTTCATAATGAATTAGTTGGTATTCGAGTATTGGCAAAAACAACGAATGATTCTCAAAAATTAAATATAATTATTGACCAAACACTAAAAAATATATTCTAAAGGAGTCACAAAACATAGAATTTACAGTGATTACAGGAGCTAGTTCAGGAATTGGCTATGAAGCAGCTCTGGCATTTTCCGCAAAAGGAAAGAATTTGATATTAGTAGCCAGACGAATGGATAAATTAGAGGAACTGTAGGAAAAGATTCTTTTTGAAGATAATACACTTAACATTGTTCTCAAAAGTAGCGATTTATCTGATCGAGGACAGGTCTATGAATTATATGAAGACTTGAAATCCTATAATATTGAAACATGGATTAATAATGCAGGCTTAGGAGATTCGGGTTTAATCATTAATGAAGACCTCCTGAAAATAGAATCTATGTTACGAGTAAACATTGATGCAGTAACTATTTTGTCTACTCTTTTTGCACAAGAATATGCCGATAAAGAAAATACACAATTAATCAATGTTTCATCAGCTATGGGTTATATACTTGCATTAGGTAATACCATTTATTCGGCAACAAATTATTATGTTAGCTTTTATACCGAGGGTTTAGCGAAAGAATTGCAAGGACATCGACTGAAAGCGAAAGTTTTGACACCAGCAATCACGGAAACAGAATTTATTGCTAAAGCTAATAATCTTGATAGTTTTGACTATAGCACGGGTGTGAAACAGTATCATACAGCAAAGGAAATGGCACAATTCTTGATCAAGCTATATGAAAGTGATCATATCGTAGGGATTGTAAATGAAAAGAACGAATTTGTATTGAATGATGGAATTCACCCAATATGACAAAGATTATAAGATAAGGGAGAAAACAAAATGGATAAATTATTCGAAGAAAATCAATTAGGGGAGATCCTATTAAAAAACAGGCTGGTTATGGCGCCGATGACTCGTAATCGCGCAACAGAAGATGGTCTTCCTGGAGAATACGCAGAAAAGTACTACGGACAACACACTTTAATGGGATTGATTATTACTGAAGGCGTACAACCATCAGAAATAGGTCAAGGTTATCTTAATACGCAGGAATTTATACTATCGAACAAGCCAACGCATGGAAGACAATAATTGATGAAGTCCATGCAAAAGGTGGGAAAATTTTTATTCAATTAATGTATGTTGGGAGAATATCACACCCGGATAACTTGCCCTCTCATAAAAAAGCAATCGCACCTAAAGAAAAAATGTTTACACTTACAGGAATGCAAGATATTCCTGTTCCGAAAGCCATACAAACAAAAGATATTCCTACTATCATTGATGAGTACCGTCATGCTGCCTCTTTAGCAATCGAAGCAGGAGCAGATGGTGTGGAAATTCATGGAGTAAACGGCTATTTAATCCACTGCATGTAGGAAAAGAAGCGTTTTTACAAGATATTAGCCATTTATGGGACAGTGTTTTAATCGTAAACAGACCATATCGCCCATTATCAAGTTTAGCGAGTGATTTAGAGAATGATTTAGCTGATCTTGTTTCGGTAGGAGTCATCTCTTTGGCGAATCCTGATCTAGTGGAACGATTAAAAAATGAGTATCCCTTAGATGCACCGAATCCAAATACGTTTTATGTCAACCAAGGAGAAGTTGGCTATGCCGATTATCCTGAAATGAACTAGACAACAAAAGAAACCATCAATAAAAAAATATTGGTGGTTTCTTTAATAGGAGAGTGAAATTTAGATGAAAGCAGCGCAAATCAATCATTATTCCAAATCAATTGATGTAAAAATTACAGATATTCCAATTCCAAAAATTTCAAAGCATGAGGTGCTAATTAAAGTAAAAGTGGCCGCAGTCAATCCATTAGAAACTTTAAATATTACGGGTGCTGTAAAGTTGATTCAAGACTACCCAAAACCATTGACACTTGGAAATGAATTAACGGGGATAATCGAAGCTGCCGGAAGTGAAGTAACCAATTTTAAAAAAGGAGATAAAGTCTATACAAGATTACCAGTGGATAAAATTGGCGCATTTGCGGAATATGTCGCAGTCGATCAATCAGCAATTTGGTTTTTACCCACGAATTTAGATTTTGTTACCGGGGCTGGTGTTCCTTTGACTGGACTTACCGCTTATCAAGGATTGACAGAAATATTACAAGTTCAAGCTGGTCAATCTGTTTTTATTTCTGGTGGCTCAGGGAGCTTCGGGCAAATGGCAGTGCCACTTGCGAAACATCTTGGGTTACATGTCATTGTATCAGGAAATGCAGCTGCAAAAGAACGAATTCTCCAAGCAGGTGCAGATCGATATTTAAATTATAAAAAAGAAAACTATTGGGAAGTTCTAGATAAAGTTGATTTTGTTATAGATACGCTAGGCGCGAAAGAAATTGATCGGGAGCTTTCTATCATCAAATCTGGCGGGAAATTACTTAGTTTGATTGCAGGGCCAAATAAGCAATTTGCAGTCAATCAAAACATGCCAAAATGGAAACAATTGGTATTCGGAGTAGCAGGCGCCAAGATAGATCAAAAAGCGAAGAAACATGGTGTTGAGTATTGTTTTATTTTTGTTCAAGCGAATGGGCAGCAATTACGAGCAATATCAGAAATCGTAGAAAAAGAAAATATCGTACCAAAAATTGATTCACATGAGTTCGCATTAGAACAAGTGAACGAAGCTATAACATTTGTCAAAGAGGGTCATCCTAATGGCAAGGTAGTGGTCAAATTGGATTGAGAAAGGAGATACAGAAACAAATGCAACCGATAGTTCGTTATTTGAGGACAACACATTAATCTTTAGCAGGGAAAGCACTTATCAAGAAATTTGTTGATCTAATTGTTAGAGCCAACCACGATAATATAAAATCCTTCCTGTTCGAATCTGAATAAGAGGGATTTGGTCGTAAGAAAAAAATTGGACGATAGTTTAATTAATAATATCTATTATGTAATAATAATGATAAGATAAAAAAGAAGAGTGCTAGGTAAGCTTAGAAAGACTTCCCCCAAAACTTCCCCAAACTTTCTAGCCTAGTACTCTTCTTTTTTAATACACCTTGCATAATAACCCTACATTAAAAAAAATTCATTAGCAAGCATTTTTTGTCAATTTATATTAGCTTAATTTCGAACTATAGATTTTACTCTTGGTAACTATGCACATCCGCTTTTTTTCAAGCGGTTTTTTTTATTAAAATTGTAAGTCCGCTTTTAATAAGATGTCAGATTTCGGTCTATTGTCGGTCCAATGGCTAAACAACCGTATCCACCTACGCCATTTTTTAATCACGTTATCCCAATAAAACAATTGAACTGATCCGTTATGCAAAATAACTTTATGGTAGGCTCTAGTTCCCCCATCCTAAATTACGCCAATGGTTTTCAAATACCCACACATCACCTTTTGGTGTTGCTGAATGGTACTGAGCAATTTTAGTAATACCTGCCACGAATCTGTCCGGTTTCATTGATCCCATGATTCTTGAATCACCTTGTAAATCTACAATTTTTGTCATAATGTCTCCATCCTAATTTTTTAAGCTTTAACAACTTTGTTTTCCAACTTATTATATGCATTAAAGTAGTACTCGTCTTTGCCACAGTGCTTTCTAAGGGATACTATACACAGAATAAAAACTTTTGAGCGTTTAGGATATACGGTGTATACATAATATGGGAGCTGATAATATGAATATTAAAAAAAGGAAGATTAGAGAAGTAGGTAACTCAATAGTTGTAACTTTATCAAAAGAAAGTTTATTACAAAAGGGTTTGAAGTCTGGAGATACAATTTTTATTGATGAAGACAAAATGATGGATGCGATCGTGAAGGAAGAAAGCAATTTAGATCTTGAAATTGATATGTATGTGAACCAAGCTCTATCTGAATGTGATGTTGCATTTAAGGAACTCGTTGATGGATGATCTATTTAAGTGAAAAAGATATAGTAAAATTAAATGTCATTCAAATAAAGAATTATTCACCGCAGGAAACAATTGGTATCATTGATAAAAATGCGTTGAGTATGGCTGTTAATGAACCCAAACAACATATTTTTGAAAAAGATTTATATCATGATGGGTTCAGCAAAACAGCAGTCCTGTTAATAAACCTGATCAAAAAACATCCATTTCATAATGCAAACAAACGTACAGCATTTTTAGCTGCATATGTTTTTCTTAAGCTAAATGGCCATTCCCTAAAAATGGAAAATCAGGAAGTTGTAGAATTTGTAGTTAGAATTGCTACGTATCAGGGTGAATTTGATACCTTAAAGAATTTAACAACAGACATGCTAAAAAACAATTCAACGAAGATTGATCCCAAAGAATAGAAGCAAACTAGTGATTCATTTAAGTATGGAGATTTAGTTTACTTCTATTTTTGGGGTTAAGAAATATTATTATGTAGATATAGGAAGAGCTTTTAAGAGATACTTACATAGACAAAAATTGCCATGTGCATCAGGCGTAAATTTCATGTCATTAAGCTTTGCTTTAAAAAAATACCTTATTTCCAAAAAACTACATTCCTATATAATTATGTGGTATACTACTTATAGTGATATATTTTGAAACGTATTAAGAGTGCTATACTTAAACTTATACTCTCCTTTTGCTAATCAAACATTTATTGCAACAAAACGCATACGTAGAGATGCACAAGGAGGAAACAGTATGAATAAAGGTACAGTGAAATGGTTTAATTCAGATAAAGGTTTTGGGTTCATTACAGGAGAAGATGGTCAAGATGTCTTTGCTCATTTTTCAGCGATTCAAGCGGATGGATTTAAATCTTTAGATGAAGGTCAAGCAGTTACTTTTGATACTGAAGAAGGTCAACGTGGCTTGCAAGCTGCTAATATATATAAAGCATAAAAGGATCTTTTAAACTCGTCTCAACGTGTGTGAGGCGGGTTTTTTCATACTTTAAAGGAGGGGTGAGAATGAGTTTTTCACAATGGAAACCACAAGAACCTTCAGTAGAAGGACAAGAATTTCATAAAGATCAACAAGTCTTATTTAAATATAGAAAAAAACAAGTAGCAGGAACAATTATAAAACTACTCAGTAATTCAGCAGTTGTAAGCTTATCACATTCAGAAGTGACGAATACTACAGAAAGAACAGTTATAAATTATAAAAATTTAATAAGTAACTGAAATCAATGGAGAACATTCTTAGTGTATATGATGATTTACTATTTATAAGTAAATAGATAGTCGATTTTTTGAATGGAGGAATAAAATGCAAAAAGAAGCTATTCATCAGTTAATTGTAAAATTGACACTTAACAAGGATTGGCTTAATGACCCAGTGATAGTTAATCAGGTGAAATTGTTAGGAGACCAGCTTTCTTGCACTCGACGTTCACCGATTAATTATAATCAGATTCAAGGGATCATTGTTTATTATCTGGATGGTTCGAAAAAGGTGTATACTTCCTTAAAAAGTTGTTGTGAAGGAGAAAAACTCTTTAAAGGAACCATCCAAAAATATATTTTATCCGACTCTCCAATAGCGGACGGAAGATATTTTCGTATCATTCGATAAAGTTATCAACGTCTTAGTCTATTATCAAAAGTATAGCGTTAGATATTTCTTTTTATCAAGCGGATGAACGATGAACATTTGGGTTTAGTTTTAGTTTATTAGAAACAGATAAACAAAAAAACTAGCTATAATCAGCTAGTTAAATCATTTATACATAAGAGAGTTGCATCTAGATTTAGCTTCCTCTAAAGTAGAAAATTTTTCGATATCAATATCGTAAATAAATAACTTGAGTTGAATATTGCGCAACTCTTTCAAATTTAACACGGCAAATGAGGTGATCAAAGGCGGTCTGGATTGAAAATCATACAAACTTGTTTTTGCTTTTGAGGAATATAAACGATAGTCTGAACTAAAAACTTCAACTGGGTAAAAATTAGTATTCATATTTGAACACCTACTTTCATGATACTTATCCAGTATAGCACTTTAAAGAAGACAAAAGTAAAAACAGAAAAAACGTAAGGGATTCCTAAGTATTATTTATGCACCGTTGCTTGATCAATTAATATTATTTCTACACCTTAACACGTTAATATATCAGTGATTTGTTGATTTTAGATAAACAAAAGACAAATAATCATAATTAGTACAGTGGCGTATATTGCTTGCAAAAAAAGATTTTATAACGTAGGCTGAGTAAGCAACATGCATTAATCTAAGAAGAGTACTGGCACAGAAAACTTGGGGAAGTTTTTCTGGACTGCGCCTAGTACCCTTCGTTTTTTTATTTTAGCATTATTTAAGCATAATGAATATTAAAATACAAAAAATCGTATCTTTAAATTAGATACATATAACAATACGATGAATCGACATACTTTTTGATGGAGCAAAAACGAAAACTTACAATCTATTCTAAAGTATAAGCGTTTTATCTTGTGATAGCTTTAATATGATAGACAAATAATTTCCACAGAACACTTGCTCTGCAGCTAAGACCAGGGTTTATTATGGGAATAACAAAGAGGAGACAATTCGACGAATATCAAAAAAAGCAAAGGACGTCATGACCTATTTACCAATCCTGTATTAGCGGAAACTGGTAAACAATATGGCAAGACGGTTGGTCAAGTTGTCCTTCGTTGGTTGATGAATAGAGGGATTGTCGCATTAGCAAAATCAGTTCGTCCCGAACGAATGGCTGAAAACATAGCGAGTTTTGATTTTGAGCATTCACATGAAGACATTGAAAAAATAGCAGATTTAGATAGGGAAGAATCTGCGTTCTTTGATCACGATGCACCCCAACAAGTAGAATGGTTTATGAATCGGATGATGGAGACTGAGTAGTATGTTATATTTGTGATAATACATCTTTAGAGTTAAAACTCATTTTCTTAAGTTTTAATTTAAAAAAATACCTTTTTTAAAAAAACTACAATCCTATCTGATTATGTGGTATACAACTTGTAGTGATATAATTTGAAACGTATTAAGAGTGCTATACTTAATTTATACTCTCCTTTTGCAAATCAAACATTTATCGCAACAAAACGCATACGCAGAGATGTACAAGGAGGAAATAGTATGAATAAAGGGACAGTAAAATGGTTTAATTCAGATAAAGGTTTTGGGTTCATTATAGGAGAAGACGGTCAAGACGTCTTTGCTCATTTTTCAGCAATTCAAGCGGATGGATTTAAATCTTTAGATGAAGGTCAAGCAGTTACTTTTGATACTGAAGAAGGTCAACGTGGCATGCAAGCCGTTAATATCTACAAAGCATAAAAAAATGTCTTTTTAACCCGTCTCAACATGTTTGAGGCGGGTTTTTTCATACTTTAAAGGAGGAAAAAGAATGAGTTTTTCACAATGGAAACCACAAGAACCTTCAGTAGAAGGACAAGAATTTCATAAAGATCAACAAGTCTTATTTAAATATAGAAAAAAACAAGTAGTTGGAACAATTATAAAGCTACTAGGAAACTCTGCAGTTGTCACCTTATCGACTGCAGCAGTGACTGATACCTCAGAAAAAACAGTCATAAATTATAAACAATTGCTAAGCATTTAAACTGATTCTATAGATTTTTAATACCTTAGTCACGATAAATTAGTATTGTTTTCTACATGAATCACTTGCATAAATGCATTTTATAGAATAAAGTGTTAGATAACGTGCATAAATGTTTGAAGAGATTCTAGAATGACTACTCGGGGAAGTATTTCAGACTTTATCATAAAGATAGAGTAGTAGCAATATAGAGTTTAGGTTTTTACTAAATTCACAACTGAAAATGGGACCTTTTGAAAGTTTGTGTATGCATGTTTAATGTGTTACAAACGATTGTAATTCCCTTTTTTAGTTTACATAAGAATTATTGGCTTTATAATTTATGAAACTGTTGGATCAGAACTGATTCTTCAAACCCATTTCTATTAACTAATTTTGTAGATATTTGTGTGAGTTTAAGGATATACAGCGATTTGATTTTTGATTTTAATCACCTTCTAAAAGAATTTACTTTCTTTTAGAAGGTGATTATTTCATCTGCCAACAGACTCGAACTCGTGCAATGCAGCAGTTTGGCACAAAGCACACGTTGACCTTTTTGCCGTTACAACATCTGATACAAGAAATGTTAAATGCCGATCATATTGATTTGATTGTCACAAACTATAATCGATACTTCTTAGACTATATTATTGAAATTGATTACTTGTTATTAAAAACTGTCCCAGATGAGCATGGCTGGCGGAATCTGGAAAGAAAAATTGATCCGTATCGAAAACCATTTCTCTAATCTCCGTACACTCGTTAAAGGTATTAACAAGTGTTTTTTTTCATTTATTTCATCTTCATATGAAAATATTGATTCCAATTTGACCAAAAAATCATGTAACCTTAATCATGTAAGAAAAAGGTATGCATACAAACTTACAGACAAAAGTATCAAAAACCTTCGTTTTTTAGAATAAACATATGTTATGTATTCTCTAAAATAGAAAACCTAATCTGATAACTTTTCTAGGACATTCGATCGGATCGGATGTCTTTTTTGTTCCTCTCTCAAAATCGAAGAATTATGAGACAAATCAGTTGTTATACAAGAAAATTAAAAAGTTGAAACAGGTCGAATAATTAGTTTAACGAGTGTGTATGTCCCTAAAGAAAAACCTGATCCAACACCAACGAAATATGGGGAAACGTAGAATTTTAATGCGGTTGATACTATTTTCACAAGTTCAAAAAGGGGTGATTATATGTGCAATTATTAAAGAGGAAATGTATTTGGTTTTGTTTGTTAGCATTGTGGATTTTTGTCCCAACTGTTTCTGCCCAAACGGTTCAATCGAATAGTTCGATTACCTTTCAGAATATCATTCAAGACGAAATACAACCGGAGCCACCAAATGGAGGTCAGGCAGACATTCAAGAAATCCCCTCATACAAGAAGCCAGGAAGGTTTCCCAAGTTAATGGCTACAACAGAAACACATAATGTCTTTTTAGGAGGCATCTTGTTGATCGTTTTTGTCCTATTAAAGAAAAGGAAAGAAGGAAAAAGAAGTGAAAAAGAAGTATTTAGCACTTGGATTACTTAGCAGCCTATTGTTTGGAAATGTTGTTACAGCTTCAGCCGAACAAATAACAAGAAATGCAGAAACAGAAGGAGAAGTAACTCTTTCGATAATTGATGATGTTGATACGGTTGATCCAGATCCAGACCCAGGTCCTGGAATTATCATTCCCCCAGTACAAACCGGGGAATTTTCCATAACCTACGTGCCCACTTTAAATTTTGGGATCCACGACAATGTTAACTCAACAGGTTTATTAAAATTTGAGGCCCAGGCAGAATCCTTTGAAGTGAATGACGATTCTGGGGAAGAAGTTTTGCGTCCACATTTTGCTCAAATTCGTGATACTCGTGATGTATCAACAGGATGGACATTGAGAGTTGAACAAGTAACACCATTTATCAATGATAATAATGTGCAATTGAATGGTGCATCCATTACGTTTCGTAACCCAAGACTTTCTCAAGCTTGGGATTCCGAGGTTGCTATTCACTCAAATCCTGTCACTATTTCGGCGGAACATGGCAGCCAAATTCTTATGGGTGCAGAAGTGCTTAACGGGCGTGGATGGAATTCGATTACCTGGGGAACGTTAAATGGTGAGGTGAATCCGAATATTGTTTTAGAAATTCCAGGAGAACGAGCAAACGGCCAATTCACAAGTGAATTGAATTGGAGTCTAAGCAATGTCCCTTCTTCGCTGGCCCCTGTTATTTAAGAACAACGAAAAACGTATTGGCAGAATATTGTTGGTCTCTTTTATATGAATGAGATCAACAATATTTGTAAGAAGATTATTTCGTTGAAATATGAGGAGAAGAAAATGAAGAAATTCATAGTTTTAATAGCGATATTTTCTTTAATCAGTCATTCATCCCCATTGCTAACTTTTGCTCAAACAGTATCTATAAACGAAGTCTATGAGGAAACTAGCGATTCTTTCATGGAAGATAGTGTTGAGGAAAGTAGTGATCATAATGAGGAAGATGAAATACAATCAAGCGATAAAGTGGCAAGAGATGACGCGGTTTCTCCCAGTGATAGTGGTAGGGACACTTCAGAAAGCAAGCAAGAAGAGAATGCGGTTTCTTCTGAAAACCACTCTTCCGCAGGTCAGTTGATCACTGGCGTATGGGGGACAGTTCCATGGACCTATGATTTGGTATCGTCAACAATCGTTCTCAGGGGAGGCGAGGTTGGGTTGACCGGACTAGCGCCTTGGAAAACCTATACTGATGTTGAACAGATAATTCTTGAAGATCGAGTCATCCTGGATAGTAGTGCTACAAGCTTGTTTTTGAGATTAACTCAATTGAAAAATATACAAGGGATTGAAAAGTTTGATACTGCTAATGTAACAAATATGAACTCAATGTTTCAAGGAGCAAGTAGTATAACAGAATTAGATTTGAGTCAATGGGATATGTCCAATGTTACCAGTACTACCACAATGTTTGCTGAAATGTCCAATTTAAAAAAACTAGATATAAGTTCATGGCATCGCAGTATCCAGGTTATTAACATGTTTAGAGCGACATCTTTCGAGCAACTCACTTTAGGTACCGGAACAAGAATTAACGGTACCTGGTTATCCAATATACCGGCAACGGAAACCTATACGGGGCGTTGGGTACTTCAAGATAGTTTGGCTAGTTCAACTAATTTTGTTTCATTTGCTAGTTCAACTGCATTTATGTCTGGATATAATGGTGCGAATCCTGGCGTATATGTTTGGGAAGAAACAATTGATCTTGAAGCACAAGTAAGGCCCCAGACAATCCTTCTAGGAGAGGGAACCCAAGACATTGATTTAGGCAGTGCGATTCATACGGTAACGGCAGATGGTGTCTTGTTGTCTTCAGGGGAGTACGATGTTACTTACATTGATTCATCCCCCTATCTTTATATAGGTGATCGATTTAAAGATGTGACCATTACATATCGAACGGTGCATACGTTATCTGTCCGCATTCCCATTTCCGTTCGTTGGGGCAACACAATACGTTTACGTGGAACATGGGCGAATAACTTCGAGGAGTGGCGAACAATAGCCGCTTTTACACATCACGTTGGAGAATCGGGCCCCGAACTGTCCCTATCGCCAGGACGCGGTGGGACAAATCCAACTACACCAATGATCCAACAGTTGCCAAATCAAGAGTTTGCTTCACTTCATGCATACTCAGGCTCCGCCACTATTCTTGTAAACCAAGGCCAACATTTTTTTGACTTTACGTTGTCTACTCAGCAAACACCTGCCGAAGCACAACAAGATTTTGAAAATGCGGTGGGAGAAAATGGACGTCTGCAGTTATCGGTTGGTGATATCGTCAGCGCGACGCACTTGTTTTCATCAGGAGAGGAATTTGATGGCGCCTTAGCTGGCTTCTCTAATCTAGAATGGAATGTACTTATGCAAGATGAAGCAGAAGAAAATGTAGGCACAGATCACACGAATCATAAAAATAGTGCATTTTATGAAGTGACAGCAACTAACCTAAGACCGTTAGTGATCAATCAGTTGAAGCCGTTGCTGAACAATGAGGTTTGGCAATATATTTCTGAAGAGGAGTTATTGGTAGTAGCAGAAAGTTTTTTTGATTTTGACATTGCTGAAGGGTACGTTTCTATAGCGGAGATCATTGAAATGCCTGATACGAATCAGCCAGGAGATTCATCCATGGTTGTTCGAGTGCAAGAAAAGTTATCCTCTGGGCAATACGCTCAAATGGATTACACCGTTCCAGTAACAATAAGGCCGTTACAAGTCTCACCTAAAGATCCAGAGAATCCTCAAGAAGAATTGCATCCAGAGGTGATGCCAGATCTGCCAGAAAATCAAGGATTTTTAAGCATTGATTTTGTTCCTACGATTCAGTTTGGGGATCAAGAAATATCGTATTTTGCACCGGAAACACTATACGCCGAACCATTAAGAACAACAGCAAATGAAACACGTGCAAATTTTGTGCAAGTTTCTGATAGACGTGGAAGAAATCAAAGTGATGGGTGGCGCTTATCTGTGAAACAACGAGAACAGTTTAAGAATAGCGAAACAGGGCATGTTTTAGCTGGCGCTTCTTTGCAGTTTCATCATATTCAAGCAATAGCAGCATCCGGTCAAGAAAATCAGCCTACCCATTCAGAACAACTCTCGCTCCTTCCGGGTGTTTCATCTACTGTCGCTCAGGCACAAGCAGGATCGGGATTAGAAACTTGGCTATTTGCCTTTGGTACAACAGACCAAGCGGCTGAGAGTGTTGTACTGCACTTAGAGTCCGAACAGGAACGTCAAACTGGAACATATGAAACCACCTTGGAGTGGATTCTTCAATCGGTCCCTGATAATGTCATTCAATGATAGAAATCAACTGGATGCGTACTTCACCAGATGTTCAAACAGCCTAACATCCAATAGGAAATCATTTTGGTTGTTAGGCTATTTTTCTGTTTGGCCATTTGCGAGGATTACAAGCGAGAGGAATCTGGCGGTACTGCTCCTCATTAGTAATCATGATGGTCAGTTTGGTCATCGTCCCATGCACAAATCGAGCGTATATGATTCATGAATTTTGCTATGCTGGGTAGGAATTTGGCACTAATGGTAGTAGCAAAAGAAATGAAGGCAATCCCCGTGGAATATAGAGAGGAAGATCGTTATGAATAAAATACTATTTGACAGTAAGAAAACTATGATGTACATAGTGGTAATTTTTATATTGACCCTGTTTTTTTGCCCAGTTGCTTTTGCTGATCAATCTGCTGGTTTTTCAGTTAGACCGATTCTGAGTGAAAATCAAGTGAATTCTGAGGTAGGCTATTTTGATCTGAATCTTGAGCCTGGAGAAAGCCAGACGTTATCTTTGGAGTTACGAAATATGTCTGATGAAGAGATCAACTTATCAATATCCGTACATACAGCTTTTACAAATGTGAGTGGTGTAGTGGAATATGGTAGCGACGCCGATGTCCCAGATGACACCCTACCATTTTTTTTGGCTGATTATATTCAAGGTGATGGCAAGATTACTCTTAGTGAAGGGGAGACGAAACAAGTAGATCTCTTATTGACCTTACCAGAAGATAAACCATTTGAAGGTGTTCTAGCAGCAGGAATTCGCGTGGAAGAAATCAAAGATAGCGAGCATTTGTCAGAAGAATCAATGGCTATTGAGAACACACTGTCTTATGTTATGGGCCTCGTTGTATCGAATAAGCGGGAGCAACTTTCTCCCGAGCTAGATCTCTTAGCTGTCTATGCGGATCAATTAAACTTTAGAAATGTGTTCAGTGCTCAGATCCAGAATCAATCGGGGACGTTTGTTAATCAGTTACAGGTTATTGCCTCAATTTATAATGAAGATCAAACAGAACGCCTCTATTCCACAGAGGCATCAGGAATGCAAATGGCGCCACACTCCAATTTTGCCTTTCCAATTCCTTTGAATGGTGAGTCATTTGTTCCAGGTACTTATGTTCTTCATCTACAAGCAAATTCTGGAGAACTGGAATGGGAGTGGACGAGAACATTTGCGGTAGATGATCAGACATCTAAGACATTTAATCGACAAGATATAACTATTCCTAGCCAAACTAATTACTGGTTATTAGTCTCGATTTTTCTTGTTATACTATTACTCTTAGTGATTCTTATAAGGAAGAGAAAGTAACCTCAGAAGATTGCATAGTGCTAGGAGGCCAAAATAAGTGGATTCTCTAGCAACAAAATTAATGCTTAATGCGCATAGTAAACGATCATTACAGTTGTTTATGTTGTTTAAAGTAAAATCAGTGATATGGTAGTGGTTCTTTCAAAGGTTCAGTGTATTTTTACATGTCTAAGTGTATAACGATATTCACCTGATTGCTATACGAAAAACCTACTTTTAGGCTTGTACAGTTTCTTTAAACGGATAGAGAACGTAAAAATATCGTGGGAGTGAAAATAATAGGTAGCTGGAAGGTAACGAATATAACATTTTAAAAGTTTGGAAAAGGAAATAAATATGCTTCTATTCGCAACAGAAAAAGAATATACTAACTATTTTTGGCAAGAATTGGGTGAGTCTTGCAGAGATACATTAGAAATGCGAGAGTATGTCAATAAACAGATAGTCAGACTGATAGAGCTGACTGATAATATTTCAAAAACAACATTTTGGCAAGATTTTCTGGAAATTTTTGGGCTTGATGCAAAGTTAAATCTTTTAGTGGAATTGTGTGAAATTCAAGAATTTTCAAGCAATGAACTCATTCGAATCACCGAAAATGATTATAGAACATATTTTAAAGAGTTATGTGGCTATGATCTCAGCATGAAAACGAAAAATTCAATAATATTTAATATCTCTTGATATCAGGAGAAAGAGGAAAAATATTTTCTTAAAAGTTAGTGGTGGAGGAATATGAAATCTAAACAAAAAACATTATAAAAAGGGACTTTGCTTAGCATGGACGCAACTATTTTCCATTTCTTGATTTCACAAAGCATAAACAATGACTTTACAAGTAATGCAGGAATAGCTTTTCAGTAAGTGAAAGATTTTTCTGGGCATGTAATAATAAGTAGATTTGAATTTAATACATGATCAAAAATGGCTCTTAGTCATTAAGACTTGATTAGTTGTGCAAAGTAAAATCTGTGTCAGATTGAACCTCATTCTGGCTCAGATTTTTTGTTTTCCCATATTGAACAATTGATGATCAAAAAGCCCCTGTTTATCAATTACCCAAATGATTCAAATCCGTAGGATACTCCTACTATTGTCTTTGTCTGGGTATTCTTATCTTTAATTTTTCTATTAGAGTAAGGATAAAACATCGCATTAGTGATAATTTTTTCTTCTGAGGTTAGAAAATTTTGAAGATTTACTCGAAAACCGTTATATAAAACTTTGGGAAGTTCAATAAATAAGGAGAAAGAATAAATCCAGGTTTGTGTCTCCAAAGGCTTCAATTAACTCTTATAAAGTGGGATTTAGACGTTCGAAAATTCTGCTACACTATTTGATTATTAAAAAATATTTTTTGCAGGACTTCGTGAGCAGACTTGAAATTTTGATAGTTAAGGTAAGAAGTTATTTTTAATTCGTTAATACAGTTTTTTAATCTTTGTTATTTCTCAATATGTAATATATTTTACTGAATTTTGGATTGTGTAGTGAATCGGGTAATAAAGAAAAATTATATAC
>NZ_NGLC01000003.1:205829-281992 GCF_002140755.1 Enterococcus sp. 5B3_DIV0040
TGATAAAAGTGAATTAAGAAGTTGATGAACACGTACAGAATATGTCAACTTTTACAAATAAAGTGAGTAGCATAAAGTAGGAGGGTGAAAAGAATGATAGAAATCAAAAATATCTATTATACAAATGGTAATAACTATTCTCCAAATGATCATGGCGCAAATGGTTGGGCTATCCTGTTGAGGAAGAAAGGACTGTATATGGAGAAATCTGAGGTAGAAATAATTCTGATAGAATCACATATGATCTTCCATTACATTTCGCAGAGCTTACTGAATCAAATTATTATTGTCGAGTTGAATTTATTTTGTAAGCCTTCTTCAAACTATATTCAAAAGATTGATCTGATAATCAATCAAGAGTTATCTAGCTTAATCCAGTTACTTTTCACAAGGTTTGAAACGAGAGATCGAACATATGTAGTGAATCCTGCTATCGAAATAATAATAAGAAAGGCATTTCGCTTGAATCTTTCTACGCTAAAAGAATACTTTGAAATATTTAAGTTAATAGCATTCATACAAGAGAATTTATCTGGAAATGTGACCGTTAGTGACTTAGCAGAGTTTATGCACATGTCCAAACCAACTTTAAATCGTTTTTGTATGAACAAATTAAATAAAGTGCCTCAGGACTTAATTAATGATATCAAAATTACGTTAGCGAAAAATTTATTGGAATCGACAGATGAAAAAATTTTTGAGATTGGTGAGAAAGCTGGTTTCTTTAACGCCAGTGCATTTACTATTTTTTTTAAAAAGGAAACCGGGTTATCTCCAAAAGAATATAGACAAAACTATTTTAATTCTTGGAAAGAGCACAGCCTAACTATTTAGAGGTGAAAGTGATATGGGAAGTAGAGAAATAGAAACTCGTCTAATAGAAATCATGGATGAAATTGTTACTTTATCAAAAGAATATGTTCTGTTAAAGAATCAAAGATTTGAATACGACAAGAAAGTTTCGCAAGAGAGAGTTTATGAAGAATATGTAAGAGAGAATTATTACCAAAAATATAAGAATAATTATGACATTATTTCGTTATATATAGCTTCTTTTTTAAAAGAAAAAGGTATCCCAACTAGCTCTAAAACTATTTATGAATACTTGGTGAAAGAAAAGCTAATATCTATATCTTATAGTAATTTGCAAAGCAACTATCTTAAGAGGATGCACAATGATACTCATGTTAATGTTGAGCGAGCATATAAGGGATATTATCAATATAGAAGAAAATCAAAATGAACGATAAATGAATCCAGTGGCGTCTTCAATCACTAACAATTAATTGAAGGAAGGAGACATACTGTTCTTTTAGAATCACTAGTTTTTGTGTTTCGGATCAACTACTTTTCAATATGTGTCATTCTAGCCTGTACTTATATATCTTCTGAAAAAAATTTGGTAAAACTATTTTAGAAAGGAACGCTTTCGTTCTTTTATTGCTCATTGATAACCGAATAGCCCATTTTCTAAATTCTTTTCAGTGATTAAGTAGCAGGCAACTTTTGCGCCAAGATCTCTTAGATTTGAAGGAGCGATAAACCAAAAGTTGCGACTAAAGCATGGAAACTTTAGGCAAAGAGATAATTGTTGAAGATAATGATACTCACGTAAGCGTCCCGCTGATGAACAGGGGGAGGAGGAGACTCCTGTGTACCTTTTCCAAGGTGGTTTAGAAAATGTTTAAAATAAAAAAAGGAACAGCATAAATGTTTTCGAAATGCTTTCGCACCAACATTTACCTGTTCCGTGGGTTTGGCACCCAATGGGCCATGAAGGACTCGAACCTTCGACACCTTGATTAAGAGTCATTAATGTCAATTTTTAAATAAAATTAATATGCTTCTTTTAGTATTAAGCTATCACTCTTTATCCTATGATAAATCAATGTTTTTAAGTATTGGCAGATATATATTAACACCAAATAATATTGATTGAAAAAGATAAGGAAAGGAAAAAATAGAGAAAAACTAGGAAAGAATGTTGGCAAAAATTTTGACAAATTTGAATTAAAAATAACAAAATCACGTTGTATCGACAGTTTAAGTTAAAAAATTGATAAAAGGAGGTTTCTTAATATAATAAGAAATAAAAAGTATTGTTGGAAGCTACTTTTTTTGCAGGCTTAATAATGACACAAGCAGTAGAAACAGCACAAAAAACAACTGCTCCTCAAGTTTTTCCTATTAAAAATGAAGTAGAAGTACATTCTGTTTCATTAAAAAATACAGTCAAAGAAGAAATGCTGGCAGAAATTGTTTCAACGATGGGAGCACCTTCAACAAAGGAAAAAACAGTGCTCGATGAAACGATTGGGAAAAGCCAATAACTGTGAGATAGATCAGTTGGAAGAAACAATAGGGGTTCAAGTAATTCCTAAAAAGGAAAACCCACTAGAAGAGAGTATTCCTACTGAGATAAATGAAGGGACAGAATCAGTCAACCCAGAGAATTCAGAAGAAGTAAAGATATCAATTGAATCTACTAAAGAAGTACTGGATTCTGACATTTCTTCTGAAAAAGAAGAGAAAACAGCTTTTTCGATAGAAACTCATCAACCTGAACTAAAAATAGAAGTAAGAGGATAGAGAAATCTGTCATCTTTTTTGTTGTTCAGGCGGAAGGGGAGATTCATGAAACAACTAACCGAAACGGTCGGTTTAAAGGTTCGATTCCTTATATTTGTATAGGGGCTAGAAATAGCTCCCAAAGCTAATTGATTGATTCTCTTTCTGGATGATCAGTATAGTTTCCGCCGGATCTTTATTGACTATACTGAGCCGCAGGTATTCAGATGTTTTGACATTGGCGAGTACGGGTTCGACTCCCATTGCCTGCTTACAAAATTTTATGAGGTTTTTCTATTTCTCCCGGCGGAGAAGTGGGAAATCCTAGAAAGAAGGATGAACATGGCAGATATTACAGTAAATCAATTAGCCACACATACGTTTTATCAAATTCCCCAAATCTTTATGACACGGACAGAGCGAATCAAAGATAGTATGGGAAAAGTGATTAAAAAGATTCGTTATACGAGCGATTACGCACAATTATCCAATGATGCCAAATTGGCGTATGGGGCATTGTATAATCGCTGTCAGTTATCGATTCGTTCGTACGAATCTGGAAAACGAGAGTTTGTCGATGAACAGGGTTCTGTCTTCTTGATTTTTACGGTAGAAGAATTGATGGAGTTACTAGATAAATCAAAACCAACGGTTACGAAATTAAAACAAGAACTAGCAAAATTGAACTTGTTGCGAGAAGTAAAACAAGGATTAAATAAACCCAATCGTTTGTATCTTCAATTAGTGGAAGCGGATCATCAAATTATTGAAGAATATGATTCAGAAAATCAATTGATCAAGCGGTTGGATTATCTTGGAAATGCCCTTCCTCTTCCAGAGGATAAAAAAAGTGATAATTCAGAAAAAACGGCTGAATCCCTTGGGGGACAAGGACGTGTAAATTTTACACGTGTAGAAAATACACGTCTGGAAGTGAAAAATTTACACACAAGTAATACTGAATTAAGTAATACTGAGAATACAAACGATACCAATCGATACGAGAAACCAACAGATGTTTCTCTTTCAGAAATTCCAGAAGCAGAGCTGCTCAAAATGGGGGACTATCCATTTTTGACGAAGCGAACCATTGAGCTACTTACTCATTTCGGGACAGATGCACAAAGATTGATTGATAAAATCTATACCGCAAAACGCAAAATAGAAAAAGAGTATGCGGATATTCTAGCGATCCATTATCGTGTCTTGCCTCGATTAAACGGAGAGCTTTGGGCACAAGATTTGGAACACGAAGTAGAGAAATTCATTTTTAAATATCGTACGAGTTGTCATGAAGGAAAACCGATTCAAGAACCATTTGCTTATTTTTATCGGATGATGCTTCATTTCTGGAAATTGGTGTTGTTGGCAGAAACCGTTGTTTCTTTTTCTGAGATCGAACGCTTAAGACAAGAATGGTTATCAGGTGAACGGACAGAACCAAGCGTGCTTCAAGCGATTTTCCCTGATAAATATACGTTGACGCAATTGGATCACGAATTGCTTTGTTTGCGCGAAACAGCAGTAAAACGTGGGGACAAGGAGGAAACCCGATGATGTATCAATCAACCAATCGGGCTTGTTACAATAGCTATTATGTGCCGTTTGAGACACTGGCCTATGCCAGCTGGCCGCCAACCTATGTGACGTGTGATTGCGGCAGTTTTGAAGAAACCAAGCGCCTTCATTTCTCAGATGGCTCCATTGAGAAAATTCCTGTTGTTCGATTCTTTGAATGGCACAAACACCAAGGCAAATTTCGTGAATACTTAGTGATTCCTGAACCACCCACTCGAAAAAAGCGATACAACACGCAACGGTTTTACTTAGAGCGCTATGGGTTTGAGGAATTGTTGCCGAAGATCGCAACCATCTATGATTTGAATGGGTTCTTGATTGCCCAACGCAATCATCCGTATCAACCCTTCCATTGGGTCTGTCGAAGGACATTTTATCGGACAGACACCCAAGAATACTTGACCACCTATCAGCTGAAAAGGAGGCGAAAGAACCGATGGAAAAACAATCAAACATCCTAGAAAAACCAATGCCACGAGTGAAAGAACAAGGGATTTTTCGCATGACAGATATTCAACGATTAGGGGCAGAATGCCAGTGTTTTCCCACGCTCGAGACGTTTCATTTGCCGGGAGGAAAAACCCGGATCGTTCGTCGCATGCGCACCTTTCGTATTGATGGCCGAAATGTCGTGGAATTTGCGGAATATCATGAGGGCACGGAGCGCAAGCGCTATGAGAAACAGATATTGCCGTTAAAAGCGATCTATCCAGAAATCAAGCGTGTAACCGATGCTTCTGGAAAGACGATCGCTCGCCGATTGAAACCGGATCAGCCGTTGCGTTGGGTACTTCCAACAACAGGACACCATAGCGAATCCTAAAAACTGAATATACCAAAATAAAATATATCCTGTTCTCTTTTTCGATGTACCTTAACATCTGATCGAAAGGCATTGGAGACTTGGAAAGTCCATGGAGAACTTAGCGAATCCAGTAGCACTTAGGGAATCTGCGGGTAAAGTTAGGGCATACGTGCTAGACCTTTTTTGAAACCAACGTCGGTTCTCTTTTACGCAGGCATAACAACAAATCGGTGCCTGTGAGTCCATGCTGGCAGGAGCTGGGGACGGAAATGAACGGAAACGATGAGGGTTTTCGGTAAACCATGGATGGCATAGGTGAGAAGATGGTCGGAACGATCAGCGATAGCGCCTTATCTAATCAGAACCGCTACTAAGGGGATAAGGTTACGTACATTTATGAAATAGGAAATCAGATCTTCAGTAATGAGGAGATCACTTAGAAAAAAGTTTTTAACAGACTTGTTTCTAAGCGTATGCGGGGAGTACATGTAGGCACTTGCCAGGACCCGATTCAAACGATCGGTGAGCATTTACCGTTGTCTACTAGGGTTCTGGATCCGGACGCCATAATCCAGTCGAATGCCCGTTAGGGTAGATCGAAGAAGAGAACACCCACGAATGGTGGACACAGGAACGAACAACTGACTGCGAAAAAATGAGTTTGTAAGGGAGACAAGAAGTAGATGGAAAACAGAACAACCGAAAAACAGAAAGCCTTTCGACCAAAGAGACCCGTAAAACGAATGCCAAACCAGCAGGAGCTGTTGGCACAAAAGAAAGCGAACTGGTCGATGAGGCGAATATGTATCATTTGTGGGTTTTCCCACCGGGGATAGGACTTCCTTTTGGGTTGACTTAAAAAAGCAAGGGAACGGAGGAAATGAACCATGAGCCAAGTGGTCTATGGATTGGTGTTAGGTGGTACGTGTTTGTTGGTGTGGGGAATGTTTCGTTTGTTGGATCATTTGATCCATTGGTTGGTATCGAAGGTTTGGTTGGTACTAGAGAAACGCCAGAAAAGGCTGGATGCCAAGAAAAAAAGACTGTCGTGAAAGGATAAACGACAGTCCCTGAGCTAGATGGGTTAGGGTTGATGGGTATTCATGAAATCGGTCATATGCAACCATCTAGCTCATGTCTAGTATACAACAGAAAATAACGAAAAAGAAAGAGAAAACAAATGGTTGGTTGACCGGTGCGAGTGTTTCAAAACTCCTTGTAGAAACAATGGATCAAAGACTTTTAGAAAACTTTTCGCTAAAAACTTCCAACATAAATTCTTGACAAAAAATCGACGTGCAGTGAACACTCGTACCGGTCAGTCAATCAAAAAAAGAAAGGCGGTAAAAGAAGATGGAAAAAGCAATCAATGGGTGTGTGCGATTGGAAAAACAAGGGAATCACTTATCGATGGTGTCAGAAGAGTTAGGCGCAATGGAGGTGTTACTCTTCACGCTTTTTAGCGCTGTATCTCTAGCAAAGTCAGAGGGGATTCCCTTGGAACGGCTTCACGAGATGTTAGACACTTTCGATCAGCGCTTAGAGCTAGAGGAGTGTGAACAAAAGCATGAGTGAACACCTGGCCACAAAGAAAAACCACCAGCTAAAGAAGCTGGCAAGAAAAGCATTATTTGAATTAACCGACGAAGAATATCATCCAAATTGGTTCAATGATCCGCAAGCGATTAAACGTCGGGATCGATTACTGGTGATTTTAGGTACGCCGATCGATCCGGTTCGAAAAGTTGGGGAAACAAAAGAAGCCTTTCATCAACGAGCGTGTCAGTATTTCTTCGATGTACGTCCAGGATTAGAAGAACGAGTGATTTCCGACTTGCTTGCAGGAAAGAAAGTCAAGCATGTATCCGAAGCTTATCAGATTCCACCATCCAAATTGACGTATTTACGAAAAAAGTATCATTTGTTTCCTAAGCAGCCAACGAATACCAGTTAGTTTAGTTGATACATGAAGTATTGGTTGCCTTTTTGAGCCAACCCCACTTGTTGGGCAATGACAAGATTCTTTGGTGCATAGTTGACTGTAGGAAGTGTGATTTCGTTTTGATCCTGATTGGTAACCTCAATAGGAAAGCTCAATTCTTTTCCATTTGTGGTAGTGAGAATGGCTTGGGTATTTCCTTTAAAAATGATGGTTTCAATTTGCCAAATGCCGAGATCTTTCAGGTCGGCCCCTTCTTTTTCTTGAAGTTGGGCAAAGTCAAACGTTTGTGCTTCGTTCGTCGTATCGGTTGAAACGATTGATTCTATCGCTGGTTGGTTGTCTTTTGGCTGTTTTTGTAAGTGTTCAAAAGCTAGAACAGCGAACAGCCCTGCTAGTATCAAGAGGGCACCGAATAAGTATTGGAATGGTTTTGTCATCGATCATCGATCCTTTCGTAAGTGTTAGATTCAGTATAAAACGATGGGTTTTCCTCTGTCTAGTACGAAAAAATGAGAGGAATTATTGAGGACCGATTCCATGAAAACAAACCAAAAAGAGATAAGAAAAGAATAAAAAAACTATAGAAAAAATATTGACGGGGGGGGGGTACATGTTAGACTAAGAATATAAGATATCTTAAATCACATGTACAAGGAGTAGATGATGGGAAAAACAAAAGAGAATTATAGCATTGGAATTGATGTCATTACACGTGAACAAATAGAAGCGATAAAAGAAGCCTGGGAGAAAGAGAATCGTCATGTGAAGTATTCTCGTCAAGGCATTGTTGGGCAATTAGTGGAAGATGAGTACGAGCGATTGAAGAAAGAAAACAAAATATAATCCGAAAAATCTATTTACAAAAATAACAGCTTGTTTCAAACTGTTGATAAATAAACGCAAAAACAAAAAAGTAAGGAGAGAAAAAGCAGATGAAAAAAACAGTGTTAGGAAGTTTTATTTTAGGAGCTGCATTAGGCGTGGTGTTTTTCACGAGTGGAAATGAAGCCCAGGCGTCAGAAGTAGATGGTGTGTGGACACCACGTACGGTGGAACAAATCAAAGCAGACATAAACAAAGCCAAAGACAACAAGTATACGATTGTCTGGGGTGATACCCTAAGTGGCATTAGCCAAGCAACGAATATCACGGTACAAAAATTGGCGGACATGAATAAGATTGCGAATGTTGATTTGATCTACGCAGGCAATACGCTCGTCTTTGACGGCAATGTCGTGACAGCTAAGAACGATAAGGGAGAAACGGTGGCACAAACAACGATTCAACCAAAAGACAAGAACGATGCGAATAAACCGGTAGGCAAACAAGAACCTGTAAAACAAGCAGAAGAAAAAGCACAAGGAACACCAGCGTCTTCTCAATCACAAAACAAGCAAGGAACAAAATCAAGCAAACCAGCAGAACAACCAAGCACTCCGGCTGAGAAACCAAGTACACCGTCTCAACCGACAACACCAACACAACCAAGTACTGGTGGAAACCAAGGAGGAACAACCACACCTTCTGAAACACCGAAACCAGAAAAAGATATGACACCTATTAATATGGGAAATAGTGGGAAAGTGTTTGATTCAGAAGCAGCGGCTTCTGAATATGGGTATGCGGAAATTGCGAATGAAAAAAGTCCATGGTATGGGATGCGTTTTGGTTCAAGTCAATTAGTAAATAAAAATTATGAATTGATCGGAACTTGGACAGTAGATTTTAGAGAACATGGTTCAGCTAGCACAAATTATGTAGAGTAAAAAGGTATCAGTAAACACTGGTATCTTTTTTGTTTGGAGGAAACCATCATGAGAAAATACCCACAAATACGCTCCCCGGATCAAAACAAATAGAAAAAATTCACGTCGTTATCCATTCCGATAGCGGCGTTTTATTATACAAAAATTTTGAGAAAGGAAATGATTCTTGTGCAGCTAAAAACAAGAAAGAATTGGTTAAAAGCCGCTGCGGTTTTGGCATTTTCTCAGTTCTGCTTTTTGACCGGGACGTTTCAAGCACAAGCGGAAGAAACAGCTGTTGGACAACCAACGGTAGAAACGACAACACCAGCTCCCGTTGAAGCAGTGGAAGTTCAACCGGTAGAAGAAGCTGTCCCAGCTGTAGAAACACCCACTGAACCTGTGCCAGAGACCGATGCACCGACAACCAATTCAAAAGCAACTCTCGATCAAACGATCGGGGAAACACAAAATCCAGGTGACAGTCCAGCGGTCACACAACCGGTAGAACCAGAAACACCTGAAACAGACAGTTTACCGGAATCATCAGAAGAAAGTACGTCAAGTACCGCATCCTCTTCTGAACCAGTAGAATCAACAGAGCCAACAGAGGCAACCACTCCAGAAACGGATTCAACACCTGCTTCAACAGAACCTTCTGTAGAAAACGCGACAGAAACACCTGTTACGGATACAGAAAAACCAGCGGGACAACCGGTAGACACTAAGGACACGGTAGAGAAAGTAGAAGCTGAAAAAGCAGAAACATCGGTAGTCGCTTCTGACACGAAAGAAACCACGGTTTCCGAGAAAGAAGTAAAAGAAACGTTTGTAGTTACACAACCACGTGCTGCTCGTGTTCGTCGTGCCGCCGTTTCTATCCGTGCCGCAAATGACAATATTGTTCGTGAAAATTTAGTTGGTCAAGGCATTAACTGGGCAATTGTAGATGATCCAGGACGTAAAGGATTTACCTTTAATGGCATTCCAATGTTTACAGTCAATGGACAAGCCGCATTTTGTATTCAACCAGGGGTAGATTTTAAGGGAAATGGACAAGTCCATTCGACTGAAGCGTTGAATACGTATTTAAAAGATCCCATTAAAAGAGATAAGATTACTTTGATTTCTTATTTTGGTTATGTCAATAACCCGGATAAGTCCAAAGAACAATATTTTACCACACAATTAATGATCGGCGAAGTTTTAGGACGTAAAGTCACTTGGACCTATGCACCATTGAATTACAATGCTCGTAAAGCGGCGATCAATAAATTAATTGCTAATTTTGATAATAGAGCCTCTTTTAACAATCAAACAAAGACGGTAAAAGTTGGCGAAACAATCAAAGTAAATGATACAAGCGGCTTTTTATCTCGAGTGAAAGAGGTTAAAGCGCCTAAAGGGATTACCGCAAAAATTCAAGGAAACGACTTAGTCATCACTGTGACAAAAGATGCACCGGAGAAAGCACAAGTAAGATTAGCGCAAATTAAGCTTGCCAGTGCACCAATGGTGTATAAGAAACCAGGCTCACAAACGATCGGGGTATTGAATCCAACAGAACCTGGAGATTCAATCTTAAACTTAAATGTTCTAAAACAAGGCAACCTGGAAATCTTAAAAATCGACGCAGATACTAAGAAACCTTTAGCCAATGCCGAAATCAAAGTCACAATCAATGGCAAAGACCAAACTGTCAAAACCAATGATAAAGGGATTGCGACGGTTAAGAACATTACTCATGGCACAAAAGGCACGGTTGTTGAAATCAAAGCCCCAACGGGCTACGTTTTGAACAAAACAAGCAAAAAGTTCACGATCGAAGCCAATAAAACCATCAAAGTGACCCTTGAAAACAAGGCCCAAAAAGGGATTGCGCGCATTTTCAAAGAAGATGCCGAAACGGGTAATAAAGCCCAAGGTGCTGCGACCTTAGAAGGCGCAGTCTACGGACTGTACCAAGCAGACGGCACAAAAATCAAATCCGTTACGCTAAAAAATATCAATGGAAAAGTCCAAGCAGAAGTGAAAGACTTGAAACTCGGAGCTTATTACTTCTTAGAAGAAAAAGCGCCAGTCGGATACAATCTCAATACGAATAAGATCCACTTTGAGTTAGTCTATGGTGGACAAGACAAAGAAACTGTCACAAAAGAAGTTATCGCAAAAGACCAAGTAATCAAAGGAACGATTGAAGGGGTCAAGGTCGGCAATAAAGACTTTGTGGATACGAAAGATCCTGACAAGAAGCCAAAACTTGCAGGCATTGAAATTTCTTTAACCTCAAAAACAACGGGGAAAGTTGTCAAAGCAGTTTTGACTGACAAAGACGGGTACTTTACCTTCGGTAAAAACGCGGTGGTCTTTGATACCTATATTGTTTCTGAAACCAAAGGTAAGGAAGGCTATAAATTGTTTGAACCGTTCGAAGTAACGATTTCCGAACAAGGTCAAACCTTCCGTTATGTGTTAGAAGACCAAATCATTGAGCAACAAGTCAAAATTGTCAAAGTCGATGCAGAAACAGGCAAAGTCATTCCACTTGCCAATACAGAATTCAAGATCTTTGATACCTTAGCCAACAAGTATGTCACATTTGCCATTCCAAATGATACCGAAGTCACCGATATTTTCCGGACAAATGCCAAAGGCTATCTCGTTACAAACGGTACGTTTACCTATGGAAACAATCGGTACCGTATCGAAGAAATCAATGCACCGAAAAATTATGTCTTAAACAAAACACCGTTGGTGTTCTCGATTACCGATGACACAGAACCAATCAAAGTGATCAATTTTGCGAACCGCCAAGCACGGAAAAATGTGAAATTGTTCAAGTATGAAGAATGGAACAAGAAGAAAACACCACTTTCTGGTGTGACGTTTACGCTGTATAACCAAACAGGCAAAGCCTTAGGAGAATACACCACCGATAAAAACGGGGAACTCCTGGTCAAAGGGTTAGTTGCCGGGGCTTACTATTTCTTGGAAAATGCGCCATTAGAAAGCTTCCAACCAAATACAGACAAACAAGCATTCACCGTCGCATTCAAACAAAATGCGCCCGATGATGGGGAAACGTTGTTGGTTTCTGTACGCAACTATTTGATTCCACCAACCTTGGAAACACAAGCATCGAACAAAGAAGATGGCGAAAAAGTCGTTGATCCATTAGAAACAATCGTGATCAAAGACAGTGTTTCTTATACGAATTTGTTTGTCGGTAAAGAATACACCATTTCAGGGGTATTGATGAACAAGGCAACGAATGCGCCGATCCTGCAAGATGGCAAAGAAATCACCAGTACCTTGACTTTTGTTGCAGACAAAGCCAACGGTACGAAAGACCTGGAGTTTGTGGTCAATGCCAGCGTCTTGAAAGGTCAAACCATCGTTGTCTTTGAAAAACTCTTCCGTGACGGCATTGAAGTTGCGGCATATGAAGACATTACTGATGTAGCCCAAAGTGTGAAAGTAAACAATCCAAGCGTTCATACGACAGCTGTCTTTGAAGATGGCTTAACCGTCGCAGACCCAACGGGGCTGTTTACCTTAAACGATACCGTTGAAATCAAAGAAATCCTTCCAGGAAAAGCGTATCTGGTCAAAGGGATCTTAATGGACAAAGCCACCGGTGAACCATTGCTTGTGCATGGAAATACGGTAGAAACCAGTGTTGGTTTTATCGCCAAAGCAGAAAATGAAACGGTGATCGTACCATTTACCTTTGATCTAACCGGCTTAAATGGTCGTGAAATCGTTGTGTTTGAAAGTCTCTTTAGAAATGACGAAGAGCTGGCAAACCACAAAGACATCAATGACAAAGGCCAAACGGTGCGGGTAACGAACCCAAGTGTTCGTACCACCGCTACGCATAAACCAACGGGACTAAAAGCAGTAAATCCATTAACGAAAGTCACGATTACCGACGCTGTGAAGTATCACGATTTGATCGTTGGAAAGACCTACACCGTCAGTGGTGTGCTAATGGATAAAGAAAGCGAAAAACCAGTCTTAGTGGATGGCAAAGAAGTCACGAGTACCTTGACCTTTGTGGCAGAAAGTACCGACGGTACAGTACACTTAGACTTTATCTTAGACGCTCGTGCGTTACGCGGAAAAGAAGTGGTCGTCTTTGAAGATTTGTTTAGGGACGGTGTATTATTAGCCTCTCATGCAGTGATCACGGATAAAGACCAAACCATTACAATCGTTAATCCAACCATTACCACCAAAGCGACCAACGCCGAAGGTGGAAAAGAGATTTTGGCATTGCCAAATCAAAAAGTATTGGAATGGGTTCAAGTCAACGGTCTAGCAATTGGTCAAATCTACAAACTGATTGTTCAAGGCTACTTAACCCCAGACGGTACACCATTTGAAGGCACCCATGCCGAAAAAATCTTTACGGCAGACAAAGAAACCATGGAATTCTTGTTTGAATTCCTAGTAGACGGTCGGAACCTTGCCGGAAAAGGCTTAAGCTTTGCGGAATGGCTCCAAGCCAAAACCGAAGACGAGGAAGAAATGTTTGAAGAAGTCGCGAAACACAATGTGGATCTAACGAACAAAGATCAAACCGTTCACTTTGTGGAAGCACCAAAACCAGCCACACCAAAAACACCAGAACAACCAGAAGTCAAACCAGCTGCAACAGTACCAATGTTGCCAAAAACAGGCTCTCAAGACAATGGTGTATGGGTTGTAATTGGATTGATCTTTGTCCTTGCGGCAAGCTTGATCGGATATGATTTGTACAAGGTCAAAGACTAAACAAGACGAACAAGCGGTTAGACCACTAGCCGCTTGTTTTTAGACAATTTGGAATGATCAAGAAAGAGTAAGAGAGCGGGTTATTAGACTACTCACAACATTCTAAAAACCGGAAGGGGGAAAGCTCCTTATCGCTTACTCTTCAGTAAAAGGCAGCACCACTCATGAGTGTGCTGCCTTTTTTTTCAATAAAAATAAGCAAGGAAAAGAATTCCCTTGCTCATTGTGCGGCTAATGCTTTTTGACTTAATACATCCAAGACTTCTACTGAAGCTCTCGTAGCGGAAGTGACGGAAAATTGAATGAGTAAATCAACGATTTTTTCAATGGTGGCTGCTTCTTCTAGCGTAAACGCTTTGTCGGGAAACAATGAGATCAAACATTCCACTAACGTATCACGCATTGTATCATGTTCAGCGCCATGATTTCGCTCAATCGCTTTTTCTACAATCTGATTTAGTTCATCTTGTGTCAATGAAAGCTGCATGTTAACCCCTCCGTTTTTATTTTTTATCAAATTATACCAGAGAAAAACAGTTTGTGGAGGTGAATCGGGATGTTTTCTTGTTGTGATTGTTATACGGCAGAGGAATTACTCGAGGGGATTCGAATGTACCAAGAAGAACGTGAGTGGGCAGAGTCGCTTAGGTTGTCATGGGAGTATGAACCCATTGCTTCTTCAGTGATTCAAGCCATCGAAGAAGCGGGCTATTTTTGTGAAGCACATTTTGATGCACTTCATAACATTTCTTATTACAAGTGTTACTTTGTTCCTGTGCCAGAAAAGCAACGAGTGTGTAACCAACAACGAATCAAAGAACAAGAAGAACAGCGCAAGAAGGAACGACAATGGGATATTCTAGAAACGTCGTTGACGATCCTTGTCCTTCTTTTCTTTATTGTGGTGGGTTATCTTTTATGTTGTTAGTTCTATTCATTGATTTGTGGAAATAAGCTGTATTTTGCGATTTGAGACGTTTTAGTCGATCAATGAAGAATTTAGTCGAAAAAGTTTTTAAAACCTCGGAGAACGCAATTCTCGAGGTCGTTTTTTGTTAAAATGCAAATTTTTAGAAGGAGGAGGGAAAAGTTGAATGAGGATGTTTCTTGATTGTTATTTTGAAGAAGAATTACAACGCAATGGATTTGATGTGACATTGGAAGAACTACAAGAGATGTATATCAAAAGTCAGAAAAGAAAAGAGGAAAAAGAGAAAAGAAAAAAGGATCAACAAGAAGCAAACAGCGAGAATGCGAAGGAAAATGCGTCTGTTTTGCGTTCTAAGACGTTTGAATGAATCAATGAAGAAATTAGTCGAAAATGTTTTTAAAACCTCGGATACCGCAATTCTCGAGGTCGTTTTTTTGATAAAATGCAAATTTTTAGAAGGAAGGGGAAGGAAAGCATGTTAATTATACCAAATCTTTTTTTGTGGAAGAATTACAACGCAACGGATTGGATGTGACCTATACAGCCCTAGAACAAATGTATACCAAAAGTCGCTTACGTAACTTAGAAGCGGTACAAAAAGAAAGAAGGGATGCAAAACGCGCATGGGATCGAAAGTATTGGCATAGGTGTGGAAAATATCGAAAAGCAGAAAGGGAGAAAAAAGCAAGTGATCGGACGACGTGATTTAGCGAAAGAAGTAGCCGCAGAGATAGAAATGGATGCCCAAATCATTCAAAATCTGTTTAGTTTACTATTGGATAAAATGATTGAACACTTACAAAATGGGGAAGAAATCCATTTCAAATCTTTTGGGAGTTTTTTGCTTGTTGAGAAAGAAGGGGGCATCCGAGATCCGGAAACAGATGAAGAAGAGATCAAGCGGGAACGATCACTTGTGTTTGTGCCAGGATCTAAATTGAAGGATGCGGCGTTGAATAAGGCAAGTGTTTGAAGACCTAAGGAAATAGTGAGAGAAGCGAGTGAGGTGAATACGCATGGGATTAACGTCAGAACAACGAAAAACGAAAGAGATTGCGATCGCTATTTTAAAGGCTCAAGGAAAAAGCTATGATCTTGTGTTAGATGAATTTCATCAAGCAATCATTCTAAACAATCAAGAATTGATTTTAACTAATTTACAAATACAAGCAGGAAAAAAGAAAGACAGGGAGGAACCGTTTATGCACAGCCAAACACAATTACAGACCAAAAATTTAGCGAATAAAACGACTCATTGGATGAAAATAGGTTTGTTGTTTCTAGCAATAACCCTTCTTTTTACTTTGACTGAACCGATGATTGCCTTTGCGGATATTGAAAGCTCAGTTAATAATGCAGGTAAGTCCATTTTTACAACAATAAAAAATATTTCTGGAATGGTAGGAGCTGCAATCATTGCAGCTGGATGGCTTGGAAACATGCTTCCTATTGTCGAAATTAGTCAAAAGGCAAAAATGTGGATTATTCGTGCAGGAGTTGGAATTGTTGGTATTTCTTTTACCATGCAACTAGTGGAGTGGTTCCAAAAGATGAATTAATGGATGGTGAGAACGTTGATTGAAGTGAAAATTGAAACAACCAATGCGATTCGTGTGACACGTCAACGTTACACTTATGTCGAATTTGAAGAACTTTCTGAAGATCTTCGACCAGGTGATTTTGTGACGTTTACATTGATTCATGGGAAAAAGCAATTATATCAAGGAAAATTCCAAAAAGTTCAAGGATTGACGGTCCATGAATCCATTGAACTGAGAATCTGTGAGATGATCGAAAAAGGATCCGTCAAAAAGAAAAACGGTAAACATTTATTGTATTTATTGGATCAAGAGTTTCAGGCGCTTTCCCATGAGTCCTTGCCGATAAAATCAACGTTCTCACCATCAAAAAAGCAGGAGTTGTCTTTGTTTTCTTCTTTTATGCATGGGAAGAAACGTTGGAAATTGGGGGTTGGACTACTTTTGATCGTGTGTCTCGTAGGTGCTTATTTTCTTTTTTCTCGAACAGATCGACTTTCTCCGGCCCTTCCTTCTTATGATACATTGATTGAACAAAAAGATTATCAAGAAGCATTCAAACAGTATCCTCAAAAAGAAGAAGCGCTGGTTGAACAATTGTATAAAGAAGAAGCGGAGCAGGAGTTGTTTGAATTGTATCAAAAGGGACACTCTACTTTGGCTTATTTTTATTATTTGTTTTTAACGGAACAATGGGAGAAAGTGACAGAAATGAAGGAAATCCCTCAAAATACAACCGTTCAAGGTATGCGAGGATATGCGTATCTTGCACAAGGAAAAATTGAAGAAGCAGAATTGATCAATCAAGTGCTGAATAATGACACGTTAAGTGATCAAATTAAACAAGCAAAAAAGAGGATGGCGTATGAATATTTGCGGGATAAAGATATTTCTAGCGCTGAATCAATCAATAAAGAGCTAAATGATTCTGAATTAGAAGAAGATATCCAAGTAGCGAAGAGTATCGTTAATCTGCTTCATAAATATCAAGAAGATAAAGAAAATACGAAATTATCGAAAGAAGAGAGAAAAGAAGCAGAACGTAATTTTACTTTATGGACAAGTAATTTAAACCAATTAGGAGGGGATCTTGATGACACAAGAAGGACCAAGTAAATCCAAATATACGTTAAAAAAAGGAGGCCTGATTGGCCTTTTTAGTTTGATGATTTTAGGGGGTGTGGGGATTTATGGCTATCAATCGCTACAGTCACAACCTGTAGCGGAAGAAACCAACACATCTTCTGAGGCAAAAGAAAAAGCCTCTTTGCCTCCTTGGGAACAACAAGTGACAGAAAAAAGTGAAGAGAAAAAAGACACAGAAAAAAAGGAGAAAGCAGACAAATCAATCAATCCAGAAAAAGCGCCAGATACTTCATCAGGATTGGATCAAATTTTAGGCGTCATTATTGATCAGAAATCTGAAGATTCTCGAATTTTTGGGATGGATGTATTAGAGAATCAGCCAAAAGAAAAACGTACGTTGTTGAGTCAGTTAGCACAGGCATTTGAGAAACAACTTTCTAAAGAAGAAAAACGAGAAGTGACACAAAAAGCTGAAGAAAACGGCGCTTCTGATAAATTGATAGTAGGTCCAGAAGAACCTTCTTTGGTATTGGATGTACCTATTGATCCAACCGCAGAAACAGGCTTGAATTTATCATTAGAGAATAGTCCAGTTCCTTCTATACCTGAAACGCCGCAACCGGAGATTCCAGTGACACCGACGCCTCTTCCAAGTCCTGATTTGAAGGAAGAAGAGGCGGGGATAGAGGATCGTTTGGTTGAAATGATTTCAGAAAATCGTGTGGCGTTAAATGATGCGACCACCCAAGTAACACGTGTGAATGCGGAATTAGCTAAAATGAAGTCTTCTTTGGATCAGCTTGCATTGCTAGAAGAGACAACGTCGCTGCAGTTTGAAGGTGCGACACAAACTTGGGAACATCTTTCCAGTCTTGTTTCAGAGTACAATCGTTTATCAAAAGAAATCAAGGAATTAGTTGAAGAGAATGAGGAAGTCCTGCCGATTCATTATGATCAATATCATGAATTGTATCAAGGTTTAGCAACAAAAATCCATGAAATGAAAGAAACGCAACGAGAAGCAAATGATCAGACCATTCAATTCAAACAAGCAGTAGTGGTGACAAGTCAAGCCCTTCAATCGTATCCGGAAATAGTAAAAAGTTACGAATCCCTTCAATCAGATGTGACACAAACGGTTTCTAAGGCACAAGCAGTGGTTTCTCAAGCCGCAACCAATCCAAAAGTGAAAAAAGAGGTACAATCAGAAATCCAACAAGCGGTTCAAGCCACAGAAACAGTCACAGGGTTGAATCAGGAAGTAGAAAAACAGTTGGAAAAACAAAATAAATCACTTAATGGATCTGAGAAAATGACCCAACAAGTCACGATGGTTGAACAAGAAGCAGAAAAACAAACAGTCGCAACAGAAGCAGCGTATGCTGATTTTGAAGGGTTGCCTCAAGTGAATTTGAGTGAATCGTCCAATGAGTCTGAAAGCAGTGATGGAACAGAAACAGGCACTTCACCGACCCCTTCAGAAGAAAGCGCGTCAAGTACCGCACAACCTTCTGAATCGGCAGAAACAACTAGTCCAACGGAGACAACAACGCCTGAAGTTGAACCACCCCTGATACCAACTGATGGGGGGGATCCGAATGTCTAAATTTGATTATCTTTTTTTATTGTGGCGAAGATACACGGGTGTTTTTTTGACACTTGTGTGTCTTTGTTCTCTTTTTCTTTTAAGTATGAAAGGATATACGCATCTTTCTCAAAATTATATGCTTTCTACGGTACAATCACCAGATGTGACACTTCCGGTAGGTGAGTTTTTGTTGTTGTGCTTTGTTATGTATCTGTGTGTTGTTTTCTTTCGTGGTTTTCGTTTTTACCTTACTAATTCGATAGGCTCTATGCTTCTTTTTTTGGGAAAGAAGCTTTATGTTTTCTTTTTGGTCATAGGGGGAATTGGTGCGATCGATTTGTGGTTAGGTCAACAGTTAAGTGTTGCCTTGCTACGTTCGTGCTTGACTTATAGTGTGGTTTGTTTTTTGTATCGTCGATGGAATGATTGTCAAGATCAACAATTGATTGAAGCGTATCAACTGTATCAATGAAAAGAAGATCTTCAATGGCTCCGATTTAAAACAAGGACAAAAAAAGTTGTGATTCATCAAGATCGCCATTTTCCCCCTCATTTTCCAGATCGTTTGTTTGAATCCACTCAACTAGTCTATCAGATTCCTTATTCCTGTTTTCAATTAAAGGTTTGTTTTTCAGACCGTTCTTCTGAAGAGGCATTAAAAGCGATAGGGCCTTGTTTTTTGAATATATTTTGTAGTGTTGTTTTTTGCGGGTTTTCTCTCTACGGTCTATTTATGGAACAACGAATCTTGGCTTACGGTGCAATTATTTGTATGAGTGTGGCTCTTTTCTTTGGGGAGAGACGTCACTTTGTTTTGTTATGTAAAAAGCTGTGGCTTATTCAAAAACAATGGTGGAAGACATTGATTGATAGAGGAGAAGGTTAGAAATGGTTCGATGGAAATGGAGAAAACAGCATCAAGATCTTGTTGGATCTCGGTTTTGGCGTGATCCAACTCGTCGTCCGTATAAACATATTGAGCGTTATCTTGGGCAAAAACGTGTGCTTTATCCCCTTTTAGGGGTACTTCTTGTTCTATTTTTACTGGTTGGAAATCTCATTCTTTCGATTCCGGAACTTTTTGTCGCGGTGTTTCCTGAAGGATTAACCAAACCTGGAAAATGGGACAATCTTTTTCAGTGGCGGTTCTTTTTGAGAATACCTCAAACTCCGACTCAATGGGGAGGATATGTCCTAGTGTTGTTTGTTTTAGGAGGGATTATTGGATTTAAACTTTATCGGATGTCAAAGAGCTTTATGCCGTTAGAAGATACGTTGACGGCCGCAACTTCTCGTTGGGCAGATGGGAGAAGTGAATTGGATTATCAATATAAGACGATGGCAACCGATGCATTGACAACCTATAATGGACCATCGGGGATGGTTGTTGGTACGTCACCTCGAACCAAAGAAGATAAGAAACATAACCGGGTTCGGGAATATATTGCTAATGAACCCAGTAATACGTGTATTGTTGGAGAAACACGTGTTGGGAAGGGCGTATTTGGTGTTGAAAAAGCGATTGATGGTTTTAGTCGAACGAATGATTTGCAAGAAAAACAATCGATGGTCATTCATGATCCCTCGGGTGAATTGTATCTAAAATGGAAAAAACTATTAGAGGAACGGCAGTATGTCGTGTATTTATTGAATCTGAATGATACGGCGATTTCTGATACGATGAATCCTTTGACATTGGTGGTTCATTACTATAAGCAGTATTTATTTGGTCAATCACAAGTGATTCGAGATCGAGGATTAGACCAAGCCCAGGCGGAACTTGCGACATTATGTTATATGTATTTTCACGATCCAAATGCTAAAGAACCTATTTGGCAAGATGCCGCGTCTGCGTTATTTACCGCTGGCTGCTTGGCATTGATTGAAGAAAGTTTATTGTTGGAAAACGAAGAATTGGCCAATATCTATACGATTGTAACGATGATTGCGGAAATGAATAGCGATCGTATTACAGACATGAACCATCCGATATTACAAGCTTATGCACCGATAGTAAATGATAGAAAGCGTCTATGGATCAAATATAAAGATAAATCTGTTTTGGATTTCTATTTTCAGGAGTTACCGGATGATCATCCGGCTCATTTAGCGTATTTAGATATTTTGGCTTCTGCGCCTGCGAAAATAACGATTGGGAATGTTGTGACGCATTTGTTAACGCGTTTAAAAGCTTTCCGGCGAACTGGGAATGCAAAATTGATGGCTCAAAACTCCATCAATTATATGAATCTAGGTTACGGGAAAAAGCCAGTAGCTGTTTTTGTGGTAGTATCTGATCAGGATAAATCAAATCATGAAATTGCGGCTAGTTTTTTTGATCAAAGCTTTAAAGAATTAATGAAAGCTGGCCTAAAAGAAGTGAATCGAAAGCTACCTAGAAAAGTGGTTTATCTTTATGAGGAAGCAGGAAACATGGTGAAAATTCCTGAGTTGGCAACAAAAATGACGGATGGTTTAAAGGTAGGAATGAGGCATGTGATTGTTTTGCAAAATTATGAGCAGTTGGATAAATATGGCGCAGATGCCAATACTATTTTATCGAATTGCGGAAATACGATTGTCATTAAAACAAAATCCAAAAAAACACGAGAAATGATTGTAGAGGATTTAGGAAATCGCGCAAATCTTGCCCTTTCGAGGCAGGGGAAGGTAGCAGCTTCAGAGAAGTTGCTTACAGATTCGATGGAACGAATTCCTATGTTAACAAAAGATGAATTATTGCGGTTGCCGTTTGGAGAAACTGTGGTTATTCGAAGTGTCAAAACACATGATTTAGCTGGCAACGTGATCAAGAATATGTATCCTATTTATAATCATGGGGAAACACGCATGATCGAAACATGGAAGTATCTCCCTTACCAAGAATATGTTAGTACGTGGGAAGAAATTGAGCAAGAGTATCACAACGCACCTCATACAACCATTCAGTTGAATAAGTTGTTGTACTTGCTGAATCCGTTGCTCATTAAAGAAAAAGAAGAACGACGGAAGGCACTTTTATCTAGTGAAAAATATTCTGCCTCTGATAAAACCATTGTTTCTTCTACATCATTAAAAGAAGTTCCTAAGAACATGAAGTGTACAAAAGAAACACCCAAAAGGATGGAATCAGATGATGGAAGTGTTCAAAAAGATACAAATCATACAAAGATAACAGAGTTAGATGAATGGTTTGATCAATTTCTTCCTGTGAATCAGCAAGAGCAATTCGTGTTTGATCGATTATCTTATTATTCAGTGAAAGATATGGAACAAATCATTGCTCGATGTTCATTAACACAGGAGGAAACAGAACGTCTCCAAGAAGAATTTAAGCAAATTTATCAAAAGGAAACATTTAAAAGATTGAAAGCGTGGTTAGGGAATGAGGGAAGAGAATGGATTTATGGACAATTCATTGAAATACTTGAAAAACGTGGACTGATGGAGGAGGAATGACGGATAAATGTTTGGAGATCAAAAACCATCGGAAGCTTCTCTGTTGGAGTTGTTAGATACTTATTCTGATTATTTGACGCAAGGGAATCCACTTTGGGATTTTTTACGACCAATTGGGATGAAGATCGCAGAAGGCGGTGCATGGCTCATTGATGGATTATATGGTGTAATGGGTGATTTGCTAAAACTATTAACGATTTTTGACAATGAATCTTTTGTGGCATTGTTAGATAAAATTGAACCACTTAAGTGGTTTTTGTTCACGCTGGCACTTGTCGGCTTTTTTGTTTTACTTATGTTTAGTCGCGCAAAAGATACTGCGCAAGCACCGTTAAATTTATTACTTGTTTTATGTATGACCCTTTTGTTGCCTTCTTTGTGGCAGACAGCTTCTACAGCAACACAGGCGATCTTTACTGAAATTCATACGGTTGAACAAAGTCCTGGAGAACAAATTATTTTAGAGAATACAACAGATATGAAATTAGTTGCTGAAAAAGGCTGGAAGCTAAAAAAAGGTGAGACACAAAACAATTATAAGCATGCACGTCAAATTGATATGAAGGAAAAACTAGAACAACCAGATGAGATAGATAATGGCGAAGCACTGAAGCAACGCTTAGTGACAGATACCAATGGAAACGATCAATTAGAGGAGATTCAACAGCCAGGTGGGATTGCAAAAGAATTGGTAAAGAGCATCTATTCACCTTTTTATTATCGCAATCACGTACGTTTTTTTAATATTTATTTAACTATGCTGGTCTCCATTGTTGCATTAGGAATTTCCTCTTTTAAATTTGCGATTATTATTATCAAAATGTATGGTGATTATGTCTTGTTGTTAAAAGGTGGATTTGCGGATTTTATGGGGTTACAGAGAGTAAAAGCGATCGTTTCTGAATTGGTTGGAAGTTTTGCTTTACTGGTCTATATTCCTATTTTATTTCAAATTTATATCATTTCAACAGTTGTTATTAAATCGATGAATTTTAACTTTTTTTCTTACATTATTGCTATGGCAGGTGCAGCATGGGCATTAATTGATGGACCGAATGGTTTTCAGCGTGTAACAGGTATTGATGCTGGATTGCGTGTAACAGCAGGTGTATTAATGACAGCTCTAGGAAGTTCTAGTTTAGTGAAAGGCGCGACTCATTTAGGAACAACGATTGCAAAATCAGCTGGTGGCGCATTGGCAGATGTTGGTGCTTTTGGACTAGGAATGTCTTTTGCAAATACAGACTCGACACATGCCAATCGATCAATGAAAGGGGTTAATCAACAGGAAAAAGAAGCTGCTAATGGTTCACATGAAGGAAATGAAAGAAAAGGATTCAATGAACAAGTGCGTGAAAAAGAGCAAGATCAAAAACAAGGGATACACAATGAGTCGATGAATCAACAAGATGTATCGAAGAAAGGGACAGAAAGTAATGGTCAAGAAAATCCATCAATGGATGATTCTAATCACAAGATGTCTTCAGAAGAGAATCTAGTGGAACCAACTGTACAAACAGAGCCTGAGAATATGTTTGATCAAACGGAGCCAATAAACAAGGCGGATGAACGGAGCCAGTCGGAAATGTTCAATCAACCAAATATTCCAGAAGCGGAAAATGGACAAGAATATTTAGCGGATTCGAATTCATCGGTTTCCTCCGCGCAAGATAAAGTGGATGATTTTTCAGGAAGTACCGGGGAAAGACCAACTGAGGAAGAGGAGCTTTCGAGATCATTGGATGATGAACGTCAATCGAATAAAATTGGGCAACAATTAGTTGAACATAAAAAATCAAATCCATTGAAAAAAGCTGCAAAAGACAAAATATTCGGGTATTCTAAAGAAGATCCACGTCGTTATCAACCGAAACCAACATTTCGTGAAAAACGTCGTGATGCGTTTGATTTAGGAAAAAATTATCGTGCGTATCGTGATACAAAAAGAGAATTGATGCATCAAAAGAAAAAAATTGGTAAAAAAAGTACAGCTGAAAAGAGAGAAAAATAAAAGGATGAAATTGTTCGTATATTTCGATCTCAGGCGTTTGAATGAATCAACGAAGAATCCAGTCGGAAATGTTTTTAAAGCCTCGGAGAAAGCGATTCTCGGGGCTTTTTTGTAATAATGGTTTCAAAAAGGAGGGTTTTCATGGAAATCGTACAAGGAAACTATTATAAGGAAAAGTTATCAAATCATTTATACAAAGCAATTGGCAACCAGCCATTACCTGATGAGTATAGGGATGAGGAAAGTGATGCGTTTTATAAAGATTATTCCTATTTTTTTGTGGTTGATCCAAAAGAAACTGATTTAAAAAAGCTCATGTTTCTTGATTATGTAGACACTAAAAAATTAGATTTAGTTCCTGCGACAAAAAAGGAAGTAGCGTTCTATAAAGCAATAGAACTCATACTTCAAAATCAAGAAATATAAATAGTATAAAATCATTCTTCACTAAAAGGATTCACACCATCAACTTTAAAAAAAGATGCATGTTATTTCAAAATAAACACTACAAGAGGTGGTAAGTATGTTTACGCGTCCGAATCGAATTACAGATACTACTCGATTTGGTGGGATTTATACCATGGTTGATGTATTGATCTTACTAGTTGTTGTTCTTTATGGATTTGGAACAATTAGTGAGTATATCTATCCGCCATTACGTTTGAGTTTCAAGATATGTTTAGGTGTTGTCGTTTTATTTTGGATGTTGCCCTCACCGATGAAACCAGGACAAAAGAATATTACGACACTGATTGATTTATTGAAAAAAGATCAGACGGTCTATGCACCAGATACGATTTATTCTTCCCAAGAGGAAGCTTTTTTCAGTAGTAAGGAGGAAAAACGATCGAATGCCACTGATAATTGACGACACATTACAAAAAGAAGAAAAACAAAAAAGAAAGAAGAAAAAAGTATATGAGCGGATTCCGAACAGTGTCTTAAAGATGATGAATCACATTGCTTTTCTTGAAGAGGATTGTATTACGACACGCCAAGGATTTACAGATTATGTATTGTTAGAAAATCATCCGATTCGAAAAGAAGCTCCCGCCATTCAACAACAAGGCATTCAAAGTTATGTTGATTTTTTTCGAGGAGTTACGTCAGATATTAAACTGATTTTTATGGGCTATTCTGCAGATACGACGCATCAAATTGAAACAATTTTTGAACGGTTTCCTAAGGATGGCAATGCTTGTTTACGCCAACAGAGAGATCATAAGGTTTGGGAATTAGAAAAGTCGCAGAGTATTTTGGAAGATATTGTTTATGTCCAATTTTTTGGTGATACCAGAGAAGAATTGGAACAGGTGCGTTCAGAAATCATGAATGGGACGAGTAAAATGATTCGAATTCATCCAATAACGGTTTCCCAGAAAAAAAGTTTGTTATATCAATTGTATAATTTAGGCGAGCAACCACCTGTTTTTGATGATTCATTGTCTGATCCAGATCTTTTGAATCACGCGGGAGAAGATCGGAAATTTATGAGTGAGATCATGCCACAAACAGGAATCAGTTCGAAAGGGAATTGGTTTACGAAAACAGGTAGTGGCTATATTGGTGTGTCTCATTTGTATCGTTATGCAAAAAAAGAACATTTTTATTGGGGAGAACAAGTGTTTCGCCAACCGGGGGCGCTCACAACAGTGGATATTTCTCATCGAGGATTAACAAAAATAAGAAAAGAATTAAATCGTTCAATTGGTGATAACGAAGATAATATCCGCAAAGGTTTGACACGAGATGCACAGATGAAAGCACAGATTGAATATCAATTATTATCTGAATTGCTGGAATCGATGATTACTAGTAATGAGAGTGTCAAAGAAACGACAACAAGGTATTATCTTTCAGGAAAAACAAAAGAACTTGTTTGGGAGAAACAAGAAAGCATCAATCAACAACTTTCTCCTAGAGGTTACAAGACCTCTTTCTTTTTGGGGGAAGAGAATACCGAATTGTTGGCGTTGTATTGTTCCCATAAAGAACAAAAACAAATGAAAAATCGCCAAGGAAAAGAACTGACAACAACGGATTTGGGTGCTAGTTATCCATTAAATCATAGTCAACTGATCGATCCACGAGGGCTTTATTTTGGCAGAACCTTTACAGGTGGCTTGGTTATTTTGGATCTGTGGCATAAAGATTATACACGGCTTTCTTATAATTTTGTTTTAATTGGTTTGCCTGGTTCAGGGAAAAGCTCGACGTTGAAAAAAATAGGCAGTCATAATCATTTGTTAGGAAACTACACGTATTATTTCATGGCCAATGCAGAAAATGATCGCTTCATGAACGCTTATGGTGGGGTTTCAATTGATGCATCTGGTCGAGATGGAACAGTTAATCCGTTTCAAATTTTTGCGACAGTCATTCATGAGTTAACAGGAGAAATTGATGAGCAAGAAAGCTACAACGTTAGTAAAAACAAAATCAAAACGATTTATAGTAATATCTATGGTCAGAACGATCCTGACCTGAATCATGGATTAGATAAATACATCGATGTATTTTACCAAGAATGGTTTTCTACGCACGATATGGTATTGGAAAAAGCAACACAATATGCGAATGATGCCTATCCTTTATTAGAGGATTTTGCTTTGTTTATTCAAGAGAAACTTTATGATGGGCAAGGACAGGTGCGTTCAGAGTTATCCTCTTTTGAAGCGAATCGTTTGGATAAAATGGATACAGTAAACCAGGCTATGTTAAATTCAGATCCACAAATTTTTAATCGTCCAACCTCATTGCAATTGGGCGATTATTATTCGGTTTCTTTTGATTTAGGTAGTCTGTTAAACAAAGGGAAAGCAGTTTTTAATGCACAGTTTTATAATCTGCTTTTTTTGGTTTGGAATCTGTCAATGACACGAGGGATGCGAGAAAAATATTTTGTAGATAATCATCTAAAACGACCAGATGAAGCGATTCGTTCGTTGTTGATTATTGATGAATTTCATAATATTACTCGTCAAGAAAATATGGATGCGATTGATCTGTTGGACCGCTATGAACGTGAAGCACGTAAAGCGTTTGGTGGATTGGGGCTTGCGACTCATGATATCTCTGATCTTTTTTCTGAGGGGGCATCTGATTCTTTTCGTGATAAAGTACGAAAGCTATTGAAGCTATCCACCTATATTTTTGTGATGCAGCAGGATCCAAGTTCACAAGAAGAATTGCGACGCTCTTTTAAAGAGACGTTACGGGCGAGTGAATTGGAACAAATTCCCCATTTAAAACAAGGGGAGACGATTTTGGCTATTAAAGGAAAGGGAAATCTACAATTGAAGATTGATTTATCGAAAGAGGAGATTGAGTTATTTACTGGTGGTCATTAAGAAGTGAAAGGAACAAATAAATGAAGCAAAAACTGACGAAGGGATGGAAAAAAATTCGTCTTTTCTTTCTAGAATATGCGGATCTTTTTTATCGCATTGCTTTATTTTTTACCGTTTGTTTAGGTATGTTTTTTGCCATTCCATCCTTTTTATTTGGAACAGAAAAAGATTTAGCTGATACGCCAATTGGTGTTAATTACCGTCTTCAATTAGATGATCTGACACTCACTCAATTGGAACGAGGATATAATGAGAAGTTACATTATGCAGAGATTTTGTTAAAAGTAGATGGTCGAATGCCAGAAGGAGGAGAGTTGAAAATGCTTGCGTCTGAGTCCAAAACAGAACAAAAAATTGTGCATCAATTGATTCCATTAACCGAAAAATATTACTTGATTCAATTGAAACAAATTCCTTCTAATTGGAAATCAATTGTGATAGATATCGGGATTGTTTCACCAACAAATCCGAACTTTGAACCAAAATCGATCGATGATTTGTTTGAAACTTACGGACAAAAAAGGAATGCGCAAAATGAAGAAACGGTACAAGATGCATTGTTTATGAGTCGTAGGAAAGTACCGATAGATGCACAAGCCAAACCACAAAACAAAGCGAATTATTTAGCAAAAGCACTTGGATTACAGATCAATGAATCTCAAAAATTGATTCAAGAAAATCAAGCGTTGATCCGTCAAAGAGAACAAGCCATTGAGGAATTGGAAAAAGAAATTCGTGCATTAGAAGCAGAAAGAAAATACGAAACACAGACAGAAATGGAAGAAACCAATCAGGTGATCCAGGATCGAAAAATGGACATTCAAGCCCATCAAGTGACGATTTTAGAAGCGGAGAAAAACAATCAAGAGTTAGAGGAAAAGATCAAAAAAGTGAAGCAACAGATTCATGATTTTTCGAAATAGGAGTGACAGTTTTAGATAAAATGACAGATGTCATCAAATAAAAATGACGGTCGTTTTTTATTTGGATAATAAAAATGACGATTGTTATCAAACGAAAAGTCGTTCATTGTTTTTCATCTGAGGAATAAAAACGACAATGGTTATTTAATGAAATGTGTCAGATGTTTTTGCGTCTGGTTGATAAAAACGACAAGTGTTATCGAATAAAACGGCGGACTTACTTTTTACAAGAGGATAAAAAGTGTTGAGATTGTGTTTTTGTACAACGAGCGAAAACGTGCGGCATGTTTTGTCAAAAAAGGGTCGATGTTTTTTCAAAATCGCCCTTAAAATAGCCGTCACCTATTGGGTGATTTCGTCACCTATTGGGTGATTTTCGTCACCTATTGGGTGATTTCGTCACCTACTGGGTGATTTTCGTCACCTACTGGGTGATTCTGTCACCTAATCGGTGAAAACAGCGATTTTTGGGGGTACCTCGAAAAGCCCGACACTGTCGGGTTGGGGGCTATTTAGCCCCCCCTTTTCGTCTTATGCTCTTGCATTTGTGAGTGAAAATCACAGTTAAAAATGGAAAAAAAAGAGAGTTTTTTGAGGAAGATAAAAAACGTGTGCGGTGTTTTGATTGATAGAGGAAAAAATCAAGGCGAATGTTTTGAGAAAGAAAGTGTCATGTTTTTTTGAAAAATCGTTCAAACGTTGGCTCTGTTTTTTCAAGTCGAACGAAAAACGATGCGCATCAGTCGTTCAACTAGTTGAAATTGTTTTTTAGGAAATAGAGAAAAACAATACGAATGTTTCGACCAACTATTCGGGAATATTTTTGAGAGAATAGAGAAAACAAGCAATTTTTTTTGTCGAAATATGGAAGGAAAAATACAAAACCGGTGATAGAAAATAATGAAAAAAAGAACTGATTGATAAACAAGAGGAAAGGATCGAATTCAACACATTATGAAGACATTAAAACTAAAAAACATAAGTGAATCTGATTGGATACTGTTCAAAGAGTTTTGTAAGAAGTCAGGGAAAAGTCGAACAAACATGATTGAAACATTTATTCGTGATGCGGGGCGTTTTGAGTTGATCGTGAGTACGGAATTACGCATGAAGGCAATCATTGATGATGTGATCGCACATTTGGATTTAAACACGCAAGCGTATTTGATGAATGTGGCTCAAGGAAATTTGTCGTTAGTGGAAGATATGGTAAAAGTTGTGGAAGAAGAAAATGAGAAAATAAAGTGATGTTTTATTGTATAGATTAAAAGAATGGAGTGAGTTAGATGGTAAAATTTTCAGTTAGTACCAACCAACAAACAGAAGAATTATTGGATAAGTTATTACAAACGATTGGCGGAAAGAAGATCGATGTCATTAATCTTTTAGCTGATCGCTTTCTACGATTGGAAAAAGAAAATCAAGAGTTGAAAGAACAATTGGATGAAGAACGAGCGTTGCGAAAAAGTTTATTTCGGAACATCGAATATAAGGTAGATGTGCTTTATGAAGTAGAAAATACTCGCTTACATGTAGAGCCGTTGCCAGAATTAAAACGTTCAAGTGAAGCTCCGTCTGGTTTGTTTAAAGAAATCGAAAACTATTTGGATACGCAGAAAGCGCAAACGATCTTTCATCAATTAGAGAAGAGAGTGTCTGAATCATGAGTAGCCCCGGAATCATCATGACAGGGAAGTTTGCACGACCAGGATCGTCTGCTTTCCAATCTTATTTGGATTACATGGATCGAGAAGAAGCAGTTCGAAATGAAGCATACAGTTTCTACTCCGCATTTACAAACACCCAAGGAACGAGTGCAACTTATCAAGGAGATGAAGAAGAAACATTAGAAGGCTACATTCATTATATGGAAAATCCAATCAAAACGTCTCGATTGTTTTCAAAAGAGAGTGATTGTTTGACAAAAGAAGAGCTCAAAGAAATGAAACAACAATTTACACTAGCGTCTCAAAATGGCAGTCCAATGTGGCAAGATGTTTTTTCATTTGATAATCAATGGCTAGTCCAACATGGGTACCTTGATGCAAAAACAAATCAGTTGAAAGAAGAAAACATTCATTGTGCGGTTCGCTTGGCAATGGCTACAATGCTTGAACAAGAAAAGATGTCTGCTTCTGCGATTTGGACTGCATCGATTCACTATAATACAGATAACATTCACGTGCATGTCGCTACAGTAGAGCCGCAGCCAACAAGAAAATGGAAAACAGTGATTGACTTTGAGACTGGAGAAAAAAGGGTCGAAAGAAAAGGCTACCGTTCAAAAAAAACGATTCGAAAGATGAAATCTTCTTTTGCCAATCAATTGTTAGGTCTTCAAAAAGAACGAGCACAAATCGATGTATTAAAACGTGTGATGATTGAAGGGATGCGTTCGCAACAAGGAAAACAACAGTTGCATGAAAGACGAGAAGCACTTGTTCAACTTGCGGAAAAACTTCCTGTACAAAAAGGGTATCAAAAATATGGTTATGCAGAAAAATATGGCTTTAAAAAAGAGTTGGATACAATCATTGATTCGTTTCTTTCGAAAAATTATTCTGAGTTGTATCAAGAAATAGTCGATCGCCAAACACGTATTCAATCGGAGGAAGAAGCCGCATTTGGCGAAGGTCGGAATAGTTCGGAGAATAAATTGCATACGTTATATACCCGATTGGGGAATGCTATTTTGAAAGAAATGCAAGCAATGGATCTTGCGCCAAAAAGAAGACAAGTTAACGGTCGCTTGAATGAACGATTAATGGAAGACAGACAAGGCAATCATGTATTGAAACATAAAAAGGAATCCTCTGAAGCGTTTCAACGGGCACTTGAAAGAATTGTGAATAATCCTGCGCAACATCGAAAAAATGAGCCACCTGTTTTAGAAAGTTTATCTTCCTATATTCGTTTAGAAGAACAGGAAATTCAAAAGCTTGAGCAATTCGCAGAAGAACAAGCTGATCAGAAAGAAAAATTGAAGCAATACTTGAAACAAGGTGTAGGGGAAAAACAATCACTAAAACAAGTATCTGGTGAAGAAATCAATCTTCCACCAGCGATGAAAAACATACTGGAAAGTTTTTCGGAAGCACCAACGCTTTCTGATGATGAACGAGAGAAACAGATAGAGCAATTTGTGGAAGAACGCTTATCAAATGAACGATCGATTTCTGATTATCAGATTGAATTTGTTAAAACCATGAAAGAGGCTGTTCGAAAGATTGAAAGGAATCCTTTTCAACATAAAGAAAAGGAGCCACCGACAAAAGAAGAATGGTCAAGATATTTCAAAACAATACAATCAACGATTTCTAATCAAGATTCATACGAAAAATTATTTGAAGAGCAGCCTAAAGAATTAAAATCTATTTATCAGGAATTGAAAAAAGAATCAAAAAGGAATGGTCTTAATAAAACGACTCAATTGCAGAAAAGAAAACCAACACTTACACAAAAGCAACGAATGAAGTTGCAAAAAGAGTGGCAAAAGGAAATAGAACGTCGAAAACAATTTTATCGCTTGCGACGGACACTAAGAGATCAGACACAACAATGGCAAAATGAGCAGTTTTATGAACGAAACATTTTGGATTTTTCTATTTAAGATGGTTTTTACTTTGCGATTTTAGGGGGGAAATCAATGAAAGGGAAACTTTTGATAGTGGTGTCTGCTTTTCTTCTCCTGTGTTTTCCACTCCTTTTTTTCTGTACGTGGTTTGTTCAACTTGTTTCTTTTGTTGGCAGCCAAGAAGAAACCACTGTGTTTGCGGATGGCGTATATACAGGTGTTTATACGGAAGACTTACCGATATTTACAGAAATCAAAGGTCGAGGACCGATCAGCGACGAACACGCACAAGCAGCCGTAGGTACGGCGGTGAAATATCGTTTATTGCCTAGTGTGATCTTGTCTCAATTGGGTTGGGAATCCGCTTATGGGAAATCTGCCTCTGGCCGAAATGATACCAACTTCTTTGGCATTACCTGGTTTCCTGGTTGTACCTATCCGCAAGGATCCGCACGAGGGATTGGCGGGGCAGAAGGTGGGCATTATATGAAGTTCCCGAATCTGAAAGCCTGTTATAGCTACTACGGATGGATGGTTGCGACACAAAATAATTTCAATCAATGTGTCGGTAACAAATATCCGGGTAGTTGTCTATTAATCTTAGGTCGTGGCGGCTATGCGGCGGCAGGGATCACAGAAGGCAGTGCGTACTATCAAGGGGCAATGAGTATTATCAAATCGTACAATTTGACCGAATATGATGATTTTGCGATCAAGCATTGGAATACATTACCGATAACTAGTTCTTCGTTGATTGCAGGAAAAAGCAAAGGCAACGCAAAAGTATTAGACAGTGTGATCGGGCAATCAGTAAACAATGGCGAGTGTTATGGTGGTACAGCGTGGTATGTGTCTAAATTAGGCGGACCGCAATTGATGGGATCGGGTCATATGTACGCTATGTACATTGGAGAGGATTATAATTGGTCTTCCTATGGTTGGCAAGTAATCATGAACCCTAAGCCGAGTGATTTACAAGCAGGGGATGTGATCAACTGGCAAGCAGGTGGCGCCTTGTCTCCAGGAATTTGGGGACATACAGGCATTATCACGAATGTTTCAAACGGCGGACAACATTTCTCAACAGTAGAACAAAATGCCGAGCAAGGTCGTATTATGGCGCGGTATCAACGTACCTATAATCAAACGAAAATTCGAAGCTTGGTTCGTAAGGTCAAATAAAAGAAAGGAGTAGCTGGAACAATGGTACATGAGTTAAAGATTCTCCCTGAATTTTTCGAAGCAGTAACAAGCGGTGAAAAGCAGTTTGAGATCCGTAAAAATGACCGAAATTTTCAGGTAGGCGATTTAGTGATTTTACGTGAATGGATCCAAGGGACATACACAGGTAGTAGTTATTATGCATGTATTACCTATGTCACTGCTTTTGGTCAGCCGTCTGGTCAAGTGGTGTTTGGGTTTCGACCGGTTGTGAATGAATGGATACGAGCAGGTTTAGATGATCGGATGACGGCAGGAAGAAGTTGTGGGAAATCTTTTTAAGATTTTTAAATTTTTTTGTAAAAAAAAGGCAGGTGAATAAAGTTGTGAGAAAAGGAATGAGGTTAGTCGTTAGTTGTTTGTGTTTGATTGGGCTTTCTGGTTGTGGTTGGTTTTCTCCTGAAGAGAAAGAAACAACAGCTACGGTGATAGAAGAAACAACTGAGGATTTCATGAGTGAAACGCAAGCAAGTGATTTAGAAGAACCAAGCCAAGAAACAATAAAAAGTTTTTTAAAAGATTTTGGTAAAAAATGGAGTAATTTCACGGATGTGTACAAACGCAATCAATCAGTCCGAGAATACATGACGGAGCGTTGTATTCAAGACAATGGTATCGATGTAGACCCGCATGTACAAGCAGAGACAAATGGACGAATCTATCAGATAACACAAGATATGGAACAACTTGACCACTATTTATTGTTTGGGGAAGAAACAATGAATGATGTTACTCGTTTGATTGTATTGCAGGTGAAAGTAATCCCTAACGAACCAAAAATCGATCAATTGAAGGTGTATTATGTACGAAGTGCGTATTAGAAAATGAGGGGACAGGTTGTTTCGTGATATACTGTTGTTAGGAAAATGAAATAAGGAGGAATATTTCATGTCAGGCTATTACTCAGATGAATATACTATTGCAAGAAGTCAATTTGAAAACCAACAGTTTTCGTCGGAATATTTAGATGATATTTTGGTTCGATTAGCGCATCATTCTAGTGCGATTGAAGGGAATACGATTTCGTTGCCTCAGACTATTTCCATTCTTTTACACAATACGGTTTCAGAACGTACATCGTTGAGAGAATTGTATGAAGTTGAAAATCACCGAGGGGCGTTTGCTTTATTGTTAGATCGTCTCCAAGAAGGACAAGAAGTATCTGTGCCTCTTATTAAAGAATTACACGAGCGGTTAATGGATAAATTAATTATCGATCGAGGCCGCTTTAAAACAAATGAAAATGCGATTGTTGGTGCGAATTTCGAAACAGCAGGACCAGCAGAAACGCCGTTTTTGATGCAACAACTCGTAGATAATTTAAACTTTCGTTTGGGGATTGCGACAAGCGAAGAAGAGCAGTTAGAAGCAATTTTAGAGACACATATTCAATTTGAACGGATCCATCCTTTCAGCGATGGAAATGGACGAACAGGCCGAGTGGTCATGAATTATTCGTTAATCAAAGAAGGATTTCCACCTTTTATTATTCAGTCGGAAGATAAAGGGGAGTATTTAGAGTATTTAGCCAATCAAGACATGAAGGGATTTACCCTTTATGCATTGGAACAGCTGGAAAAAGAAGAAAAACGTCAGGAAAAATTTATTGAAAAAGAACGTGTGAAAGACCAAGAATTTAACCTATAAATTCTTTAAAAGTTTAATATTCTAACTCTTCTCAATACGCCCTGTACGTGTTATAATAGTCTTGTCAGGAGGTAGTGCGCATGCCTATGACAATACGCGAGGCAGAGAAACTACTCAAAGAAGCCGGGTTCAGAGAAGTGAAGGGTGGGAAAGGTTCTCATAGAAAATTTGTGAAAGAGAACTTTCCCAGACCGATTATTTTAACGAGCCATTCGAAAGAGTTATCAAAAAGAGTAGAAGAATCTGTTCGAAAAGCAGTGGGCTTATAAGCCCACTGTCCTTTGAAAGGGAGGGAAGTAGTTTGAAGAAAGTTTATCCGGCTATTTTTGAAAAAGATCCTGTTGGCTATAGTATTTTTTTTCCAGATATTGAGGGAGCAGTTACGCAATGTGAGAATGTTTCAGAAGGCTTAGAAATTGCTTCAGATGCTCTAGGGATTATGTTAGGAGATCTAGTTGAAAAAAATCAACTATTGCCAGTACCAACTCCTATAAATGCTTTATCTCTTGATTTAGATAAACAATTTGCGACGTTGGTATCTGTTGAATTGAACGATTATTTAAAAGGAGATCAGCTTGATAAGAAAACCATTAAAATTCCTCATTGGCTGAACGTTCGAGCAATGAATGCAAAAATTAATTTTTCTAAAACAATGGCAGAGGCCTTAGAAAAGAAATTAAATCTATAATTAAGTAGTGGGTTAGAAAAAGTTCAGTAGCGTATACGCTATTGAACTTTTTTGAGTTGTTGATAAACTAGTCTTTTTTAGTGTTCATTAGACTTGTTCAAAATAGAGGTGGTTTATGTGAGAACAGAAGTAGAATTTGTCGTTTTTACAGGAAGTCTGAGTTCCATGACGAGAAAACGAGCACAGGCGCTTGTGACGGGTGTGGGTTGGAACGTACAATATACGGTAACAAAACAAACAACACTACTTGTGGTTGGTTCTCATCAAACAAAATTGATGGATTCTTTGGATCAGTCAAGAAAAAAGTTAACGTCTTTAGCATTACAACGAGAGGGACAAAACATACAGTTCCTAAGCGAGAAAGAATTTTTAGGGAAAATAAAGCAGTGTGTGGAGCAGCTTTATCAGAGTTGTCTATGAAAGTGGGAAATAAAATGAGTAGGATCGGTTATGCACGTGTCAGTAGCAAAGAACAGAATTTAAATAGGCAATTAGAAGCGTTACAGAACGTCTCTAAAATCTTTTCAGACAAAATAAGCGGACAATCTATCGAACGGCCACAATTAAACGCCTTGTTAGCCTATATTCGAGAAGGGGATATTGTTGTTGTGACGGAATTAGATCGATTAGGACGCAACAATAAAGAGCTTACGATGATTATGAATGTCATTCAACAAAAGGGAGCGACCTTAGAAGTGTTAAATTTGCCTTCTATGACTGGCATTGAAGACGAGAATTTGAGAAGGTTAATTAATAATCTAGTGATTGAATTGTATAAGTATCAAGCAGAATCTGAGAGAAAACGAATCAAAGAACGTCAGGCACAAGGGATAGCGATTGCAAAACAGCAGGGAAGGTTTAAGGGGCGCAAACCCAAATATACGCTAGAAGATGAACGTCTTCAGCATGCCTTTGCGCTTTATGATCAAGGCTTCACAGAAGCAGCAATTGCACGAAGAACCGGCATTAATCGAACAACTTTTCGAAGATATCGAGAAAAACGGGGAAAGTGAAGCAATCACTGTATTTGGTAATTTTGATAGATTTCGTGAAATTCATTCGTTAATTGTTTGAGTAATTGTTGTTGTAAAAAGCAATTGTTTTGAATTTGTAATTCAGGGTAGCCATCAATGGCTTGATTTTGTTCGTTGTAACGTGTGATTGCACGGTGGTATTCTCGATCTAGAAGATAAAAGGCATCTTGGCCGAATTGTTCGACGGTACAAAGCTTTTGGTTTTTTAGTTGATCAGTGTAGATATTCGCAAAGTGTTCTGCGGACATCAGATTCGTTTCATGGGGCGCAAAAAGATGTTCTTTCTTAAGAATATTTTGTGTCAAGCATTGAGAGAGATAGCGATAATCCGGCTCTCTTTGGTAAGTTACTTCAAATTGATCATACAACAAGGTGATTTTTTGTTTTTCAGCGTTTAGGTATTGGCGCTCTTTTGGGTAAAAGGTATCAATGGCATACATTTTTTTGATGGCGCCTTCGAACAATTCCATGTAATGAGAAACAAATTCTTCTTTTTCAATGGGTTCTCCAAAAGGAGTAAGATCTGTAAACATGAGGCATTTTCCTTTCTCTCAAGGGAAGAAAGCTTCCCTTGAGTATGTGATTGATTTACTTCGTCATTTTTACGGGCTTAATAACAAGATCTCCGGTCTGTTTGGCAATAAGTGTAGGCAAGATCTTTTGTAACCATTGTTGGTTCGGTACCTGGTCTAGAAAATTACCGATGGTTGTTAAAAGTAAGGTATCGCTTGTATGTTCGACTAAATAAACCGATTGAAATGGGCTTAACCCAGCGACATAATTGACAATATTTTCATTCGTTTGTTCAAAAGAGCCTAAATAGTCGTGAGTATTCCGGTCATAACAATCGACCATTGAACAGGTTTTTCTTTTTGTCATGGAAATTGCTCCTTCGGTGTTTTATTTGAACTAAGAGGGAAAAGATCCCTCTTAGTAATAACTGCTTTCATAAACCGGTTGTCCGTCATAGCGGTAAAACGTATCCCAACTGTGATTGCCGTAGAGTTCATTTGGATGGTTCGGGTTGATTCGTTTTTGGACAATGCTGTCTTTGGTTCTTGCGAGTGGATAATCAATAAATTCATTTGGTATTGGCATTGTTTCGCCACTCATAGAAGTATATGTTTTGACAGTCTGCTTTTTTAATGGTCGAAACCAAGCGGTTTTTTCCGTTAATTTCACGATTTGCCAAAAAGTAACATTCGTTTGTTCATAGCCCCAGGAGCTATAAAAGATGTCTCCAACTTGGTACGGTGTGTTTTTTGTTTGTGTGTTCATGGTGATTCCTCCTAAAAAAATATTTTTTTGATACCTTTGGGATTTGTGCCTCCCCCTCCTACCTTTTCGGTGGAGTAAGTTGGCTGGGGTGTTAGGGGCAAAGCCCCTAAGGCCTTGATTGGTGTGACTTCCATAGTCAGCTGTGTAATCAAGAAAAAAGGATTCTGTTGTCAAAGATCAAAAGTGAAAATTCAGAGTAGATTTTCTTTTCGTGCGTCGGTCGTTTGGCATAACCGGCTCGAAAACATGTTCTGACTGCTGGAAAGGGTCAGCGAAAAAATGGAAAAAATCGTGGGGTTCTATTTTTTCTATTTTTGGTCCAAAATTTTCCTAAAATTTTGGCGCTGATACAATTTCCCCTTGGAAGCAGGCAGGTTATGTTTTAGGTTATACTAGTCAAATGACTGAGGAACGAATTAGAAAATCTTCTGAAATTTCGCTTCTTTGACAACAGAAGCACTTGATCCCATTTACAGCTGGAAAGGCACATCCATTCAGGCGCTTAGGCGACTGAAACACAAAACAAGTCTGTTTCTAAGAAAGAAAAGAGGAAGAAGAATGTTGAAGTTACTAAACTGTAAATAAAAGAAAAGAAGAGGAGGAAATGAGATGCATATATCAAGCAATCGTCGTTGTTATAACAGCTATCATGTCCCGTTTGAGACACTGGCCTATGCCAGCTGGCCGCCAACCTATGTGACGTGTGATTGCGGCAATTTAGCGAAACATATCGTTCGTTTTCGGCTTTTAGAGGGTGGTGCACCGCATTTTCAAGACACGTTTATTTGGAAATGCGAGGAGTGTGGGGCATGTTACCGGCAAAGAAAAGGAACCTTTGATTTTGAACGAGTGGAAGAAAAGAGGGAAAAGGAAGATGGCGAAAAAGGAACCACAAATTGAATGTTATATACTAGGCCAGCGTAACGAGCATGGCATGATTGAGTGGTTGATTGATGATCTGGTGTATGATTGGCGGGAGTTGGATCACTATTTGTCACAAGCGGGCTATCTCTGTGACTATGTAGATGGCGAGTGTTGGAAGTATCGCTTAAAAATCTCAAATCAGATTGACTTTTATATTCGCAAAATTCTGATCCCGCAAGAAAGAAAAAACAAAAAAACGACTACTTGAAAAAGTAGCCGCTGGGTTGGCAAAGTGTGTATTTGTGAGATATAGGATTTGCTAAGAAAAGCATACCAAAGAAATAAAAGCAGGAATTGAAAGGATTTCTGTTTTTTTACGGAAAGAACGATATGAGAGGGTGAAAGAGATGAGGCACGTAGCTAAAGAAACAAAGAAAGATCGATTAAAAATCGGCTTACTGCGTTCTCTTTGTCAGAAACAACCAGAGTTGCTTATTGTTGAATTATCTGAGTTGGTTGAAGCACCGATAGAGAAAACGTTTATTTGGATCAAAGCGTATGATTTACCGTATCATTGGAAATATAAACACTGGAAGGAGTGGGAAGCAAATGTCGAGAGAAGAAAAAATCATGTGCATTCTTCAGAATAGTGGATTGACGTATGAAGAACTAGAGCGACTGTCTACTGAGCAATTGGATGATCTAATACAAACATATGTGGAACATAAAAAGGTTTATAAGATAAATTATATATGAAAAAAATAAGAAAAAAAAGTCTGTTTTTTCTTCTAAATCTATGTCAACCTCTGCTTGTGAAGGTTGTTACAAGGCGGAAAGGAGTAAAACAAAAAACGGGAAAAACTTAGCTTTGGGAACAACAAAAATAAATCCTAAATTATATATAAATACTATTCATAGGAGGCAATGCACATGTCAAAAATATTAAAACTTTTTTCTGTGTTGAGTGTCTTGTTAATGGGATTTAGTGTATTCGTGAGTGCTGGAATAAGTGTGTATGCGGCTGAAGTAGCAGAAGAAAAAATCAATGAATCTCATGAATGTTTACAACCTGAAACGATTTATCAAGATAGCGAGGGAAATAATTTACTCGTAACGAAGTAATTGTACAAAAAGGAACTATCGATCCGAGGATTTAAGAAGCAGCGAAACTCTCGCGACTGTTTCGAAAACAAGAAGTGTTTTCGATGGCTGTTCGGGACAACTTATCTCTTGTTTGTGGGTCGCCAGAGCTGGAACAAGTCAATACGGAACTTGTGTCTCGATGGAATAATGCACTGGTCTTTGTGAGTTATTTGCGCCAGTACCAAACTTTTGACGACTATGTGCATGTGGTGATTTATACTCGCAATGATAGCAATTTCACCACGAATAATCTATTGGTGGTTTCTGATTTGGTTTTAGGGGTTTCTGATCCGAGTGTGGATGGGTTTGAAGCATTAATGAACCTAGACGAGCATGTGTCCTTTTTGGCAGGAGAATTGCGGGATCTGTTCACGGGAGATAGCTATGTGCGGGCTAAAGTGGCATTTTTAGGGAATAAAGTTGCTCATAATACTGATGTTTCTCGTCAGTTCAAACAGGTGATTGCAGAAAAGCCATAATTCTTAGGGATCTTTAGGCTTGAACGGTGTTTGATGAAGGAGGATTGTAACAAAAAAATAGTGCTGGATTTATTTGAGAAAGTAAAGTACCAACAAGAGAAATATCGGTCCTTTTGTCAAGAGATTATGTCGATATTTGAAGCGATCAAAGCAACGATTGACACTGTGGAAAACCAGTGCTTGACCTATACTTGAAAATGTAAAATCTATACTAATTAAATAGTGACTAGAAAATGGTCGTAAAGAAAGGATTGAAAAAAAGAGGAAATGTGGTGTATGCTAAAAAATAAAAGGAATGAAAGAGGGAGTCGGAAATGAAACAATTATGTATCGGTCAAGTAATCACTGCCACAACGGTTCATGGGAAGGTATTTACTGGAACAGTGACAGGATTGAATGAACGAACGGTTGTTTTAAGTAACGAGGATTCTTTAGAACGTGTAGTGGTGTCTGAAAAAGAATTACAGAAACAGGGATTGACTTGGAAAAAGCCGAACCGCAAACGGTCGTTATCCGTCGGAGGGTAAAAGGAATGAATCAGGAATATTTGGCTTTTTACCGGTACATTGTCGAGTATGACTTAGGGTCAAGCATTTGTACACGCATTGGGATAAAAAAGAGGAATTGAAACCTGTTCATGTTTCACAAGGTGGTACTCGTTATTATTCTGAAGAGCAACATAATCAATTTTTAGGAATCGCTGGAAGAAAGAAACCTAAACGAATAACTATTGCCTATTGTAGAGTAAGTTCAAACAAAAAGATGACTTAGAACGTCAGATTGAGAATGTGAAAATCTACATGATTGCACGAGGTTATCAATTTGATATTATTCAAGATATCGGAAGTGGGATTAACTACAATAAAAAAGGGGTAAATCTGTTGATAGATAGAATTATTAACGGAGAAATCGAAAAGGTGGTTATTCTATATAAAGATCGGTTAATTTGTTTTGGTTATGAGCATATTGAAAACCACGCTTTAAATCAAAAAAGAAGTCGAAACCAGCTTTTATAATGACAATATCAAGCTGAAAGTAAAACATAAAACAGTGTTACTTGAAAAAATTGGTTGAGTAAAAACAAGTGAACAGCTCCCAATGAATACCAAATATTTCAATTCACGAATTAGTTTTGATGGAAAGTATTGGTATGTTTCAGTTGGTATCGATGAAGTGCAATCAGCGTGGTGAAACATTGGAAATTGACCTCGGTATCAAAGACTTAGAGATTATATCTAATGGTAAAGTCTACAAAAATATTAATAAAACGGGAAAAGTAAGAAAGATTGAGAAACGATTACGTCGGTTACAGCGTAATGTCTCTCGAAAATACGAAATGAATAAAGAGGGGAACCGATTTGTCAAAACATGTAACATCTATAAATTAGAAAAAGCAATTCGTCATATCCATCGAAAACTAAGAAATATTTGCCGGAGCCGCATCCATCAAACAACAACGGAGATAGTGAAAACCAAACCATCAAAAATCGTTGTTGGAACGTTGAATGTAAAGGGAATGATGAAAAATAAGCACTTAGCTAAATCAGTTGCACAACAAAAATTCTATAAGTTTAAACGTCAACTACAGTATAAATGCGAAGATTATGGCATTGAATTAGTAGAAGCAGATAAATTCTATCTAAGTTCAAAACTATGTCATGAATGCGGCTATATGAAAGTAGATTTGAAATTATCTGAACACATTTATCATTGTGAAGAATGTGGTTATACAGCAGATAGATTATAATGCAAGTTTAAATTTAGCGAGTTATATTGCGTAATCTACGAGTTTCTACTGAAATAGAAACGTAGATATGTAGGATTCGTTGTATCCGAATTAACGCCTGTGGAGTGTTAAAGTAATCGAGAGTAGCGAGTAAGTGGCAAAATCGGATACGTAGAAACAGGAAATAAACATAAATCTGACAATTTTTATAGTTGGTTAGAAATATTTATAGATTTTTGGAAACGGTATTATTCAATTGATTGCCTCAGAGAAACGAACCATGAAAGCGATTTTCTTGCAAGAACACCAGAACGCCTTTGCGTTGCATGAATGCTTAAAAGGACAGTCTTTGTGTGGATTTGAACAGGTGGATGAAACAGAAGACGGCATAACCAAGGGAGCTATACGCTTTCAAACCGATCGAGGGGAAGTCAAAGAATATGTCAATTGGCTTAAAAAAAGCCCCCTAGACAAACGCTAGGAGGGGATGGAAAAAAGATCTTTCAATCTTGAAAAAAAGTATTGTAAAGAGGAATTGGGACTATGTACAATACGAGTATAAAAGAAATCGTTTTAAAAGACAATCTTTTTTATGTGAGGAGGAGTACATGTGAAAAAAGTTTTTATTGTTGTAATTGTTGGATTGACAATCTTAGGGAGCTGCTTATTCTTAGGCAATCTTTTTTTTCAAAAGGAAAGAGATAAAGCGACAACTATAAGCACTACAGAAGAACTAAAAGCAGAACTAAAAGCAGAACTTTTTCTAGAAACAGAGATTTTAGACTCAAATCAAGAAAGTCAACAAGAAACAACCATCAACGAGTTCTATCGTGGGAAGTTAGAGTTCCAGCAGGCAGATCCAGCAAAATCGTATGTGGTGACAATTCGTTTGGTGGATAAAGAAGGACATGAGTTTTTGGGACCAGATCAAAAAAACTTAACACTTGAAAAAGAAGTGGTTCTAGGGAAAGAACAAGGGATCATTTTTATTGTGGTAAAGGGAAACAAACCAATGTTGGCACATATTCAGAAATTAAACGATGTGCAAGTTTCAGCATCACTAAAAGAAAAATAGGAGAAGTGGGAAGTTTCTAATGGAAAATGTAGGGAATCAAACGATGTATTCTTACAAAATCTCCATTAGCAAGGTCGTATTAAGAGAAAAATATGATTCATTTATAAAAAACTTTTATGACATTCGTTATTTTGGTAAATTAGGGATAAATAAAAAGTTTTTGCAAGGGAGAAAAAAGTATGAGAAAAAACAAGAACAATATGATCCGAAACCAAGAAATGAGTTTGAAAAACGATTGTTTCGGTATTTTGAACGAGTGGATTCTTTAGAAAAGAGGAGAAAAAATAAGTTAAAAACAAAGGAACAAGGCGGTAAGAAGGAAGAAAACAGATGACTAAATCGGTAGCGGTTTAGTCATTATTTGTTTTACAGGTGAAAAAGAAAAAACGACTACTTTAAAAAAGTAGCCGCTGGGTTGGCAAGTAGTGGATTTGTGGGTTCTGTATTATTGGGATTGCCAACCTAAGAGAAGCATACCAAAAAATCAAAATTAGGAAAAGTAGAAATTGAAATGATTTCTGCTTGCCGTTTTTTGAGAATAACTTGTCTAAAAGAAAAATACGAGAGGGTGAAAGAGATGACGCACGTAGCTAAAGAAACAAAGAAAGATCGATTAAAAATTGACTTATTGCGTTATCTTTGTCAGAAACAACCAGAGTTGCTTATTATTGAATTATCTGAGCTGATTGAAGCACCGATAGAGAAGACATTTATTTGGATCAAAGCGTATGATTTACCGTATCATTGGAAATATAAACATGGAAGGAATGGGAAGCAGATGTCGAGAGAAGAAAAAATCATGTGCATTCTTCAGAATAGTGGATTGACGTATGAAAAACTAGAGGGGCTGTCCACCGAGCAATTGGATAATCTAATACAAACATACGAGGAACATAAAAATTGCTTATAAAATAAATTATATATGGAAAAAAGAAGAAAAAACAGTCTGTTTTTTCTTATAAATCTATGCTAGTGAATGTTGTTACGAGGCGGGGGAAGTAGTGTGAAAACAAAATCACTCAATATCGAAGGCAAACCTAGAAATAAAGTACATGACAAATAAACGTCAAAAACTATAGGTCTGACAAAAAGAAAATTTTTAAGTAGAAACGGTTAGATCTTTTCTAACAAAATCGTCTGGTAATACCTCCACAGAAATAAGTAATTTGGATGCTTGTTTCACTGCTTTATCTTTCTGCTTTTGCACAAGATTATCTGGCATATCAATCTTATACAAATCAGTGGGATTCCAAGCCTTACCAGTTGAAAGCATATGGTAAATTGCAGTAAGCATCATACGGGCAATGATGACACGTTTCTTACATCTTCTTTTGGCGATGCGCTCGTATTTTAAACGATAATAAGGATTTTCGTCTTGATGCGACATTCATGCGCGTAAAAGAAGATCCCATGAAAAATGGTCAACTTAAACCTGCGTATAACCCACAGATCGCTATTTGTATTGGTTACGATGTATTTCAAAATTCAACAGACACTAAAATCCTGAAATCATTACTGGAAAGAATTAAGAGTGTACAAAAATCATCTCACTTTTTTGTCGTCGATGTAGGTTATGTTTCAGAAAGAAATTACGCTATTTAGAAGATAAGTTTCCTCAGTATATTGCAATATTGCGTTTTTTCCTTGTGGAGCGATGTTTTAAATAACAAAGCAAGAAATGACAGTAAAGTAATGAATTGAGTTTACGATTTTGAAACGGACTCTTATATCGACTCCAAAGGGAGATCTTAGAAAGATCAACGTGGAAACAGTCTTCGGATTTATGAAAGCTTGCTTGGGTTTCACTCGATACACGGACCGAGGGTTAGAGAAAGTCAGAAAACAGTCGTGCTTATCACGACAATCAATTTGATGAAATTAACAAAAAGGTACTTGAACTACCCAAGATGAATAGAAAAAACAAGGAGCATTCGAAAAATCATATGATTTTTCGAAAAATACTGCCACAATCAAACAATTGTTCAAAAGGGAAGGAGTTCTGATTCTATCTGTTTACTGATTTAGAATATTGAGATTATTGTTTTTGAAAGCTACTTTCCTTGTAATCTTTATTCGGAATGTATATTAGCGCATTTCAAATAAGATTAATAATGCAACGTTGAACAATTATCGACGGGAAGGTTGTTTTTTGTATTTATCGAGCCTAGAAACACGGAGTGGATTTCTTCACTTAGAAATAACTTTTTGGGATCACTAAATTCCCACTATAATTTTTTTATGTATTATAGAGAAGCATTTAATTTGAAAATAAATCGTTACAGAAGTATGATTAGGTTATAAAATATATAAGGGGTGTTATCTATGGTAAACTATGAAAAAAAGGAAACGCAAGCATTGGTTAAAATTGGAGAAGTTTTAACTAAGTTAGACCAAAATTTAGAAAAATTAGATTTATTGGATAATGATGAAAAGAGCCATAGCATGAAGAAGTGGATTGTTGAGAAAAAAACGATTCATGAAATCAAAAAGATTGCACATGAAGCAGGCAGATATGAAAAGTATGATCAGAGAGAATTGCAGAAAGAGATTGACGAAATGGAAAAAGGTATCTGAAGCAATTTTATCTCTTTATTGCCAAATGTTGTTAAACTAAATGAAGTATAGATGGTATTTTTAGGAGGAAAAATATGTGTACATCAATTACTTATTCAACACAAGATCATTATTTTGGAAGAAATTTTGATTATGAATTATCTTATGAAGAGGTAGTGATCGTAACTCCGAGAAATTTTAAACTAAGTTTTCGCAAGGTAAAAGATTTGGAAACTCATTATGCAATTATAGGTATAGCAGCAGGTGTAGCAGATTATCCACTTTATTATGATGCTACCAATGAAAAGGGATTAAGTATAGCTGGATTAAATTTTTCTGGGTATGCTGATTACAAAGAACCGGTTGAAGAGAAAGATAATGTTTCTCCGTTTGAATTTATTCCTTGGATTTTAGGACAGTGTGCAACAATTACAGAGGTAAAAAGATTGCTTAATCGAATCAATTTAGTTAACATTAACTTTAGTGACAATCTTCCTCTTTCACCATTACATTGGATTGTGGCTGATAAAGAGTCTTCAATAGTCGTAGAAAGTGTGAAAGATGGGCTTCATATCTATAATAATCCTGTTGGAGTATTAACGAATAATCCTTCTTTTGATTATCAATTATTTAATCTGAATAATTATCGTTCCTTATCTAAAAAAAATCTAACTAATACGTTTTCTGATGCAGTTGACTTAAAAGAATACAGTAGAGGGATGGGGGGACTAGGACTTCCCGGTGATTTATCTTCAATGTCTAGATTTGTTAAAGCGACATTTACTAAACTGAATTCTATTTCAGGGGATTCAGAATATGAAAGTATTAGTCAATTCTTTCATATTTTAGGATCTGTTGAACAACAAAAGGGTTTATGTGATGTAGGAAATGGTCAATATGAATATACAATCTATTCATCATGTTGTAATACAGATAAGGGGATTTATTATTATAGAACTTATGGAAACAACCAAATAACGGCAGTAGATATGTATAAAGAAGATTTAGATAGTAAACAATTAGTAAGGTATGCTTTGGTAGATGAGCAAAAAATTCAGTATATACAATAGTTTTTTTGAATACAAGGAAAAATAATGGAGCAATCAAGAGGGACAGTTATCGGAGTTAGTAGATTAAACTATGGAAGTCAATTAGTTAAGTTTTTTGGCAAATACCCTCTCATATTTGATTTAAAACAAATGGTAGAAAACTGTTTGAACTTACAGTTAAATAAGTCTCTCTGATTACGGAAAGTAAATGGCATATTTTCAATTTGAGAAGAGAAGATTTCTTTGCTAATTAACTGATTAAGGATCATAGATTAGTTTTGGGTACGACCGCCAGTCTCTTTGTGTTTAACTTTTTCATATGTAAATAAAGGAATTTAAGAGTGATGTGACGTAAATTAGCTAAAAAAGGAAGCACTCGAAAAGTAGACTTTTTGTCAATAAGTACTAATGAGTTGTATAAAATTTAATCTGGGTCAGAATGAACTTTATGGCTCAGATTTTTTTGGTGTTTTTTTTGATAAATCGTTTAATAGAGCACTTAAAGCGGCAGCATCTTGCTGGTGTTTTTTCTGATCTTAATTCAAGATAATAGTTTTTGGGTAGTGAGGGTTAAATTATGTTCAAGTTTTCTTGAGATATAATCAATACTAATACTTAAAAAAGAAGAAAAGATGCGTGGGTATCATGAAGCCTATGAAATGTTGTTTTCGATAATTCTAGTTTTGTTAGGAGTGTTTGTAGTTGTGCGGCTTGTCTAAATTCATGCCAATAAAAAATACATTCTTTATATCAGCTAGACGTAGTACTGTTATGTAAATATCTTGATTAATGGAAACATCACATTTTGAATAATTTGTTTAAGTTGTTCTAGATTTTAGAAGATGTTTTTGTTAGCACTCCTAAGTGTTTTGAATTAGAAAGTTGAAACAATATAGTAGCCAATATTCATTTCTTTTAACTAAATATAGAACTTATAGTTTAAATTGTTTTCACCTAGTATATATAGGGTTTGTCAACTAAACTATGGAAGTTAAATAGTTAAGAGTTTTTAACAACCAAAATTCTCTTGGCTATTTTGAAATCAGATAAATTTTGATTGGACACATGGTTGAATAAACCTACCGTTGTTACGGAAGGTAAATCGCATACTTTTTAATTCTAGAGGAGAAGGCCTCGTTGATCATTAACTGATTAAGCACCATAGCCCAGTTTTGAATTCGACCACCTGACCACTTCGCGTGTAATTCTTTCGTGCGTAAATAAAGTAGTTTTAGGAGTGTATTCTCATTAGAGAATGCTCCTTTTTTTGTGACTTTTCTGAAGCTGGAGTGAACACTTTCAACCGCATTGGTAGTGTACATAATTTTTCGAATGGCGCTACCATAATCAAATAGTTGTTCAACATGTGCAAAGTTCCGTTTCCAGACATTTACAGCACTAGAATAATGAGACTACCGATTTTGAAAACTGTCAAAAGCAGCATGTGCAGCGTTTAGAGACGAAGCACCGTAGAACTTTTTCATATCTCGGCAGACTTCCTTATAATACTTACTTGGAATATAGCGCAATGCATTTTGAACAAGATGAACAATACAGCGCTGAACAATTACCGATGAAAAGATCGCTTTTGCGTCTTTTTCAAGACCAGAAACCCCGTCCATAGAAATGAAAAAGACATCTTCGACACCACGTGCTTTCAATTCATCGAACACTTGCATCCATCGATTTTTAGATTCTGTTTGATTTAATCATAATCCTAAAATCTCCTTATTTCCTTTGAGATCGTAGCCAAGAATGGTGTATACGGCATATTCTTTGGCTTCATAATTTTCTCTTAAAGTAACATAAATACAATCAACGAATAGAAAAGCATAGCACTTGGCCAATGGACGGGCTTGTCATTCTTCCAATTCAGGAAGAACAGCGTCAGTGATGTCTGAAATCATTAAATACTATTCAATAGGAGGCAATGCACATGTTAAAAATATTAAAACTTTTTTCTGTGTTGGGTGTCTTGTTAATGGGATTTAGTGTATTCGTGAGTGCTGGAATAAGTGTGCATGCGGCTGAAGTAGCAGAAGAAAAAATCAATGAATCTCAAGAATGTTTTCAACCTGAAACGATTTATCAAGATAGCGAGGGAAATATATTTACTCGTAACGAAGTAATTGTACAAAAAGGAACTATCGATCCGAGGATTCAAATCAGGGCACCAAGTGCTTCACCAATTTCAATAGGGATTTTATGGACGTATAAGAATAAAGCGGACGGAAATAAGTTGTGTAATACTTTTAGAAAAGTTGCAATTTCTGATGGTTCATTAGGAGCAGTTGCCGGCATTGCTACAGGTGGAATAACTGCTGTTTTGGCAGCTATTACAGCAGGAATTGGTGGAACAGTGGCGAAACGATTTACGGAAGCCGCGGATAAAATAGCTGCACATCCTAATTCTGGTAAGATATATATGTATATTGATCATGTTACGTACAAAAAGTTATAGGTGAGTGCTATGTCGGTATTTATTGGGGTTTCATTGCTATTTATCTTGTTGGGGATTATGTGTGAACAATCAAAGAAAATGACTGATCAGCAAAAGCGAATCATCAATGTTGTTTTGATCCTTCTTTTTTTGTTGGAAATAGGGATTGTCATAGGAGTCTGGTTTCTATAAGTATTAGAGAATAAAGAAAGACTTCGTTTCTGTGTGAAGAGGAAGCGAAGTCTTTTCTATTCTTCTTAAAAAATGGATATTTTTGGTCCAAAATTTTCCTGAAATTTTGGCGCTGGTACAGTTTATGGTTTAGGTTATCCTAGTCAAACATTAGTGAATTGTAGACAAAAGAGCAACAGCGCTTATTGTGGCTGGCTCAATTGGATCAAGAGACTTTTGATCCAATGTGTGGGGTTCTCAAAAAAATCTAACAGAATCGATCATAAACACGGTGCCTTTTTCTGTAGGAGCAAGTAGAATGAAAGACGAAAAATTATTTTTATCTAATTTTAATATAGCTGGAAATCCCATTGATTAATTAGATAAATATTGTATGTATCATGATTTTTGTTATGGTGCTCGTGATTGGGGAAATAAGCAATGTGATATTGAATTTGTCGCTAATTTGACGACAGGATTGCGAAATAAAACGATTAAAGGTGTAAAAGCACGGGCGTTTGCGAATGCAGCTATTTTGTATTTTGCTAATAAATAATGAAGGGGGAGAATTGTTGTGTCGTTAGGTATTTAGCTCTACTTTCAATACTAATTAATTTGTCTCTTTTGGTGTTGTTTTTCATAGTGAAAAGAATAGATATTAGTATATTGCTTTATAGTATTCCTATAGGTTTATTAGGAGCGATTTTTAGTTTTTATCTTGAAAGTAGAAAAGAAAGGACCATTTTATTCTTAATAAACATATTTTTAAGTATAAATTATGTTTATGCTTTTTTGATTGTAGGTTTTTAGTTTGATAGTTACAAAAGATAACCGTGTTCTCTCTAAAGTTGACGGTTATCTTTTGTTTAATCAGCGTTACCACTAGGCGATTAATGCGATGATCAATGTTCCAAAATTGATTATTAGCCCTAACGCTTCTGAAACAGACAAAAGGAGTTTCCTTTCTCTAGATTTGCTACTTACATACATAAACATCACCTTCTGAAATAGGATTGCCACCATCATAAATCTTTTTTATCCTCAATCAGGTTTCTTCATCGCTCCAACCACCGCCGTCGCTCTTCCGGAACTCCATTTTTATCTGCATAGCATAAAATACAAAGAGAGAATCTATTATATTTATTGATATTATCGGAATTACTATATCTTGTGGTTGGTGCAAAATAAATAACCTGTTGCCAAATCGTTATATGCGAAATACATATTAATCGGCAGCAACTGACAAACGATTTTCCTGCCAATTATTCAAAAAAATGTCAGGAAATTTGTTTATCTATTGTTAGAAAATAATCAGTAAAATCATCGTCATTTTTCGTTATTTGATAGACAAATCATTTCCTTTTTTAGTGACTTATATTCAAAAACTAATTATCAAATTGAAATCATTTGATATGAAAAGCGCATGCGATTCATCGATAAATTAATTGCCTTTTGCAGAAAAACGGCAAATGAAAATTTTTACGTAATGCACAAACAATTTGATCGTCACTCGCATACATTTTGCATGTCAATCACTTGTTTTTCGTGTGTCGTTTTTTCGTTAAAAAAGATGTGAATCAGATATGTTTAATTGATTATTGGATTGATTTTCGCATATAAAATGATTCAAACAAACGAGTAATTATATCGAAATGTGATGGTATATAAACTGAAAAAGATCAATAAAAAATTACTGGTTGACGATCATTTTCCACACGAATCAATTGTCAATTGTTATCCACCGATGTATTTAATTGATATTTATTTTGATTTCAATTATCGATGATTGAGATCAGTTTTGCAAAAAAATTGTTGATGAAAAGACAACTGTTGATAAAAAAATTACGAATCAAATTGACTCAATTGACACACGAAAAACAGAAAAATAAGCAAAAATCGGTTGATTTTTATACCCTTTGGTATATCCTTTCCTACATCTTTTGTTTTTTTGATGGAATGTTCCCGGCGCTTGGTATCAAAGGCTTTCTCCGCCTTGGCAATTCCTGATCACTTTCGCTCAACGCGGAGTAAAAACTCCTCTTATGACCGAAAGTGATCAGGAATTGCCAAACTTCGAAAAAAATATCAAGCGCCGGGAACAACAAAACTAGAAGAGAAGGTAGGCGCATTTTTTACTAGTGAAAGAAACAAAACAAAAGAAAAAGCTCAACCCCTGGGACTGCGCCCCAATATTCTTGGGGCTATCCAGGAAATAAATTTGTAAGAAAGGAAATCCTAAACAGATACAGAAAAAATCAAGATTTAGTTTCAGCGTTTTTTTGTGTCCTGCCACACTCCGACCACCACTACCGTTTAAGCAGGACACAAAAAAGCCGGACAAGCCGGCGGATGGTAAAACTATTTTAAGCAATTTTATCCCAAGCAATTTTATCCCAAAAGAGAGGACGATTATGGTATAATAAATGCGAAAAGAGGAACTGTCAAGCAGTCCCTCTTTGGTAGCACCGTTCAAGACGGTGGCGAGAATTACTTATAAAAAATAGTCGTACCCGCTAAAGTGACGGCTATTTTTGTTTTGTTTAATCAGCGTTACCACTAGGGCGATTAATGCGATGATCAATGTTCCAAAATTGATCATTAGCCCTAACGCTTCTGAAACAGACAAAAGGCGTTTCCTTTCTCTAGATTTGATACTTACATACATAAGCACCACCTCCTGAAATAGGATTGCCACCGTCATCAACCTTTCCTACCAAAACTATTATATCATAAAAAAAGAGACTAGAAACGTTGATTTTTCAATGTTTTTAGTCTCTTTTTTTGTCTGTTTGATTAGGTTCCTTCATCGCTCCAGCTACCACCGCCGCTCTTTCGGGAATTTGAATTTCTTTATATCCATATAAAATGTGATAATATTTTTATGAAATTATTGAATGGAGAGTTTTTTTATGGAAAAAGCTGACCGGTTTCTATATGTTTTACAGTTGGAAAATAACGCATATTATATAGGATAAACACAAAATCTAAAAAAAGGGTAGAAAAACATATGAAAGGCAAGGGAGCTGCGTGGACACGTATGAATAAACCGATAAAACTAATTGAACATAGGAAATTTGAGGATATAACTTATCAAGAAATGGAATTGTTGGAGAATATATTGACTGTAGAATATATGAAAAAATATAATTGGAAAAATGTCAGAGGTGGCTTTTTTCTGATTGTGATTCGTCTCTTATAAGAGAAAAGTTAACTAGATTTTCTAAAGATTTGCCAAAAGAAATTATAGAAAGTATATAAAGACAGTGGAGGATACCACGGTCTTTTTTGTGCGCAAGAGCATGTGTTTCAGTCGCCTAAGCGCCTGAATTGGTGTGCTTTTCCAACTGTAAATGGGATCAAGTGCTTCTGTTGTTAAAGAAGCGAAACTTCAGAAGATTTTCTAATTCATGCATCAGTCATTTGGCTAGTATAACCTAAACCATGTTCTGCCTGCTGGAAAGGGCCAGCGAAAAAATAGAAAAAATGGTGGGTTTCCATTTTTTCTATTTTTGGTCCAAAATTTTCCTAAAATTTTGGCGCTGGTACATTTTCCCCTTGGAAGCAGGCAGAACATGGTTTCGAGCCGATTATGCCAAACGACCGACGCACGAAAAGAAAATCTACTCTGAATTTTCACTTTTGATCTTTGACAACGGAATCCTTTTTTCTTGATTACACAGCTGACTATGGAAGTCACACCAATCAAGACCTTAGGGGCTTTGCCCCTAACACCCCAGCCAACTTACTCCACCGAAAAGGTAGGAGGGGGAGGCACAAATTCCAAAGGTATCAAAAAATATTTTTTTTAGGAGGAATCACCATGAACACACAAACAAAAAACACACCGTACCAAGTTGGGGACATCTTTTATAGCTCCTGGGGTTATGAATAAACCAATGTTACTTTTTGGAAAATCGTGAAACGAACCGTTAAAACCGAAGGGAAGAGATAGAAATGGAAATCAACATTTTTTTAACAAACTTAGGCAGGTATAACGAGGACCATCTAGTCGGCAATTGGTACAGCTTGCTAATGACAAAAGAAGAACGGCAACAAGCTTTCAAAGACATTGAGATAGGGTCTCCTCGTTGGGACGGTGGCGTGTATGAAGAATGGTTTATTACAGACTATGAAGCGCCCTTTACTATTGACGAGTATGACAATCTGGAGATTCTAAACGCAAAAGCCGAAGCCTTACAAGAATTTTTCGACCGGTTCTTTGAGAACAATCCCAAAGAATCGGTTAGAAGTGCCCTATATGGCGACTATCATTTTACGGCCCCTTATGTCACCTTTAACGCTTATGGGAACCTTGAAAGTCTTTCTGAATACCAAGTAAATAAGCGAATCGCAGGCCAAGCTGAGGATATCTTAGACCGGTATTTTGCGGAATCTAGATGAAAGCAGTGATTACTAAGAGGGATCTTTTCCCTCTTGGTTCAAAATAAAAAAATATTTTAAGGAGAGATTTCACATGATGAACAATACAAATTTAATTGGCAGACTAACAAAAGAACCGGATTTTCGCTACATATCAACCAGAAAGGTTGTCGCAAAATTCACGCTTGCAGTGAATCGGAATTTCACAAATACTCAAGGCGAACGAGAAGCGGATTTTATCCCTTGCGTGATCTGGAATAAAAAAGCGGAAACACTCGCAGAACATGTCACAAAAGGAAGCTTGATTGGGGTAAGTGGTCGGTTACAAACGCGTAATTATGAGGATACTGAAGGGAAACGAATGTATGTGACAGAAGTAGTCATTGAAACCTTTAGTTTATAACAGAGTGTTCTACAAGCTTTGTTGACAAAGGATATCCCTTTTGTTTTGCTATCTGTGTAGTTGCCAAACAAGCTACTTTAGTAACGACACTACGGTGTTCAGCTGCTACTTGAACATCATTAAGATGGTATCTTGCAACTTGGCTTCATCCATCTTTTGAAGAAGTAAAGTTTTCTTCTGCATGGGCAGTTATCGCACTTATAGATAATAGAATTGCTATTGGCATTATAAATGATAATTATTTTTATATACTTATACTTCTATTTTCAGTTGATCTGACGAAATTCCTTGTTTCTTCAGATCAACTGAAATACGTTTAGTCATATTAACCATTAATTGTTGCTTGAGAGTTTCTGAAAATTTATCGGCATACTCATTTATATAGATACTTAGTTGTTTGAGAAATGCGTCAGGATTTTCACTTAATTCTATTGTTTTTATTGGATAAATCATTTCATTGACAGAATCAATGACGGCTATTGTAACAACTGAGTTTAGATCAACAGTAATTTTCATATCAACGCTTCCTTATATTATTAATTGTGGGTAGTTCTTGCTGTATTGAGTTATTTTATAATCAATACATGCGTTGTGGATTAGCGTTTCCTCCAGCAGATTTTTTTGAAATAACTAGTATTAAGAGGTTCTATCAACGCCCCCTTGCTTGATTGGTAATTTGTTTGATAATGGCATTGACATTTAATTTCATATAAGGATACAAATATCTTTTAGAAGATACTAGGCTATTGTTTCAGCATCATTATGTGGTTATCAAACATTTAGCTATCATCTGATTTTAATTATAGAGTTTCTGAAAGTGGATAGTACCAGGAACAAAAACTGCTAAAAGGATGTCCTAACAATTGCTAAAAATATTGAGTGATTTGAATTCCTCATTCCATGAAGTTGGCTGCTCTCATCAAGAATTAAAATTCCTAATGAGACGTCGTTTTCGCATTACAGAAAAACGATCTCAATTAAACGATTAACCAGATAAAAGAAAGTGCGAAATAAACAATCATTTTTTATCCACTAGACTGGATTTAGAGCTATTTCAAACAATTGTATACAATATAGATAGTTAAAATCGACGAAGAAATTGATTATTTGCTGATTAAAATTAATGCGCCTATTACTTCCATTACTGGTGTAGGAAATTGGTAACTTTTTATATGGATATTCTCAAAGCGAGATTTACAGAAGCAATGGTACTTATTATTAGTTCGAAACCAACATTAGAGTTGTAAGCTAACATCAATCAAGCTAATAGTGTTTGCGATTATGGGAAACAGCATAAAAAAACGAACCTTCTACGGAGAGTGATTTACATGAAAGATGTGGATATAGAAGGTTCGAAAAAAGGCTACGGAAAACATCAATAAACGAAATTATTTAGGAATGTTCGTATTACATGAACGGGACCAACAAAGGAAGAAGTAGCCTTTTCTATTAGATTAATAGATAAAATTAAATAGTCAATATTATTTAATAAAAAAATAGGCAATCGATCACTGGTTGCCTAAATTAAGTTAAATAGGGAATCAAGAAAAAGAAAAGGAAATGTAAAGAGTCTGTGTGCAATCAATTTAAATGTTTTGTTGGCTAGATTAAGTAAACAATGACTCTGAATTATTTGAAAAGCAGGATACCTTTTCATTTATGGTTATCACTAAATATAGATGATTAGTTATATTTAGAAACGCGTTTCCGTTTTGTAAGGGATATTGAAATGTAAAACATCAGATAATATAATTATTTTGAAAACGCTTGCTAGATAGGGGCTGATATCAAATGTTAATTAAGAAAGATCTTATTCAAAAGCAACTTTAACAAGATTTTCAAAAAAATGTGGTTTTTCTGGATTTACGGAGTTTTTATATCAATATCGAGAAATAATGAGAGAGCAAAATGGAAATAGAAACAGCAGTTATAAACAATGGAATCAAGATGTTTTATCTGATTATGTAGAAATATTAAATAAGAGTTATTCTATTCTTGATGAAGCTCAATTAAAAAGAATTCAAGAGATGATTTTAACGCATCCTAGAATTTATTTTTATGGAAAAGGAAGTTCAGCACTAGCTTTGAAAGAGATGAAAACTCGATTTATGAGATTAGGAATTATGGGAGAACTTGTAGATGATGAGGATATGATTTTATGGAATAGTTTATTAGTTAATGATCAGTGTTTAATTATTGCTGCTTCAATTTCTGGAAGAACAAAGGCTGTTATTGAAGCTTTGATTACAGCTAAAAAAAAGGGGGCAAAAATAGTATTAATGACTACTAAAAATTTTGAAAAACATAATTTTTGTGATGAGTTATTGCTTTTAGCATCGACACAAAACTTATCTTATGGGAATCGAATATCTCCACAATTTCCTATTTTAGTGATGACAGATTGCTTATTTTCTTGTTTTTTTAAAGACGAAAAAAACAAGAAATATTACAACAAAACTATTATAAATAAGGAGGATTTGATTTGAGAAAAGCTGGATAAGAGAACATTTTTACCAGAACGAGGAGGAATTAACTATGTAGAAATGAACATAACGAAATAATCTATGTAATAAAGAAACGGAATTGAGGAAAATCTCCTAAAGAGATTGAAATGACAATGTGATATTGGAAGCTAGATAAGCATAGTATAGGAAAAAAATCATTTGATGATACAAAGTTAAATTTTATAGCTCATTATACCAGTTACGTATTTGTATCACCTGATTTAGTCATCCTTTATAGACTTTTGTTTAGTTTGTGCAGGCTTGGTATCAGGAAAATCTGTAAGAGACGTCTTATTTTGTAGCTAGTATCCCAACAAGAGAAAACGACATTATTGTCAACAGGTTTTAAGTCCGTAAGGACTTATGAACTTGAACTATTATTTGTGGGATAGTTTCATTTTTTATAAATATATTGAGGTGAAAATAATGAATTTAAAGAAAATTGGAAAAAGTTTAATTTTAGTAACATCTATTATTTGGCTTGGAGCTTGTGGGAATGAAAAAAAAGAGAATTCTGATAAACAGACTTCGAGTAATGCGACGGAAATTACTTGGTGGGCATTTCCAACATTTACTCAAGAAAGCTCTGATGATGGTGTAGGAACATACGAAAAGAAAATTATTGCAGCTTTCGAAAAAGAAAATCCGGATATTAAAGTTAATCTTGAAACAATTGACTTTACAGCAGGGCCAGAAAAAATTACAACAGCCATCGAAGCTGGAACAGCACCAGATATTCTCTTTGATGCTCCAGGACGTATTATTGAATATGGTAAAAATGGAAAGCTAGTTAAATTAGATGATCTTTTTACAGATGAATTTGTAAAGGATGTTAATAATGATCAAATTATAAGGGCATCTAAAGCAGATGATACAGCTTACATGTATCCAATCAGCTCTGCTCCATTTTATATGGCTTTAAACAAAAAAATGTTGCGAGATGCGGGGGTTCTTGATCTTGTAAAGGAAGGTTGGACAACATCTGATTTTGAAAAAGTAATTAAAGCATTAAAAGATAAAGGTTATAATCCAGGATCTTTTTTTGCTAACGGTCAAGGTGGAGATCAAGGGCCTCGAGCCTTCTTTGCGAATCTTTATAGTAGCACTATTACAGATGAAAATGTGACAAAATATACAACAGACACAGAAAGTTCTATTAAATCAATGGAGACTATAAAAAAATGGATTGATGAAGGTTTATTAATGAATGGTTCTCAGTATGATGGATCAGCTGATATTCAAAATTTTGCGAATGGTCAAACATCTTTTACTGTGTTGTGGTCACCTGCACAGCCTGATACACAAGCCAAGTTGCTAGAAGCAAGTGGGGTTGAATATGTTGAGGTTCCATTTCCATCAGATGATGGGACTCCGGCTCTTGAATATTTGATAAATGGATTTGCCGTCTTTAATAATAATGATGAGAAGAAAATTGAAGCTTCTAAGAAATTTATTCAGTTTATTTGTGACGATGAAACTTGGGGACCAAAAAACGTTATTCGTACAGGATCATTCCCTGTTAGAAGTTCTTTTGGCAAACTTTATGATGATGGTAGAATGGAAACAATTTCGGATTGGACTAAATACTATTCACCTTATTACAATACGATTGATGGATTTGCTGAAATGAGAACCTTGTGGTTCCCTATGGTTCAGTCTATATCCAATGGTGACGAAAAACCGGCAGCTGCATTAAAATCATTTACTGAAAAAGCAAACAATACAATCAATAAGTCTAAATAATATTTCTAAATAATATGAGTTCCTTTTCTAAATATTTTATAATTTCTTGTTAGGAAAGGAACTCTATAAGTATTCTATTTTAATGGCTAAGAAAAGAGGGGTTTTATGCGTATAAATAAACTAAAAATGCGAGAGACATTAATTTCGTATGGATTTCTAGTTCCTGTTTTGATTTTTTTTATTTGGTTTGTATTAGCACCAATGATTATGGGGTTTGTGACAAGTTTTTTTCATTACACGATGACTGATTTTAGTTTTGTTGGTATTGATAATTATATTAGAATGTTTAATGACTCTGTTTTTATGAAGTCTCTCATTAATACAATTATTATTGTTATTGGTTCAGTTCCAATTGTTGTTTTGTTTGCTTTATTTGTAGCAGCAAAAACTTATGATAAAAATGTAATTTCTAGATCATTTTATCGTGCAGTTTTTTTCCTTCCTGTTGTTACAGGGAGTGTTGCGGTAACAGTTGTTTGGAAATGGATCTATGATCCTATGTCAGGTATTTTAAATTATATTTTGAAAACAGGGGGAGTTATTGATCAAAACATTAGTTGGTTGGGTGATAAGCAATGGGCTTTATTGGCAATTATCGTTATTTTATTAACAACTTCTGTGGGGCAACCAATTATTTTGTACATTGCAGCGATGGGAAATATTGATAACTCTCTTTGTGAAGCAGCACGCGTGGATGGAGCAAATGAATTTCAAGTTTTTTGGAAAATTAAATGGCCAAGTTTATTACCAACAACCCTTTATATTGCAATTATTACGACTATCAATTCGTTTCAGTGTTTTGCTCTGATTCAATTATTAACATCAGGTGGGCCGAACTATTCAACGAGTACGTTGATGTATTATTTGTATGAAAAAGCTTTTAAGTTATCCGAATATGGTTATGCAAATACAATGGGGGTTTTCTTAGCAGTAGTAATTGCATTAGTTAGTTTTGCGCAGTTTAAGATTTTAGGTAATGATGTTGAGTATTAGGAGGAAGATGATTATGAAAAAACAAATAAGTATATCTAATATTGTAACTACCATTGTCTTAGGATTGTTGACACTCTTGTTCGTCTTTCCTTTTTATTGGATTATGACAGGAGCATTTAAAGCACAACCTGATACGATCATTATACCTCCTCAATGGTGGCCAATTGCACCAACACTTGAGAATTTTAGAGCATTAATTATCCAAAATCCTGCTATGAAATGGTTGTGGAACAGCATTTTTATTTCATTAGTAACGATGTTTTTAGTTTGTGGGACATCATCTTTAGCAGGATATGTATTGGCAAAAAAACGATTTTATGGTCAAAAGATATTGTTTTCTATTTTTATTGCAGCTATGGCTTTGCCTAAACAAGTTGTTTTAGTTCCGTTAGTACGTATTATTAATTTTATGGGGATCCATGATACCCTTTGGGCAGTTATTTTACCACTGGTTGGATGGCCTTTTGGAGTTTTTTTGATGAAACAATTTTCCGAGAATATTCCAACGGAACTTTTAGAATCAGCGAAAATAGATGGTTGTGGTGAAATTAGAACATTTATCAGCATTGCTTTTCCTATTGTGAAACCAGGGTTTGCGGCATTAGCTATATTTACTTTTATTAATACATGGAATGATTATTTTATGCAGCTGGTAATGTTGAGTTCACGAGATAATTTAACTATTTCGCTTGGTGTAGCAACTATGCAAGCTGAAATGGCAACGAACTATGGTTTAATTATGGCAGGTGCTGCAATGGCAGCAGTACCAATTGTTGCGGTATTTCTTATATTCCAAAAAGCATTTACACAAGGTATTACAATGGGAGCAGTAAAAGGTTGAGGGGATTTGAAGGTTCAATATCATAGTAATAAGAGTATAATGTTTAGCAGGATGATAATAAGATAGTTAATAAATGTATTATTAAAAAATGACTTTTGAGTAACAGTGGAATAAAATGCAAAATTTCGAAGGAGAATGAGTGTGAGCGAGAAAAGGATAGGATTAATGAAATCTATTTTTAGTCTTGATAATAAAATCGTAAAATGCTGTGCATTTTTCTATGACTTAATATTTTTGAATATTGTTTTTGTCTTGTCATGCCTTCCGTTGATTACGATAGGAGTAGCAAAAGTTAGTTTGTACAAGACATTATGGGTTTTAAGGAAAGAAAGGTCTATTCCACTATTAAAAACTTATATATATTATTTTTTAAAATTTTTCAAGCAAGGAACAATACTATGGTTAGTAGAAGCTATGATTAGTTGTTTTTGTTTACTGGATTTATTTTTGTTAAGGGAGCAAACTACGCTTCCATTTCAAATATTTAAAGTTTTTATCTATGCGATGTTAATTTTGGTTATGTTAACTTTTTTATATGCCTATCCCATTATTAGCAAGCTTCAAATGAAAATGATAAAAGTTATGAAATTAAGTTTTTTGTTTGCTAGTCTAAATTTTTACTGGTCATTTTTATTTTTGATTGTGATTTTACTAATTCTAGTTATTATGTATAGTTCTTTGTTTGGTTTTTTACTGAGTTTATCTATATTTGGAATTTTTGGTTTCACCCTATTTACTTATGTTTATCAAACTATTATAGAGTATATTTTTGAACGATATTATGTGAATAGACTGCTATTTTGATGATAAATTCGTCGAATTTCTTCTCTTCCAAAACAAGAAAAACTTTGTTCAAAGATATACAATCAATAGTTTAAATATTAACTTTTGGTCTTTGTTAACGATAAATTCATAATTGAACTGAATTCATTAAAATCAAGATCCAAAGATAGATTAGCAGATTAAACTAGCTATAATATTTTTTGGGTAGTAAGTATGTTTTTTAGGAAAAAGTTTGAATATTACCTAAAACTAATTGTTCAATTGATTGATATAGGTATTACTGGCTATCAATGTTTTCTAGCGAGTAATTGTTTTTTTGCTAGTCAAAACTGTTTAGAATGTGGATACAAAGATGTTAAGAAATCGCTTGATATTTGTAAGGGAAGTTACCATGTTTGCCATACAAATTCCAAAAAATAGATTACCTCTCAAGAAGACTTGGACATAATTCAATCTTTACTACTCAAAACTGTTATACTTGAATTAATGCCAGAAAAAAATCAACGCAAAGGCTGATGCTTTAAGTCTATTAAACGATTTGTCATAAGAATTAACACCAAACGATACAAAAAAATGATTTGAATAGTTGGTATAACAATATTTTAATTAACGTTTTGAAATTTGTGTTTACCCAGCTTTGACAACTTGCCTTAAAAAGGATATTCTCTTCGCTAGAACTAGAAAAACTCATCACGTTACCACAATACTGTTACATCAAGTTTTTTCTCTATATGGACACATTTTGCCCAATTCAGTAATCTGCCTTTGTAATTCTCGTACTTGGCGTATTTCTGGTGCATCGTCTGGTAAACGACACCAATTAGGAGTTGTGTCAATTATTGTAATGATTTTGCTGCGTAATTCTTTTTGATATGCTTTTATTTCTTTTCTATCCATCGTTTTTCACCTGAATATCTAGTAAATTAATTCTGTTTCGTTGTTTTTAGAATACTCAAAAAATAACTAGGTGTCAAAAAAACAAAAAATAAAAAATCATTTTCGTTCAGACAATGTGAGATAAACTGAAGTATCTGCTTAATTATCCACTTCCTCTAATAAATCTGATACAGTTTTAATCGTATCCAACAAAGAGATATCTTTATCATAACTAAAATGTAGTTTCTCATCATTTACTTCTGCTTTTGATAAAGAAGATTCGAAACCACCAATGAAGTTGGTTAATCCAATTAAGTTTGTACTACTTGGTATGGATTTTTCTTTTTCATCTAAAATTTAATAGATTGAATATGCGTCATTTTTTTACAGAAACAAAATAGACTAATTTCTCTATTTTTATTTTGTCTTCTATATTTGATAGATAGATTGATGTAACAAAAAGTATATTGAAGATAAAGAGCACAATTTATGAGAGTAAATTAAAAAATTAAGAACTACATATGAAGACATAAAAAAAGACGTGTGAACGAACTCGGATCTGCCGTTGGCAGCCGCTCTGTTCACACGTCTTTTTTGGGCTACTACTACAAAAAACGAATCTTTGAAGAATGGCTCGTGAGTACTTTCGTAGCAATTCTTAGAGTGATTTCTAATGAGTTCGATATTCTTGTGTTACTGACGGAAGTATTAGTGAATTACTGAAAAAGAAATATGAAATAATATCAACGTAAGTGAATAGCATGGTTATACTACAAGGTAAGGTAGTGCATAGAGTGGGTAGTTATGTAAAGTATATTGACTAGGTATATGCTCGATTGATTTGTCTAGGGCTTTGGTGTTCTTCTCAAAAATCTTTAATTTAAGAACAAAAACACATATTTATGAAGTTTCTTAATTGCATATTTTTCCGATTTTTGTTCAGTGAATAAAAATTTTTATATATCGAATTTCGGTGAGAATGAAAGGCTAGAATTTAAAGCCAACAAAAGAAATCATTAATCTGGATGGGATCGTTTACTTTTCAATGCTTTTTATACGCGAAGAAAACTATTTTCTTGGTTTTTTGCTTGATAAAATCGTTTTCTTTTGATATATTTTTTGTAAGCGATAACAAAAGAGGTGGTTTTTTTATATGATAGAAACAATGTCAAAAGAAGAAATGCAAAGCTATCAGGGAGTAAGAGAGGTTCCTGATGATTTTTACCAGTATTGGCAACAACTTATTTTGTCACTACAGTTACCAGAATTGAAGGTAGTAGAAAAAGATTTTCATATTAAGCAGATTCGATTCTTTGATTTGTATTTTAATGGTACAAATGGTTCTCAAGTTTATGCCAAAATGTTGTTACCAAATACAAATCAGAAAACGCCTGTGATTTTTCATTTCCATGGTTATCAAGGATGTAGTAGTGATTGGTCGGAATATTTTAAATTTGTGATGTGCGGTTATGGAGTGATTGCTTTGGATGTACGTGGTCAAGCAGGAAAATCTCAAGATAACGGTCAGTTTGATGGTCTTACGGTTAAGGGACATATAGTACGGGGAATGATAGCTGGACGAGAGCGATTATTTTATCAAGATATCTTTTTAGATGTTTATACCTTAATAGAGCAAGTAAGAAAACTTCCTGAAATTGATGATGAAAACATGCAAACTTTTGGAGCTTCTCAAGGTGGCGCTCTAGCTGTGGTAGGAGCTGCCCTTCATCCGCGTATTAAACAAGTTGTGACGATTTATCCTTTTCTCGCTGATTTTCCGCGAATATTGGAACTTGGGCAAATTACTGAACCTTATGATGAATTGTTCCGCTATTTTAAGTTTCAAGACCCTTTTTATCGAACTAAAGAGCAGATTTTTAAAGCATTGGACTATATAGATATTAAGAATTTTGCTCATATGATTAAAGGGAAAGTCAAACTGCTTACAGGAATACGTGATGATATTTGTCCGCCTTCTACACAATATGCTTTCTTTAATCGTGTTCAAACGAATAAGGAACATATTCTTTTACCAGAGTATGGACATGAAGCTTTAAATGTAGGCGTAAATGATCTTTGTTTTAATTGGTTAATCAATACTGAAATAGAAGGAGTGTAGAAATATGAATTATCATGAACAAGTAAAACAAGGTCTAATTGTTTCTTGCCAGGCATTGGAGAGTGAACCATTACATAGTTCATTTATTATGTCGAGAATGGCTAGGGCGGCTGCAGAATCAGGGGCAGTTGGCATCCGAGCTAATTCTGTTGTAGATATCCAAGCTATTCAAGATCAGGTAGATCTACCAGTTATTGGTTTATTAAAGAGGGTTTATCCAGACTCAGAAGTTTTTATTACTCCCACCCTAAAAGAAGTTCGTGCAATCTGCGCTACAGGAGTGGAAGTTGTGGCTATGGATGCAACGACTCGATTACGACCGTTTGGTGAAAGTTTAGAGGATATTATTACCGTGATTCGTGGAGAATATCCAGAAATTCTTTTGATGGCAGATACAGCAAGTTTAAAAGATGTTCACTATGCAGAATCTTTGGGGTTTGATTATATCGGGACGACTCTATTTGGCTATACGGAAGATACTATGGGACAAAATATCGCAGATAATGATTTTAAACATCTAAGAGACGTACTAACACAGACTTCCTTACCCGTTATTGCTGAAGGGAAAATTGATACTCCCGAAAAAGCACGTAGAGTTCTAGAACTTGGCTGTCATAGTGTTGTCTGTGGTGGTGCCATTACTCGACCACAAGAAATCACGCAACGATTTGTTAATGAAATCAAAAGAACGAAGTTATCAGCATAAAGGAGGAGTTACGGTGGAATCTACGATAGAAAAAAAGATTCAGACTAAAAAGAATTTTTGGCTACGACACAAAGAAACTTTAACAGGATACTTATTTATCGGTCCCCAGTTGATATTGTTTTTGTTATTTATTGTTTATCCTGTTTTTGAAGGGTTTAAAATGAGTCTTTTTCGTCAAACCTATACAGAAGAAATTTTTGTTGGGTTAGAAAATTATAAGGCCCTTTTTGCGGATCCGGTTTTCTTAAAGTCAGTCTTTAATACAGTTTTATTTGTAGTTGCAATTGTTTTTCTAACAATCATTTTTGGGTTATTTGTTGCCACAACTATTTATGATAAGTCTGCTAAATATATTTCTTTTATCAGAGGAAGTTTTTATTTACCGGTCATGGTATCAATGGTCGTTATGAGTATGGTTTGGAATTTTTTATTAAATCCTGCTAATGGTTTAATCAGTTATCTATTTGAACAGCTAGGTGCTGATAATGTAAACTTTTTAGGGAGTAGTACGTGGGTTATGCCAACTATTATTTTTGTAACATTTGTCGGAAATGTAGGGCAGTCAATTATTTTATATGTAGCGTCTATGATTGGAATACCAGAAGACTATTTTGAAGCGGCTCAAATTGATGGCGCTTCCAGATGGCAACGTATTACTAAAATCTTAATTCCATTGGTAAAACCAACAACGTTATATTTGACTGTAATCAATATTATTGCAGTCTTAAAGATTTTTGTCGTCATTCAGTTGTTAACAGGCGGTGGTCCAAATAATGCTTCGGTAACAATGATGTATTACCTATATCAAAATGCCTTTGTTTACAACAATACTGGTGTAGCAGCAGCAGTAGGCGTATTGATGTTTATTATAGCTTTATTACTTTCAGTACCGCAATTTAAAACTTTTGGTAAGAAGTGAGGAGGAAAAAATGAAACTGATAAGAAAGATAAAAAGCATGGAGCTTTATGATTTGATAACAAATATTATTGTGTTTTTATTAGCACTATTGAGTCTGTTTCCAATTATTTGGCTTATTACTAATTCCTTTAAGACGTCAGCTGATATCTATAAGATGCCACCAGATATTTTACCAAAATCTCTTTATCTGGGAAATTTTAAAGAATTGTTTAATAACCAACCAGCTCTACGTTGGGGGTTCAATAGTTTCTTTGTTTCCTTTATCACAACAATGCTTAGTGTAGTTCTTTCTTCAGCAGCTGCGTATGCTTTTGCCAAACTGAATTTCAAAGGGAAAAAGGTTCTATTTGCTTTATTTATTGCTTCATTGATGGTACCTAAGGAAACCTTTATTGTTCCTTTATTTAAGATTGTTGTAGCTTTCGATTGGGTAGATACTTATCAATCTTTGATAATTCCTAATCTGGCGATGTGTTTTGGTGTATTTATGTTAAAATCATTTTTTGAATCAATTCCTGATTCGCTTCGTGAATCAGCAAAGCTTGATGGTGCTAGTGAATGGACAATTTTTTGGAAGTTGATGTTACCAATTGCTAAACCAGGAATAGGTGCTTTATTTATTCTAAATTTTGTTACTTTCTGGAATGATTATCTTTGGCAGTTGTTAATGGCGCGTAGTAAAGATATGAATACTTTGACAGTTGGTGTTGCAGGATTAATGCAAGAAATTAATCCAAATATTGGTCTGAGAGTTGCTGGTGCGGCAGTAGCTGCCTTACCGATGGTTATTATCTTTATTGCTTTTCAAAAGTATTTTACAAAAGGAATCGCAGCGGGAGCTGTAAAAGAATAGAAGGAGAGATAAATATGAAAAAATGGTTTAGTTTATTAGCAATTGCAGGAGTGGCTTTAGTGATATTTGCTGGTTGTGGTAGTGGTAAAGAGAAGACTAGTGAAGCTAAAGGAGGTACTGTAGATGTAGAAGTTTGGTTGACACCACAGTGGAAAGGGGTTATGGATGCTTCTGAATCTGGAGCAGATTACGATAGTTTCTTTAAGGAAGCAGCTAAACGATATGAAGAGAAAAATCCAAATATTAATATAAATGTTCAAGTAATTCCAGGAGAACAACGTTCAGATAAGCTAAGTGTTGCTATTCAGACAAAAACCTTGCCGGATATTTTCTTTGATTCTAGTTTTGCTTTGAGTGAGTATGCTCATATGGGGGTTTTAATGCCGTTAGATGACATTATTGATGATGAGACTAAAAGTGATATTCCAGAATCAATTTGGGAAAATGTCCAAATCAATGACCAAACTTATTTCTATCCATTTGGACATAATCCAGGTACTTTAGCATATAATGCAGATATGTTTAAAGAAGCCGGTTTAGAGGAGTATATTGCTAGTGAACACGAGATTGCAACATGGAATATAGAAGATTTTGAGAAAATATTAACAGCTTTAAAAGAACATAATGATAAAGTTTCACCATTTGGGCTTTATGCCAAAAATAATCAAGGTGACACATGGAATCTTACGTATATCCGAATGTTTGGTAATAAGTTTTTCGATGAAAAAGGTAATATCATTGTAAATGAGGATAACGGTGTTCGGGCTTTAAGTTATATCAATGATCTTCGTAAAAAAGGATTGACAACTTCAGGACCAGAATCTTTATCAAGTAATGATGTTAATGCAATGTTCCAAAATCAGCAAACGGCTATCAACTTTACTAATGCAGTTCTATTTTCGGGAATCCAAAAAGATATGGAAGATGGGAAAGTTAATAAGTTTGATATGCGTTTGGCTAACATTCCATCAGAAACAGACCCGTTATCCTTCACATATGTTACTAGTTCTGTTGTTTTTAACACTGGTGATGATGAAAAAATGCGAGTAGCTAAAGACTTTGTTAAGTTCTATTCAACTGACCCTGAATTAGTGAAAGCTTCTAAAAATACATTGCCTGTTCGAGAATCTGTGGCAAAAGAATTGGAAGCGGAATTACCTTACCTTGAAGCCTATAATAAGAATGCGTCTTATATTATTAATTTTTCAAATAATACCCCAGGCTATGCAGAATTGAGAAATGCGTTCTTTCCAGAATTACAGGCAGTTTTTACTGATGCCAAAACGCCAAAAGAAGCCTTGGATAACTTTACAGAACAGGGAAATCGAATTGTTGAGAATAACAAGAAGAAATCAGTGATTGGATCAGGAAAATAAGATGTTATATGGATTTTGGGATGAATTAATTGATTTTAAATTACAAAATAAACTGATTGAGATTGCTAAATTTATTCAAAAACTGTCGGACTTTGAAGTAGGTAGCCGAATAGTAAATGACGGGATAAAGGCTAATTTCTTGTCTTATTATACGGCACCTGATGTAGAGAGAATGGGAAGCGCATCGTAAACATATTGATATACATTATATTATAAAGGGGAATGAACAGATTGATTTAGCTACGAGTACAAAATTATCTCCGCAACCGTATCATGAAGCAGATGATTTTTATCTTCTTCATGGTGAAAAGGAAATGAGTGTTTTATTGAGTGCCGGTCAATTTTTACTATTAGAACCTGATAAGGCCCATAAAACGGGAATTTCTATTGATAAAAGTGAAAGAATTCAAAAAATAGTATTCAAAATTAAGGTGTGAACCTATGGGAAATTATTTGTGTATAGATATTGGTGGAACAGCGATTAAATACGGATTATATAACGAAGATGGTCAAAAAGTAGTTTCATTTGCATCGGATCAAACTAATAATGCTATTGAGCAGCAAAATATTAGTAATACTCTTCGTAAAAAGATTAGAGAATTGAAATATTTAGATTTAGCTGGGGTATGTATCTCAAGCGCGGGCGTAGTTGATCCTGTAGCTGGAAAAATTATTTATTCTGGCTATACCATTCCCAACTATACAGGGACTACTATAAAGGAAATGATAGAAACAGAATTTCAGTTGCCTTGTGAAGTGGAAAATGATGTCAATGCAGCATGTTTGGGAGAATATTGGCAGGGCGCATTAAGGGGAACTACTAGCGGTGTTTGTTTAACAGTTGGTACCGGAGTTGGGGGCTCTATATTAATTGATGGTCAGATTTTTCACGGAGCTGGATATACAGCTGGAGAGATTGGCTATATGGATATTAATGGGGCTAGATTTCAAGATGTGGCGTCAACATCGGCACTTATTCAACGAGTTAGACTGAGAAAAGGTGAATCATTAGATGGTAAAGAAATTTTCCAACAGGCAAAAGCAGGTGATTCTGTTTGTATTGAAGAGATTGAGGTACTTATTGAAAACCTTTCAATGGGAATCATCAACATAATTTATCTGTTGAATCCTGAACGACTCGTTTTGGGTGGTGCCATTATGGCTCAAGAAACATACTTAAAACCAAGAATTCAGAAAATACTTGATCAGAAGATTCAAGATAATCAGTTTAAGCAAACAGAATTGCATATTGCACAATTGAAAAATGATGCAGGAATGGTAGGTGCGTTATATAATTTTATAAAAAGACAATAAGAGAGGCATTAAAAATGAGCATTTTAGAAGATATACAAAGCAAATTTCCGTCCTTTTCTGAAAAAGAAAAACAGCTAGCAATGTACCTATTACAAAATAGTGGGACTGTTTCTAATATTAATATCTCTACACTTGCTGATGAAACCGGCACGTCTCCAGCAACTATCACACGATTTGCTAGGAAATTGGAGCAAAATAGTTTTGTGGATCTGAAAATTCAATTAGGTGCATTGCAAAGCAAGCATCAACGAGCAGACGATGGATTAAAGACAGAAGTTTATGATTATTATAGCCGTGTAATCGAAAACACGGAGAAGTTAACTGATCCTGAAAATATGAAACAAATAGTAAATTTGATTACATCAGCTCCTAGAATTTTCATTTTTGGTGTGGGAAGTTCAGGTCTGACGGCTTTAGAGCTAACTCAGCGACTACTACGGATGGGACTAAATGTTATATCTACGACTGATTCTCATATGATGTTAATAACAAGCTCAATGGTCAAAGGTGGGGATTTAGTTATTGGGATTTCTACTTCCGGTGAAACGCAAGAAGTAAATGATTCACTATGGTATGCCAAAAAAAATGCAGCTACAATTATCAGTATTACTTGTTTTCCAGAAAGTACTTTAGCTAAGTTATCAGAGCTTTCATTGATTGCATATAGTAGTCTATTCATTGGCAACGAACGTTTTGTAAATTCCCAATTTGCTATTATGTATCAAATTGATGTTCTTTCGACAATGCTTCTTGACAATGCTGAATTTAATGACAAGATGAGCCGTACTATAAAAATCATTACGAAAAATGAAGACATGAAGGAGTCAGAAAAATTATGACGAAGTTAGACAAGTATAAGGGAATAATTCCGGCGTTTTACGCTTGTTATGATGAAGCTGGTAATATTAGCGGAGAACGTGTGGAAAAGTTAGCAAATTATTACTTAGATAAAGGGGTTAAGGGCCTATATGTAGGCGGTAGTTCTGGTGAATGTATTTATCAAACTGTTGAAGAGCGGAAGCTAGTATTAGAGCATGTTATGCGAGCAGTGGGCGGGAAAATGACAATTATTGCACATATCGCGGCACCTTCAACTAGGGATAGTGTTGCGTTAGCAAAACATGCTGAAAGTTTAGGTGTAGATGCTTTGGCGGCTATACCACCTATATATTTTGTTTTACCTGAGGAAGCAATTAGAGCATACTGGCTGGCTATGGTAGAGGCTACGAAATTAGACTTTATTATTTATAACATTCCTCAAACTACAGGTTATTCCTTATCACCTAAGCTATTCAGTGAAATGATGACTCATCCTCAAGTTATTGGGGTTAAGAATTCGTCAATGCCTGTTCAAGATATTTACCTATTCAAAAATAGTAGTAAAAAGGATGCAATAGTATTTAATGGACCAGATGAACAATTTATCGCGGGTCGAATTATGGGGGCAGATTCTGGTATTGGTGGTACTTATGGTGTAATGCCTGAATTGTTTATAGCTGCTAATCAAGCTTTCATGGATAATGATATTCAGAAGGCACAAAAAATTCAAAATAGTATCGATCAAATTATTTTTAAAATGGTCCAGGCTGAAGGGAATCTCTATGCTATAATAAAAAGAATTCTAGCCAAACATGGAATGGAAATTGGAAAAGTTCGAGCACCGTTGCCACAAGCAACAGAAAAAGATGGCATAATCATTGACGAAGCAGATCAATTGATTCAAGCAGCTATCGATAAATATTTAATTAGATAAATTAAATATTTATTTTCAAAAAATTTGGCTTTTTGTCAATACGGACTGATAAGTTGAGTAAAATCAAATCTGAGTCAGAATGAACACCATTCTGGCTCAGATTTTTTAGCATAGGGGAATGAAATTGTTTATTGTTGAGCAATATTGACTATCATATAGAATCTTTCATTATCAATTACATAATCTGTTGTAACAAAAAATACAACAGATTATCCTAAAAATAAAAAAATATCATTATTTTAAAAGGATTTCCAGCATAAAAATCTAAAAAAGCCCTTTCTTAAAACCAACTCCTTTGTTATAATTATTTTAATTAAGATTGAAACTATTTAACAAAGGAGTCTAAATATGGAAAGTAAAACAAGTGAAAAAACTGTAACACAAACAAAAAATCCTTGGGAAGGTTTTAACGAAGGACGCTGGCAACGTGAAGTTAACACATTAGACTTTATTAAACGTAATTACACAGAGTACAAAGGAGATGACAGCTTTTTAGAAGGAGCAGCCTCTAGTACAGAGAAGTTATGGAATAAGTTACAGGAACTTTTTGAAGTTCAGCATAAGCAAAATGGTGTGTATGATATGGATAATGATGTACCTGCAACGATTACTTCTCATAAACCAGGTTACTTAATTAAAGAAGAAGAAAAAATCGTTGGGTTGCAAACAGATATTCCATTGAAACAAGCATTTATGCCTTTTGGTGGAATCAATATGGCCAACAAAGCATTGAAATCAAATGGGTATGAAATAGACGATGAAATGTCCTTTATCTTTAATAAATGGCGTAAAACGCATAACCAAGGTGTTTTTGATGCCTATACAGATGAAATGCGTTTAGCACGTAAAAATAAAATTATTACTGGGCTACCGGATGCTTATGGACGTGGACGAATTATTGGTGATTATCGTCGTGTAGCATTATATGGAATCGATTTCTTAATGAAAGAAAAGAAGAAAGATTGGAAAAACATTGGAAATAAAGTAATGACCAATGATGTGATCCAATTACGAGAAGAGGTTTCTGAACAATATAGAGCTTTAGCAGAAATGAAAGAGATGGCTGCAAGCTATGGTTATGATATTTCAAAGCCTGCTAATAATGCACAAGAAGCTATCCAATGGTTATACTTTGGGTATCTTGCGGCAATTAAATCACAAAATGGGGCAGCAATGTCAATCGGACGTATTTCTGCATTTCTTGATATTTATATTCAGCGTGACTTAGATCGTGGATTGATCACTGAATTTGAAGCACAAGAAATGATTGATCACTTAATCATGAAATTACGTATGGTAAAATTTGCCCGTACGCCAGAGTACAATCAGTTATTCTCTGGCTACCCAATCTGGGCGACACTATCAATAGCCGGTATGAATATGGATGGATCTTCATTGGTAACCAAAAATGATTTCCGTATCTTGCATACATTGACTAATATGGGTCCTTCGCCAGAACCAAATTTAACTGTTTTATACTCCTCTCGTTTACCAGAAGGCTTCCGTACTTATGCAGCAAAAGTTGCCAAACAAAGCTCTTCAATTCAATTTGAAAACGATGATTTGTTACGTCAATACTGGGGATCAGATGATGCGGCAATTGCTTGCTGTGTCTCTGCAACAGTAATTGGAAAAGATATGCAATTCTTTGGTGCTCGAGCTAACTTAGCAAAAGCAGTACTTTATGCAATTAACGGTGGCATTGATGAAATGACGAAAATGCAAGTCGGACCACGCTTCCGTCCACTAGAAGGCGACAGCATTGATTTTGACCAATTCATGGAAAGCTATAAGGATGTTTTAAACTGGTTAGCGGAGCTATATGTAAATACTTTAAACGTGATTCATTATATGCATGACAAATATGCTTATGAAGCACCACAATTAGCGTTAATGGATACTGATTTGAAACGCACATTTGCAACTGGTATTGCAGGAATTTCTCATGCGACCGATTCATTGATGGCGATTAAATACGGTAACGTGAAAGTTATCCGTGATGAAGATGGATTAGCAATTGACTATATCCCGCAAAATGAATTTCCAACATACGGAAATGACAATGACGAAGCGGATGAAATGGCAAACTGGATTCTTGAGTACTTTATGACTCAAATCAAACGGCAACATACGTATCGTAATTCAACGCCGACATTATCGTTGTTAACAATCACTTCAAATGTTGTTTATGGCAAAAATACTGGAAATACACCTGATGGTCGACGCACAGGAAAACCATTAGCACCAGGAGCAAATCCAAGTTATCAAGATGGTAAATTCTTAGGTGAGAAGAATGGATTATTAGCTTCATTGAATTCGACAGCGAAATTGAATTATTCTTGTGCGCAAGATGGTATTTCTGATACGCAAACCATTAATCCTGGAGCATTAGGTCGTATGGATGATGAAGAAACACAAGTGGATAACTTGCGTCAAGTATTAGATGGCTATTTTAATAAAGGTGGTTACCACTTGAACGTCAATGTCTTTGGTCGTGAACTGCTAGAAGAAATGGATAAAGATATTGACAATCCAAAATATGCGAACTTTACGATTCGTGTATCTGGATACGCAGTGAAATTCCGAGACTTAACACCAGAACAGCGTCGTGATGTTATTTCACGTACAGATCATACAAAAATGTAAAAAATCTTTTTATTAAAAAGATTCAGACTGTAGACAAACTTTATACAAACATGAGGTTTGTCTTTTTTCTATGTAATATTCTATGGATAATCGATAGATTAGGCAGTTTTCCTTTAGGAAAACGTGTCTTTTGCGCTCTGATCCTTTTTATTTTTGCTAGCTTTTTCATATTAAGACACGCAAAAGTAAGCCCAATTTTCATGTGCATTTTTTCAATTCCTATTTGATTGGTATAACGTAACCCATGAAATTCTTTTGCTGTCCCAAAAATTCGTTCAATGGTTTCTTTTCTCTTTTTATAAAGTTCTTTGAACCAACTTTGATGGCGTATCTCTTCACAGGTCTCTATAGCTTCAGCCCAAATGTGTCTAGTGATTACTTTGGTATGATTTTTTGAGTTGGTACACTTAGACAAGAAAGGACAGTTTTTACAATCCTTTGGATTGCTTTTGTATTCGATATATCCTTTGCGATTGGTAGTGGCATAAGAGAGTATTTTATTATTGGGACAGATATAACAATTATAGTAATCGTCATAAACATATTCATGTTTCTTGAAATAGCCTTTTTTAGTCATCGGACGTTTGTATGGGAAAATTGGGGTCAATTTATGTTCGAGTAGTAAATGTGCAATTGCTGGTGTCTTATACCCAGCATCCATAATTAATTTTTCTAGGGGAAAAGCTCTTTTGAGCTTGTTAACTAGTTATGTCATCTCCCTAGCGAGCCGCTCTTTTAGTGCCTTTTACTATAATTATTTTATGAACTAGCCGAGAACACCCGTGATTTTAATCATGGGTGTTCTCGGCTTCAGTTGTGGCCTAGCTTTAGCTAAACAACTGACAAATATAAACTAAATAATAGTGAAATGTCTTGCAATAATTGATTTTGTAGAGGTACATATATTAAAATAATTGCGAGGTGTTTTTGTATGTCAGAAATTCATTATGGACGTGGTTATGTCTATTCTATTCAATATCATCTTGTTTGGTGTGTAAAATATCGACATGATGTTTTGTATGGTCAGGTAGATATTGATGTCAAACAGTTTTTGAAACAAATTGCTGATGATAATAATATAAAAATTATGGAAATAGAATCAGATAAAGACCATATTCATTTACTTATTGAATGCACCCCACAATACTATATTCCTAGTATTGTGGGGTGCATTTAAAGGCGTATCCGCTAGACTGCTGTTTAAAAAACATCCTGAACTTAAACAACTCCTTTGGGGTGGACATCTTTGGAATCCAAGCTACTTTGTAGCTACTGTTAGCGAAAATACAGAAGAACAAATTAGAAAATATATACAAAATCAGAAAAAGAAATGAGGTGAATCCATATGCTACAACATAAGGCTTATAAATTTAGAATCTATCCTAATCAAGAACAAGAACTATTAATGACTAAAACCATTGGCTGTTCAAGATTTGTCTATAATTATTTTTTGAATTTGTGGAATCATGCATATGCGACTACTGGAAAAGGATTATCTTATAATTCTTGTTCTGCCATGCTTCCACAAATGAAAAGAAATGCAGAGACAATTTGGTTAAAAGAAGTTGACAGTATTGCGATTCAATCCTCATTGAAAAATCTTTCTGATGCTTTTTCTCGCTTCTTTAAAAAGCAAAATAAACGACCACAATTTAAAAGCAAAAAACATCCTATACAAAGTTATACAACTAAAAATGTGAATAATAGTATTGAAATTAGAAATAATTTCATAAAACTACCTAAGTTAGGACTTGTTAAATTTGCGAAAAGTCAAGAGCCCAAAGGGCGAATCTTAAATGCTACAATTCGGAAAAATTCGAGTGGTAAATTTTTTGTCTCCATCCTGTGTGAAGAAGAAATAGTTGAGTTTCCTAGATCTAATTCCGCTATTGGAATTGACCTTGGTATAACTGATTTTGCAATCCTTTCTGATGGTCAAAAGATTGATAACAATAAATTCACGTCAAAAATGGCAAAAAAACTCAAACGTGAACAACGTAAGTTGTCGAAACGTGCATTACTAGCTAAAAAGAAAGGCATCAATCTCTTTGAAGCTAAAAATTATCAAAAACAAAAACGAAAAGTAGCACGACTACATGAAAAAGTAATGAATCAACGCAATGACTTTTTAAACAAGTTGAGTACAGAGATTATCAAAAACCACGATATTATTTGTATAGAAGACTTAAATACACAAGGTATGTTGCGTAATCATAAACTAGCAAAAAGTATTTCGGATGTTTCATGGTCTAGTTTTGTGACTAAGTTAAAATATAAAGCTGACTGGTACGGTCGGAAAATCATCAAAGTAGATAAATGGTTTCCATCTAGTCAAATCTGTTCAAATTGTGGACATAAAGACGGCAAGAAATCTCTAGAAATTCGAGAATGGACTTGTCCTGTTTGTCATGCTCATCATGACCGAGATATCAATGCTAGTATCAATATTCTGACCGAAGGTCTAAGATTACATTCCATGGGATTAGCTTAGATCCAATCATCAAAAACCGTAGGAACTACGGGGATAGCTTGGTAAATAAGAGAAACCGCTGTGAGTAAAGAAATACGCTTGCAAGTATGCTCTATTCCCAAGAATCTTGCGATTTTAGTCATGAGAGGTTCAAATAGCGTTGTCAAATCTTTTATATAAACTCTCCCTCCTTGAATTGACCATTCAAGACGTTTTTTGTGTTGTGATAGATATGTTTTGCT
>NZ_NGLC01000003.1:282092-295374 GCF_002140755.1 Enterococcus sp. 5B3_DIV0040
AGTTGTGGCCTAGCTTTAGCTAAACAACTGACAAATATAAACTAAATAATAGTGAAATGTCTTGCAATAATTGATTTTGTAGAGGTACATATATTAAAATAATTGCGAGGTGTTTTTGTATGTCAGAAATTCATTATGGACGTGGTTATGTCTATTCTATTCAATATCATCTTGTTTGGTGTGTAAAATATCGACATGATGTTTTGTATGGTCAGGTAGATATTGATGTCAAACAGTTTTTGAAACAAATTGCTGATGATAATAATATAAAAATTATGGAAATAGAATCAGATAAAGACCATATTCATTTACTTATTGAATGCACCCCACAATACTATATTCCTAGTATTGTGGGGTGCATTTAAAGGCGTATCCGCTAGACTGCTGTTTAAAAAACATCCTGAACTTAAACAACTCCTTTGGGGTGGACATCTTTGGAATCCAAGCTACTTTGTAGCTACTGTTAGCGAAAATACAGAAGAACAAATTAGAAAATATATACAAAATCAGAAAAAGAAATGAGGTGAATCCATATGCTACAACATAAGGCTTATAAATTTAGAATCTATCCTAATCAAGAACAAGAACTATTAATGACTAAAACCATTGGCTGTTCAAGATTTGTCTATAATTATTTTTTGAATTTGTGGAATCATGAATATGCGACTACTGGAAAAGGATTATCTTATAATTCTTGTTCTGCCATGCTTCCACAAATGAAAAGAAATGCAGAGACAATTTGGTTAAAAGAAGTTGACAGTATTGCGATTCAATCCTCATTGAAAAATCTTTCTGATGCTTTTTCTCGCTTCTTTAAAAAGCAAAATAAACGACCACAATTTAAAAGCAAAAAACATCCTATACAAAGTTATACAACTAAAAATGTGAATAATAGTATTGAAATTAGAAATAATTTCATAAAACTACCTAAGTTAGGACTTGTTAAATTTGCGAAAAGTCAAGAGCCCAAAGGGCGAATCTTAAATGCTACAATTCGGAAAAATTCGAGTGGTAAATTTTTTGTCTCCATCCTGTGTGAAGAAGAAATAGTTGAGTTTCCTAGATCTAATTCCGCTATTGGAATTGACCTTGGTATAACTGATTTTGCAATCCTTTCTGATGGTCAAAAGATTGATAACAATAAATTCACGTCAAAAATGGCAAAAAAACTCAAACGTGAACAACGTAAGTTGTCAAAACGTGCATTACTAGCTAAAAAGAAAGGCATCAATCTCTTTGAAGCTAAAAATTATCAAAAACAAAAACGAAAAGTAGCACGACTACATGAAAAAGTAATGAATCAACGCAATGACTTTTTAAACAAGTTGAGTACAGAGATTATCAAAAACCACGATATTATTTGTATAGAAGACTTAAATACACAAGGTATGTTGCGTAATCATAAACTAGCAAAAAGTATTTCGGATGTTTCATGGTCTAGTTTTGTGACTAAGTTAAAATATAAAGCTGACTGGTACGGTCGGAAAATCATCAAAGTAGATAAATGGTTTCCATCTAGTCAAATCTGTTCAAATTGTGGACATAAAGACGGCAAGAAATCTCTAGAAATTCGAGAATGGACTTGTCCTGTTTGTCATGCTCATCATGACCGAGATATCAATGCTAGTATCAATATTCTGACCGAAGGTCTAAGATTACATTCCATGGGATTAGCTTAGATCCAATCATCAAAAACCGTAGGAACTACGGGGATAGCTTGGTAAATAAGAGAAACCGCTGTGAGTAAAGAAATACGCTTGCAAGTATGCTCTATTCCCAAGAATCTTGCGATTTTAGTCATGAGAGGTTCAAATAGCGTTGTCAAATCTTTTATATAAACTCTCCCTCCTTGAATTGACCATTCAAGACGTTTTTTGTGTTGTGATAGATATGTTTTGCTACTTCTGCATTGTTCATCGTATAAAGATGAATGCCCGAAATATCATATGTGGTCAAATCCACGATTTGATCGATGGCATAGGCTAATCCCGCTTCTCTCAGGGCGACTGGATCATGCTCGTATTTCTCCAGAATGGCTAAGAATTTTCGTGGCAACTTCGTATTCGTCGTCTTAATCAGTCGTAAAGCTTGGTTCCGATTGACGATTGGCATGATTCCTGCGAGAATAGGCACTTTTATATCCGCTAAGTAACAGGATTCCTGAAACTGATAAAATAAATCATTGTCGAAAAAAAATTGGGTAACCAGTTGTTCGCAGCCTACTGATACCTTGTGCTTCAACTGTTTGATATCCTCAATTCGATTTAGTGACTCTGGATGTGTTTCTGGGTAGCAAGCACCGCTGATGTGAAGATGCGGCGCCTCTTTTTTGACATACTGAATCAAATCGCTGGCGTAGACAAAGTCTTTTTTAGGCGGCAAATCAGGGATAATGTCTCCACGCAATGCGAGAATCTGATTAATCCCAATCTGATTCAGCCGTTTCACCAGTTCGGCTAATTGTGACTGATTAAGATAGGCTGCTGGCAAGTGGGTAATCGTTGGAATTTTCAGCTTTCTATGGATGTAATCTGCGAATTTCAAGGTAGTTTCTTCTATAGTTTGGCGATTGTTGCTGCAGGTAACACTGATAAAATATGGCTCTAGTTGCTGTAGTTCCTTCAAAGTTTTGAAAAGCTTCTCTGTGCCAATTTGTGTATTTGGCGGAAAAACTTCAAAGGATAGTGTACTGGACATAGGCTACAAATCCTTTCTGACTTGTTTTACGGCTTCTGTCATGTTGGTCAAACTAGCCTTCGTTTCTGGGATATCACGGGTTTTTAAGCCGCAGTCAGGATTGATCCAGACTTTTTCCAAGGGGACTTTTGCTAAAATTTGGTTGATGGTTTCCTTGATTTCATTGACTGATGGCACACGTGGAGAATGAATATCATAGACTCCTGGACCTACCGCTGTGCGGAAATTTTGCGCTTTCAGTTCATCCAATATTGCCAAGTTTGATCGGGAAGCTTCAAAGGAAATCACATCGGCATCCATTTGATCAATCGCGGGAATAATATCCGTGAATTCACTATAACACATATGTGTATGGACTTGGGTCGTTGGTTGGACTTTGCTGTGAACCAAGCGAAAGGCTGGAATAGCCCAATCTAAATATTCAGAATACCAATCCGTCTTTCTTAATGGCAACTTTTCTCGTAATGCTGCTTCATCGATTTGAATAACGCGAATACCATTTTTTTCTAAATCCAACACTTCCTCTTGGATCGCTAAAGCGATTTGTAAAGTTGAATCCTTTAAGCTGATGTCTTCTCGTGGAAATGACCAATTCAGGATGGTTACTGGTCCTGTCAGCATTCCCTTCACAATTTTGTCTGTTTGCTCTTGTGCAAAGGTCGACCATTTGACGGTGATTGGCTTTTCTCGAGCGACATCGCCCCAAATAATCGGCGGCTTCACGCCTCTAGTACCGTAAGATTGTACCCAACCATTTTTACTAAACAAATAGCCGGAGAGATTTTGACCAAAGTATTCCACCATGTCGTTGCGCTCAAACTCACCATGGACCAGTACATCTAGCCCAATTTTTTTCTGCCAATTCAACCATTCATTGATTTGTTGGGCAATAAATTGGTCATACGCTTCTTGACTGAGTTCTTGGCGTTTGTATTTCGCTCGTGTTAGCTTGACTTCCCTTGTTTGTGGAAAGGATCCAATGGTAGTTGTAGGTAACACTGGAAAATCAAACGCCTTGTTTTGAATAGCCTCTCGTTCTTGGAAGACAGGCTTGCGCGTGTAGTCCTGCTCCGTAAGTTCGCGGATTTTTTTTTGAACAGTTTGGTTTTCAGTAAAGCGGGTTTTAGCGAATAGTGCTTGATTGTCTTTTAAAGCTTCTTCATTGCCCGCTAAAATAGTTGCCAAATCAACTAATTCTGTTAACTTTTCCTTCGCAAAGGCGAAATGCTTTTTAATTTCATCAGGAAACGTCTCGTTGTCGGTGGTAAAAGGAACATGTAAAAGCGAGCAAGAGGTCGTTAGAATCAGTTTTTCCTGATCAAAGGTTTTCAGCATTTCGATTGTTTGCTGATAATGGTTTCGCCAGATATTTTTTCCGTTTACCACTCCGGCAAATAAGATTTTGTCCTTAGGAAACCCTTGTGCTACTAACTCTGCTGTTTTACGTCCTTCAACAAAATCTAAACCGATTCCCGCAAAAGGCAAATTGATGACAGTTTCGTAGGCATCGCGAATATCGCCAAAATACGTTTGTATCAGAACCTTTATCTGTTGATCCGTTAATAGACATTCATAAATCGTTTTGAACTCTGCTAGTTCTTCGGTTGTTAAATCCTTCACTAAGCTGGGTTCGTCTAACTGAATCCATTCAGCTCCCAGATCTTTCAGTTTATCCAATATTTCTCTATAGGCTGTAATTAACTCGTTAGTGATTTTTTTACGATCTGTTCCTAGTTCAAAATCACTAAGCTGCAGCAAAGTAAATGGACCGATCAGTACTGGACGTGTGTCTATGCCTAATGCTTTTGCTTCATTATACTCTTTAAAAAGTTTATCGCTGCTAATAAAAATGTTAGTCTCCTTTTCAAATTTTGGGACGATATAGTGATAGTTTGTGTTGAACCACTTTTTCATCGGACGTGCTTTGATATCCCCTTTTTGTCCCTGATAGCCGCGTGCTAAGGCAAAATATTTTTCAGTGTCTGTTAGGTTCAGGTTTGCTACTTCTTGTGGAATGATATTTAATAAATACGCTGTATCTAAGGTGGTGTCATAAAAGGAAAAATCATTGCTTGGAAGGTCATCGATTCCGCTTTCCTTGATTAGCTTCCAGTGTTTTTGTCTTAAGTTCTTGGCAAAATCTTCTAGCTCATCACTAGATAGCTCCCCACTGAAATATTTTTCTGTTGCAAATTTTAATTCTCTATTTTCGCCAATTCTAGGAAACCCAATAATGGTTGTTCTCATATTTTTTCCTCCTTGAATTTTACTACGCTATACAATAGCACGTTTTTTTTTGTTTGAATAACTGAAAAAAGTAATAAATAGTTATAGCCAATAACTATAACCTCCGTTATAATCTTAAAAAAAGAGGTGAAGTGAATCAATGCGTCTGCAGCAACTAATTTATTTTGAGAAAATTATTGAAAAAGGTTCAATTAATGAGGCCGCAAAAGCGCTGTTTTTAACTCAACCCAGCTTATCAAATGCATTGAAGGAACTGGAAAGTGAAATGAATGTGCAGCTAGTGATCCGAAACAAGCAGGGAATTATACCAACCTCTGAAGGACGAGAATTTTTAATATACTGTCGGCAAATTTTGGATCAAGTCAATCTGTTAGAGGAAAAATTTAAGAACGAATCTTTACGTAAACAAAATTTTTCTGTGTCGGCGCAACATTATGCTTTTGTGGTACATGCTTTTGTTGAGCTGTTGCGCACTGTGAATTCTGACGAGTATAGTTTTACTTTGCGAGAAACCGAGACGGAAAACATTTTTGACGACCTTACCAGTTTTAAAAGCGAATTAGGCGTTTTATATTTAAATGCTTTTAATCAGCAGGTAATGCTGAAGCTATTTAAGGAAAAAGGGTTGGTTTTCACTCCGTTATTTGAAGCGAAGCCGCATGTTTTTGTTAGCCGCAGTAATCCACTAGTGGCGAAAAAGTCACTCACTTTAACGGATCTCGAGGATTATCCGTATTTGTCCTATGAACAGGGTGAAACAAACTCCTTTTATTTTTCTGAAGAGATTCTAAGTACATGGGATCGTAAGAAAAATATCAAAGTGAGTGATCGTGCTACGATCTTTAATTTGATGGTTGGTCTAAATGGTTATACCATTAGCTCTGGAATCATCAGTAGCGAATTAAATGATGACAAAATCGTTGCGATTCCTTTAGAGTATGATGATATCATCACGATAGGCTGGCTTAAGCAAGAACAACTAGAGCTAAGTCTTTTGGCTCAGGCTTATTTAGAGCTGTTGAAGGAGCATATCCGAGGTTATGGGTTTGAGATTATCTAATTAAGTAACTAGAAAAAAGCTTACACATTTGACATCGATATTGAAATTTGAAAGTGAGCTTGAACTATTCTGGGGAAACATTGAGAATCAACAATTCATTGAAACATCGTTTAGCAATATTTGTATTGATGTATTGTATGGTAGAGATTAGTAAAACAAGTCAAAAATTAATAAATTACCAATTGACTATGTTTCATATGCCAAATACTATTCGTACTGGCAGATATTTATTGTAGGCGAATAGATATGACGAAATTATCTGGGAATAGCCTCGCTGTGTCAGCGTCTTTTTATTAACTACGAGATAAACTATATAAATTGTCAACATAAATAACAGAATGGGGGGAATAATAAATAACCGCTTAGAAAATGGAATTTTTTAACGGTTTCGAAAAAAGTATTTATTTAAACAGAAATTTTTACACCCGTTAGAAAAAGCCCAATTTCTTGATAACCACCTCTACGAAGTTGTTCTTGCACATCATTGTTTGTTTTCCGATTATTTACACGTTCTTTAAGAGAAACAAAATATCCCGTATCATAAGAAATTCGCACTTCCAATTCAGTAACCGCATTTTTTTTATCCTCTTCTGCTGTTAAATACACATAAAAGGCTGGCTGATCCGGAGTTATTGCTAAAATTGCAGATTTATGGAAAGCAATTGATAATAGTGCTAAAATTCCGGGTAATAGATGGATAGAGTTGAAATAAATATATGGAATTCATAATAGGATTACTGGGAATAATTATTGTTTTTATGGATAAAATTTTTTCGTAGGCGAAAAAGAGAATGGATCAAGAATAAGATATTTATTTTCTTGGTTTGTATATTTTCTTCTTTTTGTTTTTTTGTTAATTTTATGGTTTTTGTTCGGTTCGATGTTGTTTTTTGCATTAAGAGTTCATTTATTCAGATGTTTTGGGTGATGCTGTTTTTCTTTGTTGCATTTTTTTTGGTTATAAATTGTACATGTTTAGTGCAAGGTTATGTATTATAACAAAAAATCAAAAAAGAAATGGTAAATGATTATAGATATTTTGGCTCAAAAAAGATGTTTTTAGATAATGTAGCTATTGAATAAGAAACCGTTATTGATTTTGTTTTGAATGAAACGGCTATTACAGATAGAAAAGGGAATATTGTTTGGGGTTGTATTAATTAATAAAGTAATAGTTTCACTTATAATACCGTGAATGATAAGTTGATGATTCAAGTCGGTATTTTTTCTGTCTCTTATACACATCTAGATGTGTATAAGAGATCACTTATAATACCGTGAATGATAAGTTGATGATTCAAGTCGGTATTTTTTCATCCATATTATCAGATATCTCTGTTTATTTTTGTTCAAAAATATAGTTTTACTAATAGTTAGCGCTTGAAAATACGTTTATATTTTTTGTAAAATAAAAAATATAATAATTAACAATTAATATGGAAATTTGTGAGTGATTTTTATGAGAAAGAATATAAAGGATATTTCAAATCAACAATTTGGAAGGTTAACAGCAAGATATCCTTTGCTATTGCGAAAGCGGGGATATGTATTATGGCATTGTGAATGTAAATGTGGAAATGAGATAGATGTGATTAGTAGCTCATTGATTAATGGTAATACAAAATCATGCGGGTGTTTAAAATATGCCAAAAGAGGTGTAAAAGACTTAAGTAATCAACGATTTGGACGGTTAATAGCAAAATATCCGATAAATATAAAGAAAAATGGTAGTATATATTGGTATTGTGAGTGTGATTGCGGAAAGAGTGTAGAGGTATTATCACGTAATCTTTGTTTCGGTAGTACAAAATCATGTGGGTGTTTGAAACGAGATTGTGTGGGAAGGCGTAGGAGAGATTTGACTAATCAACGATTTGGACGATTAATTGCTAAGCATTCAACAAGTAAAAGAAAACATGGTAGTATGTATTGGTATTGTGAGTGTGATTGTGGAAAGAGTATTGAAGTACTATCACGTACACTTTGTTCTGGTAAAACAAGATCATGTGGATGCATGAGGCGTGAGAGACGATTTTCCAAAGAATGAAATAAGGAATAAAAAGACGGATATTATTGTAAGAATGGTTGTTGGATTACAGTCTGTAAATAAAAAGTCAAGGAGAGAATTGATTAGAGTATTTTTTTGAGTGGAAAACACGACAAATAGAACTATTGATTAATGCTAGTTTCAACTTTTGCTTAAAATAAAAATCAAATCTCTTTGAGAAGTGATGTAAGGCATTTTTAACTTGGCCGTAATAAATACGTAAAAACGTATTCGCAGTTATGTGAAAATACTAAGTTTTACTTCTGCTTGTTTCTTGGAAATAAACGCGTAGATAGATTGGTTTTAGGCGAAGTTTTACTAAAGTATCAATTACTTGAAACAGTGATTTACGTAGTTGAGCAGATTAAAGTATTCGTCTCAGGAAATGTTTAATTCAAAAGAGAATTGAGATCATTTTTGAGATCTGTCTTATGTTTCATGTAAAAATCAAACTGTTGATTCAATTTACTGGGATATGATAGATATGAACATATTGGGAAACAGCAGTTCAACTTATATAAAACGAACGCTATGAATGAGTAGCTAATTGGTAGATTATTTTATGTTTGTAAAGTCCAAGGAGGATAATGCTCGACAATAAAATGTTGGCAGTTTATTTTAGGAGCTATGATGCCAACGTTCGATAGGTATTGTTTTGACGGGCATACAGCATGTTTTGGTTAATTCTGGAGGAGCTAATGCTTGTTTCTGGTTATTTACAAAATACTGCTTCACAAACCACAGGGAAATTACGTGTATTATTATGTCCATCCCTATGAATGTGGTCTAGTGATATTTGAAAAATCTGAATTTGAGTAAGAAGATCATTGGAATAACCGTCTTTGTAAGACAATTTTGGTCTGTAACTGTGATGGATTTGTAAAAAGCAAGTGAATAGATGGATTAGACAGTACGGAGGATGTTATGAAGTGTAATAATAAAAACGTGAATCCATTGAAGTAAGATATTTATATGTTTGGGGATAGGATTCAGTTTAGGTTTTATTTGGTGTATCGTTTTAAAGAATATTTTTATTGGTCTGTTGATAGGTGGTTGTGTGGGAGCTTACTATGCAGTAATTGCAAAAAAAATAGATAAATCAGAAGATGATTAGAGTGATAGTTGATAGAATCAAGTGGGCAAGAATTGGTGCTTAGAGTATTTACAAGAACGATATTTATAGCTTTCAATTCATTAGTATTATCATCGGTTTTAGTTAGAAAGAAGACTGTTTTGATACCATTGTTTTATTCGATGGAATCGTAATAGATAGAATATGGAGAAAATCAAGGTAAAAGCCATGCATTACAAAAACAGTAGAAAAGAAACTGAAGCTATCAAAGAGATCCGCTTGGCAACCTCTATGGATTTATTAGAAGCCAAAGAATATGTGGATAAGCTGTAACGAGGGAAAAGAATGAAAGAGAAGGAAAAAGAGGAAACAAAAAAGATTTCACCAGCTAGAATGTCGACAGGATTAGGGATTGGTTTAATTTTAGGATTACTCTTCGATAATCTTCCAATTGGTTTACTGATTGGAATTTGTTTAGGTTCCAGTTCGGTTTTTGATTTTTATAAGGGGCTGATGAAATCTGGTAAAGAAACGGATCATAAGCAAGAGCAATGATGGTAACATTGAAAGCACTGTTTATCTATGTGAATAAGGGGTACAAATTTTTTAAAACAAAAACGGGAACTAAAATGAGAATAGCTTTATAAATAAATGGAAAATAGGTAAATTTAATGAAGGAAAATCAGTAAATTACAACGAAATTACAACAAATGAAAGAGCCTTATATGACGACTTATATTAAGAACTGAATAGTTATAGAAGTATGGCACTGTGGATACGGTGTCTTTTCTTATGGAAGATTCTTTGTTAGTGTCACAAATGTATCATTATTTCAAAATGTAAAAAACGATATATCGATGTAAAAAACGTTCTTAATTAAATGATTATATACTTATTTGTCACATAAAGTATACATTTTGTGACACTATATTTTTGTCCATTGTTACCTTGTACAATATGATAAATTCCCATGATATCAAGCATTTGATAAATCGTTGTTATCATAACATCTCCTGTCACAAAATGTATACTTTTTCTTACAATTCTCATCGAGATAGTGATAAATTGAGGGGTCTAAATATTGATGACAGGAGGTGCAAGTTACTTGATGCATATAGGCCACAAAAGAGTTTATGGAAAAGGAGAAGAAACAGATTATGAAGTATAAACACAAATTAAAAGGCAATCGGCCTCTATTAGAAGAAAATCGCAAGTCCAAATATGGGTTAAGAAAATTGAGTATTGGTGTTGTGTCCTGCTTCTTAGGATGTGCTATTTACTTCGGATTTGGCGCAGGTATTACTGTTCATGCGGTAGAAAATACTTCGGTAACTACAACAGAAGCCTCTAATACCCCTAATATTAGTGAGGAAACGCCAACAGTTAATGAGGAAGTAGAAGTTAACGAAACTCCATCAGTTAATGAAATTTCAAATAATGAAGCTATGCAACCTCAGCCAACAGAAGCAGTTGTGGAAACAAGCACAGTTACACCTGATTCAGCTGTAACAACAGAAGAAGCTGAACTTGCTGAGGAAGTTCCAGCGGATAATCATAGTATGGCTTTAGACTATAATCCACAAGGAAAAGAAATCGTTGCATATGTTGGTGATACCATTGAACCGTTGGCTGGTATTCAGAATCCAGAGGCGTTTGACCTTTTACCTAAAGGTACAACAGTTACATGGTCATATGGAGAACCGAGCACAGAAAAAACACTCAATAAAGCAAAAATAAGTATTACTTTTACTTATCCAGACAATAGTATAGATGTTGTTCCTAGTGCTTTGACAGTATTGGAACGTCCTGTCAATCAGCCTGCAGAAGAAGTGGGAACTGCTGGTACAGAAGAAACGGTTTCTGCGGAAGAAACAGCTGATACAACAGAAAATACACCTAATACAGAGGAAAGTTCTTATTTGACCAGAGAATGGAAAATAACAGAAAAGCCTACCAATCTTCAAGATGCAGAGGAAGAATCAGAGGTCAGTAATCCAGAAGTATCGAAGGAAATAGAAGTTTCAAAGAAAAAAGTAAATATTGAAAAATATAAAGCGAATTTAGATAAAAGCAGATATACTTTTGCGATTGTAGCTTTAGACAATTTAGCTGATACTAATTCAGAAAGTTTTAACAAAAAATATTTAAAAGACTGGTATTTTACCTTCTCTCTTCCCCAAAATGGAGCTAATAGAAATGTTACAGTAAATTTAGTGGACGCAAAAGATAATACGATTCTTGAAACGAAACTACTAACTCCTAATAGTGGTAAAATTATCTTTGACAAGATTAAAGAAGCTGTGGGTGCAGATAATCAAGATTATTTATATCCATTTACTTATTCAGAATCAACAGATGAAAAGGGAAATGTTACAAGAAATATTAGAAGTATTCAAGAGAATGGTAAAGTGCAGAACACCTTTGTTTTTACACCAGCAGAATTAAGTTTGCAAGGAATATCTGTGAACAGTATTAACCTATTGGTACCTGGTAAAACGGAGTTTATTACGTATTATAAAGTGGTAGATTATGATCAATATACAAAATACTTAGAGAATGGAAAAACCTATCATTCACAAAAAACTGGCAATGAAGAATCTTTAAGTTCATACCATCAAGAAGGATATGCAGGTCAGAACGTTAGAGCATCTGGAATTGCGGAATATGACAACTATGAATTAGTTGAATCAGCAGATAAAAATGGGACGTCAGAAGGAACCTTGTCTTCCAATTATATTTCTGGGACTGTTACTCGAACAGGAGTAGTTCCATATGCAAAGCGTCTGCAAAGAATCGTGAATGAAAATGGTGACGCTGTTATCGAAATGTGGGTTTTGAATCCTGATAAAGTAAGTGTTAAAGATTATAATGCAAATAATGAAAAAGGGAACGAACAGATACAAACAGACAAGTACATCAAAATATTTGAAACACCTGCGCTTAAATCTGGAGAATGGAATACAAAAGAATTCCAACAAAACTGGGAAGAATGGGCAAAGAAAGCTGGTCTTACACTGAAAAAGGAAAAAAGTGTGACCACTTTAACACAATTTGGAAGTAATAAACTGGATGTTCCAGGAGCATTATATTTCCCATTTCTATATAATGAGGATGGAAAGCAATTCTATCACGGAAACTGGTTCCGTCTTCAAAATGACAATAAACCACAAGTAGACGCGTATTACTACTATGTAGAAAAAGGCAGTGTCATTGTACATTATGAAGATACAGAAGGAAATGTGATCAAAGAAGAGGTAGTAGATACTTCGCACGGTACAACAGGTTCAGACTATAGTACGATTGACCATAAAGATAAATCGATTGTATTTAAGGGAGAAACGTATTATTTAGTCCAAAAACCAGCTGAAAAGAACATTAACGCAAATGAGGATTCTGTAAAAACTGCACTGTCTGCGGACAAAGTAGAAAACAACAAACTGATTCAAGAAACAACTGCTGAAAATGGAAAAGTGAAAGCTTCAACAGATATTCATTTAACTTATGTCTATGAAAAAGCAGGAAGTGTCAAAGTCAACTATATAGGTGTAGATTCTAAAGGGAATGTACTTAATCCAATCTCTGGTAAAACAACAGGTATTGATAAAACCGAAGTTGGAACAAGCGAATACGATACAAAAGACGCTCAGTCTGGAACAGCTTATAACACAACTGATTTAAAACCAGAAACGATTCAAGATGATCAAGGACGTACATGGCGTCTTGTTACAGCACCGAACCCACATCCTGTGACAGATGGTGATTTAGAAGATGGAACTGTAGTGTCTGGCGAAACGAAAGAAATCAATTATTACTATGCGCTGGTAGAAGGTGACGTTATCGTTCACTACATCAATGAAGAAGGTGAAACAATTAAAGGTGATGTAGTAGATACGCCAACAAGTTCTGTAGGAACAGACTACAACACAGCTGATGATAATAAACCGCAAAGAATCACAACAGAAGATGGCAAGGTATATGAGTTCATTCGTGTTGATAAATCTTCAGCCCCAGAAGAAGGAAAGGTTGTAGAAGGAACAACAGAGGTAACTTACGTTTACCGTGAGGTAAAAGGTGATGTTATCGTTCACTACATCAATGAAAAAGGCGAAACAATCAAAGGTGATGTAGTAGATACGCCGACAAGCTCAGTCGGAACAGA
>NZ_NGLC01000003.1:297786-317388 GCF_002140755.1 Enterococcus sp. 5B3_DIV0040
ACAGCAGATGATAATAAACCGCAAAGAATTACAACAGAAGATGGTAAGGTTTATGAGTTCATTCGTGTAGATAAAACATCAGCGCCAGAAGAAGGAAAAGTTGTAGAAGGCACAACAGAGGTAACTTACGTTTACCGTGAAGTAAAACCAGAGAAACCTGTTGTACCACCAACAACACCTACTCCACCAGAACAGCCTACGAATCCTGTTCCATCAAAATCGCAGGCAATTCCAGAAACAACGAAAGTTGCGACAGCACTTCCTAAAACAGGTGATACAACCAATCTGGCAAGTGTATTTGGAGGTCTGGCAGTCAGCCTAGGTGCATTACTTGCTTTGTTCAGAAAGAAACGTTCTTAATGTAACGAAGCATATAGAATACCAAGATGTACCGATTACTCTTTTCAGACAATCCATAGTATTCCTGATATTAGACAGGTTTTTATGCTCATAAAAAGAAAACAGATGAAGTGAGCCAGACAGATTGGCGGAAAAATCCCCAAGATTTTTTCGCCAAGGTGTTTGGTTCACTTCGTCTGTGAGCGAGCCTGTGGCGAGCTGATGAAGCCCCCGTTATCTAACAAGGGGGGCACAAAATACAAGAGACAATATACAAAAACAAGGGGAAACTCCTGTATTTATAAGGCGAAACCGCATTTTAACAGGGTGTGACATAAAATCGAAGATATCACACCGAAAACTGAATACTGCAATTACACAAAGGCAATTGATTTCCATTCAGAAGTTGATTGTCTTTTTATTTTGCAAAAATTTAACTTTAGGCAATTATCCGCACAAGATAGTTGCCTTTTTTGATTGGAGGAAGAAAAAATGAAGGAAACAAGTTTTATGGAACAATTAAGAAAAAAACGTGAGGAATACGATGTATCACAAACACGATTTGCTGTTGCATGTGGTATCAGTCGTGAACATTACAATCGCATTGAAAAAGGAAAATTACCTTTATCAGCAGAACTGAAAGAAACAATGATAAAACAGATTGAACGTTTCAATCCAGAAGAACCACTCTTTTTATTGATCGATTACTTTCGTGTTCGTTTCCCTACTACAGATGCTTTGAAAGTGATTCGTGAAGTCTTGCAAATTAATCCCAGACACATGTTTTTTGAATATTTTGGGAAATACGGCTATGAAAGCAAATATCTGATTGGTGATATCAACCTCATGTGTTCTACACAGGAACAGTTAGGCGTTTTATTGGAGCTGAAAGGCAAAGGCTGTCGGCAGATAGAAAGTTATCTGGTCGCACAGGAACGCTCATGGTATGACTTTATGCTCGATTGTATGACCGCTGGTGGTGTCATGAAACGGCTGGACTTGGCAATCAATGACCGTGCAGGCATCTTGGATATCCCCTTCTTAAAAGCAAAATATAAAGCTGGTGAGTGTATCTCCTATTTCCGCAAGCAAAAAGGCTACGGCAGTACAGAAAAGTGTGATGGGGATATTCCGCAAAATACAGGCGAGAGCATTTATTTTGGTTCCACGAAAAGTGAGCTGTATATGTGTGCCTACCAGAAGGATTATGAGCAGTATGTCAAAAACGGCACAGAAGTAGAAGACGCAGAAATCAAGAACCGTTTTGAAATCCGCATGAAGAATGAACGAGCCTACTATGCCGTTGTAGACCTGCTCAACTATCGTGACGCTGAACGTACCGCCGTTTCCATTGTCAATCACTATATTTGCTTTGTGGACAGAGAGGATGATAAACCCAAAAGTCAATGGCCCATAAATGCAGACTGGGCGTGGTTCATAGGAGAAAACAGAGAACCGATACGCTTAACCACCAGACCAGAACCTTATACGTTACAAAAGGCGCTGAACTGGCTACAAAGACAAGTCGCACCTACGATGAAAATGGTACAGGAGCTAGACAGAGAAAACCATACAACGATACTGCAAGATATGATTGAACAAGCAGAACTGAAAGACAAGCATAAACATCTGTTAGCACTAGAGCGATCTACTATAGAAGAACGAATTGATACCGCCGTTCCACGAGAGAATGACGGTATTTTTTAATTTCCTAGATACATCTGCCATAAAACAGGCATGAGCGTACCGACAGGGTGTGAACAAAGAAATTTCTTTTTTTTCAAGAGTTAGTCATTAAATCACCTGTTCCTGTACAGATATGGTGTGAAAGAAGAAATTTTTTCAAGAGTTAGTCATTAAATCACCTGTTCCGTTCCCTATATGAGGCAGAAGAAATGCTTTTCTTCTTTCGTGTTCTTTGACAACTGAATAAAGCCATCCAATACGTTTGACAGACAGCGAGCCGTGGAAACAAGCACGCCATGACCTTTCTCCTGCAAAAGCGAGCGATTCCCTGTTTGTGTTCCTGTAAAAGCCTTGTCCCCTTTTACCGCCATGACCTGTTCTGTCAGATAATGATACGCCCGTACAGCCACAGCTTGAGCGTTAGAAGCGTCGCACGCAATGGGTACGGCTACATCCGAACGATGCAGAGGTGAGATTCCTGTGGGCTAAGACAAAAGCCGTTGGAGGGCTTGGCAAAACATACTGGAGGAGGTGTTATTATATGTGTGATGAAAGCATGCCCTTATGGGAGCGTTATTTAATGACCGTGGAGGAAGCGTCCAGTTATTTCCGTATCGGGGAAAACAAACTTCGTGAAGTTGCCAGAGAATACAAGGAAGAATGCGTTGTGTTCAATGGAAATCGTATGCTCATCAAGAAAAAGAAACTGGAAGCCATCATTGACCGGTTAGAAGAAATCTAGTGAAAAAGAGCCTTGTGCGTGTTATGATATATACAAGTCGTATATACAAGGCTCTTTCTTACTTTGAAAGGAGTTTGAAAGATGTCGAACATAAGGAAGAGACGAGACCACAGGAATCGTGTTCTATACAAAGGAGAGAGCCAGAGAAAAGACGGCAGATACACCTATAAATATGTGGACGCACTGGGGAAAACCAAATATGTCTATGCATGGAAACTGTTGCCTACCGATAAGACACCGGCAGGAAAACGGGAAGATTTGTCTCTGCGGGAAAAGGAACGGGCGATACAGAAAGATTTGTATGACGGGATCGACACACAGGGCAGTAAAATGACCTTGTGCCAGCTCTATGCGAAAAAGAATGCAGGACGTCCGAATGTGAAGAAAAAGACCAAAGAAAGCAGGGAGTACCTTATGAGAGCCTTAGAGAGCGATTTCCTGGGTGCCAGGAGCATTGACAGTATCAAACCATCCGAAGCCAGAGAATGGGCGCTCAGAATGCAGGAAAAGGGGTATTCCTATCAAACCATCAGCAACTATAAGCGGTCGCTGAGGGCATGTTTCTATATGGCAATAGACGATAATTATGTGCGGAAGAATCCTTTTGACTATGTCCTGAGCGAAGTGCTTCCAGCCGATAAGAAACCAAAGGTCATACTCAGCGAGGAACAGGAGCAGGCACTGCTGGCATTTATGGCAGAGGATAAAACCTATCGACAGTATTATGATGATGTGCTGATCCTGTTGAAAACAGGGCTTAGAATCTCGGAACTGTGCGGATTGACAAAACAGGACTTGGACTTTACCCGTCACGCTGTCCATATCGATCACCAGCTGTTAAAGGACAAGGACGGCTATTACATCAATGAGCCCAAAACAAAGAGCGGGATTCGCAACGTGCCGATGAGTGAGGAGACAGAGAAAGCCTTTCATAGGGTTTTGAAGCGCAGACAAGAGGCAAAAGTAAAAGAGATTGACGGTTATCGTCATTTTCTGTTTCTCAGTCCGACTGGGCTTCCTATGATAGATGGCAGGTACAAGAGCATGTTAAAGGGAGCGGTTAAGAAATATAACAAATCGCATGACACTGCTTTACCGCATATCACGCCTCACACGTTGAGACATACCTTCTGTACAAGACTGGCACAGAAGAACATGAATCCGAAGAACTTACAGTATATCATGGGACATGCAAGTATCATGATGACGCTGGACTTATACGCCCATGCATCAGAGGCAGGAGCCAACGAAGAAATGAGAAGGATGATTGCCTAATTTACAACGAAACGTACAACGTTTTATGTCCAAAATATAAGGCGATATGTGGGGTTATAAAGGGAAACTGTCAAAGAGAAAAAGCTGGAAAGTATTGAAAAATAAGGGTTTATCAGCCTTAAGAAAACTTATAAAAAGATACTACAAAGGATGTACTGCTTTTATACTAAAAAAGGAGTACCTCTAGTTTGTGCCATCTAAAAACAAGGAAAACCCTTGCTTTTAGGCTTTTTTAGCTAGAAAAATTTAAAAAAATTTTTCTGCAATATACTTGACAAATCCCTGCCATTCATTCCAGAAGTGGAGACTGAAGGTTCTGCACCTGCATAAGCAAGCAGCTGATTTGGAGAACGAAATTTCTTAATATCTCGAATTTCGGCAAGAATGACACTCCCTAATTTAGAACCAATGCCAGGAATCGTTAAAATCGGCGAATCGATTTCACTCATTAATCGAGCAACCTCTTTGTCCTCTTCGTCTCGCATAGTCGTAAGGTACTTAATGGCATCAATGGTTTGAAGGAGTTCAAATTCTAACGCAGGAGACTCTTGACCAATGGAGGCTTGCGCGAGGGTTTTAATCTTGACCGTCCGTTCTTTTCCAAAGCGACCTTTTGAGTGTGTTGAAATGAGATTAGTTAACTTCGTTAAGTGTGCATTTCCTAGCTTTTTAGCAGAGGATATTCTTTCAAAATCGCGTACACATAGGATTGGTTCTTCGCAGAAGAATAACCCAAACACTAGTTCCGGAAAAAGATCCGTGTGTAGCTTACTTTTTTTCGAGTACAATCCTCTTTCAATCTGGCTGTATGTCGAGTTAAATACTTCAATTCAATCATTGAAGGGTTCGCACTAAATGATTGTTTATCAAGATCTGATCGTAGTTTTCGAGCGATCGTCATGGCGTCTTTTTTTATCGGTTTTGTTTTTTCGCAAGCTTTGATTCTTGGTAAATTCTTTAATTAAGTACGGATTATAGCTATAGGTTGGCTACCCTTGCGTCCGAAGGAAGCGGAGGATATTGAAGCAATAATGCCCTGTATCTTCTAAGGCGATTTGAATGTCTTCACCGGTTGTTTTCTGAAGATTGTCAAGCGTCATTTGAAGCTTCGTAAACCCTTCCTGGTTGTTTTCGATCTGAAGGTGACGGACAAAAATCGTTTCTTCAGTATCAATGACCGCCAAGTCATGTTTGTGCTTGGCAATATCAATTCCAACGTACAACATAAGGACCACTCCTAGTCAGATAAAATTTACGCTGTGCTCCACTTACTCTTTGTCTATGTAACCTTGTGATCAATCAAGTGTCACGAACTGATGTCATGCGCTAACAAACTTATTAACAATATGATAAAGAGCTGTGGCTAGAGCCTTTCTAAAACAGTATTCCAAGGGAATCTGGTGGAAGAAGTACTAGTCCACGGCGCCTAACTCAATTATAGATAAAATAACAGCTAAATAAAACGGAATAGCTGATTAATTGAGTAATCTAAATATACAAGGTGAAAACAAGTGAAGAAAAAAGTAAAAATCGTCATGGCAGTGGTCGTTGGATTACTATTTGCATTGATGTTGATGGGTGTTGTCATCTATTTTAGCTATACGAATGCCTATCGAACTAATTTGGATACATTAATTGTTAAATGTTTTGGACTTCCTATTTATGAACTAACAAAATCAGGAATAGAGTATGTTGGCAAACCGATCGGAATATATATGGGAGCTGTGTGTGGCATTTGTATGCTTTTCAGCCTTATGGTTGAAGAACTTGTCAATGGAATAAAAAATAAAGGGTGATTTTTTTTACTGTTTTTGACAAGTTTTGTAGAAACTTCCTTTTTATCAAAAAGATTCAGAAACTTTTTTAGTTTTTGACACATGATTGAATTCGCGATTTAATAAATTTAAAAACGTTTCATAAACTTATGTCATAAAGTTAAGGGGATTCTACATGGTTTTAGAGAATAAATTAGGTTTAACCAATCAAGTTGAGTTGGCAAAAGCAGAAGAAAAACTCAGCAAGCAAAAAGCGAAGGAATTATACGATTCGGGGGAAATAAATGAAATCGAAGTCGGTACGTTTAAAGGTTTATCTGAAATTCATGAATTTCTCTTTTCAGAAATTTACGATTTTGCAGGAAAAATTCGGACGGTCAATATTGCAAAAGGAAATTTTCGATTTGCACCAGTCATGTATCTGGAACATTCGTTAAAACATATTGATCAGATGCCGCAAACTTCTTTTGAAGAGATTATCAAGAAATACGTGGAAATGAATATCGCTCACCCGTTTCGTGAAGGAAATGGACGAAGTACTAGAATTTGGCTGGATCTCATTTTAAAGGAAGAATTGCAAAATGTTGTCGATTGGAACTTGATCAACAAAGAAGACTATCTTTCCGCAATGGAGCGCAGCCCAATAAATGACTTAGAAATTCGCTATTTAATTTCTAATGCTCTAACTGATGAAATTGACGATCGAGAGTTGTATATGAAAGGAATCGATGTTAGCTATTTCTATGAAGGGTATTCGGAGTATACGATCGATGATTTGTAAGAGCAGGTGGATTAAATGACAAAATATGGCTATGCACGTGTCTCAACTGCTTCTCAAAGTACAAAAGAACAGATTCAACAGCTGCTTGAGAATGGCGTTGAGAAGAATATATTTTCCGAAAAATTTACAGGTACAAAACGGGATCGGCCAAAATTTAATCAGCTTCTAGATTGTCTGAAGCCTGGAGATGAAATCGTCGTGACTGAGCTTGATCGATTCGCCCGTAATACACGAGAAGCATTAGAAATCATTGAACCATTGCTCGATGATAACGTTACGATCAAGGTTTTGAATTTAGGAACGATTGAAAATACATCGGGAGAATGATCGTTCGTACCTTGTTGAACGTACTCAAGAAGGAAAGATGTTTGCTAAAAAGAATAATCCTAATTTCAGAGAAGGACGTCCGAAAGCTAGAATTATACCAAAGAAAAGGCATGCATATGACTTCCTTTCTTCAGGTAAACTATACAAAGAGGTTGAAGCTATAACAGGCTTCAGTCGCAGCACACTTTTCAGAATAAAAAAACAGATAGAAGAGAACAATTAGAAGAGAATCAAAAACCATAATTTAGAAAGGTATTTTTATAAAAAACAGACTATTTTGATGAATATATTGAAGAAATGAAACAGCACATTAAAAGCAAGACAGATGATTTGAAAACTTCTATTTTCTAATATTAGCAAATTTGACCATAGATACCATGACGTACAAGATGAAATTTAATACTTGCAAAATAGAGCAATACGAATAATATCTAAGGTGGTGACCCCCTAGAAATGAAAAACAAGAGGGGCTACTATAAAATTTTACGTTTAACAGCTGAAGAAGGGTGGTTGACTTGCACTGAAATTGTTGAATAAGTTCAAGCGATTGGGTCAATTATTTCTGATGGAAGAGCGTCTTCTATGAACTATCAGGATACAAATGAAGTGAAAGTAATTGATCAAGAAGGCAACTTCAGAGAGTACACAACAATAAGCGAGTGTGTGATTAATGAAAAGCTTTGTAGGGCAACTATAACGAAATATATGTAAGAACAGAAACAAAGCAAAAGACGACAGAACCTTTGTTACCTTCTAAGTTTTTTCATATTTGGTTGTTATGATATACTTAGATCCGTGTAATTGGACTTGCGCTACCCGTTATTGAAGTTTCAGGCAACGCTCTTTTTTTGGAGATTGATAATGGAAGAAGAAATATTTGAAGAGCTCTGGCAACTGGCTTCAAGTTAGTAAAGAGCAAGATACAAAAATCTGATGTCCTCTTACTTTACTACTGTTGAATGGACTTACAAAGAAAAAATATCTATTTTGGTTGTATCGGCTTATATAGATACATTTGAAGTGATCCTAGATAAAATTAAACAGAATTGATCATAAAAAAAGCGAACTGAGTGAAGGATTCGCTTTTTCTATTTATTAGTTGTCACAGGGAAATTCTAAGCTCGTTTTAATGGTATAGCTAGAATAGATAATAGAAATACTGTTAAATCAACGTTTCTGTTTTTTTGAGTGTTAACTACCACTATTTTCTGTATAGATATTCCAATGACGCCTTATAATCAAATTCACACATTGAAATAATTTTTTAATCTTATTGACATTTTAAATATGATCTATCATAGTATAAATTTACTGAATCAAATGAAAAGAGATGAAATTATTACTTATCTTTGGATTATCAGTTATTGGATTATCTTTTGCTATGGTAACAGAAGTTAGTGCGAAAGAGCTTGATGGACCTGAATGCTCTCCAGGATATTACTTTAAAAAAGGTGGTTGGTCTGCAGGAGGATTCACTAAAGCCGGAGGGTATTGCATCCCAATGGGAAACATAGGGAAAGTTAGGTAAATCTTTAGATAGGAGATATAATTGGGATGACAAATAGAACTAAAGCATGGTTAAGTACCACTATGTGTATCTTCATACCAATTTTAATTGGTATAGCGTGTAAATTTATTTTTCATGTCCAATTAGAAATAGTGTTAACAATATGTTATTTATTTTTACTGTTTTTTTTAGTACCATCAGATAGTTTTTTTGGTGATATGTTAGACTATAATGCTAAATCACTTAATCCAACATTTCGACCGCAAAAGAAAAGAATTATTCCAAGTATAAAAGTTGAATTTATACAGTTTATTTTAGTTTTAATGGCATTGATATTAAATTTAATAATTTGGTACCGTAATTCTCAATAGAAAAACAATTCAAATATTAGAGATTTAATCCTAAATTTACTCGTTCATACGGTATTATGTCTAAATACTCGTCTAATAGATTAGACAAACTATATTAAGTCAAGAGCAAAATGAAAAATTTGAATAACTTAGTTTAGAAACGATTTGAAGGCATGACAAAGAAACCTCAGGTAAAGGAAACTTTTGAAAGGATCAGTTGACGATCATTTTCTGTTTTTCATAAGGTTTATTATCTTTTAGTAGTTGGTAAATGATTCGAACGAGTTTTCTAACAACATGACTGAGTGCGACATTGTAGTGTTTTCCTCCAGCTAACTTTTTCTGGAAATAGACACGCATAGCCGGCGACCAAATGGACATAATTCTGGCGGCTTCATACAATGCCCAGCGTAATTGCGAGGAGCCACGTTTGACCATTCTTCCGGTTTAGGTCTGATTCATTCCAGAAGTAGAGATGGAAGGCTCTGAACCTGCATAGGCAAGCAACTGGTTTTGCGAACGAAAATTCTTAATATCTCGAATTTCGGCGAGAATGATACTTCCTAATTTAAAGCCAATGCCAGGAATCGTTAAAATAGGTGAATCGATTTCACTCATTAATCGAGCAACTTCCTTCTCTGCTTTGTCTCGCATAATTGTAAGATACTGAATGGCATCAATAGTTTGAAGGAGTTCAAATTCTAATGCGGGGGACTCTTGACCAATAGAGGCTTGCGCGAGTGCTTTGAGCTTGACCGCTTGTTCTTTTCCAAAGCGGCCCTTTGAGTGTGCTAAAATAAGATTAGTCAGCTTCGTTAAATGTGCATTTCCTAGCTTTTTAGCAGAGTGATATTCTTTTAATAGTGCTTACACATAGGATTGGTGCTTCGCAGTAGAAGAACCTAAAGAAGGGGCAAGTTCTGGAAAGAGAATATCTAAAGTACGCGTGTAGTTTACTTTTTTCGAGTGCAATCCTCTTTCAATCTGGCTGTATGTCGGGTTAAATACTTCAACTCAATCATCAACGGCTGGGTGTGAAAACATTGTTTATCAAGATCTGTTCGTAGTTTTCGAGTGATCGTCATGGCATCTTTTTTATCGGTTTTGGTTTTTCGTAAGCTTTGATTTTTGGCAAATTCTTTAATTAAGTACGGATTATAGCTATAGGTTGGGTAGCCTTGTGTCCGAAGGAAACGTAAGATATTGAAGCAATAATGCCCGGTGTCTTCTAAGGCGATCTGTATCTCTTCGCCGGTTGTCTTTTGAAGATTGGCAAGAGTCACGAACCTATGTCATACGCTAACAAACTTATTAACAATCTGACAAAGAGCTGTGGCTAGAGCCTTATCAAAACAGTATTCTAGAGGAATCTGGTGGAAAAATCACTAGTCCACAGCGATTAACTCAATTATAGATAAAATAACAGCTAATTAAAATGGAATAGCTGATAAATTGAGTAATTTAAATATACAAGGAAAGTGTTCTTCTTTTTTGTGTTTGTAGTATGTACGTCTGCTTTCTATTGGTCCAAGCAGACTTTTGTGTTTTCGCTACGATGAATGTACAATTCATTCTTTCTAACAGATGATTGCCGTAAAGCCGCGTTAGCTTCGGAAATCAGAGTTCCAACCATGTAAGGGAGTGTAGCATTTTGTAAAGGATGTAGCTTTCAACGAGCAACTGCTTCGTCCTCCCCTTTTTTTTGGTGCTCGGTTCGTGCTTCTTAATAGCGATATACTCCTTGAATAAAGACAAAAAAGTCCCTAGAACTCGGTTGTTCTAGGGCAAGGAGTATACAATATGTTATTACATTGGTATCTTGTTGGTACAGTTAGTTTATCACGAAGGTTGAGATTCTTCCAGAATATTTTTGAGAAAATGTTTTCGTGTTATAGTAGTGTTGCTTAAATATTTTACAAAGGAGTTAAATATTTAAGCAAGCGTAAACTGATTCTAGTTTTTGCAACGTTGCTCTTTAGTATTATAACTTTTGTTGGATTTGGATATTTGGTTTGTGCTGAAATAATTGTTGAAAATAATGTTGATGATACGTAAAGAATTACAGAGATTAAAGAAGTATCTAAAGGATAATTGATCACTGAATTAGCAAAAAAATGCAAATACAATAGAAGAAGAGGCAAGGAATGCACTCTTTTCTACAGTTGTAAGAGCTAAGAGAAATTCTATAAACGAGGAAGCACCTAAGTTTGCTGTTGTGAGTGCTCGTTTTCAAGATAGAACAATTAATAGTTCTGTTGAAGGTGGTACAGTATATTTCTATTGTGAAACTAGTGAAAGTGGTTGGTTTCGAGCAATAAAAGAATTGTTTATGCCGAAATTCTTTTCGAATTTTGTTAATTGGATTTGTAAAATATTAGACAATAATAATGAATATGTAGAAGCTGCAGAGAATTATTTTAGGAGTTGCTGACGGTAATCTATATATAAAATAGTGTATTAAAACATGCACCTTTGTGTGGTTTGTCACAAGAGGGTTATCAGAATTGTTAGAAACGCATTATGATTTTTTTATAAAGGAACGATGTATATGGGTATCTCGTGGATCTGACAGAGAAAGATGTTGATGCTGAAACTTATTCGGGAGGAATCGATTTGGAAAAGGAAGTAAGGAAGTTAACGCCTCAAGAACAGAAAAGAAAGAAAAAATTTGATGAAGTCTGTGAGAATCTGGCGAAGGAAGGATACGTCAAGACAGATTTAACCGTGTCTATTCTTGCCGCCAATCTCTTCGCTATTTTAGTGATGGCTCCTTTTATGTTGTTGGCGCTAGGCGTGTTTTACCTGCTTGTCCCATCCTATGATGTAACGTTTACTGCTTGGCACGGTGTTTTTATGTTCGCAGTGGCGATTGTTTTGATCGTCCTCCATGAGCTCATCCACGGGCTGACATGGGGCTATTTTGCCAAAAAGCATTTTCGATCGATTGACTTTGGGGTGATCTGGTCAATGGTCACGCCTTACTGTACGTGTGAAGAACCTTTAAAACGTTGGCAGTATATTTTAGGAGCGATGATGCCTACACTCGTTATTGGCGTTGGCTTGACGGGATATGCTTGTATATCACACAGTATATTTTGGCTGTGTCTTGCGGAGCTAATGCTTCTTTCTGGTGGGGGTGATTTTCTGATTATCTACAAAATACTGCTTCACAAATCACGGGGAAAACAGGCATATTATTATGACCATCCTTATGAATGCGGTCTAGTGGTATTTGAAAAAACGGATGCACCTGTTTTTTCAAAGTAACGAGCGAACTTTTGAGGATGATGGAATCGTATGTTGTTCATAACATCATGATTTCCCCCTATTCTTTTCATCCTGTAACGAAATAAAGAAATGTTTATGCTTTTTTATTATTGACTTTAGTCAGTTTCGTTCGCGTAGCGTACGAAACAAAAAAAACGCGCGTTTCTACGCGTGGACGAAATAGCTTTAGCGATAAAAAACTCCTTTCGATATACTAATAGTGGCTACCAACCGCATATCAGATCGAAAGGAGTTTTTTTATGTCTAACGACGATAAAAGTTTAGCACATAGTGTGTCCTGAATGCGAGGAAAATTGAAGGGAGGAAAGGTATTTCCAAAGCAATGCTTTTCAAAAGATGGAAGTAGGTCTTCCATAGTCGATATGCAGGTATAGGCTATAAACCACTCATGGATGCTGTAATCAAAAGTTACGGTACTGAGCGCATGGAGAAAAGGCAATAAGAAAAATTGTCAGGTGTGTGCCATAGAGCTGAACGAAAGTGAAGAACTGATGAAGCATCGTTAAGGCTAATAAGTACAGTCAAAACTGGGATTTTGTGTGGCTCCTAGGATAAGTCTAATGGTTACCTGTTTATTGATTAGGCGGCTGTCGGTGTAGAGGTTACAGGAATATGGTATAGGCTTTTGAAAGGAACAGGAGAATCCTGATTTGTAATGATAAGTGAAAAATTCAAGCAAACAAATAGGCGAGAATGAAAGTAATGAGGAATAAATCAGGTGCGGAAGAATTCGTAGTAGTGATGAAGCGATTGTAATGAACGTGGAGCGAAGGGGTTCTATTATCACAACTTCTTTTATTTAACAACCAAGTGAATGGGAGGATTTTATGGAAGAAGGGAAATCATTTAGAATTACGCAGAATGAGGTACTACTTGCATACAAACGTGTAAAAGCGAATAAAGGTGCGGGTGGTATCGATGGCGTTGATTTTCATACGTTTGACAAAGAATGGAAAGATCGATTGTACAAGTTATGGAATCGAATGGCATCTGGAAGTTATTTCCCGAAAGCTGTTAGGGGTGTGGAAATTCCAAAGAAAAATGGAAAGACTAGACTTCTAGGCATCCCAACAATAGAAGATCGTATTGCTCAAATGGTAGTCAGAAATCGAATAGAGCCAAGGTTAGAAAAAATATTTTTAGAAGACTCCTACGGATACAGGCCGAATAAATCTGCGTTAGATGCCATTGGAATTACACGCACGAGGTGTTTTAACTATCCGTGGATTGTCGAATTTGATATTGTGGGTTTATTTGATTTTATCAACCATGAAAAACTACTAGCGATTATGAGCAGACATGTTAAAGAAAAATGGCTTTTATTGTATATCCAAAGATTTCTAACAGCTCCAATTCGATTACCAAATGGTGAATTTGAAGAAAGAAATTCTGGTACACCTCAAGGAGGTGTTATCAGTCCAATTCTAGCCAATGCATATATGCACTATGCGTTTGATCTGTGGATGAGAACGATATTCCCAGAAAATCCGTGGGTGAGATACGCGGATGATGGGCTGATTCATTGTACAACGAAGACGCAAGCAATCTATCTTATGAAAGAATTGACAAAACGAATGAAAGATTGTTCGCTTGAAATTCATCCGGAGAAAAGCAAAATTGTTTATTGTAAAAACGATCAGTCAAATGAAGAAAGTAGTTTTGAATTTCTGGGCTACTCCTTTCGAAAGCGATTATGTAAAAATCGATATGGTGTTTATTTCACAGGTTTCACTCCAGCAGTAAGTAAAGGTGCTGCGAAGAGTTTCAGAAACAAAATTAAGTTAGCTATAAAAGAAGCGAACACCACTTCACTTATCTGCCTGTCGGAGATTTTGAATCCCATCATTCGAGGATGGATGAATTATTTTATGAAGTTCAATAAAAGTGAAGCAATTAGGAAAGGAATCAACTATGTGAATCTGACATTGATAAGATGGTTAAGAAGAACGCACAAATCGGTCAAAAATGGATTGAATAAAGCGCAAAGACTACTGGGAAGAATGTCAAAAAGTAGTCCAAATCTCTTCTATCATTGGAAAATGGGCTATATGCCAGTGAATTGATAATAAGAGCCGTATGATGGGAGACTATCACGTACGGTTCTGTGAGAGGCTTGGGGTGAGATTCCCCTTGTCTACTCGACCGAGATAGAAGTATAAGGTTCAAATAGGTTTTTACTCCGAAGCATTGACGAAAAGTGATTTATAGAAAGTTAAGAATAAGTATTGGTCAGATATTAAGAAAATTGTGTGAGATGAAAGATGTTGAAATCATTGAAGCTCATGCCATGCCTGACCATATTCATATGTTAGTAAGAATACCACCAAAGATTAGTATTTCTAGTTTTATGGGCTACTTAAAAGGACGAAGTGCAACTTTAATCCATGAAAAACATGCGAATTTGAAATATAAGTATGGGAATAAAAGCTTTTGGTCCAAAGGATACTACGTGAGTACGGTTGGGTTAAATCAAAAAACAATTGAAAAATATATTCGAGAACAAGAAGCAGATGATCGAATAAGAGATAGTATAAGTAAACAAGAGTATGTAGATCCATTTAAATAGTGAAAGAGAGATAGGGCTGTGAGCGGTTGGTGGTCATTTAAAAAGCCCCTTTTAAGGGGCTAGCGAGTGGTGAGCCCTTCTAGGGCTGTTAAAAAGCCACCCGTTTCACGGGTGGATATTTACTTGCAAGAAACATACGACCTCTTAACCTGATAAGGGTTAGGAGGAAGTTGCATATGAAACAGTATGGCTATATTCGTGTGTCCAGCAGAGAACAACACATCGATCGTCAGGTACAGGCCATGGAACAGGCAGGGCTTACCAGAAAACAGATGGTGACAGATTATCAGACAGGGAAACATTTTCATCGGAAAAACTATCAAAAACTGGTGAAAAAACTAAAAAAAGGAGATGAACTGTATATCCAGTCCATTGATCGGCTGGGAAGAAACTATGAGGAGATTTTAGCACAGTGGCGGTATTTAACCACAGTGAAACAAATTGAAATTATTGTACTGGATTTTCCTCTCTTGGATACCCGCCAGCCGGTACAGGGAATCACGGGAAAGTTTTTAGCTGATCTCGTTTTACAGGTGCTCTCTTATGTGGCACAGATCGAACGGGAACATATTTCTCAAAGGCAGAGGCAGGGTATACAGGAAGCCAAGAAAAAAGGTGTCCGTTTTGGCAGACCCCCGAAAGCGTATCCTGAACATTTTTACCAGGTAGCCGAATTATGGCAACAGGGAAGCATCAGTCTTCGAAAAGGGGCTGAAACATTGCAGGTGAGCCATTCGACATTTTCTCGGTGGCTGGAACAAAACCATTTGAAGCAAAAGTAGCGCAAAAAGGAATAAGAAGCTGTGAGCCAATCACAACACTCTTGTTCCTTTTTTTTGTCCTATTTATCTCCGAAAGAAATCGGTTATTTATGCATCGAATCCTCTGTTCTCTTCTATTGTATATGAATTTGAAGGCAAAGGATGTGATTTTTGAAATTGAATCGGTGTCATTCCCGTATGTTTTTTGAAGGCTTTTGTAAAATGCGGGAGATCATAAAAATGTAATTCTTTGGCAACCGTACAGGGTGGGATTTGGGTCATGAGCAGGTATTTTGCCAAGATGATTTTTTGTTTTTGAATGTAGGTTCCAATACTGATTCCTACTTCCTGCTTGAAAGAGCGTCGCAACTGGGTGTTGGATAGAAATAAATGTTTTTCAATCTCTGCCAGAGGTAACGGGTCATAGATATGTACGTTGATATACTGAATGACCCGACGAATCATCAAGGAATAAGCGTGCATGGAGATTTCATGCAACAGTTCTGTAAAATAGACGATTGCCCCATCCCGGATGGTCAATACGCTCATTACCTGTGTTTGTTTTTCAATCTCCTGTATATAATAATCTCTCAAAGACAGGCACTTCATAATGTCCACCCCCATTTGGATCGCAAACCAGGAGATCTTTTCCATGAGAATAATACAATAGTTTTTTTCATGTCTGAGGTCGTTGGTTTCTGGAATTGGCAGAATGCCTAAAGGGGTCTGACGGACTAACTGATAGAGTTGGTTAGGATCTCCTTTTGCCATGGCCTCCATGAGTTGGTGTTCTAAATGGAACAACGCTGTATAGGAAGTGAATGCTTCTTTTTGTAACGGATGATTGCGTGTTTCTATTCGATGTTTTTGGGCTTTTGTGAGAAGCTGGAGGTATTCCACATAGTATTGTTCCAATTGCAGGGAAAATAAATGGTCAAGAATCACAAGCAAATCTCTGCACTGCTTCGAAGAGAATACGGGAAGTTGTTGGAGATACCCCTGCAAGGAAGCGGGACTGTTTTCAATGGTCTTTTTTGGCAGACTCTGACTATGAAGCATAGGGCCCATCGACACAAACCGTTCCTGGAGTGGAAAGATGAAAAATACTTCATTAAATTTCCCATACTGGATGGATAGATTGTGTTTTTTATTGAACGTAAAGGACAGCGGATAGGGAGGAAGGCTTGGAGCATCCAATTCCTCGAAGGATAGAAGGGTGCCGTTTTTTTCATAGATGGCAATAGAAAATCGGAATCGCTTCCCTATACTTTGTAATTTTTGGATATTTTCCATGGAAAGTGCCATTGGTGCTCCCCCCTCCTACTGTGCGCATATCATACCTATTTTCCATTTTACAACCTTTAATAAAATCATAGTATAAAGGATTTTGTAGGTTTGTCAATTGAGCAGGAGGTTGAAACGAACAAATTTCCCGATTATGACCAAATTTCGATAATTCTTCATATGTACATATCGATAGATACTTGTAAAATCCGGTCTTTTTCATTTATTTTGTTCTAAAACGTATACTTTTTGTGACAAGGATCTACAAGATCAAAAAACACATAAAACTCCTTTCATAATAGGCTTTTCGCAACAAAATCAGGATATTTTTTATTTTATTTTGTCTGTCACAAAAAGTATACATTTTGTGACAGAAATTTTAGATGATCGTACAGATTGGATTGGCAAGAAAATGAGGATGTTAAATACATATGAAGGAAAGGAGAAAGTGTATGACTTACAAGTACAGAGGCAAAGGAAATAAACCTCTGAAAGAAGAAAAAAGACAGCTCAAATATGGTTTGAGAAAACTTGGCGTTGGAGTCGTTTCCTGCATGATTGGATGCACGATTTTCTTTGGGTCTGGTATAGCTGTTTTCGCAGAAGGATCCTATGACCCAGCTACCGGAGTTTATGAATTTACTGAGACAGAAGAAAAAGACATCAAAGCAAGTGTTCAAGTCTCTTATGAAAAAGTAGAAACGGAAGTGAGTGGACAAAAAGTTCCTGCAATTAAGTATACTTTTACGATGAATCCAGAGAATTCCACTTTAACTGGTAGAACTTCTGTGGGATTTGTTTTGCCTAAAGCAGTGAAAACGCCATCGAAAATTGTGAAAAAAGAGTATAACAAAGATGGTGGTGAAAAAGAGGTAAAGGAATATAATGGAATTAGTGATTGGGCTAATAGTTCAGCCGCTTCACAATCATTCGGGACAAAGGATCGAATCAAGGGCGCGTTCAATTTATACGAGACAACGGATGATAATACTGGGAAAAAAGTAAAAGGAAATAATGTCGAAGACTTTACGAAAGTTTTTGATGATTTTGTTACCAAAGGATATGAAAAAGAAGCAGAATTTCTAAAAAAAGACAAAGAGAATATCGGAGGCTATAACGAACTAATAGAATATCGTGATGGCGATGCAAATTTAATTTTTGAATCATGGGAAGCAACGGGAAAAGATGTTAAATATGTGTTTGAGGTTTATGCACCATTAAAAGATCCGAATAAGAAAGATGCCAACTTGCAAGCACTTGGTTTTATCAGTTCTGCTAAAAATGCTACTTCAGCTTCAAAATATCGCATGTCTGGAATAAAGGCTACTTTAGAGAAGCTTGAAGAATCAGGGAACAAATTGGATACCACATCTTTGAATGCATTGTCTGGTGTTCCGAATATTCGCGAAGATGTAACAATTACCTGGAAACATAAACAACTTCAAAACAGACCAAACGATCTAGGATTCAAAAAGTCTGAAGATGGAGATACCATCATCTATGAATATGATATCAATGACCCTATTTCATTTGGTACACGCGAATTACTTGCGGAATTGAACGCTGTTGATAACAAAACAAAGATTACTTATGATGGTATCGAAAAGAATGAAAAAGCCTATAAAAATGATGCCGAAGGTCATGATTGGGTATATAAACGCTTAGAGGAAGGAAATCTTCTACAAGGGCAAGATGGTCAGCCAAGAAATATTCTAGATGTAGTTGATGCAGAACATAAGTGGGGAAATATGGATATCAACTTATGGGATAAAGAGACTACGCCAACCATTACAATGATCTCACCAATTACAGAAAACAATAACAATAGTGCTGGTGATTGGGATATCACAACCGACGGCAAGACGGTAGATAACGCGTTTGAAAAGCATCAAATTTACTTAAGACCATATGAAGTCTCGCATAGTAGTCGAAACATAAATACAGAGACAGAGACGAATGTAGTCAATCTCTTTGTAGTCGGCGTGGATAATAAAGCTGGAAAGCCAACAGTAACACCAAAAGACAATGGAGATGTAGCGGTAACATTACCAACAGAAAAAATACATCAAGACATTGAAAAGGTGAAGGTATCTTACATTGGAGAAGATGGACAACCTAAAGAAGTAGACTTGACGAAAAAAGAAGGTCAATGGACAGGATCAAATGAGGTTACAGTTCAGGGAGATACCATTACAATTCCTAGGGATAAGGTCAAAGATAAGACAGAAGTATCAGTGACGTTAACTGATGCGGCAAACAATGAATCTGAACCGGGGAAAGCAACAGCAAAATCAGATGTGAAGAAACCAGATACACCAGTGGTCGTGGCAGATAAAACCAAACTGACAGAGCCAGAAAAAGAGAAAGTGAAAAAAGCTGTAGAAGATAAAAATCCAGATCTGCCAGAGGACACCGAAGTGACGGTAGGCAATGACGGAACGGTAACCGTAACGTATCCAGATGGTTCAACGGATACAATCCCTGGAACAGATACAGTGGCACAGCAAGGCACCAGTGCAACACCGACGGTGAACAAGGTAGACAGTGACGATCCAGCAGTGAGCGGAACCGGTGTACCAGGAGCTACGGTGAAAGTAACGTTGCCTAATGTAGACGATCCAGTGGAAACAACAGTAGGACAAGATGGAAACTGGAGAGTTGATTTACCACAAGGGGTCAATTTAAATGCCGACGATAAAGTGAGCGTGACGCAGACCGAAGCAGGCAAGAAAGAAAGCCCAGCGGTAGAAAAATCTGTCGAGCAAACTACAGCTGAAAAGACAGATGTGAAGAAACCAGATACACCAGTGGTCGTGGCAGATAAAACCAAACTGACAGAGCCAGAAAAAGAGAAAGTGAAAAAAGCTGTAGAAGATAAAAATCCAGATCTGCCAGAGGACACCGAAGTGACGGTAGGCAAT
>NZ_NGLC01000003.1:323724-324711 GCF_002140755.1 Enterococcus sp. 5B3_DIV0040
ATGACGGAACGGTAACCGTAACGTATCCAGATGGTTCAACGGATACAATCCCTGGAACAGATACAGTGGCACAGCAAGGCACCAGTGCAACACCGACGGTGAACAAGGTAGACAGTGACGATCCAGCAGTGAGCGGAACCGGTGTACCAGGAGCTACGGTGAAAGTAACGTTGCCTAATGTAGACGATCCAGTGGAAACAACAGTAGGACAAGATGGAAACTGGAGAGTTGATTTACCACAAGGGGTCAATTTAAATGCCGACGATAAAGTGAGCGTGACGCAGACCGAAGCAGGCAAGAAAGAAAGCCCAGCGGTAGAAAAATCTGTCGAGCAAACTACAGCTGAAAAGACAGATGTGAAGAAACCAGATACACCAGTGGTCGTGGCAGATAAAACCAAACTGACAGAGCCAGAAAAAGAGAAAGTGAAAAAAGCTGTAGAAGATAAAAATCCAGATCTGCCAGAGGACACCGAAGTGACGGTAGGCAATGACGGAACGGTAACCGTAACGTATCCAGATGGTTCAACGGATACGGTTCCAGGCACCGACGTGGTGGAAGAAGATGAAACAACTCTTGTAGATCCAGACAAGCCAGGTTCTACCCCAGCCACACCAACGGATCCAAGTACCATTGATACAGATGGTGAAGGTCTATTGGATGGCAAGGAAAAAGAATTAGGCACGGATCCAAATAAAGTGGATACAGATAATGATGGATTCTCTGACAAAGAAGAAGTAGACAAAGGCACGGATCCACTAGATCCAAATTCTAAACCAGTCAAACCGACAGATCCAAGCACCATTGATAGCGATGGTGAAGGGTTGCCAGATGGAAAAGAGAAAGAATTAGGTACCGATCCAAATAAAGTGGATACAGACAATGACGGCTTCTCCGACAAAGAAGAAGTAGACAAAGGTACGGATCCACTGGATCCAAACGCTAAACCAGTCACGCCAACGGATCCAAGCACCATTGATAGCGATG
>NZ_NGLC01000003.1:335284-339503 GCF_002140755.1 Enterococcus sp. 5B3_DIV0040
GGATGGCAAGGAAAAAGAATTAGGCACGGATCCAAATAAAGTGGATACAGATAATGACGGCTTCTCCGACAAAGAAGAAGTGGACAAAGGTACCAATTCACTAGATCCAAATTCAACTCCGGCAAATCCAACCGATCCAAGCACGATTGATCGTGATGGGGACGATCTAACGGATGCGAAAGAGAAAGAGTTAGGCACGGATCCAAACAAGGTCGACACAGATGGTGATACCTTCTCTGATAAAGAGGAAGTGGACAAGGGGACTGATCCATTGGATTCAGCTTCAAAACCAGAAACAGCGAAAGGTGAGCCTGCAATAGAAGAACCTTTACCAGAGTTTGATTTGAATAAAGATGATGATGGAGATGGTGTAACAAATGGTGAGGAATTAACTAAGGGCACGGATCCATTAGATCCAAATTCTAAACCAGTGCCTTCACCGGAGCCAGGTCAGCCGGAAAGAAAACCAGCGACTAATCCAAAAGGAGCTGCGCCACAATTAGGTAAGACAGAGGGTGAAGCTTCTGCATCAGGAAAAGCTGGTACATCTGGTCAAGGAAACAAACAGGCAGGAAAAGCTTCCAGCAAAGCCAGCCAACTGCCAAAAACAGGTGATACGACAAGTCCTTTAGGACTGCTTGGTGCGCTTCTTACTAGTGCCGGTGCATTGTTTGCCTTTGGTAAAAAAAGAAAAAAAGAACATGAAGTAGAATAAAAGATCATTCGTTCTAACTTCACAAAAGAAAGACAAGGGAGTGGGAAGGAACCGCTCCCTTGTTCTATTGATGGAGGAATGTATGAATAAGAAAACATACTGGTTGATCAGTCTATGCGGTATGATGACGGTCTCTTTCTGTCATGGCCAGCCTGTTTCTGCGCAGGAAAATACCAAGCATCCATTGACCGCTGAAACCGCTGTATTGATTTCAGAAGGAAAAATTCGTCTGGAAGACGGACGGGTGGATTCTCTGCTATACAAGGGGAAACTCTTGTCTCCCGATCAGGATAAGGATGGGGATGGGTTACTAAATTCCGAGGAAATCTACACCTATTTCAAAGAGGGAAGGCAGTACTATGGCTATCACAGTCATCCATTGCTTTTTGATACAGATGGGGACGGATTGTCTGATCAGGAGGATGTCCAGCCTCTTGTATGGGATATCTCTCCCAGAGATATGGCACTGTTTATGGAATTGGTGTACCGTGACGATGCGTATATCCATAAAGTATTAGACGAAACAATCGAATTCACCGAATTATATAAGGATCGATTCGAGTATGCCATGATGCATAAGGAGCTGTCTCGCTTTTGGCAGGTGAAAGAAGTGCATCATCTGAATGAAGGCTTCGATGCGGTGTTGTTTGAAACCAAAAGCCCCTATCCTTATTTAGCAGATGGGACAGTGCAGGTATTAGGGATCAGAGGCACACAAGGGACTGGGGATGTGGATGATGATTTAGCGATTTTTGTCGGGGCAAGTCCAAAACAGGCAATTGTTTTAGAAGAGCTTCTGCAACGTTATGAGGCGAACAATCGTGTAAACAATCTTTATGTGACCGGGCATTCCTTAGGAGGCTATCTGGCACAGCGAGGATTGATTGAAGCGAGAAGAAAAGGCTATGACTGGTATAAACAAGCCTATACCTTTAATGCGCCCAAAATCAAAGGGAATGCGTTTAATAAATGGCTGTCTGAGCTGGCGGATGAAGGAAATACATTGACCAGACAAGGAGAAGCGGTCCACTATATTGCGGAGAATGATCGCACCGTTGGGATGGTTGGCACGTTTGATGGTGCCACCAATGTAGGACGGTCTTCCAATGGTCATGGCTCCCGAACATACTTTGAAGAGCTGGTCAATGGATTGCCAGATTTTTCTGTTGGAAAACGTACCGTCATGAATGGGACAGGGTATGAGGAGGAAGGACTCAAAGCGCTGCATTTCAATGAAACCGTTACAGATAGTCAAGTGTATCCGGAGATTACTGCACAGCCAGAGGAAGTAACGGAAGGAGCTCCAGTGGACTTGACGGATAATCTTAGCCATGTCCCACAGGATGGAAAAGTGGACGATGTGACCGATTATTCTGTGATAGATCTCACGAAAGCTGGAGAGTATACAGGAACGGTTCGAGTGACTTTTTCTGATCAGAGCGAAAAAGAGTTTTCTGTGCCTATTTCGGTTACTGCAAAAGCGGAGCGGGTTTCTACAGAGATTTATGTACGAAATGGTGGGGCAGCTGATTTCAGCGGCAATGGTTCAAAAGAAGCGCCTTATGGCAGTTTGTTATATGCTTTGGAACAGGCAAGAGCTGGAGATACGGTGATTCTAACAGAAGATATTTCCTTAAATGGCACAAAAGACCTTGTGATCGATAAAGCCATTACCATTGATGGGAAAAATTATGGGATTTATTTCAGAGGGCTAGATATGGTATTAGAAAGTGATACCGTTTTAAAAGATCTTGGCTTGAAGTTTTTAACCGATGGCGCCATTGATTTCGAACGGTTGAAGATTGGGAAAATCATTGTGAACGATCATTCTCTCACCATGGACAATGTGAATACGCTTCTTGGAAAAAGCCAAACTGATGAACGTCCAATGTTAGTGGCAGGAAGTATCGATGGTACTTCGCCACGAGGCTCTGGCGCAAAAATCAAGCTGATCAATGCCACATCAGAAACGCGATTTAAGAGTATTGTTTTGGGGAATATAGTGGGAGAAAAACACACAGCTACAGAGCTGGAAATCGATGGTTTTGCAAGTTCTGATCTGGGAATCATGGTTTCCAGCTTTGACAAAGCTCCTATCCGTAATGATGTAAGCATTCGATTGGATGGCGGCAAAATCAGGCAGATTGTGCACGGGGATAAAGCATCGGCAGTTCATGTCACCGTTGGAAAAAACCAACACATTTACGAAGCCAGCTTTGATCCGATCACGGATCTGGTGTTAGAAGAAGGCGCAACGTTAACGCTGGCGGATGAACCTCAAACCCTTGGCCATGTCATTTTAAACCCAAAAGCCAGCTTGAATTTACAGGATTCACCAGAGACCAACGTCACAAGTATTGAAACCGAAGGAATGATTACTATTGACCCAAATCAGAACCAGCTGATCGTGACCGATACGATTACGGGTAACGGACATTTTCGTATTCAGGCGTGGAGTGGTTTGCCTGATTTGGAGAAAGAGATGATTCATTTTCCAAATGGAGAGCCAAGCGATATTCATGCGGATATTTGGAATCCGATGTATGAACTGCATAAACAGGCTACAGGGTATCGTTTAGCAGAAGCACCAGAACCTTCAATGGAAACGGATCAGTATACCCCGAAACTGCCAGCGGAAAAACTGGCAGTAGACGATCCAGCCCATCTTTCACCAGAGGAAGAAACGGCACTGATTGAAGCGGTGCGTGAGGTCAACCGAGGTTATTTACCAGATACGGTGGCTTACTGGATTGAGCCGGAAGAAGGCTTGATTGTGCTTTATGGGGATCACTCGGAAGATGTCCTCCCCCTGGATCAACTGGTGATCCAGAAGAAAGAACCAGCCCTCCCGGCTGTTGTGATTGAAGAAATCCCAAGTATTCCAGCAGAAAATATCTTATCAGTAGAAGTCTATCAAGGGGATCCGGTTGTTCTAGAAGACAATCTTCAAGGGTTACCAGAAGGCAGTGTGGTAGAGGTTGTGGAAGCAGTAACCAGTGAAACGGCTGGTACGTTTGAAGGGAAAGTGAAGGTGACCTTTGGGAATGGCTCCAGCCGAATCGTAACAGTGCCGGTAATAGTGAAGGAACGAATTCCAGCTAGTACATTGGAAGAGATCCCAAGTATTCCGGCAGAAAATATCTTGGCAGAGGAAGTCTATCAAGGCGATCCGATTACTTTAGCGGATAATGTTCAAGGGTTACCAGAAGGCAGTGTGGTGGAAGTTGTGGAAACAGTGACCAGTGAAACAGCCGGTACGTTTGAAGCCAAAGTGAAAGTGATCTTCGAGAATGGTTCCAGTCGAATCGTAACAGTTCCGGTAACAGTGAAGGAACGAATCCCAGCTAGTACTTTGGAGGAAATCCCGAGTATTCCATCAGAGAATATCTTGGCAGAGGAAGTCTATCAAGGAGATCCGATTACTTTAGCGGATAATGTACAAGGGTTACCAGAAGGCAGTACAGTAGAAGTTGTGGAGGCAGTGACCAGTGAGACGGCCGGTAC
>NZ_NGLC01000003.1:339603-344445 GCF_002140755.1 Enterococcus sp. 5B3_DIV0040
GGCAGTACAGTAGAAGTTGTGGAGGCAGTGACCAGTGAGACGGCCGGTACGTTTGAAGCCAAAGTGAAAGTGATCTTCGAGAATGGCTCCAGCCGAACCGTAACAGTGCCGGTAATAGTAAAAGAACGAATCCCAGCTAGTACTTTGGAGGAAATCCCAAGCATCCCGGCAGAAAATATCTTATCAGAAGAAGTCTATCAAGGCGATCCAATTGTTTTAGAAGACAATCTTCAAGGATTACCAGACGGCAGTGTGGTAGAGGTTGTGGAAGCAGTCACGAGTGAAACGGCCGGTACATTTGAAGGGAAAGTGAAGGTGACCTTTGCGAATGGCTCCAGCCGAATCGTAACCGTGCCGGTAACAGTGAAGGAACGAATCCCAGCTACTACATTAGAGGAAATCCCGAGCATTCCATCAGAGAATATCTTATCAGAGGAAGTCTATCAAGGGGATCCAGTTACTTTAGAGGATAATGTACAAGGGTTACCGGATGGCAGTACAGTAGAAGTTGTGGAGGCAGTGACCAGTGAGACGGCCGGTACATTTGAAGCCAAAGTAAAAGTGACCTTTGCGAATGGCTCCAGTCGAATCGTAACCGTGCCAGTAACTGTGAAAGAACAAGCCCATAGCAGTTCTACGAAAGAAGAATCAAGTATTCCAGCAGAAAGCATCCCAGAAGAAGTGGGCAATCAGGAGGAACCAATTCCTGTAGAGGATCACGTTCAAGATTTATCAGAAGACAGTATTACAGAGGGAGAAAACAGAACCAGTATAGCGGAGGAAGAAAGTTCATCTGATAAACCTATAGAAGATCGTTCCCAGGGGGATTCGAAGGATGAAAAGGATTCTGCAAGGTTAGTTGATGAAAGAAAACTACCTGAAACGGGAGATACGTCTAACCTGTTTTCTCTTTTAGGAGGGCTTTTCCTCAGTGCTATAGGTGTAGTCGGTATCTTATTGAAATGGAATCATCGAAAGAAAACGTATGAAGATTGATGTTTTCTGTTTCAAGGATTGGAAGAAAGATTCGCTTGGAAATAACGAGTGAGTAAGATTTAGGAGGGAATATGGACGACTCTACGAACCATTCAGAAACGTTGGATATACGATATATCACACACTATAAACAGTTGATCATGGACATTTTAAGAGAATTAAATGCGGAAAACTTTGAACAGAGTATACGATTTTTAAAGCATATCATGATCAAAATCCATCAGTTTCAACAACTATGTAGCATGGATTTGCCTAGAAAATCCTATACAGAAATGATTCGAGAAGTGGAGGACAGTTATTCATTGACTGAAATAAAGGAGAATGAAGAAACAGATATCTTACAATTATTCATGGATATTCACTTGTTTTTTGTAAATAAGTCTAGTGGTAATAAGTCAAGATAAAACTTCAAAAGATTTTAACAAAATCCATTTTTATCCAAACTATTGAAAAAACTTGGTCTATTGGCTATACTAGAAAAAAATTCACACCCGAGTTTTTTTCTTTTCTGCCTCCGCTCAACCCCGTGAGTGGAGCTTTTTGTATTGAAAAAATCGATCCTAACTTGTATAATTTTTGTATACTAACGGCATTGCTTTTTTTCAAAAAGCGCCCACTCTTCGGAATGGCTTATTTAGTACCTTTAGCTCAGTTGGTGAGAGCAGACGGCTCATAACCGTCCGGTCGTAGGTTCGAGTCCTACAAGGTACATAGTAAACCCCTCTTACTCTTGTGAGTAGGAGGGTATTTTTTAGTAGTTTTTCTTTCAAAGCTTCTGTTAGAGTTTGAGAAAAATTGATATTTTCTTTTTCCGCAATCACGTTTAGCCATTCCGATATAGAGGTATTTTTCCGTACAGTTTTAGAATGATTTTTTCCGTCGATATTCTGATAAATCCAAAGTAATTGCTAAAACAAAGTCATTCTCATTATCTAGAGAAATATCTCTCGGATTCGTTGCTTCTGGATGATGATCTTGATTGTATAGGGCTAAACCTAAAGCCGATTGAGCCATTTCTACTGCCTCGTCAATTTCGTGACCAAAATTTATAGCCTTTGGAACATCTGGAAAAGTAACATTGTAAATTTTACCTTCGGAGCTAAAATTGATGGATAAATAACTAAATTGCTATTTTTCATAATAATTCTCCTCGTAATATAGCTTTCATCCGGCTATGTTCTTCAAAGAAGATTCTGAGTTAAAGCAATGAGAAAATACCTTAGCAGAGCTAGAGTCTATATGTTATACTTTACAAAAAAGCACGGGTTTAAACAACTCGAACATCAGTTCTTATTTTGATAACAATTAACTCCTGTTGGGAAAGAGTGCACAACTAAACCCAACAATTTATGACGGTTTTCTAATCCATATTATCTATTAACTAGTAATCATGATAAGCTATAAAAATCGAAGAGTATTAGGCACACTTCCCCAAGTATTACCGCCTAATACTTCTCGTATAGTATTGCACGCATCTACTAATCTATAGGATAAACTTAGTTACTGCAAGTAAAACGAATATGCCATATTTGCAAGCCCGCCGAAGTGGGCTATTTTTATGTCAAAAATACCCACTCCGGGGAGAGTGGGCTTCCTTGAAAGGAGATTAATGAAAAAATTGTTTATTGGGTAATTAGATTTTAAAATACAAAATGAATTTTTTCAATATCAATCATACAAAAAAGTATGATTTTGCTATGGTCTTTGTCTGGATAGTACCTCTTTTTGAACCTCTCATGACTAAAATCGCAAGATTCTTGGGAATAGAGCATACTTGCAAGCGTATTTCTTTACTCACAGCGGTTTCTCTTATTTACCAAGCTATCCCCGTAGTTCCTACGGTTTTTGATGATTGGATCTAAGCTAATCCCATGGAATGTAATCTTAGACCTTCGGTCAGAATATTGATACTAGCATTGATATCTCGGTCATGATGAGCATGACAAACAGGACAAGTCCATTCTCGAATTTCTAGAGATTTCTTGCCGTCTTTATGTCCACAATTTGAACAGATTTGACTAGATGGAAACCATTTATCTACTTTGATGATTTTCCGACCGTACCAGTCAGCTTTATATTTTAACTTAGTCACAAAACTAGACCATGAAACATCCGAAATACTTTTTGCTAGTTTATGATTACGCAACATACCTTGTGTATTTAAGTCTTCTATACAAATAATATCGTGGTTTTTGATAATCTCTGTACTCAACTTGTTTAAAAAGTCATTGCGTTGATTCATTACTTTTTCATGTAGTCGTGCTACTTTTCGTTTTTGTTTTTGATAATTTTTAGCTTCAAAGAGATTGATGCCTTTCTTTTTAGCTAGTAATGCACGTTTTGACAACTTACGTTGTTCACGTTTGAGTTTTTTTGCCATTTTTGACGTGAATTTATTGTTATCAATCTTTTGACCATCAGAAAGGATTGCAAAATCAGTTATACCAAGGTCAATTCCAATAGCGGAATTAGATCTAGGAAACTCAACTATTTCTTCTTCACACAGGATGGAGACAAAAAATTTACCACTCGAATTTTTCCGAATTGTAGCATTTAAGATTCGCCCTTTGGGCTCTTGACTTTTCGCAAATTTAACAAGTCCTAACTTAGGTAGTTTTATGAAATTATTTCTAATTTCAATACTATTATTCACATTTTTAGTTGTATAACTTTGTATAGGATGTTTTTTGCTTTTAAATTGTGGTCGTTTATTTTGCTTTTTAAAGAAGCGAGAAAAAGCATCAGAAAGATTTTTCAATGAGGATTGAATCGCAATACTGTCAACTTCTTTTAACCAAATTGTCTCTGCATTTCTTTTCATTTGTGGAAGCATGGCAGAACAAGAATTATAAGATAATCCTTTTCCAGTAGTCGCATATTCATGATTCCACAAATTCAAAAAATAATTATAGACAAATCTTGAACAGCCAATGGTTTTAGTCATTAATAGTTCTTGTTCTTGATTAGGATAGATTCTAAATTTATAAGCCTTATGTTGTAGCATATGGATTCACCTCATTTCTTTTTCTGATTTTGTATATATTTTCTAATTTGTTCTTCTGTATTTTCGCTAACAGTAGCTACAAAGTAGCTTGGATTCCAAAGATGTCCACCCCAAAGGAGTTGTTTAAGTTCAGGATGTTTTTTAAACAGCAGTCTAGCGGATACGCCTTTAAATGCACCCCACAATACTAGGAATATAGTATTGTGGGGTGCATTCAATAAGTAAATGAATATGGTCTTTATCTGATTCTATTTCCATAATTTTTATATTATTATCATCAGCAATTTGTTTCAAAAACTGTTTGACATCAATATCTACCTGACCATACAAAACATCATGTCGATATTTTACACACCAAACAAGATGATATTGAATAGAATAGACATAACCACGTCCATAATGAATTTCTGACATACAAAAACACCTCGCAATTATTTTAATATATGTACCTCTACAAAATCAATTATTGCAAGACATTTCACTATTATTTAGTTTATATTTGTCAGTTGTTTAGCTAAAGCTAGGCCACAACTTCTAAATGCTTTTGCTTTAGATTTCTCTGTTCGTAAATTAATTTGGTACCGAGTAGCCGTTACAGTGTAAAAACAAGTTAAAGCAAATATTTCTCTGTTTGTTCTGATTCTGTGATCGAACTGCAAGTTAGCAAAATTACCACGTTCACAAAGCCTCATTTGATTAGTTAATAAAAATGAAATACTACTTAAACAATGGTTCTTTTGTTCGATTTTTTTCTTATCTCCATTAAAAAATATACTTTGCATTAACTTTTTTATTTTTTTAATCCTTCACAAACTGCTTTGCTCTATAGGTAATTGTAGTAG
>NZ_NGLC01000003.1:349673-359486 GCF_002140755.1 Enterococcus sp. 5B3_DIV0040
ATGAATAAAAGAAAATGTTGATATACTTATGGTTATAATTTAGATTTGGATAACGGAAAGTTTTTGTTGACAAAGATAAAAAAACCACCTTACCATTAATATATGGTTATAACCGATAAAAAGATAGGAGACGTCCATGGAAAAGACTTTAAAGAAAAAACCTTTATATTGTCAACTTGTTGATCAATTAAAAGAAAAAATTGAAGTTAATATGATTCCGCATGATAAGCTTCCATCCGAACGAGAATTAACAGTGCAGTATGGACTCAGTCGAACGACAGTTCGTTTGGCTTTAAAGGAATTAGAAAACATCGGATACATATATAGATGCCTTGGTAAAGGCACTTTTGTTTCTGATTTAAAAAAAGATATAGATTTAGGCGGGTCATACAGCTTTACTCAACAGATGGAAAGTCTTGGTAGAAATCCTGAAACAAGAATTTTAGCTTTTGAAAAGATTAAGGCTGATAAGTTTATTTCCCATCATTTAAATCTTTTGCCGGGGAAACCAGTTTTTAAGGTAAGTCGTTTGCGGATTGCTGATTGTGAACCATTAATGATTGAAGACACGTATTTGCCAGCTAAGTTTTTCTTGAATTTAAATGATCGACTTTTACGAAAAAAACCACTTTATGATTTATTTGAGGATTTTGGTCAAACCATTCGTTTGGCGGATGAAGAATTATACGCTAGTTTAGCTTCGAAAGATGATGCAAAACAACTTGCGGTTCCGAAGGGATCACCAGTTCTTCATTTAGCAAGACAAACCTATAACATGAAAAATGAGATTATTGAGTTTACTCTGAGTGTTGCTCGTGCAGATCAATTTCATTATCGTATTCGTCATATTCGAAATAGTTAGGAGAATTGAAGTTATGTTTACACTAGAAAAAGAAGAATTAAAACAAATGGGAGCTGAAATTACGACACGAGAGATTCGTCAACAGCCAGAACTTTGGGAAGAGACCATTCGGCTTTATCAAGATGCTCAAATAGAAATAGAAACATTTCTAGAAACAGTTAAAGAGCAAGCTAAGGGATTACGTACAAGAGTGATCTTCATAGGCGCGGGAACTTCGCAATATGTAGGGGACACGTTAGTTCCATATTTAAGAAAACATGGAGATCATCATTCTTTTAGCTTTGAAAGTGTTGGGACGACTGACATCGTTGCAAAACCTGAAGGGTATTTAATAAAAGAGGAACCAACTTTGCTTGTATCTTTTGCGAGAAGCGGAAACAGTCCTGAAAGTTTAGCAGCGATTGAGATTGCCAATCAAGTTGTTGACACAGTCTATCATTTATCAATTACGTGTGCTGAAGATGGGAAATTGGCGCAGATTAGCAAAGCAGGAACTAATAGTTTTTTATTTTTGATGCCACCTCGGTCAAATGATGAGGGGTTTGCAATGACTGGAAGTTTTTCTTGTATGACGTTAGGTGCATTGTTGATATTTGATCAAACAATATTAGCTGAAAAACAAAAATACGTAAAAATATTAAGGAGCTTAGGGAAAGAGGTCATTGCTCGCGAAAACGAGATTGAAAAACTTGTTGAGCTTGATTTTAATCGAATTGTGTATGTTGGTTCAGGAAGTCTTGCTGGACTGACGCGAGAAGCACAATTGAAAATTTTGGAGTTGACAGCCGGAAAAATTGCAACCATTTTTGATTCATCTATGGGATTTCGTCATGGACCAAAATCATTTATTAATGAAAAAACAATTATGTTTGGGTTCATTAATAATGACCCATATACACGGGATTATGATTTAGATGTCTTAGAAGAAGTTCACGGAGATAAAATTGCTTCTAGAGTTTTTGCTATTACTCAACCAGGCGAACGAAATTTCTCTGGTGATAAATTCGAATTTACGACCGAAACAGAATTGTTACCTGATGGTTATTTAGCATTAGGGTATATCATGGTGGCACAGATTTTTGCTTTGCTATCATCAGTTAAGGTTGAAAACAAACCTGATACACCATCACCAACTGGAACAGTTAATCGTGTTGTAAAAGGTGTAACAATTCATAAATATAATAAGTAAGAATCAATTGGGGGAAGAACTATGCTTACATTAACAACTGGAAAAAAAGCGGCGATGGATCGCTTATCGACAAAAGACGGTATTATCAGTGCCTTAGCTATTGATCAACGAGGGGCACTAAAAAAGATGATTAAAGCGTTAAATATCGAACCAACAGCTGAACACATTGAACAGTTTAAGAAATTGGTTTCTAACGAGTTGACACCATATGCCTCTTCTATCTTATTGGACCCTGAATATGGACTTCCTGCTGCGAATGCTCGTTATAATCATGCGGGATTACTGTTGGCCTATGAAAAAACGGGCTACGATGCAACAACCCCAGGACGGTTGCCCGATTTATTAGCGGATTGGTCTGTTTTACGCTTAAAAGAACAGGGAGCTGATGCAATTAAGTTTCTCCTTTATTATGACGTTGATGAAGATCCAGCTATCAATTATCAAAAACATGTCTTTGTAGAACGAATAGGTAGTGAATGTGCAGAAGAGGATCTTCCTTTTTATTTAGAGTTGGTTTCTTATGATTCCCAAATTTCAGATGCTAACTCGTTTGACTATGCTAAAGTAAAACCTCATAAGGTAAATGAGATGATGAAAGAATTCTCAAAACCACAATACAAAGTAGATGTTTTAAAAGTTGAAGTTCCCGTCAATATGAATTTTGTAGAAGGTTTCGGTACAGATGAAATAGCTTATACCAAAGAAGAAGCAGCTAAATGTTTTTTGGAACAAAGTCAAGCAACAGATTTGCCTTTCATTTTTTTAAGTGCCGGTGTATCAACAGAATTATTTCAACAAACATTGATTTTTGCAAAAGAATCAGGTTCGAACTTTAATGGTGTGCTGTGTGGTCGAGCTACTTGGAAAAATGCTGTGAAACCTTTTATCGAATCTGGTGAGTCAGCTACTCGTGAATGGTTGCAAAGTGAAGGTCGCGAAAATATTGAAAGCTTGAATAAGGTTTTGGCTCAAACAGCTAGTTCTTGGTATGACAAAGTTCAAATTGCAGAAGAAGCAACAGTGAAATAGGAGGAGAGTTCGTGATAGTAACTGTAACGATGAACCCTTCAATTGATATTTCCTATCCGCTAGCTGTTTTGAATCTGGACACTGTCAATAGAACAAACCAAGTTAGTAAAACAGCAGGTGGAAAAGGGCTTAATGTCACCCGAGTAATTCATGATTTAAAGGGGGATGTGCTAGCTACAGGAGTTCTTGGAGGATTTCATGGGGCATTTATTGCAGAGGAATTAAAACGAGCTGGTATTAAGCATAACTTTACAGCTATTAGAGAAGAAAGTCGAGATTCGATAGCTATTTTGCATGAAGGAAATCAAACAGAAATCTTGGAGGCAGGGCCAACAGTTTCAAAGGAAGAACAAGAAGCTTTTTTAGGGAATTTTAAAGAGGTAATTAAAAATGCAGAAATTGTTACAGTCTCAGGTAGTCTTGCAAAAGGATTTCCATCAAATTTTTACGGAGAACTTGTTCAACTGACTGAAGAACAATCAGTAAAGATTCTTGTGGACACTTCTGGCGAAAATTTGAAGCAACTGTTAGTTGGTGAACATAAGCCCTTTTTAATCAAGCCAAATCTTGAAGAGTTAGAAGGACTTTTGGGACAAGATTTTTCCATTGATAATTTAGATGAACTTTGTGCGGCGTTAAATCAGACTATATTTGATGGTGTAGAATGGATTGTTGTTTCACTAGGGAAAGCTGGAGCACTTGCGAAGTATCAAGATTCTTTTTACCAAGTTACAATTCCAACAATTAAAGCGGTCAATCCAGTTGGTTCAGGAGATGCCACGATTGGTGGATTTGCCTATGGATTATCACAACAATTGACTCCAATAGAGTTGTTGAAACTCTGCATGGCAACGGGTATGGCTAATGCCCAAGAAGAAAGAACGGGACATGTTGATCCGAAAAATGTTCAAGCTCATATTGAAGAAATCATTGTAAAAAAAATCGAGCTATAAGCTCGATTTAAAGAGATGTTAACTATTTTTTGAAACTAACTCGATTTTGTAAAAGTTCCATTTTTTGTAAGATTCAACATATTCCAACGTTTGTTGTGATTTCTTAGTTATTTTGATTTGAAAAACAGTTGGTTCATTTGTAGGGATTTTTAGTAATTGTGCTACATCTACAGGAGTTGGAAACTTAATTTCATTTGTTTCTGTAAAGTCTTCTTCGTTCATGTGGATATTATAATCTGTTTTGAAGCGTTGGTAGATGGAATTATAGTAGCTTAATTCTTGATAATTGGGATTCACATATTGTTCTGGTAAATAGGTCTGCTGGTAAATATAGGGCATTTCTGTAGTCTTACGTAACCGTCTGATACAGTAATAGTAGGCGGAATCAGGTAATTCAAGCTTGTTTAAATAGATGGGATTATTTCCTCGGACGATTGACAAGACTTGTACTTGATCATTACTGAGTGGAAATAATTCAATATCGGAAAACTCGATGGTTTTACTTTTGCGTGCTCGTGAAACGAAAGAGCCGCATCCTTGGTGACGAACAATGAATCCATCTTTTACAAGATCGTTTAGTGCACGAATAACGGTTATTGAGCTTACATGGAATAGCTTAGCAAGTTCGGCTTCTGTATAAAATTTATCGCCATTTTTGAATTTACCTGAAATAATTTGTTGCTTTAGTTCGTTTTCTATGAGTTGGTATTTTGGAATCCTCATAGACTCCTCCTATTTATATTTAATATATAGTATATAGTGGTAAAAAACATGTTTATCAATATTAGTTTTATTTTACCATAAAGATGAGGAATAAAAAGTATTGATTTTTTATTTTTGGGGAATTAATATATTAAATATAAGCGCTTATGAAAAATAGAAATTTAATGAGGAGAGAAGAATTGGATATATTTGAAATTAAAGAGGAGTTTTATTTAAATAAGAAAAAGTTTAAAATACTGTCTGGTGCAATTCATTATTTTCGAATTCCACCATGTGATTGGAAACATTCTTTGTATAATTTAAAAGCATTGGGTTTTAATACAGTAGAAACATATGTTCCTTGGAATTTACATGAACCTAAAAAGGGAGAGTTTCATTTTGAGGGAATGTTGGATTTAACTCGATTTTTATCAATGGCTCAAGAATTAGGGTTATATGCAATTGTTCGACCATCGCCTTATATTTGTGCAGAATGGGAATTTGGAGGCTTTCCGGCGTGGCTACTTAGTGAGTCGATTCCTATTCGGAGGAATGAGACTGTTTATTTGCAACATGTCGCGGATTACTATGATGTTTTGATGAAAAGGATTGTTCCCCATCAACTAGATAATGGGGGAAATATTTTGATGATTCAAATTGAAAATGAATATGGTTCTTATGGGGAAGAAAAGGATTACTTACGGGCGATACGAGATTTGATGATTGAGCGAGGAGTGACCGTTCCTTTTTTCACTTCAGATGGACCGTGGCGGGCTACTTTGCGAGCGGGAAGCATGATTGAAGATGATATTTTGGTTACTGGTAATTTTGGTTCTAAAGCAAAAGATAACTTTGCTTCTATGAAGCAGTTTTTTAAAGAATATGATAAAAATTGGCCACTGATGTGTATGGAATTTTGGGATGGTTGGTTTAATCGTTGGAAAGAACCAATTATTCAACGAGATCCACAGGAACTTGCTGAAGCGGTAAAAGAGGTATTAGAACAAGGAAGCATTAATTTATATATGTTTCATGGAGGAACGAATTTTGGGTTTATGAATGGTTGTTCTGCAAGAGGAGTGATTGATTTACCACAAATTACTTCTTATGATTATGGCGCACCATTAGATGAACAGGGGAATCCAACAGAAAAATATTATGCATTGCGTAAAATGATTCATGAAAATTATCCAGAGATTAAGCAGTTAGATCCTGTCATTAAACCCACGATTGAAAAGCAAAATATTTCTTTGACGAATAAAGTAAGTCTTTTCGCGACTTTAGATACCATTAGTCAACCGATTCAATCAAAGTATCCAAAGACGATGGAAGAGTTGGGACAAAATACAGGTTATCTACTTTACCGAACAATGATAGAGAGGGATGCAGACGAAGAACGCTTACGGGTAATTGATGGTAGAGATCGTAGCCAATTATTCCTGAATCAAAAATTACAAGCTACCCAATATCAAACAGAAATAGGTGAAGATATACAAGTTGGTATGACAGAAGAAATCAATCAAGTGGATATTTTGATTGAAAATATGGGACGTGTTAATTATGGACATAAACTCCTTGCAGAAACGCAAAAAAAAGGAATTAGAACAGGAGTAATGGCAGACTTACATTTTATTACAAACTGGCAACAATATTCACTGCCTTTGGAGAATTGTAAAACTGTGGACTATTCAAAAGGATGGCAGCCCCAACACCCAAGTTTTTATCGCTATGAATTTATTTTAGAGGATGTCGGTGATTGTTTTATTGATTTGAGTAAATTTGGTAAAGGAGTGGTATTTGTTAATCAGACCAACATTGGTCGTTTTTGGGAAGTAGGACCTACTCTATCTCTTTATATTCCTAGTGGTTTTCTAAAAGTTGGTAGGAATGAAATAGTTATTTTTGAGACGGAAGGTATTTATCACTCAGAAATAAATTTATTAAAAGCACCGTTATATAAAGAAATGAAAGAAGGATGAACAATGAGTATTATTGGAGTAAGAATTGATGGTCGTTTAATTCACGGACAGGTAGCCAATTTATGGACAACCAAATTGAATATTTCTCGAATTATGGTTGTGGATGATGAAGTAGCTCAAAATGATATTGAAAAAAGTGGATTGAAATTGGCAACCCCAGCAGGAGTAAAATTAAGTGTTTTGCCAATTGAAAAAGCAGCGCAAAATATTTTAGCAGGAAAATATGATTCACAGCGTTTACTGATTATTGCACGTAAACCAGATCGATTATTAAAATTAGTGGAATTAGGTGTTCCGATAGAAGAGATTAATGTAGGGAACATGTCTCAAACTTCTGAGACTCGATCAATTACGAAATCGATTAATGTTGTAGATGATGATATAGATGTTTTCAAGCAATTAAATGAAAAAGGGGTTCATTTGATTGCACAGATGGTACCAAGTGACAAAGCGGAAGACTTTATGTCTCTGTTAAATAAATAAAAATATATGTAGGAGGAGAAGAAATGGATATTTTATGGTGGCAGGTATTATTATTATCATTGTATGCGGGATATCAAATCTTAGATGAACTGCAGATTTATTCTTCAATGAGCGCTCCCGTTTTTGCAGGTCTTTTTTCAGGTTTAGTAATGGGGGATGTTGTAACAGGATTATATATTGGTGGTAGCTTACAGTTAATGGTATTAGGGGTAGGAACTTTTGGTGGGGCATCAAAAATTGATGCTAACTCTGGTACGATTTTAGCTACAGCGTTTTCTGTAGCTCTTGGAATGGAGCCAGAGCAAGCTGTGGCTGCAATAGCTGTTCCGGTAGCTAGTTTAATGATTCAATTGGATGTTTTAGCACGTTTTACAAATACTTTTTTCGCACATCGTATTGATAAAAATGTGGAAGATATGAATTATAAAGCAATTGGACGGAATTTTCTACTAGGTGCATTACCTTGGAGTCTATCTAGACTAATTCCTGTGTTTTTGGCTTTAGCATTTGGTGGTGGTGTTGTAGAAAAAGTAGTAGCTGTTTTAAATGGAGATTTAAAATGGTTAGGGGACGGTTTATCAGTAGCAGGTGCTGTTTTACCAGCGGTAGGGTTTGCAATTTTATTAAGATATTTGCCAGTCAAAAAGCATTTTCCATATTTGATTTTAGGTTTCACTATAACAGCATTATTAACTACAGTATTCAGCAATATTCAGTTACTAGGAACTAGTGTAGCTACTGTTGTAAAAGATTTCCAAGGTGTATTTAATGGTTTACCAATGTTAGGAATTGCATTAATTGGCTTTGCGTTTGCTGCAATCAGTTATAAGAATAATTCGAATATACCAACTACTCAGAATATAAGTAAATCTGAAATTAACAACGTAGAAGGTGAGGAAATTGACGATGACGAAATCTAATTATAAGTTAACTAAAAAAGATTTTAATCAAATTAATAAAAGAAGTTTATTCACTTTTCAATTAGGTTGGAATTATGAGCGAATGCAAGGTTCGGGTTATTTGTATACAATTCTTCCGCAGCTAAGAAAAATTTATGGTGATGATACACCAGAATTAAAAAAAGCAATGAAAACTCACACTCAGTTTTTTAATACATCTAACTTTTTTAATACAATAGTTACGGGAATTGATTTAGCTATTGAAGAAAAAGAAGGAATTCAAGCCAATGATACTGTTTCAGGTTTGAAAGCTGGGTTAATGGGACCATTTGCTGCTATTGGAGATTCAATTTTTGGTGCGTTAATCCCTACGATTTTTGGTGCTCTAGCTGCAAATATGGCAATTAATGGTAATCCTACGGGGATTTTTATTTGGATTGTTGCGCAAATGGCAGTTAATGTTTTTCGTTGGAAGCAGTTGGAGTTTGCTTATAAAGAGGGGATATCTTTAGTTACTACAATGCAACATCGTTTAACGGCACTAACTGATGCAGCGACATTGATGGGGGTGTTCATGGTAGGTGCTTTAGCGGCTACTATGGTAAATGTAAAATTTGCTTGGGCCCCAAGCATTGGGGATGTTACGTTGAATATGCAAAATAATATAGATATGATTTTGCCAAGGTTATTACCTGCTGGAATTGTAGGAGCAATTTATTGGATGCTCGGTAAAAAGAATATGACTTCTACAAAAGCAATTTTAATTGTATTAGTTGTTTGTGTTGCTTTATCTGCTTTAGGAGTCATATCTAAATAATCGGGAGCTAAATACAATGAAAAATAATTTAGTATTAATAAGTCATGGAAGATTTTGTGAAGAATTAAAGAATAGCGCTGAAATGATCATGGGTAAACAAGATAATATTTATACAGTTTCTTTGCTACCTTCAGAAGGACCTGAAGATTTCAAAAAAAAATTTTTTGAAATTGTAGAAGAATTAGACGATTATATTGTTTTTGCGGATTTAATGGGTGGAACACCTTGTAATATTATTTCAAAAGAGATTCTTGCAGGGAAGGATATTCTATTATATGCGGGAATGAATTTACCAATGGTTATTAGCTTTATTAATGGCGAGTTGGTTAATATTGAAAGTGATTTCGTAGTTGATGGAAAAAATAGTATTTGTGATGTTGGTAAACTAATTATTGAAGATTTGGAATTTGAAGATGACTAGGATTTCTTTTAAAAACCTTGTCTTTTGAGAGTTATAATTATTTGTAAAGATAAGGTTATTGTTAGATTGTTTCTATCTGATAATAATCTTATCTTTTTTAGTTTTGTTTATCTCTTTGATATTAAATTAATCTAAATCTTTTGAATAATCAAACATATAAATTAGAATGACCAAGATAATTACTTTTTATTAAAGGAGATAGTTATGAACGAAAAACAACGTAAATATGCTATTAGAAAAACTACATTAGGAGTAGGTTCTGTGTTGATAGGTTTTGTTTTTTTGGGAACAAGTATATATGTATGTGCAGATGAAGCAACCAGTACTGAATTAACAACAGAAGCAATAAATAATGGGGCAGAAAATATTGTAGGTAATGAAAGCGTGGAATTAGCAGAGACAATAGAAGAAGGTAACACAACGAATATAACTCAACCTACAATGGAAGCGCCTTCGACGACAGAAGCAATAAATAATGG
>NZ_NGLC01000003.1:359752-364723 GCF_002140755.1 Enterococcus sp. 5B3_DIV0040
AATAGAAGAAGGTAACACAACGAATATAACTCAACCTACAATGGAAGCGCCTTCGACGACAGAAGCAATAAATAATGGGGCAGAAAATATTGTAGGCAATGAAAGCGTGGAATTAGCAGAGACAACTTTAGAAGATCAAAATTTAGTAATAGAAAACCAATTTATTAGTAGAACGTTTGAAATTAAAGAGGGAAAGTTACAAACGACAGCAATAAAAAATAAATTAACAAATGAAACTTTAAATTTACTAGATTCTAAGGAATTTATTATTAAATTTAAAGAAGATGATAATGGAATCTCATTTAGTAAAGATAGAAAGCATTGGGGGTTATCGTCTTCATCTGAAGCAAAGTCATTAAATGAAGGTCCAATTACTTTTGCAATGGATGGTAATTTGAATACTATTTATCATAGTAATTATGGTCAAGGAACAGGAACTATAAATAAACTTCCAGTAACTGTTGAGTTTAGTTTCCCTGATAAAAAAGACATAAAAACTTTTATTTATGTTCCTAGGCAAAATGGTATAAATGGTAATATTAAAGAATTTAAAATTTATATAAAAAATGAAGATAATGAATTGTACAAAGAAATAAAGCACGACACATTATCTTCAGTCGGAACTTCTCCAGTATTTATAGATATGGGAAACCAAGAAAATGTGAAATCTTTAAAATTAGAAATCCTCTCTTCTCAAAACTCATTGCCTTATGTAAGCGCCTCTGAATTTGATGTATCGAATTTATCGGTTGAAGCACTTGTGAAGAAGATGCAATCAAGTCAACAGGAAAATGAGATTAGCTTAGATAAACTAGTTTTGAAAAAAAATGGTATTGAACGTAAATTAATGAATGATGGTGAAGAAATTATTTTTTCTTTTAAACCATATTCTTATAAAGAAAACTATCTTAACATAAAATATATTGTTAATTTACCAAAAAATTCAAAATATATCCAATCGCATATAGAAATTAGTATTACTGGAGAAAATTCTGATAGTTTATTGATTGATACAATTGATATGCAGTCTTATAAATTACCTGATAGTGTAACAATTCATGATTTTTCATCGCAACCATCAATTAGTGAGATGGCAGGTTTTAATGGATTTTATGCAGGTTTAGGACAACCAGTGTATGTTAATAGTTTTTATACGGGTTCGGAATTTCCAGTTGCTTTAAATACGGTTACTCCGACAAATAATCTTTATTCACGATATTATGCAGGAAAATCATTGAGTGATTTAGGGGTGAATAATAGTGGATTTTATCGTTCTTGGAATACAGTTATTGGTGTAGCACGGTCAAATGATTATCAAGTGATTCAGCAAGATTTTTTTGATTATATTTCAAAAATTGGACAAAGTACTTATTTTCGAAAACAATTTAATTCATGGTTTGATTATATGAAAAATATTAATTCAGAAAATATTAAATCCAGTTTTAATGAAATAGAGAGAGGATTTGTTCTTGGTGGAATTTCACCACTTGATTCGTATGTTGTGGATGATGGATGGCAAGATATGACAACTTTGTGGAATTTCAATTCGAAATTTCCTAATAAACTTTATGATGTTAGTAAACAAGTTAAGCGATTTGGTTCAGATTTTGGACTATGGTTAGGACCTCAGGGAGGATACTCAGAACCTGGTAAATTGGCAGATAATCTTGTTAAAAAAGGATTAGGTTCAAAACATGCAGGTGTTGTTTATATTGGGGATAAGCGTTATACGGAGGGCTTAGCAAAAGTATTTGCAGAATATGAACATGAATTTGATATTAATTATTGGAAATTAGATGGGTTATTGTTAAATCCGCGTTCAGATTCTGATCCATCTGGCAATTATATTGGTGGTGGATTTAAAAACATGTATTCTATGACAGAAACCCATGAAAGATGGATTAAGTTATATCAAGTGATTCGCGAGAATGCTAGTGAGCCAGATAAGATGTGGATTAACTTGACTTCATATATTCCGCCATCACCATGGTTTTTACAATGGGTGAATTCGATATGGATGCAAAATACAGCAGATGTTGGTTATCAAGATGGTGTGAAGGAACCTGAATATGCACATTTAGATTTTGGTAATGATGCAAATGAAGCGATTACTTATCGTGATAATTCTTATGAAAAATTAGTTAATAATCGTAAGTGGCAGATACCTTTTGCCAATATTTATAATCATGATCCTGTATATGGAAATACAGCACATTCTGGAAAAACTTATTCTCCTAATGGTTCTAAAAGAGAAAAAATTAATTTTTCTACAGAAGACTTAAGAATTTATCTATATATGTTAGGAACAAGAGGAACAGGTTTTTGGGAATTTTATTATAGTCCTAGTATGATGGATGATGAGAAATGGTTAGTTAATGGGGAAGCAGTTAATTGGATTGAGAAAAACTATGAGACTTTAAAACATTCTAAATTTCATGGAGGAGTTCCTGGTCACGGCGAAGTTTATGGCTATTCTGCATGGGATGAAACTAATGGAATTCTTTCAATCAGAAATCCAATTAATAAAGAACAAAAATATAAACTAAAGTTAGATCGATTAGTCGGAGTACGCGAAGGAACCAGAAATATGCATCGTACTATTATACTTGGAGATAATAGGCATAATACAAAAGAGTTGATGAATTATGGAGATGAAGTATCAATTACTTTGAAACCTTATGAAACAGTTATTTTCCAGTATACCAAAGAAGCTGATCAAACTTCTGCAAATTTAGTTCATGTTTCCACCAAAAAAAATCAAACTATTATTTTGGAATTTAATGAGCCTATTTTTATTAATCATAGTGAATTTTTAGTGAATAATCATAGAATTGAAAGTTCTAAGTTATTGGCTGATTTACGTACAGTCGAAATCAAGCTTTTAGATAAATTAATGGATCGAGAAGAAGTCACTATACATTTTAAAAACATTATGGATAAGTCTCCTTATTCGAATATAACAAGTGGTCGAGTTACAGTTATTGCTTATGAAAACAATATCATTGAAGACATTTCAAAGGTGATTTATGGAGAAACTCTTGAAGAGGAAGGAATTGAGGGAACAGGTGAATTTTCTGTAACTATTCAAGCTAAAATTAATCACTATGGACAGCTACTTGCAGAGCAAAAAGATCAATGGCGATTATATGTTGATGATGCTGGACAAATTGTTTTTGATGTAAAAGGATTGAAAGTATCTTCAGCGCCATTTCTTCATTTAAAAGAGGATGACAAAGATCAACCAGATAGCTTAGTACCGTTGAGTAAAGAATTTGTTGTTACAGCAACAAGAATGAAAAATGGAAGTATAAAACTATATATCAATGGCAATCTTCGTAATACGATCTATAGTAAAGAGAATATTAATCACAACCTTGAAAAATCTGACTTGGTAGTAGGTACACAAGCATTTGCAGGGGAAATTAACCGTTTTATACTTATGAATAAAGACACTGATTACAAAGAAGCTTTAGAAATAATGGATATAATTAATCCAAGTGATAAATTACTTCCAATTGAAGTAAAAAAAGATATGACTAAAGCTAGTTCCTATGATCCTAATGATGGTGGAGAGCGACCAGCGAGCGCTGCTACTGATGGAGATAAAAGCACTTATTGGGCAAGTAATCCTAATAAAAACAATCTGGCTGAACCTCAATATCTGATTATTGAATTTGAAGAAAAACAACGGGTTTCAAAAATTAGATATACTCCAAGACAAGCTTCACCTACTGCTGTAGGAAATATTAAGAAAGTAGCTATAGAATATAGTAATGATGGAGCAATATGGAAAAAAGTTATATTTGACAATGGGGAAACCATAATAAATATTCCTACAACAATAATGTCAACTGATTTATCTTTTGAACCTGTAGAAGCTAAATATATTAAACTTTTAGCGTTGGAAACTCACCATTGGAATAACAATAAATTAAATCAAATTGTATCTGTTGCTGAACTTACTCCGTTGACAATAATAGAACCAAAAACTGAAGTTTTAGTAACTACATCGTATTTAAGAAATAGCATACAAAAATTAGAAGATTTATTATCTAAATCTAATGATACTAAATTGAAAAAGTATTTAGAAAACGTTGTATTTAAAGCTAGAGATTCTATGAATTCCAAAGACCAGTTAGTTATTGATGATTCTTTAAAACAGATTAATGAAGGTATTTCTTTGTTAGAAAAAAGTGTTAAACCACAAAGAAATGAGCAAAAAGATTTTTCACAAGGAACGGAAGGAAAAGATCAAGAGGTGTTTACAGGTGAGAGTGAATCAACAGAATTTTTGTATCCTATCAAAAATTCATCAAAAGCCTCAAAAGTTACTGATATGAAAGAAGGAGAAGAAAAAGATACTAAATATGACAATAGATTTAGTGAAACCAATGTATTAGTTGTTGATGAAACAATAGTGAAAAATACTAAACAAGAGGATATTTCCATTAGTGATGGGAAATATAATAACAAGGTCAGCGAATTGCCCAAGACAAATGATACTGTAAATATTATGACTCTTATTTCAGGAATTTTTATTAGTTTAATGAGTGTGGTTACCTTAAAAAAAAATAATAGAAAATCTTAAGTTTAGTGATGGTGCACATGTTTTGCATTTTTAAGCTAAGTTCAATAGTGTAGTTTTCATTAAATCATGGAAAGAAAATGACAAAACATGTGCATCCCATTAATGATGATTCTTCATGAGATATGGGATAGCAAGGAGAGGATTTTGCTTGGAAGTAAAAAGCGGTTTAAAATGTATAAAATATAAAAAAGGTAAAAAATGGGTTATAGCACCTATTTTATTTATAGGTGCCGCAAGTTTTTTAGTGAATAATGAGATTGTTAAAGCATCCGAACAACCAGTGACGAATCCAACAGTAACAGAAAGCTTTGATGGGAATAGCAGTGTTTTGGATAATGGAGGCAGTAGTGAAGTAATAACAGATGAGACAGTTAATATAACAG
>NZ_NGLC01000003.1:364823-369209 GCF_002140755.1 Enterococcus sp. 5B3_DIV0040
AAACACTAGTGGGAATAGTGTAAATGAAAATATAGCTGCATCTTCACTAGCATCCGAACAACCAGCGGCAAATGCAATAGTAAAAGAAGATACTAATGAAACTAGTGCTGTTTTGGATAATGAACGTAATAAGGAATGGGTTTCTGTTTCGCAAGTTCCTGGTACAGTAGCCATTAATGAAGTGGAAGGGATTCGCTACAACACATTATCTTCTACTCTTGAAAACGATAATGGAAATAAAATGGCTTTGTTTGAAAAAGATGGGTTACATGTGGATGATGCGGGGAATGCTACAGTAAGTTTGTCTTTTGTAGAGCAATCCAAACCAAGAGAAGGACGGTTTGGAGTTTTATTAAAACAAGGTGATAATCAAAATTATATAATGGTTGGATATGATAGGGAGGGATGGTTTTGGGAATATAAATCAGCAGTTGATTCTGCTTGGATGACAACTAAACGTTCTGTAAAAGCGCCAACGAAGGGATCAAAAAACGAATTAATAATTAGTCTTAAAAACGATGGTCAGTTAAATGCAAGTGTTAATGGCGAAAATCTTTTTGATACTTACAATGTACCCCAAAATGTGATAGATGCTTTAAAAGATAATAAAACAATTGCTTTAAAGTTGGGCACATTTGGAAATGAAGTAACAAAAATAGATATAAAAACAGATAATCAATCTAATGTTACTACTTCAAATACAGTTAAGGATAAGGAAATTGGAATAACTGTAGATGACTCTAAAATCATCTACGATACGATAAAAACAGATCAAATAGAAGCAATTATTGATGTTTCATTTCCTAGAGTAAAAGAGTATCATGTTGATAATCATATTCTTCCGGGACAAGTACAACCTCTTAATATTGTCAAAATCAACGGAGTTGATGTGACACCTATAACTTCTTTTGAAAAAATCAATAATTCTACAGCATTTTATAAGATGAAATTAAAAAATTTGGAACATTTTATCAATGCAGAAATAGAAGTTAAACTTCAAGTTATAGATAATGAACTGCATTTTGATGTTGTTAAAGTTGTTAATTATAATAAAATTGTTGCAGGGGAAACAATAGATGATACACGAAAATTAATTGAAACAATTGAATTTCCTGATAATTATCTGGTTTCTGTTTCTAGTAAAGATGATAAAGCTGCTTTTGATGGTGCAAGAATGTCTACCAATACTCATAAAAATGGAGATGTTCATATTAATGTTACAAATCCAATGGAGGATATTCCGACAATAGGATTTATGTATGGATTTATATCGAATAATAAATTAGCAGCAGGTGTTTGGTCCAACTCTCAGTATAGCTATGGTGGAGGAGCTAATGATTATACTCGTTTAACAATTGGTAAACAAACAATTAATGGGGATAATTATCTTGGTATATTAAGTTCACCGTTTATTTATCAAAAGCATTATAAAGGCCAAGTTTATGATGAGCGTACAATTGAATTACCTAGCGCTAAAGTTGTCATTACAAATGATTTAAATGAGGATGAAGTAGTAGATTGGCAAGATGGTGCTATTGCCTACAGATCAATTATGAATTCTGCAAAAGGTTCTGAGCATGTTCCAGATTTAGTGGCTTATCGTATTGCTATGAACTTTGGATCACAAGCTCAAAATCCTTTTTTGACTACTCTTGATGGTATTAAGAAAATTAGTTTGCATACTGATGGTCTTGGACAGTCAATTTTATTAAAAGGATATGGAAGTGAAGGGCATGATTCAGGACACTTGAATTATGCTGATATCGGAAAAAGAATAGGAGGTTCAGAAGATTTTAAAAAACTTATAGAGTTATCTCAAAAATATGGAGCACGTTTAGGAATTCATGTTAATGCATCTGAAACATACCCAGAATCTAAGTATTTTAATCCAGAGCGTTTGAAAAAAAATAGTGATGGAACACAATATAGTTACGGTTGGAATTGGTTAGATCAAGGAATTAACATTGATGCTGCGTATGATTTAGGTCATGGTAGATTTAAGAGATTCCAAGATTTAAAAGAGGTTCTTGGAGAAGGACTTGATTTTATATACGTAGATGTATGGGGAAACGGTCAATCAGGTGATAATAATGCGTGGGCTACTCATCAATTAGCAAAAGAAATAAATGACAATGGTTGGAGAGTAGCTTTTGAGTGGGGCTATGCCGGAGAATATGATTCTACATTTCAACATTGGGCGGCGGACTTAACTTATGGTGGCTACTCATTAAAAGGAATTAATTCTAATATTGTACGTTTCATTCGTAATCATGAAAAAGATTCATGGATTGGAGATTATATTTCTTATGGTGGAGCAGCAAATAATCCACTTCTTGGTGGATACGATATGAAAGATTTTGAAGGATGGCAAGGACGTAGCGATTATGCAGGGTATATAAAAACGTTATTTAAGAGTAATCTTCCAACAAAATTTATTCAACATTTTCAAGTGATGAATTGGAAAAATGGAACATCTGTATTTATGAAAGATAATGGTGAAAGTTACGAATGGATTCCTGAAATGGAAATAATGCTAAAAGATCAAGAAAATAGAAGGCTAGTTATTTCTAGAAAGTCTAATAATGTAAGTGATGCAGGTTATAGAGAACGTGTGATGACACTAGATGGGCGTAAAATTTATGATGGTTCTGCATATCTTATTCCATGGGATTGGGCAAGTGATGGTAGTAAATTATCTAAGAATGATCAAAAACTTTATTATTATAATACCGCAACAGGTAGCACTACTTGGGAATTGCCAAGTGGCTGGTTGGTAAATAAAGTTTATCTGTATAAATTAACAGATCTTGGTAAAACCGATGAAACAATTTTAGATGTTGTTAATGGTAGGATTACGATTAATGTAAATGCAGAGACCCCATATGTGATTTATCGTACACCACATAATAATGAAGAGGTAATTTGGTCGGAAGGAATGCATATAGTTGATCAAGGATTTAATAGTGGTACGTTGGCACATTGGGCATTAACTGGTGAAGAAAATACGGCGGTTGAGATTGTTCGTTCGCAAGGTGATAATCCAATGTTAAGAATTATGGATAATAATTCAAAAGTAAGTTTGACTCAAAAATTAAGTGGATTGAAGCCAAATACTAGTTATGCAGTATATGTTGGAGTAGATAACCGTAGTGATTCAAGTGCAGAAATATCTATTGATACAGGAGAGAAGATAATTAGTAATAACACAGGTCGCTCTATTGCTTTGAATTTTGTTAAGGCTTACGCTCATAATAATTTAAAAAATAATGCAACAATTGACAATCTTAGTTTTTTTCAAAATATGTATATTTATTTTACTACAGGGGAAAATGTAGATAATGTAATATTGACACTTTCAAGAGATGCAGGGGAAGGTGCAACTTATTTTGATGATATTCGAATTTTTGAAAATAATTCTATAATGTTTAATGGAACACATGACAGTGGTAAAGGAATATTTAAACAGGATTTTGAAAATGTTCCACAAGGAGTTTATCCATTTGTAATAGGTGGAGTCGAAGGGGTAGAGGATAATCGAACACATCTTTCGGAAAAGAATTCTCCTTATACCCAACGAGGATGGAATGATAAAAAAATATCCGACGTTATTGATGGTAATTGGTCACTTAAGACAAATGGGTTAACTGGTCGTAATAAACTTCTCTATCAAACCGTCCCACATAATTTCCGGTTTGAACCTGGGAAAGTTTATCGAGTAAGTTTTGATTATGAAGCTGGTTCTGATGATACGTATGCGTTTGTTGTTGGTAATGGAGAATATCAGAATAATCCTTCTGAGTTAAAGATATATTCTCTTAAAAATACTTGGACGGACAGTGAAAAAGCAAAAAAAGTAAGTTATCATGTAACAGGTAGTGAAAGTGGGAATACATGGATTGGTATATTTTCTACAACAAATTCTGGTGATACACACGGAGTTGAAGGAAATGCAGCTAATTTTGAGGGATATCTTGATTTTGTAATGGATAATCTTGTTATAGAAGAAATCAAATTGACACCTATTACCAAATTAGAATTAGCTATTGAAGAATTTTTACCATTTGATGATTCTTTATTTACAAAAGAAACTTCGGATAGATATAAAGAAGCTTTAGGTAAACTTGTAACTGCTGATTCACGTGAGTTGACTTTGTCTGACATTGATAAGCTAATAGAGGATATAAGGAATAAAAAAGAAAAATTGATTTTTAAAAAGCTTTATATAGATAAAAGTGATATTGATAGTATGGAAGCAAATGAACAGCCTAGAGAGTCGATCGAGTTGGCTTTTGATGGTGACACTAATACAATTTGGCACAGTAAATACAATGAGACAGCAGTTAATATACCTGCAAAAATTGATTTGAAAGTCCCAACGAATATTAA
>NZ_NGLC01000003.1:374421-379006 GCF_002140755.1 Enterococcus sp. 5B3_DIV0040
GTATTGTTTTTTGCTTGTTTGCTCTTAGTTACTATTATGTTAGGAGTGAAGTTAATAATTAGTAAAACTATATATATTATTTTGCAGTTTATGAAAAATAAATAGATATCAGTAATGCAAGCTTTTACTATCCTAATTAATCAGAAATAAAAAGGACAACGTAAGACAACAAATTAGAGAATATTTTTATTTCTAATGATTTAACAGGCAGAAAAAAAGAGAATGGATAAGTTTGAAAAAATATCACGTGAACCACATCCGTAATCGCAGAAAAAAGGTAAACTAAATAAAAGGGCATTTAAACACTTTCGAATTATATCAAATCAACTAACTTGACATCCGTGACTTTTTGTAGATTGAATCACTTTTTAAATAAACAGCTTTTTAATTGAAGCAACATATTCTTGATAGTGATAAAGAGTGGGATTATATTTTTCATCTTTTTTGAGAATATGGTAAACCGCCACAAGTAACCGACGAGCAATCACAATTATTGCTTTCTTGTGATCTTTATGCTTTTTGAAGTTGTAGATACTTGTTTAGGTGTTTGTTTTTTCAGATTTCACCACGGCATTCGCTACTTCGATAAGCAATGGTTTGAGATAGCGATCTACTTTAGATTTTCAAGTTAAATACTTTTTACTAGCATTGTTGTTATTGGCAGGAACGACTTCAGCCTAAGAGTGGATTTTCCAAGTACATCAGAAATGATACTTGCAATTTGAAGATTTGCCTAAGTAAGCCAGTTATGATAGCGTTTTTTTCACCAGTTTGCGAAATAAATTCCGAAAGGAATGTGTTATTCAATAAATTTTATACTTATAGACACTTGAATGAAAGCTGTTAGACAAAATATATTTTACGAGGACTGATGAGTTGTGCAAAATCAAATCTGGGTCAGAATGAACCACATTCTGGCTCAGATTTTTCTCTCGAATTGCCTTGATATACTTTGGGTGAGCTAAACAGATGTTATTTCGTTCTCAAGGATGGCATAGATAGGAATACAGTATTTCCCAGTTGATTTTAAACAAACATGGAAACAAGAGTGAAATTCAAGTCATTTTTCAGCTCTTTCAAACCGTCCTTAAACGGTGAAAAGCGACGACGCTTGTATTGAGTGATTCTTTCGTTGTCAGTGATTGCGATCACAGCGATAACGAAAATGATAATGTTCTGATGGATACGATTTAATGTTATAATTGATTTTGAAAGCTGTTGTTATCAAGGATTTGTTAGGATTAAGAAAATTGAAATACTTTGAAACTTGATTTAACGCTTAGAGTAAAAGAGTGAATGGGTGGAAACTGCACACCTTGGTTGACTGGTTTACTGTTAGCGTTAAATAGTATGGAGAGCGTTAAAATGTATGAAGATTACAAAATAGAGAATGCTCAGTAAATAACGCTAAGGACTAGAAGTCATTAATGCTTGTCAACTGGGACGCTAGTTGAGGCAATCTATCAAAAATACATTAAGGGAGGATCCTGAAAATGTTTGTTTTCTCGGAAGATACTTGCATAGATGAAAATATGATAAAAATAACTGGTGCTGATATTGAAGAGAATTTTATTCGAGAAAAAATGCCGGATGTGCTAGATATTTTACTGGTAGATAGAACAAAAAGCACCCAGAGAAAACAAAAAAATATAATTTGGGGGCATAACCAATATAGCCATTACGACAAAAAAGCTTACTCTGCAGAGTCTGAAATTTTTGCTAATTTAATTACTGGCAATATGAAAGATTTAATTATGCCAAGAGCTCTAAAGACCGATTTAGAAAAACAAGAAAGAACGAAATCAAAAGCTGAAGTTTTTACCCCTTTATGGACTATAAAAAAACAAAATGATTATTTAGAAAAGGACTTTTTGGATCTTAATCTTGAACAGTATGTTCAAAAAACATGGCTAGAAATTACCTGTGGTGAAGGTCCATACATGGTATCTAGATACGATGTTGAAAAGGGATATTTAGTGCCTATAAAAGATAGACAAGGATTCGTGGACAGGAAACTGAAAAGAATAAATTTAGAAGTAGATAATAAGGCTGAATGGCAACGTCTTGTAGAAGAAGCATACAAAGCCAGTTATGGATATGAATGGAATGGGGACTCACTTCTTATTGCAAGAGAAAATATGCTCTATACTTATAGAGATTATTATATTTCAAAATGGAACGAAGAACCGATACTAGGACTTTTCAAAAAAATAGCCACTATTATTAGCTATAATGTGTTTCAAATGGACGGACTTAAATTTATAGTTCCATTTAGTGAGAAAAAAGAAAAGGCTATCAATATTCAATTATCTCTTTTTGATATAGAACCTGAGGAGCAGTGGATAATTAAAAAAGGAAAAAAGTAAAAATAATGAACTGGAGCACAGGTAAGATGGAGTATTTTACGAGGAGTAAAATAAAGTGAGTGTAAGTGAGAAAATTAAAACAGTAAAGACAATATATCCGCAGATATATGCATATACACTTCCGGATATTAATAGCAAAGATGGCTGGGTTAAAATTGGATACACAGAAAGAGAAAATGTAGATAGTAGAATTCTTGAACAAACAAGAACAGCAGCTATAAAGTTAAATTACGATAAATTGTGGAGTGGACCTGCAAAATTTAATAATTCAGATGGGTGGTTTAAAGATTATCAACTTCATTCTTATCTAATAAAACAAAAGCATAGGGAGCAAGAAAAAGGGAGCGAATGGTTTTATTATAATGGTTACCCTGATAAGTCATATTCAGATTATTTAGATTATTGTAATTTTAAGATTAACCAAGAGTCTGAACAAATGGATTATCAGCTTAGATTTGAGCAAGAAGAAGCCATCAAGAAAACTTTATCTTACATGAAGAAATACAAAGGCAATGAAGAGCTAAAGTTTTTATGGAATGCTAAACCTAGATTCGGAAAGACGTTAACCACCTATGATCTTGCCAGACGTTTAAATGCAAGTCGTGTGTTAATTGTTACTAATCGTCCAGCAATTGCTAATTCTTGGTACGATGATTTTGAAAAATTTATTGCATGGCAAACTGATTATGCATTTGTTTCTACTACAGATTCGTTAAAAGATAGACCAGTTTTAGAGAGAGAAGATTTTGTTAGACAGTTGTGCAGTGAAAATGGTAAAAAATCACTGATTTCCTTTATTTCATTACAGGATTTAAAAGGTGCAATTGATTTTGGTGGACCTTACCAAAAACTTGCTTGGGTGAAGGATTTGGAATGGGATCTCTTGGTAATAGACGAATCTCATGAAGGTGTTGATACGATAAAAACAGATGTGGCCTTTAGGAAAATTAAAAGTAGATTTAGTTTGTATTTATCAGGTACACCTTTTAAGGCTATAGCTTCGGGTGATTTTAGAGAGGATCAAATTTTTAACTGGAGTTATGCTGATGAGCAAAAAGCAAAGCAAAACTGGAAAGACTCGAATAAGAATAATCCTTATAAAAATTTGCCACAACTGAATATGTTTACTTATAAAATGAGTGAGATGATAACTGAAGAAGTAAACAAAGGTGCAGATATAGATGGCGAAAATGTAGACTATGCTTTTGATCTTAATGAATTTTTTTCAACAAATGATGACGGTAGTTTTGTATATGAATCAGACGTTATAAAGTGGCTTGATAGTTTAACAACAAGAGAGAAGTACCCATTTTCTACATCTAAATTAAGGAATGAATTAAAACATACATTTTGGCTGTTAAATCGGGTCGCTAGTGCAAAGGCACTAGAAAAACTTTTAAAGACACATAAAACATTTAGTGATTATAAAGTTATATTAGCTGCTGGAGATGGTCGCTCAACGGATGACCAAATCATTAATGAAAAATCACTAGAACGTGTCCGTAAAGCAATTAATAAATATGAAAGAACAATTACACTTTCTGTAGGACAATTAACTACAGGCGTAACTGTTCCAGAATGGACAGGTGTCTTGATGTTAACTAATATAAAATCGCCTAGTCTGTATATGCAGGCTGCTTTTAGGGCGCAAAATTCATGGGTCTACGAAGAGAATGGTCAAATGAAACAGAAGCAAAACGCATATATTTTTGACTTTTCACCTGAAAGAACATTAATAATATATGATGAATTTGCTAATAATTTAAATGCTGAAACAGTAAGTGGTTCAGGAACTACAGATGATAGAGAAAATAACATTAAAACACTACTCAATTTCTTCCCTGTTATAGCGGAGGATGAAGACGGTAGTATGGTTGAACTCGATGTTACAAAAGTTTTAACTATTCCCAAAACGATTAAAGCTAGAGAAGTTGTTAGAAGAGGATTTATGTCTAATTTCTTATTTCAAAATGTATCTGGAGTCTTCTCTTCAGAAAAAGCGCGTGAAATATTAGAAAAATTAGAACCTGTCGAGCGAGGAAAAAATAAAACAAGAAAAACTGATGAAAAAATAGACACTCTTGGAATTGAAGTAAATGAGTTAGGAATAGTGAAAATTGATGAAGACGAACTGAAAAATACTGTTGAAGCTAAATTTGGAAAGAAAATTTATAAGGATTTTGATTATACTTATGAAGCATTAGAAAAGAATAGTAAAG
>NZ_NGLC01000003.1:379837-386331 GCF_002140755.1 Enterococcus sp. 5B3_DIV0040
TAGTAAAGTTTCAAGTGTTATAGAGACGAATTTTACGAATATCATTTTTGAAAGATTAAAAGAAGTAGCTAAAGAAAATAAAATCACATCAAAAGTAGCGAAAAATATAACCAAAGAAAAAGCTAGAGTTTTAGGCAGAGAAATTGAAATTCTTGAAGAAGCCAAAAAAATAGATGAGAGAAAAGCAGAAGTTGATTTAGAAAGAAAAGTAGCAGAAGCTAAGAATGATAAAATAAAAATACAAAAAGCAAAAGATAATTATGAAGCAAATATTAAGATAATTGAAAATGAATTTAAGGAAGATATTACTGGGACGATTGACACAAAAACGGATGAATTAGTTGTTGAAGCTACAAAAGATGTACTAATGAAATCTACTAATAAGAAGAAAAATTTTGTTGAAGAAAAAATAAGGACAAGATTAAGAGGATTTGCTAGAACTATACCATCATTTTTAATGGCGTTCGGTAATGAAGAAACAACATTACAAAACTTTGATAAAACAATAAAAGATGAAGTGTTTATAGAGGTTACAGGAATTAGTCTAGATGATTTTAGAGTTTTAAGAGATGAGTATGAATTTTTTGATGAAGTTGTTTTTAATCAATCAATTAAAGAATTCATAAATCTAAAAGACAAACTATCTAATTATTTTGATAAGAACCAAGAAGATATCTTTGACTATATTCCCCTTCAACGAACTAATCAAGTTTATACGCCAAGGAAGGTAGTTGTAGCCATGTTAGATTCTTTAGCGACGGATGATCCTAATATTTTTAGGGATAAGGATAAGACATTTTCAGATCTCTACATGAAGTCAGGATTATATATCACAGAAATTGTTAAACGATTATATGTTGGGTTAGAAAATGTAATACCAGATCATCAATCTAGGCTTCGTCATATATTGGAAAATCAAGTATACGGATTTGCACCGAGTGAAATTATCTATCATATAGCTAAGAATTTTATAGAGCAAGAAAATCAATCGGAGCAAGCATTACAAGAAGAATTTATTTTCGATGCTATAGAGATAAACGCCTGAGCCATTTTATGCTTTAGCTAAAATGATTCTTAAATAGGCGTGAGCGTGATGGATAAAAATGTCTATGACAGATAATATCGCCCTTTCTCTATTTATCTAGTACATGGGCGATGAATCCATACTTTCCTAAAATATGAATCCCTGACGTTTTCCTCACGCAATGAATAGCTAGTTCAGGTAAAATAATTCTTTATTAAGAGATAGTAAAACGCCGTAGAAATGATTTTAGAGGACGATAAGAGCGAGGTGAGGTGTCAAATAGTGATCTGCCTATACATATGATCGCTAATAAAATCTAAGTCGAAACGTTTAGCACAAATGTCGAAAAAAAGATTGCTATTTGCTACATTGTTTTGCTATCATCATCGCTTTTTTTAGAAACAAAATTCAACCGACTATCTAGAAATAGAAAGAACTTGATTAAACCTTACTTGAAGTATTATATAAGAACTTCATAAAATCTAATATTTTTTATATGGAACTTATCAAAACTTGCCTTTTTTCGCTTAATAAGGGCAAAAATAAAGGAACGGTGAAAAGAAACGCTAGGGGATAAATGGAACGTAGTACTACAAAAAGATAATTGCAGTACTGCAAAAGATAAATGCAAGTGACATGTAGGAAGGTTTTGGCAAGGTAAATAAACAACCGTACCTGAAAGTACACTTGCCAATCATCACATGAAGTTTAGGTGTGTAATTGTAACTACGGTCATCGATCATCGTATGACTGTAAACAAAAAAGACATCTCCCATAAGCAAGATGACTTATCCCGTGAATCACGATATATTATTCTATAACCATCTTCTAAAGATGTTATGATAGTGTCTATGATTGTTGCTATTTAAGATTGATGCATAATAGGACTACAAAAAGTATAGCACAACATTGTTCTCAACTGTTTTTTCAGATTTCGGAAAAAATGTATCAACCTCGTTTCCCTGATAATACACAGGGAAACGGAATTGTATGCTCTTTAATATCTGCCCATTTTCAAGTGGCTGAGGGTGGATTTCAATGCGTTTGATGAAACTATTAAAAAATTCTTTCTTCTCAACCTCCGAAAATTCATCATACATTATATCAAATAATTCAAGAAATTCATATACTCGCTGCTGTGAAATTTGTTGTTCTCTGATACCATTAATCTGCATTTGCAAAGTTTCCAAAGTGGAATTTGCTTCCGCAATCTCATCATACAGTGAATCCATACGATTTTGCATATCGTTATACTTTTGTTCGTAATACTTGTCCGAATAGTCCAATCGGTCAATCTGATTACCCAATCTATCCTTTGCTACCGTCAATTGTTTTATCTGAGCTTTTACTGATTTTTCTTCATTTTCGTATGTCTCTAAATCTACACTGGCTTCCAATTTTTCTTTGATTGCTGTATCAAACTGCGAATTTTTTACAATATGCCTAATAACTTCAACAACAGCGTCGTTCACCTTATCCTGATGAATTTGCTTTTTATAAGTACATTTGTGACCGTCATACTCCAAGCGATGCTTGCAGGCATAATACCAATAGTCTCTGTAAAAGCTGCCGTCTTTCTTCCTTTTTCGGTTGACGCTGCCATATAAGCTCGCTCCACACTCCGGACATTTCAAAATACCGGAAAGCAAATGTTGATGTTCCACACTATATATTTTTTCATTTTTAACGCCTGTTATTTTTCGCTTTTCCTGTGCTAAGAGCCAATCTTCTTCGCTGATAATAGCGTCGTGAATTCCATCATAAACAGGATATTCTTCTTGTTTTACAACGTGATATTGATTTCTACTTCCTTGTATTTTTTCGGTCTTTCGTCTGCCAAAAGCAATCTTCCCGCAATAAATAGGATTGTCTAACACGATTTTTACAAAGTGTGCTGTAAAGGAATCTAAGGTTCCATTCTGACGCTTCTTTTTCACATACCCCTGACGGTTCAAATACCTTGCTACAGTACCGGCTCCCATTGTGGTATGAATAAATTTATCGTATATTATGCGAATTATCTCTGCTTCATCATCCGCAATTTTCAATTCACCATCGACCAATTCGTACCCGTATGGAGCAAAACCGCCGTTCCATTTTCCTTCACGTGCTTTTTGCTTTCTTCCTTCCATCGTTTGCACAAGAATGTTTTCTCTTTCAATTTCTGCAACAGCAGACAAGACAGAAATCATCAGTTTTCCGCTATCTTTTGAACTGTCAATTCCATCCTCCACGCAAATCAGATTCACACCATAATCCTGCATAAGCTGTAGCGAACTTAGAACATCTGCCGCATTTCTTCCAAAGCGGGAGAGTTTGAATACAAGCACATATTCAACATTATCTTTCCCACTGGCTATATCACTCAGCATACATTGAAATTCCGGTCTGCCTTCTATATTCTTGCCAGATTTTCCCTCATCAGAATACTCGGCAGCTATCGTAAACTCTTGAAATTCTGCATATCTTCTTAATTTTTCCTTTTGTGCATCCAAACTGAAACCATCCACCTGCATTGATGTGGATACACGGGTATAGATATAGCAATTTTTCTTTCTCACAAAACCACTCCCTTCGTGTTTACTGCTTATATTTTAATCTTAATATCCTCTACAATCCATTGTGTGGGGAAAGAGTCATTAAGCCCCTTTCCGTTCATATTTTCTCGGCAAAGATTTCTTTTTGGATTGTCGTTCTGGAAACATCTTTATAATATCTTCTGCTGTTGCGACTCTATATTTTGTCCCATATTTCAGATACATACGAGCCATAAAATCGACAAAACGGTCATATTCTGCCTGTGTTTTCTTTTTATCATTCAACTCCATTATCGTTCCTCCCTTGCGTTGCGTTCTCGTTTTCTCTGCCAGTTTTCCAATAGTTTTATGATTGTTTCCTGCATATCCTTGTTGGAATAATTCTTAGGAAAATACTTTCGTATATCCTCCGTCATAAATTTGACTTGTTCCTTTTGGTTTGGCTTTTCTTCACTTAACACAGCGAATACCGTATCAACAGACAATCTCCCTTGACTGCTGAATTTTCGTAAACGCTGAGCCTGTGAGAGTGACGGAGTAGCATCGGTATATTCAATTTCATCAAACAAAACTCGCTGTTCTCTTTCGGGCAGATACGAAAGTTCAACTGCAGGAGTAAACGCTATCCTCTGTTCGTCCACCATTTTCAGCAGTTCGGGGATAAGGTAAGTAAGACGGATATATCGGTAAACTTGGTCACGGCTTTCGCCTAATTGATGACCGATTACTGTTGCGGTATCCGACTTTGTCGCAATTTGCGACGAAGTTAAATCCGTTCTTTTTCCTTGTGCTTTCATAGCTTCAACTTTCATCTTGTAAGCGAAGGCTTTTTCACTTGGGAGCAGATTTTCTCTCTGTAAATTTGCGTCCACCATTGTGATAACCGCTTCCTCTTTTGTAAGTTCTTTTACGATTGCGGGGACAGTATCAAAGCCTAATTCCTTGCAAACAGCCACTCGTCTGTGCCCGCTGATGATTTCATATTTGCCCAATAAAAGCGGGCGGACAATTACCGGCACCAGCATACCCGTTGAACGAATACTCTCCATAAGTTCCTCTTGTTCATCGCCGGTTCTTTCCTTGAACGGATGATTTTCAAAGGGGATAAGTGCGTCAATTTTTATCTTTTCAATTCTTTCTGCCATTGTAAGTACCTCTCTTTAGTTCAAAATTTCTATGGCACTCAGATAAATGCCTTTTGGATTTTCCTTGTATATGAGCTTTAGTTTTGTTCCGTTATCTATGTCATAAAACCCAAGATATTTCTGCCACCAGAACACTGGAGTGATGATTTTATTTCCGTTTACCAGCCGGAAGAATAAGCGAAGCATACCTGAACTTGCTTCTGCTCGCATTATCAATGTGGCGATATATTCACCTTCTTTGTCTATAAATCTGTAATCTCCTGTATAGATTCTTTCCTCACGCATTTCTGCACAGGTATATACTTTGTTTGCTATCATAATTGTTCCTTTCTCTTAATCAGTAATTTCTTTTCCGGCTGGTAGAGAGAATATATATTTATTTATATAGTTATAGGGGGATGGGTTCTGCGTTATTTTTCTGACTTTGCCTTCCAACCTCTAACCACACTTTTTCTGTATGAAAAAGGTGCGGATTTTTCTGATTTTTCTCTCTGTAAGCCGTTTGATTTTTGAATAGGTGTAATTCCTTGCCTTATCCCGTATCGTTAAAATCGTTGCCGTTTGGTTCGTTTTTGACGCTTCTTTTGGAACGATATTTAGGGCAACTGACAACAACTGCCCGAAAGCTCTGTTTGCATTGGTTTAAGCACTTCCGGCACAAGTCGTTGTAGGTGCGTCTGCCGGTGATGGGACTTAAGAAGAAACTCCATCCTTGTTTTGCTTTCTTTGATAATCTCGGCATATGAAAACCTCCCTTCATTTGTTAGAACTGAGAACAAAAAAGTCAGGGTATTTTTGAAAAAAATATTTATTCCCTCACTTGTTTGAACCAGGAGAAGGCAAATGGTCACCCTAAACGCAAAAAAATCTCCACACAATTTTTAAAATTGAGTGGAGATTTGATAACTAATATTCTCTATTTAATTATTCTATAATATCTGTAGCGAGCAGACCATTTGTGGATAGGTTTATCCAAAACGGTTCTCGTCAGGATTGCACCCTAAGACCCGAATGTGGTTGATGTAATTTACATTATGAGCAGTTTACAGACGGAACAGTGAAATGTATTGAGGATGAGATACCGTTTGAGCTGCCTAATGGATGGGAATGGAGTAGATTTTCGTCCGCTTTCATAATAAATCCAAGAAATAGTCTTTCTGATGATATTGAAGTGTCATTTGTTTCAATGCCAATGATTCAAGAAGGCTATGCAAATAATCACACATTTGAAGAACGAATGTGGGGGAAAGTTAAGAGTGGCTTTACGCATTTCGCTAATAACGATATTGGTATAGCAAAAATCACACCCTGTTTTGAAAACAAAAAATCAGTTGTATTCAAAAATCTTAAAAATGGTTATGGAGCAGGTACAACGGAGTTACATATCATAAGAACCATTGATAATAGTATTTATCCTGAATATGTGTTATGTTCTATCAAAACTGATGCCTTTATTTCAAATGGAGTAAATGCATTTTCGGGAGCAGTTGGTCAAAAAAGAATAGGTAAGTATTTCGTTGAAAATTCTTTGATTCCGATTGCACCTAAACCAGAACAAAAGCGTATAATTGAGCGTGTTTCGTTGGCGTTTAAGTGCATCGATGAAATAGATAATTCAAAGGAAACATTCCAGTCGGATATTAGTGCTATCAAAAGCAAAATCCTTGACCTTGCTATACAAGGCAAACTTGTGCCACAAGACCCGAATGATGAGCCTGCTTCCGTACTTCTTGAACGCATAAGGGCAGAAAAAGAAGAACTCATCAAAGCAGGCAAAATCAAGCGTGA